>NZ_BONX01000011.1 GCF_016862935.1 Plantactinospora mayteni
CGGCCCGCCGCTCCCGCGCGTTCAACCTCCAGTTCTGGGCGTTCAACCTCGGCATGGCGGGCGCGTCGGCGCTGGCCGGGCTGCTCGCCGAGGCGAGCTATCTGGCCCTGTTCCTGGTCGACGCGGCGGCCACCCTCACCACCACGGTCATCATCGCCTGGAAGGTGCCGGAGACCCTGGCCCGGACGGCCCCGGCAACCTCAACGGCCGACCAGGGAGCCTCGACGGCTGACCCGGGAACCTCGACGGCCGGGCCGGGGGCGGTGCGGGCCCGGCGGGCCGGGTTGCGTACCCCGCTCACCGACCGGATCTTCCTGGCCTTCGTCGCACTGACCTTCGCGCACGCCGTGATCACCGCGCAGAACTCGACGGTGATGCCGCTGGCGATGCGCAACGACGGGCTCAGCTCCTCGGCGTACGGGCTGGTGGTGGCGCTGGGCGGGCTGTTCATCGTGATCGGTCAGCTCTTCGTGCCCCGGCTGATCGACGGTCGCCGCAAGCACCGGGTGCTGGCCACCGCGCTGGGCCTGGCCGCCTTCGGGTACGCCGGACTGACCGTCGCCGACGGACTGCCCGGGTACCTGCTGGCGGCGCTGGTCTGGACGGTCGGCGCGATGCTCGCCGCACCGCCGAACGCGGAGATCAACGCCGAACTGGCCCCGCCCCGGCTGCGTGGCCGCTACCAGGCGGTCTTCTTCCTCACCTTCCCGGCCGCGGCCTTCGTCGCCCCGGCGGTCGGCGGGGTGAGTCTGCAGTACCTCGGCGACGCCCACTGGCTCGCGGTCGGCGGGCTCGGCCTGCTCGCGGTCGCCGGCCACCTGCTCGCCGGCCCACCCCGGGAACGCCGAGTGGCCCGCATCGCCGATCCACCCGCCGTGGTCAGCGGCGCAGTTCGGAGCTGATCTCGGAGCTGATCTCGACGCCGATCTCGGAGCTGATCTCGGCGGCGGTCGCCAGGTCGGTGGCGAGGGCCGTGTGCTCGGCGGCGGAGAGTTCCACCGCGTCGACCGTCAGGTGGGGGCGTGCCGCCGCGCGAACGCCTCGATCGCGTCGAGGTCGGCGGGGCGGAGTCCCCGCCCGGGGTCGGGCATGATCAGCAGGGCGACACCCCGGGCCACCGCCCGGTCCAGGATCCTGTCCCCCGCCGGGATCGCCTCGTCGTCGGTCCAGACGAGGGTACGACCGGCTGCCAGCACCGCGTGTGCGGCGGTCAGCTTGACCGGCCAGCCCAGTTCGCCGGTCGGCACCGGATCGCAGGCGAGGGCCCGATCCAGCACCGGCAGCCGCCACAGCCGCTCCAACACGTCCGCCTCCGGGCACCAGGTGGTGCACCAGCGCACCTCCACCGCCCCGGACTCGTGCAGCGTGCGGATCCGGTCGACGAGCGCGCCGGCCCAGCGCAGCGGGTACTCACACCGGTCGGACTGGGACCAGACGTCGGCCCGGCGGGCCGCTCGGCCCCACCCCGGCCGACGGGCGTTGATCACACCGTCGACGTCGAGCAGCCAGACGGGCGGCAGATCGGGTACGACCGGCAGGTCCAGCTCGCTGTCCATGTTGCCTCCGATGATCGGTCCTCATTGTGGACGCCGCCCGCCAGCCCGGCCCGCCCCCGCAGCGACATCAGGCGATCGGTGCGCCGTCTCGCGGTCTCCGCCGATCCGGCCCGGAGCCACCTGACGTTCGTCCCGATCAGGTCTGCTCGGTCGCCCATCGGCCGCTCGCCGGAGGAGGCGGCCGGGCCGGAGTCCTGAACCCGGATGGCGGCCACCGGGCCGACCGATCAACCCGTCCGGAGCCGTTCGGCGATGGCGACGGCGACCTCCACGCGCCGGTCGCTCGTCAGCCATTCGCTCTCGGGGCGGGTGAGGTAGTGGAAGACCCGTGGCCCGCGGTGTTCCGTCGGAAGGTCGGGCATCCGGGGTACGACGTGGAAGTGCACGTGCCCGAAGCCCTCCGCCTCGGCGAACTGCATCACGTACGTCTTCGCGCAGCGTACGACGTCGTGCAGGGCGGTGCTGAGCCGGTGGAGCAGCGGGCCCAGCTCGACGGCCTCGGCGGGGGTCAACTCGGCGATCGAGGTGACGTGTCGGCGCGGCAACGCGACCAGCCACCCGGGCAGGCTGGAGTGGAACGCGTGCGCCGTACGCCAGTGGTCGGTCAGGTGCAGCCGTTCGGCGAACGACGCGGTGGCGAGGTCGTTCTCCTCGCGGCAGGAGTTGCTCTCGACCTGGCCCGCCGGACCGTACCGCCGGGCGCATGGCGTTGAGGCAACCGGTGCCGGTTGCCCGGTCCCGGTCGCCTCAACGGGTGCGAGGTGGTCAGATTTTGGGGACCTCGACATCGACCGGCATACCGTAGTTGGAGAACTCGATGGTGGTTTCGATCAGCAGCCCATCCCCCTGGCTGCGGGGCGCCGAGTCCACCGGGCGGTATGTCACCGAGCTGACCTTGCCCGAGCGCACCTCGACGGTCCCGGTATAGGTAAGCCGTGCGGGGGCGCCCGTACGCGGATTGGTCGGGGCCGGCGTCCTGGCAGGGGCCGGCGTTCCGGTCGGGGGGGCCGGCGTGTACGGCAGTTCGTCGTACTGGAACGCGTACGTCTCGACCCCGCCGGCGCTCCCGGTCTTCTCCACCGTGCCCGCCTCGGCCAGGGCGTTCAGCATGTCGGTGGGGTCGGTGGTCACGTCGCCCGGCAGTGCCGCCTCGAGCCCGAGAAGCGAGCGGCCCATCAGCTTCTGCACCTCGACCGCCTTACCGTCGACGATACGGATCTGATAACGGTGGTCGCCGATGATCCGCTGTTCGAAGCCATTGCCGCGTCGGTCGGTCGTAACCACGAAACCCCGCTCGCCCACCGGGTCGTAGGCGCCCTCGAAGAGCGGCTGGTCGCGGCGAATTTCCCGATTCCACCGATTCCACACCTTGAAGGCGAAACTGTTCTCTCCGGTTGCCCGCGCAGCCGCCGCCAGTTGCAGCGTCGGCGGTTGCTCCGCCACCGTCGTGCCGCCACCACCCTCACCCAGGCCCGCGTCGCCGACCAGCCCGGCGAGGGTCGCGCCCACCGCCACCACCGCGACGGCCGCCGTGGCCACCGCGACGCGTACCGCCGGCCGCGGCAACCACCGCCGCCATGCCCCGGTGCCAGTCGCCCGACCTGCCCCGGTCGGGCTGGCCGATGCCATCGCCGCCGTCAGCCGCGTCTCCGTGCCGGCCAGTTGCTCGGGACCTGGTACGGGAACATCTGTCCGCATTGCTCGCAACTCCCTCATCTCATCCATTGGGCTCCCCCTCTTCGACAGTCATGGGATTGGCCCCGCCAAGCGCCTTGCGCAACGTGCCGCGAGCCCGGCTGATCCGGGACCGGACGGTGCCGACCGGTACCCCGAGAGCCACCGCGATCTCCTCGTAGGTCAGTTCCGCCCAGGCGAACAGCAGCAGCGCGTCCCGATGTCCACGCGGCAGCCGGGCGAGGGCACCCGCCAACTGTCGGCCTGTCGCACTCGCGCTCACCCGGGCGTCGCTGCGCTCGGTGAACGCCTCCAGCACGGGGTCGACACTGCTCCGCTCGGTCACCCGAAGCTGCTTCAACTCCGTACGCCGGAACCGCCCCATCCGGTTGGTGGCGATCCCGTAGAGCCACGGCCGGGCGTCCGGCCGGGTGGAGTCGTAGCGGTGCCGTTGACGAAACGCCTCCAGGAACGTGTCGGCCAGTATGTCCTCGGCGGCCTCCGGACCGATCCGGCGTCCGAGGTAGCGCAGCAGCGCGGCGGCGTGCCGGCGGAACAGGACGGCGAAGACCTCCGGATCGTCGTACGACCTCCGGATGACCACGGCGTCGGCGGTCTCCTCGGCCTCGACGCCGACGCCGGAGCGATCCCGTGGCGGTGCCCAGTTCTGTCCGATCACGTTGTCTCGGCCTCTCGACGATTTCCCTGACACCCGTTATTGCCGACCGTCGCGCAGCCGGTTCCCGTCGAGTGCGAGACCGTTCAGAGCACACTCGCCCGACGCCTAGCCGCTCGCCGCCCGGCGCCCGGCGCCCGGCGCCCGGCGCCCGGCGCCCGGCGCCCGGCGCTCGGCGCTCGGCGCTCGGTGTGCTTCGTGCTTGGTACTCCGTGCTCGGTGCTCGGTGTGCTCGGTGCTCGGTGTGCTCGGTGCTCGGCACGATCCGCTGACGTTCGACGCGGATTCGACGCGGAGCGGTGCGGGGGCGCGGCTACGGCAGGAACGGCGCGAAGTGGTCGGCCACCAGCCCGGCGACCCCTTCCGCGTCCCGGCTGCCGTCGACCTCGATCACCCGGATGTCGAGCCGGCGGGCACCGCGTACGGCGTCCTCGGCGAGCAGGCGATCCCGCTGGATCCGGTTCCGCTGCCCGAGTTCGGGGTCGCTGACCTGGTGACCGAGCCGACCAGCCCGGGGCAGCCGGTCGAGCTGCCGCTGCCGGAACTCCTCGGTCGGCACCATCACCACCATCTGCCGGGTCGATCCGGTGACCGGCGCGACCAGGTCGGGCCGCAACCCCCAGCCCTCGGCAAGAATGGGCCGGGGTGAGGCGAGCGCCCGCAGGTCGTCCTGCACCCACTCGAACCGCTCGGCGAATTCGACCAGCACCTGCCGGGCCATCTCCTCCGGCGTCGTACGGACCCAGACCGTCTCCCAGTCGGGCTCGGCCGGCTCGCCGCGCCGGATCCGGCGTACCACCCGGCGGTCGTTGTGGCCGCGCGCGTCGTGGTAGTCGTAGTGGTAGTGCGTCAGGCCGTACCGCTCGGCGAGGATTCCGGCCACCGTCGACTTGCCGGCCCACTGACCGCCGCCGATCCAGAGCGCCCGGCGCAGGGTGCTGAAAGGGTCCCATGGCATGCCCAGAATCGTGAGCCCGATACGCACCGAATTCCAGTCTTGTATTTGGATATCCGCCCTGGTCAACTGAGGTTAGGGGGACCGTGCCGAGCCGCCGTCGTGGGCGACGGGGTCAGCGGCGGGCGGGCACCCAGCCGAGGAAGCGTTCGCTGAGTGCCCTCGCCGCCGGAGCGCCGGCCGGGTTGAGCGCATGCAGATCGCGGTACGCCTCGGCGAGCGACGAGCCGAGATGGACGCAGAGCGCGACGCGGGTGTCCGGGTACTCCCGGACCAGGCTGAGCCGGGCGGCGGCGCACGGCCAGGGCTGCCCGTCGGTGCGACACAGCCAGATTGGCCGCAGTGGAGTGTGCGGGCCGATCGGCGGCTCCGGGGCGGTCATCTCCACGCCCCGGTGCCGGCGCGGCCCCGCCGCCACTCCCCCAGCGTGCCGCGAGCGCCGTCGACCAGCGCCGGCAGCGCCCGGTGGGTCGGGTACTCCGCGTTCCAGCGCGGGTGCCGGTTGCGCCCGCGCGGCGGCGTCAACGGTGCCGGCGGTGGCGGGTCCGGTGCCGGCGGGACGGTCGGCATCGCGAGTTGGGGCGGCAGGTCGGGGGCCGGGACCGTCTGCGGCAGCAGGATCGAGAGTCCCTGCCACGGGCACGACGACCATCGCCGCCCGCACCGGCACCACAACCACAGCCGACGCCAGTCGCGACAGTGCCGGAAAACGAGCGGGACGGGCCGAGTCCGGCGTACTTTCCGCATCGCGTCTCCTTCGGAGTTGGAAGGGGGCCATCTCATTACGGGGGGAAGTGAGATGGCCCCCGCAGGTTCCGCCCGGCCGGTCACCATGCCATTTGAATTCCGGGCGGTTCCGCTAGTGACACTCTGTCGTGGAGTGCACTACGGTCGATACGTGCTCGCGGCATCCGTGCTGGTCAGAGCGGCAGGCGAGCGATTTTGTGAAGCGAATCTTCGGAAGTGAGCAGAGGTGGGATTATCGATGGGACTCGTCACGGAATACGTCCTCGCCGAGCTTAGGCTGTTTCGCACTGAGCAGCGACTCAGTCAGGAGGAGTTCGGGCGCAAGATCGGCTATTCCGGATCACACGTCAGCTCGGTGGAAACCGGCCAGCGTCCGCCGACCGACGAATACGTGGAAAAGATCGACCAGACCTTCCAGACCGGCGGCACGTTCAGCCGGATGCTCAAGAAGCTCGCCAAGCTGGACAGCACGCCGGCCTGGCTACGCGACTGGATCGAGTTCGAGCGCCTGGCCCGCCTGCTCCGCTGGTACGAGCCGGCGTACGTGCCAGGGCTCCTACAGACCGAGGCTTATGCTCGGGCAACGCTCGTCGGGGTCCACCTCACGCCGGAGGAAACCGAGCAGCGAATCCAGAGCCGGCTGGACAGGCAGGGCGTGCTCACCACCGGCAGTCCGGCACAGTTCGTCTTCGTCCTCGACGCGATGGTCCTTCGCCGACCGGTTCGCGGCGAGCCGGGTGTGATGGTCCAGCAGCTTCAACACCTGGCGACCTGCGCGGAGCTGCCACACATACAGGTCCTCGTGGTTCCTCCTGAGGTCGGGGTCTACCCTGGCCTACAGGGAGGCTTCACCCTGGCGACGCTGCCGGATCAGTCAGTAGTGGCGCACCTCGACCATCAGGTGCGAGCACAGATCGTCGACAGGGCCGAGGAACTAGCCACGCTCCAGGGCATCTGGGAGGCGATCCGCAGCGAGGCTCTCCCCAGACCACAGTCGCTCGAACTGATAAGGGAAGTGGCGAAGGAATGGACATGACCGGCGCCAACTGGCGGAAGTCCACCCGCTCGGGTGCGAACGGCGGGTCCTGTGTGGAAGTGGCGGACAACCTGCCCGACATCGTGCTCGTACGCGACACCAAAGACCGCGACGGCGGCACCCTGGCCTTCGGACCGGCCCACTGGCAGGCGTTCGTACGCCTCGCCCAGCACCTCGACCCAACCACCTGACCGCTAAGACCGAAGCTCCAGGGATCTTGGCGAGAAATGGTTCGCGGGGAACCTTAACTCGCCAAGAATCTTGGTAGCAGGCTCATCCGGGGGCGCCGCCTCAGCAGGCGGTGCCCCCGTCGGCGATCAGTAAGCGGTGCCCCCGTCGGCGGTCAGTAGGCGACGTTGCCGATCGTGCCACATCGATGTTGCCGACCATGCCACCTCAACGTTCGGGTTCGGGTTCGGCCGGGATCCCGCCGGACACCCTGTCGACGCCGGACAGTGAGCCGCAGGCGAGCCGCCGACCAGGCCGTTGGCGGAGCCGCATCTCACTGTCGCACTCCCGGTTGGAGGAAGCATGCTCGGCGCCGGATTCCCCTTGTTCGACCCAGACGACGGCAGAGCCACCGGACCACGCCTCGGCAGGCTGGTCGGCCGGCTCGACAGATCCGGAAATCCGACCGGCCAGCCGGGACCACCGACGGGCGGGGGGCACGCGGCGAGCACCCTGCTGCGGGGCCTCGCCATCGCGATGGCCCTGGTGGTCGCATCCGTCGTGATGATCGCACCCACTCCCGCGTACGCGGACACCAACCGCAGAGAGCTGGTGAGTGGCTACAGCACCCTTCGCGCCGACGTGATGTGGGCCTCCACGGCGAATCATCAGGGTGTCTTCCTCTGGCCGGACAACACCAGCGCCTCGCAGGAGTTCGACCTGCTCGACAGCGGGGGCGGCTTCTTCCGGATCAGGGCTCGGCACTCCGGTCAGTGCCTGATGCTCGACTGGCGGGCCGGGTTCTACGACAACGGCACGCCGATCATCCAGTTCCCGCACTGTTCCGCCGGCTACACCCCGGGCGAGTGGTTCACCCAGGAGGTTTTCCACAAACCCTGTACGGGTCAGTGCTTCGGCTCCTGGTTCGTGCTCATCAAGAACCGCGAGACCGGCATGTGCCTGGATGCCGCCGCGCCGTCCGGGCGGCCTGCCCAGCAGGCGGTGTTGCAGCAGTGGAGCTGCATCTCGGCCACCACCGACTGGAACGCCTTCAACCAGATGTGGAAGATCTACGATCCCACTCCGGTGATCATCGGCTAGCGCGGCGGCGGCGATCGACCAGCGACGGTGGCGACCGGGCCGATCAGCCGATCACGTGCCGACGGTGGGGCAGCCGGAACCCGGCTGCCCCACCGCGCTGGCTCAGTCGACGACCGCCTGGCTCAGTCGACGACCGGTGGCGCGGTCTTCGCCGCCTCCCGCAACGCCGCCGCCGCACCGGCGTACGGGTTGTAGGTGTACGACCGGGACAGGCTGCCCGGGATCGTGAAGTACTCGACGGAGAGCTTCGCCGAGTCGGTGGCGATCTCGCCCCGGCCCGGCAGGTCGTTGCCGTCGTCCCAGCCCCACGGCGCGTTCGCCGAGTTGGTCGAGCAGGAGAAGGTGCCGACGCCACAGTCACCGGAGGTGTCCCCGGCGAAGGTGCCGAGGTTGGCGAAGAGGTTGGCGTTGGCCCGCTGCGGCCAGAGCCCACCGGAGGCGAAGATGTCCACGAGCTTGTAGCGGACGTCCCGGTCGTTGCCGTTGCTCGGCGTCTCGGCCACCGTCGACGGGTAGTAGACGATGCCGTCCCCGTTGATGTTGTACTGCGGGTACGCCTTCAGCCCGTGCCCCTGCGCCTCCTGTGCGGTCACCGGGTGCTGGAACGAGTCGTGCGGCGACGACTGCATCTGGAGCGTACCGTCGACGTTCTCCCGCCCGCTGGTCCAGGTGCTCCCGGCCGGGGTGTACGAGTAGAAGTCGCTGTGCGCCACGGTCACCGCCCCGCGCAGTACCCCGTAGTCGGAGCCGTTCCGCTCGATGGCGAACATGACGCCCTCGCCGTCGTTCTCGTGCTCGGTCTCGAAGAACGGGTGGTCCGTCCAGTCCCGGGGGTGGAAGAACAGGTACGTGATGTACCAGTGCGTGCTGGTCTCCAGCACCGAGTAGTACGCCTGCGCGGCGAACGAGGCGCCGGAGCCGGCGGCGTTGTCCCAGTTGTTCCGCCCGTTCAGGTCCCCGTCGAAGTCGACGGCGGTGATGTAGTCGGAACGGCCGCCGAGCGCGTGGCTGCCGGTCGCGTCGACGTCCTGGTAGTGGATCGGGGCCCAGCGCAGCGCCAGTTCCGCCCGGCTCACCGCCGCGCTGGCCGGTGCCGGCGCCGCCAGCCCCACGGCCACCAGCGCCGGCACCAGTACGGCCGCCGCCAGGGATCTCCCGGCGGTCCTGAACCGATCAGGCATGTGTCCTCCCACGGTCGGGTTTGGATAGACCGCGGGCAATCTACGGGATCGACGTCGGCCGGCACATGTCCAACTGACGACGAGCGATTTGAGTGCAGTCGACGGATTGGCTGCACCGCACCGGGATCGGCGCAGCCGCACCGGGATCGGCGCGGCCACACCGCTCGACCCGGTGTCACTCGTTGTGCAGTACCTCGGCGATCGGCAGTCGCGCCGCCGAGCGGGCCGGCAACAGTGCCCCGAGCATCGCGATCGCCGCCCCCGCCAGCGCCAGTACGCCGAGCAGCGGAACCGACCAGACGTTGATCAACGAGTCCGGTACCCGGATCTGCGCCGCACCGGAGGCGATCGGCACGACCAGGCGGTGCGCGACGATCCCGACCGGGATGCCGAGCAGTCCGCCGAGCGTTCCCAGCACCGCCATCGAGGTCACCATCATCGCCGTCACCTGCCTCGGAGTCATCCCGATCGACTTGAGCATTCCGAGGTCACGACGGCGTTCCCGGGTGTTCAGCACCACGGTGTTGAAGACGGCGAGCGCCGTGACGATGCCCAGCATCAGGGTGACCACCGCCGCGAGACTGACCGCCGCCACGGTGAAGCTGTCGGTACCGCCGTTGTCCCAGGCGTCCAGGCCCGGATCCGCCGCCTCCACCGCCGCGGTGTACGCCGGGATGTCGGTGCCGCGCGCGAGCTGGATCTGGTAGAGCACCTCGTGGTTGCCGAGCTGGTGCGCCGGGGCGAGCCGGCCGACCGCCGACCAGTCGGCGAGCAGCCCGGGCGGACCGGGCGCACCGCCCATCGTCTCGCCGACGATGGTGGCGGTGCTCCGCCGGCCGTCGGCCTCCATCGTGATCCGGTCGCCGACGGCGAGTCCACGCTCCCCCAGCAACTCCGACGGGGCGACCACCTCGTCCGGGCCGGCCAGCCAGCGCCCCTCGACCACCTGTTCCCGATAGCCCTGGGTCTCGATGTCCCCGCGCAGGAAGTTGACCCCGACCGGCTGGGCGGAGCCGACCAGCGAGAAGTCGAGGGTCAGGTTGACGGTCACCCGGCTGGTGCCGGGCAGCGACCGCAACAGCGCCTCGATCTGCGGGTCGGTCAGCGACGAGGCGGGGCGCAGGGTGCTCCGCTCGGGGTCGGCGGCGCGTACCCCGACGTGGTCGTTTCCGTCGGTGGCGTCGGCGTACCGGGTGACCGTGCTGGTCAGGCCGGTCGCGAAGGTCACCGTGGTCACCCCGAGCAGCACCGCCGAGATGGTCAGCGCGGTCCGGCCCGGCCGGGCGAACGGCAGGCCGAGGCCGAGGCTGACGGCGCGGGGCAACCGGGTACCGCTGAGCCAGCGCTGCACCCGCAGCCCGCGCCCGACCCGGGGTGCGCTGCCGGCGCTGATCGCCTCGACCGCGGAGAGCCGGCGGGCCCGCGACGCCGGGACCAGCGCGGCGAGTACGACCACGACCGGCATCCCGAGCAGCGTCGCCACACTCACCAGTGGACTGATCCCGACCGGTCCGAAGCCCATCCCCTGGAACGAGATGTCCAGCAGCGGCTGCGCCCCGACGTTGCCGAGCACGGTGCCGAGCGCGCACCCGACCACCGCCGGCACGCTGACCATCACCAGATAGACCGCGAGCACCTGCCCCGGGGTGAAGCCGAGCGCCTTGAGGATGCCGATGTGCCGGAAGCCGGAGACCACCGCCCCGCTGACCACGTTCGCGACGATCAGCACCGCCGCTACCAGCCCGAGAATCCCGAAGACCATCAGGAACGGCACGAACACCCCCGGCTCGGCCGCGACCGCCTGCTTGACCAGCAGGTACGACTGGGCGGCGAGCAGGGCGTCCGCCGGTACCCCCTCGGTGACCGTCGCCATCCCGGCCTCGATCTCCTCGTCGTTGGCGGCCGAGTCGAACCGGTAGAGCACCTGGGTCGAGGAGGGCCGGAACGCCTGGATCTGCTCCGGCGTGACCCAGGCGTCGGCGGTCCGACCCAGGCTGTACGCCACGCCGACGACGGTCAGCGTCGGCCCGCCCGGGATCTCGGCGCTGGTGCCGAGGATCGGCGGCTGCCAGCGCTCCGGCCCGAAGCCGGCCAGGTCCCGGGCCGGTGGCGTGTCGTTCAGCACGATCTCACCGGGCGCGCGGGGCCAGCGCCCCGCCCAGAGGTCCACCCGGTCCACCGGACCGGCCGGGTCCGCCCGGCCCACCACGTTCAGCGGCCCGCCCGTCAGCCCGGGGCCGTTCAGCGGTACCTCCAGCACGGCCTGGGCGAACGGGCCGGCGACCGCCTCGACACCGGGCCGCCGGGCCGCCTCTGCGAGCTGCGCCTCGGAGACCAGCGTGGAGTCGTACGCCGCCGCGACGTGTGCGCCGCGCTGCCGGGCGAACGCGTCGTCGAACGGTGCGGTGGAGGCGACCAGCAGGCCCAGCGCCATCACGGTGGTGGCGGCGGAGAAGAGGAGTACCAGCCCGATCACGACCGTCTGAAGTTTCCGGCGTCGTACGGCGGCCCGGGCGGCCCGCCACACCGCGCCCGTACCGCGTCCCCGGGACGGTAGCGGCTGCGCCAGCCCGCTCATGCCGGCACTCCGCTGCGCTCCGTGCCGCCATGAGGCACCGTCGCACTGAACTGGCTGATTCGCTCGCTCATGCCGCCCGCTCCAGGCTGCGTTCGCCGGCCACCCGGCCGTCGGCCAGCTCGACCAGCCGGCTGGCGCACCGGTGTGCCAGCCGCTCGTCGTGGGTGACCAGCAGCAGCGTCTGGCCGATCTGGTTGAGGTCGAGCAGCAGGTCCATCACCTGCTCGCCGGCCGAGCTGTCCAGGGCGCCGGTCGGCTCGTCGGCCAGCAGCAGGGCGGGCCGGTTCATCAGTGCCCGGGCCACCGCCACCCGCTGCCGCTCGCCACCGCTGAGCGCGGCCGGATAGATGTTCCGCCGGTCGACGATGCCGAGTTCGTCGAGGAGTTCCAGCGCCCGCCTGCGCGCCTGCCGGGCCGGTACCCCGACCAACTGCGCGGCCAGCGCGACGTTGTCCAGCGCCGGCAGGTCGTCGAGCAGGTTGAAGAACTGGAAGATCATGCCGATCCGGCGGCGCCGGAACAGGGCCCGGCCGGTCTCGTCGAGCCGGCCCAGGTCGTCGCCGTGCACGACGACCTCCCCCGAGGTGGGCCGGTCGAGCCCGGCGACCATGTTCAGCATGGTCGACTTGCCGCAGCCGGACGGCCCCATCACGGCCACCGCCTCGCCGGCCCGGATCTCCAACGACACCCCGGCCAGGGCGGTGGTGTCGCCGTACTCCTTGCGCACGTCGGTCAGCCGCACGACGACCTCTGATGTGCTGTCTGCGCTGGTCATGGCGACCAACCTAGGCAGGACGGGGCGGGGTCGGCATCAGCCCGGGGAGGTAACGTCCGGCCAGGTCATCCTGGGGATGTACGGCATTGCTGCCCGGGGATGACGCGGATCGTGCCGCGTACTGCGAAGGTGGTCGGCGTGGGGGGAACCGGAACGGTCGGCTGGCTGGTCGGCGCGCTCGCGGCGGCCGGCGCGACCGTCGGGTGGCTGGCGGTGGCGCTGGTCCGGGCCCGCCGGCTGCACCGCCGGGCGCTCGGCGAGCGGAGCTGGCTGCTGGAGCGGGAACGGGAGAGCGCCGCCCGGGTCGCGGTCGAGGCGGAACGGGCCCGGATCGCCCGGGAGCTGCACGACATCGTCAGCCACAACGTGAGCCTGATGGTGGTGCAGGCCGGGGCGGCCCGGGAGGTGCTGGCCAGCATGCCGGACGAGGCCGCCGCCGCGCTGTTCGCGGTGGAGAGCGCCGGCCGGGACGCGATGACCGAGCTTCGCCACCTGCTCGGCCTGCTGGCACCGGCCCAGGACGGCGAGGACACCGTCGCCGACCGGTCGGGGCTGGACCCGCAACCCGGGCTGGGCCAACTCGGCCCGCTGGTCGACCGGATCGCCTTCGCCGGGTTGCCCGTCGAGGTACGCATCTCCGGGGAACCGCGTCCGCTGCCGGCCGGGATCGACCTGACCGCGTACCGGGTGGTGCAGGAGGCGCTGACCAACGCGCTGCGGCACGGCGACGGGGAGAAGGCCGAGGTGACCATCAGGTACGCACACAACTACCTGCGGGTGGAGGTACTCAACACCGGCCCGAGCGTGCTCTCCGGCGGCCGGCCGGCGGGCGCCTCCGCCAGCGACCGGTCCGCCGGTGCGTCCTCCGGTGGCCGGTCCGCCGGTGCGTCCTCCGGTGGCGGGTCCGCAGGTGCGTCCTCCGGTGGCGGGTCCGCCGGTGGCCGGTCCACGGACGGGCGCTCGGGTGGGCCGGCCACGGCGGGTGGGCCGGGGTCCGGAGGGTCCGCGCCGGGCGGGGAGGGCGGCGCGGGGCGGGGCCTGCTGGGGCTGCGCCAGCGGGTCGCGGTCTACGGTGGCGACCTGGACGCCCGGCGCCGGCTCGGCGGCGGTTACCGGGTCCGGGCCCGCATCCCGCTGGACCGGCCGTGACGGATACCGAGGAGACCCGGCCGGCACCCCGGGTGCTGATCGTCGACGACCAGGCGCTGGTCCGGACCGGGTTCCGGATGATCCTGACCGCCCGCGGCCTGCACGTGGTGGGCGAGGCAGCCGACGGGGTCGAGGCGGTGGCGGCGGCGTACGAACTGCGGCCGGACGTCGTACTGCTGGACATCCGGATGCCGAACATGGACGGCCTCCAGGCGGCCCGGCGGATCCTGGCGCAGTCCCCGGACTGTCGGGTGATCATGCTGACCACCTTCGACCTGGACCGGTACGTCTACGCCGCGCTGGCCGCCGGAGCCAGCGGCTTCCTGCTCAAGGACGTCACCCCGGAACACCTGGCCGCCGCCGTCCGGCTGGTCAACACCGGCGACGCCCTGCTGGCTCCGTCGATCACCCGACGCCTGGTGGAACGGTTCGCCACCACCGACTCGGCGCGCGCCACCACCGACTCGGCACGCGGCGCCACCGACCCAGCGCGCGGTGCTACCGACTCGGCACGCCGCACCACCGACTCCGGCCCGAGCGGCGGCGATCCCGGGCGGACCGCCGCCCGGCAGCCGGAACTGGCGGCGCTGACGCCCCGGGAGCGGGAGGTGCTGACGCTGCTGGGTCGCGGGCTGTCCAACAGCGAACTGGCGCACCGGTTGACCCTGAGCGAGGCGACGGTGAAGACCCACGTCGCCCGGATCTTCGCCAAACTCGGCCTCCGGGACCGGGCCCAGGCCGTGGTGCTGGCGTACGAGACCGGGCTGGTCGCGCCCGGCGATCCGAGGGGCTGACTCTCCCGCCGGTCAGGTCAGTGGGCTGACTCTCCCGCCGCACAGTCAGGTCAGTGGGCTGACTCGCCCGCTGGTCAGGTCAGCGGGCGGGCGATGTCCCGGGCGTGGTCGACCACCGCCGCGCCGACCACGGTCGCCTCGACCGGCAGCACCTCCAGGCAGCGCCGTACCGCAGCCGCCATCAGGGTGTTCGGCACCCGCATCGAGAGGGTGCAGTGCGGCACCCAGCGGCCGGGGTGGTAGTGCTCGCTGACCGGTACGTCGGCCCAGGTCAGCCGCTCGTGCACCATCGCCTGGTGGGCCAGCAGTTCCGAGGTGGGAGTCGGGCCGAGCCAGAGCACCCGGCCGACGAACTGGCCGGCGTACTGGAAGGAGAGTCGGAGCGGCGCGGCCACCGCCGTCCCGGTCAGCGCCTCGGCGACCGCGTCGGGGTCGAGCCGGGGAGCGACCGCCAGCGAGACGTGCGGCCGGTGCCGGTGGCCCAGCAGCGACCGCAGGCTCTGCACACCCTCGGACTCCAACGCGTCCCAGAGCACCCGGATCCGCCGGGTGGCGTCGGTGTCGAGGTACATCTCCAGGGCGGCGACCATTTGATCACTCTAGGGACCGGTCGCCGCCGTTCCCGGATCGGGACCGACCGGGTCGGCGGCACCGCACCGGGTCGACGGGACGGGCCCTGGTCACCCCCCAGATGACCAGGACCCGTCCCGATACCTGTCGACGGCGTCAGCCGGTCCGGTCAGCGCAGACCGTTGGAGACCGCCGTGATGAGTTCACCGTTGCTGGTGTCGCCGGAGAGCTCCCAGAAGAAGGCGCCGCCCAGCCCCTGACTCTTGGCGTACGACATCTTGCCGCCGATGGTGGTCGGGGTGTCGTAGCTCCACCAGTTGCTGCCACACTTCGCGTACGCCGTGCCGCCGACGGTGCCGGTGGCCGGGCAGGTGTTCTTGAGTACCTTGTAGTCCTCGATGCCGGCCTCGTAGGTGCCCGGTGCCGCCCCGGTGGCCGTACCGCCCGGGGTGGTCTGGGTGACCCCGGTCCAGCCCCGGCCGTAGAAGCCGATGCCGAGCAGCAGCTTGTTGGCCGGGATGCCCTTGCCCTTGAGCTTCTGGATCGCCGCGTCGGACCAGAAGCCCTGCTGCGGAATCCCGGCGTACGAGGTCAGCGGCGAGTGCGGGGCCGTGGGGCCCTGCGGGGCGAAGGCGCCGAAGTAGTCGTACGTCATCGGCATCAGCCAGTTGAGGTTGTTGATCGCACCGGCGTAGTCGGCCGCGTCGATCTTGCCGCCGTTGCTGCCGTCCGCGGTGATCGCGGCGGTGACCAGGTTCGACGAGCCGAACCGGCTGCGCAGCGCGGAGATCACGTTCTTGAACGCGTTCGGGCCGCTGGCGTCGCAGGTCAGACCGCAGGCGTTCGGGTACTCCCAGTCGATGTCGATGCCGTCGAAGACGTCCGCCCACCGCGGGTCCTCGACCAGGTTGTAGCAGGACTCGGCGAACGCGGCCGGGTTCTGTGCGGCCTGGGTGAAGCCGCCGGACCAGGTCCAGCCGCCGAACGACCAGATCACCTTGAGGTTCGGGTACATCCGCTTGAGCTTGCGGAGCTGGTTGAAGCTGCCGCGCAGCGCGCCCGCGTCCCAGGTGTCGGCGACCCCGTCCACGCTCTCCGCCGCCGAGTACGCCCGGTCGTAGTCGGCGTAGCTGTCGCCGATGGTGCACCGGCCGCCGGTGGTGTTGCCGAAGGCGTAGAGGATGTGGGTCAGCTTGGCGGCCGAGCCGCTGGTGTGGATGTTCTTGACGTGGTAGGCCCGCTGGTAGACGCCCCACTGGGCGAAGTAGCCGACCACCTTCTGCGCGCCCGGGTTCGGCGGCGGGGTGGTGGTCGGCGGCGGAGTGGTCGGGGTGGGGGTCGGGCTCACGGTCGGCCGGGGGGTGGTGGGGGTCGGGCTGGGAGTGCCGCCACCGCCGCAGGCGCCACCGTTGACGGTGCAGTTCGTCGGGGCCCGGTAGCCGCCGGTGCCGATGTAGCCCCAGACCGCCGAGGCGCCCGGGGCCAGCGCGCCGGCCCAGCTCTTCTGCACCGCCACGACCCGGTTGCCGCTGCGGGTGACGTCGGCGTCCCAGAAACTGCTGATGGTCGTCCCGGCCGGCAGGTCGAACTCGACCCGCCAGTTGGCGACCGGCGCGTCGGTGCCGTTGGTGACGGTGACCCTGACCTCGTGGCCGGAGCCCCAGTCGGAGCTGGCGGTGAAGCTGGTGGTCAGGCTGCCGGCGCCGAGGGCCGCGGTGATCGGGACCACGGCGACGGCCACCGCGGCCGCGACGCCGGCCCACAGCGCCCGGCGGATGGATCTCCTCATGGTGGCGTCTCCCTTTATTGATAGGAAACTTTCCAGATAGTGAGGCGACGCTACTCAGCAGTTCACCGCTTCGTCAAGATGTCCATGTTTCGATTTACCGCGCGGCGCCCGAGCGAGGCCGGCAGAGGATCGCGCGGCGCCCGAGCGAGGCCGGCAGAGGATCGCGCGGCGACCGAGCGACGCCGGCAGAGGATCGCGCGGCGACCGAGCGACGCCGACCGAGGACCGCACGCCGACCGAGCGGCGCCGGCCGAGGACCGCGCGGCAGCCGCCACCGAACCGAGGGGGCGGCCGAGGGGGTCGGCGGAGAGGCGGCCACGGTGGGCGAGTGGCCGGGAAGTCGATCCTGACGACGCCGGCGCCCGGTAGCCTCTGGGCCATGACCGAGCGGAAAGTGAATGTCAGTCGGGCCCGACTGCGGCGACGCGGCGACGACCGGCGCGGAGGCAACCGGTGACCGTATTCGACGTCCAGATCGGAGCGCTGACCGGCGACGGTTTCGCCGACCTGGCGCAGTTCCGGGGCAACGCCATGCTGGTGGTCAACCTCGCCTCCAAGTGCGGGCTGACCCCGCAGTACGCCGGGCTCCAGACCCTGCACCAGACCTACGCGGACCGCGGGCTGACCGTGCTCGGCGTACCCAGCAACCAGTTCGCCGAGCAGGAGCCGGGCACTCCGGCCGAGATCGCCGAGTTCGCCCGCTCCACCTTCGGGGCGACCTTCCCGATGACCGAGAAGATCGACGTGAACGGCCCCGGCCGGCACCCGCTCTATGCCGCGCTGGTCGACACGGCGGACCCCGACGGACACTCCGGCGACATCCGGTGGAACTTCGAGAAGTTCCTGGTCGGCCCGGACGGCATTGCGGTCGCCCGGTTCGCGCCGCAGGTCGAGCCGGAGTCGCCGGAGATCACCGCCGCCATCGAGCGGGTACTGCCGAAGTAGTCCCGGACGAGGCGGCCGGCGTCGGGCGTCAGAGCCAGCCGGGGCGTCGCCATCAGAGCCGGTCAGGGTCCGCGGCAACGCGCGCCGTCAGAGCCAGCCGCGTTCGTGGGCCTGCCAGCCGAGTTGGAGCCGGGAGCGGGAGTTGGTGCGCTCCATCAGCACCTGCACCCGGCGTACGACGGTGCGGCGGCTGATCCCGAGCCGGGCGCCGGCCGCCTCGTCGGTCAGCCCCGCCACCAGCAGCGACAGCAGGTGGCGGTCCTCGGCGGAGATGCCGACCGCCGTCGACACCTGCTCCAGCCCGGCCGCCGACAGCGGGGTCGCCTGGGTCCACAGCGTCTCGAAGAGCGCCACCAGGGCGTCCAGCAGGCCGCACGGGTGCACCAGCAACGCCGCGTTGTGCGCCGACGCGGTCCAGGCCAGCGGCAGCAGCGCCAGGGTGCGGTCCGCGACCGCGAGCTTGGTGGGGAGCCCGACGGCGAGCCGGGCCGCCTCACCCGCGCGGATGTGCGCGGCCACGCTGGCCGCGAACTCGGGGTCGTCCAGGGCGCTGCTGTCGTACACCGCCCGGTAGGCCACCCCGGCGGCCTCCCGGTCGAACTGGGTGGTGTTCAGCGAGATCGGGGTGGCGTACGGGGGTGCCACCAGCACCCGCATCTCCTGCCGCGCGCTGCGCTGCACCCGCTCGAAGGCTCGGCCGACCGCCGCCCGCCCCGAGACGATCTCGATCAGCTCCTCGGTACGCCGGTTGCTCGCCCGCCCCTGTGCCTCGGCGGCGAGCCGGTGCGCCGCCTCCCGGGTGAGTTCCAGTTCGGCGTACCGGCGCCGGATCAGTTGCTCGACGGCGAGGTCGGGCGGCACCGGTACGACCCGTTCGGCCGGTGGCGGGGTGCGGTGCACGAAGCCCTCGCGTTCGAGTACCCCGACCACCCGGCGTGCCCGCGCCTCCGAGAGCCCGAGCCGGTCCGCGAGGTCGACCAGCCGCGCGCCGCCCTGCCGGATCAGCGCCAGGTACGCCGACTCCTCCACCGTGCTCAGTCCGGCGAACTTCAGCACGGAGGAACCTCCTGGCGCATCTAGGTCATGGCGCAGTTGCGCTCACTCCGGATCCTTTACCGGCATAGTGACGAAGTGTGACGCTGCCCGATGATCTAGCAGCACGTCAAGGGAGCTTTCGTGGTCAGACCACCACGTACGGTCATCGCGTTCGCGGTCACCGTCGCCATCCTGGCCGCCGGGGCGCCGCCGGCCGCCGCCGCGCCACACGGTGGCGCAGTCGCGCCAGCGGTCCCCTCCGGACCGGCGGCGGTGCACACCGTCACCCTGGTCACCGGAGACGTCGTCCGGCTCAGCACCTTCGCGGACGGTCGGCAGGTGGCCGAGGTGGACGACCGGGGCACGCCCAAGGGTCTCGGCTTCCAGCTCTCCGAACACGACGGAGACCTGCACGTCACGCCCTACGAGGCGCTGCCGCTGGTCGCCGCCGGGCGGGTCGACCCGGCCCTGTTCAATATCACCGACCTGGTCGCCGAGGGCTACTCGGACGCGGCCCGGCCCAACCTGCCACTGCTGCTCACCGGTGCCCCCGCCGCACCGGGGCTGCGGGCCGCCGCACCGGCGACCCCGACCGGCGCCACCCGGCACCGTGAACTGCCCAGCATCGGGGCGATCGCGGTCGGCGCCGAGAAGTCCCGGGCCGCCGACTTCTGGGCCGCCGTCACCGGCGACGCCACTCGGGACGGCAACCGGGCCACAACCGGCCCCACCACAGCCGGGGCCGGCACCCTGGCGAGCGGCTTCGGCAAGCTGTGGCTGGACCGGCGGGTCCGGGCCGACCTGGCCGAGAGCGTGCCGCAGATCGGTGCACCGCAGGCGTGGCGGGCCGGGTACGACGGCCGGGGCGTGAAGGTCGCCGTCCTGGACAGCGGCTACGACCCGAGCCACCCCGACCTCGCCGGCCGGGTCAGCGCGGCGGCCAGCTTCACCGGTACCCCCGACACCACCGACCGGGTCGGACACGGCACCCACGTCGCCGCCACCATCGCCGGCGCCGGCAGCACCGGTCGCAGCGACGAGCGGCGTCCCGACGGCAAGAGTTCGGGAGGCAACGGTTCCGGCAGCACGGGGCCGGGCGGCAAGGGAGTCGCGCCCGGCGCCCGGCTGCTGATCGGCAAGGTGCTCGACGACCAGGGTTTCGGAGACCTCTCCTGGGTGATCGCCGGCATGGAGTGGGCGGTGCGCCAGGGCGCCCGGGTGGTCAACCTGAGCCTCGGCGGCCAGGCCGCCGAGGGACCGGACCCGGTCACCGAGGCGCTCGACGCGCTCTCCGCCAGCTCCGGCGCGCTCTTCGTAGTCAGCGCCGGCAACGCCGGCCCCGGTCGGCAGACGGTCGCCACGCCGGGTACGGCGGACCGGGCGCTGACCGTCGGCGCGGTCGACGACCGGGACCGGATCGCCGACTTCTCCAGCCGGGGTCCGCGGCTCGGCGACGGCGCGGTCAAGCCGGAGATCACCGCCCCCGGGGTCGGCATCGTCGCGGCCCGCGCCGCCGGGACCACCCTCGGCGAGGTGGTCGACGCCGGCCACACCTCGATGTCCGGCACCTCGATGGCCGCCCCGCACGTCGCCGGCGCGGCGGCACTACTCGCCCAGCGGCACCCGGACTGGCGGGCCGACCAACTCAAGGCGGCCCTGGTCAGCAGCGCCGTGCCGAGCCGGGACACCCCGGCCTGGGCCCAGGGCGGCGGTCGGGTCGACGTCGCCGATGCCCTGGACCAGCCGGTCACCGTCGACACCGCGACGCTCGCCCTGGGCAAGATCCCGGCCGGTACGCCGGCCCGGAGCGCCACCGTCGGTTTCACGAACCCCGGTCGCCGGCCGGTGACCCTCACCCTCTCCGCCGAGGCCCGCGACGTCGGTGCCGACCAGCGGCGGGCGGTCGTCGGCGTCTCGCCGACCCGGCTGACCGTACCGGCCGGCGGGCGGGCCAGCGCGGTCGTCCGGCTCGACCCGACCGGCACCGCCCCCAACCTGTACGCCGGAGCGCTGACCGTCCGGGGCGGCGGCGCGGAGCTGCGTACCCCGATCGGGTTCCACGTCGTGCCGCCGACCCGGACGCTGACGATCGAGGCGGTGGACCGTCAGGGTCGGCCGCTGGCCGACTTCTACAGCCGGTCCCAACTGTTCAACCTGGACACCGGCGAGAAGCACTGGGCGCACTTCGGCGGCGGGCAGCCCCCCACCGTCGAGCTGCCGGCCGGCCGTTACGCCCTGGCGACCTGGGTGTTCGGCATGGCCCCGTCGGGCTACCCCGAGGACGCCACGCTGCTCGCCGAGCCGGAGCTGACCGTCGAGGCGGACCGGACGCTGCGGCAGGACGCCCGGACCGGTCGGGAGATCCGGGTCGACACCCCGGACCGGACCACGGCCGTGCAGGCCGCCCTGGTCTGGCAGCGGGCCACGCCGGCCGCCGCGCTGCTCTCCGGCGAGTCGCTCAACCTCGACACCATCCGCCGGATGTACGTCGCGCCGACCCGACCGGTGTCGACCGGTACCTTCCAGTTCTTCAGCCGGTGGGACCTGGCCGCGCCGACCCTCACCGCCGAGGTGACCGGCCCGGGCGGCTTCCCGGTGCCGGGCCTACGGGAGGTCGCCGACACACCGCTGCTGGACGGCCGGAGCAGCGCCCGGCTCGTCGACGGCGGCGACGGTACGCCCGCCGAACTGGCCAGGGCCGGAGCCCGGGACGCGCTGGTGCTGATCCGGCTCGACCAGGGCGGCGAGGAGGCTCCCGGCGTCGCGCAGTTGCGTGCGGCGGGCGCGGCCGGCGCGCGGGCGGTCTTCCTGGCCGGCCCGACGCCGGGCTACCACGACGCCTTCGGGTTCGGCTCGCCGGTGCCGGCGTACCGGCTGGACGCGGGCGTGGCGCAGCGGCTCCGGGAGCGGCTGACGGCCGGGCCGGCGACGCTCGCACTGGACGCCGTCGCCCGGTCGCCGTACCGCTACGACCTGCTGCTGCCGGAGCGGGGCCGGGTGCCGGCGGACCTGCACTACACCGCCGACGAACTCGCGCTGGCCACTGTGGAGTCCGAGTTCCACCAGCACGCGCCGGCGATGCTGGCCCGGGAGACCAGGGCCGGCTATCCGGACGGGGTGTCGACCGGGTTCGGCTTCAGCCGCGCCATCACCGCCGCGCACCGGCGTACCGACCACGTCAGCACCCGGGGCGTCGCCTGGCGGAGCACCGGAATCCTGGAGGCGTTCCAGGTCGGCAACCCGCAGGGGCAGATGTGGGGCCCGCTGCGGGCGTACCGGGCCGGCGAGCGGGTCCGGGAGGTGTGGTTCCCGGCCCTGACCCGGCCCGCCGTGCCGGGGACGGTGAGCGCGGACCACGCGTACGGGCTGCCGGTGAACCGGGCGTACGACGCGATCCGGGTCGCCGTCCCGCAGTACGCCGACGGTGCCGCCACCGCGTACGGCTGGGTCGACGGCCGCTCCGACCGCAGCGAGCTGACGCTGAGCCGGGACGGCAGGGTACTCGGCCGGAGCGGCGCGTCGTCCACCCAGTTCACCGTGCCGGGCGACACCGGGCGCTATCAGCTCCGCCTCGACGTGACCCGGGACTGGTACGCCGAGCGTCCCTGGTGGACCACCTCGACCGCCACGTCGACGACCTGGACGTTCCGGTCCGGTCGACCGCGCGGCGACCAGCCGGTGGTGCTGCCGCTGCCGCAGCTCGGCTACGACGTCGAGACCGACCTGACCAACACGGTCCGGGCCGACCGGCCGTACCCGCTGGTGCTGCGCCCCGGCTACCAGCCCGGGGCGACCGGCCCTGGCCGGTTCACGGTACGGGTCGCGGTCTCCTACGACGACGGCGCGCACTGGCGGGACGCGAGCACCCGGGGCGACCGGGAGGTGCGGGCGACCCTTCCGGCCGCTCCCGCCGGGGCGGAGTTCGCCACCCTCCGGGTGACCGCCGTGGACCGGGACGGCAACGGCGTCGAGCAGACCATCACCCGAGCCTGGCGGGTGACCGGTTGAGCTGAGGCGCACGCCTGCGACACTGGACGGATGCGGGCGGCGGTCGGCCGGGAGTGCCGGGTTCTGGTGCGCAGCCCTGTGCTGCGCTGCCGCCCGGTGCTGCCGGCCGCCGCCGCCGTACTGCCCGGCCGGCAGCTCAGCCCTCCGGGTCGCCGCCGCGCTGCCCGGCCGGCAGCTCAGCCCTCCGGGGGAAGTGACCCGGCCCGACCGGCCCAGGCGGCGGCCTCGGCGTTGCGTAACGATTGAGTCACTGCGTGTGGCGCGCTTGCTCCCCCGCCGGGTGCTCGGGACCCTGTCCCCGGCGCCTCCGGTCCCGCCGGACGTTCCACTCCCGAGCAGTCCCGGGTGGACGGACCGTGGGTGCGACATGCCGGGCCGCCGGGTCGATAGCCTGCCGGCCACATCCCAGGAGGCGAGATGGAGCACCTCGAACGACCTGTCCGGACCGGGCGGCGGATCGCCGCGGCAGCCGCCGCCCTCGGTCTCGGACTCGGCCTGTCCGGCCTGTCCGCCGCGCTCGCCAGTCCGGCCGGCGCCACGGCCGCGATCGGATACGTCCGGCTGGCCCACCTGTCGCCGGACACCCCGGCCGTCGACGTCTACCTCGGCCCGGCCGGCGACTCGACCGAACCGCAGGTGTTCAAGGCGGTCGGCTACGGCGTGCTGTCGCCGTACCTGCCGCTGCCGACCGGCCCGTACGCCGTCGCGATGCGCCGGGCCGGGGCGCCGGCCAGCGATCCACCGGTACTCACCACCAGCGTGTCGGTGAAGTCCGGCGAGGCGTACACGGTCGCCGGGGTCGGCCGGTACGCCGAGCTGGGCCTCAAGGTGCTCGACGACGACCTGAGCGCACCCGCCGAGGGCCGGGCCAAGGTACGGGTGGTGCAGGCGTCCGTACGGGCACCCGTGATCGACGTCGCGGTCGCCGACGGGCCGAGCATCGCCGACGCCGTACCCTTCGCCACCACCACGCCGTACCACCAGGTCCCGCCGGGGCGGTCGACGCTGCGGCTGTCGGCGACCGGGGCGAGGGCGACGACGACCGACGTGTCGCTGCGGGGCGGGACGGTCTACTCGCTGTTGGTGCTCGACGCCAAGGCGGGCGGGTTGACCACCGAGCTGCGGGTCGACGCGCGGGGCGGGGTGGTGGTGCCGAACGGTGGGGTGGACACCGGAGCCGGTGGCACGGCCGGGCCGGCCGATTCCGGGTACCCGCTCGGGCTGGCCTCGGTCGGCGCGCTCGGCGCGGTCGTCGTCGCGGCGGCCGGCCGGTCCGCGCTCCGGCGCCGCCGACTCGCGGCTGGTGTGGACCCGCAGCAAGGGCCGGATCGAGCTGCGTGACCACCGCCTTCTTCCGGGTCCTCTTCTGCTCGCGGGGCCGGGCCGGGCCGGGCGGCCGGCCTGGTCGGCCCGGCCCCGCGACAGCCCCGGGCGTCAACCTGGTGCTCTGCGCGGTGCTCGGGGCGAGCCTCGGTGTCGCGCTGACCGGCGACGCGGTGCCGGCACCGCTGCCGGTCGCGCTGCCGGGGCCGGCCGCGCCGCCGATGTCCGCCGGGCCGCCGGACTGCCCGGACGGCTGCCGGGCCACCCCGGCGGGCGCCACCGACCAGGCACCCACGGGCGCACCGACCCGGGTACGCATCCCGCGGATCCGGGTCGACTCGGCCCTGACCCGGCTGCGGCTGGACCGGTCCGGCCGGCTCGGCACTCCCGGCGACTTCGCCGAGGTCGGTTGGTACGCCGCCGGCACCGCCCCCGGGGACGTCGGGCCGGCGGTACTGGCCGGGCACGTCGACTCGACCACCGGACCGGCGGTCTTCGCCCGGCTCTCCGAACTGCGCCCGGGCGACCGGGTCGAGGTGCGGCGCGGCGACCGGTGGATCCCGTTCCGGGTGACCGGGAGCAGCCGGCACGCCAAGGACGAGTTCCCGACCGACGCCGTCTACGGCCCCACCCCCGGCCCGGAGCTGCGGCTGATCACCTGTGGCGGCGCCTTCGACCGGCCCAGCCGGCACTACCGGGACAACCTGGTGGTCTTCGCCGTCGCCGAAGCACCGGTGGTGCTCCCGGAGTCGGCCGCCGGCTGAGGCCGGATCGGGGTCGGCCGCCGACGCAGCCCCGCTCGGGGTCGGAGCCGGCCATGACCCGGTCGGGGTCGGAGCCGGCCAAGACCCGGTCGGGGTCGGAGCCGGCCAAGACCCGGTCGGGGTCAGAGCCGGCTCAGGCTCGGGGTCAGACGGGGCGTCGGCCCGAGAAGCCGCACTCCACCCGGTGGTACCACCTCAGGTCGCTGTCCCCCTCCAGCCAGCACCAGAGCACCGGCCGGCCGGCCCGCTCGCCGGGGAAGTCGAGCAGCACCGGGGCGAAGCCCTTGACCTGGATGTCGTGCCCGCTCAGCTCCTCCAGGATGCCGAAGACCCGCGCCTCCAGGCCCTTGACCTCGGCCAGCCCGCCGAGCGGGCTCGCTCCCCGGTCGGTCAGGTCGGCCCGCAGCTCGGCCAGGTCGGCGCGGAGCACGATCAGCTCGTCGATCCGTGGGCGCAGCGTCGCGATCAGGTGACGTGCCTGGGCAAGGGTGAACACGGACAAATTATGGGGCACCGGGGCCCGGATCGGGCCGGACGTACGGCTCAGTCGTTCTGTGCCGCGATCTCCCGCGCCCGGTCCCGGGCCGCCTCCAGCGCCGCCAGCAACGCCGCGCGTACGCCGTGGTTCTCCAGTTCGCGGATCGCCGAGATGGTGGTACCGGCCGGCGAGGTGACCGCCTCACGCAGCTTCACCGGGTGCTCGCCGGAGTCCCGCAGCATCACCGCCGAGCCGATCGCGGTCTGCACGATCAACTCGTGCGCCACCTGGCGGGGCAGCCCGAGCAGGATGCCGGCGTCGACCATCGCCTCGACCAGCAGATAGAAGTAGGCCGGGCCGGAGCCGGAGAGCGCGGTCACCGCGTCCTGCTGGGACTCCGGCACCCGGATCGTCGCGCCGAGCGGCCGGAACATCTCCTCGGCGAGTGCCAGGTGCGTGGCGGTGGCGTGCACCCCGGCGGAGATCGCCGTCATCGCCTCGTCGACCAGGGCCGGTGTGTTGGTCATCACCCGGACCACCGGGGTGCCCTCGGGCAGCCGCCGGGCGAAGAAGTTCGTCGGCAGCCCCGCGCAGAGCGAGACCACCAGCTTGTCGGCCGGTACCTTCGGGCCGATCTCGTCGAACAGCGCGTCGGCGTCCTGTGGCTTGACCGAGACCGCGAGCACGTCCGCCTCGGCGACCGCCGCCAGGTTCTCCACCACCCGTACGCCGTACCGGGTGGCGATCTCCTCGGCGCGGCTCTGCCGCCGGGTGGTGGCCAGCAGCCGGTCCACCGGCCAGCCCGCCCGGAGCAGCCCGGAGAGCATCAGTTCACCGATCTTGCCGGTGCCGATCACGGCAACGGTGTGCGCTCCCGGCGCCATCGCTCCTCCTCAGGTGCAGGCCGTCAAGCCGTCGCAGCCAGGTGGCCACTCGGGTCGGGGGTGGCCCGCCGGGTCCGGCTCCGAGCGGTCAGACTCGATATCGTTGCCGGACGCGGCGGGCCAACCCGCCGCCGCGAGTCGTCAGCTACCGAAGAAGACCTCGGCCTCGGTGTAGCGCTCCAGCGGCACGGTCTTCAGCTCACGGGTCGCCTCGGCCAGCGGGACCCGGACGATGTCGGTGCCCTGCATGGCGACCATCTTGCCCCAGTCGCCCTCGTTGACGGCGTCGATCGCCTGTAGGCCGAGCCGGGTGGCGAGCACCCGGTCGAACGCGGTCGGGGTGCCGCCGCGCTGGATGTGCCCGAGTACGACCGTCCGGGCCTCCTTGCCGGTCTTCGCCTCCAACTGCTCGGCGAGCCACTGCCCGATGCCGCCGAGCCGGACGTGCCCGAAGGCGTCCAGTTCCTGGTTGTGCAGCACCATCTGGCCGTCGAGCGGCTGTGCGCCCTCCGCGACCACCACGATCGGGGCGTACTGCTTCTGGAAGCGCTTCTCGACGTAGGTCGCGACCTGGTCGACGTCGAACTGCCGCTCGGGCAGGAGGATCACGTTCGCCCCACCGGCCAGGCCGGCGTGCAGGGCGATCCAGCCGGCGTGCCGACCCATCACCTCGACGACCAGGGTGCGGTGGTGGCTCTCGGCGGTGGTGTGCAGCCGGTCGATCGCCTCCATCGCGATGTTCACCGCGGTGTCGAACCCGAAGGTGTAGTCGGTCGAACCCAGGTCGTTGTCGATCGTCTTCGGTACGCCGACCACCTGGACGCCGAGTTCGTGCAGCTTGGTGGCGACGCCGAGGGTGTCCTCGCCGCCGATCGCCACCAGCGCGTCCACGCCCTGCTGCGCCAGGTTGTTCTTGATCTGCTCGACCCCGCCCTCGATCTTGAAGGGGTTGGTCCGGGAGGAGCCGAGGATGGTGCCACCGCGCGGCAGGATGCCCCGCACCTCCGCGATGCCGAGCGGCTTGGTCAGCCCCTCCAGCGGGCCGCGCCAGCCGTCACGGAACCCGACAAATTCGTGGTCGTAGGTGGCGACGCCCTTGCGCACCACCGCTCGGATCACCGCGTTCAGACCCGGGCAGTCACCACCACCGGTGAGCACGCCGATACGCATGATCTGCTTCTCCTCCAGGAGCTTCGATTGAGCCCGTCAAGCCCCAGGGTGAAAGTCGGGTGAGACCGTCGGCGTCGTTGCCGGCCCGGGGCGGGCCGTCATTGCGCACTGTAGTCGCCCGCCCCGAGCCCGACCACCGCGCCCTGGCCGCCGACGGATGATCATGAGGCGGGTTCAGGACTGCGCCGGCCGGGCGTGCATCGCCTGCCAGCGGGCGAGGTTGTGCCGGGCGTCGACCAGCGCGTCGTGCCGGTCGGAGGCGGCGTCCGGCAGCGGCGGGCTGCCCCGGTCCTCCCAGCGCTGACGCAGCTCCTTGGTGAACCGGGGAATCTCCCGGGGCAGCGCCGGCATCGCTCCCCAGAGCTGGGCGAGCACCACGTGGTCGTACGCCGCGTACCAGGCCCAGAGTTCCAGCTTCTCCCCCGGCCGGTCCCGGACCGGCTCCATCAGGAACTCGTAGAGATCGTCCCGGATCCGCTCCCGGGAGCGCCACGCCCCGTCGCCCGGGGACGGCAGCTTGTCCAGCACGTGCCGGCGTACCCACGGCACGGCGCGGGAGTCGTCGAACTCGGTGGAGACCGCGTAGAACTCGCGACCGTACTCGTCGACGACACCGATTGACACGAGGTCGACGAGCCGGCCGTCCTCGATGAACTCACAGTCGTAGAAATAGCGGTAGACCATCGCCGCCATCCTTGCCCATCCGTCCCGCCGTACGGGAATCGGGGGTGGAATTTCCACCATTCGGCGCCGGCCTGCCCGGTCGGGGTACGCGGCGGGGGCGGTCGGCGTGGTGATCCTGAAGTGTCGGCGGATCACCACGCCCTTCCCTGCCGGTCCGGCCGGCGCCCCCACGCCGGTCGCACCCGGGTCCACCGCGGCCGGCCAGCGGGACGTGGCTCGCCCTCCGGCCGGTCGCGGCTTCCCGCGCCCCCACGCATCCGCCACGCCCCCGTACGGTCCCCACCCGGTAGCGGATCTGACGTCAGAATGCTCCCTGGTCAGCGGCAGAACTGTCACAGAAGTGATTTGAGGGGTGTACAGCAAGCGACACGACCGTCATGATCTGATGTGTACCGCTACCGGACCCTACCGGTATCAGTTTCACCTTGCTTCCTCGGTCGGTTGCGGGTCGGCCGAGAGCAGAACTGGGATATTTACCGGGGAGGGGTTGAGCCGTGGAGGTTCGCCTGCCTGAGCCGGGCGACGCCCTCACCGGCGTCGACATGTTCGCCGGCCTTGAGCCAGAGGTGCGCCAGCGGGTGATCGCCGCGGCGGTGCCGCGCACCTACCGCAAGGGGCAACTGCTGTTCGTCGAGAACGATCCCGGCGAGTCCCTGATCGTCCTGCGCCGGGGAGCGGTCGCGGTGTTCCGCACCGCGCCGACCGGCGAGCGCGCGGTACTCAACGTCATCCGCCCGCCGGACGTACTCGGCGAGGTGTCCCTGCTGGACGCCTCCACCCGGTCGGCGTCCGCCGAGGCCATCGAGGACTGCACCGCCCTGGCGCTGTCCCGGGGCGCGTTCATGGAGCTGGTGCACTCCAACCCGCGCATCCTCGACGCGGTGATGCGGTCGCTGGGCGGGCTGATCCGCCGGCTGACCGAGCAGAACGCCGACCACGTCTTCCTCGACCTGCCGGGTCGGGTCGCCAAGACGCTGGTCCGGCTGGCCGGCGAGAGCCAGGCTCCGATGATCACAATCGAACTCAACCAGAGCCAGCTCGCCGAGATGGCCGGCGGTTCGCGGCAGAGCGTCAACCAGGCCATCGGGTCGTTCGCCAGCCGGGGCTGGCTGCGTACCGAGGGGCGGCGGATCGTGGTGACCGACGTCGCGGCGCTGCGCCGCCGCGCCGGCATGGCCGAGCGCTGACCCCCGTCGTCCCGACTCGCGGCACCGGCGCAACGTCCGGGTGGGACCGTCGACAGTGTCCGGTCGGCCCGGTCGCCGAGGTGACGGTCGTTGACGGTGCCGCAGGCCCGCGGTCCGTCGACGCGGCAGAGCCCGTCGACGCAGCAGATGGTGCCGCCCGAGCCCGACAGTAGTCCGGTCGCACAGGGCTGCGCGGTGTTCCGGGGCCGGACGTGACGGCGGGCGTTCCGGAAACCCGCCATGGTCTCCGGAACGCCCGGTCGGGCGCTGGGCGCCGGGACGATCAGGTCGCCCCGGGCCAGTTGGTCGTGTCCCGACCGCCGCCGGTCGCCCCCGGCCAGTCGGGATTCTCCCCGCCGACGATCCCGGCGGCCTGGAGCTTCGCCAGGGTGGCGGCGTCCACGTCGATCATGTCCCCCGAGGAGTGGCCGACGCCGTCGCCGTCGGTCCATTCCTTTTCCAGTCGGACGTACACCATTGCCCATCTCCCTGATACTCGTCGATCGCTAGGCGCCAATGACTGTATCTTGGATCACTATGGGTGGGACTGTCCGCTAGCTAACAGCCTGGTTCCCGACACCGGGCCGGACGCTGATACTCGGCGGTGGCGAAACCCCCACCCGCGCGGGCCGGCGGCTCGCCGGAGCCTCCGGCCGGCAGCCACGGCCGGGCAGCACCACCCCGGTGGACAGCACGTCCCTTCGACTCGGTAGGAGGACGGCATCTCCGCTACCTGCACCAGATGCGGCCGGATCGCCGCCGCTGGCGACCGCTTCTGCGGCGGCTGCGGCACCGAGCTGACCCCGGCCTGTCCGCACTGCGACCAGCCACTGGCCGCGGATGCCGCGTTCTGTACGGCCTGCGGCAAGCCCCGGCCCACCCCGCCCGGTCGACCGGCCACGATGTCCCAGGAGGACCGGCGGCGGGTCAGCGTACTCTTCGTGGACCTCATCGACTTCACCCCGTACGTCGAGCGGGCCGACCCGGAGCTGGTCCGGGGCATGCAGACCGCCTTCTTCGCGGCGGCCCGCCGGGTCATCGGCCAGTACGGCGGGGTGGTGGAGAAGTACATCGGCGACGCCGTGATGGCGTTGTTCGGGGCGCCGGTGGCGACCGAGACCGACCCGCTGCGCTGTGTGCGGGCGGGTCTGGAGTTGCAGCGGGTGCTGACCCGGTTCACCCCGACCGGCGCCGACCACCTGCGGTTCCGGGTGGGGGTGGCCACCGGTGAGGCGCTGGTGGACGTGGCTGCCGCCCGGGACGGCGGTCAGGCCATCGTGGCCGGCGACGTGGTGAACACGGCGTCCCGGATGCAGTCGGTGGCACCACCCGGCGGGGTACTGGTCTGCGGCACCACGTACGCGCTGACCCGGGACGCGATCCGCTACTCGGAGCAGGCGCCGGTGACGTTGCGCGGCCGTTCCTCGCCGACCGAGGTGTGGCTGGCGCTGGCCCCGGTGGACCGGCAGCCGCCGGACCGCGAGCCGGACACCACCCCGCTGATCGACCGGGAACACGAGCTGGGGCTGCTGGTCAACGCGCTGCACCGGTCCATCCGGGACCGGCTGCCGCAGATGGTGACGGTGCTCGGGCACGCCGGGATCGGCAAGAGCCGGCTGGTCCGGGAACTGTTCCGGCACACCGAGCGGCTCACCGACGAGCCGCTGACCTGGCGGGTCGGCCGCTGCCCGCCGTTCGGCGAGAACGTCACGTTCGCCGCGCTGGCCGACATCGTCAAGGCCGAGGCCGGGATCCTGGACACCGATCCGGCGCCGACCGCCACCCGGCGGCTGGAGTCGGCGCTGGTCGAGCTGGTCGGGCCGGGGCCGGCGGACCGGCTGATGGACGCGCTCCGCCCGGTGGTCGGGCTGCCCGGGCCGACGCTGCCGGCCGAGGAGTCCGAGTCGGCGTGGCGGCGGTTCCTGGTCGCGCTCGCCGCCCGCCAGCCGACCGTACTCGTCTTCGAGGACCTGCACTGGGCCGACGAGGCGATGCTGAACTTCGTCGAGCTGCTCGGGGCGTACGCGCAGAACGTGCCGCTGCTGCTGCTCTGCACCGCCCGCCCCGAGTTGCTCAACCGGGAACCGAGCTGGGCCGGCACCATCACCGGCTCGATGAGCGTCACCCTGCCGCCGTTGCGGGACACCGGCATCGCCTCGCTCTACGGGCACATCTTCGGCCAGGCGGCCTTCTCCACCGACACGCTCAGCCCGCTGGTCGAGGTCGCCGACGGCAACCCGCTCTACGCCCACGAGTACGTCCGGATGCTCGTCGAGCAGGGCGCGCTGCGCCAGTCCGGCCGGGGCTGGTCGCTGGAGAAGCAGCACAACCTGGCGATGCCGGAGAGTGTGCACTCGGTGATCGCCAACCGGGTGGACCTGCTCGACGGCCCGGACCGAATGGTGCTGCTGGCCGCCTCGGTGGTCGGCGTGCAGTTCTGGCCGGGAGCGGTCGCGGCGGCGCTCGGCCAGCCGGTCGAGTCGGTGGAGCGGGCGCTGCGCCGGCTGGAGCAGCGGGACTTCGTGCACGAGCAGGCGACGTCGGCGATGGCCGGCCAGCCGGAGTTCCGGTTCCGGCACGTGTTGGTCCGGGACGTCTGCTACCAGCGGCTGCCCCGGACCGAGCGGGTCGCCCGGCACGACCGCACGGCCGACTGGCTGGACGGGATGTCCCGGGGCCGGGACACCGACCTGGCCGAGGTACTGGCCCACCACCGCTGGGCGGCGCACGAGATCGCGCACACCCTCGGGGTGGACACCGAGCGGTACGCTCCGCCGGCCCGGGAGGCACTGCACCGGGCGGCCCGCCGGGCGTACGCGCTGCACGTGCTGGACGCGGCGGCCAACCACGCTGGGCGGGCGCTGGGGCTGGCCGACGACAGTGATCCGGTCGGCCGGCTGCACCTGGAGCTGCTGCTCACCGAGATCTCCTACTTCCGCGACGGCACCGCCTTCCTGGCCGGTGGCGGTACCGACCAACTGCACGCCCTCGCCGACCGGCTCTTCGCGTACGACGAACCCGCTGGCGCGGCCCGGGCCTGGACGCTGCTCGGCAAGGCCGCCTGGCTGCGGGCCGACCGGGCCGAGGCACTGTCCTGTCTGGACCATGCGGTGGAGCTGTTCGACGCGCTGCCGGACACCGCCCAGAAGGCGGACGCCTACGCCGAGCTGGGCCGGCTGCACATGCTCAACTACGAGCGCGACCCGGCGGTGGCCGCAGCCGGCGCGGCGGCCGACATCGCCGAACGACTCGGCCTGGTCGAGCCGCAGACCGATGCCCGGATCACCGTGGCGACCGCCCGCTACCAGTCCGGCGACCGGGCCGGGCTGGACGAGCTGCACACCATCCTGCGGTTCTGCCAGGACCACCAGCTCGTGGTGCTGCCCCGGGTGGTACGCAACCTCGCGCACGCGATGCGGGAGGAGGGCGACTGGATCCGGGCGGACGAACTGGTGGCGTCCTGCCCGGCGCTGGCCCAGGCCGAGGCGCTGTCGACCGGCGGCTCGGCGGAGGCGCTGCGCGCGTACTGCGAGGGTGACGTCGGGCGGCTGCTGACCGTCGCCGACGGTTTCGTGGACACTCCGGCCGGGCGCTGGGACATGCAGGTGCGCGGGATGCGGGCGTACCTGCGGGTGCTGCGCGACGAGCCGGTGCCGGGCGGGTCGCCGGGGCCGGTGACGCGGGTCGGCGAGGTGGCGCCGGTCGGCCGCCCCGGGATCGCCGGCCCGGACGACGTGACGGACGCGCTGGAGACCGCCCGACGCAGCGGCTTCCACCGGCTGCACTGGAACATGCTCGGCCTGGGCGCGCTCTGCCGGGCCCTACAGGGGCGTACCGGGGAGGCGGCGGAGCTGCTCGACGAGCTGGCCGAGTCGTGGGCGACCGTGCCGGCCCTGGCCAGCGGGGAGTGGATCCCGGCCGCCTCGTACGCCGCCGCGCTAACCGACCGGGACTCGGCGGTACGCGTCCGGGAGATGCTGGACGCGGTCACCCACTCCACGCTCTGGGTGGAGGCGGCGGTGCGTACCGTGACGGCCGCGCTGGCCGGCGCGGACGGCGACCATGCCCGGGCCGGCCAGCTCTACGTCGCGGCGGCGGAGAGCTACGCCCGGATCCCGGACGTCACCGACCGGATGTTCGGGCTGGCGCTCGCCGCCGGTGAACTGGCGCTGGCCGGTGACGACTCCGCCGCCGAGGTGGCGCTGGCCGAGGTACGCGCGTTCGCGCTACGCAACCGGGTGCCCGGCCTGCTCCGGCTCGGCCACGCCCCACCGGCGGCCGGTGCCCCGATGCTCGCCTCCTGAACCGCCGGCCGGGCGGGGGTCCGACCGGCCGGCAGTGCTCAGGCGGCCAGCGAGTCGGTGGGCGACTCGGCGGTCAGCTTGCCGGCTGCCGCCTTGAGCTGCTGGTTCTTGATCTTCTGGGCATAGATGTCGACGTACTCCCGGCCGGAGAGTTCCATCAGCTCGTACATGATCTCGTCGGTGATCGCCCGCTCGACGAACCGGTCGCCGGACATCCCGGCGTACCGGGAGAAGTCCAGCGGTTGGCCGAACCTGATCTTCACCCGCTTGATCTTCGGCAGCAGCTTTCCGGGCGGCTGGATCTCGTCGGCGTTCAGCATCACCACCGGGACGACCCGGGCGCCGCTGTCCAGCGCGAGCCGGGCCACCCCGGTCTTGCCGCGATAGAGCCGGCCGTCCGGCGAGCGGGTGCCCTCCGGGTAGATCCCGGCCAGGTTGCCGGCCCGCAGCACCGCGAGCTGGGTGTCCAGCGCGGCCTGCGCGGCCCGCCCGCCGGACCGGTCCACCGGGATGGTGCCGGTACCCACGAAGAACTTCTTCACCAGCCAGCCCTTCAGCCCCTTGCCGGTGAAGTATTCGGCCTTCGCCACGAAGGTCACTTTTCGCTTGACCATCAGCGGCATGAAGATCGAATCGGAGAACGACAGGTGGTTGCTGGCGATGATCGCCGGACCGGTGCCGGGTACGTTCTCCCTCCCCTCGACCTGTGGCCAAAAGATCAACTTCAGCCAGGGCCCGAGGATGACGTACTTCATCAGCCCGTACAGCACCGGTGTCCTTCCCGAGAGTCCCGCGCGTCCCCACGTCGGCCGCGGCCGGGCCCGACACGCGGGTACGCGTCGAACCGCCGTCGATGGCCGCGGGCGGGAACTGTCGGCAAGAAGCCTACGAAGCGGGTACGCCGCGCCACAACGCACTCCCGCAACCAGCACCCGCCGTGTCACGATTCATTGCGCGGCAGTGGCGCAGCCGGCGGTCGGCAACACGGCCGGGCGCCACAGGCCGGTAGGGAGGGTGTCGGGGTGTCAGCGGGTGGGGCCCGTCGGGGACGGCGGGACAACGGGCTGGAGGCGACGGAGTACGCCGTCGCCGGCGACGTGGACCCGCGGCTCGGCGAGCACCTGCTCGACGTGCTGGCGGCGGGCGGAATCGCCGCCTACCTGCAACCCTCCGCCGACCTCAACCCGGTGACCCGGACCACCACCGTGCCACCCCGGCCGGTGGACCGGCTCTATGTCGACCGCAGTTTCCTGGCCACCGCCCGGGACTACCTGACCCAGCTCGCCGACGAGGACCCGCCGGGTCAGCCCCCCGCACCCCGCCCCGACCCCGATCCGGACCCGGACGTGGAGGCCGAGTGGGCCCGGATCGTCGCCGGCTACCACACCGAGGTCGCGGCGGACTCCCGATCCTGGCCCGCCGCCGAGGACGTCGCGGTCGGCGAGTCGACGGACCGGCCCGCCGGGACGGCGACCACCCGCCCGGGACCGGAGCTGCCCGGGCCGGCCGATCCGGGCGTACGCCGGCTGCCCTCGGCCACCGACATCTCCGGGATCTCGGTCGGCGGCCGGGCCGACGACGGGTCGCTGCTCGACGGGCTGGACACCTTCGGCGCGGACCTGCCGGACGACCCGGAGGAACGCTACGTCCCGCCGCCACCGCCGCCACTGCCCCGGTTCTCGAAATACGCCGTGGTCGGGACACTGGCCATCGTCGCCGGCTTCGCGCTCTTCCTCTTCCCGCACCTGCTCCCGATCGACCGGAGCCTGGTCACCATGCTCGGCTTCGCCGGCATCCTCACCGGTTTCGTGACGCTGATCCTGCGGCTGCGGCCCGGCAACGAGGAGGACGACGACCCCGACGACGGGGCGGTGGTCTGAGCCCTGCCGTCCAGATCGCGAGATTCATCACCGCGTGGAGGCAAGGCGTAACACTCGCGTAATTTCACGTCAGTAGGAATACTGCTGTAAGTTACCTTCCCCTCACGACTACCCCGATCGCTCCTATTCGCGGTGGTCGCCTCGCCCGGAACGAGGTGCCCGATTGCGACAGAGTTCCCTCGTGGTGGTGGCCAACCGGCTGCCCGTCGACGACAGCGTGGCGCCGGACGGCGCCTGTGAATGGCGCCGCAGCCCCGGTGGGCTGGTCAGCGCCCTGCACCCCCTGCTCCAACAACACACCCCGGCAACCTGGGTGGGCTGGGCCGGCGGCACCGGTCCCGCCCCCATGCTCGCCGACGTCGACGGCGTACGCATGCACACCGTGCCGCTCGCCGGCGACGACGTACGCGACCACTACGAGGGCTTCGCGAACGCGACGCTCTGGCCGCTCTACCACGATGCGGTGGAGCAGCCGGTCTACCATCGCCGCTGGTGGGAGGCGTACCAGCGAATCAACCAGCGGTTCGCCGAGGCCGCCGCCGAGGCCGCCGAGCCGGGCGCCGTGGTCTGGGTGCAGGACTACCACCTGCAACTCGTGCCCGGCCTGCTCCGGGCGATCCGCCCCGACCTGCGGATCGGCTTCTTCATGCACGTGCCGTTCCCGCCGCCGGAGCTGTTCATGCAGCTCCCCCGCCGCGCCGAACTGCTGCTCGGGATGCTCGGCGCCGACCTGGTCGGCTTCCAGCGCCCGCAGGCGGCGCACAACTTCGCCCAACTCGCGACCAAGGTACTCGGGCTGGCCGCCACCGATCGGCGGATCGCGGTGGACGACCGGGTGGTGCGGATCGGCGCGTTCCCGGTCTCCATCGACATGGCCGAGATGGAGGCGCTGGCCACCCGCCCGGACGTGGTCACCCGGGCCGCCCGGATCCGGCGGGACCTCGGCGACCCCCAGCACATGCTGCTCAGCGTCGACCGGATGGACTACACCAAGGGCATCGAGCAGCGGCTCAAGGCATACAGCGAACTGCTCGCCACCGGGCACGTCAAGGTACGGGACACGGTGATGGTGCAGGTCGCGGTGCCGAGCCGGGAGCGGGTCGAGCAGTACCAGATCCTCCGCGAGCGGGTCGAGCGGGAGGTCGGCCGGATCAACGGCGAGTTCGGCCGGGTCGGCGAGCCGGCGATCCACTACCTCACCCAGCCGTTCGACCGGGCGGAACTCGCCGCGCTCTACCGGGCCACCGACATCATGGCGGTGACCCCGCTGCGGGACGGGATGAACCTGGTCGCCAAGGAATACATCGCGGCCCGGGTCGACAACGCCGGGGCGTTGCTGCTCAGCGAGTTCGCCGGTGCCGCAGCGGAGTTCCCGGAGGCGTTCCTGGTCAACCCGCACGACCTGGAGGGGCTCAAGCTGACCCTGATGCACGCGCTCCAGGCCATCCCGGCCGACCTGACCGCCCGGATGACCGCGATGCGCGAGCAGCTCCGGGTGAACGACATCCAGGCGTGGGCCCGGTCCTACCTGACCGCGCTCGACCAGAGCGGCAACCTGGTGCACCGGCTCACCATCACCTGAGACGGATCCTCCCCCGGGCCACCCGCGCCCGGGGGAGCCGTCCTATCCGGCCAGGTCCTTGTCGAGCCAGTCGAGGATCGCGTCGACCGGCTCCCGCCACCGGGCGTCCAGCATCATGTCGTGCCCCATGCCGGGAAAGAGCAGCGGGGCGACGCCGTACCGGCCGGCGGCCCGGGTCAGCGCCGACGGCGGCACCACCCGGTCGTCCGGGCTGCCGACCACCAGCATCGGCGGGTCGCCCACCGCCGGCTCGACCGGCCGCTGCCGGAGCAACTGCCACTGCGCCCTGGCGGAGGCCCGGCCGAGTCGGGCGGCGTATTCCCGGGCCGCCGCGTCCGGCAGCTCCCGGCTGAACAACTGGCGGTGGTGCAGCCGCAGCCGCCCGCCGAAGACCGCCGGGAGCGTACCGGCGGGGTTGCGGCCCAGCGCGGTGCCGAGGGTGCCCCAGCCGCCGAAGACCGGCGCGACCAGCACGCCGGCCCGGGCCGGATAGCGGGCCAGCGCGTGTGCCACCACGAGCGCGCCGGCACCGTGCCCGACCAGCACCGCCCGCCGGTCCAGGCCCGTCGCCACCTGGACCACGTCGTGCGCGTACGCCCGCAGCGTCGCCTTCGGCGCCGGGCCGCTGCCGCCGTGCCCGCGCAGGCTGACCGCGTGCGCCGGAAACGCCCGCGACGCGGCGTGTTCGAGCCAGTGCTCGGCGAACGCCCACGCCCCGTGCCCGAAGCCGGGTACGAAGAGCAGCGGCGGCTTTCCCTCCGGCGCCTCCGGCGTGGCGGCGCGTACCTCCCGGAACACCGCCGGCACCGGACGGGTCCAGTCCCGCACCCGTACGACCCGGGTCTTCACGCCGCCACCTCCAGCTCGTCCAGGGTGCGCTGCAACACGCGCAGATAGTCGATGTGCCCGATCTCGAACCAGTGCCGGGTGCTCTCCTTCACCTTCGCGGAGTGCCACCGGTCGCCGGCCTCGGCGTCGACCCGGGCGGCGAAGGAGCGGGCCCGTTCCGGCGCCGCCTCGCGCAGCCGGAGCCAGCGGGCGATCACCACGGACTGCCAGTGCACCAGCGGCAGCAGGCCGGAATCCGGCTGGAGCAGGCCGGCCACGGCCAGCGTCGGGTGCCGCCGGGGGAACGCGTTGAGATAGAGGGCCGGTCGGCCCGAGGCGTCGGTGCCGAGCAGCTCCGGCGCCAGGAACTCGAAGCGCGGCAGGTAGCCGGTGGCGAAGACCACCAGGTCCGGCTCGATCTCCTGCCCGTCGACCAGGGTCACACTGTTGCGGCGGAACCGGCCGACGTCCGGCACCGGGGTGATCGACCCGTGCCCGAGCTGGTAGACGAGGTGGCTGTTGACGATCGGATGGGTCTCGAAGACCCGGTGGTCGGGGCGGGGCAGCCCGAACCGGGTCAGATCGCCCACGGTCAGCTTCAGCACCCGGTGGAACAACCACTGCCGCAGCCGCAGCGGCAGGCGGTATGGGGCGAGGGAGTCGGTGACCTGGTCGGCCGGGCGGCCGAAGGTGTACTTCGGGGCGTACCAGTAGCCGCGCCGGGTGGAGTGCCAGCACTTCGCCGCCTGCTGGCCGGCCTCGACCGCGATGTCGCAGCCGGTGTTGCCGGCCCCGACCACCAGCACCCGCTTGCCGCGTACCTGGGTGGCGTCCTTGTACGCCGAGGCGTGGATCACCTTGCCCCGGAACTCGTCCAACCCCTCGTACGCCGGCATCTTCGGCGCCCAGTTGTGCCCGTTGGCCACCACCACGGCCGAGTAGCGGGAGGTGCGCTCGGCGCCGTAGCCGCCGGTGCTGCGGGTGGTGACGTCCCAGCGGTCCCCGTCGGCCGGCTCGACCCGGACGACCTCGGTGCCGAACCAGATGTGCGGCCGCAGGTCGAAGTGGTCGGCGTAGTGCTCCAGATAGGACAGTAACTGGCTGTGGTGCGGATAGTCCGGCCAGCTGTCCGGCATCGGGAAGTCGGGGTATTCGGTCAGCGGGCGGGACGAGATGAGGTGGGTGCTGGCGTAGACCGGGCTGCGGTCGTGCCGCCAGTTCCAGGCCCCGCCGACCCCGGTCTCCCGTTCGTAGCAGTCGACGCCGAAGCCGTACTCCTTCAGGTTTTTGATCGCGGTGAGGCCGCTGGCCCCGGCGCCGATCACGCAGACGGTCCCGGCCCGGTCGTAGACCGGGCGTCCGTCCCGCCAGAGGGTCGCGCCCGGCTCGTTGCTCTCCTGGTCGCTGAAGGTGGCCACCCAGAATCTCCTCTGCTCCGGCACGAGTGCCGACGTGCGGGGGAATCCTCTCGGCTCGTGTCGGCTTTTGTCCAGCCCGCCGCGCGACACGTCGGGTCGAGCCGGCATCGGAGAATGCGGGCGCCCGCCGACGTGACGTCGTACCCATCGACCATGATTCCGGACATGCATTCCGACGACACCGTCAGCCCACCCGACCTGCTGGAGCGGTTCCGAGACTGGGTCACGGCGCTTGATCCCGCGCTCACCAGCACCTTCGCGACCCTTGACGAGGCGTGGGGCTCGCCGTCGGTCGTCGGGCGATCCGCGAGCGTCAAGTTGGCGAAGACGCCACTCGGGCGGCTGATCGCCAGGTACGGCGACGCCGAGCTACGCGCGGTGGGGATCTGGGCGCAGTTGCGCCAGTCCGTCCAGTTGCATCCTCAGCGAACCGCCGCCGCCTGCCACCAGCTTGACCAGGTGATCGCCCAGGTGAGTCAGCGCCGGCTCGACTGGCGGGCCGAGGAGGTGGCGGTCCTCTGGCAGGCGGTCATCGCGATCGAGGAACAGCCCCCCTATCGCCTCGCTCCGCTCGTCGGCAACGCGCTCACCGCGACCGAGCGGCTCGACATCGCCGACCGCCGACCGTACGAGCAGGAGCTGCGGTGGGCCCTGCGCCGGCTGGAGCCGGTCAACGGCAGGTGGGGGATGCCCGATCCGGCCCGGGCGGAGGAGCTGCTGCTCTCCGTGGACGCGCGCCATCCGCTTGCCGACGTCACCGCGCTGCTCCCGGTCTCCGGCGACGGCTTCGCCGAACGGCTGCACGCCGAGCTGGCCGACCAGCTCACCGCGAACGGAATTCCCGGCTGCGTCCGGCACTGGAAGACCCGGGCACACACGTTCGAGATGGCTGGCTGGAAGGCCGACCGGGTGGAGCGGTACCGGACGGAGTGGCTCGCTCGGGCGCAGGAACTGCGGGCCGCCGCGCCCGGCTCCGACGACGTACTGCGCCAGGTGCTCGCCCACATCCCCACCCACCGGCTGTCCAGCCGGGACGGGCGTTCGGGTCCGAAGCCGGTCTTCCTGTCCGGCTTTACCGAGGTCACGCTGGTCGGCATGGTCTGGGCGGCCGAGCTGGTCGACGCCGACTGGGTGGTGCCGCTGCTCGTCGACATCGCGGGCACCTGTGCGACCAGCATGGGCGGCCCGCCCACGAACCTGCGCAGTTGGTTGTTGGCCAGGGCCGCCGCCGAGGTGCTGGCCAGGCGGCCGGAGAGCGCCGCGGACCAGGTCGCGCGGCTGTTGGGTGACGTCGCGGTCGCGGCCACCCTGGGCAGCACCGGCGCCGCCGACGGGATCCCGGAGAACGCGAAGCTCGCCCGGGAGGTGATCGAGATCCTGGCCGGGTGGTCGGGGGACGGCGCGGTCGGACAACTCGCCCGGATCCGGGCGAAGACCAAGCACAAGGGCATCATGAAGAAGCTGGTGGCGGCGCTCGACACCGTCGCCACACGCGCCGGGCTGACCCCGGACCAACTCCTGGAGCGTACGGTGCCCACGTTCGGCCTCGGCCCGGACGGCAGCCGGGCCGAGCGGGCGGGTGAGGTCCGGGTCGTACTCTCCCTCGACCCGACCGGTACGCCCACGCTGACGTTCGTCGGACCGGACGGAAAGCCACGTACGTCCGTTCCGGCGGCGGTCAAGAACGGCCACCCCGAGTTGGTCGTGGAGCTGCGCGGCACGCTCAAGGAGCTGAAGCAGGCGCTGCCGGTCGAGCGGGCCCGGATCGAGACCGCGCTGGCGGACGGACGGCGCTGGACGGCGGCACCCTGGCGGCGGTACTACCTCGATCATCCGGTGACCGGCGCGTTCGCCCGCGCGCTGATCTGGGAGTGTTCCGCCGATGGCGGGGTCACCTGGCGGTCCGGGCTGCCGGTACGGGATGGCGACGGATGGGCGCTGACCGGTGTCGACGGCGCGGCCGTGCCCGTCGACTCGGAGGCGGCGGTGCGGCTGTGGCATCCGGTCCGGGCCACCCTGGACGAGGTCCGCGCCTGGCGGGAGCGACTCTACGAGCTGGAGCTGCGGCAACCTTTCAAGCAGGCGTTCCGGGAGATCTACCTGCTCACCCCGGCCGAGGTGGGGACCGGCGGATACTCCAACCGGTTCGCCGCGCACATCCTGAAGTACGGGCAGGCCAAGGCGCTGCTGGCCGGCCGTGGGTGGTCCGGGTTGCAACTGGGCTACTACTCGGAAGACGGCGAGACGGGAGAGGCGGTCAAGGAGCTGACCGATGCCGACGTCGACACCCGGTGGCGCGCACGGTTCTTCGTCGACCTGGTCAACAACGCGGTGGCCGACGACTACGGACACGTGGGATATTGCGCGACCGACCAGGTCCGCTTCGACCGGTACGACGGTGCGGGCTGGGTGGCGGTGTCCCTGGTCGACGTGCCGCCGCTGCTGCTGTCGGAGGCCCTCCGGGATGTGGACCTGGCGGTGGGGGTCGCCTCGGTGGCGGCCGATCCGGAGTGGACCGACCGTGGCGAGGAGCGTTACCACGACTACTGGCGCGCGACCGGCTTCGGCACCCTCGACGAGTCGGCCCAGGTACGCCGGGAGGCGCTGGCCCGGCTGCTGCCCCGGTTGAAGATCGCCGACCGGGTGGAGTTGACCGACCGCTTCCTGCGGGTGCGCGGCTCGATGCGTAGCTACCGGATCCATCTCGGGTCGGGAAACATCCTCATGGAGCCCAACGACGCCTATCTCTGCATCGTGGCCGGCCGGCCCACCTCGACGGGCAAGCTGTTCCTGCCGTTCGAGGACGACCGGCTGAGCCTCGTGCTGAGCAAGGCGTTCCTGCTCGCCGACGATGCGAAGATCACCGACGAGACGATCCTGAGCCAGATCAAGGGGGCTGGCTGACGGCGGACTGCCCTCCGGCGTCCCCGGCCGTCGTGGTGACCGTCTCATCTCCGGTCCCTCCTGGCGTGGGCTCTGGATGCGGGGAACCGCCCCGGGAGTCGGGTGGGCCGGTACGGGAGGTCGTACCGGCCTGGGCGGTTCCCCGCGCGGTTCCGCCCGGGTGTTTGCCGCCCGCCGAACGGTTCCGCTGGTGACACTGTGGACCTAGAGTCACTACTCTAAGAAGGCAAACGGTCACGTAGTGATCAAAAACGTCGTCAGTGTGACCACTGTGGGTAATCCCATTCGACCTGTGAGGAGATGTGATGGGCAACGACGACCGCCTGCGGTTCCTGCTGGAGGAGTTGCGACTGGTCCGGGCGGCACGGGGCGTGACGCAGGACGACCTCGCCAAGCGGATCAAGTGGTCCTCCTCGACGGTCGCCATGGTGGAGACCGGCGCCCGCAAACCGCCGACCGGTTTCTGGGCTCTGGTGGACGACGCGTTGCAGACCGGTGGCACGTTCCAGCGGCTGGCGAATCAGTTGGGCACCCCACTGTGGAAGGTCGAGTGGGGTTCGGCCGAATCGAACGCCTCGGCGCTCCGCTCGTACGAGCCGCTGGTGGTGCCGGGGCTGTTGCAGACCGAGGCGTACGCCCGGGCGATCCTCGGTGACGCCGGCATGCTCCGGCAGGAGGAGGTCGAGCGCCACCTCGCCGACCGGCTGAAGCGGCAGGAGATCCTGACCCGGGAGAATCCCCCGCAGTTGTTCGCCGTGCTGGACGAAGGGGTGCTGCACCGCCCGGTCGGCGGGCCGACGGTGATGCGTGACCAGCTCCACGCGCTGGCCAAGGCGACCGAGGAGCCGCACATCTGGGTGCACGTCGTCCCGTTGACGGTCGGCGCGTACCCTGGGTTGAACGGCTCCTTCGTGGTGGCGGTCGATCCCGAGAACCGGCTCACCGGCTATCTGGACAACCAGCTGCACGGAGACGTGATCGACGGTGCCGAAGAGGTGGCGGCGCTGCAACTAGTTTGGGAAGCCGTTCGGGGGCAGGCACTCCCGCAAGGACAGTCAACCGACCTGATCATGAAGGTGGCGGAGACATGGATCTGACCGGCGCACAGTGGCGCAAGAGCAGCCGCAGCAGCGGAAACACCGGCAACTGCGTCGAGGTCGCGGACAACCTGCCCGGCATCGTCGGCGTCCGGGACAGCAAGGACCCCACCGGCCCGGCCCTGACCTTCGACCCCACCGCCTGGCGAGCCTTCGTCACCGAGGTCGCGGCCGGGCGGTAAGTCCGGTCGGGCCGCGGCGGCGGTCGGCCTCGCCGATGTGGCTGGCTCGGCCGCAGAGGCCCTACCCGATCCGCCCGTCGCTGGTTCGCTGGCGGCCTGCGTCCGCTCCGCCGGTGCCGATCGGTGCCCGGGTGAGGCGACGGGTGACCACACCCAGCAGATTCGCGGTGTAGAAGTAGCCGAGCTGCCGGGAGTCGGCGCCCGCCGGGTTGTCGCCGAGCGCCACCATCCGGCCCGCCGGCACGGTCTGCTCCGGCACCGACGCCAGCGCCGGCACCTCGTCCCGGGGTACCGGGTCTCCCGGGGCCGCCCGCAACCGCTTGATCATCCACAGCGGATAGTCGGGCGGCAGCGGACCAACCGGTCGGCCGGCGGCAACCACCACCACCTGCCCGGGACGGATGGCGGTGATCGGTGCCCGGCGGACCAGGACTCGGTCACCGTGCTGGAACGTCGGCTGCATGCTGGACCCCCGCACCGTCACCACCACGAGGCGACGGCGGGCCCACCACGCCGCCGCGGCCAGCGCGGCGACCACGGCACTCACGACAGTCACGACCATCACGGCACCACGACCATCACGGCACCACGTCCATCGGCCGTTCGGGCTCGGGCGCGTCGTCCTCACCGGTGTATCCGGCCGCCTGCAACCGGAACAGGGTCGCGTACGTGCCCTCCGCCGCCAGCAACTCCGGGTGGCGGCCCCGCTCCGTCACCACCCCGGCGTCGAGTACGACGATCGAATCGGCGTCGCGCACCGCGCCCAGGCGGTGCGAGATGAGCACACTGGTCCGACCCACCCGGTGCTGGCGCAGACCGGCGTGCACCTCGTACTCCGCCGCGGCGTCGAGCCCGGCGCTCGGCTCGTCCAGGATCATCAGGTCGCGCGCGTCCCGGACGAAGGCCCGGGCCAGCGCCAGTCGCTGCCACTGCCCGCCGGAGAGCACCACTCCGGTGCGGGGATCACTGCGGTCGGTCTCGGTCATGAACATCCGCGACAGCAGCGTGTCGTAGCCGTAGGGCAGGGCGACGAGGTCGGCGTGGATGCCGGCGCGGCGGGCCGCGAGGTGGATCCGGTCCGGGTCACCGATCCGCCCGACGTCGCCGATCCCGATGTTCTCGCCGGCGGACAGGTCGTACTCCACGAAGTCCTGGAACACGGCGGTGATCCGTTCCCTGAGCTGCCGGGGATCCAGCTCACGCAGGTCCACACCGTCCCACAGCACCGCACCCCGGGTCGGGTCGTAGAACCGGCAGAGCAGCTTGACCAGGGTGCTCTTACCGGCGCCGTTCCGGCCGACCAGCGCCGTCGAGGTGCCCGCCGGGATCGTCAGGTTGACACCGGACAGGACCCAGGGGTGGTCGTCGGAATAGCGGAACCACACGTCGCGCAACTCGATTCCGTGCCGCAGCGGCGGCACCGGGCGCGGCACGGACGGCGTCGGCAGGTCCGGCTCCGCGGTGAGCACCGCCCGGTAGTGGTCGATCAACAACAACCGCTGGTGCGCCCAGGCGAGAGCGCTGATCACGGTGCCCAGCGCGCCCTGCACCCCGGCGACGGCGAGGATGAACAGCGAGACGTCGCCGACCGACAGCGCCCGGGTGTGGGCGGAGCGGACGGCCCAGACCAGGCCACCGCCAGCCACCACGGCGGCGAGCACCGCGAGCCCGCCCTGGGCGAACAGCTCCCGCCGGTCGGTCGCGCGCCGGGCCCGGTCCGCGGTACGCCGTTCGGTCATCATCCGGGCCCGGAGGAAGGCCCCGGCGCCGAAGAGCCGGACCTCCTTCGCCGCCGCCACGCTGGTGAGCAGATCGTTGTAGAACAGCTCCCGGCGCTCGGCCGGGGTGATGTCAACCGTCATCCCCACCCGTCGCCGGGACAGGGCCAGTTCGGCGAGGAGCGTCGGCACCGCGGCGACGACCACGACCAACGCCATCACCGGACTCAGCAGCAGCAGCGAACCCAGGAAACCGGCCAGTACCAGCAGACCGCGGGCGACTGCCAGCTTGGCCTCGACGATCTCGGCGGGCGAGCGGACCGAGTCACCGGCGAGCCGGAGCCGGTCCAGGAAGTGCGGATCCTCGAACCGCCCGAGCCCGACGAGTCGGTCGACGGCGGCGTGCAGGCGTTCCATCCCCAGCCGGCTCGCCGCGCGGTCCACCTCGGCCCGCAGAAACTGCTCGAACTGTGGAAGCACTGCCACCAGGACACCGGTGAGCGCCAGCGCGGCACCCAGGATCACCAGTTCGGAGACCAGGGCGCCGCCGCCGACCCCGTCCAGGACGGCCCGGGTGAGCCAGGCGACCAGGACCGGGGCGACGCCACCGACGACGGCGGCCACCCCCAGCAGCAGCACCCCGCCACGGGCGGCGCCCCAGGCGAGGCCGGACGCCGTCGCGGCGGTGGCAAGCAGCGGGCGCCGCACCGGCCCGGTACCGGCGTCGTGGTGGACGCTGCCTGACGGCATCATGCGTGCGCCGCGACCGGAAGCTCGTCGAGCCGATGACCGCTGGCGGTAACCCGCCCCTGGCCGTCGAGCAGATAGACGGCGGGGAGCGCCTCGACCCCGAGGGCGGCGACCAGTCCCGGCGTACCGGGCGGTTGCCGGACCACGCGGGCGACCGGCGACAACATCTCGACGTACGGCTCGGCAGACGCCTGGTCCGCCTCCACCACCGCCAGCACAGCCGCCCGGCCCCGGTGCGCCGTCGCCGCCCGCTCGACGAACTCGGGCAGCAGCGCGTCACATGCGTCGCAACCGGGGCTGAAGAAGCCGACGAGCGTCTCGTCGGCGAGCGTGTCCCGCGACACCGGTTGGCCGTCGGTCGTGGTCGCGCTGAAGTCGGCCACGGTCGCGCCGACCGGCAGGATCCTCGCGTCGTCCCGGGGTGACTGCCGGGACAGCAGCTCGGTGTGCTCCCGCAGCCGTCGCACCACGCCGAGGGTCAGCAGGAGGTTGACCAGAGTGAGCAGTCCGATTAGCACGGTCGCGCTGACCAGCACGGGCATCCGGGGATCCCTTCGTCACGGTCGCGTCCGGGCCGGCACCGGCCCGGGCGCGAGGAGGTCTACGAGGTCGTCGAGGGTGAACGTGAGCAGGGCGAGCACGGCGGCGGCACCCCGCATGCCTTTCTCGTCGGGCCCGATGGCATCGACTGGGCGGGGCGGACGGGCCGGCGGGTACCGGGCGTCCGCCCCGACGTCAGTGGTCCGGGGTCAGCAGGTCCCGCAGCTGGCGCAGCGCCACGGCTCGCAGACGCCTCCGATGCAGTCGCGCACGCAGCGCTTCGAGTAGGTGCTGCTGCAATACATGCACGAGGTCTGCTGCGCGGCGGATGCGCTCATCTTCGGCACCACCAGGGACAGGACCTTGTCAGCGAGTCGTCCGATGCTCATCGGCTCTCCTCCATCAATGAGTGGGGGGAAATCGGGTGGCGACGCCACGCCGAGGCACGCCGTCCACCCGGGACAGTGTCGGACCCGACGCCATCGACTCTCGTCGGTCCGACGAGACAGCACGCTACGGCGGTCGGATCATCGCCACAAGCAGCGAATCCGCAGGTCAACGGCGGTTTCTACGGTGGGTCTACGGAATCTCTACGGCCGATCTCCCGGCCGCGTCGGCGACGGCCCGGCGGCCGCACCCGCCACCGACTCCGCCTCGGCGTCGTTACCCAACCGCCGCAGCAGGCGAACCGCCTGGTCGCGTACCTCGCCGGCCCGCGCCGGGTCGCCGGCGACCGCCAGCGCCTGGGCGAGCGTGCCGAGCACCCTCGCCTCGGCGTACCGGTGCTCGGCCCGGCGGTAGAGCTCGGCGGCCTCGGAGAGCCGGGCGACCGCCCGGTCCGGGTCGAGAGCGGCGAGGTCCAGCCGGCCGAGGGCGTGCAGCGCGAGCGCCTGCCCGTACAGCGAGTGGCCGGCCCGGCTCAGCGCCAGGCCATGGTCGAGGGTGAACCGGGCCGCCGGATGCCCCTGGTCTGCGTAGAGTCCGCCGAGATGACCGTAGAGGAAGGCGAGCTGGAGCTGGTCGGCGGTACGATCCGCGATCGCGATCGCCTCGGTGAAGGCCGCCTCGGCCCGGCCCGCCTCGCGCCGGTCCCGATGGATGACGCCGATCAGGCCGAGCGCCACGCTCCGGTCCCGCGGACTGTGCAGCTCGGCGGCGAGGGCCTGGGCGATCTGGGCGTCGCTCAGCGCCTCGCCGAGCCGGCCCTGCTGCCGGCGCAGGATGCTGAGCTGCTGCCAGACGTGCAGCACACCCAGGCGGTACCCGGCCTGGCGGGCAAGGCGGTAGCTGGTCGCCAGGCAGCGCAGCGCGGCCTGTTGCTCACCCCGGGTCCGGTGCACGGTCGCGCACAGATACCACGCGTCCGCCTCGCCGCGCCGCTCGCCGAGCCGGCGGAACAGCTCCCGTGCCGCCGTCGCGTGGTTGAGCTTGACCTCCACGTCCGACCCGGGCTTCGAGCTGAACAGGTCGGCCAGGTTCCGGCGCAGGACAGCCATCCCGAGCTCGTCGCCGGTGGCTTGACAGGCCGCCAGCGCCGTCTCGTGCGCACGCTGGCCGTCGTCGTACACGTTGCGTAGCTCGTAATAGCCGTGGGTGGCGGCGGCGAGGCGCCAGGCCGTGCCAGCCCGACCGGCCGCGGCGGCCTGGAGCACGGTCGCCAGCAGCGCCGGCTGTTCCGCCTCGAACCAGCCGAACGGATCACGCTCGGCGATCCGCCGGACCGGCTCCGGCACCGACCAGGTGGGCGCCGGTGCTTCGACGGCGGCGAGGGTCCGGGCCGGCGCGTGGCGGTCCGCGTACCGGGCCAGACTGAGCCAGCCGGCCAGTACCCGGTCGACCGCCGCCGCGCGCTCCGCGGCCGGCTCCTGTTCCGCGCGCTCCCGGGCGAAGAGCCGGACCAGGGAATGAAAGCGGTACCGGAGCTGTCCGCACCGGTCCACGCCGGCGTCATCGAGCAGACGCCGCGCCACCAGTACGCTCAGTGCGGCCTCGGCCGCCGCCAGTGGCAGGTCCGCAGCCGCCGCGGCCACCCACGCCGGTACGTCGGGCGCGTCGAACAGCGCCAGCCGGCGCAGAACCCGGTGCTCGGGATCGGCCATCCCGCACAGCCCGGAGCCGATGCTGGCCCGGACGTCGAGGTCGCCGACCCGGAGTTCGTCCAGGCGACGCCGCTCGTCGGTCAGCTGCTCTACGAACCAGGACAGCGGTGTCTGCGGGCTCGCCGCGACGCGCGCGGCCAGAATCCGGACCGCCAGCGGCAGGTGCCCACAGAGGCCGGTCAGATCCGTGGCCGCGGCCAGCTCGGCCCGGAACCGCTGCGCGCCGAGGCTCCGTTCGAGCAGGGCGAGCGCGGACTCCACCGGGAAGACGTCGAGGTTGAGCAGGTGCGCTCCGGCCAGCGCGGACAGTCGGGACCGGCTGGTCACCAGGACCGCGCAGCCGGAGCCGCCGGGCAGCAGCGGCCGTACCTGTCGCTCGTCGACGGCGTTCTCGAGGATGACCAGCAGCCGCCGGTTGGCGAGGTGGCTGCGGAACATCGCGACGCGCTCGTCGGTGTCCTTCGGAACCGACATCCCGGGTACGCCGAGCCCACGTAGGAAGGTGCCGAGCACGTCGGCGGGGCGTGCCGGCTCACTGTCGCCGCGCAGGTCGGCGTAGAGCTGGCCGTCGGGGTACGCCGGGCGTAGCCGGTGTGCCAGGTGCACCGCGAGCGTGCTCTTGCCGACACCTGCCCGGCCGCAGATCGCCACCACCCGTAGCGCCGTCTCCCCGGGCGTCCCGAGCCAGCGCTCGCAATCGGCCAGTTCGCGCTCGCGGCCGATGAAGTCCGCGATGTCGGCCGGCGTCTGCCATGGTCGACGCGGCTCCTCCAGCCGGGTCCCGGTTCGGTCCGGGTCGGCGACCCGAGGCCCGCGCGACGATTCGCCGGCTCGCCGTTGGGCGGCGTCGGCGGCCCTCGCGGACGGCGGGTGATCCTGCGGTTCGGGATCGCTCAGGCCGTCGGCGAGGATGTCCTGGTGAACGCGGCGTAGCTCGGGCCCCGGGTCGATGCCGAACTCACCGACCAGCCGCTGCCGGGCGTGCAGGTACGCGTTGAGGGCCTCCGCCCGCCGGCCGTCGGCGTACAGCGCGCGCATCCACTGCGCCACCACGCGTTCCCGACCCGGCTGCTCGGCCACCAGTTGCCGCAGTTCGCCGAGGATCTCGCGGTGCCGGCACAGGTGTAGGTCCGCCTCGATCCGGGCCTCGAGTGCGACCAGTCGGAGTTCCTCGAGACGCGCGACATAGGCCGCCAGCGACGGGCTGCGGGGCGTGTCCGGCAGCGCCGGGCCGGCCCAGAGCCCGAGCGCCTCGGCCAGGATCTGCCGGCCCTGCCACAACTTCCCGGCGTGTAGCGCCGCCCGCCCGTCGGCGCAGAGCCGTTCGAAGCGGTAGCTGTCGACCGCGTCCCGGGGCAGCGCGAAGTGGTAGCCGGTGCGGCGGCCGACCACGACCGCCGCGCCGTCGGGCCCGAACGCCCGGCGCAGGGACATCACGTACCCCCGCACCAGGGACCGGGCCGAGGTCGGCGCCGAGCCGGTCCACACCTCCGCCACCAGCCGATCCGGCGAGACGTCCGCGCCGCGGTGCAGCACCAGGGCGGCGAGCAGGGATCTCAGCCTCGCGCCGCGGACCGCGTGCCAGCTGTCCCCGTCCCACACCTCCATCACGCCGAGGCAGCGGCAGCGCAGGACCCCCTCAGGTACACCATCATTGATCAACGTCCACAGCGTAGCGGCGGGTGGGCACGCCCACCACAGCCGAGCCGCCACGTTGGTCAGCGCCGCGTTGGTCAGCGCCGCGTTGGTCGGCCGGGCTCAGCCGGCGGTCGGCAGCAGCAGGTCGGCGCGGATCGGGAAGTGGTCGCTGGCCCGCCGGGTCTGCTCGGTGTCCACCACGTCGTAGCCGAGCACGCTGATCCGGGGGTCGACGAAAAGCGCGTCGATCCGGTCGCGCGGCTGCGGGCACGGGTAGGTGAACCGGGACTCGCCGCCGGCCACCACGGCCGCGTCGGTGAGGCCGTCGGCGACGGTACGCCAGGCGCCGCCGCCCGAGTTCTCGTTCAGGTCCGCCCCGACCACCATCGGCAGCCGCGTCGCGGCCAGCTCCTGCTTGAAGAGCATCGCCTGACCGGGGCGCTCGGTCGGGTCGGTGGAGAGGTGCGAGCCGGCCAGGGCGAACCGGGACGCGCCGATCCCGCACTCGGCGAAGACCGCCCCGCGCATGTGCCGGCCCGGGGTCAGCGGAAACTGCCGGCACCAGCTCTGGTAGACCCGGACCCGGAGGCTGGTCAGCAGCAGGTTGCCCAGGGCCGGCAGGCCGCCGCCCGCGACCACCAGACCGAGCCGGTCGGCCAGGGCGGCGCACTTGTGCCGCCAGCGGAACCGGCGCGGCGCCTCCTGCACGATCACCACGTCCGGTTGCATCGCCCGGACCGCCTCGGCCAGCGCAGCGACGTCGTCACGCTGGCCGTGCACGTTGTAGGAGAGCACCCGGAGGCGCACCGATGCCGCCTCCCCGCCAGAGGACTGCTGCTGACCCACGCCCCGCACCCCTGCTCTGCTGTCCCAGCCCGGCTAGCGGCGCCGGGCCAGGTCGGCGGCGCCGACCATGCCGGCCGAGTTCCCCAGCTCGGCCGGGCGGATCTCGGCCACCGGAATCTTGGCACGCGCGGCGAGAGCCTCCGTGAACGACCGACGGGTCGGTCCCATCAGCAGGTCACCGGCCTCCACCACGCCGCCCCCGACCACCAGTACCTGCGGGTCGAGGATCTGCGCCATGTCGGCCAGCCCGATGCCGAGCCAGCGCCCGATCTGCGCGAAGGCCGTACCGGAGACCGGGTCGCCGGAGCGGGCGGCGGCGGTCACCATCGGGCCGCTGATCGCGTCGACGTCACCACCGGCCAGGTCGAGCAGGATGGTGGCCCGGGCCGGCTCCTGCCGGGCGCCCGCCCGGGCGAACCGGACCAGGGCGTTGCCGCTGGCGTACTGCTCGATGCAGCCGAGCCGGCCACAGCCGCAGACGTGCCCGTCCGGCACCGAGAGCATGTGCCCGAGTTCGGCGGCGATGCCGTGCGCGCCGCGCAGCAGCTCCCCGCCGAGCACGATGCCGCCGCCCACCCCGGTACCGATGGTGAACAGCACCATCGAGTCGTCGGCTTCCCGGGCCGCCCCGTAACGGAACTCGGCCCAGGCCGCGACGTTGGCGTCGTTCTCCACGATGACCGGCAGCCCGACGGCGTTGCCGACGTAGTCGCGCAGCGGCTCGTCCCGCCAGGCGATGTTCGGGGCGAACAGCACCGTCGACCGCTCGGCGTCGATCCAGCCGGCGGCACCGATGCCCACCGCGTCCACCTCGTGCTCGGCCGCCAACTCCTTGACGACCTCGACGATTGTGTCCCGGGTCCTGGCTACGTCCTCGGCGGGAGTGTCCCGGCGTATCTGCGCCCGCACCTCACCGTCGACGTCGACGACCCCGGCGGCCACCTTGGTACCCCCGACGTCGACTCCGATGGTCAGCGTCACCGAGCCGCTCCCCTCTGCCACACCGCACCTCGCGGTCACTGTCCCGCCACTGCCGCCGTACCGTGCCGTTCCCGCCCGGCGACCGGCGGACCCGTCCCGGCGGTCAGCCGTCCTCGCCGGGCGCGGCCTGCTCGCCGGAGCCGGTGGCGACCGGTCCCTCCGGGGTCCGCGACGCGGGCACCGGTGGTCGTCCGGTGGCCGCCGACGCGGCGGGCCGGGCCTGCTCCGCCCCGGCCGGGGTCGACCGGTCCGGACCGGCGGTCGTCCCGGTCTCCCGGGTTCCGGCCTCGGCACGGGTGGCGGCCGACCAGACGTCGTCCGGCTCGGCCGCTGGCCACGAATCATGCCTGGTACTGGTCGCCTCGCGCCACAGGGTGTCGCGCCACGGGCCCGGCGCGTCGGCCGACCGGGTCCCCGACGGGCCGGCGGAGCCGGTGGAACCCTCCGTGGCTCCCCCACTCCCGGCGCCCGGACCAGCCTCGGCGGTACGGCTCCGGGCGTCGTCCTCGGCGCCCTGACCAGCGCTGCCGGTCGGACCGCTGGCGACCGGCCCACTGCCTGCCGGGGCGGTGGCCGGGCCGCTGCCGGCCGGGCCGGTGCTGGACGCGCGGGTGGCGGCTGCCCAGGTGTCCCCGGTCGTGCCGTCGTCGGTCGCCGGCCCGGCGGTACGGGCCCCACCGGTGTGCCGCCCGGTGGGGCTGGTGACCGAGGAGAGGGCGCGCAGCAGGCTGGCCACTCCCGCCGCGAAGTCACCGGCGCCGGTGGCCAGCCGCTCGGCGAGTTCGGGACTCGGATCGCGCAGTGCGGCGATCGACCGGCAGACCGGGCAGACACAGCACTCGGGCTCGCCGGTGGCGAAACCGGCCCCGAACGGCGCTCCGGCCCCCGCCCCGCCCGGCTGCGGCGGCACCTCGCCGCTCGGCGGCGCCGTCGCGTCAGACGAGGGCATGTCAGACGAGGGCGTGTCAGACGAGGGCGTGTCGGACGGCGGCGGCACGGCGGTCGGCGGCGGCGTCGCATCAGACGGGGGCGTGTCGGACGGCGGCGGGACCTCGGGCGTCGGCGGCGGCGCGCTGTCGGTAGCTGGCGCGCTGTCGGTAGGTGGCGTGGTGGCAGTAGGTGGCGTGCCGGCAGTAGGTGGCGTGCCGGCAGTAGGCTCGGGCTCCGCCGTCGCGCCGTGCGGTCGGGCCGTGCGGGGCGGGTCGGCAGGGGCCGGCGCGGGGCCGTCCGTCGGCGGCGTATCCGAGCTGGTCGGTCCCGGCCGGGCCGGTCGGGGTACCACTCCGGTCTGGTCGAGTACGTCGGAGATCACCTGGCCGAGCGGGCCGAGGGCACCCGCCCGGTCCCGTGCCTCGGACGCGGCCGACCGGGCCATCGCGAGCGCGGCGGCGACCAGCCGCTCGGCCTCCTCCCGGGCGGAACCCGGATCGGACGCTCTCCCGTACGAACCACTGTCTCCCATGATCGGCTCCTCTACCCCCGCCCGCTTCGGGTGAGCCCGGCACCCCGCCCGGTGCCGTCAGCGCGTCCCGTCAAAAGTTTCCACCCGCCGCTTGAGCTGCGTCAGCGCGGCATCCATGATCATCTTCTCGGCCTTGCGCCGGAACATCCCCAGCATGCCGACCGACAGCTCGACCTCCAGGGTGTAGGTCACCGTCGAGGTGCCGTCCCCGTTGTCCTCGATGTCGTACGACCCGTTCTGGACCTTCTGCATCCGGGAGGGCTCCACCAGGTGCCACTCGATCCGCGAGATGTCCTCGGCGTACTCGTAGACCAGGGTGTATTCGTCGGTCATCACCGAGGCGTCGAGCACGAACCGGACCCGGGCCGGATAACCGTCCTCGTACTCCTCGACCACCTCGACCCGCTTCACCGCGTCGGCCCACTCGGGATAGCGCGGAAAATCGCAGATCACCGCCGTCACCCGGGACGGCGGCGCGGTGATCACGATGGACTGGGTGGAGGAATCCGCCATGCCCGGCAGGCTACCCCGCAGCGGGGTGACTCCGGCCGACCACCTCGACCCATTCGTTCCCACTCGACCCACCTGGCCGGGCGGTTCGGCCCGGTCGAAGGTAGGTTGCGGGTAGTCCGACCGGCCGAGCTGGCCGGCTCGATACGAGCACGAGGGAGTGCAGGTGCGCGAGTTCTCGGTTCCCCCGGCGGTCACGGTCGGGGACGCGGCCAACCTCACCGACCCGGTCTGGGACAACGCCGAGGAGGCCCCGGACAGCGTGCAGTTCATCCGGCGGGCCGTCGACGCCGCCGGCCGGCAGGACGGCTGGACCGACGTGACCTGCCGGCAGTTCCGCGACGAGGTGGTGGCGCTGGCCCGGGGGCTGATCGCCGCCGGGATCAACCCGGGCGACCGGGTCGGCCTGATGAGCCGCACCCGGTACGAGTGGACCCTGATCGACTATGCGATCTGGGCGGCCGGCGGGGTGACGGTGCCGATCTACGACACCTCCAGCCCCGAGCAGATCGCCTGGATCCTCTCCGACTCCGGGGCGGTGGCCTGCCTGCTGGAGACCAACGGGCACGCGATGGCGCTGGCCGGGGTCCGGGACCGGCTGCCCAAGCTGGAGCAGGTCTGGCAGATCGAGGTCGGCGGCATCGACGAACTGCTGACGCTCGGCGAGCGGGTCGACCCGGCCGAGGTCGACGTGCGGCGTACGGCGGTCAAGGCGGCCGACCTCGCCACCATCATCTACACCAGCGGCACCACCGGACGCCCCAAGGGCTGCGTACTGACCCACCGGAACCTGCTCTCCGACATCTGCAACGCCATCCCGGTGCTGCCGAACCTCTTCAACGAGGGCGCCTCGACACTGCTTTTCCTGCCGCTGGCCCACTCGTTCGCCCGGCTGATCCAGATCGGCACGGTCCGGGCCCGGGCCACGGTGGCGCACAGCGCCGACGTGAAGAACCTGGTGGGCGAGTTGAAGGATGTCAAGCCCAGCTTCGTGCTCTCGGTACCCCGGGTCTTCGAGAAGGTCTACACCGGGGCGGTGCAGAAGGCGACCGACGAGGGCAAGGGCAAGATCTTCGCCAGCGCCGAGCAGGTGGCGATCGCGTACAGCCAGGCCCTGGACACCCCGTCCGGACCCGGCCTGGGCCTGCGGCTGCGGCACCGGGTCTTCGACCGGCTGGTCTACCGCAAGCTCCGGGCCGCGCTCGGCGGGCGCTGCGAGAACGCGATCTCCGGCGGAGCGCCGCTCGGCGCCCGGCTCGGACACTTCTTCCGGGGCGTCGGGGTGCTGGTCCACGAGGGGTACGGCCTGACCGAGACCTCCCCGGCGGTGGCGGTGAACCTGCCCGGCGCCATCCGGATCGGCACCGTCGGCCGGCCCCTGCCCGGGGTGACCATCCGGATCGCCGACGACGGGGAGATCCTGATCAAGGGTGACGTGGTCTTCCAGGGCTACTGGAACAACCCGGAGGCGACCGCCGAGGTACTCACCCCGGACGGCTGGTTCCACAGCGGTGACCTGGGCGAACTCGACAACGACGGCTACCTCCGCATCACCGGGCGGAAGAAGGAGATCATCGTCACGGCGAACGGCAAGAACGTCGCCCCGGCGGTGCTGGAGGACGCCATCCGGGCGCACCGGCTGGTCAGCCAGTGCATGGTGGTCGGCGATCGGCGGCCGTTCGTCGCCGCGCTGGTCACCGTCGACGAGGAGGCGCTGCCGGCCTGGCTGCGCGAGCACGGCCGCCCGGACGGTACTCCGGTCGGGGAACTCCGGGACGACCCGGAACTGCGCGCCGAGATCCAGCGGGCCGTGGACGAGGCGAACCAGGCGGTGTCCCGGGCCGAGTCGGTCCGGGAGTTCCGGATCCTGCCCCGGGACTTCACCGAGGCGACCGGCGAGTTGACTCCGTCGATGAAGGTCAAGCGGAACGTCGTGGAGAAGACATACTCGGCGGACATCGCCGAGATATACGGCAACTGACTACCATCCGTCAGGTGCCCGCCTCGACCTCCGGCCTTCCCCGTCCGCACCCGCTCGCGGCGGCGGCGCGGGTCGTCATGCTCGCGCTCGTCGCGGTTCTCACCCTGATCGCCACCCGGGAGCCGGGGCAACTCCGCTGGGTCGCCCTGCTCGCCGTCGCCGGCATCCCGGCGGTGGTCGCCCCCGGGCACCGGATACTCGCCCCGCTGGGCCGGTTCGCCGAGGTCGTCCTGGTGGGGCTGGCCGCCGGCCAGGTCGCGGCGGCAGCGAACATCGGTACCCCGATGCCCGGGGTCGGTGCGTCGGCGATCCTGCCCTACCTCGCCGTACCGCTCACCGCGGCGGCCTTGCAGCGGCGGATCCGGGAGGGCATCGGGCTGATCGTGGCGACCGCGGTGACGCTGGTGGTCAGCGGCGTCCTCACCGCCGGGGGCGGCGGGCCACAGATCAGCCAGGTCGGCTACCTGACCGTGGCGACCCAGTGGGTGATCCTGGCCGCGCTCGGGCTCTTCGCGGCGGGTTCGCTGCAACGGATCATCCAGGCGCGCGGCGAGAGCCGGCCGCAGCCGTACACCGAGGCGACTCGACTGCTAACCCAGTTGCGCAGCGTCGCTCGACAACTACCCGGAGCCACTCTCGACCCGGGGAGCATCTCCGAGCACCTGATCGAGGAGTTGCGCGGGGTCACCCGGGCGGACCGGGCGGCGGTGCTCTCCGCCAGCGGCGGCGGCCGGCTGGTCGTACTCGCCCAGGCCGGGGTGGACCGGGTCGACTGGGAGACGACGCTCGACGCCGACTCGGCGATCGCCGACGCCTGGGCCAGTCAGCAGCCCCAGACGGCACACCGGTCACAGGCCCGTTCGCACTCGGGCGGTGACGTGTCGGCGCTGGTCGTACCGCTGGTCGCCGGGGTACGCACGGTGGGCCTGGTCACCCTGGAGGCCGACGTCTCGGGGGCGTACCCCCCGCCGGTGGTGGCCCGGGTGACCGCGCTGACCCGACCGGCGGCGCTGCGGTTGGAGGCCGCACTGCTCTTCGACGAGGTACGCTCGCTCGCCACCAACGAGGAGCGGCAGCGTCTGGCTCGGGAGATCCACGACGGGGTGGCCCAGGAGTTGGTGATGGTCGGCTACGGCATCGACAACGCCCTGGCCAGCCTCCCCGAGGAGGCCAAGGAGACCGGCGAGGAGCTGCGTACGCTGCGCGGCGAGGTGACCCGGGTGATCACCGAGCTGCGGCTGAGCCTCTTCGAGCTGCGCAGCGAGGTCGACCGGCACGGCGGGCTCGCCGCCGCCATCGCCGAGTACGCCCGCACCGTCGGCGCCTCCGCCGGTCTGCGGGTGCACTACACCCTCGACGAGTCCACCGCCCGGCTGCCGGCGGCCACCGAGGCGGAGCTGCTGCGCATCGCGCAGGAGGCGATCACCAACGCCCGCAAGCACGCCGGAGCGTCGAACCTTTGGGTCACCTGTGCCGTGGACCCCCCATTCGCCCAGATTGAAGTGTCGGATGATGGTCAGGGCATCGCTGACCAGCGGCCCGATGGCAGGTATGGTCTTGCGATCATGGCGGAGAGGGCGGAACGTATCCGGGGCCGGCTAGAGATCAGTCCGCGACACCCCAGCGGCACGACGGTGGCAGTGGTGCTCGGAACCTCGTCCCGGCGCGATAACGTGCGCGATAGCGTCACCGCATCAGAAGGGGAGTAACCCGAGCATGACCACCAGCCCCACACCGACCACTCGGACCAAGGTCCTGCTCGTCGACGATCACGACCTGATCCGTAAGGGCCTGCGGCACGCGTTCGAGCGGGACCGGCAGTTCGAGGTCGTCGGCGAGGCCGCCACCGCCGCCGAGGGGGTCCGCCAGGCCGGCGCCCTGCAACCCGATGTAGTGATCATGGATCTGCGCCTTCCCGACGGCAGCGGACTGGAGGCGACCCGGGCGCTGCGCAAGTCCAGCGCCACCATGGGCATCGTGGTGCTCACCATGTACGCGGGCGACGACCAGCTCTTCGGCGCCCTCGAAGCCGGTGCGAGCGCCTTCGTGCCGAAGACCGCCCCCGCCGACGAGGTCGTCGCCGCCGCCCGGCACGCGGCCTCCTCGCCGAGCGCGTTCACCGCCGCCGACCTGGCCGAAGCGATGAAGCGCCGGCTCGCCCCGTCCGGCCCGCAGCTCTCGCCCCGGGAGGGGCAGGTGCTCCGCCTGCTGGCCGACGGGATGAGCGTCGCCGGCATCGCCAAGCAGCTCTTCGTCAGCGAGTCGACGGCCAAGACGCACATCTCCAAGCTCTACGAGAAGCTCGGTGCCGCCAACCGGGCCCAGGCCCTGATGACCGCGCTCCGGCTGGGCCTGCTCGAAGCGCCGGACGCCCCGAAGTTCTGACCGTAGGCCGGTGGGGTCGCCGGGCCGGATGCGAGCGGCACAGCCGCTGGTGTCCCCAGGCCCGGCGACCCGCCCGGCACGAGTGGGCAGCCAGGGACGGTGGTCAGTTCGACGGGTTGGGTACCCGGGCGGGGATCGACCGGCCGGTCATCCGGCGGAACGCCAGGTAGGTCTCGCAGCCCAGGCAGAGCCCGAACGCCCCGTTGAGGAAGGCGGCGGCCAGGGCCAGGCACGACACGACCAGCCCCAGCCAGGTGACGCCGGAGAGATAACCGGCGGCGGCGACGAGCATGAAGCCCAGCCCGAGAAGCTGGGCGAAGCGTACCGGCGCCACGGGTTCCAGCTCGGCGGGGCGGGCCAACCGAGGCGCCACGACGGCCCGGAACAGCAGGCCGTACGGGCTGCGGCGCGGGTCGACAGCGCCGATCGCGAAGACCACCGCCTGGGCCAGGGCCAGCCAACCGGAGCCGGTGAGCAGGACGACGACCAGGACGAGCGTGGTGACGGCCGCGGCGAAGCGCGGTCCACGGGGGTCGAGCAACATGTTTCACCTCGGTGGGCAGGGACGGCGCCTGGTCGTCGACCACGGCGCTCGTCGGACGTGGGCGCGGGGGTTTGCCGCTGGTCGTGGGCGTGCTCAGTACCGGAGGTACCCGGGCGGACGGCGGGAGCCGACGGCCCGGCGCCAGGCCGGTACGGCCACCCGAACCCTCCCGGCGGCCCGCCGGGTCATGACGGTCTCCGGCCGAGCAGTGGCGCCACCGCCGCGAGGAGCTGGGCCCTGGCCGGTACTCCGGCGGCACGCTGGACGATCCGCCCGTCGGCGTCGACCACCAGCACCGTGGGGGTACGCCAGATGCCCAGGGCCCGCACCGCCGGCAACTGACTCGCCGCGTCGACCTCGACGTGCCGTACCCCGTCGAGAGTGCCGCTGACGTCGGCCAGGATCTGTCGGGTGGCCCGGCACGGCGCGCAGAACGCCGACGAGAACTGGAGCAGGGTGGCCGGGGCGCCCGGCCGGACCCCGAGCGCGGCCAGCAGTCCGGGGTCGACCGGCAGCCCGCCGGCGGCACCCGGCGCGGAACCGTCGCCACCCGCGGGGTCGGCTCCCGGGTCACCAGCCGGGACGAGAAGGCCGCCCGACGGGAGCGCGAAGCCGGCCCGGGCGAGCCGGCCGGCGGTCGACTGCCGCCGGAGTCGTCCGTCGCGGCGGCGGCGCCACAGGCCGAAGCCGGTAGCCAGCAGCAAGGTGGCCACCACCGCGACGGAACCGCTCAGTGCGGCGTTCTGCACGACTACAGACTGCCACGCCAGGGCGTCGATGACCATCATTGTGTTTGCCACGTGTTCCGGGCAAGGGTCCGCCGCCTGCCGAGCACCGAATCCCGGTCAGCCGGTCAGCAGCTCCGTGCACCGGATCCCGGTCAGCCGGTCAGCAGCTCCGTCATCCGCCGCGCCTGCCGCTCCCAGCGCCACTCCCGCTCGACCCAGGCGCGGCCGGCGGCACCCATCCGGCGGGCCAGCTCCGGGTCGGCGAGCAGGGTTGCCACCCGGTCGGCGAGCTGGTCGACCGCCCGGCCGTCGACGACGTAACCGGTCTCGCCCTCCCGGACCGCGTCCGGGGCGCCGCCGGAGTTTCCGGCCACCACCGGCAGCCCGGTCGCGGACGCCTCCAGATAGACGATGCCCAGGCCCTCGACGTCCAGCCCGCCGTTGCGGGTCCGGCACGGCATCGCGTAGACGTTCCCGGCGGCATAGTATGCCGGCAGTTCGGCGGTCGGCACCGAACCGGTGAAGACCACATCGTCGGCGACCCCGGCCCGGCGGGCGAGCCTCTCCAGCGCCCCCCGGTACGGCCCGCCGCCGACCACCAGCAGCGCCGCCCCCGGCACCCGGCGACGGATCTCCGGCAGCGCCCGGATCAGCGCGTCCTGCCCCTTGCGCCGTACCAGCCGGGAGACGCAGACCACCACCGGCCGGTCGGCCAGCCCGTGTCGGGCCCGCATCCCGGCGCCGTCCACGTCCGGGTGGTAGACGTCCACGTCCACCCCGGGAGCCAGCCGGCGCAGCTCGGTGCGACCGCGCAGCACCCGGTCCAGCCGGACGCGGGTGTATTCCCCCAGGTAGGTGGTGACGTCGACGCCGTCACCGATCCGGCACAGCGCCGCACGGGCGCCCGGCAGCGCCGCCCAGCCGACCTCGTGACCGTGCGTCTGGGCGACCACGCGGCCGATACCGGCCCGGCGGCGCAGCCCGGCGGCGAGCAGCCCCAACGGGGCCGCCGCACCAAACCAGACTGTGTCGCAGTCGTACGCCCGGGCCAGCTCCGCCGCCCGCCGCGCGACGTTTGGGGTCGGCAGCAGCACCCCGGTCGACTCGCGGACCACCTCGAACGGCTGGTCGGCGTCGAACTTGTCGGCGCCGCGCCAGGTGGAGGCGTAGACCACGACCGATCCGGCCGGTTGCCGGACCGCGAGTCCGTGCACGAAGGACTGGATCCCACCGGGGCGCGGCGGAAAGTCGTTGGTGACGAGTAGGGTCCTGGTCAACCGCCGGCTCCTCGGGCGTACGCGCGGGCTGCGGCCATGCGCTCCACTGTGGATGGGTGACTCGCCCGGTAGAGGTATTCCCACCGGGGCGGATCGGGGTCGGCGAGGTTGACGCTGGAGAGCCGCCGCTGCATCGCCTCGAAGGAGGCCGGGTCGCCGGTCAGCGCCAGGGCGTGTGCGTCGGCCCGCGCCTCGACCTGCCGGGAGACCCATGCCTGGGCCGGCGCCGCCACCAGACCGGCCACCGTCACCAGGGCGAGCAGCAGCGGAAACGCCCGTGGCTCGGCCACCGAGTCGACCCCGGCGGCCCGCAGCAGCGCACCCGACGAGCCGAGCAGATAGAGCGCGACGACCGCCGCCGCCGCGCCGAGCGCACCGGTGAGGGTGCCGGCCAGCACGTCCCGGTCCTTGGCGTGGCCCAACTCGTGCGCGACCACACTGGCCACCTCGGCGGGCGGCGCCTCGCGCAGCAGGGTGTCGTAGACGACGATCCGCCGGGTCGGACCGAACCCGGAGACGTACGCGTTGACCGCCCGGGTCCGCCGCGACGCGTCCGCGACCAGCACGTCCTTCACTGGTACGCCGTCGGTGTCGGCCAGCGCCATCAACTCGGTACGCAGCGGCCCTGGCTCCATCGGGGTGAACCGGTTGAAGATCGGCTCCACCAGCACCGGAAGGATGAAGGAGAGGAGCGTGACCAGCACCGCCGCGCCGGCTGCCCCGAACGCCCACCACCACCTCGGGGCCAGTCGGATCACCGTGTAGAAGCCGAGCAGCGCCACCGCGCCGATCACGGCGCTGACCGCGTAGGACTTGAGCAGGTCGACGGTCCACCCGCCCCAGCCCTGGGTGGAGAGCCCGTAGCGGGCCACCACCGCGTGCCGCCAGGCGGCGAACGGCAGGGTTACCAGGTCGGCCACCAGCACCACGCCCAGGCCACCGAGCACGGCCTGGGCGATCCAGTTGTCGCCGAAGGGGCGCCCGACCAGGGCGATCAGCTTCGCGCCGAGCGGGGTGAGGCCGAGCAGCAGGGCGACCACCAGCCCGACGGCCAGCGCACCGTAGCCGCCCGGGCGCAGCGCGGCGGCGAAGGCCCTGCCCCGAGCCACGTCGGCCGGATCCAGCTCGTCCAGCGCGGCGAGCTGGTCGGCGCGGGGCGCGGGCGGACGGTGCCACGGCACCAGCAGCGCCGTGGCGACGACGAGCAGCACCACGAGGGCGACGAGGGTCAGCCCGGCCCAGGCACGCGGCGTCATGCCGTCGCCCGTACCCGCTCGGTCATCCGATCCGCCCTTCGCCAGCCCGATCGCGCGGCCAATCCTATGCCGGACCGCCCGTCGGAATCCCGCTGGCGGCCGGACTACGCGACCCGGCGGCGTCGGCGCCGGTTGGCGAGCCGCAGCGGCGCCGAGACCGGGGCGTCCAGGATCTCGACGTCGAAGCCGGCCCGGGTGAAGACCTCGATCGCGTGCATCTCGTCGGCGGTCAGCGCGGCCTGCCCGGGTGGCTGGTCCAGCAGGGCACTCACCAGGCACCCGGAACAGGCCGCACCCCGCAGGGTGCAACCGTCGCAGTCGATGAGCATCTGCTCACTCCTCAAAGCAGCGGGAGACGGCGGTTGTCGTGACGCGGCCACCGTCCGTGACATCGACGCTAGAACAGGGGTACGACAAAACCTCCGTTGCCGCCCAACGCCCCCATCAGGATGATCAACGGACAAAGGGCGCCGGGCGTATCGCGGGCGCTCCCCGGGGTGGGGACAACGGTCGTCGGGAGCGCCTCGCCCAGCGTTCGTCGCCGACGTTCCTCGCCGAGCGGTTCGTCGCCAACGGTTCTCGCTCCGGGCGGAGCCGAGCGTTCTCGCTCCGAGCGTTCTCGCTCCGAGCGGAGCCGAGCGTAGCCGCCCGGGCAACGTCGCACGGCCCCCCGGCAACGGCACCGTCGGCCCGTCACCCGTCGGAGGCGGGTTGCCCGGCGGGCGCGCTGCTCAGGAGCGGGCGAGCCGGCGGAGCAGGGAGTCCGCGCCGAGCGGATAGGCGCCGTGCCGGCGTACCCCGTCGGCGACCTCGCGGTCGGAGGAGACCACCACGATCGGCCGGCCGGCCGGCTCGGCCCGGACCAGCCGGCGGATCAGGTCGTCGGCGGTCTCGCCCTTCCGGGAGAACAGCACCCGTACCCCGCGCGGCGAGGGCGGCAGCCCGTGCATCCGCTCGGCGCCGTCGAAGACGACCGTCACCTCGTCACCGGTCTGCGCCGCGATGCCGCCGAGGCCGGTGATCAGACGCTTGCGCTGCTGCTCCAGGGACATGTCGCCGAAGCCGCGCTTGGTGACGTTGTAGCCGTCCACCACCAGGTGCGCCCGGGGCAGCGCCAGCAACTCGTCCAGCCGGGCCGGGTCGTCGGTGTCCAGCGCACGGGCCGAGTTGGCGGCCGCCGGGCGCTCGGCGAACGCGTCGGCGACGTAGTCGGCCGGCAACCGGTCGGCGGGATCGAGGGCGAGTTCCCTGCGCAGCCCGACGGCGGCCCGGCCGATCGTCTCCAGCAGCAGCCAGAGCCGGGCGTCGTCGACCGAGCGGGCCTCCTTGGCCGTCTGCCGGACCGCACCGGCGGTCGCCTCGGCCTCGGCCAGCCGGGCCCGTACCCGGCGCAGCTCCGCCTCGTGGTCGGCCGTGGCCCGGTTGGCCCGGCCCTTCTCGGTGGCCAGCAGCTCGGCCGCCCGCCGCTGCCCGGCCTGGGTCTCCCGCAGCGTCCGGCCCAGTACCCGGTTCTCCTCGCGGAGCTGGCCCAACTCCTCCCGGAGCCGGGCCACCTCGTCGCGCAGCTTGTCCGCCTCCACCTTCGCCACCGCACGGTCGTGCTCGGCCCGGGTGGCCCGCTGTTCGGCCTCGCGGACCAGTTCGGCGACGACCGCGCTGTCCACCTCGGCCCGGACCGCCGCACCGGCATCCTCGACCAGGTGACGCCAGCCCGGCGGCCGGGTCAGGTAGGCGAGCGCGGCGACCTCCACCGGATCGGCGGCGGCCGGACTTCCCCCGGAGACCACCACGGACCCGAGTTCGCCGGCCTCGGAGAGCACCCGGCTGGCCACCCGCTGCCGGAACAGCGGGTCGGCGGCGAGCTGGGTGGCGATCGGTCCACCGCCGAGCCGGGCCCGCCGGTTCGGCGCGAACTTGGCGACCCGGCGCAGCGGCGGCGGCAGTTCGTCGGCGGGCAGCGTCGGCAGCGCGGCGGCGGCCAGGCTGACGATCCGGGCCCGGACCGGCTCCGGCAGCGTCGGCTCCGGCTCCCGATCACCCGCCTCCCGATCGGCCGACCCGTCACCACCCAGCTCACTACCGGCCGGCCCGCCATCACCCGCCTCCCGATCGACCGACCCGCCGCCACCCAGCTCACTACCGGCCGGCCCGCCATCACCCGCCTCCCGATCGACCGACCCGCCGCCACCCGGCTCACTGCCGGCCGGCCCGCTCCCGGTCAGGTCGGTGCCGTCCGGCTCATGGTCGGCCGGGTCGACGCTGGTCGCATCGGCGCTGGTCGGATCGGCGTTGGTCGGATCGGTGCCGATCGGATCGGTGCCGGCCAGGTTGCCGCCGGCCGGCTCGGGACCAGCCGGGTCAGGACCGGTCCGGTCGCCGCCGGTCGGCTCCGTCGGATGGTCGGTGGGTGGCACGGCTTCGCCGCCGGTGGAGCCGGGCGGGGTGTCGGTGAGCAGCGTGGGCTCCGGCTCCTCGGCACCGGGTACGGCCGGACGCGGCTCGTCGGTACCGTCGTCCCGCCCGGGATCGCCAGCACGCTCGGAGCGCGCGAGCTGCGCCGCCTCCTCCGGGAGGCGGTCGTCGGACGGTTCGGCGCGGGGCATGTCGCCAGTCTCCCACCGACACCCACCCGAGCGCCCGACACCTCAGATGATCTCGCCCCGTCGGCCCCCGGTAACGAGTGGTACGGATGATACGGAAGTGTCGTACGTGCCGCCTAACCTGCCCGCCGTGGTCCCACCTCAATATGTCCAGGGCACGTTGGACGGCCTGCCACCCGGCACTCCCGGCGCGGACGGCTGGCCCGACGAGGCGACATCGCTGCGCCAGACCACCTTCGTGGTGCTCGACCTGGAGACGACCGGGGGTGCCCCGGACGGCGGCGGGATCACCGAGATCGGCGCGGTCAAGGTGCGCGGCGGCGAGGAGCTGGGCATCCTGGCCACCCTGGTCAACCCGGGTGAGCCGATCCCGCCCTTCATCACGGTGCTGACCGGGATCACCCAGGCGATGCTGCTGCCGGCCCCGCCGGTCGAGGAGGTGCTGCCCAGCCTGCTGGAGTTCCTCCGCGGCGCGGTGCTGGTCGCGCACAACGCGCCCTACGACGTGGGTTTCCTCAAGGCGGCCTGCGCCCGGCACGGCTACACCTGGCCGAACCCGCGGGTGCTGGACACGGCGGCGCTGGCCCGCCGGGTACTCACCCGGGACGAGGTGCCCAACCGCAAGCTCGGCACCCTGGCGGCCTACTTCCGCACCCCGCACCAGCCGACCCACCGGGCGCTGGCCGACGCGCACGCCACCGTGGACGTGCTGCACGGGCTGATCGCCCGGCTGGGCGGGCACCGGGTGGAGACCCTCGGCGAGGCGATCGAGTTCGCCAGGGCGGTCACCCCGACCCAGCGCCGCAAGCGGCACCTGGCCGAAGGGCTGCCCAAGGTGCCCGGGGTCTACATCTTCCGGGCCGCCGACGACCGGCCGCTCTACGTCGGCACCTCCGGCGACATCGCCACCCGGGTCCGCAGCTACTTCACCGCCGCCGAGAAGCGGGCCCGGATCTCGGAGATGCTGGCCGCCGCCGAGCGGGTCGAGGCGGTCGAGTGCGCCCATCCGCTGGAGGCGGAGGTACGCGAGCTGCGGCTGATCGCGGCGCACGCTCCGCCGTACAATCGCCGGTCGAAGTTTCCGGAGCGGGTGGTCTGGCTCAAGTTGACCTCGGAGCCCTACCCGCGACTCTCCCTGGTCCGGTCGCTGGGCCCGGACGACGCGGCCTATCTCGGCCCGTTCAGCTCCCGCCGCTCGGCAGAGTTGGCCGCGGCCGGGGTGCACGACGCGGTGCCGCTGCGCCAGTGCACCCCCCGGCTCTCGGTCCGGACCACCAGCCCGGCCTGCGCCCTGGCCGAGCTGGGTCGCTGCCCGGCGCCCTGCGAGCACCGGATCTCGGTCGAGGACTACACGGCCCGCGCGGTCGAGCCGGTCCGCTCCGCCCTGGCGGACGACCCCCAGGTGGTGGTCGACGCGCTGCTGGCCCGGATCGGGGTGCTCGCCGACGCCCGGCGCTACGAGGAGGCGGCGGTGGTCCGGAGCCGGCTGGCGGCGGTACTCCGGGCCACCGTCCGGATGCAACGGCTGGTCGGGCTGACCCGGATCGGCGAGTTGGCCGCCGCCCGCCGGGCCGCCGACGGCGGTTGGGAGATCGCGGTGATCCGGCACGGCCGGCTGGCCGGGGCCGGCACCGCCGCGCCGGGCGTGCCGCCCCGGGGGGTACTCGACCTGGTCCGGGCCACCGCCGAGACCGTGCTGCCGGGGCACGGCCCGGTGCCGAACGCCTCGGCCGAGGAGTCCGAACGCATCCTGTCCTGGTTGGAGCGACCCGACACGCGGCTGGTGGAGACATCAACCGGTTGGGCCTCCCCGGCCAGGGGCGCGGGGCGGTTCCGTGACCTGCTGGTCCGGGCCGAGGCGGCGTCGTCGCGACAACTCCCGACCGAACGCACATAGGCAAGTGACCGATCGGACGACCTTCACTCCTTTAGGCTGTTAGAGAAGTGCAGTCCTGCCCGATTTCGGGGCTTGCGTTCGCACCGGCACTCCGGTGTGTCCGTCGGCACCGGACGCGGCGGTGAGTGAGGGGGTGGCTCCGCGTGGACCTCGAAGCCGGTCACGGTGCTGCCTTCGGAAGCGCCCGCCCGACGGAGATCACGCTGAGCAGGCGGCTGCGCTCGCTGCTCTCCTGGCCGTCCGCTGAGGACGATCCGGTGACCCACCTGGTCCGGGCCCACCGCAGCGTGCACCCCAGCGCCGACGTCGGGGTGCTGCGCCGCAGCTACGCCATTGCCGAGAGCATGCACCGGGGGCAGTTCCGCAAGAGCGGCGAGCCGTACATCACCCATCCGCTGGCGGTGGCGCAGATCTGCGCCGAGTTGGGGATGGACACCGTGACCCTGGTCGCCGCGCTGCTGCACGACACCGTGGAGGACACCCGCTACACCCTTCAGGCGCTCACCGGCGACTTCGGACGCGAGGTGGCGCACCTGGTCGACGGGGTGACCAAGTTCGACAAGGCGTTCTACGGCAAGGCCGCCGAGGCCGAGACGATCCGCAAGATGATCATCGCTGCGGGCAAGGACGTCCGGGTGCTGATCATCAAGCTCGCCGACCGGCTGCACAACATGCGTACCCTCGACGCCCGTTCGCTCGCCTCCCGGGCCCGGATCGCCCGGGCCACCCAGGAGGTACTGGTCCCGCTCTGCGACCGGCTCGGCATCCAGGCACTCAAGCGCGACCTGGACGACGTGGTGCTGCGCCACCTCGAACCCGAGGCATACTCCCGGATCGACGAATACGTGCAGAGCCGGCCGGACTGGGCCGGCTATCTCGTCGACGTGGTGGGCCAGGCCAAGGTGGTGCTCCGGCGCGACAAGATCGTCTCGACGGTACGGCGCCGGGACCGGCACTACTACTCGATCTGGAAGGACACCGTCGCCCGGGAGCAGACCACCCCGTTCGACCTGCCCCGGATCGCCATCGTGGTGGACGGGCCGGACACCGACTGCTACGCCGCGCTCGGCTCGATCCACGGGCTCTGGCGGCCGGTCGCCGGGCGGTTCAAGGACTACATCGCCGCACCGAAGAACAACCTCTACAAGTCCCTGCACACCACGGTGATCGGGCCGAACGAGCGGACCGTCGAGGTGCTGATCCGGACCAGGACGATGGACCAGTCCGCCGAGTACGGCATCGCCGCCGACTTCCGCTTTCCCAAGCTCGGCGTGGACGCCGCAGGCAGCGCCGAACAGCTCGACTGGCTGCAACGGGTGCTCAACTGGGAACGGGACACCGCCGACCCGGCGCAGTTCCTCCAGTCGCTGCGCTGCGACCTCGCCGAGACCCAGATCCAGGTCTTCGCCGAGGGCCGGCAGATCGTCCTGCCGGCCGGCTCCACCCCGGTCGACCTGGCGTACGAGCTGGGTCCGCACCGGGGCGACCACTGCCTCGCCGCGAAGATCAATGGCCGGCTGGCCCCGCTCTCGTCGGAGCTGGACGAGGGCGACGTGGTCGAGATCTTCAGCGAGACCGACGCGCAGGGCGAGTTCGACCTGGCGGTCGCCCCACCGGGGCCGCGCAAGGAGTGGCTCGGCTTCGTCAAGTCACCGCACGCGCAGATGCAGATCAACCGCTGGTTCGCCGAGCACCAGGAGCCGGCGATCTCGATCACCGACAAGGTCCGGCTCGGCCGGGCCACCATCGGGCTGACGCTGCGCAAGCACGACCGGGGGCTCGCCAACGACCTGCCGCTGCGCCGGCTGGCCGAGGAGCAGGGCTATCCCGACCTGGAAACCCTGCTGGTCGCGGTGGTGGACCGGACGGTCGAGCCGGACACGGTGGTCGAGCAGTTGATCGCGTTGGTGGACCACCAGGAGTGAGAGCTGTGCCCCGGGTCACACGCCGGGCCCGTACGCCATCTAGCCTGGTCCGGTGATCTCCCGCCGCTCGTCGACGCGCGCCGTCGGCTACAAGATCTTCTATCGTCTGCCCCTCGGGGTGCGCCGCCGGTTGGTCCGGCTGGCGGTGCCGAAGTACATCGTCGGCGCGGTCACCCTGGTCCACGACGCCGAAGCGGCGGCGCCGGGCCGGATCCTGCTGCTGCGCCAGCCCCCGGGTCGGGGGTGGACGCTGCCGGCCGGGCTGCTCCAGCGCCGCGAGGCCCCGCTGGTCGGCGCCGCCCGGGAACTGCACGAGGAGACCGGCATCGAGCTGCCGCTGACGGAGTTCCAGCCGGCCGTGCCGAACGCGGTGGTACACCTCAAGGGCTGGGTCGACATGGTCTTCGAGGTACGCGTCCCGGCCTCGACCACCGAACTGGTGGTCGACGGCGCCGAGGTCTTCGAGGCCGCCTGGCACCGGCTCGACGAACTGCCCCCGCTCAGCACCGCGACCGCCCGGCTGCTCGCCCACTACCGGATCGGCCCGCTCGCCGAGCCCGACCGGGCCGGCGCCCCACCACCGTCGTGACCACGACCCCCGGCCCGGCCCCACACCTCGGCCCAGCCCCGCATCCCGGCCCAGCCCCGCATCCCGGTCCGGCGCGGATCGGCTCCGCCTCGCTCGGCGGCGGCGTCGAGGTCTGCGCCGTGGTGCTTGCCGCCGGGGAGGGTCGCCGGCTGCGCCCGCTCACCGAACACCTGCCGAAGGCGCTCTGTCCGGTGGGGAACGTACCGCTGCTGGACCGGGCGCTCGATCGGGTGTCAGCGCTCGGCTTCGACACTCCGGCCACGGTCGCGGTGAACGCCTGCTATCTCGGCGCGCAGGTGGTGTGGCACGTGGGCGGCCGGGCCGCGCTCTCGGTCGAGCCCGGTGACCCGCTCGGCACCTCCGGCGGGGTGGCCAACCTGCGAAACTGGATCGACGGCCGGGGCGTACTCGTCGGAAACGCCGACGCCTTTCTGGCCGCGCCCGACTCGCCACCCGGACCGGACGTCGCCGCGCTGCTCGCCGGATGGGACGGCACGACGGTACGGCTGCTCGGCCAGCCGGTCGACGGGCCGTCCCGCCCCGGCGACTTCGGCCGGTACCGGTTCGCCGGCTTCTCGCTGCTGCCCTGGACCCGGGTACGCGACCTGCCGGTCGAGCCGACCGAACTGGTGCACACCGTGTGGCGCCCCGCCGAGGCGGCCGGCGAACTGGAGGTCGTCGAGTTCTCCGGCCGGTACCTCGACACCGGCAGCCCCGCCGACTACCTGGCGGCGAACCTGCACGCGGCGGGCGGCGGCAGCCTGGTCGACCCGACCGCCGAGGTGACCGGCGAACACCGGTCGGCGGTGATCGGCGCCGGCGCGGTGGTCCGGGGCACCCTCGAACGCTGCGTGGTCTGGCCCGGCGGCCTGGTCCGGGCCGACGAGCACCTGACCGACGCGGTACGGGTCGGCAACAGCCTGACCGTCCCGGCGTCGGCCACCCCGCCGCCGGCCCGGTAGCCGCCGCGCGCCGTCCTTTCGGGTCCTCGGTCCCGCAGACCGGTAACCGCCGCCGGGCCGGTAGCCGCCGCGAGGCCGGCAGCCGCCGCCAGACAAGGTAACGCCGCCGGGCCGGTAGCCGACGGCGGTCAGCAGAAGCTCTAGCATGGGCGGGCAGCCGCGACACGGCACCCGTGCTCCGGCCGGCGTGGGCTGCGCCAGCGAGCACGTCGACGAGAGGAGTCCCCCGGTGATCACCGCGATCGTCCTGATCGACTGCGCCACCGACTCGATCCCCGAGGTGGCCGAGGCGCTGGCCGCGGTGCCCGGCGTCAGCGAGGTCTACTCGGTCGCCGGCAACGTCGACCTGATCGCGATCGTCCGGGTACGCGAGTTCGAGCAGATCGCCGAGGTGATCGCCGGACGGATCTCGAAGGTGCCGGGCGTGGTCGGCACCGAGTCGCACATCGCCTTCCGGGCGTACTCGCAGCACGACCTGGAGGAGGCGTTCGCGATCGGCCTCCCCGACCCGGACTGACCCGCCGCATCCGACCCCGACTGCCCCGCCGCATCCGAACCGGGCTCACCCCGCCGCGTCCGACCCGGGCTCACCCCGCCGCGTCCGACCCGGGCTGACCTCGCCGCATCCGCCCCGGACCGACGCCCGGTGCGCGGCTCCGGGGCTGGGGCGAACGACGGCTACCCGTCGGTAACGTAACCCCGCTACGCTCGCCGGATGACCGCCACGCCGGACCATCCCCCGAAGCAGAAGCCGACGCCGACGCAGAAGCAGCAGCCGACGCCGACGCCGGATCAGGACCCGGCTCGGAATCAGGACCCGGCTAGGAATCAGGACCCCGCTCCGGATCTGGCCCCGGCTTCGACCCCGGACTACGAAGAGTCCTTCGTCGACCGTGACGGCGATCGGATCGCCCTGCGCGGCTATCCCGACCCGGTCGGCGTACCGGAGGCGCCGGTCGTGCTGGTCTGGCCGGCCATGGGGGTACGGGCCAGCTACTACGCGCCGTTCGCCGCCGCGCTCCGGACCGCCGGCTTCGCCGTGGTCGTGGCCGACCTGCGGGGCACCGGCGCCAGCACCCCGGCACCGAGCCGCGCCTCCCGGTACGGCTACGCGGAGCTGGCCGGCGACGTCGGCGCGGTACTGGAGAGCCTGAAGCCGCGGCTCGACGGCCGGAGGCGGATCCTGCTCGGCCACTCGCTCGGCGGGCAGGCCGCGCTGCTGCACCTGGCGCTCGACCCCGGAGTACGGGTCGACGGGTTGGCCCTGGTGGCGGTCGGTCTGCCGCACTGGCGAGCCTATCCCCGCAGCCGTCGCCTCCCAGTCCTCGCCCTTACCCAGTTCATCCACGGCTGCGCCACGGCCCTGGGCACCTGGCCCGGCTGGCGCTTCGGCGGCCGGCAGGCGCGCGGGGTGATCCGGGACTGGGCGTACACCGCCCGGACCGGCCGGTTTCCCCGGCTCGACGGGGTCGACACGGAGGCGGCGGTGCGGGCCGTCCGTACTCCGGTGCTGGCGGTGAGCGTCGACCACGACCAGTACACGCCGCACGAGACGCTTGACCGACTCTGCGACAAGCTCGTCGCCGCGCCGGTCCGGCGGATCCGCCACACGGTGGCCGACAGCGGCGTCCGGCTCGACCATTTCCGCTGGGTACGGTCCTCGACTCCGATCGCCGCGCAGGTGGCGACGTTCGCCGCCGACCTGCCGACCCGATAGCCGGTCGCCGCGCAGGTGGCGTTCACCGCCCACCTGCCGACCCGATAGCCGGTCGCCGCGCAGGCGACGTTCACTGCCCACCCGCCGACCCGGTTGCGAAACCCGACCCGACCGTCGTGCCGGGCCGACCGTCGTGCCGGGCCGACCGTCGTGCCGGGCCCTCGGCGGGCGCGGCTACGGGTCCCCCGGGTAAGCGTCCGGAGGACCCGTCATGCTGCCACGTCCCCGCGTCTGACTAGCTGATGGTCGGGCTCGGCGTGACCGTGCCGCCCGGCGCCGGAGCACCGGAGCTGATTCCCGGACTCGGTGCCACCGTGGTGCCACCCGGGATCGGGATGCCCAGACTCTGGGCCACCGCCACCAGCGCGTTGTGGTGCGCCTGGAGCACCGGAGCCGCCTGCTGCGCCACCTGCTTGGCCGACGGGTCGGAACCCTGGGTCAACTCGGCCTGCACCAGCTGCATCGCCTGGGTGTGTGCGGTCAGCTGGGAAGTGACCCACTGCGTGTCGAAGTCCGCGCCCGTGACGTTCTGCAACTGATTGATGACCGCCTGCTGCTCACTGGTCACCTTGTTCGGCAGCGTCAGGGAGGCCCCCGAGGCGACGCTCTGCACCTTCTGGTCGAGCTGGGTGTGATCCGTCACGAACCGACCGCCGAGGTCCTTGATCTCCTGGCTCGCCCCCTTCTGCTTCGCCAGGTTGCCGGTGGCGATCTCCGCGAGGTTCACCTGGTGCATCGACTGTAGGAACTGTTTGTCCTGCGCCGACAGTGAAGCGGACGGCGTGGCCGACGGTGTCCCCGACGGTGCGGCGGCAGCGCTGTACGCGGCACCGGCCGGTACGAGGCCGAGCACCGCCATCGAGACGAGCACACCCAAGCGTTTGACGACCAACATGTTTGTTCCCCCCTCCGTCGTTGAACTTCGGGGATACCCGGTTGACCCGTGCACACGCGGACCGATGGCAGTCGAGATCGGCCAGGCCCGGCACGATCCCGCCCAGCCCGCACCACCCCGTGTTTGCCGCTCCCCCCACCGGGTACCCCGCACCCGGCGCTATGCGGCGCGTCCCGGCGAAGATCACGCTACTTCCGGGAAGGAGTGCCTGCGGCCAACGCGGAGGCCACTCCTTCCCCGAACGAGCCTCCCCGAACCAGCCCTTCCCGAACCAGCCCCGTCCCGAACGAGCGCGACGTTGCTCGGGAAGGCTCGCGCCTACCGCTCGTCGGCCTTGGCGGCCTTGGCGACGTCGACCCAGGCGTCGAGGGTGCGGGCGGCGGCGCCGGAGTCGATCGACTCGGCGGCCCTGACCAGGCCGTCCCGCATCGCCGGCAGCAGGCCACCGGCGAACCCGCCGTTGGCCGCCAGTGCCGCGGCGGCGTTGACCAGCACCGCGTCCCGGACCGGGCCGCGCTCGCCGGCCAGCAGTCGGCGGGTCACGTCGGCGTTGAAGGCGGCGTCACCACCGCGCAGGTCGCCGGGGGCGGAACGGGGCAGGTCGAGGTCGGCGGCGTCGGCCACGGTCTCGGTGACCCGGCCCTGGTGCGCGATCCACAGCCGGGTCGGCGCGGCGGTACTGAACTCGTCGAGCCCGTCCTCGCCGCGCATCACCAGTACCGCGTCGCCGCGCCGGGCGAAGACCTCGGCGACCACCCGGGCCATCCGGGGGTCGAAGCACCCCACCGCGCCGGACCGGGGCCGGGCCGGGTTGGTCAGCGGGCCGAGGAAGTTGAAGACGGTCGGCACGCCCATCTCGCGCCGGGGCACGGCGGTGTGCCGCATCCCGGGGTGGAACCGGGCGGCGAAGCAGAACCCGATGCCGACCTCGGTCACGCACCGGGCCACCCCGGCCGGCCCCAGGTCGAGCGGTACGCCGAGGAATTCGAGCAGGTCGGCGGCGCCGCACGAGGAGGAGGCGGCCCGGTTGCCGTGCTTGACGACGCGTACCCCGGCGCCGGCCACCACCATCGCGGTCATGGTGGAGATGTTGACGGTATGCGCTCGGTCACCACCGGTGCCGACCACGTCCACGGCGTCGGCCCGGAGCGACTCCGGCAGCTCCACCAGGGTGGCCCGGCCCAGCATCGCCTCGACCAGGCCGGCCAGTTCGGCCGGGGTCTCCCCCTTGGCCCGCAGCGCCGTGGCGAACCCGGCGATCTGGACCGGGGTCGCCGACCCCGACATGATCTCCCCCATCGCCCACGAGGTGTCGGCGGTGGAGAGTTCCTCGGCGCGCAGCAGCGCGGCGAGCAGGTTGGGCCAGGTCCGTTCCCCCATGCGGGCCTCCCGGGCGGGGCGGGTGGTTGGCGGTGTGTGCTGGTGTGCGTGCCCCGGAGCCCTAGGAGAGCGTGCTCGCCCCGCTGGCGCGGGCGCGGAGCAGGCCGGCCACGGTCTGGCCGGTGGTCACCGGGTCGAGCGGGTGCACCAGGGTGGCGTCGACCTGGGCGTAGGCCGCGAGCCAACGGTCGGCCGCCCGGGCGATCACCAGGCAGGTCGGCGGGGCGTCGTCCCGGTCGTCCTTGATCTGCCGGGCGATGCCGAGCCCGCCGGACGGGGTCGCCTCGCCGTCGAGCAGCAGCAGATCGATCTCGTACTCGTCGACCAGCCGGATGCACTCGTCGTAGTCGGCCGCGTCGACGAACTCGACGGCCAGGTCGGCCGCCGGCCGGGTGCCGACCGCGAGCCGCATCCGGTCCCGGACCTCCGGGTCGTCGCTGTAGAGCAGGACGGTGTACTGACGATCGCTCATCGGCGCTGGGCTCCCACCTCGTAGCTGCCCGCCGATCGTACCGGTCGGCTCCGGGGCCCGACCGGCCCGCCCGGCGCCCGGGGCCGGCACCGCCCGAATCCCGGGACATCGGGTACGCCGAACGCCGCACCCGGCCCGGGCCGTTACACCGCGCTGCCGGCAGCCCGTTCCCGGGCCTCCTGGCGGTCCAGTTCCCGGTCCACCCGGCGGGCCTCCCGCTCGGACTGCCGTACCCACTGCACCACCAGCACGGCCAGCATGGTGACGCTGACGAACTCGCCACCGGCCCAGAGGATGCCGCCGGCGACCTTCTGGTCGCTCCACGGATCGGACCAGGCCAGCCCGAGCGACGGGTACCAGTCGCCGCCGAAGAGCGTGCTGCTCTGCATGACCGTGAGCCCGAGCACGGTGTGGAAGGGCACCGAGAGCAGCATCAGCAGCGCCCGGGCCGGGTACGGCCAGCGGCCGGGCAGCGGGTCGAACCCGACCAGCGGCCAGAAGAAGAGGCAGCCGGTGAGGATGAAGTGCGCGTGCACCAGCTCGTGGCCGAACGAGCTCTCCAGGGTCCACCGGTAGATCCCGGAGAAATACAGCACGAACGGGTTGACCACGAAGATCGCGTAGGCGAAGAGCGGGAAGGAGAAGACCTTCGCCACCCGGCTGTGCAGCACCGCGAGCAGTCGCCGCCGGGGTGCTTTGCCGAGGGTACGCAGCGCCAGCGTCACCGGGGCACCCAGCGCAAGGAAGATCGGCGCCACCATCGACAGCACCATGTGCTGGACCATGTGCACCGACAGCAGGCTGGTGTCGTACGCGCCCAGCCCGCTCAGCGTCACCGCGGCGATCCCGCCCAGCCCCGGCCCGAGGAAGAGCACGGTACGCAGCACCGGCCAGGAGTGCCCGCGCACCCGCAGCCGGTGTACGCCGTACAGGTAGCAGCCGGCGGCCAGCACCAGCCCGACGGCGAGCCAGCTGTTCAGCGTGCTCTCCGTGAAGATGGCGGAGATGGTGAACGGCGTGGTCTCGGCGCCCCCACCGGCGAGGACGGCCGGTGCCGGGGGCAGCGCCGAGGCGGAGCCGGGATCGAGGTGCAGCACGATTTTCAGGCTAGGCCAGACGAACCGGGCGAGGCACGTCACCCCGTCCGACGAGGCAGTTAGGCCACCCCGACGATGGCCGATGCCGATCAGGGGCAATAATGACCGCGTGACTGCGGCCTCAGCCATTGACAAGAGCCGGATCCACTCGCTGACCCGACCCAACATGGTCAGCGTCGGGACGATCGTGTGGCTCTCGAGCGAACTCATGTTCTTCGCGGCGTTGTTCGCGATGTACTTCTCCATCCGGGCGGCGGCGCCCGAGCAGTGGGAGAAGCACACCGAGGTGCTGCAAATCCCGTACGCGACGACGTTCACGGTGATCCTGGTGCTCTCCTCGGTCACCTGCCAGATCGGCGTCTTCGCCGCGGAGCGGGGTGACGTGCACGCGCTGCGCCGCTGGTTCACGATCACGTTCCTGATGGGCCTGGTCTTCGTCCTGGGCCAGCTCAACGAGTACCGCAACCTGGTGCACGAGGGCGTGAAGATCAACGGCGACGGGTACGGCTCGGTCTTCTACCTGACCACCGGCTTCCACGCGCTGCACGTGACCGGCGGTCTGGTCGCCTTCATCATCTTCATGATCCGGACCACCATGGGCCGGTTCACCCCGGCGCAGGCGACCTCGGCGATCGTCGTCTCCTACTACTGGCACTTCGTCGACGTGGTCTGGATCGCGCTCTACGGCATGATCTACTGGCTTCAGTGATCTTGGAGCTGTCACGTTCCGCCCCGTTGCCCCGTCCCTGAGACAAGGTCGAGAAAACCGTTAAGGACACAGGCCATGACTTCTGACACCCCCGGCGGCGACCGCTCCCGCGGGCTGCTCTCGCGGCTTCGCCGCGCGCGGTCCAGGCCGCGTGGCAAGGCCCGCCGTCGACTGGGCGCCGCGGTCCGGCTGCTGGCCGCACTCACCCTGGCCGGCGGCGCCTACACCGTCTTCGCGCCCGGCCTTTCGGCGCAGGACACCCCGCAGCTCACCTCGGCGGCGCAGGAGGGCAAGGCGCTCTTCGACACGAGCTGCGTGAGCTGCCACGGCCGCAACGCGCAGGGCGTCGAGGGGCGCGGGCCGAGCCTGATCGGCGTCGGCGCGGCGTCCGTGGAGTTCCAGGTGAGTACCGGCCGGATGCCGCTGACCCGGCAGGAGGCCCAGGCCGAGGAGAAGCCGCCGGTCTTCAACGCCGACCAGACCACCCAGCTCTCCCAGTACGTGCAGGAACTCGGCGGCGGGCCGCAGCTCCCCGAGGGTGACAACCTGCACCGCGACGGGGACGTGGCCGAGGGCGGCCGGCTGTTCCGGATCAACTGTTCCTCCTGCCACACCTTCGGCGGTGGCGGCGGCGCGCTCTCCTCCGGCAAGTTCGCCCCGGACATCAAGTCCGCCGACGACCGGCAGATCTACGCCGCGATGCTGACCGGCCCGCAGAACATGCCGGTCTTCGGCGACAACCAGCTCCGGCCGGAGCAGAAGGCCGACATCATCGCGTACGTCCAGCAGACGCTGGCCGAGGACCGCGACCCGGGTGGGTTCAACCTGGGCCGGCTCGGCCCGGCCACCGAGGGTGTGGCGATCTTCCTGGTCGGCATCGTCGCACTGGTCTTCGCCGCGCTGTGGATTGCGGGGAAGTCATGAGCACGCGTACGGACGAGCACACCTCGGGCACGACCGACGCGATCGACGTGAACGACCCGCAGGTCACCCGGTTCGACATCGTCCGGGAGGGCGCCCGGCGCGACGATATCGAGATCGTCCACTACGAGGCGCAGTTCCCGGTCCCCGGCACCAAGGCCGAGCGCCGGATCACCCGCACCATCGCCCTGATGTTCCTGCTGGTCGGCCTCTTCGCCACGGCGTTCGTGGTGGCGTACATCTGGTGGCCGTGGCAGTACAAGCCGGGCACCGGCGCCGGCAAGCTCTACACCCCGGTCCTCGGCCTGACCCTCGGGCTGGCGCTGCTGCTGGTCGGCTTCGGCATCCTGGCCTGGGGCAAGAAGCTGCTGCCCAAGGAGGTGTCGATCCAGGATCGGCACATCGAGCCGGCCAGCGACGAAGAACGCAAGATCACCGGTAACACGCTGGTCTACATGGCTGACGAGCTGGGCGTACGCCGTCGCCCGCTGCTGGGCATCTCGCTGCTCGCCGGCCTGGCCCCGGTGGGCGCGGTCGCCGCGGCACCGCTGATCGGTGGCCTGATCGAGCAGCCGCACAAGAACAACCAGTACTTCACCACCGGCTGGAAGCCGATCGACGGCAAGCTGATCCACCTGACCCACCACGACGGCACCCCGGTACGCCCGGAGGACGTCAGCCCCGGCGGACAGATCACCGTCTTCCCCGGCATCGAGGGCGGCGCCACCAACAAGCACGCCGACTCCCCGGTCCTGCTGATCCACCTCCGGGAGAACGACGCGGCCCAGGCGAAGGCGGCGAACGACCAGGACGGCAAGCAGAACTTCATGTGGGGCAACTACATCGCCTACTCGAAGATCTGCACCCACGCCGGCTGCCCGGCCAGCCTCTACGAGCAGCAGACGAACCGGCTGCTCTGCCCGTGCCACCAGTCCCAGTTCCTGATCACCGACAACGCCCGCCCGATCTTCGGACCCGCGAGCCGGCGGCTTCCTCAGCTTCCCCTGGCCGTTGAGGAAGGCTTCTTCGTCGCGCAGTCCGACTTCACCGAGACGGTCGGGCCCGACTTCTGGGAGCGGCCATGAAGCGTCGTAGGTTCGATCTGGCGGCGGTGCCGGGCAAGGCGGCCCGGGAGGTAGACGACCGGCTCCAGGTGAACACCCCACTGCGGTCCCTGCTCAACAAGGTCTTCCCGGACCACTGGTCGTTCCTGCTGGGCGAGATCGCGCTCTTCTCGTTCATCGTGCTGCTGCTCACCGGCGTCTACCTGACGCTGTTCTTCGAGCCGTCGCTGCGCGAGGTGACCTACGACGGCAGCTACCGGCCGTTGCAGGGCACCCACATGTCCGCCGCGTACGCCACCTCGCTGGACATCTCGTTCGACATCCGCGGTGGCCTGGTCATGCGGCAGATGCACCACTGGGCGGCGCTGCTGTTCATGGCGTCGATCATCGTGCACATGATGCGGATCTTCTTCACCGGAGCGTTCCGCAAGCCGCGCGAGATCAACTGGATGATCGGCTACCTGCTCTTCTGGGTCGGCTTCCTGGCCGGCTTCACCGGATACTCGCTCCCGGACGACGGGCTCTCCGGCACCGGCCTGCGGATCGCCTCGGGCATCATGCTCTCGATCCCGGTGATCGGCACCTGGGTCACCTCGGCGATCTTCGCCGGTGAGTTCCCGGGCGAGATCATCATCAGCCGGTTCTTCATCGCCCACGTGCTGCTGATCCCGGCCCTGCTGGTAGGTCTGATCAGCGCGCACCTCGGACTGGTCTTCAAGCAGAAGCACACCCAGTGGCCCGGCCCCGGCCGGACCAACTCGAACGTGGTCGGCGAACGGATGTTCCCGCGCTACGCCCTCAAGCAGGGCGGCTTCTTCATGATCGTCTTCGGGGTGATCGCGCTGCTCGGCGGGCTGGTCCAGATCAACCCGATCTGGCTCTTCGGCCCGTACGAGGCCGGCGTGGTCTCCGCGGCCAGCCAGCCCGACTGGTACGTGATGTTCCTGGACGGGTCGACCCGGCTGATGCCGCCATGGGAGATCAATATCCCGATCGGCGACGGCTACGTCATCCCACCGCTGTTCTGGCCCACCGTGGTGCTGCCCGGCATCCTGACCATGGTGCCGCTGTTCTATCCGTTCATCGAGGCGCGGCTGAACAAGGACCGGGAGATCCACAACCTGCTACAGCGCCCGCGTGACGTGCCCGGCCGGACCGCCCTCGGCGTGATGGCGGTGTCGTTCTGGCTGGTGCTGACGCTCTCCGGCGCCAACGACGTGATCGCGGACAAGTTCTTCATCAGCCTGAACGCGATGACCTGGGCGGGCCGGATCGGGTTGATCATCGTGCCGCCGATCGCGTACTACGTCACCTACCGGATCTGCCTCGGGCTCCAGCAGCACGACCGGGAGGTGTTGGCGCACGGCGTCGAGACCGGCATCATCCGCCGGCTCCCGAACGGGCAGTTCGTGGAGGTGCACCAGCCGCTCGGCCGCACCGACGAGCACGGACACAGCGAACTGGAGTACGTCGGCTGGGTCGTACCGAAGAAGATGAACCGGCTCGGCGCGCTGGGCCCGGCGATCCGGGGCTTCTTCTACCCGATCGAGAAGCCGGCCGAGGCGCCGGTCTCGCCCGGCCACCCGCCGGTCGAGCCGCGCCCCGAGCGCCAGGAGATCAGCAGCGGCGACCGCCGCTGAACAAGTTCCGCCCACGTGGCGCCCGCCGGACTTCCGGCGGGCGCCACGCTCGTTTCCGGGTACGTCCGCCGTTTCCGGGTACGTCCGCCGCGCCTCGTGCCGGGTGCCCAGCCTCACCGGGTCCGAACGTCGGGGGTGTGGGATTCGACGAAGTCGAGGACGAGCCGGTTCACCAGGGCCGGCCGTTCCATCGGCAGGCCGTGCCCCGCGCCCGGCACGATCTCGGCCCGCACGCCGGGGATCAGCGCTTCGGCCCGGGCGATTGCCCGCGCCGGGCGGAGCAGAGAGCTGCGGCTCCCGACCAGCAACCGGGTCGGCACCCGTACCGCACGCAGCTCGTCGTCGGTGAGCCGCCGGGCGGCCGGCCGGTTGGTACGCCAACTGCGGGCAGCGATCATGATCGGCGCCAACTGCTCGGCGGACTCCACCAGGGCGTGGTTGGCCAGCAGGTGCGCGAGCCGACGCCGGGCCCGGCGGGGCGCCACCGAGGCGGCCGCGCCGAGCAACAGGTTGAGGTAGAACCGGGTCGGTACCTTCGCCAGCCCGCCTGGATCCAGCAGGGTCACGGTGGCCAGCCGCTGCGGCGCGTACACCGCCTGGTTGAGGGCGAGCCAGCCGCCGTAGGAGAGGCCCACCAGGTGTACGTCGTGCAGCCCGAGCCCGGCCAGCACCGCGTCGAGCCAGCCGGCGTTTCCGGCCGAGCCGACCACCACCCGCCGCTGCACACTGCGGCCCGGATCGTCGATCGTGTCGACGGCGTAGACCGGGTGCCGCTCGCCCAGCGCGGCGACCTGCGGATACCAGTTCGAGGAGTTGCCGGTGGCGCCGTGCAGCAGCACGATCGGCGCCCCGGTCTCCGGCCCGTACCGGTGCACGTGGACAGTGCCGAAGTCGGTCGGCACGTCGAGTTCCCGGCGCGGTTCGGGCCAGGCCCGCATCGCCGTGTCGTACGCCCGGAGGAACCTCTGTCGGGCCTGCTCGGTGCTGAACCTTCCGATCCGCTGTCGACCGCTCGCCGTCATTCCCCGACCTCCACTCCCGTTGGTGATACGACTGTATAGTACGTTCGTACCACCAAACGATGTCGAGAGGGGTGGCCGAGGTGCCGAGGCTGGCCAACCACGAGCAACGCCGGGCGCAGATCGTCGACGCGCTACTGCGGATCGCCGCCACCCGGGGACTGCACGCCGCCAGCATGCGTACCGTCGCCGCCGAGGCCGGGGTGACGGTCAGCACCGTGCAGTACTACTTCCACAGCAAGGAGCAGCTGCTCTTCGCCGGGCTGCGTCACCTCGCCGAGGCGCTGGGGCGGCGGCGGGCCGAGGCGGTCACCCGGGCGGCCAGAACGGGAGCCGACGACGCCGTCCCGGTCCGGGACCTGCTCGACGGCTGGCTGGGCCAGCTCATCCCCGCCGACGACGAGCAGCGGGCCGCGTACACGGTCTTCGCCGCCTACCACGCCCTCGCGCTGACCGACCCGGCGCTGGCCGCCCTCCCCTACGCCCGCAACTCCGGCGACCTGGAGCGGGCCATCGCCGACCGGCTCGACCGGGCGGGCCGGGCCGGCGAGCTGGCGCCGGGCCGGAATCCGGAGGCGGAGGCCGGCAACCTGCTCGCGCTCGCCACCGGTCTCGCCGACAGCGTCATGGCGGGCCTGCGTAGCGCGTCGGCCGCCCGAGCCCTGCTCGGATACCACCTCGACCAGATCTTCGCCACACGGCCCGCTCAGCACGGCTGACCGGGCACCAACGACGACGACCCGCAGCCCTCGGTGGGCCACGGGTCGTCGGAGAGGCTGACGTGCGCCGGTCAGTGCTCCGCGGTACGCCGGGTGCCGGAGTAGTACTCGAAAAGCAGGCCGCAGGCGCCGAAGATAACCGCGATCATGCCGGTGGCGATCAGCCACCACTGCCAGAACACCAGGCCCAGCCCGGCGACGGTGGCGGCGACGGCCAGCCCGAACGGCCAGTAGCTGCCCGGGCTGAAGAAGCCGAGCTCACCCGCGCCGTCCGAGATCTCGGCGTCCGCCCGGTCCTCCGGACGCGGGTCGATCCGCCGCGACACGAACCAGAAGAAGCCGCCGCACATCGCGGTGAGCAGGAACGACAGCGACAGCGCGACCGTACCGATCCACTCCAACCGCCCGTCGACAGCGGTCGTCCACAGCCCGTAGACAACCGCCGCGATGGCCAGGAAGAGCGAGACGACGCTGAACAGCTTCCACTCGGTCTTCATTTGGCGCTCCTCAGCTTCCCGCGCTGGCGTTACCGAAGTTGTTGGTGTCCCGCTTGGTGTCGAACGGCCGGGTGGTCTGGGCCAGCGGCGGCTCACCGATGGCGACCAGGGCGTCCTGGGTCGACTGGCCGGCCCGCTTCGCCTCGATGAACCGGTCGTACTCGTCCGGCGAGACGACCCGCAGCTCGAAGTTCATCATCGAGTGGTACGTGCCGCACAGCTCCGCACAGCGGCCGACGTACGCCCCCTCGGTGTCGAGGTTGGTGACCTCGAAGACGTTGCGGACGTTGCCGGGGAAGACGTCCCGCTTGAACAGCAGCTCCGGCACCCAGAACGAGTGGATGACGTCCTTGCTGGTCTCCTCGAACCGGATGCTCCGGCCGGTCGGCAGCACCAGGATCGGGATCACCTCGGTGGTGCCCAGCGTCGAGGCCACCGTGTTGGCGTCCTCGCCCGGCTTGTCCAGGTAGTTGAACTGCCAGTTCCACTTGAACGCGACCACCTCGACGGTCACGTCCGGGTTGCTGGTGGTCTTGTTCACCCCGGTCTGCACGATCGCCGTGTAGTAGAAGAGCACGGCGACGATCAGGATCGGCGCGATGGTGTAGAGGAACTCCATCGGCATGTTGAACCGGGTCTGCACCGGCAGCGCCTCACCCCGCTTGCGGTAGCGGATGACGCACCAGAAGATCAGGCCCCAGACGAAGACGCCGACCGCCAGGGCCGCGATCGTCGAGCCGATCCAGAGGTCGTACATGCGGTGGGACTCGGGGCTGATGCCGCCCTGCGGCCAGCCGAACCCGTCGAACGTCCGGCCGACGTCACAACCGGTCAGCAGGGCGAGCAGCGCGGCGCCACCGGCTCCGAGCCCGGCCAGCCGGCCCATCGACGGGCGTGGGCCGCGCCCTCGGGCGTCCCGGGGACTGCTCTGCCGTACGGCCGACGGCCGTACCTCCGAACCCCTTGCGACCACCTGGTCCTGCCTCCCTAGCGCGCCGCGGCGTCCGGATTGTCGACACCGGCGGCAAAGGCGTCACCGACGGTCGCAGATTACTCGACCTGCGTCGGCTGGACGGCCTTGGGGTCCGCGTCCCCACTCCGCCGGGGGATCTTGCCCGATCCCCCGGCGCGCTACGGTTTCCTGGTGAACGAGCCTCCGGCGTACTTCGACGCGGCCTCTGCCGCACCGCTGCACCCGGTGGCCCGGCAGGCGATGCTCGCCGCCCTGGCGGACGGCTGGGCCGACCCGGCCCGGCTCTACGCGCCGGCCCGCCGGGCCCGCCAGCTCCTCGACGCGGCCCGGGCGGCCACCGCCGAGGTGCTCGGGGTACGCCCCGACGAACTCTCCTTCACCCCCAGCGGTACGGCCGCGGCGCACGCCGCAGTGCTCGGCGGGCTGGCCGGGCGTCGCCGGGCCGGTGGCACGCTGGTGCACTCGGCGATCGAGCACTCCGCGGTACTGCACGCGGCGGAACGGCACGTGGCCGGTGGCGGCTCGGCCGAGTCGGTCCCGGTGGACCGGTCCGGGCGGCTCGACCTCGACGCCTGGTCGGCCGCGGTGGCCGCCCCGGGAGTGGCGCTCGGCACGCTGATCAGCGCCAGCCACGAGGTGGGTACGGTGCAGCCGGTCACCGAGGCGGCCCGGGCCTGCGCGGCGGTCGGGGTACCGCTGCACCTCGACGCCGCCCAGTCTGTGGGCCGGCTGCCCGTGCCGGAGGGCTGGTCGATGCTGTCGGCCAGCGCGCACAAGTGGGGCGGCCCGCCCGGGGTGGGGCTGCTGGTGGTCCGCAAGGGCACCCGCTGGGAGTCGCCCTATCCGGCGGACGAGCGGGAGGCCGGTCGTACCCCCGGGGTCGGCAACCTGCCGGCGATCGTGGCGGCGGCGGCAGCGCTGCGGGCGGTGCACGCGGAGGCGGCGGCCGAGGCCGCCCGGCTCGGCCCGCTGGTCGACCGGATCCGCGCCACCGTGCCGGCGACGGTGCCCGACGTGGAGGTGGTCGGCGACCCGGTGCACCGGCTGCCGCACCTGGTCACCTTCTCCTGCCTCTACGTCGACGGCGAGGCGCTGCTGCACGCGCTGGACCGGCGCGGCTTCGCGGTCTCGTCCGGCTCCTCCTGCACCTCGTCCACGCTCCGCCCGTCACACGTGCTGGAGGCGATGGGGGTGCTGTCGCACGGCAACGTCCGGGTCTCGCTGCACCGGGAGAGCACCGAGGCGGAGGTGGACCGGTTCCTCGCCGAACTGCCGGGGATCGTGGCCGGGCTGCGCGCCGAGGCCGGCGTGGTCGGACTCTGAGACCGGCCGGATTCGGAAGGGACGGATGCGAGTGCCGGGAGGTCAGCCGTGAACGGGGTGCCGGGAGGTCAGCGGTGAACGGGCCGGACGAGGTCGTCGACTGTCTCGGCCAGCGCTGCCCGCTGCCGGTCATCGCGGCGGCCCGGCGACTGCCCCAGCTCCCGGTCGGCGGCGTGCTCCGGGTACTCGCCGACGACCCGGCCGCGGCGATCGACATTCCGGCCTGGTGTCGGATGCGGGGACAGGAGCTGGTCGACACCTCGACCGTCGACGGCTCCCCCGCGTACGACATCCGCCGCGCTCACTGAGCGGAGACCGGCGGCACGGGGTGACCGCCCCGTGCCGCCGTACCGGCCTGACGTGACCCGGTGACGCCTCAGCCCAGGTGCTGCCGGACTTCCTCGGCGGCCTCGTCGCCGTACGACTCCGCGAGGCGCTTGACGAAGAGGTCGGCCCGGACCTCGTACTCCTGGGTGCCGACGGTCTCCAGCACCAGCGTGGCGAGGAGGGAGCCGATCTGGGCGGACCGCTCCAGGCTCAGTCCCCAGGAGAGGCCGGCGAAGAATCCGGCCCGGAAGCCGTCACCCACCCCGGTCGGGTCGGCGGCCTGCAACTCGCGGGCGATCGGCACGTGGATCCGCTCGATGTCCCGTCCGGCGATCTCCACGCCGTCCTTGCCCAGCGTGGTGACCCGGATTTTGACCCGCTCCAGCAACTGGTCGTCGGTCAACTTGGCCTTGCTCTGCAACAGCGACTTCTCGTAGTCGTTGGTCAGCAGGTAGTCGGCACCGTCGATCAGGCCGAGTACGTCGGAGCCCTTCATCCGGGCGAGCTGCTGCGACGGGTCGGCGGCGAAGGCGTACCCCCGCTGGCGGCACTCCTCGGAGTGCCGCTGCATCGCGGCCGGGTCGTTGGCGCTGACCAGCACCAGGTCGAGCCCGCCGACCCGGTCGGCGACCGGGGCCAGCTCGATGTTGCGGGCCTCGCTCATCGCGCCGGCGTAGAAGGAGGCGATCTGGCACATCTCGGTGTCGGTGGTGCAGACGAACCGCGCCGTGTGGGCGACCTCGCTGACGTGCACCGAGGCGCAGTCGACGCCGTGCCGCTCCAGCCAGGACCGGTAGTCGTCGAAGTCGGCGCCGACCGCGCCGAGCAGCACCGGACGCAGGCCGAGCTGCGCCATCCCGAAGGCGATGTTGGCGGCGACCCCGCCCCGCCGGAGCACCAGCTCGTCGACGAGGAAGGAGAGCGAGACCTTGTGTAGCTGGTCGGCGATGAACTGATCGGCGAACCGGCCCGGGAAGTGCATCAGGTGGTCGGTGGCGATCGAGCCGGTGACGGCGATCTTCATGTCGGCCCTCGGGGGTCGGAGTCGGAATTGCGGCCGGGTCAGCCTACCGGTCCGTCGTCCGCCGCGCCCCCGATCGATCGGGTACCGGCCAGCCGAACGTCACCCGCAGCTCGCCGCCCGGCAACCCTGGCTGCCGCAACGGGTGCCGGGACGCGCGGGTGCGGAGCCGCCCGGGGCTCACCGGCGCCCGGATCGCGCCGACGACGCAGTGCCGCCCCGCTCACCGGCGCCCGGCCCCGCTACGACGACAAGCCCTCGACGGGACGGGCGCGGTGCTCGCCGGACCCCGGGGACGCCGAACGGGCCGCTCCCGGCGCGGCGGCGTGACGGACTCTCCGGGTAACGTCACGCCGCCCGCGCGGGGCGACCCGCTCAGGCGACCAGTATGTAACGGTGGATCGGGGTGTACCGGCTAAAACCGGGACAAAGCACCGATCAGTGGAACGAATCACCGCACGCGCACGAGTTCTGCGCGTTCGGGTTGTCGATGGTGAAGCCCTGGGCGTCGATCCGGTCGGCGAAGTCGATGGTGGCGCCGGTCAGGTAGGGCGCGCTCATCCGGTCGACGACGACCCCGACCCCGCCGAAGTCGCTGACCACGTCACCGTCGAGCGAGCGCTCGTCGAAGAAGAGCTGGTAACGCAGGCCGGAGCAGCCACCCGGCTGCACCGCGACCCGCAGCCGCAGGTCGTCGCGGCCCTCCTGCTCGATCAGGGCCTTCACCTTCTGCGCCGCGACGTCGGTCAGGACGACGGTGCTCGGAGCGGTTTCCGCGGTCGACTCGGTCTGCGCTGGCGTTGTCACGATGAAAGTCTCCCCTGCGCCGGTGCGATATTTATCCGTACTGGCCAACGCTAGCCGGCTGGCCGGTGATTCCCAATGTGGGTACGGCATCGATTCTAGGCTGATGCGGCGCAGGTCACCGTGGCTCGGGTGGAACCCGCCCCGGTGTGCCGGATCGTCCCGGCCGCCCCGACGAATGTGACGAACACCCCAGAGCGACTCGACCGGCCCCGGCTCGGTCCGGCTCGCGCCCGCCGGGTCGCCCGGTCGACGGCCCACGAACGTCGCTCCGTCCGCAGGTCGGCGAGCGGGAACGCGATTTGCCCGTCAGCGGCTCCACTGCCCGGCCAGTCGGGCCGCCAGCACCCGCAGGCCCTCCGCCGGCCGACTCATCGCCCGCTCGACGCCGCCGTGCGGCTCCCCACCGAAGTGGTCGACCAGGCTGTGCGTCTCGGTAACCCCGGCCGCCGCCGACTCCCGCCGCCCGGCGCTGACCCGGCCGGCCAGCACCACGCAGGGCACGCCACGGTCCCGGGCCGCCCCGGCCACCCCGGCGACCACCTTGCCGCGCAGCGACTGGTGGTCGAAGGAACCCTCCCCGGTGATCACCAGGTCCGCCTCGTCGTAGCCGGCGTCCAGCCCGGTCAGCCGGGTGACCAGGTCGATGCCCGACTCGCACCGGCCGCCGAGGGCGAGCAGCGCCGCACCGAGCCCGCCGGCCGCGCCGGCACCGGGCAGCCCGGCCAGGCCGGGTGGGCAGCCGGGCAGGTCCCGCTCCAGCACCTCGGCGAAGCGCCGCAACGCGTCGTCGAGCAGGAGTACGTCCTCCCGGGTCGCGCCCTTCTGCGGCCCGAAGACGTTCGAGGCTCCGGTCAACCCGGTCAACGGGTTGTCGACGTCGGTCGCCGCGACCAGTGCCATCCCGCGCACCTGCGGCCGTCCGGTCAGCCCGGCAACGGCCAGCAGCGCGGCTCCGCCGTACGGGAGGGCCAGCCCGGAGGCGTCCACCGGTACGGCGTTCAGCGCGGCCAGCAGCCCGGCACCCGCGTCGTTCACGGCCGAGCCGCCCAGCCCGACGACGGCACGCCGGGCCCCCGCCTCGGCGGCGGTGGCGAGCAGCGCGCCGAGGCCGTACGAGGTGGCCCGCAGCGGGTCACGCTCGGCCGAGGCGAGCAGGTGCAGGCCGCACGCCTGGGCGCTCTCCACGTACGCCGTACCGTCGGCGGTGAGCAGGATCTCCCCGTCGACCGGCCGGCCCAGCGGGTCGACGGTGCGGACCGGCACCCGACGACCCGGCAGCGCGGCGGCGAGCACCTCCACGAAGCCCGGCCCGCCGTCGGAGAGTGGCCGCAGCACCAGGTCGTCGCCGGGGGCCACCTCCCGCCACCCGTCCCGGACCGCCTCGGCCACCTCGGACGCGGAGAGGGTACCGGCGAACTTGTCCGGACAGATCAGGATCCGCATGGATCACGAGTGTGGCAGCCCACATCGGGGCGGCCGGAAAGCGGCCCCGGCTGTGGAAGCATGGGAACGTGACTTCGACGTGGGTAGAGCCGTCCAGCACCGCCACCGCCCTGCTGCTGCTCGGCCGTGGTGCCGACCCGGCCAGCGAGCGCGGGGTCGACTGTCCCGGCGAACTGCCGCCGCCGAGCGACCCGAACCTGGTCGCCCGGGCCCGCGCGGCGAAGGCGGCGCTCGGTGACCGGGTCTTCGTGCTCGGCCACCACTACCAGCGCGACGAGGTCATCCAGTTCGCCGACGTGACCGGCGACTCGTTCAAGCTCGCCCGCGAGGCCGCGGCCCGGCCGGACGCGGAATACATCGTCTTCTGCGGCGTGCACTTCATGGCCGAGAGCGCGGACATCCTCACCACCGCCGCCCAGCGGGTGATACTGCCCGACCTGGCCGCCGGCTGCTCGATGGCGGACATGGCGGCGCTGCCGCAGGTCGAGACCGCCTGGGAGGCGCTGGCGGAGCTGGGTGTGGCCGGCTCGACGGTGCCGGTGACCTACATGAACTCGTCCGCCGACATCAAGGGCTTCGTCGGGCGCAACGGCGGGGTGGTCTGCACCTCGTCGAACGCCGAACGGGCGCTGCGCTGGGCGTTCGAGCGCGGCCAGCGGGTGTTCTTCCTCCCCGACCAGCACCTCGGCCGCAACACGGCGGTGCTGAAGATGGGCCTGGACGCCGACGACTGCGTGCTCTACGACCCGCACAAGCCGGGCGGCGGGCTGACCGCGAAGCAGCTCCGGGAAGCCAAGATGATCCTGTGGCGGGGGCACTGCTCGGTGCACGGCCGGTTCACCAGGAGCAGCGTGGACGAGGTCCGGATGCGGGTGCCCGGCGTCAACGTGCTGGTCCACCCCGAGTGCCGGTACGACGTGGTGACCGCGGCCGACCACGTCGGCTCGACGGAATACATCATCAACACCATCGAGGCGGCGCCGGCCGGTTCGGCCTGGGCGGTCGGTACCGAACTGAACCTGGTACGCCGACTGGCGAACGCCCACCCGGACAAGCAGGTCATGTTCCTGGACCGGACCGTCTGCTACTGCTCGACGATGAACCGGATCGACCTTCCGCACCTGGTCTGGTCGCTGGAGGAGCTGGTCGCCGGCCGGGTGCCGAACCAGATCACCGTGGACCCGGACACCGCGCACCACGCCCGGGTGGCGCTGGACCAGATGCTGGCCCTGCCGTAGCGGACGTGGTCAACTACGCAAGGTAATCGTCGGGGTACGGATTCCTGCCGCTGTCCCCGTTTCGTGCCATCCGTCGCGCTGTGACCGCTCTTTTTTCGTAACCGAGCGCTATGCTGCCCGGGGCCGTGAGAGAGCTCGGGCCGGAGGGCGTGATCGCGCCGCGCCGGCCGGGCCACGGGGCGACGGCTGAGTGGACCGGATGGTTCACCCTCGCGGACAGCATCGACGTAGAGCAGCATCGACCCGCTGGAGGTTGCGTTGACGGACGACGTCCTGGTCGTACACGGAGGTACGCCCCTTTCCGGGCAGATCCGAGTGCGCGGCGCGAAGAATCTCGTCTCCAAGGCGATGGTCGCCGCCCTGCTCGGCGACGAGCCGAGCCGGCTCTTCGACGTGCCGCGGATCCGCGACGTCGAGGTGGTCCGGGGGCTGCTCGAACTGCACGGCGTCAAGGTCACCGACGGCGTCGAGGACGGCGAACTGGTCTTCGACCCGGCCAACGTCGAGAGCGCCAGCACGGACGAGATCAACGTGCACGCCGGGTCGAGCCGGATCCCGATCCTGTTCTGCGGTCCGCTGCTGCACCGGCTCGGCCACGCGTTCATCCCCGACCTGGGCGGCTGCCACATCGGCCCCCGGCCGATCGACTTCCACATCCAGGCACTGCGGCAGTTCGGCGCGGTGGTGGACAAGGCGCCCGAGGGGATGCACCTGACCGCACCGAGCGGCCTGCACGGCACCAAGTTCGAGCTGCCGTACCCGAGTGTGGGCGCCACCGAGCAGGTGCTGCTGACGGCGGTACTGGCCGAGGGCGTCACCGAGCTGCGCAACGCGGCCGTCGAGCCGGAGATCATCGACCTGATCTGCGTACTCCAGAAGATGGGCGCGATCATCAAGGTGCACACCGACCGGGTGATCGAGGTGCAGGGCGTGGCCCGGCTCGGCGGCTACACCCACCGGCCGATCCCGGACCGGATCGAGGCGGCGAGCTGGGCCGCCGCCGCGCTGGCCACCGGTGGCCGGGTCGAGGTGCTCGGCGCCGAGCAGGCCGACATGATGACCTTCCTCAACGTGTTCCGCTCGGTCGGCGGGGCGTACGAGGTCACCGACACCCGGCCGCCCCGGCAGGGCAGCCTGGGCCAGGAGGGCGGGATCCGGTTCTGGCACCCCGGCGGCGAGCTGCGGGCGGTGGCGCTGGAGACGGACGTGCACCCGGGGTTCATGACCGACTGGCAGCAGCCGTTGGTGGTGGCGCTGACCCAGGCCCGGGGCCTGTCGATCGTGCACGAGACGGTATACGAGCAGCGGCTCGGCTACACCGAGGCGCTGAACAAGATGGGCGCGACCATCCAGGTCTACCGGGACTGCCTCGGCGGTACGCCCTGCCGGTTCGGCCGCCGCAACTTCAAGCACTCGGCGGTGATCGCCGGGCCGTCGAAGCTGCACGCCGCCGATCTGGTGATCCCCGACCTGCGGGCCGGGTTCAGCCACCTGATCGCCGCGCTGGCGGCCGAGGGCACCTCCCGGGTCTACGGGGTGGATCTGATCAACCGCGGCTACGAGGACTTCGAGGCCAAGCTCGCCGACCTCGGCGCGCACGTCGAGCGGCCGTAGCCGACGCTGTCCACGGGCACCCGGGGCCAGTGCATCGGCACGGGCGTCCGGGGGCAGTGCGGCGGCACGGGCACGCGCGGACAGCGGAGACCGGAGGCCGGGTGAGCAGCGTCTCACCCGGCTCTGGACGGCAGCGGCTGGCCGTCGGCGTACCGCGAGGTGCGGGTCGGGCCGACGGTTGGCTACCCTTGCCGCGTGCCGTCGCTGTTTCGCCGTAAGCCCACCGACCTCGTCGAGGACGCCACCGCTCAGGTGACCCCCGAGGAGGAGTCCACGCCTGCCCGTCCCCGGGGCCACACCCCGAGCAAGAAGGAACTGGGCCAGGAGACGCCGAAGCGGCCGAGTGCCGGTCGGCGTGCCGCCGGCGACGCCAAGCCGCTCACCAAGCAGGAGGCCCGGGAGCGGCGCCGGCAGGTGCGGGCCGAGTCGGCGGCCGAGTTCCGCCGGGAGGGCGGCCCCCGGGACCGGGCCCCGGAGCGCGGGCTCGCCCGCGACGTGGTGGACTCCCGGCGTACCGTCGGGACCTGGTTCTTCGGCGGCGCCCTGGTGGTGCTGATCGGTTCGGCGAACACCATGCCACCGGAGGTGCGGTTCGCCTCCAACCTGCTCTGGGGTCTGCTGGCCATCGCCCTGGTGATCGACTCGGTGTTGATCTCGCGGAAGGTCAAGAAGCTGGTCCGGCAGCGGTTCCCCAAGACCGACCAGCGGATGGGTTCGCTCTACCTCTACGCGATCATGCGCTCCATCACGTTCCGCCGGATGCGCGCCCCGGTCCCCCGGGTCAACCTCGGCGACGCGATCTGAGCCACCCGGCCGGTCCGGTCACGGCACGCCGAGGACCCGCCGCAGGGCCGCCGGACGCGTCACGCCGAGCCGCCGGAGCAGGGCTGGGCGCGTCACGGGACGCCGAGCAGGCGGAGCAGGGCCGCCGTGCCGGCCGCCGCGACCACCACGGCGACGAACGGGGCACGGCGCCAGGCCAGTACGGCGCCGACGAGTACTCCGGCCGATGAACACCTGACACGTGTTCGTCAAGCCGAACGGATGGACCGATGAACCGGACGCAGTCCCGTTCCGACAGTTCCCCCGTGCCCGCCATCGCCGCCGCGCTGCGCCGGGAGCGGGAACGCACCGGCATCTCCCTCGCGGAGTTGGCCCGCCGGGCCGGGATCGCCAAGTCGACCCTGTCCCAACTCGAGGCCGGCAACGGGAACCCGAGCGTGGAGACGGTCTGGGCCCTCGGCGTACCGTTCACGTTCCCGGGCGACGTCCCGCACCGCTACGAGGCGCTCGCCCCCGGCACCTTCGCCGTGCTCGTGATGGAGCACTCCTGAACCGCACCGCTGTCGACCGGGGTGGGTGTGCGGTAGAGCCGGGCGACCACCTCCTCGATGTCCGGCTCCACGATGGCGATGTCCCGCAGCGCGGCGACCCGGGCCAGCCCGGCCACCACGTCGGAGGCGGTCGCCGACTCGCAGGCGAAGACCAGCCGCCGCCCGTCGGCCTCGGTACGCAGCAGCGGCGCACCGGGTAGCACCGGCGGCTCGGCCAGTGGCTCGTCGAGGTCGGCGACGACCTGCCGGCGCGAGCCGTACCGCGTGTGCAGCGCCTCGATCGACCCGTCGTGCACCACCCGGCCGTGGTCGATCACCACCAGCCGCCGGCAGAGCCGCTCGATGTCGGCCAGGTCGTGTGTGGTCAACACCAGCGTGGTGTCGCCGGCCGCGCCGAGTTCGGCCAGGAAGCCCCGGACCGCCTGCCGGCTCACCACGTCGAGCCCGATCGTCGGCTCGTCCAGGAAGAGCACCTCCGGGCCGTGCAGCAGCGCGGCGGTCAACTCGCCCCGCATCCGCTGGCCGAGCGAGAGCTGCCGGACCGGGACGTCGAGGAAGCCGTCCAGGTCGAGTTCGGCCCGGCAGCGGCGCAGCCGGGCGGCGTGCTCGGCGGCCGGTACCCGGTAGACGTGCCGGAGCAGGTCGAAGGAGTCCCGCAGCGGCAGGTCCCACCAGAGCTGCGAGCGCTGCCCGAAGACCACCCCGATGCGCAGCGCCAGCCGGGTGCGCTGGGCCACCGGCGCCAGCCCGCAGACGCGTACCCGGCCGGACGAGGGGCTCAGCACCCCGGTCAGCATCTTGAGCGTGGTCGACTTGCCGGCGCCGTTCGGGCCGATGTAGCCGACCATCTCGCCGCGCCGGACGGTCAGGTCGATCCCGTCGACCGCGCCCACCACCCGCTTCGCCCGGCGGAACCGGCCGGCCCGGACGCGTACCACGAACTCCTTGCGCAGGTCGCGGGTCTCGATCACCGGGGCGTCCGGTGGGGTCGCGGTCACGAGCCGGTGCTCCGGTAGTGGCGTACCCCGAAACGCCAGACCGCGGCGGCGAGCCCGGCGGCCGGCAGCGCGACGCCCGGCGCGACCCAGCCCACCCAGCCCGGCAGGCCGAGCGGGTCAGCCCGGCCGAGCAGCGCCAGCGCCGGGTAGTAGGACACGAAACCGAACCCCATGCCGTACGCGAACAGGGCTCGAAACCAGCCACTGTAGACAGTCATCGGGTACGTGGTGAAGTCGCGGCCACCGTAGGTGAACGCCGCGCCCACCTCGCCGGAGTCGATCCACCAGAACGACAGCGACGCGGTGGCCACGAAGATCGCGCCGAAGAACACCACCCCGGCCAGCGGGGTCAGCACGGCCAGCGCCACCCGGCCCGGCGTCCACGCCAGCTCGGCGGTGGCCAACGCGACCACCAGTACGCCCGCCCCGAAGACGGCCCGGGACGCCTTGCGCAGCGGCAGGTCCATCAGCAGCAGTTGGGGCAGCGCGCCGAGCGGGCGGACCAGGACCGCGTCCAGCAGGCCGGTCCGGACGTACTGGCGGAGCGACTCCACGTTGCCGACCATGAGATCGGCGGCGGCGAAGGCGGCCGACGAGAGCCCCACCATCACCATCGCCTCGGTCCGGTCGAAGCCGCCCAACTCCCGGGTGACCCGGAACAGCACCAGCACGGTGAGCACGTCGAGCACGGTGGCCCCGACATTGCTGACCAGGTCGACCACGAACGAGGTGCGGTACGACGCCTGCGACCGGGCCTGCCCGCGCAGCAGCGCCAGATAGGCCGGCCCCCGGCGCAACCGGTACGTCCACTCAGCCACCCTGCACCACCAGCCGGTGCTCGGCCCGACGCTGCACCAGATGGCAGGTCAGCAGGACCAGCCCGACCCAGAGCAGTTGTACGGCCACCATTCCAGCCTGGATCCCCGCCCCGTCCCGCTCGACGAGTACGTCCAGTGGGGTCTGCAACAGGCTCGGGAACGGGGTGGCCAGCCAGAGCGGTACGGCGATCCAGTCCGGCAGGAACCGCAGCGGGAAGTAGAGCCCGGCCAGTACCCCGGAGCCGAGGGTCCAGAGGATCATCGCGCCCCGGGCGTCGTGCAGCCAGTACGCGGTCGCGTTCACCAGGAACCGGCAGCCGAAGCAGATCACCACCGCCAGCCCGACGGAGAGGGCGAAGAGCGGCACGGTCTGCCACCGGGTCGGCAGCGCAAGGTCGAAGAAGAGCAGCCCGGTGAGTACCGGTGGCAGGAAACGGGTCAGCACGGCGTACCCGGCCCGGCCGAGGTCGGTGGCGAGGTAGCTGACCACCGGGTGCACCGGGCGGAGCAGGTCGCTGGCGACCTCGCCGGTACGGATCCGGTCGGCGAGTTCGGTCCACCGCCAGAGCAGCACCACGGCGAGCAGACCCTGTCCCACCCAGACGAAGGTGGCCAACTGGGCCGGGCTGTAGCCGGCGGCGGCGCCACCGGCACCGCTGGCGACGGCGAGCAGGACGTAACAACGGAGGAAGCCGAAGACGGTGTTGGTGAAGGCGCCGGCAAGAGTAGCTTGCCGGTATGTAGAGTACCGACGAAACCCTGATCCGGTTATGGCAGCAAATGTCCGGAACCATGGGATGATGTTTCGGCTGATGGGTGGTGCCACAGTGGCGGTGACCGAGCCCACGCCGTTACCCTCCTTCCGCGACCACGCTGCACCGAGCCGGGTGACTTTACCCGGAACGCCCGGCTGCCCAGCGAGATTTTTCGACGAGGTGACACCCCGTGAGTGAGCGACGCGAGCCGGCTTCCCCGGCCGCGTCGCGCGCGGTTCGGCATACCGCTCGCGGCATCGGGTTCCAGACCGCTCGCGGCATCGAGTCCCACACCGGTCGGCACAGTGGCGTACGGCCTGGAGCGCCGGTATGAGCGGTCGATACTCCGGCCGCTGGGGCGAGGCCGCCGAACCGTCCTGGGTGGTCGAACCGACCGCGGAGTGGGCGCCGCAGTTCCCCGGTCAGCGCTATCCCGGCGACATCGGCCACCAGCGGCGTCGTCGGCCGGCCGGGCGGGCACCGGTACCGACCGGTCGGGCCAAGGTGCCGCCACCGGGCAGCCGCCCCGGCGAACCGGAGCCGTTCGGCCGCCCCGAGCCGGTCGCGAAGGGCCGCCCAGAGCCGGCCTCCAACGGCCGCTCGGACGCGCCGCCGAACGGGCGCCCCGACACGCCGCCCGGCGGGCGTCCCGAGGCGCTGCCGAGTGGGCGTCCCGGGCAGCCGGCCGGCGCGCATCCGTCGGCCCGGGCGGACGGGCCGCCGCGCGAGACGCGTACCGGACGCCTCGACCGCTGGGACAGCCGATCCGCCGGCTGGAACCCGCCGCCCGACTCTCGGGACGACGGCCCGGACTCCTGGGACGAACCGTCGAACGGACGTGGCCGGCCCCCGGCCGAATACCGCACCGGCGGCTCGGTACCGGTCGGTCGAGACGACCGGCGGCCACCCGGCGGTGGCGAGCCCGGATCGCGCGGAGGTCGCGGCGAGAGCGGCTTCGCCGGCGGCCGGGCCGCGTCGCAACACGATCCGCACCGCTCCGGCGACGACCGGCCGGGCCGCCCCAGCGCTCCGCCTGAGCGGCGCGGACGGTGGCTCACCGGGCCGGCGTCCGAGGAGACCCAGCCGCTGCCGGACCGTCGTCCGATGCCGTCGGACGGCCGGCCCGGACCACGGGACGGCCGGGGTCGGGCCGGGCCGGGTGGACGTCCGGCCATGCCGGCGGCGTTCGACGGCTCCCCCGGCCCGGAGCGGGGCATTCCCGGCCCGGAGCGGGGCACTCCCGGACAGGATCGGGCCGACGGTTGGGCGGCCCGATCCGGCGGCCAACCGCATCCGGGGAGCCGCGAGGTGCCGCCGGGTCGCACCCCGCCCCGGGCCCGGCCCGACCGCCCCGGCTCCGAACCTCCGGTCCGACGGCCCGCCGCCGGGCCGTCCGGTGCACCCAGTTGGCCGGCCCAGCGTGGCCCGGTCCAGGAGCCGCGCGAGGGACGGCGCTTCCCGGACCTGGGTTCCGGCCGGCCGCCGGCACGCGACCCGCGCGAGACCGATCCGGCCGTCCGGCCGGGCCCGGTGCCCCGGGGCGACCGGGTCGGGTCGACACCGCCGGGCGTCGACCGGCCGACCACCGAGCGGCCCGGCGTCCATCGGCCCGGCGTCGACCGGCCGGCCACCGACCGGCCCGGCGTCGACCGGCCCGCTGCCGCGGAACTCGCACCGGGATACGGGCGTCCAGACCGGACGCCGGTCTCGGGTGCCGACCGGGTCCCACCGCGCACCGGCCAGCCGGACGACGCGCCGATCCGCCCGGACCGGGGCGCCGGATATCCGGCCGTCGCCGCCGGACCGGCGAGCCCGACCGAGCGGGTCGGGCCGACCACCCCACCCCGGACCGGGGAACCGCCCCGGACCGGGGAACCCGCCCGCGCCGCCGACCAGCCTCGCCCGGTCGAGCCCGCCCGCCGGATCGAACCGACGCACCCCGTCGAGCCGGTACGCCGGGTCGAGCAGTCCCGGCCGATCGAGCCCCGCCCGGTCGACGCCGGCCGGTCGGTCGAACCACCCCGCCCCGTCGAGCCACCCCGCCCGGTCGACCCGACCCGCCCGGTCGAACCACCCCGCCCCGTCGAGGCGGCCCGACCGGTCGAACCACCCCGGCCCGTCGAGCCGACCCGCCCGGTCGAACCACCGCGCCCCGTCGAGCCACCCCGCTCGGTCGAGGCGGCTCGGGCTGTCCAGGCACCGCGTCCGGTCGAACCGACCCGGCCTGTGGAGCCAGCCCCGCCGGCCGACGCGGTCCGGGGCGCCGAGCCGGCCCGTACGGCCGAGCCGCCGGCCCGGAGCGTCGAACCGGTCCGGCCGGCCGAGCCGCCCCGTACCGTCGAATCGGGTCCGTGGCTCACCCCGCCTCCCGCCGAGCCGGCCAGCCCGGTCGAACCGGCGGCCTCGGCGGACCCGCCGCGCGAACGGGCGGCGGGCTGGCTGACCCCGGCCACCCCGTCGGACCCGGCTCCTCGGCCGCCTCGACAGCCGTCCGCCGACGAGACCGGCCAGCGCCCTCCGGTCACGCCACCCCCGACCACGGGCCTACGGCTGGAGTTCCTGCCCGCGCCGACGCCCGCCAGCACACCGTCCCCGGCCACACCCGCCGAGTCGACGCCGCCCGCCAGCCCGTTCCCGGGCGCAGCGGTCGGGGCGGACGCCGGCGGGCCGGTCGAACCAGCCGCCGCCACCCCGGCGGCGGGTCCCGTCATCGAACCCGCCTCGCCCGTCCCCTCGTCCGGTCCTCCGATCGAACCGGCCGGCGCCGGGCCCGCACCGGAGTCCGGACGGGCCACCGACCTGAGTGAGACTTCCGTACCCTCCATGCCAAAGACCGGACCTGTCGCGGACCACGCCCCAGTCGGACCGCTCACCGATGCCGCCCCGGCGGCCCCCTCCCCCACCGTGCTGGGTACCGATCCGGCCTCGGCCGCCGACGAAGGTGCCGGCGTGACAGCCCAGCCGCGCGACGGCGACCCGGAGCTGACCGTCGACGCCGGGGCACCAGCGTCCCCGGCCGGCGCCCCGGCACCCGACGAGGCACCGGCCCCGGACACCCCGGCAGACGGATCCGCGAAGAGCGTGCCGCCGGCAACGGCAGCCGCCGTCGGCCCGCCGGACGTGGCGGCCGGCTCCGGACCGCAGTCCACCGCACCGGTCTCCGGGCCGCCGGCCACCTCGGCATCCGGACCGCCCGCTGCCGCACCCACCTCCGGGCCGCCGGCCGCGGCGCCCACCTCCGGGCCACCACTGGCCACCTCGCCGCCGGGCTCGCCGGTCGTCGAGGCCAGCCCCGACACGGTGCTGCCGACCGGGCCGGCCGCCGGGGCGGCGACCGCACTGAGCGCGCCCACCATGCTCACCCCGATCATCCGACCGGGCGGGAAACGAGGACCGGCCGAGCCGGAACCCGCCGACATACCGGCGGAGCCGGGAGCCACCGACCCGGAACAGGTGCTCGCGTCGTACGAGTGGCGGTTCCACCACGAGACGCTGCGGGAGCTGGTCGAGGACCCCGAGTCGCTGCGGGCGATCCGGGACCGGTTGACGGAGAAGCTCGAACCGGCGAAGGACAACGGCACCCGGGCCCGGCTGCTGAGCCTGCGAGCGGTGGTCTCCCGCATCCTCGGCGACCTCGGCAAGGCGCTCTCGGACGGCAAGCTGGCGCTGGCCCACGCCGAGGCGACCGGCCAGTTGCGGCGGATCGCCATCGCACAGGCCCGGCTGGCGCACGTACTCCAGTGGCGGGGGGACTTCGCCGAGGCGGACCGGCTCTTCGAGGAGGCGAACTCCTCCGAGCTGCCGGACCGGCTGCGGGCCACCATGCACGAGCACGCCGGACGGTCCTGCTACGACCAGGGCCGCTACATGGAAGCCTGCAACCACTTCGAGAAGGCGCTGGAGCTGCGCAAGGTCGAGGACCCGGACCTGATCGCCCGGACCGAACTCGCGCTCGACGCCGTCTTCAACAAGGTCGCCCAGAACGGCTGGGGCCCGTACCCGCGTGACCGGGACGAGATCCTCCAGGTGCACCGGCCACCGGTGCCGAAGTTCAGCGAGAAGGTGCAACGCTGGGGCTACGCCGACCCCGACGGTCAACTGGCGATCGCGCCGAGCTATGCCGACGTGCAGCCGTTCCGGGACGGGGTGGCCTGGGTACGCCGGCCCGAGACCCGCACCTGGGAGCTGATCGACGAGACCGGTGAGCTGCTGATCGACGCGTCGACCGGATATCTCGGCGTCGGTTCCTTCTCCGACGGGCTGGCCTGGGTCTCCCGGGACGGCACCGGCGGCTGGATCGCGATCGACAAGTCCAACAAGGTCGTCATCCCGGCCGGTTTCGAGGACGTACGCCCGTTCCGGCGCGGTGTCGCCGCCGTCCGGCGGGGCGGCTGGGGCGCGGTCGACCGGAGCGGCAAGGTGGTGCTGCCGACCCGCTACACCGGCTTCACCACCGCGCTCACCGACGGCCGGTACGTCGACGGCTTCACCGACGAGGGCCTGGCGATCGTCGACGCGGGCGGGCGCAAGGGCGTGGTGGACCGGTCCGGGCAGGTGCTGGTCGCCCCGGCCCACCCGGCGCTGGTCATCCACCCGGTGGCGTTCCTGATCGGCAACGGCACCGGCCAGTGGGGTGCGCTCGACCGCCGGGGCGAGCCGTTGATCGACGCGGTGCACCCGAGCCGGAACGACGTGATGGAGGAGATCGACCGGCTGCTCGCCGACACCAAGCCGGTGCTGTGATCCGACAGCGAGCAGGTGCGGTGAGCCGACCCGAGCCCGGGTTGTGATCCGACAGCGAGCCGGTGCGGTGACCCGACAGCGAGCCGGTGCGGTGATCCGAGCGCCGGGTCCGGGCTGTGATGCGCCTTCCGCGCGCCGTCGCCCAAGGTGATCCACTCGGGGTACGAGGACTAGGGTCGGAGGTATGGAATTCCGACACCTGGGCCGCTCGGGCCTGCTGATCAGCGAGATCTCGTACGGAAACTGGATCACCCACGGCTCCCAGATCGAGGAGGAGGCCGCGCTCTCCTGCGTACGCGCGGCTCTGGAGGTCGGTATCACCACCTTCGACACCGCCGACGTGTACGCCGGCACCAAGGCGGAGGCGGTGCTGGGCCGGGCCCTGAAGGGCGAGCGCCGGGAGGGTCTGGAGATCCTCACCAAGGTCTACTGGCCGACCGGCCCGGGCCGGAACGACCGGGGCCTGTCCCGCAAGCACATCATGGAGTCGATCAACGGCTCGCTGCGCCGGCTCCAGACCGACTACGTCGACCTCTACCAGGCACACCGGTACGACTACGCCACGCCGCTGGAGGAGACGATGGAGGCGTTCGCCGACGTCGTGCACTCCGGCAAGGCGCACTACATCGGCGTCTCGGAGTGGAAGGCGTCGGAGATCCGGGCCGCACACGCGCTGGCCCGCGAACTGAAGATCCAGCTCATCTCCAACCAGCCGCAGTACTCGATGCTCTGGCGGGTCATCGAGGGCGAGGTCGTGCCGACCAGCCAGGAGCTGGGTGTCAGCCAGATCGTCTTCTCGCCGATCGCCCAGGGCGTGCTGACCGGAAAATACCTGCCCGGCCAGGAGCCGCCGGCCGGCTCCCGGGCGACCGACACCTCCGGCGGGGCGGGCTTCATCGCCCGGTTCATGTCCGACGAGGTGCTGACCCGGGTGCAGCGGCTCAAGCCCCTCGCCGAGCAGGCCGGTCTCAGCATGGCCCAGCTCGCGGTCGCCTGGGTACTCCAGAACCCGAACGTCTCCTCGGCGATCGTCGGCGCCTCCCGCCCGGAGCAGGTGCACGACAACGTCAAGGCGGCCGGGGTGAAGCTCGACGCCGAGTTGCTCAAGGCGATCGACGAGATCGTCGACCCGATCACCGAACGGGACCCGGCCAAGACGCAGAGCCCGGCCCAGCGGCCCTGATCATGCGCCGGCCGTGAACGTGCGGCCGTGCTGACCTCCGCCAGGTCTTGTCGAAGGCCCTCGCTCGGCACCCGCGCCGGGCGAGGGCCTTCGGTATACCGTCCGGGTCAGTCCTGCCAGAAGCGGATCAGGCGCAGGCCCTCGGCGTAGAGGTAGTCGGGCAGGCCGATCAGGTCGCCGACCGCGAAGACCCCGTCGAAGAACCAGCCGCCGACGCGCGGGTTCCAGAGCAGGGCGAAGAGCAGGATGAAGCCGTACGGGGCCATCAGGTCGTAGCCGCGCCGCCACTGCGGGTTCAGCCACGGCTGGAGGACGTTGCCGCCGTCCAGCCCCGGTACCGGCAGCAGGTTGAGGATGCTCGCGGTGAGCTGGAGGAAGCCGAGCAGCGCGACCCCGGACCAGAACTCGGGCCGGGCGAAGACGTCCACCCCGATCGCGAACGGTACGACCAACAGCAGCGCGAACAGCACGTTGGTGGCCGGACCGGCGAGGCTGACCAGCGAGTGCCGGAGCCGGCCGGGGATCTCGTGCCGGTCCACCCAGACGGCACCGCCGGGCAGGCCGATGCCGCCGAGCAGCACCACCACCACGGGCAGGATGATCGACAGCAGCGGGTGGCTGTATTTCAGCGGGTTCAGGGTCAGGTAGCCACGGTGCGCCACTCCCCGGTCGCCGGCCCGGAACGCCACCACGGCGTGTGCGTACTCGTGCAGGCAGAGCGAGACCAGCCAGCCCGAGACGACGAAGAGGAAGACGTCGAGCCGGACGTTGCCGTACCCGTTCCACGCCATCGCGCCGCTGGTCACGAAGAGCGCGACCAGGGCCAGGAAGATCGGGCTGGGTCGGAACGCCTCCAGCGGCACGCCGAGGACCAGTCGGTCCCGGCCGCGTTGGTCGAAGTTCATCCCGTCACTCGACCACGGGCAGCAGGCTCATCCGGTATTCCACCCGGTCGTCCTCGACCAGCAGCACCGAGGCGACACCCGCGGCGGCGAGTTCGCGCCAGGTCTGGCCGATCCAGGACTCGGCGTCGGCCTGGCTGCTGAACGCCTCGGCCGGTCCGTTCACCGGATCGCCGTCCGCGCCCTCGTACCGCCAGCTCCACGGCATGTCGCGTCTCCCCTCGCCGATCTTCCGCGCCGACAAACCTCCGCCAGCCTAGTCGGCCGGCCGGTGTCAGCCAGCCAGAGCGGTCCGGAGGGGTTCCGCACCCGTACCTCACCGCGAGCTGTCCAGCCAAGCGCTCTAAGGTACGGGCATGTCCGTTGACGGGTGGAGCAGGCTCCTGGTGCTGGGCGGGATCCGTTCCGGCAAGTCCGAGTTCGCCGAGTCGCTGCTGAAGGACGTACCGGTTGTCCGTTATGTCGCGACGGCCACGACCGATCCGGACGACCTGGACTGGACGGCCCGGATCGACGCCCACCGACTCCGCAGGCCGGCGGGCTGGACGACCGAGGAGGCCAACGCCGATCCGTCCCGGCTCGCCGAGCTGATCGCCGAGGCCGGGCCAGGCGACACGCTGCTCGTCGACGACCTCGGCGGCTGGGTGACCGTGCTGCTCGACCCGGCGCACCAGCCCGCCGACGACGTCGCCACGATCGGCGAACTCGGCGCCGCGATCCGGACCTGCCCGGCCCGGCTGGTGCTGGTCAGCCCCGAGGTGGGGCTGTCGACGGTGCCGGTGACCCCGCTCGGGCGGGCCTTCGCCGACGCGCTCGGCACCACCAACCGGGCGGTCGCGGACGCCTGCGACGCGGTGGTGCTGGTGATCGCCGGGCAGCCGGCCTGGCTGAAGGCGGGCACGGACCAGCCGCCGCCGGCCCCGGACGGCGCCGGCCAGCCCGGCGTACCGGCGCAGGCCGACCGGGCCGCCGCCGATCGGGCCGCCGCCAATAGGGCCGCTGCCAATAGGGCAGCCGCCGATCGGGCAGCCGCCGATCGGGCAGACCCTGCCTCCTCGGCCTGGACCGAGGTGCTGGGCGCGGTTCCGCAGGTACTCCGCCCGACCGTGATCCCGGCACCGCCGGCCGAACCGGCAACGTCCACGGGGACGGGAGCGGCGACGGGCTGGACCGCGCCGACCATGGCGCTGCCGATGGTCGCCACCGGTCTGGTCATCCAGGCCGGGATGGACCTGCCGATGCCGGACGAGTACGCCGGTCCCGCCGCCGTCGACCGGCTCGGCACGCTCGACCTGCCCGGCGCCGGCCTCGGCCACCTGGACCGGGTGGTCTCGTTCGCCGCCGCCACGCAGGGTACGGCGACTCCGCAGCCCTGGCGCTCGGTCCGGGTGTTGCTGGTGCACGGCGATCACGAGGGCAGCGCTTCCGCCGGCGCGGTCCCCGGTGAGTCCGCCCGCCGCGCCGAACAGGCCCGCCAGGGCACGGGGCCGGTCGCCCGGCTGGCGGCCGAGGCCGGCGCCACCCTCCAGGTGGTGGAGGCACCGCTGTCCCGGCCGATCGAGGAGGGCCCGGCGCTGACCGTCGCCGAGGTCGAGGCGGCCCTGCGCTACGGCTGGCGACTCGCCGAGGAGGCGGTGGACGCGGGCGTGGACCTGCTGGTCCTCGCCGCCTCGGGTGCCGGTACCGAGGCCGCCGCCGCAGCCGTACTGGCCGCCACGGCCGGCGCCGAACCCTCGGCGGTACTCAGCCGGGTGGTGACGCTCGGCGGGCAGGTGGACGACGAGGCGTGGATGCACCGCTGCGCGGCGGTACGGGATGCGATGCACCGCACCCGACGCAGCCCCCGGGACGCCAAGGACGTACTCGCCGAACTCGGTGGCGGCGACCTGGCGATCGCCACCGGCATCCTGCTCGGCGCGACGGCCCGGCGTACCCCGGTGCTGCTGGACGGGCCGGTCGGGGTGGCGGCGGGCCTGGTCAGCCGGGACCTCGCCGGCCAGGCCCGGCACTGGTGCCTGCTGCCGGACCACGGTGACCAGCCGGCGGTCAAGCTCGGCGCCGACGTGCTCGACCTGAGCCCGTTGCTGGACCTGCGACTCGGCCTCGGTGAGGGTGCCGCCGCGCTGGCCGCGCTGCCGCTGCTGCGCGCCGCACTGACCCTCGCCGCCACCCTGCCGGTGCATCCGAGCCTGGCCACCGACCAGCCGGCCGACCCGGCGGGCAACGGCGGGACCGATCCGGCGCGCGACGGCTCACACCCGCCCGTCCCTGACCCGGCCGAACCATGGACCCCGGAACCGGCGGCCGACCGCCCCGGACCGGACGACGACTCACACCCGCCCATGCCGGACCCCGCCGAACCATGGACCCCGGAACCGGCAGCCGACCGCCCCGGACCGGACGACGGTTCGCACCCGCCCATGCCGGACCCGGCCGAACCGTGGGCCCCGGGCCCGCCGGCCGACCGCCCCGGGCGGGACGACAACCCGGACGGCGACCAGGAGTTCATCGAGCCGCCGCCGGCCGGCCCCGGCCCGACCGCCGTACCGGAGGACGCCGCCGGGCAGCCGCCGACGGGCGACTCACTGCCGGCGCAGCCGGCGACGGACGCGCCCCTGCCGGGGCAGCCGGCGACCGGCGAGTCACTGCCGGCGCAGGCGTCGGCGGACGCAGCGCTGCCGGGGCAGGCGTCGACGGAGCGGCCGGGCACCGGCGCCGGGCCGGCGGACGACCGGGAGGGTGGGCGCCGGGACGACGCCACCGTGCCACCGGGTGTCTGAGGGCCGGTTCGCGGCCGGCGGCCGGCTGGCACTGACCACCTTCACCGTCGCGCCGCTGCGGGCCGGTCGGGTCGACCGCGCCTCCGCCGGTACGGCGATGACCCTCGCCCCGCTGGTCGGCGCGCTACTCGGGCTGCTCCTCGCCGGGGTGCTCGGCGGGCTGGGGGCGATCGCCCCGCCGCTGGTCGCCGGTGGGGTGACCGTGGCGGTGGCGGCGCTGCTGACCAGAGGGCTGCACCTGGACGGGCTGGCCGACACCGTTGACGCGCTCGGGTCGTACCGCTCCGGGGACGAGGCGCTGCGGATCATGCGGCAGCCGGACGTCGGCCCGTTCGGGGTGACCGCGCTACTCCTCGTACTCCTGCTCCAGGCGGCGTCGTTCGCGGCGCTGGCCGCCCGGCCGTGGACGGCGCTGGCCGCCGGGGCCGCGACCGGCCGGCTGGCGGTGAGCTGGGCCTGCCGGCGCGGTGTCCCGGCGGCCCGCCCGGAGGGGCTCGGCGCGCTGGTGGCCGGTACCGTCGGCCCGGCCGCGCTGGTCGGGCTCTCGGCCGGAGTGGCGCTGCTCGCCGTGCCGGCGGTGCCGGGCCGCCCCTGGCAGGGGCCGCTCGCGGTCGCCGTGGCGCTGGCCGGCACGCTGCTGCTGGTCCGGCACGTGGTACGCCGGCTCGGCGGCATCACCGGCGACGTGCTCGGCGCCGTCGTCGAACTCGGCAGCACGCTGTTCTACCTGGGTGTCGTGCTGACCGGCTGACCGGACCGGCGAACGCGGGTAGCGTTCGCGAAAAGGACACCAGCACGATTACCAGGCCGACAGATCGGTCGAGCGGGGGAACGTAATGCTCATCACGGACGATTTCCTGCCCGTGCCGGTCCCGGAGTCGTTGACCGCGACCTACCTGGTGCCCACCACCGGCCAGGTCGACCCGGCCCCGGCCGAGGCGGTGGCGGCGCTCGGCGGCCGGCTCCCCGGGCCGGTGCACGACCTGGCCCGGCAGATGCTGGACAGCCCGCTCATGACGGTCGACACCCGGCCGATCGCCGAGTTCCCGCACCTGCCGCCGGACCTGCTCACCGCGTTCGGGGCCACCGACACCCAGTTGGCCCGGCTGGACGCCGCCACCGACCTGGTGGTGGTACAGGCCAGCTACCGGCCCGGCTGGCCGCCCGCGCACGAGTGGGCGGCCCGTACGGTCGCCTGTGCCATCGCCGAGTCCCTCGGTGCCGACGTGGTGGACGTCTTCGCGTTGCAGTTCCTCGACCCGGCCACCGCGCTGCGCTCGCTGCCCGACGCCGAGGGCCGGGTACGCCTGATCGACTGGGTGCTGGTGCCGTACTCGTCGGACGACGGCGGGCTCTGGTTCACCACCAAGGGGCTGCGCCGGTTCGGGCTGCTGGAGTTGCAGGCGCAGGGGGTGCCGACGCACCTGACCCGGGCCTGGGGCGCGGTGATGACCGGGGTGGCCCGACGGCTGCTCCGGGCCTGGACCGACGGGCTCACCGACAGCGAGGTGCCGGCCTTCGTCCAGTTGCCGGTGGTCACCTCGGTCAGCGGGCACGACATCGCGGTGGCGTACGGCAACCCGCAGCAGCACGACACCACCGGCCCGGCGGCGCTGCGGCTGGAACTCGATCCGGCCACCGACCCGGACGCCGACTCGTTCCTGACCCTGCTGCCGCCGGTCGGCCACCCCGGCCCGACCGGGCGATACTTCGCCGCGGTCTGCGCCGCCCTGTTCGGTGCCGCCGCCCAGTCCGACGTCCGGTACGCCCGGCCGGACGACGCGATGGCCCGGGCCATCGCCACCGCCCGGGACGGCTTGCCCGGCATCCGGGAGCGGTTCCTCGCCGACACCCTGCCGGACGGCGTCCAGTTGCTGGTCAAGTACGGCCTGCCGACCGACGAGGGGCCGGAGTTCGTCTGGGCCGGGGTCACCTCGTGGGCGACCCCGGAGCGGATCGTCGGCGCGAGCGCCTGCGACGCCACGGCCGATCCGGCGGTCCGGGTCGGCCAGCCCGTCGTGGTGGACGCCGTCGACGTGGTCGACTGGGCCCTGCTGGACGGCAGCGGGGTGATCGAGGGCGGCTGGACGCAGGCCGTACTCGACGCCGGCGACCGCTCCCAACGCTGACCCGCCGGCCGCGCCCCCACCCTGCGAACCCCCCGCCCCCGGATTGGGGAATCTCGACGGGGTGCAGACCCCACTGGGATTCCCCAATGTCGAGCGGGCCGGGGCCGAGGCCGGACGGGAGGGCGGGACGAGGGCGAGGCGGTGGGGTGTTACTTCACCGAGGGTTGGACGAAGGGTGGGCGGACGATGCGCATCGCGGCGCGGCGGCCTCGGACGTCGACCTCGACCTCGTCGTCCTGGCCCAGGCCGGCGGCGCTGTCGAGCAGGGCGAGGGCGATGCCAGCCTTCCGAGTGGGCGAGAAGGTGCCGCTGGTGACCGTGCCGACGGGCGTACCGTCGGCGGCGAGCACCGTCATGCCCGGCCGGGGGATGCCCCGGTCCAGCGCCAGCAGCCCCCACAGGGTGCGCCGGGGCCCGGCCGCCTTCTCGGCGAGCAGGGCGTCCCGGCCCCAGAACGCCGGCTTGTCCCAGCCGACCGCCCAGCCCGCCCGGGCCTGCACCGGGGTGATCTCCGGGGAGAGGTCCTGGCCGTGCAGCGGGTAGCCCATCTCGGTACGCAGGGTGTCCCGGGCGCCCAGCCCGCAGGCGCGGATCCCGTACGGCTCGCCGGCCGCCAGCAGCGCGTCCCAGACCGTGGTCGCCGCCTCGGCCGGGACCACCAGTTCGTACCCGTGCTCGCCGGTGTAACCGGTCCGGCAGACCACCAGTGACACCAGGTCTCCGTCCGGGGTGGCCGCCCCGGCGGTGGAGAGGCCGAGTTCGGCGGTGGAGAAGCTCATGTAGCCGTGTCCGGTCGGCAGTCCGAGGGTGCCCAGCAGTTCGGCCGAGCGCGGCCCCTGCACCGCCAGTACGGCGTACGCCTCGTGTTCGTCGGTCACGGTGATCCCGGCCGGGGCGGCGGCGCGGAGCCGGCGTACCACCTCTGCGGTGTTGGCGGCGTTCGGGATCAGGAAGACGTGCTCGGGGCCGTGCAGGTAGGCGATGATGTCGTCCAGTACCCCGCCGGTGACCTCGTCGCAGCAGAGCGTGTACTGCGCCCGTCCCGGCCCGATCCGGCCCAGGTCGTTGCTGAGGCAGGCGTTGACGAAGTCGGCCGCCCCCGGGCCGGTGACCCGGGCCTTGCCCAGGTGGGAGACGTCGAACACACCGACCCCGGTACGCACCGCGGTGTGCTCCCGGAGGACTCCGCCACCGGCGTACTCCAGCGGCATGGACCAGCCGCCGAAGGCGGCGAACTTGGCGCCGAGCGCGGCGTGCCGCTCGTGCAGCGGCGATCGGCGGAGTGCGTCGGCGGGAGGTTCCGGGGTCTCGCCGGTCACCTGGGTCGGGTCGGTCATGGGTCGCAACCTACCTGCGAGCCGGCTCATGGTTAGCATCGGCGGGACCCGTCCGGCGGACCGTCGGCGGGACAGCCCATTCGTCCGGCGGGTAGGTTGCGCCGGAGACCACTTCGCCGGGCCGCAACCAGGCGGCCGGCCACGCCCGTCCGGAGCCGCGCAGTGACATCGCCCAGCACCAGCCTCAGCCTGGTCGACACCGACCCCGCCGAACTCGCCGTCGACGCCATCGTCATCGGCTTGCACAGCCAGACGGTGCAGGACGTGGGTCCCGCCGCGGACTTCGCCGGAACCCTGCTCCTCGCGACCGGCGCGGAGAGTATCGCCGCAGCGTTCGACGGCCGGCTGACGGAGACCCTGGCGCTGCTCGGTGCCACCGGCAGCCCGGGCGAGGTGATCAAGCTGGCCACCCTGGGCACCATCACGGCGCCGCTGGTCGCCGCCGTCGGGCTCGGCCCCGAGCCGACCGGTGCGGCCCCGGCACCGGAGACCCTGCGCCGGGCCGCCGCCGCGGCCGTCCGGGCGCTGGCCGGCGCCGAGCGGGTCGCGCTGACCCTGCCGGTACCCGACGACGAGGACGGCCCGGCCGCGCTGCGCGCCACCGCCGAGGGTGCGCTGCTCGGGGCGTACCGGTTCGCCGGCTACAAGACCCGGCCGCAGCCGACCCGCCGCCCGCCGGTGGCCGCGATCGCGGTGCACGTGCCGGACGCCGGTGACGACCGGGCCCGGGCGGAGATCACCCGGGCCGGTGTGGTGGCCCGGGCGGTCGCCCGGACCCGGGACTGGGTGAACACGGCCCCGAACGAGCTGCGCCCGCCGTCCTTCGCCGACTCGGTGGCCGCCGCCGCCCGGGAGGCGGGACTCGGCGTGGAGGTCCTCGACGAGCAGGCGCTCGCCGACGGCGGCTACGGCGGCATCCTGGCCGTCGGGCTCGGCTCGGAGGCGCCGCCCCGGCTGGTGAAGCTCTCCTACGACCCGGCCGCCGCCGGTGCCGACGGGTCGGTGAAGCGGCTCGCGCTGGTGGGCAAGGGCATCACCTTCGACACCGGCGGTGTCTCGATCAAGCCGGCCCAGGGCATGTGGGAGATGAAGTCCGACATGGCCGGCGCGGCGGCGGTCGCCGCCACCATGCTGGCGATCGCCGAGCTGAAGCCGGCGGTCGCGGTCACCGGATACCTGCCGATGGCCGAGAACATGCCGTCGGCCACCGCGTACCGGCCGGGCGACGTGGTGACGATGTTCAACGGCAAGCGGGTCGAGGTGCTGAACACCGACGCCGAGGGCCGGATGGTGCTCGGCGACGCGATGGCCCGGGCCTGTGCGGACGGCTGCGACTACCTGGTCGAAACCTCCACGCTGACCGGCGGCCAGGTAGTCGCGCTCGGCAAGCGGGTGGCCGGGGTGATGGGGAGTACCGAGCTGTGCCAGCGGGTCCAGCAGGCCGGTGACGCGGCCGGCGAGCCGGCCTGGCCGATGCCGCTGCCGGACGACGTCCGGAAGGGAATGGACTCCGAGGTCGCGGACATCTCGCAGGTCAACGCGACGATGGACCGGGCCGGCCACATGCTCCAGGGCGGGGTCTTCCTGCGCGAGTTCGTCGCCGACGAGGTGCCGTGGGCGCACATCGACATCGCCGGGCCGAGCTACCACGCGGGCGAGCCGACCGGGTACTGGACCAAGGGCGGCACCGGAGTGCCGGTGCGTACCCTGCTGGAGCTGGTCGACGACATCGCCGCGAACGACTGATCCGGGCCGGCTCCCGGCCCCGCCGCGCGGGGCCGGGCTCGGCCGGTCAGCCCGTGGTCCGCTTGCGGCGCTCGTTGAAGTCGCGCATCCGCTGCGGATAGCCGACCAGCCGGACGTCGTAGACCGGGATCGCCAGTTTGTGGGCGAACCGCCGGGCGCCGTCCGGGCCGTCGATCCGGCGCCGGGTCCATTCACCGTCGTGCGCGATCAGCATGACGGTGGTCTCGGTCACGGTCGTCCGGGGCTCGATGAACGCCTCGACACCGCGCTTCGACCGGACGAACTGTTCAAGATGGTCAAGATCCGCACGGCTGGCGGGACGATCACCCGCCGCGACAACCGCCTTCTTGCGTCGGCGAAACCAGGCCAACCCGACCCTCTCCTCCCCGGCACGCCGCCCTGCGGCGAAAGTGGCGACTTCCGCGGCAAGCGTACGTCCCGACGACGTGTCCTTGGGCACCTCGGTACGCGGCCCGCTTCCACTAGTGACAAGATGACCGAGGTGGGCGGTCCCCGGTCCCAACTGGTAAGTCCGGAGAAAGTCCACGCCCCGCCGGCCGGAGAACCCGACCGGGGGCGGCGGTATGCCCGGTTGACCGGCATCACCCTCGTAGCAGCGACGCGACCTGGGAGTTAACTGTGAGCGAGCCGAACGGCGGAACGTTCGATGTCGTCATCCTCGGAGGTGGCAGCGGCGGGTACGCGGCGGCGCTGCGCGCCGCCCAACTGGACCTCTCGGTCGCGATGATCGAGAAGGGCAAGGTCGGCGGCACCTGCCTGCACAACGGCTGCATCCCTACCAAGGCGCTGCTGCACGCGGCGGAGATCGCCGACCAGACCCGCGAGTCGGAGCAGTTCGGCGTCAAGGCCGAGCTGGTCGGCATCGACATGCCCGGCGTCAACGCCTACAAGGACGGCGTGATCTCGCGGCTCTACAAGGGCCTGCAAGGGCTGATCAAGGGCGCCAAGATCACGCTGGTCGAGGGCGAGGGCAGGCTCGTCTCCGCCGACACCGTCGAGGTGGCCGGCACCCGCTACACCGGCCGCAACATCATCCTGGCCACCGGCTCGTACGCCCGGACCCTGCCCGGTCTGGAGATCGACGGCGAGCGGGTGATCACCAGTGACCACGCGCTGACCCTGGACCGGGTACCGACCTCGGCGATCGTGCTCGGCGGCGGCGTGATCGGCGTCGAGTTCGCCAGCGTCTGGAAGTCCTTCGGGGTCGACGTCACGATCATCGAGGCGCTGCCCCGACTGGTGGCGGCCGAGGACGAGGAGTCCTCCAAGGCGCTGGAGCGAGCGTTCCGCAAGCGCGGCATCGGGTTCAAGACCGGCAAGCGCTTCGAGAAAGTGGAGCACACCGAGAAGGGCGTCAGGGTCACCATCGAGGGCGGCGAGACCGTCGAGGCCGAGGTACTGCTCGTCGCGGTCGGCCGTGGCCCGAACACCGCCAACCTCGGTTACGAGCAGCAGGGCGTCAAGCTCGACCGGGGCTTCGTGCTCACCGACGAGCGGCTGCGTACCGGCGTGCCGAACGTCTACGCGGTCGGCGACATCGTGCCCGGCCTCCAGCTCGCGCACCGGGGCTTCCAGCAGGGCATCTTCGTGGCCGAGGAGATCGCCGGCCGCAACCCCGCCGTGATCGACGAGAACGGCATCCCCCGGGTCACCTACTCCGACCCGGAGCTTGCCTCGGTCGGGCTCACCGAGGCCCGGGCCAAGGAGCAGTACGGCGCCGACAAGGTGAAGACCTACAACTACAACCTCGGTGGCAACGGCAAGAGCCAGATCCTCAAGACCGCCGGCTTCGTCAAGCTGGTCCGGGTCGACGACGGTCCCGTGGTCGGCGTGCACATGGTCGGCGCCCGAGTCGGCGAGCTGGTCGGCGAGGCGCAGCTCATCTTCAACTGGGAGGCGTACCCGGCCGAGGTGGCGCAGCTCATCCACGCCCACCCCACCCAGAGCGAGGCGCTCGGCGAAGCCCACCTGGCCCTGGCCGGCAAGCCGCTGCACGCACACGCCTGACCACAGAATCTCCGCGCCGCCCGGCGACAACCGGGCCAGGATCGCACAGGCCACGAAGGAGTCGTTAAAGATGCCGGTATCGGTCACCATGCCCCGGCTGGGCGAGAGCGTCACTGAGGGCACCGTCACCCGGTGGCTGAAGCAGGAGGGCGACCGGGTCGAGGTCGACGAGCCCCTGCTCGAGGTTTCCACCGACAAGGTCGACACCGAGATCCCCTCCCCGGCGGCCGGCGTGCTGGCCCGGATCGTGGTGAGCGAGGACGAGACCGCGGAGGTCGGCAGTGAGCTGGCGGTGATCGACGGCGACGGTGGGCCGGGCGGCGAGGCCCGGCCGGCCCAGCCGGAGCCGGCCGAGCCCGAGCCCTCCCCGGCCGAGGCCGCCCCGTCGGCCGAGGTGGCGGAGCCGGCCAGTCAGCCGGAGCAGCCCGAGCCGGAGACCGTCGCGGCGCAGACCGCGCCGGCCGGCGACTCGGGCACCGTCGTCAAGCTGCCGGCGCTGGGCGAGAGCGTCACCGAGGGCACCGTGACCCGCTGGCTGAAGGAGGTCGGCGACACCGTCGAGGCCGACGAGCCGCTGGTCGAGGTCTCCACCGACAAGGTGGACACCGAGATCCCCTCCCCGGTCGCCGGCACCCTGCTGGAGATCCGGGTCGGCCAGGACGAGACCGCGCCGGTCGGCGCCGACCTGGCGGTGATCGGGGTCGCCGGCGGCGCCGCACCGGCGAAGCCCGCCCCCGAGGCCGCGAAGCCGGCCCCCGCCCCCGAGCCCGCGAAGCCGGCGGCGGAGCCGGCCCGGCCGGCGGCACCGGCGGCCGGTGCGTCCTACCAGACTCCGGCACCGGAGACCGAGCGTTCCGCGCAGCCGGTCCGGACCGAGCAGGCGGCCCAGCCAGCCCCGGCGCCCACCCCGGCCCCCACGCCGGCTCCGGCACCATCCGGCGAGAACGGTGCCGGGTACGTCACCCCGCTGGTCCGCAAGCTCGCCAGTGACCAGGGCGTCGACCTCGCCACGGTCAGCGGTACCGGGGTCGGTGGCCGGATCCGCAAGCAGGACGTACTCGAGGCGGCGGAGCGGGCCCGCGCAGCGGCACAGGCCCGGGCCGCCCAGCCGGCCGCGGAGGCCGCCGCTCCGGCCGTACCCGCGGCGAAGGCGGCACCGAGCCCGCTGCGGGGCAGCACCCAGAAGCTGCCCCGGATCCGCGCGGTCATCGCCAGGCGGATGCAGGAGTCGCTGCACGAGATGGCGCAGCTCACCACGGTCGTCGAGGTGGACGTCACCAGGGTCGCCCGGCTGCGGGCCAAGGCCAAGGACACGTTCTTCCAGCGGCACGGGGTCAAGCTGTCGTTCCTGCCGTTCTTCGCGCTGGCCGCCGTCGAGGCGTTGCAGACCTACCCGGTGGTCAACGCCCGGATGGACCTCGACGGTGGGACGATCACCTATCCGGAGGCGGAGCACCTCGGGATCGCGGTGGACACCGAGCGCGGCCTGATGGTGCCGGTGATCCACAACGCCGGTGACCTGAACCTGGCCGGGATCGCCCGGCGGGTCGCGGACCTCGCCGAGCGGACCCGAACCAACAAGATCAACCCGGACGAGATCGCCGGTGCGACCTTCACGCTGACCAACACCGGCAGCCGGGGTGCGCTCTTCGACACCCCGATCGTCCCGGCGCCGCAGTCGGCGATGCTCGGCACCGGCGCGGTGGTCAAGCGTCCGATGGTGGTCACCGACCCGCAGCTCGGCGAGGTGATCGCGCCGCGCTCGATGGTCTACCTGGCGCTCTCCTACGACCACCGGCTGGTCGACGGCGCGGACGCCGCCCGGTTCCTGACCGCGATCAAGGAGCGGCTGGAGGCCGGCCAGTTCGAGGCCGAACTCGGGCTGTCCTGACCGCACCAACGCGTCGTGCGGGGCGTCCGGCCGTCGGCCGGGCGCCCCGCACCCGTTTCCGTCGGACGCCGGCTGCGCGACGACGCCGTTGCGGACCGCGTGGGCGAAGATACGGAGATGCGTATCCTGATCGCCGGCGCGTCCGGCTGGCTCGGCACCCGTCTGACCGATCGGCTCCGGGCGGCGGAGCACGACGTCGTCCGGCTGGTCCGGCGCCCGGCGCAGGGGCCGGAGGAGGTGCGCTGGGATCCGGCCGCCGGCCAACTCGACCCGGCGGCGCTCTCCGGTGCCGACGCGGTGGTCAACCTGGCCGGCGCCAACGTCGGCGACCAGCGCTGGACCCGCGGCTTCAAGGAGATACTCCGGGCCAGCCGGGTCGACAGCACCGCGACGCTGGCCCGGGCGATCGCCGCGCTGCCGGCCGAGCGGCGTCCCCGGGCGCTGCTGAACGGCTCGGCGATCGGCTGGTACGGCGACACCGGCGACCGTCCGGTCGAGGAGGAGGAGCCGGCCGGCGACGGTTTCATGGCCGACCTGTGCCGGGTCTGGGAGGCGGCGACCGCACCAGCCGAGCAGGCCGGGGTACGGGTGGTACGACTGCGCATCGGCCTGCCGCTGGAACACTCCGGTGGGCTGCTCAAACCGCAGCTGCTGCCGTACCGGCTCGGGATCGCGGGCAAGTTCGGCAGCGGGCGGCAGTGGATTCCGTGGATCTCGATGGCCGACTGGCTGGCCGCGATGACCTTCCTGCTGGAGCGCGAGGAGATCGCCGGGCCGGTCAACGTCGTCGGCCCGACGCCGGTGACCAACGCCGAGTTCACCAGGGAGCTGGGCCGGGCACTGCGCCGGCCGACCGTGATGCCGGTGCCCGCGATCGCGCTGCGGATCCTGCTCGGCGAGCTGTCGGTCGAGCCGTTGCGCAGCCTCCGGGTACTGCCCGGGGTGCTGAACCGGGCCGGCTTCGCGTACCGGCATCCCGACCTGCCCAGCGCGCTGGGTGCGGCGCTGGCCGGGCGCTGAGCGGGGCCGGAGACTGCGAATCAGCGCACGCCGGGATGCCGCAGCAGCCAGGCCCGATACTGCGAATCAGCGCACGCTGGACGCGGCACCGGCCCGGCCGGAGACTGCGGATCAGCGCACGGTGGACGCGGCACCGGCCCGGCTGGGGAATGCGAATCAGCGCATGCTGACGGCCTAAACAGCCACCAGAAGCGAGAAGGTGTGTAAAAGTAATTTCACCTTCCGTACCGGACAAAATCTCCGGCACCGGACGGCCGCCCGGCGGGTCCGGTCGGGAAGGCGATCCGCGCCGCGAGCGGCGCCGCCAGGCTGGAGGCTCGATGACCGTGCAGGACCGGACCGGCCGACCGGCCGTCCCGACCCGACCGCGCCGGGCGGTCGCCGCCGCACTCGCGTTCTCCGTCGGCCTGGCCGTCGCCGGTACGGCGGTCGCGGCGGCCAGCCGGCCAGCCGGCCGGACCGCTGTCGCGCTGGCCGCCGCCGAGCCGCCGGAACCCGGCACCGTCACCTTCCGGGTGGTACCCGCGCCGACGACCGCGCCACCGACCCCGCCCACGCCGCAGCCGCCCACCCCTCGGCCGACGCCCTCGGGCCACCTTCCGGTCACCGGCGGCGGCGGTGACCCGGCCTCGGGCTGGCTGCCGGCGCTCGGCGCACTGCTGGTGCTCACCGGCACGCTGATCGTGGTGGCCGCCCGCCGATCCCGCCGCCCGGGCGACGCGGGGCCCACCGGGTAGCCGGCCGGACCCCGCGCCGAACCCGGTCAGCAGTCGCGCAGCTCCGGGGACTGGTTGCGGACCTGGGCGAGCGGCGAGACGAACGACCGGTACGTCGTCCCGCCCACCGCCCCCAGCCGGAACGCCGCCACCCGGTGGCAGTTCTGGAACGCGAGGCGTACCCCGAAGTGGCGTTCCAGCCCGCCCCGGATGGCGTCGCTGGCCAGTGCGCGGAGCAGTTGGCCCCGCTCCGCCTCACTCGGCGGCGGTACGGCGTGGTCGGCGTAGTCGGCCGTGGTCGCGTGGACCCGGGCCGAGACCTCGGCGACCACCGCCCAGGCGTACGGCAGGGACCGCCGGACACAGTCGACGAACTCCTCGTCGTCGACTCGGCCGGCCTCGGCCCGCTCCAGCAGTGCGGCGGGTACGTCCAGGGACATCTCTCTCCTCCTGTCGTGGATTCGATCCGGTCCGGGCCGAGCGACCCGGACCGGCGACACATCTCGACCGGCCCCGACGGCGGGACCGACCAGCGGACCAGCCAGCAGCGCAGTCAGCGGACCGGCGCCTGTGGACCGGGTACGAAGTCGGGGTCCACCTGCCCGGCCAGGTCCTCGCCGACCCGGTCGTTCGCCCAGGCGACCGCGTTGCGCAGGTGGAACTCCACCGCGTGCCGCTGGAAGGTCGCCCAGTCCTGCACCTGCTCGTCGACGGTGACCCGGAGCAGGTCGAGCGCGGCCCGGTTGCCCGGCTCCAGGGCGTGCGCCGGCCCCGGTACGCCCCGTTCGGCGCTCTTCACGTAGTCGGAGCGGGTCAGCCAGGTGAGCAGGTCGGCCCCGACGTGCTGGCGCAGGAACTCCACGTCACCGTGGTCGTCGACCTTGTTGCCGACCACGTGCACCCGGACGCCGTACTCCCGGGCGTAGCCGACGTACTGCCGGTAGACGCCCATGCTGCGCAGGGTCGGCTCGCAGACGAGGAAGGTGGCGTCGAACCGGGTGAACAGTCCGGAGGCGAACGAGTCGGCCCCGGCGGTCATGTCCACCACCACGTACTCCCCCGGGCCGTCGACCAGGTGGTTTAGCAGCAGTTCCACCGCACCGACCTTGGCGTGGTAGCAGGACACCCCGAGGTCGTCGGCGCCGAACGGCCCGGTCACCGCGAGCCGGACGCCGGCCACCTCGCGGACCACCGCCGGGTAGAGCGGGTTGTCGCCGTCGACCGGCAACAGCCGGGAGCCACGGCCCGGCGGGGTGGTCTTGACCATCGCCGCGGCCGAGGAGATCCGGGGGTTCTCGCCGCGCAGGTACTCCTTGATCTGCGGCAGGTGGTCGCCGAGCGTCGGCAGCCGGGCCGCCTCCTCCTCGGTGGCGCCGAGCGCGGTCCCGAGGTGCTGGTTGATGTCGGCGTCGATGGCGAGCAGCGGCGGCGGGCCGCCGTCGGCCGGGCCGGCGGCGGCGAGATGCCGGGCGAAGAGGGCTGCCAGCGTGGTCTTGCCACTGCCGCCCTTGCCGACGAACGAGATTTTCACTGTACGGGTCCTCCGGTGCAGTCTGCGACGTTAATCCAATTGGAAATCATTTCCATCAGATTCGTCAAGCTGCCCGCTTCCTCGGCGTGTCGGAGCGGGGTTGGTAACCTCCGGCCCGTGCCGCTCTCCCCGCCCGCGCTCGCCGGGCCGACCTCGCCGCCGCCCGCGCCCCCGGCCGCCCGACGGAGCCGCCGGACCGACCTGCTCGTCGCGCTGGTCGCGATCGTCGGAGCAGGCTGGGTCACCAGCGGACTCTGGCTCGACCCGGACGGGCGGGCGATCACCGTCAACTCCAGCGACCAGGCCCTCTTCGAGTGGCTGCTCGCGTACGGCGCGCACGCGCTCACCCACGGGCAGAACCCGTTCTTCACCGACCTGGTGAACGTGCCGGACGGGGTCAACCTCGCGGTCAACACCTCGGTCACGGTGTACGCCGTCGTCTTCGCCCCGCTCACCTACCTGATCGGCGCCCCGGCCACCTTCCTGGTGGTGCTCACCGGCAACATCGCCGGCACGGTCTTCGGCTGGTACTGGCTGCTCTCCCGGAAACTCGTCCGGAGCACCCCGGCCGCGGTCCTCGGCGGGCTCTTCATCGGCTTCGCGCCGGGCCTCGTCGCGCACGCCAACGCCCACCTGAACTGGAGCGCCGGCTGGGTGGTCCCGATGCTGCTCTGGGGGGTACTCCGGCTGCGCCAGCCCGGCCGCTGGCTGCGCAACGGGCTGCTGCTCGGGGTGCTGGTCGCGGTCGCCTTCTCGATCGCCGCCGAGGGGCTCTTCTTCACCGCGCTGGCCTGCGGCGTCTTCCTCGGCACCTGGGCACTGGACCGGGGCCGCCGAGCCGAGACGCGGGCCGCGCTGCCGGACTTCCTGCGCGGGCTCGGGGTCACCGCGCTGGTGGCGTTCGTACTGCTGGCGTACCCGCTGTGGCTGCACTTCCTGGGCCCGCAACGGTTCCACGGCACCGGCTTCGACCCGGTGATCCACGCCGAGGACATCGCCGCGTACGGGGCGTACCCGCAGCGGACCCTGGCCGGGGAGGCCGGGCTGGGCAGCTCGCTGGCACCGAACCCGACCGAGGAGAACTCCTTCCTCGGGCTGCCGCTGCTGGTGCTGGCCGTACTCTGCTTCGTCGTGCTGTGGCGGCGGGCCGCCCCGGAGCGCCGGGCCACCCTACGGGCGATCGGGGTGACCGCGCTGGTCTTCGCCGTACTCTCCTGGGGCCCCCGGGTGAAGATCTTCGGGATGCACACCGACATCCCGCTCCCGTACGCCCTGCTCGGCCACCTGCCGGTGTTCAACGCCGCCCTGCCGTCCCGGTTGGCCCTGGTGGTGGCGCCGCTGGTCGGGCTGCTGCTGGCGCACACCGTCGACCTGCTCCGGGCCAGTCCGCTCTCCCGACGGGCCAGGGCCGGCTGGACGGCCGGGTTCGCCGTGGCACTCCTGCCGCTGGTGCCGGTACCACTGCTCAGCACGGCTCGGGAACCGATCCCGGAGTTCGTCACCGCCGGCACCTGGCGGCAGTACGTCTCCCCCGGCGGGGTGCTGACCCCGCTGCCGCTCACCCTCGACCTGGCCCCGGACGGGCAACGCTGGCAGGCGTACGCGCTGAGCCACCGGCAGGGCGAGTTCCGGATCCCGTCCGGCTTCTTCCTCGGCCCCGGCGGCCCGGACGGACGGGGCCGGATCGGGCCGGTGCCCCGGGCCACCGACGCGCTGCTGATGCGGGTGGCCGAAACCGGCGAGCGGCCGGTGATCACCGACGCCGACCGGGCCGCCGCCCGGGCCGACCTGCGCTACTGGCGGGTCGAGGCGGTGGTACTGGCCGACCGGGCGCACGGGGCGAAGTTCCCGCTGCACATCGACGCGCTCCGCGAGGTCACCACCGCCCTCCTCGGACCACCGGAGCGGGTGTCCGACGTCTGGCTCTGGCGCCTCACCCCGTGACGCCTTCGTGATCCCGTGGCGTCCGGCTCGCCCCGACCGGCCGGACGCCACCGGATCATGTGGAGTCAGCGTGCGTGGTGAGGATGCCGAGCGCGTAGGCGGTGGCGACCAGGGCGAGCATCAGCACGGCGACGCGGCGGAACCTGCGGGTCAGCCCCGGCAACTCGGCCGGTAGGGCGAAGACCCGGCGCGGCCAGCCCCGCCAGGAGACCCAGCAGAACAGGCCGGTCGCGGCGGCCAGCAGCACCGCCTTGCCAGCGACCACCGCCCACCACCCGGCCGTCCGCTCGGGAGCCAGCAACACCAGGGCGAGCCCGGTCGCCCAGAGCACCCCGACCAGCCCCACCACCGGCCACCGGTTGCCGTGCGCCAGCACCCGCTGCGCGTCCTCCACCCGCTCGGGGTCGTCGAACATCCGGGTCAGCTTCGGTTGCACCACGAAGAGGCTGTACGCCATCGAGCCCAGCCAGAGGGCCGCGACCCCGGCGTGCACCAGGACGATCCCGATCGGCAGCGCATCCATCCGGGCATCATGCCCGCTCGCGCCCCCACCCGGCTGACCCGCGACTCCGACGGCCGCCCTGACGGTCTGACCCGCGACCCGGGCGGCCCGGCGGGGGCCGAGGCCGTCGCCCCGGTGCAGCGTGCCTTCGCCTGGTGACTCCGGCCACGAACCGGAGCGACTGGCCGGTAGCGCACTAGGCTGGAGCGGTGACCAGCACTGTTGCCGCGTTGACCAGCGTCCGGCTCGGGACGGTGGACTATCTGGCGGCCTGGGACGAACAGCGTCGGGTGCACGAGGCGGTGGTCGCCGGAGAGCTTCCGGACAGCGTGCTGCTGCTGGAACACCCGAGCGTCTACACGGCCGGCAAGCGCACCGAGCCCTGGGACCGGCCGATGGACGGTACGCCGGTGATCGACGTGGACCGGGGCGGCAAGATCACCTGGCACGGCCCCGGCCAGCTCGTCGGCTATCCGATCCTCACGCTCCCCGGGGCGGACACCGGACTGCCGGTGGACGTCGTCGCCTTCGTCCGGCGTACCGAGCAGTTGCTGCTCGACGTCTGCGCCGAACTGGGACTGGGCACGGTCATGCTGGTCGAGGGACGCAGCGGCGTCTGGGTACCAGCCGACGAGCGCGGGCCGGAACGCAAGGTGGCCGCGATCGGCATCCGGGTGGCCCGGGGCGTGACCCAACACGGCTTCTCGATCAACTGTGACTGCGACCTCGCCGCGTACGACCGGATCGTCGCCTGCGGGCTGCGCGACGTCGGCGTCACCTCACTCACCGCCGAACTGGCCCGCCCGGTCACCGTCGCCGAGGTCCTTCCGATCGTCGAACGCCACCTCCCAACCCTCCTCCCCTGACGCCACTCGCCGAGATCTTGACGACTTGGTGCGGTCGGGACTACTGCGGTCGGGACTACAAGACGTCGTCAAGGTCTGGCTTACCTCCGGCAGCGTAGGTGGCCGGGCGGGTGGTGTTCACGGGGTGAGGCGGTGCAGGTCGCGCGGGAACGCGGTGACCTCGCGGACGTTCGTCGCTCCGAGCAGCCTGGCCACCATCCGCTCCAGGCCGATGGCGAAACCGCCGTGCGGTGGCATGCCGTGCCGGAACGCGTCCAGATAGCCGGCGTACGGCTCGACCGGCTCGCCCCGCTGCGCGAGCGCGGCGAGGTAGTCGGCGTACCGGTGCAGCCGCTGGCCGCCGGTGACCAGCTCCACGCCCCGGAACAGCAGGTCGAACCCGTTCGAGTACGCCCGCGCCGGACCGCCCGACGGGGTGTCCTCGGTCGCCGGGTGGGTGTAGAAGGGGCGCTTGGCCAGCGGATAGCCGGTGACGAAGAGGAAGTCCGAGCCGTGCTCGGCCCGGGCCCAGTCGCCGAGCGCCCGCTCGTGTGCCGGGGCGAGGTCGGGCTCGTCCGGCGGTGCTCCGGCGATCGCCAACGCCTCGGTGAAGTGCACCGCCGGAATCTCCGGCGCCGGCAGGTCGAGCCGGCCCGCCCCGGCCCCGGTCACCCGGCCGGCGAGCCGCCCGAGCCGACCCTCGACCTCGCCGTGCCGACCCTCGACCTCGCCGAGCCGGCCCTCGACCTCGCCGAGCCGACCCTCGACCTCGCCGAGCATTCCGGCCAGCACGTCGCGGAGCAGCCGCATCACGTCCCGGTGGTCGGTGACGAAGCCGAACTCGACGTCCAGCGAGGTGTACTGGGCCAGGTGCCGGGTGGTGTCGTGCGGCTCGGCCCGGAACACCGGCCCCACCTCGTAGACCCGCTCCAGCACCCCGACCAGCATCTGCTTGTAGAACTGCGGCGACTGGGCCAGATAGCCGGGCCGGCCGAAGTAGTCGAGGGCGAAGACGTTCGCGCCGCTCTCGGTGGCGGCGGCGACGATCTTCGGGGTGTGCACCTCGACGAAGCCGAGCCGGTCGAGGGCGGCCCGGAAGCCGGCCACCAGGGCGGCCGAGATCCGCAGCGCGGCGGCCCGACCGGGGTGCCGCAACGCCACCGCCGCATGGTCGAGCTGGGTGGGTAGCGCCGCGGTCAGCTCCGGGCGGTACACGTCGAACGGTGGCGGCACGGCCGGGTCGCCGAGCGGTCGTACCGTCGGATCGACCAGCTCGACCCCGGCGGGCGCGGCGGGGTTGCCGACCACCCGGCCGGTCACCTCCAGCACCGACTCCTCGGGCAGGTCGGCCAGCCGGGCCCGCAGGTCGGCAGCGGTCACCACCACCTGGGCCAGCCCGGCGGCGTCCCGCAGGATCAGGAACGTCACCGACTTGAGTTGCCGGCGGCGGTGCACCCAGCCGGCGGTGGTCACGGTCGCGCCGACGTGCGCGGAGAGGGAGGCGGAGAGGACACGTGGCACCTGGACTGCTCCTCGGTGTGGTCGCGGCGCGCTCGACCCGAACGCGCCGGTGGCCCCGGGGAGTGTGGGCGAGCGGGTACTCGCGGTGCCACCACACCTTCACCGCCGACGCCACGGCCGGCGGCCTCGTTCGTGGCCCGTGACGCGGGCCGGGTCGGCGGGTTCTAATGGGCGCCGAGACGCCGTTCTTCCCGCAGCTCGGGAGGGTCTTCCCAGCCCGGCCGGAGATCACCTTCCAGCGACGGTGACTCTCTGGACTCCGGTTGTCGGGCTGGTACTCGGCTCCGTCCACGCTCTGCCCGGAGGGTAGCCGGGCCGGTCGGCGTTCTGACACCGAATATCCCATCCGGCGTGAGTGGTATCACCTGGTCCGGCACGTGAGGCCGGTCGCCTCCGGTCGATCGGCCGACCCGTGACGCGTAGGCTCGGATTCGTGACCATCGAGCAAGCCGCGCCATCCACCGCCGCCGAAGCCGGAGGGGTGAGCGTCGTGACCGCACCGGAGATCCGTACCGGCCATCCCGTCGCGCCGGAGGGGCGCCGGCTGCTGCGGGTCGAGGCCCGCAACGCGGCGACGCCGATCGAGCGCAAGCCGCCGTGGATCAAGGTCAAGGCGAAGATGGGTCCCGAATACACGCAGCTCCGTGGACTGGTCTCCCGGGAGGGTCTGCACACGGTCTGCCAGGAGGCCGGCTGTCCCAACATCTACGAATGCTGGGAAGACCGGGAGGCGACCTTCCTGATCGGCGGTGACCAGTGCACCCGCCGGTGCGACTTCTGCCAGATCGACACCGGCAAGCCGGCCGACTTCGACGCGGACGAGCCGCGCCGGGTCGCCGAGTCGGTGGTCGCGATGGGCCTGCGGTACGCCACCGTGACCGGCGTGGCCCGGGACGACCTGCCGGACGGCGGCGCCTGGCTCTACGCCGAGACGGTCCGGCAGATCCACGGGCTGACCCGCCGGGAGCAGCAGCCCGGTGCCGAGCAGGCCGGCGCCGCCGAGCGTGCCGGCGGTACTCGCGAGCGTGCCGGCGCTGCCGAGGAGGCCAGCGGGACCCTGGACGGCCTGCCGCACTGCGGGGTGGAGTTGCTGGTCCCCGACTTCAACGGCAACCCGGAGCAGCTCGCCGAGGTCTTCGGCGCCCGCCCCGAGGTGCTCGCGCACAACGTCGAGACGGTACCCCGGATCTTCAAGCGGATCCGGCCGGCGTTCCGCTACGAGCGCTCGCTCGACGTACTCACCCAGGCTCGGGCCGCCGGGCTGGTGACCAAGTCCAACCTGATCCTCGGGCTCGGCGAGGATCGTGCCGAGATCTCCCAGGCGCTACGCGACCTGCACGCGGCCGGCTGCGAGCTGGTCACCATCACGCAATACCTCCGCCCGACGCCCCGGCACCACCCCGTCGAGCGGTGGGTCCGGCCGGAGGAGTTCGTCGAGCTGCGCGAGGAGGCCGAGGAGATCGGCTTCGCCGGGGTACTGAGCGGGCCGCTGGTCCGCTCGTCCTACCGGGCCGGCCGGCTCTATCAGCAGGCCGTCGAGGCCCGGACGGCACCGACCGCCAGCTAACCCCGACGGCCACCGCGCGGTGACTCCGGTTGCCACCGCCCGATAACTCCAACGGCCACCGCCCGGCAACTCCAGTGGCCTTACTCCAGTGGCGGTTTCGGCCAGCTCTCTGCCACCTTCAGCCGGCTCGTCCACCCCCGAGGGCGAGCCGGATCGGACGTGTCGCACCGTGTTAGATTCCGGCCGCCAGCCGGGAGGTGCTTGCCGGCAACACGTCGAAGGTGATGAATAGAAGTATGACAGCACCCCACACCGTCATCATCGGCGCCGGCCCCGCCGGACTGACCGCGGCGTACGAGCTGACCAAGCGGAACGCCACCGTCGACGTGTTCGAGGCCGACGACGTGGTGGGCGGGATCAGCCGTACCGTCGAGCGCGACGGCTGGCGGTTCGACATCGGCGGGCACCGCTTCTTCACCAAGGTCCCCCAGGTCGAGGCGCTCTGGCATGAGATCCTGCCCGCCGAGGACTTCCTGCTCCGGCCCCGGATGAGCCGGATCTACTACCGGGGGAAGCTGTACGACTATCCACTCAAGGCCGGCAACGCGCTGCGCAACCTCGGCATCGTCGAGGCGCTGCGCTGCGTCGGCTCGTACCTCTGGGCCAAGGTGGTGCCGCCGAGGGACCAGTCCCACCTCGCCGGCTGGGTGACCGCCCGGTTCGGCCGGCGACTCTTCGCGCACTTCTTCAAGACGTACAACGAGAAGCTCTGGGGCGTACCGGCGACCGAACTCTCCGCCGACTGGGCGGCGCAGCGGATCAAGAACCTGTCGCTCTCCAACGCGGTCCTCAACGCGCTGCTGCCGAAACGCAACCAGAAGGACATCACCAGCCTGATCGAGGAGTTCAACTATCCGAAGCACGGCCCGGGGATGATGTGGGAACGCTGTGCCGAACTCGTCGAGAAGCGCGGTGGCCGGGTCACCCTGAACACCGGGGTCACCGCCGTGCATCGGGCCGGCGGCCGGGCGGTCGCGGTCACCGTGGACGGGCCGGACGGTCCGCGCCGCGTCGACGCCGACCACGTGGTGTCGTCGATGCCGATCTCGCACCTGGTACTGGCGATGGACCCGCCCGCCCCACCGGCCGTACGCGCCGCCGCGCAGGAGCTGTTCTACCGCGACTTCCTGACCGTCGCGCTGGTGGTACCGGCCGAGTTCAGCTTCCCGGACAACTGGATCTACATCCACGCCCCGGAGGTGCAGGTCGGCCGGATCCAGAACTTCGGCTCCTGGTCGCCATACCTGGTCAAGGACGGGCGGACCTGCCTCGGGCTCGAATACTTCCTCAGCATCGGCGACGAGTTGTGGAACAGCCCGGACGCCGACCTGGTCGCCCTCGGTACCGCCGAGTTGGAGCGGCTCGGCCTGGTCCGCCCCGGCTCGGTCGAGGCCGGCTACGTCGTCCGGATGCCCCGGGCCTATCCGTTCTACGACTTCGCCTACAAGGAGAACGTCGCGACGATCCGCGACTGGCTCGCCGCCGAGGTGCCGAACGTGCACCCGGTCGGCCGCAACGGGATGCACCGCTACAACAACGCGGACCACTCGATGATGACCGCGCTGCTCTCGGTGTCGAACATCCTGGACGGCACCGATCATGACGTGTGGACGGTCAACGTGGAAGAGGAATACCACGAGGAGAAGGGCCCGGGCGAGCACGGCACCGGCCGGGCCGCCCCGGTGCTGCCCCGCGACCCCGTCCCGAGCTGACCCCGTCCCAAGCTGCCCCGTCCCGAGCTGACCCCGCCCCGAGCTGACCCGCCCGATCAGCCGAAGCCGCTCGCGACACCGCCGCTCAGCCCGCTGCCGTCCCGCCGCCGTGCCGCCAGTCAGTCTGCAGGGACGCCGGTTCAGGTCGGAGGACGCCGGTCAGGGGTCGAGACGTCGCCGTCCCTCGGAGGACGCCGGTCAGGGGGTCGAGGCGTCGCCGTCCCGGGGCTGCCGGTCGAGCAGGCCCAGCCGGTGCGCGACCGCCGCCGCCTCGATCCGGTTCGCCACGTCCAGCTTGGCGATGATCCGGGACACGTGCACGCTCGCCGTCTTCGGCGAGATGTAGAGCCGCTCGGCGATCCGGCTGTTGCTGTGCCCCTCCGCGACCAGCCGCAGCACCTCCTGCTCCCGAGCGGTGAGCAGGTCGGTGCCGGGCGCCGCGCCGGGCCCGGCCCGCAACCCGAGCCGCCGGGCCAGCGTCGCCGCCTGCTCCCCCAGCGGTACGGCCGCCAGCTCACCCGCGATCGCCGCCGCCTCCTCGAGCGCGCTCGCCGCCAGCGTCCGGTCCCCGCTCGCTGCCGACGCCTCGGCCAGCCAGAACAGTGCCCGGCCGAGCGGATACCGCTGACCGTCCACCCGCCACGCCGCCACCGTCTCCTGCCAGCGCGACACCGCCTCGGCCGGGTCGGCGAGCGTCGCCGACACCTGGGCCGCGTACGCCAGCTCGGCCGGATAGCGGGCGGGGATCCCGTCGGCCGCCGACCGTACCCGCTCGGCGAGTTCCCGGTCTCCGGCCGCTCCGGCGGCCCGGGCGGCGGCGGCGAGCGCCGGCCAGGCGCACCGGGGGTCGGTGTCGAGCTGCCGGCCGAGCAGGGACCGGACGGTCTCCACCGCCACCGCGACGTCCCCGGCGACCAGCGCCGCCTCCAGCCGCAGCTCGTAGAGGGGCAACTCCAGCGGCAGGTACGGCCGGCGGAGGAAGCCCAGCGCCCGGGCGACCAGGTCGTCGGCACCCGCCTGGCCCCGGGCCAGCCGCAGCCCGGCCCGCAACTGCAACCAGTGGTAGCCGGTGATGCCGGGCAGGTCGAGCCGAGCCGCCTGGCCACACAGCTCGTCGGCCTCGTCCCAGCGACCGAGCGCGATCAGTGCCTCGGCCTGGTTGGAGAGCAGGAAGGCGCCGGTGGAGCGGCTGATCCCGACCCGCCTCGCCTCGGCGTACCCGGCGGCAGCCGCCTCGGCCGACTCGGCGTACCGGCCGACCTCGCAGAGCGCGTCGGAGCTGACCACCAGCGCGGTCACCAGCGCGGACGGGTCACCCGCGGCCCGGGCCAGGTCGACGGCGCGGCGCAGGTCGGCCAGCCCGGCGTCGGGCGAGACCTGGCGGCTGCACACCCAGCCGGTGGCGAGCGTCGCGCTCAGCATGGCGTCCTCGTCAGCCAACGCGGTCGCCGCGGCCAGCGCCTCGGTGGCCATCCGCCCTCCCTCGGCCCGGTCCACCCGGGCGACCTGGAAGGCGATGTCGGCGAGCAACCGCACCCGCTGCGGATCGCCGTTGATCTCGGCGACCAGCGCGTACGCCGCACGCAGATCCTCGGCGCCGTCGGACTTGCCGAGGATCCGGAGCAGCCGGCCGCGCAGCAGTCGAACCCGGGCTGTCCTGACCGGCTCGGCGGCACCGTCCAGTTCGGTCAGCATGGCGCGGGTCAGCGCCAGCGCCCGGCTGTAGTCGCCGGCGGTCGAGGTCGCCGAGAGGATCGCCTCCAGCAGGGCCAGATGGTCCCGGCCGAGCCGCTGCTCCGCGTCCGGCACCTGCTCCCAGAGTTCGAGGACCCGCTCCAGCAGCCGCGCCTGCTCGGCGTACGCGTACCGGGAACCGGCCGCCTCCGCGGCGGCCCAGGCCGCGGTGAGCGCCCGGGGATAGTCGTGTGCCGCGTACCAGTGGTGGGCCAGTTCGGCCGGGGCCCGACCGTCGGCGGCGAGCTGCGGCTGCGCCTCGATCGCGGCCGCGTACCGGGCGTGCAGCCGCGCGTGCTCGCCGGGCAGCAGATCCTCGTGTACGGCCTCCCGGACCAGCGCGTGCCGGAACTCGTAGCCGCCGTCCGGATCGGCGACCACGAGTTGGGCGGCGACGGCGGCCCGGAGCGCCTCCTCCAGCTCGGTCTCCGGCACCCCGGCAACCTCGGCGAGCAGTTCGTGGGCGATCCGGGTACCGCCGGCACCGGCGATCCGGAGCACCCGCTGGGCCGGCTCGGGCAGCCGGTCGACCCGGGCCAGCAGCAGATCGCGCAGCGTGTCCGGCAGGTCGGCACAGCCGCTCGGGTCGCTCGCCGCGGCGAGTTCCTCGACGAAGAACGGGTTGCCCTGGGTCCGGTCGTGGATGGTGTCGATGGCCCGGTCGCTGGGCTCGAAGCCGAACAGGTCGGCCAGCACCTGCCCGGTACCCTCCCGGTCCAGCCGGTCCAGTTCCAACCGCTCGACGCCCCGGGCCCGGTCCAGTTCGGCCAGGAACGGGCGGAGCGGATGCCCCCGGTGCAGCTCGTCCGAGCGGTAGGTGCAGATCAGCAGTACCCGGGCCGGCCGGACCGCGCGGGTCAGGAAGGCGATCAGGTCCCGGGTCGACCGGTCGGCCCAGTGCAGGTCCTCGATCACCAGCACCAGTGGGCACTGCGCGGCGAGCCGGGTGAAGAGCCCGGCGACCAGCTCGAAGAGGTAGCCCCGGTGCGGGTCCAGGGAGAGACCCGGACCGTCCGAGGCGGTCCGGGTGTCGGCGCCGGCCGGTACCGCCCCGAGTCGGTCCAGCTCCGGCAGCAGGCGGGCGAACTCCCGCTCGTACCCCTCGAAGGCCGCCGGCCCGTCGCGGCGCAGTACCTGGCGGAGCGCGGCGGCGAACGGTGCGAACGGCAGGCCCTGCTCACCGAGTTCCAGGCACTGGCCGACGAGGAGCTGGTTGCCGCCAGCGACGGCGTACCGGCCGAACTCCTCGATCAGCCGGCTCTTGCCGACGCCGGCCTCGCCGCCCACCAGCAGCGCGGCCGGCTCGTCGGCCCGGACCCGCTTGAGCGCGTCGCGCAGGACGGCGAGTTCGGACTGACGGCCGACGAGGACGCTGCTGGCGGCACGAGTGGTCACGGGATCGAGAATGCCACGTCGGGCGGGATCCTCGAAGATCCGAACTCCCGCCCCACCGCCGACCGGCGGCCCGGGGCGGCCGGCGGGTGGTGCTGCCGGCCGCCCGGGCGGCCCGGTGGGCCCGACGCCGCCGCCGGTCGTCGGGTCGGGGCCGCCCGTCGGGGTGCCGGTGACGCCGGTGGTCGGGGCTGCGGGCCGCCCGTCGACCCGGTCGGGTCGCGGGGTGGCGAGGGTCGTGCCCCGGCTCACTTGGCGGCCCGAACGCCGGAGGCGGCGGAGTCGTGCCGCCGTCCCCACGCGGCCCGGGTCCGGTTCCGGCGGGAACCGCGGCTCACCGAGCGGGCCAGCCGTGCCGAGTCGGCCTCGGCCCGGAGTTCGTCGGCGTGGTCACGGTGCAGGGCGAGCAGGAAGTGCGCGTCGGTGCTGAACATCACTGAGCTCCATTTCGATCCGGTTCTCGTTGCTGATGTCCACTCTTCGTCGGAAGGCACCCCGGGCACATTGGTGCGCCGCCTCATCTCCGCCCGCCCGGCCTCCTTAGTTCCGTCCTCCCCGGGGGTCCTACCCCGGTAAGGTCCTTACCCGCCCACCCGGGCTTCTGCTGGGGATCGGGCCGGCGGCCCCAGCCGAGGATCGGGCGGGCGGCCTCAGCCGGGGGGATGGGGCGGGCGCCCCCGGCCGGCGATCGACCATGCGGCGCCGGCCGGGGATCTGGCGGGCGGGGCCGGCCCACTAGACTCCGTTGCATGGCAAAGGCGCAGGAGAAGGTGTCGTTCGGCCAGCGGCTGAAGCAGATCGGGATGGTGTTCTCGTTCACCGCCAAACGCGACAAGTGGTTCGTGCCGCTCGCCGTCGTCGCGGTACTGGTCCCGATCGCGCTCACCGTGGTCGCGGTCCTGCGCTGGGGCTGGCTCTGGCTGCCGATCGGCATCCTGCTCGCCCTGCTCGGCCTGCTGATCGTGCTCAACCTGCGTTCCAACCGGGCGATGATGAACGCGGCCGAGGGGCAGCCGGGTGCGGCGGCCTCGATCCTGGAGAGCATGCGGGGTGACTGGCGGGTCACCCCGGCGGTCAGCTCCACCACCCAGATGGACATGGTGCACCTGGTCGTCGGCAAGCCCGGGGTGATCCTGCTCGGCGAGGGGAACCCGCAGCGGACCCGCAGCCTGCTCGGCCAGGAGAAGCGGCGGCTCGCCAAGGTGATCGGCACCGCCCCGCTCTACGACTACCTGATCGGCCAGGGCGACGACGAACTGTCGATCCGCAAGCTGCGTACGACTCTGCTGCGGCTGCCGCCGAACCTCAAGGGCAAGGACGTGAACGCCCTGGACAAGCGGCTCAAGGCGCTCTCCGCGGCCCGGCCGCAGCTGCCGAAGGGCGCGATTCCGAAGAACATGCGCCCGCCCAAGGGGGCCTTCCGGCAGATGCGCGGCCGGTAGTCCGCGTCACGAGGTGTCGTCCTAAGCCACGAGGTGCAGTCCTAAGTCACGACGTGCAGGTCCGGGTCACGAGGTGCAGGTCCGGGTGGTCGAGGACGGCAACACCGGCGGGGCCGGGGCGAGCCGGTCCGCGGCCTGCCGCAGCATCGCCGCGGTGCTCCGCCGGAGCCGGCCCGGCCCGGCGCCCGGAATCGACTCCCGGTCCGGCCGGACCGGTGCGTGTGGGCGGGCGGACCGGACGTGCCGCTCGGTCGCACCCAGCGCGAGGTGGTAACCCACGAGATCCATGGTCACTTCCTTTCGACGGGACCGGTCGAGGCGCGGACGACCAGGTCGGTGGGGAGTAGCACCTGACGGGCGGCGGGGTCCTCGGGTGGCTCCAACAGCAGCCGGCCGGCGATCGCGCCCTTCTCCACCGCCGGTTGCCGGATCGTGGTGAGCCCGGCGGCGGTGGCCTCCGGGATGTCGTCGAAGCCGGTGACCGAGACGTCCCGGCCGGGTCGCAGGCCCCGGGCGGCGAGCGCGTCGAGCACCCCGAGCGCCAGCAGGTCGGTCACGGCCAGCACCGCCGTGGGCCGGTCCACGCGATCCAGCGCGTACTCCGCCGCGCGCGCCCCCTCGGCCCGGCTGTTCGTACCCGCGTTGCACAGCAGCAGGTCGCTCCAGCCGACACCGCCCTCGGCCAGCCCCTCGGCGAAGCCGCGCAGCCGCTCGCGGGTGACGTCGTAGCGGATCTCGGCCGGGTCGGCGACGCTGACCGGACCGGTCCGGCGCTGGGCGACCAGGAAGTCGGAGACCACCGCGACCCGGCGGTGCCCCAGCCGGGCAAGGTGACCGCCGACGGTACGGGCGGCGGCGACCTCGTCGATCCCCACGTACATGGTCTCCGGTCCCACCTCGGCGGGCCGTTCGGCGGCGACCGTCGGCAGGCCACGGGACCGGGTCACGTCCAGCGCCCCGTGCCAGGCCGGTACGCAGTAGACGCAGAAACCGTCGACCGCCGCGTTCCGGACCGCCTGGATGCCGGCCTCCTCCTCCGACTCGGAGAGCGGGACCAGTAGCAGACCGCTGCCGTGCCGCTCGGCGGTCTCGGCGATGCCCCGGAGGAACTGCACCGCGTACGGGTCGGTGAAGGCGTAGGAGAGCGCCGAGGTGAAGAGCACGCCGATCGCACCCACCCGGCCCCGTCGCAGCGACCGCGCGGTCGGGTCCGGTCCCGGGTAGCCCAACCGGCGGGCCGCCTCGTGGATCTTCTCCCGCAACGCCGGTGACAACTGGTCCGGCCGGCTGTACGCGTTGGAGACCGTGCTGCGGGACACGCCCACGGCGTCGGCCACGGTCTGCAATGTCGGCTTCACCGATCCGCCTTCTGTATCGATCCAGTAGCCCTTCTGGATCGATACAGTACGCCGGTCCAGCGCGATGCGCCAGGGGAATCCGGGCGAGGGTCAGCGGGATCCGGGCGCGTGCGCCGGGGACACCCTCAGCGGGGCGGTTCGGAGCCCTCAGCGGGGCGGTTCGGAGCCTTCAGCGGGGCGGGTGAGCCCTCAGCGGGGCGATTCGGAGCCGGCGGGGCGGGTCGACGGCACCGACACCACGATCGAGCCGGCGGCCCGGTCGTGCAGGCCACGGTTGCGGTCGTCCATGATCAGTGCCGGGATCACCAGCCCGAGCAGGGCACCCCGGAGCAGCGCGCGAAGGACGCCGATCCGGCCGCCGTCGGCGTATCCGACACAGCTCAGTCGGCACACCCACATGCCGGGGGTCTGCGCGAAGAGGCCGATGAAGAAGCCGTACACGACGATCAGCGTGAGGACCGGCGCCCAACTGTCGGCGATCGGGTCGGCATAGAGGTTGGTGGCCAGCAGGCAGAGGATCCAGTCGATGCTCAGCGCACCGAACCGGCGCGCCAGACTCGGCGGCGGGCTGGTCGGGTCGGCCGCCGGTACGGGCGGAGCGGCGCCGTTCTGCTGTGCTGCCACAGTCGACCAGGGTATCCGCCGACGGCGATCGCGTCCTGGCCGGCTCCGCCGACCGGGACGCCGGTCACTCCGGACGCCGACCGGCGACGCCTCGCCCGCCTCGCCGCCATGTCTCGCCGGCACCCCTGCGAGCCGTACGACGGCACGCGAAAGAAGATCGAAACGCGGCAAACTCGGCTAACCGACCAAACCGGAGTATCATCCCGGAGTAGACCCGAGCCGACCACCTGCGGGGATCACGCTCCGCAGACGACGTAACACGGCAGAAACATCAGAGACATGCTCGGGCAATCGCATGGCCATAGCGTCGCCACCAGCCTAGCCATCAGTGGACGTGCCAGGAGGACGTGTGTTCGCCAACCCCGAGGAACTCCTGCGATACCTCAAGAACGAGGACGTAAGGTTCGTCGATGTTCGTTTTTGTGACCTGCCCGGCGTGATGCAGCACTTCAACCTGCCGGTCGAGTCGTTCGACGAATCGGTCTTCACCGACGGCCTCGCCTTCGACGGATCGTCGATCCGTGGCTTCCAGGCGATCCACGAGTCGGACATGCTGCTGCTCCCCGACGTCGCCAGCGCCTTCATCGACCCCTTCCGGGCACAGAAGACACTGGCACTGAACTTCTTCATCCACGACCCGTTCACCCGCGAGGCATACTCCCGGGACCCGCGGAACGTGGCGAAGAAGGCGGAGGCATACCTCGCCGCCAGCGGCATCGCCGACACGGCATACTTCGGCCCGGAGGCCGAGTTCTACATCTTCGACTCCGTCCGGCACGAGACCTCGGCACACCAGGCGTTCTACTACATCGACTCGATCGAGGGTGCCTGGAACACCGGCCGCGAGGAAGAGGGCGGCAACCGCGGTTACAAGACCCCGTACAAGGGTGGCTACTTCCCGGTCCCGCCGGTCGACCACTACGCCGACCTGCGCGACCAGATCGTCCAGCGGCTGCTCGGCGCCGGCTTCACCGTCGAGCGCTCGCACCACGAGGTGGGCACCGCCGGCCAGGCCGAGATCAACTACAAGTTCTCTACTTTGCTGCACGCGGGCGACCAGCTCCAGCTCTTCAAGTACATCGTGAAGAACACCGCCTGGGCGAACGGCAAGACCGCGACCTTCATGCCCAAGCCGCTCTTCGGCGACAACGGCTCCGGCATGCACACCCACCAGAGCCTCTGGCTGAACGGCGAGCCGCTGTTCTACGACGAGACCGGCTACGCCGGGCTCTCCGACACCGCCCGCTGGTACATCGGCGGTCTGCTGCACCACGCGCCGTCGCTGCTGGCGTTCACCAACCCGACGGTCAACTCGTACCGCCGACTGGTGCCGGGCTTCGAGGCCCCGGTCAACCTGGTCTACTCGCAGCGGAACCGGTCCGCCTGCACGCGTATCCCGGTCACCGGCAGCAACGCCAAGGCGAAGCGGGTCGAGTTCCGGGTGCCGGACCCGTCGGCCAACGTCTACCTGGCGTTCTCCGCGATGATGATGGCCGGTCTGGACGGCATCAAGAGCAAGATCGAGCCGCCGGAGCCGATCGACAAGGACCTCTACGACCTCCCGCCGGAGGAGTGGGGCTCGGTCAAGCAGGTGCCCGGCTCGCTGTCCGAGGTGCTCGACTCGCTGGAGGCCGACCACGACTTCCTGCTCGAAGGCGGCGTCTTCACCCCCGACCTGATCTCCACCTGGGTCGAGTGGAAGCGCACGAACGAGGTCGACCCGGTCCGGCTGCGGCCGACCCCGCACGAGTTCGCGATGTACTTCGACGTCTAGGACCAACCGCCGGCTCGGAGTCGTGCCACCCGCACGGCCCCAGGCACAGGCGACACAGGCACGTCGGGCGCGCCGTCGACCAACCCCACCAGGGGCTCGGTCGGCGGCGCGCCGCACTGTATCCAGGGCCGGGTTCAGATCACCTTGATCGACGCGATCGCCGGGGGCGGCGGAGTGCCGGACACAGTGGATGGGTCGGTACCAGCCCGGCCGGACACGATCCTTCGATAACTTTGTCACCGTTATAGCTTGGTCACCGATATACTCGCCGCATGACCACACCCGTTCCGCTGCGGGAACCCACGTTCCTGATCCTTACCGCCCTCGCCCGGGAGCCGATGCACGGCTACGGCATCGTCACCGAGGTCGCCGCACTCTCCGACGGCCGGCTGACGCTACGGCCCGGCACCCTCTACGGCGCACTCGACCGGCTCACCGACGAGGGCCTGGTCGAGCCGGACCGGGAGGAGATCGTCGGCGGGCGACTCCGCCGCTACTACCGGCTCACCGACACCGGCGGCAGCGTGCTTGCCGCCGAGACCGAGCGACTGCGCCGCAACGTCGAGGCGGCCAGCCAACGCCTGCGAGCCCGTACCGCCCGAGCGTCGGAGGGCTCAGCCGCCCGTCCGGCGCCGGCAGTCCGCCCCGCCGTCCGGCTCGCGGGAGGCCCGGCATGACTGACGAAGCTCGCCGAGGCGAAACGGGCGAGCAGCCCGGCATGACCGAACAACCCGACGGAACCGGCCAGGGCAGTCCGACCGCCGAGGTGGGTCCGCTGGAGCGGCGGTACCGGCGACTGCTGTACGCGTACCCGAATCGCTACCGGTCGAGCCGGGGCGACGAACTGGTCGGGACGTACCTCGATCTGGTGGAACAGGATCGGCGCTGGCCCTCCCGGCACGACGCCGTCGACGTGCTACGTGGCGGGCTGCGGCAACGGCTGCGCGAGCAGGGCGCGCTCGGGCTCGCCGCCGGCCTGCCGATCGCCGCGACAATCGCGGTGAGCACGCTGGCGGCGCTCGCGGCGTTCCTGCTCATCCAGGTCGAGTTCACAAAACTGCCGGCCGACGTGCTGCCGGCGCAGGTCGGCCCGGCGCAGACCCTCGGCGTGTTCCTCTGGGTCGGCTGGCTGTTGGCCGCGCTCGCCACGACGGTACTGCCGGCACACTGGGCACGCCGGAGCGTCGCCGCCGCGATCCTGCTGACGCTGATGGTGATCCCGGCTGCACCGCTGTCCGGGCTGGCCCGGCCCCCGCTCTACGTGCTCGTCCCGGTGTTGGCGTTCGGCCTGACGGCGCTGGCGCTGCCCACCCGTCCTGGCTGGGCTGGCCGGATCCCACCGTTGCTCGGGGCGCTCACCGGCACGGCCGTGGCCGCGCTCTTCGAGGTCGCCGAGGGCGGCGGGAACTGGTTCACCAGCTACGGCTCCACGATCGAGGTCCTGGGAATGGCGGGGGTGGGATTGGTCGGGCTGACTCTGACCCTCGGTCTCGTGCGCGCGGTCACCGGTGACAGCAGTGCACTGTGGTCGGTCGTACTGCTGGTGACCCCGGCCGGTCTGCTCGGGATCCGACCGATCGCCGACTGGTACTGGGGCGGCGCCTCGACCTGGCACGAACTCGCCGCCACCGCCGTCGTGCTCCCGCTGGTCGGCGCGGGCCTGCTCTTGGTCGTGGTCGCCTGGCACGGCGCCCGGTACCGGGCGATCCGGGCACGCTCGTCCGGCAACCCGTGCCCGACCTGCGGACACGTCTCCGCTGTCGCACAGCGGGCCGACGCCGGGAGAGGCCGGACAGCGCCCTGATCAGCCCGGCGGCCCTCGCCACTGCTGGCCTGCCTCATCACCCGCCGGGGCGGGGTGCCGGGGCGAGCTGGGCGAGGAGTTCGCGTACCACCTCGACCAGCAGGTCGATCTCCGCCTCGGTGGTCCGCCAGTTCACGATCGCCGGGCGGAGTGCGACCCGGCCGTCGTAGACGGTGGTGCCGACGAAGACCCTGCCGTCATCGAGCAGGGCCGCACCGAGCCGCCGGTTGAGGTCGTCGAGTTCGTCCGGCGGTACGTGCCCGGGAGCGGCCCGGAAGCAGACGATGCAGAGCGGTACCTCGGCCAGCCGCTCCAGGTCGGGCGCCTCGTCCACCAGCCGGGCGAGACGCTGGGCCAGGTCGAGCTGCCGCTCCACCATCGCCCGGTGGCCCTCCCGCCCGTACGCGGCCAGCGTCGCCCAGATCGGCATCGACCGCGCCCGGCGGGACGACTCCGGCCCGTACAGGGCGTAGTCGACCGGCCCCGGTTGTCCCGACCACAGTGGACTCCCCGGCCCCGGCAGGTACGCCGTGCCGGGCATCCCGAACGCGACCGGCAGCCGGGCCGGCTCGCGGAGGAACGCGAACCCGCTCTCGTACGGCACGTTGAGCCACTTGTGCCCGTCACAGGCGATCGAGTCGGCCCGCTCGATCCCGCGTAGCAGCCCGGCGGTCCGGGGCGAGAGCGCGGCGAAGATCCCGAACGCGGCGTCCACGTGCAGCCAGGCGCCGTACCGCTCGGCGAGGTCGGCGAGCGCCTCGATCGGGTCGAAGTCGCCCGCGTTCACCTCACCGGCGTTGGCGATCAGCACCGCCGGCCCGTCCAGCTCGGCGAGGCGCCGCTCGATCGCCGGCAGGTCGACCCGGCCCACCCGGTCCCGGGCGTACACCTCGACGGTGTCCCGGCCGTGGCCGAGCATCTGCAACGCCTTGCGGGCGCTGGCATGCACGTACCCGCCGGAGAGCACCGGCATCCGGGGCAGCGTGACCAGCCCGTCCGCCGCCACGTCCACGCCGTGCTGCTCGGCCCACCAGTGCGTGGCGACGGCCAGCGAGGTGAAGTTCGCGAAGGTGGCGCTGGCGACGAGCGCCCCGCCGTACCGGTCGGGGAGCCCGAACAGCTCGCGCAGCCAGCGCAGCGCGACCGCCTCCAGCTCGGCGGCGAGCGGCGAGGAGGCCCGGAAGGCGGCGTTCTGGTCCAGCAGCGCGGCGGTCCAGTCACCGGCGAGCGCGGCCGGGGTCGCGCCGCCGATGACGAAGTGGAAAAAGCGTGGCCCGCTGGAGTGGGTCGCGGCGGTGGTGCCGATCCGGAGCAGCCGGTCCACGGCCGCCACCGATCCGACGCCCCGCTCCGGCAGCCCACCTTCCAGGCCCGCACCGTCGGCCGGGCCGCCGTCACCCGGCCCGCCGCCGGGCGTCGTACCTCCAGGGAGCCCACCGTCGGCGGTCGGCTGGTCGGGCGCGCCCAGTTTGGAAAGCTCGGCCAGCAGCGCCTCGGTGGCCGCGTCGTGCACCGGACGGTCGGCGAGCGAATCCAGGTAGGGACCGGCCGCCGCGTACACCTGGCGCAGCACCGCCGCCGCAGAGTCCCGATCGTGCAACGGGTCGCCCACGCGCTCCTCCTCCGCTCCGGGCACGCCTGTCCTCCGGCGCGCCGTCCCCCGGGACGCCGCCCGGGACCGGTCCCACCCTGCCACCATCAGGTCCGGCGGTGGCAGGGCCAATCGCCCCGCAGTGGTCGCGCCCCGGCCGCTACGCCGGCATCTCCGGGTACGCCGCGACTCGATCAGTCGGCGGCGCAGACCGGGCCCGCGTCGGTCAGGCTGGAGGTGATCCGGTACCGGCCCGGCTGCGGTGCCCTGAGCACGGTCCAGTCGGCGTACGGAGCCAGGCAGGTGCCGGCGCCACCCTCGACCCGGAGCCACCTCGACCAGCGGAGCCGGACCAGGGTCTCCCCGGCGGCCGGTACGTCGACCGTCAACTCCGCCGAGGTCGCCCGCACCAGTTCCACACCCGGAGTCCCGGGCGCCGGCCCCTCGGCACCGTCCGGCGGATCGCCCCCACCCGGCGGCTGCCCCGACCCGATCGCCTCCACTATGGACGGCGAGCCGGTCACCGAATACAGGGTCCAGTCCGGGTGCTGCCAGATGGGTGTCAGGTACGTCAACCCGCCCCGGATCAGTTCCGCCTCCCGCCGGCCGACCCAGGACGGCTCCGCCCCGGCCAGCGCGACGTATCGCACGCCGTTCTCCCGCAACCAGTGGCCGTACGACTCCGCGTCGACGCTGCCGTCCAGGAAGAGCCGGTTGTGTGCCTGGTCGGCCTGGCGCAGCCAACCCCGGGCCAGCGGCGCGGCCTCCGGCACGTACGCCGCCTCCCAGTAGTTCGCCGTCGGCACCACCTCGATCCGGCCGGGTGGCCGGTGGGTCAGCTCGGTCAGCAGCGGCTGGAAGTAGCTCCGGGAGGCCGTCGGGTCCCCGGCCGCCCGCAGGTCCGCCACCGACACCGGCGGTTCCACGACGGCGACCAGCGCCACCACCGTCGCCAGCGCGAATCCACCCGCCCGGCGGGACCAGCGCCGGGCGAGTCCGGCCGGCAGTGCCCCGTAGCCCGCCAGCACCGGCAGCGCGAACATCACGGCCAGCCGGGTGGCGTTCAACCCGACCGGTGTCCGGACCGCGAACGCCGCCAGCACCCCGAGGGTGGCCAGCACGGCACCGATCCGCAGCACGCGCCCCGGCACCAGCAGAGCGACCAGCACACTCGCCAGCGCCGCCGTCAGCGTGTCGGTGAGGCTGATGTTCATCCAGCCACCCGCCCCGAACACCAGCCCCAGCCCGGCCACCGGCACCCCGGCGCCCACCGCCAGCACCGCCCCGTCGACCGTCCCCGGCCGCCACAGCCGCTCGCCCACGCCCTCCGCACCCCGCACCCCGCCCGGCTCCGGCACCACCGGGAGAACGCCATCCCGCTCCGGTGCCGCCGGCCGGACACCCTCCTGCTCAGGCACCGCCGGGAGGACACCGCCCCGCTCCGGTGCCGCCGGAGAGCGGGCCGCCACCACCAGGGCGACGCCGGCGAGCCCGACGAAGAGTCCGGCCACCGGGCTCGCCGCGCCGGCCAGCACGGCCGCGCTCCCGGCCGCCAGCCAGCGCAGCCCAGGCCGGACCAGGCTGGTCAGGAGCAGCAGGGCGAGCAGTCCGAATGCGACCCCGATCGCGTAGGTGATCCGGCCGGAGACGAGGTTGCCGGCGATGCAGGCGGCGCCGACCAGCCCGCCGAGCAGCGGCCGGCGGGCACCGGTCCGTACCATCAGCAGCGCCAGTGCCGCCGCCGAGCCGAGCAGCGCGAGCACACCGGCCAGCCGAGGGCCGAGCGCGTCGGCGCCGAGCCAGTGCATCAGCGGCGGGGTGAAGAGGCTGTAGCCGTACGGGGAGATGCCCGCGTACCAGCCGAGGTCCAGTGGGGCGAAGCCGTGCCGGTCGAAGAAGTTGGCCCGGGCGACCTGCGCGGAGAGGTCGGTGCCGAGCGGCGGGGCGAGCAGGAACGCGACCGCCAGCACGCCGGCCGGGCCGATCGCGCCGGACAGTACCCGGGTGACCCGACGCCGGTCAGGCATTCAGCACGCGCTCCGCCGCCGCCCGGGACCGCCGCGCCGTCCGCAGGTACTGGTCCAGGAACTCGCCCGGGTCGTGGCCGCCGAGCAGGCGTACCACGCCGGCCAGTTCCACGCCGTGCCGGGGCAACTGGTCGCCGGCCCGGCCGCGTACCAGCATCAACGCGTTGCGCACCTGGGCGGCCATGCTCCACCCGGCGGCCATCGCGGCGGCGTCGGCGCCGTCGATCAGCCCGGCCTCCCCGGCGGCGGCCAGCGCGTCGAGGGTACGCGTGCAGCGCAGCTCGGGAAGCCGGCCGGCGTGCCGGAGCTGGGTGAGCTGCACCGCCCACTCCACGTCGGCCAGCCCGCCCCGGCCCAGTTTGGTGTGCGTGGCCGGATCGGCACCCCGGGGCAGCCGTTCGGTCTCCACCCGGGCCTTGATCCGGCGGATCTCCACCACCTGTTCCCGGCTCAGCCCCTGCTCCGGGTAGCGCACCGGATCGGCGACCGCCTCGAACTCGCGCCCGAGGTCGGCGTCGCCGCAGACGTACCGGGCCCGCAGCAGTGCCTGCGCCTCCCAGACCTTCGACCAGCGGGCATAGTACTGCGCGTACGCGCCGAGGCTGCGGACCAGCGGCCCCTGCCGGCCCTCCGGGCGCAGGTCGGCGTCGACCCCGAGCGGTGGGTCGGCGGCCGGCATGCCGAGCAGCCGGCGCAGCTCCTCGGCGATCGCCCGGGCCGCCGCGCTGGCCGCGTCCTCGGCCACCCCGGTCGGCGGGTCGTAGACGAAGAGCACGTCGGCGTCGGAGAGGTAGTTCATCTCGTACCCGCCGAGCCGGCCCACGCCGATCACCGCGAACCGCAGTCCGGGCATTGCCGGCTGGGTCGCCCGGGCCACCCGCAGCGCCGCCCCCAGGGTGGCGTCGGTGACGGCGGAGAGCGCCGCGCCGACGGTGTGCACGTCGGAGTCGCCGATCACGCCGGCCGGGGCCGCCTCCGGCGCGACGGTCGCGGCCATCCCGGTCGGGCCGGCCGGGGCCAGCGAGCCCGCCCGGTAGAGCACGTCGGCGCAGGCGATCCGGACCAGTTCCCGGCCGCGCAGCGCCCGGACCGACCGGATCGCCTCGGTCGGGTCGGCCGGCCGCGGCCCCCGGCCGACGAGATAGCGGTCGGCGGCGGCCACGAACCCGTCCCGGAGTACCTCGGTGTCCCGGGGGGTCAGCTCGGCGTCGTCGGCGAGCAGCCGGAGCGCCTCCGGATCCCGGGCCAGCAGGTCCGCGACATAGCGGGAGACTGCCAGGGTACGGGCCAGCCGGCGGGCCACCGGCCCCTCGTCGCGGAGCAGCCGCAGATACCACGGGGTGCCGCCGAGCTTGTCGGAGACCTGCCGGTAGTTGAGCAGCCCCCGGTCCGGCTCGGGCGCGTCGGCGAACTCCTGGAGCAGTACCGGCAGCAGGGTGCGCTGGATCGCCGACGTCCGGGTCACCCCGCCGGTCAGCGCCTCCAGGTGCCGCAGCGCCCGGCTCGGGTCGGCGAAGCCGAGGATCTCCAGCCGGTTCCGGGCCGCCTCCGGGGTCAGCCGCAGCCCGTCGGCCGGTACCCGGGCAACCGCCTCCAGCAGCGGGCGGTAGAGCAGTTTGGCGTGCAGCCGGCGTACCTCGGTGGCGTGGCCGACCCAGTCGGCCCGGAACGACTCGACGGCGTCCCGGCCGGGCAGCGCGGTGTAGCCGAGCGCGTGGGCCAGCCAGCGCAGCACCGACCGCTCCGCCGGCACGGTGTGGGTACGCCGGAGCCCCTGCAACTGGAGCCGGTGCTCGACACCCCGCAGGAAGCGGTACCCGCGCAGCAGCGCCTCGCCGTCCGCCCGCCCGACGTAGCCGCCGGCGACCAGGGCACGCAGCGCCGGGATGGTGCCCCGGGCCCGAAGCGACTCGTCGACCCGGCCGTGCACGAGTTGGAGGAGCTGCACCGCGAACTCGATGTCCCGCAGCCCGCCCGGCCCTCGCTTGATCTCCCGCTCCAGCTCGCGCGGCGGTACGTTGTCGATGATCTTCCGGCGCATCGCCCGGACGTCCTCGACCGCCTCCGGCCGTTCGGCCGCCCGCCACACCAGCGGGGCGAGCGCGTCGATCCACTCCTGGGCCAGCGCGCCGTCTCCGGTCGCCGGGCGGGCCTTGAGCAGCGCCTGGAACTCCCAGGTCCGGGCCCAGCGGCGGTAGTAGGCGAGGTGGCTGGCGAGGGTACGCACCAGCGGCCCCCGGTTGCCCTCCGGCCGCAGCGCCGCGTCCACCGGCCAGGCCACCAGTCCACAGATATGGATCAGCCGGGTCGCCACCTGGGTTGCCGCCGGCAGGTCCTCGTCGGTGGCGGCCACGAAGATGACGTCGACGTCGGAGACGTAGTTCAGCTCGTTGCCGCCGCACTTGCCCATCGCCACCACCGCCAGCCGGGGTTCCGGGGTCCCCTCGGGCAACTCGCCGACCGCGATGGCGTACGCGTCGGCCAGGGTGGCGTCGGCCAGCGCGGAGAGCGCCGCCATGGTCTGCTCCAGGCCGCGCCCGCCGGTCAGGTCGGCCGCCGCGATCCGCAGCAGGGCCAGCCGGTACGCCTGGCGCAGCGCCGCCACCACCGACGGCGAGCCGAAGCCGGCCTCCGGTCCGGTGGAGTCCGGGTGCAGCAGCCCTTCGGCGTTCGGCGGCAGCCCGTCGACCCCGGTACGCAGCGCCCGCCACTGCTCCGGGTTGGCCACCAAGTGGTCGCCGAGCGCCGACGAAGCGCCCAGGACGGCGATCATCCGCCGACGCAGCCCCGGATCGGCGTGCAGGGCGGCGAGCAGCGTCTCCCCGCCGTCGTCGGCCTCCCCACCGTCGCCCGTCGCCGGCACGGCATCCACCGCTGCCGTCGAGCCGGCCAGGGCTGCCGACGAGCCGGCCGGGGTGGCTGAGCGGCGTTCCGCCTCGACGATCCGGTGCAGTTGGCGCAGCGCCAGGTCCGGATCGGCGGCCCGGGATAGCGCGGTGAGCAGTTCGCCGGCCGGCTCGTCGACCGGCTCCTGGGTGTCGGTGTCCCAGAGCCCGAGCCCGTCCGGCCCGAGCAGGTCGGCGGCCCGGCCCACCCCGTTGCCGCCGGCCCGCTCGCCGTCGCCGACGCCGAAGCCGTACCGGGCGAGCCGGCCGGGTGCGCTGGTCGGTCTGCTCATCGGCGGCGGCCCCCGGTGTCTCTCATCGGCGGCAGCTCCCGCTCTCCGTCATCGACTGCGACTCCCGGTCTCCGTCATCCGTGCCGGCCCTAGTGTCCGAGCAGGGGCAGCGTCGGTCGGGGCGGGATGTCGTCGAGCCGGCCCTGGGCCAGAGCCGCGAACCGGGCCGCGAACGGCTGCCAGACCTCTTCGACGTCGGCAAGTACCTCGGCGCAGGCCGCCACCACCAGCTCCGGGTCGTAGTCCAGATCGGTCAGCGTCGCCGAGTCGGTCGCCCAGTCGGCGATCATCGCGGCGTCGCACTCGATGTGGAACTGGAGGCCCCAGGCCCGGTCGCCGAGCCGGAACGCCTGGTGCGGATAGCGGGTCGAGGCGGCCAGCAGGGTCGCGCCCTGCGGCAACTCGGTGATCTCGTCGACGTGCCACTGGAGCACGTCCGGGATCATCGGCACGTACCGGAACAGCGGGTCGGTGTCGGCGGCGTCCCGCTTGCCGACCACGCTGGGGCCGATCTCCGGCCCGGCCGCGCTCCGCTCGACCGTCCCGGCGTGCGCGGTGGCCAGCAGTTGGGCGCCGAGGCAGATCGCCAGGGTCGGCACCCGGTGCCGGACCGCCTTGCGGAGCAGCCCCTCCAGCGCCGCGAACCAGGGTGCCCCGGGGGTACCGTCGGGTGCCGGGTACGGATGCTGGTAGCCGCCGAGCACCACGAGCGCGGCGTACCCGGTGAGGTCGTCGGGCAGCGCGTCCCCGGCGTACGGCCGGAGCACCGCCAGGTCGAGTCCGGCCTCGGCGAGCCACTCCCCCAGCCGCCGGGCGTCGTCCGTCGGGTCGTTCTCGATCACCAGTGCGGTCGCGGCGCCGCCCGCGCTGCCGGTGTCGCTCTCGGTTCCGGTCTCGGTTGCCACGGTGTCGAGGCTATCCGGTGTGCCCGACGCCCACCGATAGGCTCGGGGCCGAGTGGAACGAGGAGGCGGAGTGTCCGACGATCAGGCGGTACGACCCCCGGCACTGCGGCCCGGCGACACGGTGCTGCTGGTGTCGCCGTCCGGGCCGACCCGGCCGGAACGGGTCGCCCGGGGCGTGGAACTGCTCACCGGTTGGGGCCTTCGTCCGGTCCTCGCCCCGAACGCGTACGCCCGGCGCGGCTACCTCGCCGGCGATGACGCACTGCGCACCGCCGACCTGAACGCGGCCTTCGCCGACCCGGCGGTACGCGGCGTGCTCTGCACCCGGGGCGGCTACGGCGCGCAGCGGGTGGTCGACGCGATCGACATGTCGGCGGTGCGTCGGGACCCGAAGGTGGTGGCCGGGTTCTCCGACATCACGGCGCTGCAGCTCGCGCTCTGGCGCGGCGCCCGGCTGGCCACCGTGCACGGCCCGGGAGCGGCCTGGCTGGACGAGCGCACCCCACCGGGCTCGGCCGAGTCGCTGCGCGCCGCGCTGATGTGCCCCGAGCCGGTGGTGGTGCACCGGCTGCCGACCGAGGAGACGGCTGCGGTACTGGTCCCGGGCACCGCCACCGGCCCGCTGATCGGCGGCAACCTCTGCCTGATCGTCTCGTCGCTCGGCACCCCGGACATGCCGGACCTGACCGGCGCGATCCTGCTGGTCGAGGATGTCGGGGAGCCGCCGTACAAGGTCGACCGGATGCTCACCCACCTGCGCCGGTCCGGGGTGTTGGCCGGGGTCGCCGGGGTGGCGGTCGGGCAGTTCACCAACTGCGCCGACGACTGGGCGGTCGGGGTGGCCGAGGTGCTGGCCGAGCGGCTCGGCGACCTGGGAGTACCGGTGCTCGGCGGGCTGCCGATCGGGCACGGGGTCGGGCAGTTGACCGTGCCGGTTGGCGTACCGGCAACGCTGGACGCGGACGCCGGCACCCTGACGGTCTCCCCCGCCGTACGCTGACCTCCCGCAGCTCCGGGCGCTCCCGGGGACGCCGCTGGGGCCGGCCCGCAGATCGTCGTCACTCGGCGACGTCGGGTCGGCGGCTACGCCACGGCCGCCGGCTACTCGACCGGGTCGTTCTCGGGCGGCTCGGTGGTGGCCGACCTCAGCGCCCGTTCGAACCGAACGCGCAGCGCCGGCCAGCCCTCGAGGAGTCCGGCCGTCTCCAGCGGAGTCAGCGCGGTCCTCACCTCGCGCGTCATCCCCGCTTCGACGAGTCGTACGAGCACCTCGGCCGCGAGCTTCTCGTCGCCGCTGCCGTACTTCCGCAGCGCCTTCGCGAGCAGCCCACCGAGTCGACGGTCGACTCCCCTGGATCCGGCCAGCAGCGTGAGCCCGCACCGCAGCAGCCGATCGCGGTGCTCGCGATGTACGCCCCTACCCACCATCTCCTCGAGCACGTTAACGGCCAGGTGCGGCGGTAGTTCGACGTCACCGGCCAGTCGGTCGAGCAGAAGCCCGAATACCCAGCCCCGATGCTCCTCGTCGATCACGTCCAGCAGCCCGGCGAGCCGGAGGTAGCAGTCCCGGCGCTCCGTCGCCTCGCCGACCGCGACCGGTGCGGCGAGGAAGGTCAGGAGTTCGTACACCAGCGAGGTGGCCGCCGAGGCGGGTCCCACCAGGAAGCCGTTGATCCCGTGGCCCAGCGACGCCGCCGGTTCGAGCGCGTGCACCAGCACGTCGTCGTCGATCCCGCACCGGAAGTACGCCCGCCGCGCCACCAGCTCCCAGGACTGTCCGCCCCGGTTGAACGTCGCCAAGGCCACTTCCCCGGGCAGCACGATGTCGTACGTCCAGAGCGGATCGACGGACGGTACGCCCGCCTCGGCCGGATCGGCCACCAGGTGCAGCGAGATGTCCCGGCTGCCGTCCCCGGCCCGGACCCGGTCGAGCGCCAGCGCGCCCACCAGGCTGCTCCAGTCCTCGGAGCCGAGCTGCGACTGCCAGAGCAGGGTCTCCCGATGCCAGACCGGCACCACGTTCCGGTCCGGATAGAGGCGGCTGACCCGCAACGTGCCGGCAGCGCAGACGGTCAGCAGCAGCAGGTTGGCGCTGTACGCGGCATGCCGCGCCGGCACCGGCAGCCCGCGCGGCTGGTACGAGTCGAACTGCCGGGCCAGCCGGGTGTGGTGGGCGGCCCGGAACAGCCGGACCAGCAGGTCCACCAGGGCCTCCCGGCGCTGCGCGGCGGCCGTCGACATGAGGCCACGGAGGAAGCCCAGGATCGGCGCCCGCCCGCTCAGCGCCGCATAGGAGAGCAGCGCGTGCAGCAGGTCGTCGTCGGCCGGCCCGCCCCGCAGCGGCATCATCGTGGCTGCCTCCCGGGCCGCGATGTCGGTCAACACCTGCCAGGTGAACCGGGCGACCAGGAATTCGCCGAAGGTGGCGTGCAGGAACTCGTACGTCTCCAGTTGCTGGTCGTCGCGGAGCGCACGCGACCGGTGGACGAAGAAGAACCGGCCGATCACGATCTCGGCCTGCCGAAGCGGAGCCCGCAGTTCGGCGTCGACGCCGGGTGCGGGAACGGGGCCGAAGAGGGCCAGCAGATCGTTGTCCAGTTCGGCTTCGCTGACCCATTGGGCATTCCGGTTGAACATCGCGAAGGCGACCACCGACAGCCGGCGCAACTCCGCCTCGACGGCATGCTCCAAATCGTGCTCAGGCAGCCCGCGGCGGTGCTTGACCACCTCACGGCGGGCGAACCTGCGCAGCAGCCGCTCGTAGAGTTCGTCCTGCCGCAACACGCCCGCCGAGCGCAGGGCGTTGTCGTCCGCGTCGTAGAGGGCCAGCATCAGCAGCAGCAACGGCTGCTCGGCCAGTTCACCGTGGGCGAGCACGGTCGACAGGTCCAACGGGGCAACGCCCCGAGCGGCGAACTCCTGCGCGTTGACCCTGTTCCAGTTGGCCAGCCAGACGGCCACCCGGGGCTCGTCGAACGGCTCCAGCCGGAGCGCGACGGTCCCCTCGGGCGCACGGGCCCGATCGGCCACGCTGGTCCGGCTCGTCACCACGACCACCAGCGGCCGGTCCTGGTCGGCCTCCCGGCGCTGGAACGCCGCCACCTTGACCAGGTAGTCGGTCTGAGCGACCCCGGTCGCCTGGAGCAGTTCGTCGAAGCCGTCGAGCACGATCACCGGCAGGGCGTCGCCGGCCGAGCGGACCAGCGCGGGCCAGTCCAGCCGCTCGCCGGTGGCCTTGCGGACCGCGTACTCGATCTGGTCCTGTAGGTCGGCCGTGGACGGCATGTCCCGGACCACCAGCCGGACCGGCAGGAAGTCGGCGGCCGGCAGCCGGGCGGCGAGCACCCGGGTGAGGACGGACTTCCCGGAGCCGGGCTGACCGAGCACCAGCAACGGCGCCTCGACCGCCCGGGGATTGGTGAGATATCCGGTGAGGAACTCGGACAGGTCGTCCCGTACGGGTTGCTCGGCCCACCAGGACTCCTCGCTGGGCCGGGCCGCCGGACCGAGTTCGGCGATCCGGTACAGCGGGGGCACGTAACCCGCACCGAGGGTCGGTACCCGGATGCCGGCCGGCACGTCGCCGGACTCGACGACCGGGCGAGCCAACTCGGCCGCGTACGCCCGGGTCAGCCCGGAGCGCCGCTCGGACGGCAGCCGCCCGGCGGTGGCCTCCGTGAGCAGCCGTTCCAGGTCGGCCAACGCGGCGGCCACCTCCCGTACCTCGGCCCGGGTGCCGGCGTGCTCGCGCAGTACGGCCCAGAACGACACCTCTGGAAACTCGGCGGCGAGCCGGCCGAACAGTTCCTGGTGCCGCTCCTGGGCCCGGCCCGGCAGCGCGCGCAGGGCCTCCTCGAACGCCCCCCGCTGGGACCAGACGAGCCCATCCCAGACGGCAAGCCCGTTGACGAACCTCTGCATCCCGTCCGCGGTCGTGGCGTAGTACTCACCGAGCATCGCCTGGAACAGGTCGTACGGCTGGTGTGGTCCGGGCACCGGCACCCCGTCCGCGAAGAGGCTGCCCAGCAGGGACTCGTCCGTCCGGCCCGCCCCGACGATCGCCTTCTGCTCCCACTTCGTCAGTTTCAGATCCTGGAACCGGAACGGCAGGTCCGCCTCCGCGAACGCCTCGAAGAAGGCCGTGACCACGAGTACCCGGTGTGCCGCGGCGAGCCGCTCCGTCCGGCCGTACCGGGACAGCCCGGAGCGTCGCTCGACGAGTCCGCCGACGAGTTCGTGGCTGAGCCGGATGAACTCGGCCTTGGCGTCGAAGAGCGAGAGTACGGCCGGCGCCGCCACCGCCGCGCCGAGCAGCGCACCCCCGGTGACCTTGTCCAGCGCGGTCACCACCGGGCTGCGCGCGCCACCGAGCAACCGGGCGGCGTCGGCGTAACTCAGCGTCCGGGGCATTCGGCAGCTCCTGTCCGTCGGGATCTCACCGGGTACAAGCTTGGCGGTAGCGGACAACCGGCGGTAGTGGGCACGGACTGTCGGGAACGAGCGCGAAGCAGCAGGAAAGATGGTCGATCCCGGGGACGACTCTCAGTCGACTGCCAGCCGGGCTGGCGATTCCCAGCCGGCTGACAGCCGCGTCGCAAGGACCGCACAGCGTGGTGCCGCATGGTGGGGCGGGCCGACAGGCAGCACGCGCCGTAGCGGCGTACACACCCAGGGAGGGACATCAGCATGAGCAGTCTGTTTTCGCGGAAGCGGGTCGTCGGTGGCCTGGTGGCCGCCGGAGTACTCACGGTGGGTCTCGCGGCTCCGGCCGTCGCGTTCGCCGAGGACGGGACCACGCCGGCGCCGACCCCGTCGACCTCGTCGGACAGCGGCACGACCGCTCCCGAGCAGGACAAGCGCGGGGCCGAACAGCGCGGCAAGCTGGCCGAGCAACTCGCCGAGGAACTGGGCGTGCCGCAGGACAAGGTCGAGGCGGCACTGGCGAAGATCAAGGAGCAGCACCGGGCCGAGTGGAAGGAAAGGGCCGAACAGCGGGGTGAACAGAGAGGCGGGCAGCGGGGTGAGGGCAAGCCCGACGCGCAGTCGAAGGCCGACCGGGAGGCCATGCTGAAGGAGCGGCTCGACAAGGCGGTCTCGGACGGCAAGCTGACCCAGGAGCAGGCCGACGCCATCCTCGCGGCGGTCAAGGCGGGCGTCTTCCCGGCCTTCGGCGGCGGGCACGGTTGGGGTGGCCCGAAGCACGGCGGCCCGGCCGGTGCGCCGGCGGACGGCGGCGAGTCGGACATGCCGGCCACGAAGTAGTACTCCGGCCACCCGGGTCGCGCGCACCGTGTGGGCGCGCGGCCCGGACCGCCGGTCCGGTCAGGCGATGCAGGCGCAGACGATGAGCGCGGCCCCGAAGTGGGTGGCGGCGCTGACCCGGGCGGCAGGGTGCGGCTCGTCGGCGCAGATCACCTCGCCGAGCCTGCCGGGGGTGAGCCAGTCGAGCACCAGGAAGCCGAGCGCCATGACGCCGAGGCCGATCACTCCGAACAGGACGGTCGAGGCGAGACCCTTGGTGAAGTCGGTGTAGCTGGTCAGGATCGCCGTGAAGACGATGGCGGCGATGCCGAGTTGGTTGGCGAGCAGCAGCAACGCGGCGTTGGCGTTGCGGCGTACCCAGATCAGCTCGCGCAGCCGGCCCGGGGTGAGAAGGTCGACCAGCCCGAAGCCCGCGGCCATCAAGGCGATGCCGACCGCGCCGAACACGATGCTCTGCCAGGCTCCCACGAGCAGGTCCTCGACCACCGACTGTCTCCCATCGGGTGTGGGCGGCCGTACGAGGGGGGCCGCGTCGTCAGGGACGATAACGCGGCCCGACAACAGCGGCTGATAACGCGGCCCGACAACAGCGGCTGACCCCTGCCCCGGAGCGCCTGCCGACTAGAGCAGACCCAGGTAGCGCTGCCGCTCGTAGGGGGTGACCTCGCGGCGGTACTGCTCCCACTCGGCGCGCTTGTTGCGCAGGAAGAAGTCGAAGACGTGCTCGCCGAGCACCTCGGCGACCAGTTCCGAGCCGGCCATCACATCGATCGCCTCGGCGAGGTTCTCCGGGAGCGACTCGTACCCCATCGCCTTGCGCTCGGCGTTGGAGAGCGACCAGACGTCGTCCTCGGCACCCGGCGGCAGCTCGTAGCCCTCCTCGATGCCCTTGAGTCCGGCACCGAGCAGCACCGCGAACGCCAGGTAGGGGTTGGTCGCCGAGTCCGGCGAGCGGACCTCGACCCGGGCCGAGTTCGGCTTGCCGTACGCGGGCACCCGGACCAGCGCCGAGCGGTTCAGGTGCCCCCAGCAGACGTACGCCGGGGACTCGGTGATCCGGTCCGGCAGCGCCTGCGGGAAGAGCCGCTTGTAGGAGTTGACCCACTGGTTGGTGACCGCCGTGTATTCCCGGGCGTGCGTGAGCAGCCCGGCGATGAAGGCGCGGCCGACCTTGGAGAGCTTCATCGGGTCGCCGGCGTCGTGGAACGCGTTCCGCTCCCCCTCGAACAGCGACAGGTGGGTGTGCATCCCGCTGCCCGGCTGGTCGGTGAAGGGCTTCGGCATGAAGCTGGCGCGTACCCCGGTGGAGAGCGCCACCTCCTTGACCATGTGCCGGAAGGTCATGATGTTGTCGGCCGTGGTGAGCGCGTCGGCGTAGCGCAGGTCGATCTCCTGCTGGCCGGGCGCGACCTCGTGGTGGCTGAACTCCACCGAGATGCCGATCCGCTCCAGCGCCAGCACGGCCTGCCGGCGGAAGTCCCGGGCGACCGCGTGGGTGGTGTGCTCGAAGTAGCCGCCGTCGTCGACCGGGACCGGCACCGAGCCGTCGTTGGGGCCGTTCTCCAGCAGGAAGAACTCGATCTCCGGGTGGGTGTAGAAGGTGAAGCCCTTCTCGGCGGCCCGGGACAGCGCCCGGCGCAGCACGTGCCGCGGGTCGGCCCAGGACGGGCTGCCGTCGGGGAGCAGGATGTCGCAGAACATCCGGGCGCTCTCGCCGGAGACCCCGCCCTCGAACGGGAAGACCTGGAAGGTGGTGGGGTCGGGCATCGCCACCATGTCCGACTCGAAGACCCGGGCGAAGCCCTCGATGGCGGAGCCGTCGAAGCCGATCCCCTCGTCGAAGGCCGCCTCCAGCTCGGCGGGGGCCACCGAGACGCTCTTCAGCGTGCCGAGCACGTCGGTGAACCACAGCCGGACGAATCGGATGTCACGCTCTTCCAGCGTGCGGAGCACGAACTCCTGCTGACGGTCCACCTCAACCCCTCGCACACTCTGTTCGGACCGGCCCAGCCGGCGCGCGGCCTAGCGGTCCAGTCTTCACCGGTTCCGTTACGCAGACGTTACGTGAACTAGACCGCAACCAATGCGCGGGGTGGCACAGCCAACGTGCTTACTGGGCGTTCGTCCCGAAGATAGCTCCGAGACCGGCTTCGGCGCCCGCCGGGCAGCCGCGGACCGACCACACGGCGGAGTACCGGTGGTACGAGCATCGCCCGGATCCGGACCGGTCGGCGCCGGTCGGCGGTGCCCGCCCGTACCGGACCAGGGGTGAGCGCCACCACGGTCGGCGCCTCCCGGCGCACCGGGCCGGACGGGACCGGCTGCGGCAAGATGGAGTCATGCCGACCTTGCGCATCGCCCTGGCCCAGGTCAACCCCACCGTCGGCGACGTCGCCGGCAACGCGGCCCTGATCCGGGAGCGGTCCCGGGAGGCCGCCGGAGCCGGCGCGCACCTCGCGGTCTTCCCGGAGATGGTGCTGACCGGATATCCGGTCGAGGACCTGGTCTTCCGGGACTCCTTCGTCGCCGCCTCCCGGGCCACCCTCGACCAGCTCGCCGCCGACCTCTCCGCCGACGGGCTCGGCGGGCTCCCGGTGCTGGTCGGCTACCTCGACGCCGACGGCCCGGCCAGCGCCAACGCCGAGGCCACCCCGAGCCGGGGCCCCCGCAACGCGCTCGCCGTCCTGCACGGCGGGCGGGTGGTGGCCCGCTACTTCAAGCACCACCTGCCCAACTACGGGGTCTTCGACGAGGACCGCTACTTCGTGCCGGGCGACACCCTGACGGTGGTCCGGATCGGCGGGGTCGACGTCGCGCTGACCATCTGCGAGGACCTGTGGCAGGCCGGCGGTCCGTTCACGGCCGCCCGCCGCGCCGGGGTCGGGCTGGTCGTCAACATCAACGGCTCGCCGTACGAGTTGAACAAGGACGACGTACGCCTGCCGCTGGTCCGCCGCCGGGCCGCCGAGGCCGAGGCGACGGTGGCGTACGTCAACACGGTCGGCGGGCAGGACGAGCTGGTCTTCGACGGCGACTCGATGATCGTGGCCGCCGACGGCACCCTGCTGGCCCGCGCCCCGCAGTTCGTCGAGTACCTGCTGCTGCACGACCTCGACCTGCCCGAGGGCCGCGCCGACGCGTCCACCGGCACCGAGCCGGCGCGACCGGTGCCGGCCGGTTCCCCGGAGGACCTGGCCATCACCCGGGTCCGGGTCAGCGACGGACTGCCCGCCCCGGCCGGCCCCCGGGCCACCGGCGGGGTCACCGAGCCGGTGGTCGACGAGGGCGAGGTCTGGCAGGCCCTGGTGCTGGGGCTGCGCGACTACGTCGACAAGAACGGCTTCCGCTCGGTGGTGCTCGGCCTCTCCGGCGGCATCGACTCCTCGCTGGTCGCCGCGATCGCGGTGGACGCGCTCGGCCCGGAGCGGGTGGTCGGGGTCTCGATGCCGAGCCAGCACTCCTCGGAGCACTCCCGGGACGATGCCGCCGACCTGGCCAAGCGGACCGGCCTGGACTACCGGGTCGAGCCGATCCAGCCGATGGTCGACGGCTTCCTGGCCAACCTGTCGCTCTCCGGCATGTCGGTGGAGAACCTCCAGGCCCGGGTACGCGGGGTGCTGCTGATGGCACTCTCGAACCAGGAGAGCCACCTCGTGCTCACCACCGGCAACAAGAGTGAACTCGCGGTCGGCTACTCGACCCTCTACGGCGACTCGGTCGGCGGCTTCAACCCGCTCAAGGACGTCTGGAAGAGCCTGGTCTGGAAGCTGGCGAACTGGCGCAACACGGAGGCGGCCCGGCGCGGCGAGACGCCGCCGATCCCGGAGAACTCGATCCGGAAGCCGCCGAGCGCCGAACTGAGCCCCGGTCAGCTCGACAGCGACACCCTGCCGGACTACTCGGTCCTCGACGCGATCCTGGTCGGCTACGTCGACGGCGACCAGGGCCGGGACGACCTGGTCGCGGCCGGGCACGACCCGGAGGTGGTGGACCGGGTGCTCCGGATGGTGGACCTCGCCGAATACAAGCGCCGGCAGTCCGCACCCGGCCCGAAGATCTCGATCAAGGCGTTCGGCCGGGACCGCCGACTGCCGATCACCAACCGCTGGCGGGAGCGGAGCTGACCCGCCCGGAGGGTGTGAAAACCTGCACTCTTCCCTGCCGGAGCCGCCCCGGGCGGTGGGACTATCGGCAGTGCACCTGTTCGACCTGAACCGCGCGGCGCTCACACATCGCGTCCGGCCTTGCGGTCCGACGGACCGCAAGGGGAGGTGGAAGAGGTTCGGTGACCCGGGGACCGCGGACGCGGCCTCGAGGCGAGAGGAGACAACCATGTCCGAGCAGCATCTGGCGTCCGCCCCGGCCGAGGTGGCGACGCTGTACGGCGGTCCGGCCACCCGACGGGTACGCGCCCGCGACCTGGTCGCCGCCAAGGAGCGCGGCGAGCGGTGGCCGATGCTCACCTCGTACGACCAGTACACTGCCGCGATCTTCGAGCAGGCCGGAATTCCGGTACTGCTGGTCGGCGACTCGGCGTCGAACAACGTCTTCGGGCACGAGACGACCCTGCCGGTGACCGTCGACAACCTGCTCCCGCTGGTCCGCGCGGTGGTACGCGCCACCAGCTACCCGCTGGTCGTCGGCGACCTCCCGTTCGGCTCGTACGAGGAGGGACCGGCCCAGGCGCTCCGCACCGCCGTACGGTTCATGAAGGAGGGCGGCTGCCACGCGGTGAAGCTGGAAGGCGGCCGGCAGGTGGCGGAGCAGATCCGGGCGATCAACGGGGCCGGCATCCCGGTGATGGCGCACATCGGCTTCACCCCGCAGCGGGAGCACACCCTCGGCGGCTACCGGGTACAGGGCCGGGGCGACGACGCCGAGGAGGTGATGGCGGACGCGCTCGCGGTCGCCGAGGCGGGAGCCTTCTCGGTCGTCCTGGAGATGGTGCCGGGCGAGGTGGCCAAGCGGGTCACGCACGAGCTGGCGATCCCCACCATCGGAATCGGGGCCGGCCCGGACACCGACGCCCAGGTGCTGGTCTGGCAGGACATGGCCGGGCTGCGGTCCGGCCGGATGCCCCGGTTCGTGAAGCGCTACGCCGACCTGCACGGCACGCTCACCGAGGCGACCCAGCGGTTCGTCGCCGAGGTCCGGGGCGGCGAGTTCCCCACCGCCGAACACACCTTCTGATCCCGTCCTGATCCCCGACCGGTCGTCGGGCGGGCCCGCTGCATCGGCGGCCGCCCGGCGGGCCGGGGAGGCGGGTTCAGACGTCGGTGATCCGGATTCCGGAGTGCGCCTTGTAGCGCTTGTTGATCGCGATCAGGTTGGCGGTGAACGCCTCGATCTGGTGCGCGTTGCGCAGCCGCCCGGCGTAGACGCCGCGCATTCCGGGGATCCGCGCGGCGAGCGCGGCGACGATACCGACCAGCTCGCGCTCCTCGGTGCAGATCAGCACGTCCAGCTCGATCCGGTCGACCTCCGGGTCGGCCAGCAGCGGCGCGCTGACGTGGTTGAAGGCCGCGCAGACCCGGGAGTCCGGCAACAGCGCCGCCGCCTGCTGCACGGCGCTGCCCTCCTCGACCCGCAACGGGTACGGCCCCTGCTTGTCGAAGCCGAGTGGGTTGACGCAGTCGACGACCACCTTGCCGGCCAGCGGCTCGCGCAGCGCGGCGACGGTGTCCCGGTGCCCGTCCCAGGGCACCGCGATGACGACCAGGTCCGACCGGCTCGCCACCTCGACGTTGTCGCCGCCGGAGATCGCCGCGTCGGCCGGCATCCCGGGCAGGGTACGCAGTTCCGCCGCCGCTTGCTCCGCCCGGGCCGCCGAGCGGGAGCCGATCAGTATCGACTGACCCGCCCGGGCCAGCCGGTAGGCCAGGCCCCGCCCCTGGTCGCCCGTGCCGCCGATGATCCCGACAGTGAGTCCGGTGACGTCCGGCAGCACGCTCGCGTCATATGCCATGCCGGAATCCTCGCAGACCGCCCGACCCATCGGCGTGGATGGGCCGGGCGGGTGGCGTACCCCGAGGGGTTGTCACCGCACCGGAACGCCCCGGCGGGGCGTTCCGGTGGGACCTCAACCCATCATCTTCCGCGCGGTCGCCCTGGTGGCCTTCCGCGCCGGCGCCTTGGCCGGAGCCTTCCGCGCCGCGGCCTGCTTGCCGGGCGCCTTCCGGGCGCTGACCTTCTTCGCCGCCGTGGCCGTCGTCCGCTTCGTCGCGGTCCGCTTCGTCGCCGCGGTCGCCCGCTTCGCCGGAGCCTTCTTGGCCGTCGCCCGCTTGGCCGGGGCCCGCTTGGCCGGTGCCTTCGTCGCGGTCGTCCGCTTGGCCGGCGCCTTCTTCGCGGTCACCCGCTTGGCGGGCGCCTTCTTCGCCGCCGTGGTGGTCCGCTTCGCCGCCGTGGTCGTCTTCCGGGCCGCGGCGGTGGTCTTCTTGCCGGCCGTGGTCCGCTTCGCCGCGGCGGTGGTCTTCTTGGCCGCCGCGGTGGTGCGCTTCGCCGTGCCGGCGCGGCCTGCCGCCGCCCGCGTGGTGGTCTTCGCGGTGGCCTTCTTCGCCGGAGCCCGCTTTGCCGGTGCCTTCCTCGCCGGCGCCTTCTTCGCCGCCGTCGCGCGCTTGGCCGGGGCCTTCTTCGCGGGTGCCTGCTTGGCCACCGACGAACTGGCGGCCTTGCGGGCCGGAGTGCCCTTGCTGGCACCGACGGTCCGGCTACGCGCCGCGGTCTTCTTGCCGGCAGCACTTCTCGCTACCGAACGGGTGGCCCTGGTTGCTTCGGCCATCTGTGTTCCTCCTTGCGGGACATGCTCTCGGGGGTCTCCTCGCGGAGCACCACGGAGTTTCTCGACGCGGGCTGTCGCCGCGCCGGTCTAGCGCTCCTCCCCGGCCCAGCGGGCATCCTCGGCGTCCCACGCTTCGTTGCGCTGCTGCACCCGCTGCAACGCCTGCTCCGCGTCGGCTCCCGAGGCATAGGGACCGAGCACGTACCTCGCCGGGCAGACGTCGGCACCGGTCTCGACCTGGTGATGACGGATGCACCAGAAGTACTGCACATCACTCCCGCTGTCGCTCATGGGGTAACTGTGCACGGCAAACCGACCAAGCGCTACCGTTTCGCGCAAAATGACAGAGTGACTTCCACAGTAGACCCCATCGGATAACCGTCACCGACTAAACGGCAAAGTGCCGTCGTACGGGGGAAAGGCATTCTGCGGCAAGGGATTCACCGCCGTCAGCGGCCCGGGAAGGCGGCTCGGACCGGCCGCGCGAGCGCGGGAAAAATTTCCCCGGCCGGGTGACTCCTACTCCCCGCTCATCGCCGTGACCTGCCACTTCGCGGCGCGGAATGGAGCACAATTCGCGGTGTGGGCGGCATGCGGCAGGCGGGTGGGACGGGGCGGCTCGGCCGGCTCCTGTCAATCGTCGCGCTGGCTATTCTGCTGCTGCTCGTCGGCAGCGCCGCGCACACCATTACGAGTATCGCGACCGAGCCCTCGATCGAGGAACGGGCCCGACAGGAAGCGGTACGCCAGGCCGCCGTGATCGGTGACGCACTCGTACACGGTGTCGGCGACAGCGCCGCCGAACTCGGGCAGACCGCCACCCGGAACGGACGGGTCGAGGTACTCAGCGTCGACGGCACCGACCGGCGCCGCTCCCCCGGGGTACGGATGGTGTTCCGGGTACACGTGGCGATGTCCCGGCCCGCGATGGCCGGCCGGAAGCAGGCCGAGGTGCGGATCTGTTTCCGCCAGGTCGTCGACCAGGAGCGGGCGGACTTCTCCCGGATCGAGGTGCCCTGCCCGGACAGCCTGCTGCCCGGGATGACGCCGACGGCGGCACCGACCCACCCGGCCGGCCACCCGGCACCGACGCCCGGCACCAACCCGGCCGACGCGCCCAGCCCGGCCGCCGGATCGGGCGGCTGAAACCCGGGCGGCTGAAACCGGGACTGCTGGAGCCGCGTCGTCGGAACCGGGGTGGTCGGTCCAGCGGGGCGGCGGGTGGTTATGGTCCTCGGCATGGCCGTCCCCGAGTACGTCGCACGGATCCGCAAACTCGTCGGGCACGACCTGCTCTGGCTGCCCAGCGTGAGCGCCGTGGTCTGCAACGACGCCGGGGAGCTGCTCCTCGGCCAGCGGGCCGACGACGGGCGCTGGTCGGTCGTCAGCGGCTTCGTCGAGCCCGACGAGCAGCCCGCCGAGGCGCTGGCCCGGGAGGTCTTCGAGGAAACCGGCGTACGGGTGCTGCCGGAGCGGGTGACGAGCGTACTGGCACACCCGCACACCTATCCCAACGGCGACCAGTGCCAGTTCCTCAACATCGGCTTCCGGTGCCGGCTGCTCGACGGCGTCGCCCGGGTCAACGACGACGAGTCGGTCGCGGTCGGCTGGTTCGCCCCCGACCGGCTGCCCCCGCTCGACGAGCACGCCCGGACCACGATCACACATGCGCTCGCCCCGGCCACCGCCGCAAGCTGGTTCGCCCCGGACTCCTCCGCCTTCTCCTGGGGCGCCCGGGCCTGACCCCCGCCGGCCACCGTCCCGGGTCTGGCACACCGGCGCCCGCAGTCGGGTCCACTCCAGATCACGACCGCCGGAGCACCCCGGCCGCCAGCCGACGCCTGGTTGCCGACCGTGCCCGGCCCGCGCAGGGTGAGTCCGGACAGTCGACAGCACGGCCGACCAGGCAGTGCCACGGACCAGGCAGCGCGGCGGACCCGGTCCCGTCCTCGAGAACTACCGATGGAGGCGCGCTGGACCGTGCCGGATCCCCGGATCTCCGGACCGACCCGGTCCAGAGGGGTGTCCCGGTGGTCGCCGCCGGTCAGTCGCGCCGGGCAGCCGCTCCCGACCGCTCCGCCCAGTAGGCGTCGAGACGGTCGGCCAACTCGATCGGGTGACCGAGCATCCCGAGGTGGTCGCCAGGCATCTCGTCCGGCTCGATGCCGAGCCGCTCCCGGGCGACGCGGCGGACGAAGTCGGCCGGGAGGAAGCGGTCGTCGCGGTGCAGCAGCACCCGGGTGGGCACGTCGGGCCACTCCGCCACCGGCACCGGGTCACCGAACGGCTTGTCGGCCTGGTGCCTGCTCCGGCGGAAGACCTCGGTCACCAGGGCCGGCGGCAGGTCGTTGGTGAACAGACCCACCATGTCGTCCTCGGCCCGACCGTCACGCACGTCCTGCTCCTGCCGGGCCTGCGGGTAACCGGTGTTGGCCCACCAGTCACCCGGCGCCTCACCGGGCAGTGGTATCTGCGGTCCCAACAGCACCAGCAGTTCCACCGGCATCCGGTCGCAGACCACCGGGGCGGTGAAGGCACCGAACGAGTGCGCGACCACGGCCAGCCCGCCCGGGTCGGCCGATCCGGCCCGGTCGCCGACCGCCGCGAGCACCGCGTCGGCGTAGTCGGAGAGCCCGGCGGAGTCGTCGTCGCAAGGCAGGTCGACGGCCACCACGCCATGTCCCCGGGCACGCAACTCGGCGGCCACCAGGTGCCAGCACCAGGAGTCGGCGGCGGCACCGTGGATGAGCACGTAGGTCGGCGGGGTCGTCCCGGCCACCGCGCCCGCTCCGGTCACCGGTTGCCTGCCAGACCCGGCCGGCCGGCGAGCACGCCGGCCAGCACCGACGACACGATCTGCTTCACGGCACGGAGTCTAGGAGGTACCCCCGACACCCGGGACCGCCTCGCACCCGAAGCGACCGGCGGAGTCGACGGGACCGTCGGAGTCGGCAGGACTGGTGGGACCGGCGAAGTCGGCAGGACCGGTGGGACCGGCGGAGTCGGCAGGACCGGTGGGACCGGCGGAGTCGGCAGGACTGGTGGGACCGGCGGAGTCGACGAAAAATTCGGTGGCGGTGGGTGGGGCGGTGTCGTAACCTCGCGATGCCCGACTCTTCGAGGAGGTCGATGACATGGCATGCACTGCCATTGGCGCGATAGCCACCACCGCCACGACGCGCGGTCGCACCGCGAGCTGACCTCCGGACACTCGCCCCAGCGGCTCCCACCGGCCTCTTCCCGCCGGCTGAGCCGCCGACTCCTCGCATCGTAGCGGTCCCGCTGGCCGCGGAAGCCCTCCGCGCCGCCAGCCGTTGGCGCCGGCGATCCGGCGCCGTTTCTCACCGCTCATTGCGCTGAACCGAGGAGTTATCCGTGGATTCCGCGACATCCTTCGAGCCGCTGACGGCGGCCGAGGGCGGACCAAGTCACGTCATCCGTACCGGCCAGATCGTGCGACGGGCCGCCAAGCCCTGGACCGGTACGGTGCACGCCCTGCTGCACCACCTGGAAGATGTCGGGTTCCCCGGCTCGCCCTGGGTGGTCGGTACCGGCATCGACGGCAACGGCAACGAGATGCTGACGTACGTCGAGGGCGACACCATGCACCCCCGGGCCTGGACGGACGAGGGGATCTGGCAGGTCGGCAGGCTGCTGCGCGAGCTGCACACCGCCACCGCGAGCTTCCGGCCACCGCCGGACGCGCGGTGGCAGCCGTGGTGGATGCACCGGGAGGGGCCCGACTCGGTGATCGGGCACTGCGACGCCGGGCCGTGGCACACCGTTGCCCGGGCCGGCCGACCGGTGGCGTTCATCGACTGGACCCTGGCCGGGCCGGTCGACCGGCTCGACGAGGTGGTCGGCACCGCGTGGTGGAACGCCCAGTTGCACGACGACGACATCGCCGAACGCCACCACCTGCCGGACCTGGCGGGTCGGGCCCGGCAGCTACGGCTGTTCCTGGACGGCTACGAGTTGCCGGCGGCTGACCGGCCCGGGCTGGTCAGCCGGATGATCGAGTTCGCGATCCGGGACTGTGCCGCCGAGGCGACCCGGGCCGGGATCACGCCGGAGTCGACCGACCCGGCGCCGCTCTGGGCCGTCGCGTGGCGGGCACGGGCCGCCGGATGGATGATCCGGCACCGTACCCTGCTCGAACGCGCCGTCTCCGCCGGCTGAACGACCCGGAGGCCGTCGGCGCGTCCCGCGCGTCGGCGGCCTCCGGCCCAGCGCCAGGTCCGGATCGGCGGCCGGGAGAGCGCCGCCAGGTCGTCAGTGTGCCGCCGCCGCGATCGGCTTGCGCATCCGAACCAGTCGCACGGGTACGCCGCCAGCCGGGTCCTCGACCTGCTCGACCGGTACGAACCCGGCCGCCTCGTAGAGTGGCCGGCCGGCAAGCGTCGACATCAGTTCGAGCGTGCGGAAGCCGTCGGCAGCGGCTGCTTCCTCGCAGCGCGCGAGGATCAGCCGGCCGACACCCCGCCGGGTGCAGTCCGGGTGGGTGTACATCGCGCGGACCTTGGCCGGATCCCGGGCCGGGTCGAGCATCGCCGGGTCGCGGCCCTGGGAGTGGTCGCCGCCGTAGAGGGTGGCCCGGCGACTCCACCCGCCGCAGCCGGCGAGCTGGCCGGCCAGTTCGACCACGAAGTAGGTCCCGTCGTCGATGAGCTGGGTGTCGATGCCCATGATCGAGCGACTGGACGCGATCTGCGCCTCGTCGAGGAAACCCTTCTGCAATTCATCGATCGCGGCGTCGATCAGCGGCAGCAGCGCCGGTACGTCCGTACGCCGGGCGAGACGACTGGTCAGCGTCATGCCCCTCCTCGCAGTTGACCTCGTCAGGCCGTCATTCAAGCAGACCGGCCGAGCCGGTGGCTCGAACAGCCGGTCCACCGGGCCGGGACTCGACCTGGTGGGGAAGGCATGAGCCCGCTGTGGCCAGTGCACGGAGGCGCATCAGGATGTACGGCACCGCCGAGCCAGGGCGCTCGGCATCGGGCTGCCGGGCTCGCACCGCGTGGTCACTCCCTCTCGACGGGCGGGCGTACACCTCGTCCGACGACTGTCGAGTTGCCCCGGTTGTGCGCCCAGCGTGTGCTGCTCGGCAGCGCTGTCCTTGGGATGGTCACGAGTGAGATGGCCACGCTTAGCCGTGCCGGAGTAGTTCAGCACTCGTCCCTTCCGAGGCGGGCGAACTCGTCAAGGGAGATGCCTTTCTGCACCTCTTCGTTCGACTCGACGGTCGTGATCAGGACCGATCCGGGTTGCAGGCCGGACAGTTCAGGGAGCCGGAAGGTCACCGAGTGGGTGGTGAAGCTGCTGTTGCCGGCGACTCCGTACATTCGGAAGCTGTCGTGCGGGTCAGGGGCCGGTTCAGGCGGGAAGCCCGCAAGATGGACGGTGGCCGGCGAGGTCACGTCGGGCGGTACGTCATACTTTCGTCCCGGCCACTCCGGCCAGTTCGCGGACGGTGTCGGCACACTGGACGGGGAGGGCGAGACCAGGTCTCTTGCGGCGTGGAGAACGACGACGTCCCGCGGCCGGTCCGCGCACCAGGCCAGCGCTGCGAGCGGCCGGCCGTTGGCGTCCACGGTTAGACCGGTGATGCCTTTCCTTACCGGCGTGCAGGAGGCCAACCCGGTCAATGTGAGCACGGCGGCGGTCAGCGAAGCGGCGATCCGCCGCACCCTCGTCAGCGTCTGAACGGCCACGCTCCGATGGTCGCAGCGCCACGTCGACCCAGCGCCTCGGTCCGGTCTCAGGTCGATGACGACCTGTTCGCCTCAGGACGCAACGTCACCCGTCGACCCGTCCGATGCGCCAACCACGGCCAAGGCGCCGAACACGCGAGTACGGAAGCCGACGGAGTTGGCCGTCGTCGAGGTCAGGGCTTCCGGCTCGCGCCAGTCCAACCCGAGACTGGCTTGCCACCGCGCCGCCCGGGTCACCGAAAGCCCGGGCGGCGGCTCAAGCGTCGGAGGGAGTCGGCACACTGCCGGCATGACTTACGACCTTGCCGTCTGGGAGGGCGACCAGCCGACCGACGATGTCGTGGGCGCTGCCGCCTTCGTGCAGCTCTACGGGAAGTACATCGGAGCGGATGAGGATGTTCCACCGACCCCGCGTATCCGCGCCTACGTTGAGGCCCTACTTGATCGCTGGATCGACATGACCGAGGACGAGGATGACGTGAGTCCCTGGTCTGACGGGCCGCTGATCAACAACGCGTCGGGCCCGATCGTCTACTTCGCTATGCGGTACAGCATGGCTGAGGAGGTGTCGGCCGAGGCCGCGCGGATGGCGGCCGAGCGTGGTCTTGTCTGCTTCGACGTGCAGTGGGAACGCCTTCGGCCGGCGTCCGAGGAGCAGCAGGCCGGGCCATCCACGGGCCATAAGCCGGTGTAGCTACAGGCCAAACCAGGCCAGCCCAGACCGCGTCGACCAGGCGAAACGCCGTACCAGGAACCGTCTCGGTCCAATTCCCAAACTGACAGTGCGGGTTCGATGCCCGTCACCCGCTCCAAACCGAAGGCCCGGGTAGCCGGTAAGCTGACCACGGCTTTCGCTTATGACTATCAACTCCTACGGCGGCGTGCCCGTTACGTGCCCGATCCCGTTCCTTGGTGATCTGGGCGCCGAGCGCGTCGGCGATGGACAAGACAGCGACGGGGCCCCTGGCCAGGCTTCGTTCGAGGTCACAACCGCCACGTCCGGTGAGTGTGCACGTGAGTCCCATGCCGGCACAGCCGACAGATCCCGTTAACGACCCGAAGCCAGCCAGGCGAAGGGGCAGACCGGCCGGTAGGAACTCACGTACGTCCTCACTGTCAGGCGAGCGGCTTGGCCCGGGTGGTGGTTACCGTTGCGGTACCGCCGGTGGACAGGCCGGAGATCAAGTACGCCCGGTAGGTGCCGTTCGGCAGCACGGTCCACAGGTCCGGCGTGCCGTCGGTGTTGATGTCGGCGGCCCACAGCGTGCTGATCGCGACGCCGGTGTTCCAGTTCGCCGCCACCTGATACTGAATGTGGGTGAGCGTGCCGGTGCTGTCGCCGTTGTCGACCATGGTGACCCCAGTCCACAGGTACAGGTCACCGGTGGTGGCGTTGCGTAGGAAGAGCGCGAGGCCGGAGGCGGTCTCGGTGCTGGCGATGCTCCAGTTTTGCCAGTCGTAGCCGCCCGTCGGGGTTGGGTTGGTCAGCGTGGTGGTGCTGAAGTAACCATTTGGAATGCCCCAGTTGGGGTGGTAGTCGAGGCGGTAACCGTTGGTGGCGTCACCGGAGATGCCGATCAGGTCCGGGAGGCCGTTGTCGAGTCCATCAGCGACGTATCCGTTGACCAGCGTCAGCGGTGAGTTGCCGTTGGCGTCCAGGAGTTGGTCCCGGATGATGGTCTGCACGTTGCCGCTGCGGTACGGGTCGGGCATCGTGCCGTCGCCGGCGCCCCTGATGACCAGGCCGCCGCCGGCGTGGACCCCGCCCGGGTAGTAGACGAGGAAGTCCTCTTCGGTCTCGCCGAAGAAGCGGCCGGTGATGATCTGCGCGCCGTCGAACTCGGCCGGGGACGCGGTGCCGCCGGCGCCGTTGCCGTGTAGACCGATGTTGACGGCCGCCTGTACCTGGCCGGTGCCGACGCCGGTCTTACGGGACGTCACGCCAAGCGCGGACCAGACGCCGGACCCGAGTCCGGTGTCCGGACCTCCGACAGTGACCAGGTCAGCGACGCCATCGCCGTTTAGGTCCTTGTCGACCGGGCCGACGGTGATAGTGGGAGGAGTGGGCTTGGCAGCGGCCTGGGTGGGTAGGGCCGGGGCGAGCGCGGTCAGCGTGAGCGCCACGGGCGCGGTCCAGGCGAGCATGCGACGGGAGTTGAAGGAAGCTTTCATGGGTTCCCTCGTGCTGTGAGGAGTTGGGCGATCGGACAGTACTTGAGGTTGGCAATCGCCGCCCCTGCCTTGTCGCCGAGTCCGAGGAGCTCGCCAACACTCACTCCCCGTAACGCCGAGCCCACCTGCCGTCACGACCCACCGCAACAGGAGCGGCGGAGAGCGATCCGCTAGTCCCAGCGGTGAACCATTCCGAGACGAATGCCAGGACGACTGCCACAACACCCGCAACGACCCCGCGAACCGGCAGCACCCTGGAAACGCTATCAGCTGCGCTTTCCACAGTGGCCGCCGTTCGTGCCCCCTACGGCCCCGTAGCGCCGGGAAGCCACGGGGAAGGGCGGTCAACCACGGGCACCGTGACCAGGAACGCAGCCCGTTGATCTCGGCCCAGACCGATGCCCCAGCGAGTTCCCAAACTGACAGTGCGGGTTCGATTTCCGCCACCCGCTCGGAACCGAAGGCCCTGGTCAGGACGTGAATCCGAGCCAGGGCCTCCGATGTTCCGAGATCCGTGATCATGTCGCGCGCCATTAGCTCCGGTGCACCAGGGCACCGGCCCCGCCGTCGTCCGGGTCGCTGGGCCGCGTGCCATCCGGCTTGCACGCCTTCTTCTTGGCCTTCTTGCCGTCGGACTTCTTGTCCGCCTTCCGGGCGCCCACCCTCGCCTTCTTAATCTCGGCCTTCTCCTCGCCCCGTACGGCGGCATCAAGGGCGCCGCTTCGCGGCGGGGCACGCAGGCGGCAGGCCGACCGGCTGAGCACCGCCCCGGACCGCTGAGCGGCCAGGCGGAAAGCGGCCGACCCCGACGAGAACCGCCCTCGCGCCCCTGACCGGTACTCCATGCGATCACCACAACTCGTCTATCTTGGCGACCTCCACCCGAAACCGACGGGCATCCCGTGCTGGCAGCACGTGACCCGCAGCTTCAAGGATCTGACGAACCTCTCCCAGGTCCGGGCAACACTCCATGACGCCACAGCCGCACCGGGGGTCCCACAGCCGGTGCCACGGGTCCTGCACGAAGTTCGCCCACGCCCGAAGCGCCCGCGCAACGGCGCCTTCCGTGAAGCGGGAGCGTTCCAGGTACGCGATGGCCTGGAGCCCTCGGAACGAGAGGCCGGCTACGGGAGACGTACGGCTGTCCAGCGGCCGGGCACGGAGTTCGGAGGCCCGCACTTGCCTCGGGCGCCTACGCGGCACGGTCCCTTCGAAGGCTCTGCATACCCTCAGGATCTCACAACCCCCTCGCGGCGGTACGGAAGCCGACAGGGCCGGTCGCCGTTATGCTTCCGGCCACGCCAGCGCAGAGCCCACCAAGATCGCCGCAGACGAGATCAACCGAGCGGCAAGCAGAGTCTCCCGGGCCGCCCTGGGCCGTCCGGGCCGTCCGGGCCGTCAGACGCCGCCCAACGGTGACCAAGGTCAGCCAACGGCACCAGACAAAGAAGCAGGTCACGGCCTTGATCAGGACCGTGACCTGTAGTACGACGGACGAGTCGACCTGTACGCCGGATTTTGTGCCCGGCACGCACCGTTGCCGGTGGTGCCGGCGGCGGTCATCCATCTCGGCCTACCGTTGCCGGCAGGCTCCAGCGGCCTACCCGCAGGCATCGGGCGGGCAGCCCTCGAACGCCTGCGCGGGCCCTTGCCTTTCGGCGATGGCCCTCTCTTGGCCTTGCTCCGGGTGGGGTTTACCGAGCCATCCCGGTCACCCGGGACGCTGGTGGGCTCTTACCCCACCGTTTCACCCTTACCGAACCGGTCGGTCCGCGCGTTTCCGCGTAAACCACCCGTACGGCGGTCTGTTTTCTGTGGCACTTTCCCGCGGGTCACCCCGGGTTGCCGTTAGCAACCACCCTGCCCTGTGGAGTCCGGACGTTCCTCGGCGGCGGGCTCGCGCTCGCCGACGCGACCGCCCGGTCGACTCGTCCGTCGCGTACCCAATGTTAGCCATGATCCCGAAGAGCGATCCACCGGGCCGCCCAGGTGCAGTTGGCCGAGGGGGAACCCCGGCAGGCCAGCGAGAAGGCGGGAGGGGCGCCGATTAGCCTCGACAGGCTATGGATTTTCCCGAGGCGCTGCTACTGCTCGCTGCCGGGCTCGCCGCGGGGATGGTCAACGCGGTGGCCGGCGGCGGCTCGCTGATCACCTTTCCCGCCATGATCGCGGTGGGGCTGCCGCCGATCGCCGCGAACGTGAGCAACTCGATGTCGGTCTGCCCCGGCTACCTGGCCAGCGTCTGGGGCAGCCGGGTCGACCTGCCGGACCGCCGGTGGCTGCTCCGGCTGATCCCTGGGACCGTGCTGGCACGGCCGCCGGCTGCGCGCTGCTGCTCTCCACCCCGGCCCGGGCGTTCGAGCTGGCCGTACCGTTCCTGGTGCTGGGTGCGACCGCCGTGCTGGCGTTCCAGGACCAGCTTCGCCGCCTGATCGGGCAGGACCGCGGCCAACCCGTCCCGGCCGGTTCCGGCTTCGGCGCCTCCGGCAGGACGGCGGTGCGGAGCGCCGCACGCCAGGGTCTCACCCTGCACACCATGGTCGTGGTCGGCGCGGTCTACGGCGGATATTTCGGTGCCGCGCTCGGGGTCATGCTGGTGGCCGGGCTGGCGCTGGTGCTGGACGAGACGCTGATCCGGGTCAGCGCGATCAAGAACCTGCTCTCCGCGGTGGTCGGGCTGACCACGATCGTCGCCTTCGCCGCGTTCGGCCCGGTGAACTGGACGGCCGTCGCGGTGGTCGCCCCCGCGACCATTTTCGGCGGGTACGCGGGCGCGCGGCTCGTCCGCCGGCTGCCGCCCGAGGTGCTCAGGACCCTGATCGTGCTCTTCGGTACGGCGATCGGCCTGCTGCTGCTCTACCGCTCCTGGACCTGACCCCGCCCACCCGTCCGACACAAGAGATCCCCGTGACCAGGTCGGCGTACCCGAATCTCGGGTTGCCTGCGCTGGCCACGGGGATCTCCCCGGGGGCGGGGGTGGTTGGGGTCGGTGTGGTGTTGTCGGGTCGGTCAGACCTTCGGGGCGGGTTCGACGGACTCGCCGGCCGCCTCCCCCTCGGCCGACTCCCCCTCGGTCGACTCCCTCGGGTCGGGTACGAGCCGCGGGTCGCCCTCGTCGGCGAAGTAGTCGTCCTGCGTGGTCCCGTCGACTCCCTCCGCCACCTTGGCGGCCCGGAGGATCAGCGTGACGATCGCCGCGACCAGCAGGTTGACCGCGACCGCGACCAGGCCGACGTAGATCGTCTTGGTGGAGCCGTCGAAGCCGAGCTTCTCCAGCGGGAACGCGGACCCACCGAAGTGCGCCCGCTTGGTCGCCGGGTTGGGAATCTGGTAGAGCATCCACATTCCCAGGCCCATTCCGGCCACCCAGCCGGCGACCAGCGCGCCCCGGTGGAACCACCGGGTGTAGAGGCCGAGGGCGACCGCCGGCAGCGTCTGGAGGATGATGACTCCGCCGATGAGCTGGAGGTCGATCGAGAACTGCGGGTCGAGGAAGACGATGCAGGCGACCGCACCGATCTTCACCACCAGCGACGTGATCTTGGAGACGTTCGCCTCCTGGGCCGCGGTGGCGTCCTTGCGCAGGTACTCCTTGTAGATGTTCCGGGTGAAGAGGTTTGCCGCCGCGATCGACATGATGGCGGCCGGCACCAGCGCGCCGATCCCGATCGCGGCGAACGCGATCCCGGCGAACCAGCTCGGGAACTGCTGCTCGAACAGCAGCGGCACCACCGTGTTGTTGTCCACGGTGCCCTCGGTGGCACCGGGCAGCGGGGTCACTCCGGCGGCGATGGCTGCGTACCCGAGCAGGGCGATCAGGCCGAGCAGCAGGCTGTACGCCGGCAGCGCCGACATGTTCCGCTTGATCACGTCCCGGCTGCGGCTGGCCAGTACGCCGGTGAGGCTGTGCGGGTAGAGGAAGAGCGCCAGCGCCGAGCCGAGCGCCAGGGTGATGTACTGCAACTGGTTGTTGGCGTTGAGCGTGATGCCGTCGTTCGGTGACGGACTCGCGTCGAACTTCGCGTCCGCCGCGTCGAAGATGCTCCCCCAGCCACCCAGCTTGTACGGCAGGTAGACGATCGCCACCAGGATCACGACGTAGATCAGCGAGTCCTTGACGAACGCGATCAGCGCTGGCGCCCGCAGCCCGGACTGGTAGGTGTAGGCGGCCAGGATGGCGAAGGCGATGATGATCGGCAGGTGCCGGGCGATGGCGCTCTCCCCACTGACCCCCATCGTCTTGAGTACCGCCTCGATGCCGACGAGTTGGAGCGCGATGTAGGGCATCGTGGCGACGATGCCGGTGATCGCGATGATCAGCGCCAGGGTCGGCGAGTCGAACCGCTTCCGGACGAAGTCGGCCGGGGTGACGAAGCCGTGCCGGTGCGACACCGACCAGAGCCGGACCAGCACCAGGAAGACCAGCGGATAGATGATGATCGTGTACGGCACCGCGAAGAACCCGGCCGCCCCGGCCCCGAACAGCAGCGCCGGTACGGCCACGAAGGTGTACGCGGTGTAGAGGTCGCCGCCGACCAGGAACCAGGTGATCCAGCCGCCGAAGCTGCGCCCGCCGAGGCCCCACTCGTCGAGGTGGTTGATGTCCTTCGGCGCCCGCCACCGGGCCGCGACGAAGCCCATCCCGCTGACCAGCAGGAACAGCAGGGTGAAGATGATGATCTCAGTGAGATGGTCCCGCCACACCGTCGGTCACCCCCGCTTCTTCGTCATCTGGTACACGACGGTCGTGGTGCCGACCCCGAGCAGGATGAAGGCCAGTTGGAGCCAGTAGAAGACCGGGAAGCCGAACAGCCGGGGTGAGTCGGCGTTGAACAACGGAGTGATCAACGGCACCACGATGGGCAGGAAGAGCAGCCAGTTCCAGGGGCTGTGGTCCTTCGCCCGCGCTCTCGACACCACCTCGCCGGCCGGCGCCGCCGGCGTCTCAGATTCGCTCATGCCGGCACTCCGCTCGGCTCCGTGCCGCCCTGAGGCTCGTCGGCGCTGAGTTCGATGATTCGCTCGCTGCACTCGCTCATGCCGTCTCCTCGCTGCGCTCGGCCTGGTGACCCGCCTGGTTGCGCTTGGCCGTCGGTTGAACTCCGGGTGACGTGTCGTCGTTGACCTACGTGTGACGCCGGAGGTTAGGGCAGAGTGACAACGGTCACCTCGACGAAACCGGACCGGTGCGCCCAACGGCGACCACGCTGCGCCGAATGGTGATCAACGACCAGAATAGGGTCACGCCAAACGGCCCTATCGGGGCAAAAAATACATCGAAGTACGACGATTGCTCTTGATCGCGGGACGGCCGGTTGCCATGCTGGCCGGGTGCCGCGATTTCCCTCGTACGACAGCACCGCACTCGCCTACCACGTGCTCGGTTCCGGGCCACCGATCGTCTGCCTGCCCGGCGGGGCAGCACGGGCGTCGAGCTACCTCGGTGACCTCGGTGGGCTGAGTCGGGACCGCACCCTGCTCAAGCTCGACTCCCGGGGCAGCGGCGAGTCGGCGGTCCCCGAGGACCCGGCGAGCTACCGGTGCGAACGGCTGGTCGACGACGTCGAGGCGTTCCGGGTCCACCTCGGACTGGACCGGATGGACCTGCTCGCCCACTCGGCCGCCGGCAACCTCGCCGAACTGTACGCGGCCCGGCATCCGCACCGGCTGTCCCGGCTGGTACTCGTCACCCCGGGCCTGCGCTCGGTCGGGGTCGAGACGGTCGGCTTCGCCGAGGCGGTCACCGCCCGCTCCGCACAGTGGTGGTATCCGGAGGCGAAGGCGGCAATGGACGCCTGGCAGGAGGCGGCGGACCGGGGTGCCGGGCCGGACGAGGTGAACCCACTGCGCAGCGGCGCCGCGCCGTTCGCGTACGGGCGGTGGGACGAGCGGGCCCGGGCACACGCCGAGGCCGAACCGGAGGAGCGACCGGACGCGCCGTCCGCCGGGTTCTACGACGGCTTCGCCCCGGACACCGCCGCGATCCGGGCCGCACTGGCCGGACTCGACGCCCCGGTACTGGTGGTGGCCGGCGAACTGGACCCGGCGCCCACCCCGGAGGCGGCCCGGGCGCTCGCCGCGCTCTTCCCGAACGCCGAGACCGTGGTGCAGGACGGCGCCAGCCACTTCCCCTGGCTCGACGACCCGGCCCGGTTCGTCAAGACCGTGCTCACCTTCCTCACCGACGAGCCCCGGACCCTCGCCGCCCCGCACTGACCAGCCGCCCAGGCCGCCCAGTCCCGGACAGACAGTCAGATGCCGGTCAGGTGGGCGGTGTCGTTGACGGTCCGCACCGCCATCCCGCCGTCCGGCCAGATGTCCAAGATGGACAGGCCGGCCGGGTCGAGATAGAGCCGGTGCAGGAAGGCGTCGGTCGCGGCGAGCGCGTCGCGGAGCGCGATCTTCACCGGCGAGACGTGCGAGACCACCACCAGGGTCTCCCCGGGGTACCCGGCCAGCAGCTTCGCCATCGCCCGGCTGACCCGGGTACCGACCTGGACGAAGGACTCTCCGCCGGGCGGGGCCACGGCCGGCGAGGCCAGCCAGGCGTCCAGTTCGGCGGGCCAGCGCTCGCGTACCTCGGCGAAGGTGCGACCCTCCCACTCGCCGAAGTCGCACTCGATCAGGTCCGGCTCGACCACCACCGGAACCCCGCCGAGCCCACCGGCGACGATGCCGGCCATCGACGTACACCGGGACAGGGGTGAGCTGACGACGGCCGCGACCGAGTCGACCAGCCCGGCCACCCGGCGGGCCGTCGCACCGGCCTGGGCCAGGCCCCGGTCGGAGAGCGGCACGTCGCCCCGGCCCGAGTAGCGGCCCCGCGCGGTGTATTCCGTCTCGCCGTGCCGGAGCAGCAGCAGCCGGGTGGCGGTCTCCGCCGGGCGCGGCTCCCAGGAACTCTTCGCGGTCGAGCCCTGTGCGGCGACCTCGTGCGCCTCCGCCCGCCCGGTCGCGCCGGCCGGCGTCGCCGCGATCGGCTCGGCCGCGCTGTCCCGGGCGGCCTGCGGCACCTTGCCGGCGGCCAGGTCCATCGCCGCGTTCGCCAGCGCGTCCGCGTGCCGATTGCGCTCCCGGGGAATCCAGGTGTACGTCACCGAGTCGAACTTCCGGACCAGCCCGGCCGCCTGGGCGGCGAGCGGACGCAGCCCCGGGTTCTTGATCTGCCAGCGGCCGGCCATCTGCTCGACGACCAGCTTGGAGTCCATCCGCACCTCGACCCCGGCCGCCCCCGTCTCACGGGCGGCCTCCAGCCCGGCGATCAGGCCACGGTATTCCGCGACGTTGTTGGTGGCGACACCGATCGACTCGGACCGCTCGGCCAGCACCTCGCCGCTGACGGCGTCCCGGACCACCGCGCCGTAGCCGGCCGGGCCAGGGTTGCCCCGGGCGCCGCCGTCCGCCTCCACCACGACCTTACGACCCGGCACGGGTCCACCCCCCGATCCCGCCACCACCGACCCGGGTCACAGCCCGGACTCGGCGGTACGCACCATGATGCGGCGGCACTCCTCGCAGCGCACCACCTCGTCCGGCGCGGCGGCCTTGATCCGGGCCCGGTCCGCACCGTACAGCTCCAGCCGGCAGCCGCCGCAGCGACCACCGGCGACCAGGGCCGCGCCGAGCCCGCCCGACGACTCCCGGATCTTGTCGTAGAGCGCCACCAGGTCGGCCGGGAGGTCGGCCGCGAGCGGCTGCCGCGAGCCGGCCTTGAACTCCTCCTCCTTGCCGATCTCGGCAAGGGCCTGCTCCCGCCGCTCCTCGGTCTCCGCGCGCCGCTGCCGGGCCGCCGTCAACCGCTGCTCGATCCCGTCGAGTACGCCCTGCGCGGTCTCCCGCTGCTCCATCAGCTCCAGCTCGGCGTCCTCCAGCTCGGTCTGCCGTCGGTTGAGCGAGGTCATCTCGTGCTGCAACGCCTCCAGCTCGCGGGCCGGCCCCGAGCCGACGGTCAGCCGGGCCTGGTCGCGGTCCTTGCGGATCCGCACCTGCTCGACGTCCCGCTCCAGCCGGGCGATGTCCCGGTCCAGGTCGTCCACTGCCACCTGGGCCCGGACCCGCTCGTCCTCCAGCGCGGACAGCTCCCGGGCCAGCGCCTCCAGCTCGGCGTGCTCCGGCAGCGTACGGCGCCGGTGGGCGAGCTGGGCGAGCCCGGTGTCGATCGCCTGGAGGTCGAGCAGGCGACGCTGGTCTTTCGGGTCGGCCTTCATCGCTGGGACTCCTTGTCCACGGAGGATGCGGGGGTTAGCACGGGTGGTACGGGAGACGCCGCCTGCACCGTCCACGGATCGGTGTCCAGATCGGACACCATGGTCTCGACGGGCAGCCGCTCGCGCAGGTGTGCGGCGAGTTCGTCGAGCCAGGGCCGCTCGGTCGCCCAGTGTGCGGCGTCCAGCAGCGCCGGACCCTCCTCGGCCAGGTATTCGCTGACCGGATGGTGCCGCAAATCGGCGGCAAGGAACACGTCGACACCGGCCCGCAGGGCGTCGCCGAGGAAGGAGTCGCCGGCTCCGCCGCTGACCGCCACGGTCGAGATCGTCCGCCCCGGGTCGCCTGCGGCGCGTACGCCCCAGGCGGTCGGCGGGAGCGCCCGGGCCACGTACCCGGTGAACTCGGCCAGGGTCGTCGGCTCCGGCAGCCGGCCGATCCGCCCGAAGCCCCGCCCCTGGCCGGCGGCTGGACCGGAGGGGTCGGCCGGGCGCAGCGGGCGCAGGTCGGTCAGGCCGAGCCGGGTGGCGAGCGCGTCGGAGACACCCGGACTGGCCACGTCGGCGTTGGTGTGCGCCACGTACAGGGCCACGTCATTCTTGATCAACTGGTGCACGATCCGGCCCTTGTACGTCGTCGCGGCCACCGACGAGACCCCGCGCAGCAGCAGCGGATGGTGCGCGACGATCAGGTCGGCACCGTACCCGAGCGCCTCGGCGACCGTTTCCGGCACCACGTCCACGACGCAGCAGACCCGGCGTACCGGTGCGGACGGCTCACCGACCACCAGTCCCACCCGGTCCCACCCTTCGGCCCAGGCCGGCGGATAACGCTGGTCCAGCGCTGCCACGACGTCGGCCACGCTGACCGCTTGAGATCCGGATGCACCCACGGCGGCCCAGCTTACCGGCGTCCGGCCGACCACGGAGCCGAGCGTCGCCCCCGACCCCCGCCGGACCCACGGCAACCAAGCTTCCACCCCCGCCTCCCGACCGACGTGGAACCCCGGCCGGACGCCCCCGGG
>NZ_BONX01000012.1 GCF_016862935.1 Plantactinospora mayteni
CGCGGACAGCTCCGGACCGCACGACAGCCAAGCCGCACGACAGCCAAGCCGCGCGACAGCCGGACCCCACGACAGCCGGACCCCACGACAGCCGGGCCGCATGACGGGCCAGGCCGCACGACAGCCGGGCCGCACGACAGCCGAGCCGGAGGAGCCCGGGAGCGGATGGCTCCCGGGCCCGCCGTGCCGGGGTCAGCCGAGCTGGCCGCTGACCGAGAGTCTGGCCCGCAGCGCGGTCACCGTCATCTCCCAGGGAAACCTCTCCAGATACCGTTCCCCGGTGCCCGGCTGGTGCAGTGGCATGACGTGGTCGCCGAAGAGCACCGTGACGTCCCAGTCCCGCAGCCGGGCGATGCTGGTCAGGAAGGCCGGGTGGGCCGCCATCGCGGCGTTGGTGAACGGCATCGCCACGATCGGCAGCCCCTTGCCGAGTCCTTCGACCAGCAGACCGAGGGCGAGGGTGTCGGCTATCCCGGCGGCCCACTTGTTGATCGTGTTCACCGTCGCCGGAGCGACGATCATCGCGCCCGCGTCGGGCAGCACGTCCGGATCACCGGGGTGCTTGTATGCCGACCGCACCGGATGCCCCGTCTGCCTGCTCAGCGCCGGTACGTCGACGAACTTCGTACCGTCCGGAGTCAGCACCACGCACACGTCCCAGCCGTCCCGCTGCGCACAGGTCACCAGCCGACCGACGTGCCGAGCCGGCGGCGAGCCGCAGGCGAGCACGTACAGCACCCGTGACCCGGTCGACTCCGTCACCGGACGATCCCGCACAGCACGGCCATCAGATTCCTACTCCCATGTGTTCAGCCAACTCCGCAATCGGCGCCGGCGGCGCACCCCGTGTGCGACGCAGCACGTTCGACATCACCTCGTGCGCGATCGGCCGGCACCGGATCTCGGACGGGGCCAGCCGGTCGCCGTCGACCAGCGCCTCGCCCGCCCGGTCCAGGTCGCCGATCTGGGCGAACCCGCGGGCCAGGTCCAGCATGTGGTGCGCCCGCCGCTCCGGCAGCAGCGCGTCGAACCCGTCCCGGCGCATGATCCGCCGCTCGTGGGTGTGCACCGCGTTACCGCCCTCGCCCAGTTCGACCGCTGCCGCCGCGCGGTGCAGTTCCAGGTTGGTCGGGCCGAAGCTGGTCCAGTAGAGGTTCTGGTCGCCACCCAGCCGGTCGGCCGCCCCCTCGGCCTCGTTGACCAGGTCCTTGACCGTGTTGTTGTCGCCCATCCGGGCCGCCGCCATCGCCCCCTGCAACAGCAGCATCCCGTAGACGGAGAGCCGGTCCGGCCCGGCGTCATTGCCGCCGCCCGGCGCGAGCCGGTTGGCGACGCTCACGTTCACCTCCAGCGCCGGCCGGGCCCGGCCGAGCGCCAGCAGGGCATTGCCGACCCGGTAGGTGGCCACCCCGGCCAGCAGCGGGTCGTCGGCCCGCTGGGAGACCGCCATCGACCGGTCGGCGGCGAGCCAGGCCAGCTCGTACTCGCCGAGTTTGCGCAGTGCCGACGAGGCGATCTGGTAGACCTGCCCGAGCAGGTGGGCGGCCTTGCCGTCGTCGTCACCGCCGGCCACGCTGTCCAGCGCCTGGGCGTCCCGGAGCAGCTTCGGCAGCGCCCGGGTCAGCACGCCGTACCGGGCGTACTGGTATGTCAGCCAGGCGTGGTTCACCGACTTGGTCATCTCGGCCAGCGAGGGCGGCTGAGGGGTGGCGGCGAAGAACGAGCTCATCGAGTCGTACCGCTCCAGGGCGGAGCGGATCTCGTCGACCTCCACCTCGTCGATGCAGGTGAGCCCGTCGGCACGGCGTTCCGGCGCCTTGCCGAGCAATAGCTGGGCGTCGAGTTGGAGTACGTCGGCGATCTCGTACAGCACCGAGAACTTGTCCAGTCGGCGTACGCCTCGTTCGACCTTGTCCACCCAGCTCTTCGACTTTCCGAGCCGATCGGCGAAGACTTGCTGCGACATTTTGCGGCGACCGCGCCAGTAGGCGACGCGACGCCCGATCGGCAGTTCGTCCACGTCCGGCCCTCCTTTCTGCGTCGGCGGTCCGGTCAGGGGGCCCGCGCCGGTGCGAAAACGGGGTGCGACTCACGTCTGTGCTGGTCGCACAGCATGTACGTCACTCCGGAGACGGCCGCTCGTAACTTTCGATGCAACTTGCGGCTGTCTGCCCGGACAAACGACCGCGTCAGACGCCAGTGACGGGCTTCGACCTGCATTACTGGCCGAGATCGACAAAAGTAGGGGGTTCGCAGAAAATGTGGGAGAAAGTCCGTCCACGTTCGGTCCGTTTCGCCCAGCTCGACCGGGTTCGACTGCGCCGGATCGCGGTCCGCTACGCCGGGCACGGTTGGCAGGTCACCCCTGGGGCGTGCCTGGCCCGGCACCGCTTCGTCTGTGGCCGGGCCGGCTGCCCGACCACCGGCTGCCATCCGGCGCTGGAGCAGTGGGAGCAGTGCGCCACCGCCGACCCGGCCCGGGTCGCCACCTGGTGGCGGCTCCGCCCGCACTCGATCCTGCTGGCCACCGGCCGCGCCTTCGACGTCCTGGAGGTACCCGCCTACCTGGGCCGGTTCGCGCTGGAGCAGGCCCGGCCCCGGCTGTTCGGCACCGTCGCCGGCCAGGTCCGCGGGCCGGTCGCCGCCACACCGGGCGGCCGGTGGATGTTCCTGGTACGCCCCGGCGAGCCACTCCGGCCCGAACTGGAGCACAGCCTCTACGTGGTCCGGCACGGCTCCGGCTCGTGGATTCCGGCCCCACCGACCCGGTTGCCGGAGGGTACGGTGCGCTGGGTGGTGTCCCCGGAGGAGACCCGCTGGCGCCTGGCCGACCCGTACGGCATCCAGGAGTTGCTGGTCGAGGCGTTGGAGGCGGTCGCGCCGGCCCTGCCCGAGCCGCTCTTCCCGGCACACCTGCCCGCCCCACGTCGAGGCTACTGAGGTCAGGAGTCCGTCGGGTGAGGCCAGGAGCCCGTCGGGCCTGGCCGACGACGAGTCCGGGCCGCCGGGGCCCGCCGCTGCTGAGTCCGGGGCGACGGGTCCCGCCGCCTGCCGCGTCCGGGGCGTCTGGGCCCGCCGCCTGCTGGGTCCGGGGCGTCGGGTCCCGGCCCGACCGACCCGTTCGCGGGTTTCGCGGGCAGTCGTCGCCGGCCGGTCCCTGATCGACCGGATTCGCCCGCCGGGGCGTCTTCCGCCCCGTCCGGGTCCGCCGGCTCCGGTCCGGGCGGTTCGGTCGGGGCCAGCCCGGGCAGGCCCCGCACCGGCGGGCCGTGGCGACACGCGGCGGCCGGGTGCAGGGCCGGTAGCAGGGGCACCAGCAGCGTGAGAGCCGCCTCGGACCGGGTATTCCGGCGCCGGACTGGTTGACGCCTGAGGAAAGGGCCCACGCCATGCTCAGCAAAGAGGATCAGCGCCGATTTGACGAGATCACGCACCAGCTCCGTTTGACCGACCCCGAATTCGTCGCCCGGCTGGGCGACCGGGGCAAACTGCGCCGCGCTCGGCTGATACTCGTGTTGACCTTCGTACTCTGGGCCACCGTGCCGGCCCTGGTCGTACTCGGCGGCTGGCTGGCCGTCGCGATCGCCCCGGCGGTCCTGGTCGCGGCCACGCTGTTGATGTGGCAGGCCCGGCGGAACCGGTGACCCCGCCACAGCGGGGCGCCGCCGGCCGGGGTGAGCGCTGGGTCGCGTGATCAGGCCAGCCTTGCCCGGAGTCGTTCCGGCTTGCCCGGAGCCAGACGGGTCTGCCCGGAGTCGGGCCAGCCTTGCCCGGAGTCGGGACGGCTTGCCCAGAGTCGGGTCAACCTTGCGCCCGGAGTCGGGACGGCTTGCCCGGAGTCGGGTCGGTGCGGTGTGCGGGTCGGTCAGTCCGGGTCGCGGTCGCCGAACCGGGTGTAGGCGCGGCGGAGCCGCTCGGCCAGGCCGGGCCCGCCGATCGCCGCACCAGGTGGACCGAGCTGGCGCAGTACCAGCTCCGGTTCGGTCGCCAGGGTGGGCGCGCGGGCCGGCAGCGGCACCGGGGCGACCCAGAACCGGTCGAGCATCCCGGCCAGCGGCTCGGCGGCCAGGTCGGCGAGGGCCAGCCCGGCACCGACCGGCGGCGGGTCGACCGCGCCCGGACGGACCGGCGTCGGCAGCTCGGCGTCATCGGCGTCGGACGCACCGGTACGCGCCCGACGCCGGCCGCCCGACCGACGGGTACGCCCCGGACGGGTGTCCCGCTCGGCCTCCCCGCCGCCGGGGTCGGCACCGCGCAGCGCCCGCAGCCGGGCCAGTAACCGGTCGCGGTCCCGCCCCCGCCAGTGCAGCAGTTGGAACGGATCCGCGTCGAACGCCTCGGCGAGCAGATAGAAGGTCGCGGCGAGGTGCTTGCACGGCACGGCGAAGTCGGGGCAGTCGCAGCGCTGCCTGAGCTGGTCGACGCCGGCCGGGAAGAGCGGCGCGCCCGCCTCGGCGAAGACCGCCTCCAACTCCGGCGGTACGTCGCCGGCCAGCAGCCGCGCACTGAACAGTGCCTGCGCGGCGAGCAGCGTCTCCAGCCGGGTCCAGACCCGCTCGGCCAACGGCCGGAACCGGATCGACACCTGGTACGGCTCCGGCCGGGAACCCTGGACCACGGCGGTCACCTCGCCCGGTGCCACGTCGAGCGAGACCACCTGCCCGGCCCGGGCGTACGAGCGGCCACGGGTGAGCCGGGTGCCGAGCGCGAACGACTCGAGTACGTCGAGGAAGCGGCGGGACCACCAGGATCGCCCGATCGCCCCCCGGGCGGTACGCGCCCGCAGTCCACCGTCGACCTTGCGCGGCCGGCCGTACTCGGCGAAGTCGGTCACTCGACCACCGCCCCGCTCTCCAGGGCGAAGAGTTGGCGCAGTTCCGAGGTGGACAGCTCGGTGAGCCACTGCTCGCCGCTGCCGACGATCCGCGCGGCCAGTCCCCGCTTCTCGGCGATCATCGCGGCCACCTTCTCCTCCACGGTGCCGGCGCAGACGAACTTGCGTACCTGCACGGCGCGGCGTTGACCGATCCGAAACGCCCGGTCGGTGGCCTGGTCCTCGACCGCCGGATTCCACCACCGGTCGACGTGGACGACGTGGTTGGCGGCGGTCAGGGTCAGCCCGGTCCCGCCGGCCTTCAGGGAGAGGACGAAGAGCGCCGGGCCGGCCGAGCCGTCCCCGGCGGAGCCCTGGAACCGGGCCACCATCTCGTCCCGCTCCGCCTTGCCGACGCCGCCGTGCAGGTAGAGCACCTCGCGGCCGAACCGGGCGGCGAGGTGGGCCCGGAGCATCCCGCCGAACTCGGCGTACTGGCTGAAGATCAGCGCCTTCTCGCCGGCCGCCAGTACCTCGTCGAGGATCTCCTCCAGCCGGGCCAGCTTGCCGGAGCGGCCGGGCAGCGCGGAGCCGTCCCGGAGTACCTGGGCGGGGTGGTTGCAGACCTGTTTGAGCCGGGTCATGGTGGCCAGCACCAGCCCGCGCCGCTCGATGCCGTCGCTGGACTCGATCCTGGCCATCATGTCGTCGACCACCGCCTGGTAGAGGGACGCCTGCTCCCGGGTGAGGTTGCAGAGCACCTCCATCTCCAGCTTCTCCGGCAGGTCGGTGATGATCGACCGGTCGGTCTTCACCCGGCGCAGCACGAACGGGCCGGTGATCCGGCGCAACCGGGCCGCCGCCTCGTCGTCGCCGTGCCGCTCGACCGGCTCGGCGTACCGCTTCTTGAAGGCGGTCGCGGTGCCGAGCAGGCCGGGATTGGCGAACTCCATGATCGACCAGAGGTCGGCGAGGCGGTTCTCCACCGGCGTACCGGTGACCGCCACCCGGTGCCGGGCGGGCAGCGACCGGACCGCGGCGGCCTGCCGGGTCGCGGCGTTCTTGATCGACTGTGCCTCGTCCACCACGATCCGGTGCCAGTCCACCTCGGCCAGCGCGGCGGCGTCCCGGGCCGCCAGCGAATAGGTGGTGAGCACCAGGTCCGCGTCCCGGACCGCCGCGGCGAACTTCGCCCCGCGCGGCCGTTCCGCACCATGGTGTACGTGTACCCGCAGCTCGGGCGCGAACCGGGCCGCCTCGCGCTGCCAGTTGCCGACCAGCGACATCGGGCAGACCAGCAGGGTCGGACCGGCCTCCGGCGGGTCACCGGCGAGCAGTGCGAGCATCATGATGGTCTTGCCCAGCCCCATGTCGTCGGCGAGGATGCCGCCGAGACCGAGCGACTGGAGAAACGCCAGCCAGGCCAGCCCGCGCTGCTGGTACGGCCGCAGCGTGCCCCGGAACGACTCCGGCGCCTCCCGGGGCGTGAGGTGCCGCTCGGCCTGGCCGGCGAGCAGGTCCCCGAGCGGGCCGTCGGCGCTCACCCCGAGCACCGGCAGCGCCTCCGGATCGTCCTGTGCGGCCAGTCCCAGCCGGAGCAGGTCGCCCACGGTCAGCTCGCCACCCGCCCGGAGCAGCTTGAGCCCGGCGGCGAGCCGCTTCGCGTCCAGCTCCACCCACTGACCGCGGAGCCGGACCAGCGGTGTCTTCAGCTTGGCCAGCGCCCGCAGCTCGGCGGCGGAGAGCGGCTGGTCGCCGAGCGCCAGCTCCCACTCGTAGTCGACCAGCGCATCCATTCCCAGCGCGCTGCGCGAGGCCACCGCCCCCGGCGCGGTACGCGTCTTGGCCTGCAACCGGGCCCCGAGCCGGGCACCCGGCCGCTGCCACCACGAGGGGAGCAGCACGCCGAACCCGGCGGCGTGCAGTACCGGCGCACCGTCCCGGAGGAACCGGTGTGCTCCCTCGGTGTCCAGCTCCAACGCCTCCGGCGCGGCTGTCCGAAGCGCGTCGTCCAGCTCCGGCCAGAGCCGGCTCGCCCGGCCCAGCTCGGTCAGCAGGGTCTCCTGCGGGGCGGCCAGGTGCCGGGCCAGCGCCCGCAGGTCACCCCGGGCCGCCCAGATCCGGTCCGCCCCGACCACCAGGCTCGGCTCGTCGGCCGCCTGGAGCGCGAACTCCACCCGCCAGCGCTGCTCCACCCCGGCCAGCCCGTCCACCTCAACCAGCCCCGCCGCCTCGCCCGTCGTCATGTCGTTCTCGACCGGCGTCACGTCGATCTCGGGCGGCGTCATGTCGATCTCGAGCGGTGCGGGTGGCTCGACGAGCCGGAAGCAGGCGCGTACCGGGCTGCCGGCGGCATCCCGCTGCCAGGCGCGCAGTTCGCGGTCCAGTCCGGCCAGTGCCTCCGGTGCCGCGGTGAAGTCCCGCTGCCGCCCGGTCAGCGCCCGCAGCCAGCCCCGTACGGCGGCGTCGGCGGCGCCGGCCCGACCCGCCCCGATCAGCCGTACGCCCTCCAGAGCCGTCCGGGCGGCGGCGTCGGTGAGCGCGTCCAGGGCATCCGCGACGGTGGCCGCCGCCGAGCCGTTCACTCCGGAAGCGTCACCCGGGCGGACCGCTCCCACTCCGGCGACGCCGTCCGGTCGAATGGTGGCGGTCGGTCGGGTGGTGACCGAACCGCCGGTTTCGGTCGGCCGGGTGGTGACCGAACCACTGGTGTCGCTCGGCCGAGTGGTGGCCGAGCCGCCGGTTTGGGCCAATGCGGCGGCCCCGGCTGCGGGCGGGTCGAGCGCGGCGCGGGCCGCTGGCGGCAGCGCCATGGTCAACGCGCGGGCCCAGCCGGCATCGGACCCGGTGAGCAGCGGGCGCCACACCGCGCGGGCCGAGCCGCCCGGGCCAGTCGAGCCGGCGGAGAAGGCCGTCGCCGACGGGCTGGCCGAGACGGACCCGGCCGGCCGGCGGGCGGAGCCGCGTGGGCTGCGGGAGCCGGCCGGAACGCTGGAACCGGCCGGAGCCGTGGGGCCGGCCGGAGCGGTGGGGCCGGCCGGAGCGGTGGGGCCGGCCGGAGCGGTGGGGCCGGCCGAGGTGTCACCGGAGCCGGTGGCGGCATCGCCGTGGGTGGTCGGTGCGGAGAGGCCGGGCAGGGTCCTACCCCGGCGGACCAGTTCCACCGCGAACTCGGCCAGCCCGGCGAGGTGCCGCAGCGCCGCACCCCGGACCGGCGGGCCCGATCCGTCGGGGTCCCGCTCGGCGGGCGGCTCCGGGTCGGCAGGCCGCTGCCGGTCGGTGCCCCGGCCGGCGGGTGACCTTCGCCGGGCGGGTCGCTCCCGACCGCCGAGCTGCTCGCCCTCGCCGAAGGCGAGCAGCACTGGGAGCGCGTGGTCGGCGTCGTACTCCAGAACCGGCACCCGCCACGACGCGAGGCCGACCGGGTCGCGGTCCGGCTCGACCTGCTCGACCGGGTCGCGGTCCCGCTCGACCAAGTCGGCCGGCTCGACCTGCTGGAGCGGCTCGGTCCGGACCAGCTCCGCCGAGTCGACCGGTGCGCCGGCCCGGGTGGGCAGGGCGAGCAGCGCGCTGCCGGTGGTCGCCTTCGCGGCGAGTTCGCCGAGCGCACCCGCCAGCACGGAGTGTCCCGCCGCGAACGGGTGCGGCCGGTGCCGGGGCGGACGGCCGGGCCGGCGCGGCGGCCGGGCGGGCAGCGTGGAATCCTCCCCCCACAGGGCGAGCCGTCCACCGGCCAGCCACACAGCGTGGAGGACCAGCACGCACAGCTCCCTTCTCGGCCGTGGGTCGACGGGCGGCTCCCTTTCTAGCACCCCGCCCGGCACCGCCGCCCGACCCTCGCCTGTGTCCGGCTACCGCTCGATGCCGTACCGCAGGGTCATGGCCGCACCGCACCGCACCGCACCGCACCGCACCGCACCGCACCGGGAGTTTCCGCTCGGCCGCCCCGGCGGAGCGAATATCCGTGACGGCCCGGACGGGGGCCACCTGTCCCCCCGGCCCGGGTCCGCAGGCTCCTGGCGATTTTCGGCCTTACCCCAGTCACGAATCGAACAGTTCTGCCCCGACAGCCGTACTAACGGACAGGATGACGATAGGCATGGATGCGTCGGCATCACGAAGCGAGGCGGTGACCGTGGACTTCCCTATCGTGAAGCGGGCGACGCCAGGGCGCTACCTGCTGCGCGGGCTGCTCCGCTGCGGGCCCTGCGACGAACTGCTGATCCCGTCCTTCTCGTCGAGCGGGCGCCGCTACTACGGGTGCCCCCGGCGGCAGTGCCCCCGCCCCTGGATACCGGCCGAGCAGGCCGAGCAGGCCGTCTGGGCGCACGTCACGGCGGCGTACGGGGCGGTGGCCCGGGACGTGCCGCCCGACCAGCGGCAGGCACTGCTGACCGCCGTACTGGCCCGGGTCAGCGTCGGGGTGCGGGTGGTCGATCTGCACTACCAGTGGCGGTGACCGGCCGGGTACGCCGATCCGCTGCGCCGGGGCGGCTCCGGCGGCGAGGATGACCACATGGAGGTCACCACGGAAATCCCGCTGGTCGGTGGCGCGGGTGACGGCGGCGCCGTGATCGTCGACCTCGACGTGCACGGCCGTCCACCGCTCACCCACCACCACCTGATCGACGACGGACTCGCCCGGGCCGAGATCTACGAACTGGAGGCGGTACTCGGGGAGGGGCCGCCCTGGCTGTACCGGTGGCGCGGGCCGGCCCCGTCCTGAGACCGCCCGGCCGTTTCCGGCCCCGTCCCGAGCAGCAGCCCCTCCTGAGTAGCGGGCTCCTGCCAAGCAGCGGCCCCTGCTGAGCAGCAGCCCTTCCTGGGCAGCAGCCGGCTACTTGCCCCGGAACACCCGGACCGTGGCGATGCCGCCCAGCGCCAGCGCACCGAGCAGTACAGCCCAGATGATCGTGGTGTTCAGGCCGGTGCCGAACTCCGCGTTCGCCTTGGCGTTGGCGGCCAGCGACTGGTCCTGTGGGGCGGGCACCACCACCGGGGGCAGTTCGGCGTACCGGACCAGGCCGGTGCTCTCCAACAGGGTCATGTGGGTCTGCACGAAGCCGTTCGCCTGCTCGGCGAGCGTGCGTACGGTCTCGTTCCGGGTGCCGGCCCGGACCGCCCCGATGACCGGGAAGATCGCGCCGTGCGCCGCCCGAAGCCGGTCCACGAAGATCCGGTCGAAGCGCGCACCGGACGCGTTCGTCATCTCGGTGACCCAGCCCTTCTGCTGGGCGGTCGCCTCGGCCGGCAACTGGACACCGAGCTTGTTCGCCGCCTCGACGGTGAGCTGGTCCAGCTCCACGTGCTGCTTGGCGATCTCGGCGCCGATCTCCCGGACCCGCTGGCTGGCCCCCTTCTCGGCCGCCATCTGCCCGGCCGGCATCTCCCAGAGCCCCGCCAGCCGTACGCCGCTGAGCAGGGCCATGTCGGCGGCGCCGAGCTGGGTCGGCCCGGCCGGTGCGGCGATCGCCGCCACGGGCAGCACGAGCAGCCCGACTACCAGGCCAGCCAGCAGAGCAGCCGTCCGGCGCATTGCCTTTACCGCAGATCGGGCCGTGGCCACGTACTCAACCTCCCAGAAAGCGGCGCCAGAGTGGCAATGGAGTTATCGGCCAGGACGCTATTGCCGGACGCGCTTATGAGTCAATCTCAGATGCCCGAGGAGAGCGAAGCTTAGGCCACATTTAAAGGAAACCTATATCGGCGGGTAGCGGCGGCCCCGGTGGCCAGTGCCACGCACAGGGGGAGGACCTGCGGTTTCCTGGCTCGACCGGTTCGACCCCGGCAGGTTCGGTTCGAGCCGGTGGGGTTTGGTTCGAGCCACGGGTTCACCTCGGGCTGGCGCTTCGGTTCGGGCCGGCGGGTTCGGTTCGGGCCGGCGGCCGGCGGCTCACCGGAATCCGAGCGGGAATCCGAGTCGGGGCCGACCACGATCCGCAGCCGGGCATCGACAGCCGGTGACACCTCTGGTGAGGTGGACGAGGATTGTGGGCGCGGCAGGTTTCGAACCTGCGACCCCTCGCTTGTAAGGCGAGTGCTCTCCCACTGAGCTACGCGCCCGGAGCGCCTGACGGCCTACCGGCGGCGGCAAGCTTACCCTGCCGCCCCGGTACCCGCTCCACCCAGTTCGCCGATCCGGGGTCCGGCGGGGCGGCGACCCCGTCGGCTCCCGTACCGGCTCAGGCCAGTGCCGCGGCCAGGGCCTTGCGCCAGCCGGCCTGGTCGCGCGGCTCACCGGGCCCGTTGCACTCGGCGAAGCGCACCGTACCGGCCTTGTCGATCACGAAGGTGCCCCGGTCGGCGAACCCCGCGGTGTCGTTGAAGACGCCGTACGCCCGGGCCACCGCGCCGTGCGGCCAGAAGTCGGCCAGCAGCGGGAACTCGTAACCCTCCCGGTCGGCCCAGACCTTGTGCGCGTACGCCGAGTCGACGCTGACCGTCAGCACCTGCACGTCGTCGTTCTGGTATTCGTGCAGGTTGTCCCGCAGTTCGGCCAGCTCACCCTGACAGGTGCCGGTGAACGCGAGCGGATAGAAGACGAGCAGCACGGCCCGCCGACCCCGCAGGTCGGCGAGGCTCACATGTTGGTTGTTCTGATCCTTCAGTACGAAGTCCGGCGCCTGGGCACCGACGTCGATCGGCATGCGGTCCTCCCTGGTCGTGGTGCACCGACCGGCTGACCACGCAGGATCGGCCGGTACGTTCCGGTACGGGTGCCCACCGGGAGCACCGTCGCGGTGCTGCCGGGTCGGGCCGCCGGTCCGGGGGCGGGTCTCGCCACGAGCACCGTCCGGGGCGGGACGGCACCCGTGTCGCGGTCCGGGCTACTTCTTCGCCTTGGCACCTCGGCGGAGGACGAGTCGCGCGCCGCTCCAGTCCTTGCCGGCGTTGACGGTCGAGGTCTGCTGGAGGCCGGCGGTGACCGCCGTCTCACTGATCTCGCTCGGCTCGACGTGGCCCTCCCGCCCGGCCTTGGGCGTCAAGAGCCACACCACGCCGTTGTCAGCCAGCGGGCTGAGCGTCTCGACGAGCATCTCGAACAGGTCACCGTCGCCGTCCCGGTACCAGAGCAGCACCGAGTCCACGACCTCGTCGGTGTCCTCGTCTACCAGCTCTCCGCAGCGATCGGTCAGGGCGTCCCGGAGATCCTGGTCGACGTCGTCGTCGTAGCCCATCTCCATGACGACCATCCCCGGCTCGATGCCGAACCGGTCCGCCAGACTCCGTACGCCGTCGGCGGCCTGACCAGCGGTCGCGCTCACTGTCACGTGCCTCCTCATCTCCACTGCCAGCGGCATCCGTGCGACGCCGATGACGCAAAGTCCACACAGTTGTCCCGTCGCGCGCAAGTGGCGCACCGAGTCGAAGGGAATTTACCGTGCCAGCAGCGTTCGGGCACCCTGGGTAATGGCCTCTTCGGAGACCAGTACGTGACGGGCGGCCGGACCCAACGGGACAAAGGTATCGATAGAAGCTACCCTACGGGCAGAACCGACAAAACCGGCATCGACCAGCGCCGCCACCACACCCTCGCCGACCCCGCCCGACCGGCGTGTCTCGTCCACGACCAGCACCCGGCCGGTCGCCTGGGCCTCCCGGATGATGTCCGCCACCGGCAGCGGGGCCAGCCAGCGCAGGTCCAGCACCCGGACGCCGACATCCTCCTCGGCCAGCTTCGCGGCGGCTCGCAGCGACATGCGAACACCATTACCGAACGTGATGATCGTGACGTCCTCCGCCGAGCCGACGCCGTACACCCGGCCGCGGCCGATCGGCACGTGGCTGGCCGTCCAGCCGCCCGGGCCGAGGTAGGGGGCGAGCCACTCCCCGTCGCCCTCGGCGTGCAGGTCGCGGGTGTGGTAGAGCGCGATCGGCTCCAGGAAGACGCAGACGCTGCCGTCGACCGCCGCGCTGGCCAGGCACGAGCGCAGCATCGGGGCGGCGTCGTCGGCCCGGGCCGGCACCGCGAGCACCAGCCCCGGAACATCCCGGAGTACGGCCAGCGAGTTGTCGTTGTGGAAGTGCCCGCCGAACCCGTCCTGGTACGCCAGCCCGGCGATCCGGGCCACCATCGGATTGCGGTACGCGCCCCGGGAGAAGTACTGCATCGTGGCCGCCTCGCCCCGGATCTGGTCCTCGGCGTTGTGCAGGTACGCCAGGTACTGGATCTCGGGCACCGGCAGCATCCCGCTGAGCCCGGCGCCGAGGCCGAGCCCGAGGATCGAGGTCTCGTCCAGCAGCGTGTCGAAGACCCGGGGAGCGCCGAACCGCTCCCGCAGGCCCTTGGTGACCCCGTACACCCCGCCCTTGGCCGCCACGTCCTCACCGAAGACGGTCATGCTCGGATAGTCGAGCAGCCCGTCGGCGAGCGCGGCGTTGATGGTCTGGGCCAGGGTGAGCGGGCCGGCCTGCTCCGGCAACCTGCCGTCGAAGGCGGTGCTGCGGGCGGCGGCGGCCGGCCCGGCGGCCCGGCCGGCGGCGTCGGTGACCGCCCGGGCGACCCGGACCGGGCGCCTCGGCGCCAGCGGCGCCACGATGTCCGCCGCGCTCTCCAGCTTGCGCTCGCCGAGCACCTCCTCGGCGACCTTGCGTACCTGCCAGCCGACCTCGTCGTAGCGGGCGATCAGCTCCTCCGGCGTGGCCAGACCGGCCTCGGCGAGCAGCCGGGCGGTGGCCACCACCGGGTCCCGGGCCACGTCCCGGGCGATCTCGGCGGCGCTCCGGTAGCCGATCTCGGCGTCCGCACCGGCGTGCCCCATCAGCCGTACCGTCGACAGGTGCAGTACGGCGGGTCGGCGGTGCCGGCGTACCCAGGCCGCCGCCTCGACCGCCACGTCGTACGTCTCGGCCAGGTCGCAGCCGTCCGCCGAGAAGTACCGGATCCCCGGCTTGGCCCGCAGCGTCTGCGCCACCCAGCCGTCCGGCGACTTCACGCTGATGCCGAGCCCGTTGTCCTCGCAGACGAAGAGCACCGGGATGCGCAGTCCGGTGTGGTCGCACCAGCCGGCGGTGTTGAACGCGGCGACCGCGGTGGCGTGGTTCACCGAGGCGTCGCCGAACGAGCAGACCACGATCGCGTCGCTCGGCCAGGCGGAGTCGGCCTCGCCGCGCTGCCGGGCCGCACCGCCGGCCGCCCGTCGACCGGTCGGCCGGCCCCGACCGTCACCGAGCCGGCGCAGCCGTTCGATGGCGAAGCCGATCCCGACCGCCCGGGGCAGGTGCGAGGCGATGGTGGAGGTGGTCGGTACGACGGCGACGGCCGCGTTGCCGAAGACCTTGTGCCGGCCACCGGCGATCGGCTCGTCGGCGGAGGCCACCACCCCGCGCAGTACGTCCCGGGCGGCGTCGAGGACCGCCTCCGGCGCGGCGGCCTCGTCGTCGGCGTCGCCGTCCCGGTGGTCGCCGGAGGTCCCGTTGCCGTCCGGACCGCGCATCGCCTCGGCCACCCGTTCGGCGACCCCGACCCGGTGCGCCGCGCCGTCGGCCTGCTCGGCGGAGCCCTCGGCCTCGGACTGGGCGACCCGGGCACAGTAGAACGCGCCGGACCGGTAGTGCAGCAGCGCCGGGTCGGTCGGCCGGACCGCGAGCGCCACCGCCGCGTTGCCCTCGTGCCCCGAGGAGCCGATGGTGTAGAACCCCTCGCCGAAGCTGCGCAGCCAGCGGGCCGCGAGATCCAGATGCCGGCTGACCAGTTGGGCGTCGAACAACTCCAGGGCCGTCCGGCCGTCGAGCGCGCCGCCGTCCCGGACCGGCTCGGAGGCGGTGCGCCCGGACGCCGACACCTCGATGGCGCCGACCGCCTCCCGGAACCGTTCGTCGAGATCTTGGGGGGTGGTCACGTCCGACAGCATTACCGACGCCGGCCACCCCTGACCACTCAGACACGTCACAACCGCCCGTGGTCTCCGCGCCGACCCGCAGGTGCGCCGGCAGGCGGACGCCGGAATCCAACCCGCCGATCGTCGTCTGAACCGGGGCAAGCCGCCCCTTCCCTTCACTTCTTGTTCGACGGGTCGTTATCGGGACTATCGACCCGATGAACCGGTGCTCGCGAGGCTGCTCACAGCCTGTCCACCGGATCTTGGGAGATCTCGATGGCTCTGTCCCGCCGTACCCTCCTGCTCACCGGCGCCGCGGTCGGGGCCGCCGGCGCGGTGACCGGTCTGCCCAGCGCGGCCGCCGCCGCCCGGCCGCTGGCCGCCGACCCGTTCACCCTCGGTGTCGCCTCCGGCGACCCGGACCCCGACGGCTTCGTGCTCTGGACCCGGCTCGCGCCGACCCCGCTGGCCGAGGACGGCCTGGGCGGCATGCCGAACCGGACCGTACCGGTCCGCTGGGAACTCGCCGCCGACGAGCGGTTCCGGCACGTGGTACGCCAAGGCACGGCGGTGGCCCGCCCGCAGTCCGGGCACACCGTGCACGTCGAACTGAACGGGCTCCAGCCGGGACGCGAGTACTTCTACCGGTTCCACGCCGAGCGGCACACCTCGGCGGTCGGCCGGACCCGTACCGCCCCGGCGGCCTGGGCCAGCGGCGGGAAGCTGCTGATGGCCTTCGCCTCCTGCTCGCAGTTCGAGCACGGCTACTTCACCGCCTACCGCCGGCTCGCCGAGGAGCACCCGGACCTGATCCTGCACCTCGGCGACTACCAGTACGAATACACGAAGGGCTCGTACAACATCCCGGGCGGCAACCCGCGCGACCACGAGGGGCCGGAGACCGTCACGCTGGCGAACTACCGGCAGCGGCACGCGCAGTACAAGTCCGATCCGGACCTCCAGGCCGCGCACCACGTCGCGCCCTGGGTGGTGGTCTGGGACGACCACGAACTGGACAACAACTGGGCCGACGAGGTCTACGAGCGGCCCGACATCCCGCAGCCGGACTTCCTGGCCCGGCGGGCGGCGGCGTTCCAGGCGTACTACGAGAACATGCCGCTGCGCCGCACCTCGATCCCGAACGGCATCGACATGCAGCTCTACCGCCGGCTCCGCTGGGGGCGGCTGGCCACCTTCCACATGCTCGACACCCGGCAGTACCGGGACGACCAGGCCTGCGGCGACGGTACGAAGGACTGCCCGGCCGCACTCGACCCGGCCCGCTCGATCACCGGTGCCGAGCAGGAGCGCTGGCTGATCGACGGGTTCCGCCGCTCCGACGCCCGCTGGGACGTCCTCGGCCAGCAGGTCTTCTTCGGCCAGCGGGACACCGACGCCGGCCCCGCCAGGTTCACCTCGATGGACAGCTGGGACGGGTACGTCGGCTCCCGGGACCGGATCACCCGGGGCTGGGTGGAGGCGAAGGTCCGCAACACCGTCGTACTCACCGGTGACGTGCACGCGCACTGGGCCACCGACCTCAAGCTCGACTACGACGACCCGACCTCGCGGACGGTCGGCAGCGAGCTGGTCTGCTCGTCGATCACCTCGGGCGGCAACGGCGCCGACTCGGTGACCGGCAGCCACCCGTACTTCCCGCACAACCCGCACCTGAAGTTCCACAACAACCAGCGCGGTTACGTGCTGACCCGGTTCACCGAGCGGGAGCTGCGGGCCGATTTCAAGGTGCTGCCGCACGTGACCACGGCGGGCGCCCCGGCGTACACCCGGGCGTCGTTCGTGGTGGAGGACCGGGTGCCGGGGCTCCACCAGACGTACGACCGGCCGGTCGACCCGGCCACCGCCACCGCCCGGTCCCTGGTCGACCAGGCGGCGGAGACCGCGGCCCGGGAGAACCTGCGGCCCTGAGACCGCGCACCGCATCGACCCGATGGTCCCACCGGGTCGACCGGTTCCTGGCCGGCCCGGTTCGGGTCCGGGCCGGCCAGGACCGCCTGTCACTCCTACTCGCGCCAGCCGAGCAGTTCGACCCCCTTGGCCAGCTCCACCCGGAGCCCGGTGACGATCTCCCGGGAGCCGCCCGGCGGCAGCTCCACCCGCCAGATCAGCTCGCCGAGCGCGGCCCGCTCGTCCGGCGGCGGGTCGAGCCGCAGCTCCCGGACCGTGATCCCGTCGCTCTGCGAGACCGGCAACTGGTCGCGCACCGTCAACCGGGCCGGCCTGGGCGTGTGGTTGGCCAGGGTGATCCGGTACTCGACCTCCCGGCGCCGGGTCGAGCCCAGGGTGGTCTTCGTGTCGCTGCGTCGTACCAGCTCCCGCTTCACCCGGATCCGGTCGTCGAGCCCGAGCGCCACCTCGACCTCCTCGCCCGGCGCCCAGGTCGGCAGCGTCGTACCGCCGACGAAGTCGCCGCCGTGGAACACCGACGCCGGACCGGGCAGCAGGGTGTGTTCGGAGCCGTTGACGGCGGTGGCCCGCAACTGCACCCCGGGGGTACGCACCGGCGCGGTCACGTGGTCGAGTCGCGCCGCCAGCTCCAGTACGGCGACGATGGCCCGGTGCGCGCCCCCGTCCGCCGGTACGGCCACCGGGCGGGCCGGCTCGTAGGTGGCGGCCTGCGCCCCCTGGGTCAGGGTGGCGGTGGGCTGCGCCACCGGCGCGGGCGGGCGGGGAGCCGCGCCGAACGACTGCGCCCTGCCGGCGGCGCCCGGTGCCGACACCGCCCCCGGGGACAGCGGACCACCGGCCGCCCTCGCCCGGACCGGCCCGCCGCCCCGGCTGCCCTCCTGCTCCATCCAGCTCACCGGCTCCGCCTGGCGCAGATACCACGGTTCCAACTCCGGCAGCTCGGTACCGGTCGCCGGGCGGGCGGTGGAGAGCAGCAGCTCACACTCCGGCCAGTCCTCCCCGGTCCGCTGGCTGACCAGCCCGAACCAGGTGAGCGTCAGGGTCTCGTCGACCAGCCGCAGGTCGTACGAGGAGGTCCAGCCCGCGCCCTCCACCACGTACGACAGTTCCAGTTGGACCTCGGCGGACGGCTCCGGTTCGGACGACTCGGCCTGCCCCTCCGGCTCGCGCTGCCCCTCGGGTTCGGCCTGCCCCTCCGACTCGGCCTGCCCCTCGGGCTCGGTCGGCTCGATCCGCAGGGTCACCTCGGCGGCGAGCCGGTCCGGCGACCGTCGGCCGGAGAGCGCCGCGATCTCCCGCTCGACCGCGGCCAGCCGTTCCCGGGCCTCCTCCTGGCGACGGGCCAGTTCCCGCCGCCGGGCCTGGCTCGCGGCGGTCTGCTCGGCGACCGAGTCGATGAAGCCGACGACGTCACCCGGGGTGGCGTCCCCGGCGGCCAGCGCCCGGGCGTAGCTGGCACCGGCCCGCTGGGTGAGCAGCGCCAGGAAGTCGGCGCGCTGCCCCTCGACCGCTTCGGCGTCGGCCAGCTCGGCCAGTTCGGCGGTGATGCCACGCCGCCGCTCGGCCAGCTCGGCGGCGGTCCCCTCGGTGGCCCGGGGCAGCACCTCGGTCGACACGTCCACCCCGAGTACGGTCGCCGGGCCGCGCCCGCCGACCCGCAGCGAGTCGCGGAGCAGGCCGAGCGGCAGTGGTCCGATCCGGACCCGGTGCTCACCGGGCGGTAGCCGGAGATCCGTCCGGCGGGTCACCCGGGCCCGGTCCGGATAGACCGTCACGGCGACGATCGGCGCGTCGATTCGGGATGGCGTCATTCGCGCGAGGCTACCGATCCCCCGCCACATCGGGCAGTCCGCAGGTGCCTCCGGGCGCGAGGAAAGCTCTGGTCAGCCGGGCAGGAAGGAGAACCGCACCTGGCGGGTGCTGTTGTCGCCGTTCGGGTCGACCAGGCAGATCGACTGCCAGGTGCCGAGCGCGAGCCGGCCGTCCAGCACCGGCAGCGTCGCGTACGGCGGCAGGAAGGCGGGCAGGACGTGGTCCCGCCCGTGGCCCGGTGAACCGTGCCGGTGCCGCCAGCGGTCGTCGGTGGGGAGCAGGTCGTCCAGCGCGGTCAGCAGGTCGTCGTCGGAACCGGCTCCGGTCTCGATGATCGCCAGCCCGGCGGTGGCGTGCGGCACGAAGACGTGCAGCAGGCCGTCACCCCTGCCGACGAGAAACCGCTCGGCCTCCTGGGTGATGTCCCGGACCACCGGCCGGGACCCCGTCCGGATGGTGATCACCTCACTCTCCATCCGCCCAGTCTGCCGGATCCGCTCCGCCCGCCGTGGCCGCCCCGCCCTGAACCAGCCACCGGTGGGGGACCGCGGGCGGTGGCACGCACCCCGTCCGATTCCGGGCGTGGTGACGAATGTCCGGTCAATGGCCTGGAACTGTCCAGTGGAAACCAAGCAGGGTCAGATAACGGACCTTCCACCCGGCAGGTACCCGTCCCTCGGTCAGGAGAATGTGTGCAACCTCGTCGGACCCTCGTCGCCCTCTCCATGGCTCTCGGCATGGCGTTCGCGTTCGCCGCACCCGCCGCCGCCGCGCCAGCCCCATCCGCCGAACGCCTGGACCAATTGGCGTCCAGCGACGTCTTCGTCTGCTCCACGAACTACTTCGTCAGGACCGTCGACGGCGGCGCGACCGCCTGCTTCAACCCCACCGGCGAAATCCTGACCACCTGCGACGGAAAGGCTGACGGGCACCACCCGGCCGTGTGGTACCAGATCAACGGCGGTTCGTGGGAGAACAAGCACTACGATCTCGGCAACGGCAACTGCGCGAGCCTCAACCTGTCCATCGCCGAGACCGGCTACATCCGGTTCTACGCGGTCAACTACGAGGGCCAGACCCCGCTGAGCTACAGCGACATCATGGTGGCGGGTGCCAACGGGTGACGTCGGGGGTGTGGGGCCGGTGAGTCGTCCCCACACCAGCTTCATTCATCGACAGAACCGGACGAGTAGCCCGGTAGCGCCCTCGGCGATCAACAAGCCGCCCGGCGCCACCAGCGAGGTCTTCCGAACGCCGTGTTGCCGGAAAGTTACCGACTGGTACCTGTGTCGAGCATCGCCTCTCCGACGTCTAGACGTGACGGGCATAGGCATCAGGAGGCAGGATGGCGCTAGAGACCTATCCCACACACAACCTAGGGAACGCCTGTGGCCACGGAACGCAAGCGCCCGGTGATCAGCGACGGCCTGCCGAGCCAGCTTCCGGACATCGACCCCGAAGAAACCAGCGAATGGGTCGAGTCACTCGACGGTGTCATTGACGAGCGCGGTGCCAAACGCGCCCGCTACGTCATGCTGCGCCTGCTGGAGCGGGCCAGGGAGCGCCAGGTCGGGGTGCCGCCCCTGACCACCACCGACTACATCAACACCATTCCGCCGGAGCAGGAACCCTGGTTCCCGGGGGACGAGCACATCGAGCGGCGGATCCGGGCGTACATCCGGTGGAACGCCGCGATGCTGGTGCACCGGGCGCAGCGGCCGGAGATCGGCGTTGGTGGGCACATCTCCACCTACGCCAGCTCGGCGTCGCTCTACGAGGTCGGGTTCAACCACTTCTTCCGGGGCAAGAACCACCCGGGCGGCGGCGACCAGATCTTCTACCAGGGCCACGGCTCCCCCGGGATGTACGCGCGGGCGTTCATGGAGGGGCGGCTGACCGAGGACCAGCTCGACGGGTTCCGGCAGGAGCTGTCGCACCCGGGCGGCGGGCTGCCGTCGTATCCGCACCCGCGGCTGATGCCGGACTTCTGGGAGTTCCCGACCGTCTCGATGGGGCTCGGCGGGATCAACGCGATCTACCAGGCCCGGTTCAACCGCTACCTGCACCACCGGGGCATCAAGGACACCTCCGACCAGCACGTATGGGCGTTCCTCGGCGACGGCGAGATGGACGAGGTGGAGTCGCTCGGCGCGATCGGCGCGGCTGCCCGCGAGGAGCTGGACAACCTCACCTTCGTGATCAACTGCAACCTGCAACGGCTGGACGGGCCGGTGCGGGGCAACGGCAAGGTGATCCAGGAACTGGAGGCGTTCTTCCGGGGCGCCGGCTGGAACGTGATCAAGGTGGTCTGGGGCCGGGAGTGGGACCCGCTGCTCGCCGCGGACACCGACGGCGCGCTGGTCAACCTGATGAACACCACGCCGGACGGCGACTACCAGACCTACAAGGCGGAGTCCGGGGCGTACGTCCGGGAGCACTTCTTCGGCCGCGACCCGCGCACCCGCAAGATGGTCGAGGGGCTCTCCGACGACGAGATCTGGAACCTCAAGCGGGGCGGGCACGACTACCGCAAGCTCTACGCGGCATACCAGGCCGCGCTGAACCACACCGGTCAGCCGACCGTGATCCTGGCGAAGACGATCAAGGGTTGGACGCTGGGTTCGAGCTTCGAGGCCCGCAACGCCACACACCAGATGAAGAAGCTCACCCTGGACGACCTGAAGAGCTTCCGCGACCGGCTCTACCTGGACATCCCCGACTCGACGCTGGACGCCAACCCCTACCTGCCGCCGTACTACCACCCGGGCGAGAAGTCCGAGGAGGCGGAATACCTGCGGGAGCGGCGGCAGCAGCTCGGCGGCTACCTGCCGAGCCGGCGTACCGAGTGGGCGCCGTTGCCGGTGCCGGGCGAGGAGCGGTTCGCCGACGTCAAGAAGGGCTCCGGCAAGCAGAAGATCGCCACCACCATGGCGTTCGTCCGGCTGCTGAAGGACGTGATGAAGGACCGGGAGTTCGGCAAGCGGTTCGTGCCGATCATCCCGGACGAGGCGCGCACCTTCGGGATGGACTCGCTCTTCCCGACCCAGAAGATCTACTCGCCGCACGGCCAGAAGTACACCTCGGTGGACCGGGAGCTGTTCCTGTCGTACAAGGAGGCGACGACCGGGCAGATCCTGCACGAGGGGATCAACGAGGCGGGTTCGGTGGCCTCGTTCACCGCCGCCGGTTCGTCGTACGCCACGCACGGCGAGCCGATGATCCCGCTGTACATCTTCTATTCGATGTTCGGCTTCCAACGCACCGGTGACGCGTTCTGGGCGGCGGCCGACCAGATGGCCCGCGGCTTCGTACTCGGCGCCACCGCCGGCCGGACCACGCTGAACGGCGAGGGCCTGCAACACGAGGACGGCCACTCGCACCTGATCGCGGCGACCAACCCGGCCGTGGTGGCGTACGACCCGGCGTTCGCGTTCGAGATCGCGCACATCTTCGAAAACGGTCTGCACCGGATGTACGGCGAGCGGCCGGAGAACGTCTTCTACTACCTGACCGTCTACAACGAGCCGCTCGTGCAGCCGGCGGAGCCGGAGAACGTGGACGTGGAGGGGCTGCTCAAGGGGATCTACCGGTATTCGCCGGCTCCCCCGGTCGGCGGGCAGGACGGCGGCGACGCGCCCCGGGCCAACATCCTCGCCTCGGGCACCGGCATGCAGTGGGCGCTGAAGGCCCAGCACCTGCTGGCCCAGGACTGGGGCGTGGCGGCCGACGTCTGGTCGGTCACCTCCTGGACCGAGCTGCGCCGGGACGCGGTGGAGTGCGAGGAGTACAACCTCCTGCACCCGGGCGACGAGCCTCGGGTGCCGTACGTCCAGCGCAAGCTGGCCGACGCCGACGGACCGGTGGTGGCGGTCAGCGACTGGATGCGGGCGGTGCCGGACCTGATCTCGCGGTGGATTCCCGGCGACTACACCTCGCTCGGCACCGACGGTTTCGGGCTCTCGGACACCCGGCACGCGCTGCGCCGGCACTTCCACGTGGACGCCGAGTCGGTGACCGTCGCGGCGCTGCGCCAGTTGGCGCGGCGTGGCGTGGTACCGCCGTCGGTGCCGGCCGAGGCCGCGAAGAAGTACGCGATCGACGACATCGCGGCGGCCCCGGTGGGCGAGACCGGCGGGGACTCCTGACGGTCCGCCGCTAGATCCGCGACCTGGAGGGGCGGGACGTCGCAGACCGCGACGGCCCGCCCCTCAGCCCACCGTGGCCAGGCCGGTGAGCCGGGCGAGCGAGCCTTCCAGGTCGGCACCGACCCGGCGCATCCCCCAGCGCAGCAGCGCCCCGCTGACCGGGCCGGCGGGCCAGCGGACCATGATCAGGCGTACCGAGGTGCCGTCCTCCTCCGGTGCGAGTTCGACGTAGACCTCGGTGCGTGCCTCGGCCCGCGCGCCCGCGCCCTCGGCCCGCTCGCGCCACGCGATCAGGGTCGGCTCCTGGTACGCGATCACCTCGGCGTCCAGCGCCCGGCCCGCCGCGTGCACCCGCTGACGGCGGCCGATGCCCTCGCCGGAGAGCACCTCCGCCTGTCGGACCCCGGCCAGCCAGCCCGGCAGGTCTTCAGCCCGCTGTACCAGGTCCCACACCGCCTCGATCGGTGCGGAGACCCGCGTGCTGCGTTCGATGAGCATCATCCTCAGTCGCCTCCATTGCGGACAACCCGTGACCATTGGCAGCTTATTCACGATTACGGACGAAAACGGACGATTAGCCACCGACACGCCGGAAGAAACTACCGCCGTGGAATTCGTCCGCTCCGGGCATCGTCGTGGGGCCTTCGACGGCGACCGTCTCCGGTCGCCCCGGCCCGGTGCGGGCGGCTGGGAAACCTGATGGCGGGCCGCCCCGGGGGCGTGCGTAGGCTGGAGGCCGTGACGGTACGCGTACGCTTTGCCCCCTCCCCGACTGGTATGTTCCACGTCGGCGGCGCCCGCTCGGCCCTCCAGAACTGGATCTTCGCGAAGCAGCAGGGCGGCGTCTTCGTACTGCGGATCGAGGACACCGACGCGGCCCGCAACCGGCCCGAATGGACCGAGGGGATCCTCTCCGCACTGGACTGGATCGGGATCGCCCGGGGCAGCTACGAGGGACCGCACTTCCAGTCCGCGAACGCGGGCGAGCACCGCAGCGCCGCGACCCGGCTCTACACCACCGGCCGGGCGTACTACTGCGACTGCACCCGGGATGCGATCCAGGCCCGCACCGGCTCGCAGTACCAGGGCTACGACGGCTTCTGCCGGGACCGTGGCCTGGAGCCGGGGCCGGGCCGCGCCCTGCGGTTCCGTACCCCGGACGAGGGCGAGACCGTGGTGGTCGACCTGGTACGCGGCGAGCCGACCTTCGAGAACAAGCTGATCGAGGACTTCGTGATCGCCCGGGCCGACGGCTCGGCGGTCTTCCTGCTGGCCAACGTCGTGGACGACCTCAGCATGGGCATCACGCACGTGATCCGGGCCGAGGAGCACCTGCCGAACACGCCCAAGCAGCAGCTCCTCTGGGACGCGCTCGGAGTCAAGCCGCCGATCTGGGCCCACGTGCCGGTGGTGGTCAACGAGAAGCGGCAGAAGCTCTCCAAGCGGCGCGACAAGGTGGCCCTGGAGGCGTACCGGGACGAGGGCTATCTCGCCGACGCGATGCGCAACTACCTGATGCTGCTCGGCTGGGCACCCTCGGGCGACCGGGAGATCGTGCCGTGGTCGGTGATCGAGTCCGAGTTCCGGCTCGCCGAGGTGAACCCGTCACCGGCGTTCTTCGACGAGAAGAAGCTGCGGGCCTTCAACGGCGAATACATCCGGGCGCTGCCGGTCGACGAGTTCGTCGCGGCCTGCCAGCCCTGGCTGACCGGTACCGGGACCATCGCCCCGCCGCCCTGGCAGCCGGCCGAGTTCGACCCGGCCGCGTTCGCCGCGGTGGCGCCGCTGGCCCAGACCCGGATCGCCGTGCTGAGCGAGATCGTGCCGAACGTCGACTTCCTCTTCCTGGCGACGCCGCTGGTCGACGAGGCGGCCTGGGCGAAGAGCATGAAGGAGGGTTCCGCCGACCTGCTCGACGAGACGATCGCCGCCTTCGAGGCCCTGCCGGAGTGGGCGGCGGAGCCGCTGAAGGCGACCCTGGAGGAGGTGGGCGCCGGCCGAGGACTGAAGCTCGGCAAGGCGCAGGCGCCGGTCAGGGTGGCCGTGACGGGGCGCAGCATCGGGCTGCCGCTCTTCGAGTCGCTGGCCGTACTCGGCCGGGAGCGTACCCTCACCCGACTCCGCGCGGCCCGGATCCGGCTGGTCTGATCGGCGGCGGCGGCCGCCAGCCACGCCGCTTCGGCCGTACCTCGGTCGCCGGCCGGGCGGTTCCGAGGGCCGGACGGGGTCGGATTCGCCCGCCGGCCGGTCAGTGCCGCCGGGCCATCGGTTCCGGCGGCACTGGCACAACGGTCAGTTCGCGGAACCGGATCGGCTCGACCTCCGGCGGCGGAGCAGCAACCCGACGGCCAGCGCGGCCAGCGCCAGCACGGCACCGAGGAGCCACGGCCACCACGCCGTCCCGTCCGAGTCGGCGGCCGGGGTCAGTGGCCCGGCCGCCGCACTCGACGGCGGAGCGGCCGGTGCCGAACTGCTGGCCGGAGCGGTCGGGGTCGGCACGGCTGCCGAGGGCGAGGCGGTCGGGGTGGCCCCCACGGTGAGGGTGAACCGGACCTCCCCCTTGATCGGGTGCCCGTCGCCGGAGGCGACCTGGTACTGGACGATGTAGAGCCCGGCGGCGCCCGGCCGGACCGGCACGGTGACCCGGGAGCCGGAGAAGGCGGGCTTTCCCGCCGCCGCGTCGACGTTGTCCGGGCCGGTTACCGTGACCCGCGTGGTGGTGGGGTCGAGCTTGTTCAGAAAGGTCAGCCGCACGCTGGCCGGCGCCTCGTCGAGCCGGGCACCGGTACGCGGATCGCTGCCGGTCAGCGAGTTGTGCGCGGCGGCGGGACCGGCCGGCAGCAGCACGCTCAACGCCGCCAGCACGACGCTCAGCACCAGTGTCCCGACACGGGTGACCCGGGCCCCCATGATCGCCTCCATCCCGCTACGATTTCGCCAACTGATCAATGGCTCGTCAGTTAGTCGACCCTAGATCGCAGATAGTTCCAATAACTGCTCGTTCAGGTGCAACCGAGCGGCGTTCTGCGGAGTCTTTGTAGTGAGTACGGCAGGTCCATCCCGGACAGTGCCGTGCGCTCCACCGACCAACCAGCGCGTGACCTGCATCATGGCCACCATCGAGACGGGGCGAGGAGGTCGGCGATGGCCGGAGAGGTGAGTCGTCGACTTGTCGGCGTGGCCACGCTGTTGATCGCGGCGGCCAGTTGGCTCGGGATCGGCGGCGCCGCCCAGGCGAAGCCGGCCAAACCGACGTCGGTGGTGATCACCGGCAAGGACCTGTCGGCCCCGCTGACGGTCCAGGCCAAGGACAAGCCGGAGGTCTTCGCCGCACTGCTCGACCAGGTGGGCTTCCTGAAGACCGGCGGCGGCAACACCGGCGGATTGAAGGCCGCCGATCTGGGTCCGAAGTACACCATCGCGGTGCACGTCGGCGACGCCGCCCAGCAGTCGTACGACCTCTACCCGCTGGCCAAGGGCGGGCCGCGGGTCTATCGACCGGCCCGGCAGCCGGACAAGAGCCGGCCCGGCGCGGCCTGGTTCTTCGGCCGGCTGACCATGGCGGAGACCCTGCTGGCGGCCGGTGCGCCGCTGCCCACGCAGAACGTCACCAGCCTGAACGGCGGCGGGGTCGGCGGTGGCGAACGGGTGATCCCGGACGACGCGATCGGCAGCAGCAAGGACGTCGACCGTCTGCTCGGTGAACTGCGACAGTTGATGCTGCTCAACGGCGCCGTGCTGCTCTCCATCACGCTGGGGCTGGCCGGCATCGCGCTGCTGGTCCGGCGCCGCACCCGCTGACCGGACCGGCCAGCCACGGCGGCGCACCCGGGTCGAAGTGGTGATCCGGGACGCCGCGGGCGAGCGCCTCGACGCCGAGCGGCCGGCGCCCGGCCGGCGAGTACCCGGATCAGCCAGGCCCGGTCCACGGGCTGGGGGCTGCGGCCCGACGGGCGGCGGTCAGCACCAGCGACGCGGTGGGCGGTCACGCCGGACGGAGCGCCGCGACGGGCGTACCGCGCCGTGCCGGTGCGCCCCGGCCCAGCCCGGCAGATCGGTCTGACACCCCGGCGTACGCCGGCCGGCCGGCTCGGTCGGCCTCTCCGGCGCCCCGTCCGGTCCCCCCGGCGAGGTGCCGGTGCGAGCGAGCTGGGCCTGGTCGTCGCCCTCCGGCCCGCCGGGCGAGGTGCTGGAGCTAGTGCTGGTGCTGGTGCTGGTGCGTGCGTGCCGGCCCTGGTCGTCGGCGTCCGGCTCGCCCGGGCGGGGCCGGGGTACGAGCCTCGACCGGTCGACCGGCCGCCCCGGGTCGGTCAGCGCGTGCTCCGGGCCGCTCGGGTCGGAGGCCAGCACGGTGCCCTCCACCGGCTCCCCGGGCCGGGGCATTCCGGCCTGGTCTTCCATTGCCGCCGATCCGGCTGGACGCGGCCCGGTCCTCGCCGCCGCCGAGCGCGCCGCACCGGACGGGTCGGCCGGATCGGCAGCCGATCGCGGATCGTCGAGGCCGTCGGCGAGCCCGGCGACCACCGGCTCGGCACCGGGCCGGTCGGACGCCCCGTCGATCGGGCCCGTCGGCAGCCCGGCGCTGGCGCCACAGACCCAGCGGAACCGGCCGACCGGGCCGAGCGGGGGCAGCGGCCCACGATCGCCAAGCAGCGACTCCTGCTCGTCCTCCGAACAGCCACGCTCGGCGTCATGCGCCATCCAGGCCTCCTCACACTCGCCGCCGGGTGGGCGGTTGCCCCGGCGTGCGGGTGGCGCCCCACACGGTTGACGGTGAGCCATTGCGGGAAAGCGCATCACCGGGACCATGTCACCGTACTGGTCCGGGACGCCGAGTTCGACGCCGCTGGGACGAGAAACTCCTGCATTCCGCCCTGCGGAAGTTCCAGGTCACGAACTGGTTAACCTCCGGCCGGCGGCCGGACCGGGCTCGGTTCGGCGTCTGGGACGGGCGGCGCGGTGGCCACTGCCGGGGTTCGGGTCGACCGAGCGGTCGATGCTGGTGGGGTCCCAGGGCGGGGTTCGGGTCGACCGGGCGGTCGGTGCCGGCGGGGTTCCCGGGCGGGGTTCGGGTCGACCGGGCGGTCGGTGCCGGCGGGGTTCCAGAGCGGGGTTCGGAACGGGGCGGCCGGTGCCGGCGGGGCTCCAGGAGGGGGTTTCAGCCCGGCGGGTAGTGAGTGTGCGGCCTACCGCCGTCCGGCGGGTGGACTGCCGACGGTCACTCCTGCGGGGCGGGCTTCGGGAAGACGGTCGCCCAGACCGGGAAGGCGACGAGCCAGATCACGATCGCCACGCTCAACCGCACGATCCAGGCCAGCAGTTCGGCGGTACGGTCCGGGTCGCCGACCATCAGGATGCCGAGGCCGAGCAGGCCACAGGCGATGGCCCAGCCCAGCAGTCCCTTCACCCACTCCCGCCACTCGTACCGGGCGCGGGCCCAGCCGCCGCCGGGTGGCCTGGTCGGCGGCGGCCCGCCCGCGAACCGGTACGCGAACCGCTGGTCGGCCCAGCGGATCATGCTGTGCCCGAAGGCGACCGAGAAGCCGAGGTACGCCGCCGCCAGCCCGTGCGTGAAGTTGGCGGTGGCACCGCGACGCAGGTCGAGTACGGTGGCGAGCAGGATCACAAGATCGATCAACGGCGTACCGAGCAGCAGCAGCGCGCCGAGCCGGGGCATCCGGAGCGGGTAGCGGGCGATCAGGCCGGCACCGAGCAGTACCCAGAACCCGATCTCGCCCGCGGCGATCACCGCCAGCATCCCGTACCCCCGATCGTCCGCCCGCCCAGGTCCGTTCCGGCCGGGCGGTACTCCCCCGGAACCCGTCGCCCGGTCACTGCCACCAGTCTCGGCAGGGCGACCGGCCGCGACCTCGGCACCGGTACCGAGATCCGGGTCCGCCGAAAGAGGTACGCCTACACCCTTCGACGGATCCTGACCGGCGCATCCTCGTCGTCCGGGCCGAGGGGGACGGCCGGCCGGTGTGATGGGATCGAGGGGTGACCGCACGGCTGAGCCTGGAGCGCGGGTCCCTGTCCCGGGACGTCGCGCTGGCGTCCGCGTCCCTGGCGGGCGGGCTGCTGATGATGGCGCTCGGGGTCTACCACCCGCTCAACCCCGGCCTGCTGGACGCCCCGCCGGGGCTCTCCGTCGCCACCCTCGCCGTCACCTGCCTGGCCGTGGCGCTGCGTCGGGTGGCGACCCGGCTCGGCCTGGCGCTGGGCACCGTCGCCATCGTCGTCGACCTCGTGTACGGATCGTCGCTGGCCACCAGCCTGGTCTACACCCAGGTGCTCTTCGACTCCTGCGTCTACGGGTCGGCCAAGCTCTGGCGCCGGCTGCTCTGGGTCAACCTGGCACTGACCGGGTTCGCCGCGCTGATCGGGGTCATTTTCGCGTCCCCGGCCTGGCAGGGCATCGGGCTGGGAATCCCGGTGGTGCTGATCGGCGTACTGCCGGTGGTGAGTGGCATCGGCGTCCGGCAGTACCGCGACCAGGCCGCCGCCGAGCGCGCCCGGGCCGAGCAGACCGCCCGGCTGGCCGAACTCGACCGGCGCCAGGCGGTGGCGGCGGAGCGGAGTCGGATGGCCCGGGAACTGCACGACGTGATCGCCAACCACCTGAGCGCGGTCGCCATCCACGCCACGGCGGCGCTCTCGGTCTCCGGGCTGGACCGGGCGCAGCTCGACCAGGCGCTGCGGGTGATCCGGGAGAACAGCGTGCAGGGGCTCGCCGAGATGCGGCAGATGATCGGCCTGCTCCGCGAACCGGCCGACCCCGGGTCGGTGCCGCTCACCGAGGCCGTGCCGGTACCGCCGACCGAGGCCGTGGCGGTGCCGCCGGCCGGAGCCGGGAGGGTGCCGCCGGCCGGAGCCGAGCCTGTTTCGCCCGGGGGTGGCCGGAGCCGGGCCGTCGTTCCGGGCCGGTCGTCGGGCAGCCTGGGTGGGGTCGGCAGGTCCGCTCCGGGTGCGCTCTCCGTCGCGGGTACGGAGTCGACCGGAGTGCCGGGCCGTGGCACGCTCTCCGCCGCCGGGCCGGCCCGGCTGGGCACGGTCGACGGTCCGGTCCGGGCCCGGCTGGCCGAGGTGGACCGGCTGGTCGGCCAGGCCCGGGACGCCGGCCTGGCGGTACGGTTCGAGACCACCGGCGAGGTACGCCCGTTGCCGGTCGGCGTGGACCTGGCCGCGTACCGGATCGTCCAGGAGTCGCTCACCAACGCGCTCAAGCACGGCGCCGGCCCGACCACCCTGACCATCTGCCACCAGCGCCGGTCGGTCAGCCTCACCATCGAGAACCCGCTCGCCCGCTCCGGCGAGCCTCGGGGCGCCGGGGTCGCGGCCGGGGCCGGGCTGCCCGGGGCGGGCGCCGGACTGATCGGAATGCGGGAGCGGGCCGCCCTGCTCGGCGGCCGGTTCGAGGCCGGCCCGAGGGGAGGGAGTTGGCGGGTACACGCGGAACTGCCGAACGGCGACCTCCCCGGCCCGGCGCCCCGGACGCCGCCCGAACCCGCGCCATCGGCCGACTCCGCCGGGGAGGTCGGCCGGCCAGCCGTGGCGCCGACGGTCCGGCCGTGACCGGGCCGGACGACGACCGAGCCGGGGCCACCGCGATCGACGCGCCGGCCGGCGCGGGGCAGCGTGCCGGAGCCGGGCCGGGACGGGTGATCCGGGTGGTGGTCGCCGACGACCAGGACGCGGTCCGGGCCGGTCTGGTGCTGATCCTCGCCGGTACCCCGGGGCTGGAGGTGGTCGGCGAGGCGGTCGACGGCGAGGAGGCGGTGGCACTGTGCCGGCGGCTCCGGCCGGACGTGGCGGTACTCGACGTCCGGATGCCCCGGCTCGACGGTGTGTCGGCGACCGCCGAGATCGTCGCCGAGCAGTTGGCCGACGTACTGGTGCTGACCACGTTCGACCTCGACGAGTACGTCTTCGGCGCGCTCCGGGCCGGCGCGTCCGGGTTCCTGCTCAAGGACACCGACGCCGACGGGCTGGTCGACGCGGTGCGTACCGTCGCCCGGGGCGAGGGGATCATCGCGCCGGCGGTGACCCGTCGGTTGATCACCGCCTTCGCCGCCGCCGCGCCGACCGCCCCGGCGACCGCCCGGGCGGCGGTGGCCGACCTGACCCCCCGGGAGCGCGACGTGCTGGCCTGTCTCGGGCTCGGGCTCTCCAACCAGCAGATCGCCGATCGGCTGACGATGGCGGAGAGCACCACCAAGACCCACGTGAGCCGGATCCTCGGCAAGCTCGGCCTGCGCAGCCGGGTACAGGCGGCGATCCTCGCCCAGGAACTGGGCCTGCCACCGCCCTGACCGGACCGCCAGGGCCGGGCGGGCTACCGGACGGCCCGGTCCGGGTGGTGGGCCGGGAGCCGGGGACTGCCGGTCGGGCTCCGCACCAGCCGGGCGGTCAGCGGGACGACGGCGAGCGCGAGCAGCCAGCCGCCGAGCACGTCGGTCGGCCAGTGCGCCAGCAGGGCCACCCGGGTCAGCCCGACGAAGGCCGCGAAGGCCACCGTCAGCGCGACCGTGAGCGCCCGGGCCGGGCCGCCGAGCCGGGACCAGAGCAGGAGTACGGCCACCAGCGCCGCCGCCGCCGCGTTGCTGGTGTGCCCGCTCGGAAACCCGTTACTGGTGATCACGACGAAACCGTTCTCGGGCCGGGGGTGGAACACCAGCCAGTGCATCAGCCCCCAGAGCACCGGTATCAGCACCGTCACCGCGGCGCAGAACGTGGCGGCCCGACGCCCGCCCCGGGCGGCCAGCCCCACCGTGACGGCCAGGCCGGCGACCAGGAACGGCATCGTGGCGGCCACGTCGGTGGCGATCCGCAGCACCTCGACCAGGCGGGGGCGGGCGTCGCCGTACCCCCGGAAGGTGTCGCTGACGGCGGTGTCGAAACGGTCCAGCGGCGCCCAGCCGGCCACGGTCAGCGCGAGCAGCCCCAGGAAGCCGGCGAGCGCGAGCAGCGGGACGACCAGCGGCGGGCGGGCGACCATCGGCACATGATGCCACGGCCGGTGCCGACCCCAGAGGTTCCGCGTGGCACGCTGGGCCGATGGCGAGCGAGGCGGGCGACGGCGAACTGGCGGCCACGCTGCGCCGGATCGAGCGGGCGGCGGGCACGCTGGCCAGCGCCAGTGTCACCCGGATGGACGAGACCCTGCCCTGGTTCCGCGACCTGCCGGCCGAGCAGCGGTCCTGGGTGATGCTGGTCGCCCAGGCCGGCGTCCGGTCCCTGGTCGAGTGGCTGCGGTCCCGGCCGGACGCCGACGACCGGCAGGGCGCCGACGCGCTGGCCGACAGCCCGGACGAGGTCTTCGCCGCCGCACCCCGGGCGCTGGCCCGGTCGATCAGCCTCCAGCAGACGGTGGCCCTGATCAAGGTGACCATCGACGTGGTGGAGGAGCAGGTGCCGCACCTGGCGGCGCCGGGCGAGGAGCGGCTGCTGCACGAGGCCGTGTTGAAGTTCTCCCGGGAGATCGCCTTCGCCGCCGCCCGGGTCTACGCGCGGGCCGCCGAGTCGCGCGGCTCCTGGGACGCCCGGCTCCAGGCCCTGCTGGTGGACGCGCTGCTCCGAGGCGACTCCCCCGACGTACTGGCCAGCCGGGCGGCGGCGCTGGGCTGGTCGGACGCCCCACCGGTGGCGGTGGCGGTGGGCCGGTCCCCGGGCGGCGAGGTCGCCGCCGTGCTGCACACGATCTACCGGGTCACCCGGCGGCTCAACCTGGAGATGATCGGCGGGGTACACGGCGACCGGCTCGTCGTGGTGCTCGGCGGCGCGACCGACCCGCTGGCCGCCACCGCCAAGATGCTCGCCGGGTTCGGCGAGGGCCCGGTGGTGGTCGGGCCGGCGGTGCCGAGCCTGGACGCGGCGACCGACTCGGCCCGGGCGGCCCTGGCCGGTTTCCGGGCCGCGCCCGCCTGGCCGGCCGCGCCCCGCCCAGTGGCCGCCGCCGACCTGCTCCCCGAGCGGGCCCTGGCCGGTGATCCGGAGGCCCGCCGGACGCTGCGCCAGGACGTCTACGCCGCGCTGGTCCGGGCCGGTGGCGAACTGCTGGAGACCCTGGACGCGTTCTTCGCGGCCGGCGGGGTGCTGGAGAGTGCCGCCCGGTCCCTGTTCGTGCACCCGAACACGGTCCGCTATCGGCTGCGCCGGATCGCGGATGTGACGGGATTCTCCCCGCTCACCGCCCGGGACGCCTTCGCGCTGCGGATGGCGCTGACGATCGGACGGCTGGATCCGTCCGCCCCGGTCGGGCCGGGGACGGGACACTAACCCCCGTTTAGGACAGGTCGGACCGAGAAGTCCGTGATCACCATGGATTTTTGTAGGGTCCCCACAAAGCTGGTAGTACGGATTGGTGCATCACGGCAACCGCGCCGGGGCGGATGATCCAGGAGAGTCGTAAGCGTGCTCGCCGTACTCTCACCCGGCCAGGGTTCACAGAAGCCCGGCTTCCTGACCCCGTGGCTCGACCTGCCCGGCACCGAGGCGCGGCTGCGCTGGTGGTCCGCGCTGGCCGGCATCGACCTCGTCCGGCTCGGCACCGAGGGTGACGCCGACGAGATCCGGGACACCGCGCGTACCCAGCCGCTGCTGGTCGCCGCCGCCCTGCTCGCCGCCGAACAGCTTCCGATGTACGAGGTGACGGTCACCGCCGGGCACAGCGTCGGTGAATTGGCCGCGGCGGCGCTGGCCGGCGTACTGAGCCCGGAGGCGGCGGTCACCCTGGCCGGCGTACGGGGTCGGGAGATGGCCGCCGCCTGCGCGCTCGAACCGACCGGGATGTCGGCGGTGATGGGCGGCGACCCGGACGAGGTGCTGGCCGCCCTCGCCGCGCACGAACTGCACCCGGCCAACTTCAACGGTGCCGGCCAGCTCGTGGTGGCCGGCGCGCTCGACGGGCTGGCCAAGTTCGCCGCCAACCCGCCCGCCAGCACCAAGGTGATCGGCCTCAAGGTCGCCGGCGCCTTCCACACCCCCTACATGGCGCCGGCCGAGCGGGCCCTCGCCGGTGTCGCGGCCGGGATCACCCCGACCGACCCGGCCCGGATCCTGCTCTCCAACGCCGACGGTGCCGCCGTCGACCACGGGCGGGAGATGCTGCAACGCCTGGTCCGGCAGGTGACCGCCCCGGTCCGCTGGGACCTCTGCGTCCGTCGCCTCGCCGACCTCGGCGTGACCGCGGTGATCGAGCTGCCCCCGGCCGGCACCCTGGCCGGGCTGATCAAGCGGGAGCTCAAGGGCACCGGCCAGGTCCCCGAGATCGTCACCCTGAACACCCCGGCCGACCTGGCCGCGGCCCGCGACCTGATCGCCCGGCACGGCGGCCCGGCCGGGCCGGCGCCGGCCCCGCGGTTCCGGGTGGTGGTGGCCGGCACCCCCGGCATCTTCGCGTCGATCGAGGGCCTGGCCGAGGGCGCCGCCGTCGAGTCCGGGCAGGTCATCGGTCACATCACCACCCGACAGGGCGCTGTCGAGGTCACCGCGCACGGCTCCGGCGTACTCACCGAATGGCTCGCCCAGCACGACGACCCGGTAGCCCCGGGCCAGCCCCTCGCCCGCATCGGAGGAACAGCTTCATGACCGGTCAACGGGAGACCCCGGACCACCGCTCGGCGGTGCTCCGGTGAGCAGGATGATCGCGCTCGGCCACTACCAGCCGTCGCGGATACTCACCAACGACGACCTGGCCCAGATCGTCGACACCAACGACACCTGGATCCGCGAGCGGGTCGGCATCGTCACCCGGCGAATCGCCGACACCGAGACCGTCGCCGACATGGCCGCCGCCGCGGCCGACAAGGCGCTGGCCAACTCGGGGCTGGCCGCCTCCGACATCGACCTCGTCGTGGTGGCCACCTGCTCGGCCGTGGACCGCAGCCCGAACACCGCCTGCCGGGTCGCCGCCAAGCTCGGCATCGACGCACCGGGCGCGTTCGACGTCAACACCGCCTGCTCCGGTTTCTCGTACGCCCTCGGCACCGTCGACCACGCCCTGCGGGCCGGCGCCGCCCGCAACGCGATCGTGATCGGCGCGGAGAAGCTCTCCGACTTCACCGACTGGACCGACCGGTCGACCTGCATCCTCTTCGGCGACGCCGCCGGTGCCGCCGTGGTCACCGCCAGCGGGGACGACGAGCCGGCCGGCATCGGGCCGGTGGTCTGGGGCTCGGTCCCGGAGCGCAGCGACGCGGTCCGGATCGAGGGCTGGCGGCCGTACATCCAGCAGGAGGGGCAGTCGGTCTTCCGCTGGGCCACCACCGCGCTCGCCCCGCTCGCCCTGAAGGCGTGCGAGCGGGCCGGCGTCGCCCCGTCGGAGATCGCCGCGTTCGTGCCGCACCAGGCCAACCTGCGGATCATCGAGGGCATCGCGAAGCGGCTCGACATGCCGCAGGCGGTGATCGCCAAGGACATCATCGAGTCCGGCAACACCTCGGCGGCGAGCGTGCCGCTGGCCCTCTCCAAGCTGGTCGAACGCCGGGAGGTGCCGTCCGGCGCCCCGGTCCTGCTGTTCGGCTTCGGCGGCGGCCTCACCTACGCCGGACAGGTCGTCCGGTGCCCCTGACCGGGTGTTCCGGGTCCGGAGCGGCGCACCCGCCGTCCCGGCCCCACCCCCATCCACCGGTCACACGCTGACCAGCGGTGGCGGACGGATCCGCCGCCGCAGATATCCATCCATGGAGAGGAAAGAACCGTAATGACCCGTGACGAGATCACCGCCGGCCTCGCCGAGATCCTCGAAGAGGTTGCCGGGGTGAGCCCGGACGACGTCGCCGAGGAGAAGTCGTTCACCGACGACCTCGACGTCGACTCGCTCTCCATGGTCGAGGTCGTGGTGGCCGCCGAGGAGAAGTTCGGCGTCAAGATCCCGGACAACGACGTCCAGAACCTCAAGACCGTCGGCGACGCTGTCGCCTACATCGAGGCACAGTCCTGATCATGAGTCGTCCCGACGTCGTCGTCACCGGGCTCGGCGCGACGACCCCGCTCGGCGGGGACGTCGCGTCGACCTGGGAAGCCATGCTGGCAGGTCGCTCCGGGGTGGGTCCGCTCACCCAGGAGTGGGCCGGGCAGCTTCCGGTACGCATCGCCGCCCAGCTCGCGGTCGAACCGACCGAGAAACTGGACCGGGTCAAACTGCGCCGGCTCGACCGGTCGGAGGCGATCGCCCTGATCGCCGCGCACGAGGCGTGGGCGGACGCCGGCCTCGCCGACTCGCCGCCGGACCCGGAGCGGCTCGCGGTGAGCGTCGGCTCCGGGATCGGCGGCGCGCAGACCCTGCTCGCCCAGGACGACATCCTGGAGGCGTCCGGGCCGCGGCGGGTCTCCCCGCACACGGTCCCGATGCTGATGCCGAACGGCCCGGCGGCGTGGGTCGGGCTGGAGTTGGGTGCGCAGGCGGGGGTCCACTCGGTGGCCAGCGCCTGCGCCACCGGAGCCGAGGCGATCGCGCTCGGTCTCGACATGATCCGCTCCGGCCGCGCCGACGTGGTGCTGGCCGGCGGTACCGAGGCGGTCGTGCATCCGCTGCCGATCGCCGGGTTCGCCTCGATGCGGGCGATGTCGACCCGCAACGACGACCCGGAACGCGCCTCCCGCCCGTGGGACAAGGGCCGGGACGGCTTCGTACTGGGTGAGGGGTCCGGCGCGGTCGTGCTGGAACGGGCCGACCACGCCGCCGCGCGCGGTGCCCGGGTCTACGCCCGGCTGGCCGGCGCCGCGCTCACCTCCGACGGGTACGACATCGTGCAGCCGCACCCCGAGGGGCGCGGCGTGATCCGGGCGATCAACATGGCGATCGCCGACGCCGGCATCGATCGTTCGGACATCGTGCACGTCAACGCGCACGCCACCTCCACCCCGGTCGGCGACATCGCCGAGATCGTCGCGCTGCGGTCCGCGCTCGGCACCCACCCGGTGCTGACCGCGACCAAGTCGATGACCGGGCACCTGCTGGGTGCGGCCGGCGCGCTGGAGTCGATCGCCACCATCCTGGCCATCCGGGACGGGGTGATCCCGCCGACGATCAATCTCGACGATCCCGACGACGCCCTCGACCTGGACGTCGTCGCGCACAAGGCCCGGCACATGGACGTACCCGCGGCGCTCAACAACGGGTTCGGATTCGGTGGCCACAACGCGGTTCTCGTCTTCGCGCGGGTCTGACCGGCCCGCTCGACACCAGGGCCGGGTCTGACCGGCCCGCTCGACACGACGGCCGGGCCTGACCGGTCCGCCGGTCCGCCGGCCCGGCCCGGTCGGCGACACCCCGGCCCCGACGGGCAGCCGCGGTGTCCCGATCGCCGGCCGTGCCCCGGTTCCGCCAACCCAGGCTGCGAACGACCGATCGTCTGCGGTAGGGTCCGTCGGACTGCGGAGGAGTAGGCGTGGAAGCGACCGAGATCCACAAACTCGCCGCGCTGGAAGATACCCACTGGTGGTATCGCGAGCGGCGCGCACTGCTGGCCCGGGCGCTGCGCCGGCTCGCCAGCAGTGGCCGGCCGGCCGGCCGGGCCCTGGACATCGGTGCGGCGGGCGGCGGCAACACCCGAGTGCTCAGAGCGCACGGCTGGCAGCCGGTGGCCCTGGAATACAGCCAGGACGGCGCCCGGATCGCTGCCGAACGTGGTCTGGCCACCATCCGGGCCGACGCCCGGTACCTCCCGTTCTCCTCCGCCAGCCTCGACCTCGTGGTCGCGTTCGACATCCTGGAGCACTTCGACGAGGACCACCTCGCGGTGGAGGAGATCCGGCGCGCCCTGCGGCCGGGCGGCACCGCGCTGATCGCCGTACCGTGTGACATGCGGTTGTGGTCGGCGCACGACGTGGCGGTCGGGCACGTCCGCCGCTACGACCGGCAGTCCCTGGCCGCGGTGTTCGAGAAGGCCGGGCTGGTGATCGACGAGCTGTGGAGCTGGAACGTCCTGCTGCGGCCGGTTGCCGCGTGGCGGCGGCGCAAGTCCACCGGCAGTGATCTCGACGACCTGCCCGGGGTGGTCAATCTCGGCCTGCGCGTGGTGATCCGGGCCGAGCGCTACCTGCCGGTGAAGGGGCTGCCCGGCGTCTCGTTGATGCTCCGCGCACACCGCCCGGAATCGGATCGTCCCTGAGCCGGTCCCACCCCGGACCGAAGGAGGAGAAGCAGATGCTGGCAGGGGTCAAGGGCCTGCTCGGCCACGTTTCGCTGTATGTCGCACTCCAGCGCGGCCTGGGCGCCGACCGGCTGCGCTACCGCTGCCTGGACGAGCTGGCGCTCTCCGACGGCGACACCGTCATCGACGTCGGCTGTGGCCCGGCCTACTACTTCGAACGGCTCCCCGAGGTCCGATACTTCGGCTTCGACACCGCGCCCCGCTACATCGAGTACGCACAGCGCCGCTGGGGCAGTGACCGGGCCGAGTTCCACTGCGAGATCTTCGGCGAGCAGCACCTGGCCAAGATCCCGCCGGCCAACGCCGTACTGCTGCTGGGCCTGCTGCACCATCTCTCGGACGAGGATTCCCGGCACCTGCTGCGGGTGGCCGGCAAGGCGCTGGCGCCGGGCGGCCGGGTGATCGCTGTCGACACCTGCTTCGAGCCTCGGCAGGGCGCGGTGTCGCGGTGGATGTCGAAGAACGACCGCGGCGAGCACGTCCGCACGCCGGAGGGCTTCGTCACGCTCGCCAAGGAGGCGTTCACCGACGTCGACGGCGAGATCATCGACGACGCCACCCGGATCCCGTCCAGTTTCTGGATGATGCGGATGCGGGATCCCGTGCTGGCCGCGCAGCCGAGCTGAACGACCCCTGACAGGGGTTGTAGATGACCGGACGACTCACCAACTGGGCCGGCAACATCGACTTCCGGGCCGGGCGACTGCACCGGCCCGGATCGGTACCGGAACTTCGGTCACTGGTGGCCGGCAGCGACCGGGTCCGGGCCCTCGGCACCGGGCACTCGTTCAACCGGATCGCCGACACCACCGGTGACCTCGTCTCGCTCGCCGGCCTGCCGCCGGTGGTCGAGATCGACTCCACCGCCGCCACCGTCACCATCTCGGCCGGGATCCGCTACGGCGAGTTGGTCGGGCACCTGCACCGGGCCGGCTTCGCGCTGCACAACCTCGGCTCGCTGCCGCACATCTCGGTGGCCGGCGCCTGCGCCACCGGTACCCACGGCTCCGGGCCGGGCAACGGCAACCTGGCCACCGCCGTCGCCGCGCTGGAGCTGGTCACCGCCGACGGCGACCTGGTGACGCTGCGCCGGGGCACCGACGGCGACGACTTCCTCGGCGCCGTGGTCGGGCTCGGCGCGCTCGGCGTGGTCACCCGGCTCACCCTCGATCTCGTCCCGGCCTTCGAGATCGCCCAGTACGTCTACGACGACCTGCCCCGCGACCAGCTCGACGCGCACTCCAGCGAGATCCTCGGCGGCGGCTACAGCGTCAGCCTCTTCACCGACTGGACCGGTCCCCGGATCAACCAGGTGTGGGTGAAGCGCCGGGTCGACACCACCGCCGGAGTTGCCGCCGGAGTTGCCGCCGAGCCGCACTGGCACGGCGCCACCCTGGCGGCCGAGCCCCGGCACCCGGTGCCGGGGATGTCGGCGGCGTACTGCACCGAGCAGCTCGGCGTACCCGGCCCGTGGCACGCCCGGCTGCCGCACTTCCGGCTCGAGTTCACCCCGAGCAGCGGCGAGGAACTCCAGTCGGAATACTTCGTGCCGCGCGAGCACCTGGGCGCGGCGCTGACGGCGCTGGACGGCATCGCCGACCGGATCGCCGCAGTGCTCCAGATCTCGGAGATCCGCACCGTCGCCGCCGACGAGCTGTGGTTGAGCCCGAGCTACCGGCGGGACAGCGTGGCACTGCACTTCACCTGGGTCAAGGAGACCGAGGCGGTACTGCCGGTGCTGGCGGCGATCGAGGAGCGGCTCGGGCCGTACGCGCCCCGACCGCACTGGGGCAAGCTCTTCGTCACCCCGCCGGAGCAGCTCCGGGACCGCTACGACCGGTACGCCGACTTCGCCAAGCTGGTCCGCCGGTACGATCCGGCCGGCAAGTTCCGCAACGAGATGCTGGACCGCTACTTCCCCACTGCCGGCTGACCTCGGGGCGCTCGACGGCTCAGGAGAGCTGGTAGACCGCCATCCGGCCGTTCTCGTAGCGCAGCCGGGCCAGCCGGCCCAACTCCGGGGACTCCGTACCCACCGACCGGTCCACCACCAGCCAACGTACGGCGTGCCGGTCCCGCAGCTCCCGCAGCCCGGCCTCGGTCGGCGCGCTGAACGCCTCGTCGTTGCGCCGCAACAGCTCCTGGTCCCAGAACGGGGTGTACGCCCCCGACGACGCCACCCGGGGCGCGAACCCCCAGCCCTCGACCAGTACCCGGCGTTCGGCGTACGCGCTGAGCCAGAACGAGCGGGCGTCGCACCAGCCGTTCACCACCGCCAGGCAGTGCACGTTGGTCGCGAGTACGTCGCCGGGTTGGCTGTGGTCCCGGGCCCACCGGGCGGCGTCGACCCGGCTCTTCGGCAGCGCGATGTTGGCGTACGCGCCGCCGTTCGGGGAGCGTTCCGACTTGCGCATGTCCATCAGCAGGCCGGGTGCCCCGACCACCAGGACGGCGGTGAGCAGGGCGATCGCGCCCCGCTTGTGCAGCGCGGCGATGCCGAGGCTGGCCGGCAGCCAGATCCCGGCGGCGATCACCGCCAGCACGGCGAGACCGGCCGACCACCAGAGCAGTGGCCGCAGCCAGTCGAACATGGTCTCCCCGGTGGCCGGCTCGGCGTACCGGAACTGGAGCGCGACCAGCACGGCGGCCAGGCCGAGCGCGCCGAGCCCGAGTACCGTGCCGGAGCGCCGGGTCAACCGGGCCCGCTCGGCGACCAGCACATAACCCCAGGCGGAGATCACCACTGCGAAGGCGAAGCCGGCCCGGGTGAAGTACTGGTTCCCTCCGCCGGGCTGGCGCAGCAGCAGGTAGAGCGCCGGTCCGGCCAGCGCGCCGCCGAGCAGGAACCACTGCACCGGTTCGAGCCGGCCCCGGCGCAGCCAGAGCAGCGGCAGCATGCCCACCACCCGGAGCTGCATGTTCACCACGAAGGCGGCGAACACGGCGAGCACCGCCAGCACGCTGGGCCAACCGCCCGGCGGCGGCGTCCAGTACGGCTCCAGGCTGCTCGCCCACGGATCGACCGCCAACCCGTACGACTTGAACCGGTAGAGCACGGCGGTGGCGAAGAGTTGCGCGGCGGCGGTGGCCAGTCCCGCCCCGACCACCGCCCAGGGGATCCGTCGGGTGGCGATCAGCAGCGCGACCGCGGTGACCGCCAGCGCCAGCCCGACCACCGGCAACGAGCTGGCCTTCGCCCCGCTGGAGGCGAGCATCAGCAGCGGGGCGAGTACAAACGCGCCCCGGCCGATCGCCGCCACCGGCCGGTCCGGACGCCGGTCCACCACGTCGGCGAGTACGGCGATCAGCGCGATCAGCAGCACCCAGCTATAGATCATCGACATGCCGTGCCAGATCACGAACGACGCCTGGGTGCCGAACGGCATCGTCACCGGGTCGGTGAAGTTGGTCTCGCCGACCACGAAGAAGAGCACCGCGGCGATCGCCCCGACCGCCGGGCGCCCGCTGACCCGCCAGCCCAGCACGGCGGTGAGTACGATCGCCGCCGCGCACAGCGCCGGGATGGTCAGCCGCAGCGCCACCACCGGCAGGTCGATCCCGCCGATCAGGCTGGTCGCGGCCATGTGCACGTAGCCGAACCAGTGGTAGTCGAGCGGTTCGGCGGCGACCTGGGGCAGGTGGATCGGGAACTGGTGCTTCGCCTCCCCGGCCAGCGAGAGCTGGTAGGCGAGGTCGAGGTATTGGTGGGTCTCCTCGGAGGTGGGCAGGATCGGGTTGCGTTCCAGGAAGGTGCTGGAGAGATAGGTGGTGAAGAACGCCACCGCGCCGGCCACCGACCACGACCAGCCGACCGGGGTGGGCCGGTAGTCCCGGACCAGCCAGTGCCGGCGCAGCCGGGGCACCGCCAGGAAGAGCCCGACGATCGCCGCCGGCCAGGTCCAGAGCCAGCCGGCGAGGCCGAGCCAGGCGTACAGCGCCCAGGCGGGCAGCTCCAGCACCAGCCCGACGGCGGCGCCCATCGCCACGTCCTCGACCAGGGTGTGCGGCCGGCGGCGCAGCGCCCGGTAGACCAGGGTGCCGGGCAGGATCAGCGCCAGCAGCAGGTAGCCGGCGTACCGGACGATGTCGGCGGGGTCGGTGTCGGCGGCCAGCAGCACCGCGGCGAAGTAGCCGGCGCCGGCCAGCAGCGGCGCCCAGCGGAGCAGCGCGGGCGCACGCGGCGGCGCGGCCGGAGCGGAGGAGTCCGCCACCGCCGCTTCGGTAGCGGTCACCGGACCACCCGCGCGCCACCGTTACGGCTGGCCGCGTCTCCGGGATCCCGTTCGGCCGGCGTCGCCGAGTGCTGTTCGGCCGGCGTCGCCGCATCCCGTTCGGCCGGCGTCGCCGAGTGCTGTTCGACGGCCTCCCGGGCGGCCGGCGCCGTCGGGGTGCGGTCGCCGCTCTCCGGCGCGTCCGGCGCGGCGGGACGGTGACTGCGGCTCTCCGGGACCTCCGGTGCGGCGGGGCGGTGATCCCGGCTCGCCGGCACGTCCGGGGCGGCGTCGGCCGGGGTACCGGTCGGGTCGGCCGGTGTACCTGTCAGTGCCTCGGCCACCAGGTCCGGCTCCTCGACCCGCAGGGCCGGCTCCTCGGCCGGGTTGGCGGTGTCGGAGCCGACGAAGTAGGCCGGTCGGCCCTGCACCGCCGCGTAGATCCGGGCGATGTACTCGCCGAGCAGCCCGAGGCAGAGCAACTGGACGGCGCCGAGGAAGAGCACCGCGACGTAGAGCGAGGCCCAGCCGGCAACGGTCGAGTCGCGGAGGTACATCACGACCGCGAAGACCACCATGACCAGGCAGAGCAGCATGCCACCGGCACCGAGCCAGGTCGCCGCCCGCAGTGGCGCCCCGGAGAAGCTGGTGATGCTGTCGGTGGCCAGCCGGAACATCCGGGACAGCGAGTATTTGGTGCTGCCCGCCGCCCGCGCCTCGCGGATGTAGCTCACCTCGCCGCTGGGGAAGCCCAGCCAGGGCACCACCAGCCGGAGCACCGGGCGACGTTCGGGCAGCCCGCGCAGTGCCTCGATGGTGGCCCGGCTGAGCAGCCGGAAGTCACCCGCCTGGGCCGGTACGGCGTTGCCGACGAGCCGGCGCACCAGCCGGTAGTAGAGGCCCGCGGTGGAGCGCTTGAACCAGGTGTCGGTGGAGCGGTCGCCGCGTACCCCGTAGACGATGTCCAGGCTCTCGGCACGGGCCAGCCGCAGCATCTCGACCAGTATCTCCGGCGGGTCCTGGAGGTCGGCGTCGATGCTGGCGACGTAGGCGCCCCGGGCCCGGAACAGGCCGGCGATCAGCGCCGCCTGGTGACCGCTGTTCCGGCGCAGCCGGACGACCCGCAGTTCGGGCCAGCCGCGACGCATCCCGACCAGGATCGCCGGGGTGGCGTCGCTGCTGCCGTCGTCGACCGCGACCACCTCGTACGGCTCGCCGAGCCCGTCGAGCACCGGCCGCAGCCGTTCGACCAGCAACGGGAGGACACTCTCCTCGTTGTAGATCGGTACGACCACGGACAGGGTCGGCTCCCGGCTCGTCACCGCCCGTACACCCCCAGTCTCCAGATCACCGGACAGCCGAACGCTACCAGCCAGCCCAGTGACCGATCTCACCAGCGGCCCGGGCTCACCATCGACCACGGCCCGGGCTCGGCGGTCGGTCAGGAGCAGCTCGTCCGGGGCAGGCCGCCCACCGGCACCGGGGACCGCCCGGTCGGCCGGGCCTTTCCGGCCAGTACCTCGGCGAGCGCGGTCAACGAGGCCGAGTTCGACGAGTACGTCGCCAGCAGCACCTTGGACTTGGCCCGGCCGAGCAGGTACGGGGTGTCCGTCGCCACCGTCACGGCCGCGTCGGCGCGCAGGTCGGCGGCGGTGTCGTCGTACCCGACGAGGTGCACCACGGCCCCGCCGGACGGGACGACCTTGACCCCGGCGGCGCTCAGCGCCTGGCTGAGCCGGTCCCGACTCCGCTCCCGGCCGCTCGCCGCGGTCACCGTCACCGGCCCGGTCACCAGCGGCCCGGCGCAGCTACCGCGCAGCAGGGTGATCGCCGACGTCGACGCCAGGCGGGCGGCCTCCTGGTGGCCGGCGCTGTTCAGCGTGCCCATCTCCGGCCTCGGGTGCTCGGCCAGCCGGAACTTCAGCGTCAGCACCCGGGTCACCGCCTCCACCAGCCGGGCCCGGGGCAGCGAGCCGTCCCGCAGCGCGGCCAGCACCCCGTCGTACGCCTCGGTCACGTTCGGCGGCATCAGCACCAGGTCGTTGCCGGCGTTCAGGGCCCGGACGGCGGTCGTCCCGGGCGGCTGCTTCGCCACCGCCGCCATGTCCATCGCGTCCGTGACCAGCACGCCGGTGAAGCCGAGCTGCCCGCGGAGCACGTCGGTGAGGAGCTTGCGGGAGAAGGTGGCCGGCACCTCCGGGTCGACCGCCCGCACGTCGAGGTGCCCGGCCATCACCAGCCAGGCCCCGGCGGCGATCCCGGCCGAGAACGGTGGCAGGGCGGTGGCCTCCAGCTTCTTCCGGTCGGCGGTCACCACCGGCAGCCCCTTGTGCGAGTCGGCGGCGGTCTGCCCGTGCCCGGGGAAGTGCTTGAGGGTGGCCGCGACGCCCGCGCCCTGCAATCCGCGTACGGCGCCGCCGACCTGCGCCCCGGCCGCCTTCGGATCCGACCCGTACGAGCGGGAGCCGATCACCTTGCTGTTCGCGTCGAGTACGTCGGCGCTGGGCGCGAAGTCGACGTTGACGCCGAGCGCGGCGAGTTCGGTGCCGGCGGCCCGCCAGGCCGACTCGGTGATCGACGGGTCACCGGCCGCGCCGAAGGCCATCGGGCTGGGCAGGTTGGTCACCCCGTCGGAGATCCGGGTGACCACGCCGAACTCCTGGTCGATGCCGATCAGCGCCGGGGCGGCACCGGCCGGCAGTTTCCCGGCCGCGTCCTGTAGTCCGGCGGTCAGCTCGCGTACCTGGGCCGGGTTGTCGACGTTGGTGGTCGGGTTGGTGTCGCTGGTCGGGTCGTCGGCGGAGAAGCCGACCAGGATCAGCCCGCCCAGCCGGTACTTCGCGATCATCTCGGCCGGGGTCTCCACTCCGGCCAGCTTCCGGTTGCCGGCCGCCGAGCCGCCCGACACCTTCGTCGCCGAGTTGCCGTAGGCGTACGGCATCAGCACCTGGCCGACCAGGTCCTCGTCGGCGAGGGTGCCGACGAGCTGGGCGGCCCGGGCCGCCGGGTCCGGGGTCGGCGCCGGGGCGGCGCCGGTCGCCGAGGGCGACCCGGCCCCGGGGGGCGCCGGCTCCCGCGAGCCGGCGCAGCCGGAGACGATCAAGGCGGTGACGAGGGGAAGCACGACGAGAGCGCGCCGGAGGGGAGTCGACACGCCCGCTATCCCACCAGCCCGTCACCACCCAGGCAACTTGACCAAGGCCCCCCGGGCCGAGCGGACGGCCGCCGACCAGCGGACCCGGCGACCGTTCAACCGACCTGGGTGAGCAGGGTGACCGGGGCACCGTCCCCGGCGTACCGGTACGGCTCCAGTTCGGCGTCCCAGGCCGTGCCCATCGCCTTGTCGAGCGCGTGCGCGAGCGCCTCCGGCGCCCGGGCCGACGCCATGATCGACCGCAGCCGATCCTCGCCGAGCTGGATGTCGCCGGCCGCTCCGGCGGTGGCCCGGAAGAGCCCCCGGCCGGGCACGTACATGAACCGCTCACCGTCGACGCCGGGACTCGGCTCCTCGGTGACCTCGAAACGGATCATGGGCCACTGTCTCAGGGCAGCCGCCAGTTCCGCGCCGGTCCCAGGCCGGCCGGACCACCCGCACTCCGCCCGACGGGCGCTCGGATCGACCGGCTGGGCCGTCCAGTGCAGGGTGACCGGCGCGGTAAGGACGCGCGCGATCGCCCACTCGACGTGCTGGCACACGGCGAGTGGGGTCGAGTGGACGTAAACGACGCCACGCGTTGGCACGGTGACCTCCCGGAGAGCGAGGTGCGTCTTCCCCTACGACCTCGACCTCGGCGGGCTGATCTCCCGTGCGATTGCTGGAACACATGATGACGCTTGTGACGGATGGTACGCCAGGGATTCACGAAACTGCCCCGGGGGAATACCCGTACCGGTGACGGTAGTTGGACCGCACGTCAGCGGCGGTAGCCGTCCGGCCATCGCCGGTGTCGTGTAAAATTTGCCCGGCGGCGTCTGCCGCCAAGGCCGTCCCCTCGGACTTTCCAGTCCTCCCGTACGTCTTCAAGGAGTACCCCCGTGGCGAGCAACACCTCCAAGACCGCGCGCGCATCCGTCCGTGCCGGCCAGGCAGGCCAGGGTGGCGCCCTGAGCGTGCTCGGTGAGTTCAAGTACCTCATCCCGCTCAACGGCGGCAAGCACGCCTACGTGCGGAACCTGACCAACGGCAAGACCTCGCACCTGCGTACCGACTCCGAGGCGTTCGTCGAGGAGATCCGGACGCTGGCCGGTGCCGGCCACGCCGTCAAGATCCGGGCCGAGCTGAACAACCTGGCCGCCACCCACCCGGCCGACGGCTGGGACACCACCGAGAAGCGGCTGGTCGAGGCCGGCGTCTTCGAGGCCTGAGCCCACCCACCGGCACACTCAGCTCCACAACCCGTAACGCCCCGACGGATCGTCTCGCGTCGGGGCGTTCACGTCTGCGCGGGACGTTCCGCACCGATCCCCGCCGGCCCGCCCACCCGAGCCGATGATTCGCCGGGACGACGGGCGGGTATCCCCCGTTCCAGCGACGCGTTCCGGCAGTTCGTGGACGTCGGCGCCGCGCCGGCCCGACCCGTCGGCGCCACCCTGGCCGGAGCGCCCACCATCCGTGGGTACGGCTACCCCGGCTCGACGCGGAGGTGACCATGCCCGCCCCGGTTCCGGTACGCCTGCCCGACGGCGTACGGCTGTCCGACGGCGTACGGCTGTCCGACGGCGTACGGCTGTCCGACGGCGTAGGGCTGTCCGACGGCATGCGGCTGCACGTCGACGTCTCGGGTGCGGACAGCGCCCCGCGTACCGTGGTGCTGCTGCACGGCTGGACCCTGGACGGGCGTACCTGGCACCGGCAGGTGAGCGCGCTGCGGGAGGCGTACGGCGACGGCGTCCGGGTGGTCAGTTACGACGCGCGGGGGCACGGCCGGTCCGGCCCGACCACGCTGCGCTCGTCCACCCTCGCCCAGCTCGGCGACGACCTGGCCGAGGTACTCGCCCAGGTGGCGCCGACCGGGCCGGTGGTGCTGGTCGGGCACTCGATGGGCGGGATGACGGTGCTGGAGTACGCCCACCGGCACCCCGCCGACTTCGCCCGCCGGGTCGCCGGAGTCGTCCTGGTGGCCACCACCGCCGAGGGCCACACGCACACCGGGTACGGCGTACCGGCCCCGCTGGCCCGGCTGATCCGGATCGCCGAGACCACCTGTGCCGGACTGCTGGCCCGGTGCGGCGGCTGGCGTACCCCGCCACCCCTGCTGTACGCGCTCCGCCCGACCCTGCGCTGGCTTCTCTTCGGCGACGCCTGCGAGCCGGCCGACATCCGGCTCACCACCTCGGCGGTGGCCCGGGCCGGGCTCGTCTCGATCGGCGGGTTCCGGCCCTCCATCGGGGCCCAGCGGCGGCTGGAGACGCTCGCCACCCTCGGCGACCTGCCGGTGGCGGCCCTGGTCGGCGACCGCGACCGGCTCACCCCACCGCCCTGCACCCTGTCGATCAGCGCGGCGCTCCCCTCGGCCGAGCTGACCGTCTGCCCCGGCGCCGGCCACATTGCTGATGCTGGAGCGCCCCGAGGAGGTCACCGCCGCCCTGCACTCGGTCGTCGACCGGGTCGGACCGCTCCGACGGACGGGAGACCGCCCCGGCCCGGCGACGAAGATCACCCGGAAGGCGAAGATCACCCGGAAGGCGGCGGCCACGGCGACGGCCACCGGCCGGGCGAGGCGGGCCGGGACCCACCTCGAGCAGCCCAGAGGGGTCGGCGCCCGGCGCGGCGCACCATGCCCCTGAGCCGGATCGACCCGCCGCCGCACAGGCGTGGCCGGGTCGGGGCGGGCGGGCACGGCGTACCCTCGCTTCCTGGAAATTCGGCGCGCGGCCGTCCGGACCTCGGGTGCCAGACGGGGGCGTCGCCGCAGATCGACCTCCGGGAGCAGACGCGTTGACCGACCACACCACTCTGCGGCAGGAGATCGAGGCCGAACAGCGCCACCTGGACCGGGTCTACGCCCGGCTGGCGCAGTTGCGGCACTCCGCCGTGCTGGCCGAGCGGGAGGGCTACCAACTGGCCCGGGTCGGCAACTTCGGCGCGCTGGTGGAACGGGACGCGATGGTCTTCCACGCCGCCCGGCGCCGGCACACCCTGGACGCCGAACACGAGGGACTGGTCTTCGGCCGGCTGGACCTGCGTACCGGGCAGGTGCTGCACGTGGGCCGGCTCGGCGTACGCGGCGAGCACGCCGAGCCGCTGGTGATCGACTGGCGGGCACCGGCCGCCGCCGCGTTCTACCAGGCCACCGCGGCGGAGCCGCAGGGCGTCGTACGCCGACGGGTGATCAGCTCCAGCGGCGAGCGAGTGACCAGGATCTCGGACGACCTGCTCGACCCGGCGGCGGCGCCGAACGGGATGCGGGTGGTCGGCGACGGCGCCATGCTCGCCGCCCTGTCCCGGACCACCGGCCGGGAGATGCGCGACATCGTCGCCACCATCCAGCGGGAACAGGACGAGGCGATCCGCTCCCCCGCCGGCGGGGTGACCGTGGTCTCCGGCGGTCCGGGCACCGGCAAGACGGCGGTGGCCCTGCACCGGGCCGCCTACCTGCTCTATTCCGACCGCAACCGGTTCGCCGGCGGCGGGGTACTGGTGGTGGGCCCGTCCGCCGTCTTCGTCGACTACATCGCCTCGGTGCTCCCCTCACTCGGTGAGAACGCCGCCACCCTGCACTCGCTCGGCTCGCTCTTCGAGGGAATCGAGGCGACCCGCACCGACCCGCCAGCCGTGGCCGCCGTCAAGGGCTCGCTGCGAATGCGCCGGGTACTGGAGCGGGCGGTCCGGGACCAGGTCCCGGACGCCCCCACCGAACTGCGGCTGTTCTACCGGGGCGAACTGCTCCGGCTCTCCGGCGCCGAACTGGAGCGGATCCGGACCCGGGCGCTGCCGCCGGGTGCCCGCCGCAACGAGGTACGCCGGGCCGGCTTCGACGGCATCTTCGCCGCGCTCTGGGCACAGGCCCAGGAGCTACGGGTGGGCCGGCTGCCCGACCAGCGGACCTTCGAGGACGACATCGCCGAGCGCCCCGAGTTCCGGGACTTCCTGCGCGCCTGGTGGCCCCGGCTGCACCCCCGGCACGTACTGCCCTGGCTGGCCGATCCGGAGCGGCTGCGCCGGTACGCCACCGGGATCCTGTCCCGGGCCGAGATCCGGCTGCTCGCCGAGGCGTACCGGACGCTGGGCGGTGCGGGGCCGAGCGTCGCCGACGTGGCACTGCTCGACGAACTCGACCACCTGCTGGGCCGGCCGCCCCGACCGGCGAAGCGGCGGCGTGACCCGTACCAGTTGGCCGGCGGGGTCCGCGAGGTGACCACGTACGCGGACCGGCAGCGCTCGGCCCGCACCGGCCGGGACGCCGCCGCCGAGCGGCCGACCGACTACCGCGAGTACGCCCACGTGGTGGTCGACGAGTCCCAGGACGTCTCCCCGATGCAGTGGCGGATGCTGGGCCGGCGGGGGCGGCTCGCCTCCTGGACCGTGGTCGGCGACCCGGCCCAGACCGCCTGGACCGGCGACCCGGCGGAGCTGGACCGGGCCCAGGACAAGGCGCTCGGTCGACGTCCCCGGCACGAGTTCACCCTCACCACCAACTACCGCAACTCGGCGGAGATCTTCGCGGCGGCGGCCCGGGTGATCCGCGAGGTCTCCCCCGACCTGCCGCTGCCGGTCGCGGTCCGGGCCACCGGGGTACTCCCGGTCGAGCTGGTGGTGCCGGCCGCCGAGCTGTCGGACGCGGTCCGGGAGGCGGCGGCGAAGCTGCTCGCCGAGGTCGAGGGGACGGTCGGGGTGATCAGCGCGGTCACCCGGCGGGCCGAGGTCGCCGGCTGGCTGGAGTCGGCCCCCGACCCGCGCCTCCAGGTGGTCGACACCATGCAGGCCAAGGGCCTGGAGTACGACGGCGTCGTGCTGGTCGGCCCGACCGAGATCCGGGCGGACTCAGCCGCCGGGGTACGCACCCTCTACGTAGCACTCTCCCGCGCCACCCAGCGACTCACCACCGTCAACCCGCTCTGACGGCTCTTCGGGGTGGGCCGGTGCGGGTCGGGCGCCGGAGCGGTATCGGTTGCCGAATCGGGCAGCCGAACTGCCCCCTCGCGGCAGGCCCCAACACGTTCAGAAACCGGCGGTGGATCCGACGCCACCCCCGGACCACCAAGGCGCCGGCAACACACCAAGTCTCAAGATTCTTGGAGAGTTATGGTCCGCCACGAACCCTAAGTCGCCGAGAATCTTGAGGGTTGTTCCACATCGTGGGCGCTACGAGGCGGCCAGGCCCAGTCGGGCCGCCCGGTCTGACGGCTCTTCGGGGTGGGCCGGTGCGGGTCGGATGCCGAAGCGGTGTCGGTTGCCGGGTCAGAGGCCGGGCCGCCCTCTTGGCGGCGACCTCCGAGATGACGAAGCCCCCGGACCCGGATCTACCTACCCCGGGCCGAGGGCTTTGCGTCGTTCCGGGGCCGGCTGTGGCTGGCCCCGGTGGCTGGTTCGTCGGTACCTGTGTCAGGCGTGCGTCTTCGTCAGGCTGACGAACGCCCGCCAGGCGGCCGGGCCGAAGGTCAGCGTTCCGCCGTCCCGGTCCTTGGTGTCCCGGACCAGCACTCGGCCGGGAAGGTTGTCGGCAACCTCGACACAGTTTGAATGGCCGCCGGAACGCACGGACTTCCGCCAGGCCGGGGCGTCACTTGTGTTCATTCAGCACCTCCAGAATCAGGTCTCTGCTCAGGTCGGCCGCCATCGCCAAGCCGTTGATCGACTCCCAGGATAGCTCTAGCTCGCCCACGTCCCCCGCTGAGGTCGCTACCTTGCCCTGCAACTGATCGTCAAGGTATGAGATCCGCTTGCCGTCTCTCAGGGTTGCCAGCGAGATCGGACCGCCTAGACCAGCGTGCAACCCTCCGGCGGCATCCGGCAGCACACGCACCGTCACGGATGGCTTGTGTCCAATGTCGGCGAGGTATCCGAGCTGATCTTTCATGACCTCGTGCGGACCTCGCCGAAGCGCGAATTCCGCGATGATGCAGGAAATCGTCGCCGGCGGGTCGCGGTCCAGAACGGCTGCCTGCCGGGCTGCCCGGTCCGCGACAAGATCCTCCACTCTCCCCACGTTCGCCGGAACTCCCGCGAACATCTCTCGCATGTACGGCTCACGCTGTAGCGGGGACGGGATCAATAGCGGTGCCCAGGACCGCAGCAACAGCGCGCGGCGCTCGTGCTCAACCCATGGGCGTAGCCACGGGCGCAGGTCTTCGTGTGCCGTCTTTGCCAGCCCTTGAATTTCGCTGCCGGTGCCGAACACCTCGTCAAGGCGTTGCGCCGTGCCTTCCTGCGGTATCAGCTTCCCCGACTCGAAGTTCTGCACCGAGGACTTTGACACGCCGATCGCGGCGGCCAGCCGATCTTGAGACAGTTTGCGCTGGGTGCGCAGCTCTCGGATGCGGGCCGGAAGCGATGCCGGTTGGTCATTCACGATTATCACCTCGGGTGGTCGGCAGGTGTTGTCACCATCATTGGGCGGCCATCGGGTTCATCTTCCGATATCGCAACCTCACGGTCCAGGGTGGAGGGCAGACGGAAAGCCATTACAGCGGCCCGCTTCAACATGCCGGGGGCGTGGCCGCAAGATCCGCCCCGATGGTGGGTCATCTTTCCGTCAACGGGGGCGGTCGCTCGTACGGGACACGAGCACCGCCCCCTTTCCCTGTTGTTTACCGGAACGGGAGGGCAAAAGAATGAGACAGGCACGAGGGACCAGACTCGGCCATCGCCGAGTTTGGTGGCGCCTCTGGCGGTATTGCTGGTGTGGACACCGGTGGATCTGCCCCGACTCGGATCCCGGCGTGTGCTTCTACTACCCCCAGCGGGGTAGTAGAAGCACACGATCGGCGGGTGCCGACGCCGAGAGTGCGTCCCGGACGGGCGCCGAGTTCCGGCGGGCGGTTCGGGTCGCCACGGTTGACGCCAGGATCGCGCGGCAGGCACGGGCCGGGCACGAGGACGCGCCACCCCCGCCGCCACCACCCCCGCCCTCGCCGCCGGAGCAGCCGCAGCGTCCGTGGATCGATCTCCCCGTCTCCCGCAATGCGGGCCGGTATGACGGGTGGAACGGGCCGACCCGGGCGCACCTGGCCCACGGCCGGGCCGGCGGCCTGACTCCGGCCCAGCAGCACCGAGCCCGGCACGCCGAGCGGGTGTAAACCCGTGATCGGGCCATGGGCGCGATGGGAACGACACATCGCCCGACGACGAGCGCGTGAGCGGCAAACGCCCGGGCAGCACCTCCCGGCCGGCGGCCCGACGCCGGACAACGCCGCCCGCTCACTCCTCCGGTGGCGGGGCGGGCGGGTCGAGGAACAGGGCCAGCCGGTCGACACTGATCGCGCTGGTCAGCAGCCGCTCCTTGCGGTTGCCGAGCAACCGGCGGGTCCAGTCGACGAAGCCGCCGTCGCCGAGTTCGACCCGCTCGCCGTCTAGTACCGCGCTGATCTTGAAGCACCATCCGGTGTAGTAGCCCCGGCCGCGGGAGCGGTCCGGGTCGTCGCGTACCAGGATCTTCGGGTGGTCGGCCAGGGCGGCCCGGGCCGCCTCGGCGATCGGTACCGCCGCCGGGTCCAGCACGGTCAGGGCGACCTCGATCGTCGGCACCCCGGCCGACTCCAGCGCCGCGCAGAGGATCCGCAACTGCTCGCCACAACTGCGCCGCTCAAACGCCAGACTCCCGGTGTCCCGGCCGGCGGTGACCAGGGCGAGGAGGCTGAAGTGGGCGAACCGGCCCGCCCCGGCGAACCGCTGGGCCCGGATCACCCGTTGCAGGGTCGCCAGTCGCACCGGCGGGGCCGACCGGCCGTTCCGGGCGAGCAGTTCCCGGCGCCGGACCGCCGCCTCCAGCGCCAGCCCGTTGGTCGGATCGGCCGCCACCTCACTGCCCCGGACCGTGGCGAGCACGTTGTTCTGGTTCACCCCGGCGACCACGGAGTGGGTGCCCAGCGGTGCGACCGGGGCGAGGGTAAGCAGTTCGTACCGCTCCGGTACGGCGGAGAGCAGCAGGTCCTCGGCCCGGCGCAGCCGGCGGAACCCGGCCTGGGCCGGTGCGACGAAACGGTTCTCCGTGTACCGGCGCAGTACGTCGGCCGGGCTCAGGAAGCCCGCCCGGGTCCGGAACGCGGCCAGCAGCAGCGTGACCAGATCCGAACCGGACAGCCGTACGCCCAGGGTGTTCAGGATTTCGGCGCCGCCGGCCTGGCGCAGCACCCGGGCCAGCGCGGCCCCCTCGACCGTGTCAGGATCCGCCATCGCATATCGCTATCACGGCGGATCGCCGTCCACCACCCGGATTTCCATTCGAACCGTGCCGCGCACCGCGACACGTCACTCGGGTTCCAGGTGCACCCGGCCCCGGCCGAACGCGTCGGTCCGGCCCCACCGCCCCGGAATGCCGACCAACTCGATCCGGCCGAGCCGCTCCGGAATCGCCGGGTCGATCGTCAGGTGGTCCTGGTGCGGGCGCAGGCCGAGCAGGGTACGGAGCAGCACCAGCGTGGTCCCCGCCGACGAGCAGTGTGGACTGCACGCCCGGGGGTACTGCACCGGATACTTGGTACGCCGTCGGTCGTAACCGGCGAACGCCTCCGGCATCCGGCCGCCGAAATACCCGGACGCCTCGACCATCGCCACCGCCAGCCGGGCCGCCTGCTCGGCGAAGCCGTACCGGCGCAGTCCCAGCGCGATGAGCGAGTTGTCCGACGGCCAGATCGCGCCGGTGTGGTAGCCGACTGGGTTGTAAAATGCCTGGTCACGGGCGAGCGTCCGGATTCCCCAGCCGGAGAAGAGATGCCGGTCGAGCAGCACCTCGGCCACCTGCTCCGCACGGGAGTCGTCCACGATCCCGCTCCAGAGCAGGTGGCCCATGTTCGAGGCGAGGGCGTCGACCTGGCCGCCCTCGGCGTCGAGCGCGAGCGCGTAGTAGCCCTGGTCGGCGATCCAGAAGTCCCGGTTGAACCGGTCGCGCAGGTCGGCCGCCTCCTGCTCCAGCCGGTCCGCGTACGCCGGGTCGTTCCAGAAGGTACGGGCCAGCCGCGCGCCCCGGACCTTCGCGTCGTACGCGTAGCCCTGTAGTTCGCAGGTGGCCCGGGGGTTGCCCGGCAGCCGACCGTCGGCGTACGTGACGGAGTTCCAGGAGTCCTTCCAGCCCTGGTTCTCCAACCCGCTGGGACTGCGGCGCTCGTACCAGACGTAGCCGTCGTCCATCAGATTGCCGTACGTGTCGATCCAGGCGAGCGCCGACCGGGCCTCGTACTCCAGCAGCCGCACCGTCTCGGCGTCCCCGGTCCACCGCTCGTACTCATCGAGCAGCACCACGAAGAGCGGCGTGCAGTCCGCCGCGCCGTAGTACGTGGTGTACGGGCTGTCCCCGAAGCCGCCCGGCTCGCCGTACCGGATCTCGTGCATGATCTTGCCCGGCTCCTCGTCCCGGAAGTCGTCGACCCGGCCACCCTGGAGCAGGGCGAGCACCCACAGCGCGCTGCGGGCGATCTGCGGTATGAACGGCAGGGTCTGGAAGCCGGTGACCAGGCTGTGCCGGCCGAACAGGGTCATATACCAGGGCAGCCCGGTCGCCATCAGCTTCACCTGGCTGGTCAGCCCGATGTACTGCAAGGCGGCGAGGTCGACCAGGCTCCGCTGGTACGCGTCGTCCAGCGTCTCGGAGTCACAGGTGAGCTTCGGGGCCTGGTCCAGCCATTCGCGCAGCTCGCGCCGTTTCTCCGGCCAGGCCTCCTGGTAGCCGCGCAGGTTCTCCCGGACGTCCCGGCCGCCCGCACCCTGGATCGTGCCGATCGCCCGGAGGGTCGTGGACCACCTCCCGTGCGCGCCGAGTTCGATCCGGAAGGTGAGGCCGTCGGCGTCGATCTCGGCCGGCTCGCTGCTGGTCACGATCGTCTCGGCGACGTGCCGGTGCCGCTCGTGGCACAGCCGCAACCGGCCCGGTTCGACGAGCTTCGCCGTCCGCCCCGGCAGCGACCGGGATTCCCGGGCGTCGAACACGTCCGCGAAATCGGAGTCGATCTCCATCCGCAGGGTCAGCACCACCGGCTCGTCCCGGTGGTTGAGCACGGTCAACTCTTCCTCGAACGCCCCGGCGAGCGACCGCTGCCGGATCACCGAGGTCTTCGCGTCGACGTAGTGGGTCGGCTCGCCCGGCACCAGGAAGAACCGGCACTCGAAGTACTGGAGGTCGTCGATGGAGAGTTCGTGCAGCCGCTCGCCGTTGATGGTGAGCACCCACCGGGAGAGGAAGCGGGTGTCCCAGGCGAAGAGCCCGGACGGATAGTTCGGCGACGGCTCGACGTCGCCGGTGGAGTCGCTGAGCATGAACGTGTTGCCGTCCAGGATGCTGACCAGGTCATTCACGGCCGACGCTCCCGTTCCCCGGCGACCCGGCGGCCGGCGAACCGCTCCCGGATCCGCTCCCGGGGGTCCCGGGTGCCCGGCGGCGAGGGAAAGGCGCGGCGGAAGACCAGCAGCAGCGGCAGGTTGCCGCGCACGGTCAGATCGTTCCGGTTGTACGCGGCGAGCACCTGCGCCTCACCGGTGGCGAGCTTGTCGAACAACTCCTTCTCGGTGGCGACCACGCAGTCCGCCTCCCGCTTCTCACGCGACACCAGCACGTTGCCCTGGTTGACCGCGACGAACCAGTGTTCGACCTCGCCGTCCCGGTCGAGGTCGAACCGCAGCCTTCCCCTGGCCTTGGCCGGCAGCAGGTCCGGCCCGTGCTCCTCGATCCGGCTGAAGAACTCGGCGGTCGGATCCGCCATCGGGTGACGCCTCCCTTCCCGACTCGTCCGGCGTCCCGCACACCCACTGGTGCTGCCTGCGGGTACCCGTAACCGACGTTCTGCCCGAGCCGTCGCGGTCTTCGACCTCGACCGGGCCGACGAACCGTCACTCCATCAGGCCCGGCGGCGTCCGGCTGTGCTCCGCCCGGCCCCGGCCGAACGCGTCGATCAGGCCCCATCGGCCCGGGATGTCCAGCAGTTCCATCCGGCCCATCCCCACCGGCAGGGCCGGGTCGACCACCAGGTGCTCGCCGTGCGGATCCAGGCCCAGCAGGGTCCGGATCAGCAGCATCGGCGTACCGGTCGACCAGGCCTGCGGGCTACAGGCCGTCGGGTACTGCACCGGATACTTCGTCAGTGCCCGGTCGTAACCGGCGAACGCCTCCGGGAGCCGGCCGCCGAAGTACCGCCCCGCGGCGATCATCGCCTCGGCGATCTGGCCCGCCTCGTGCCGGAAGCCGTACCGGCGCAGGCCCCAGGCGATCAGCGAGTTGTCGAACGGCCAGACCGTGCCGACGTGGTAGCCGATCGGGTTGTACCGGCCCTCCCCCTCGGCCAGGGTCCGCACCCCCCAGCCGGAGAAGAGCCGGGGCCCGAGCAGGTGCTCGGCCACCTTCCCGGCCCGGTCGTCGTCGACGATCCCGCTCCACAACAGGTGCCCGATGTTCGAGGACAGCGCGTCCACCTGGCCGCCCTCGGTGTCCAGGGCCAGCGCGTAGTATTCCCCGTCCTCCACCCAGAAATCCCGGTTGAACCGCCGCTTCAGCTCCGCCGCCTCCCGCTCCAACCGCTCGGCGTAGACCGGGTCCTGCCAGAAGAGCCGGGCGAGCCGGGCGCCGCGCATCTTGGCGTCGTAGGCGTAGCCCTGTAGCTCGCAGGTGGCCCGGGGAAACGCCGGCAGCCGGCCGTCGGAGTACGAGATGCCGTCCCAGGAGTCCTTCCAGCACTGGTTCTCCAGGCCGTTGCGCAGGTTCCGCCGCTCGAACCAGACGTAGCCGTTGCCCATCAGGTCGCCGTACCGGTCGATCCAGTTCAGCGCGGCCCGGGCCTCGTGCTCCAGCGCCTTCACCAGCTCGGTGTCCCCGGTCCACCGCTCGTACTCGTCCAGCAGGATCACGAAGAGCGGGGTGGAGTCGGCGGAGCCGTAGTAGGGCGAGTGCGGCTGCTCCTCGAACGCCGTCGACTCGCCGTACCGGACCTCGTGCAGGATCTTCCCGGGCTCGCGTTCCCGGAAGTCGTCCAGGGTGACCCCCTGGGCCAGCGCCAGAAAGCGCAGCGTCGGCCCGGCGAGTTCCGGGGTGAACGGCAGGGACTGGAGGCAGGTGATCAGGCTGTCCCGGCCGAACATCGTCATGAACCAGGGCAGGCCGGCGGCCGGCAACGGCGGACCGGCGGTCAGTGGTGCGTACCGCAGCGCGGCCAGGTCGATCAGACTCCGCTGGTACGTCTCGGTCAGCGGCTCGCTGTCGCTGCTGAGCTTCGGCGCGCGGGCCAGCCAGGCGTCCAGGTCCTCGCGCAGTTCCTCCGGGGAACGGCTCTGGTGCCGCTGGATGCTGAGCCGGATGTCCCGACCACCGGCCCCCTCCACCAGGGTCTCCACCCGGAGCCGGGTCTGCCACTGCTGGTGCGCCCCGATCCGCAGCGCGAAGGTCACCCCGTGCCGGTCGAACTCGGCGGGCGCGGTCGAGGTGACGATCGCCTCGCGCCGGAAGGTCTCCCGCTGGTAGTAGAGCCGCAGCCGGTCCTCCTCCACCACCACCGTGGTGCCGCCGACCTTCTCCCGCACGTCCTTGATCTCGAACAGGTCGGCGAAGTCGCTCTCCACGTTCAACCGGACCGTCACCTCGACCGGCTGGTCCTCGTGGTTGAGCACGGTCAGTTCCTCGACGAAGCTGCCGCCGACCGTCCGGTGCCGGATGATCGACAGCTTGGCGTCCACGTAGTGCGTCGGCTCGCCGGGGACCAGGAAGAACTGGGATTCGAAGTACTGGAGGTCGTCGACGGAGAGCACGTTCAGCCGGTTTCCGTCGACCGTCAGTTCCCACTTCGACAGGAACCGGGTGTCGAACGAGAAGAGCCCGGTCGGAAAGGTCGGCGACGGGTCGATGTCGCCCCGGTTGTCGCTGACCACGAAGGTGTTTCCGTCGAGGATGCTGACCAGTGGTTTCGTCACCGCTGCCCCCTCCCCCGTACCCAGTCCCGAGGTTCGTGCGCGCCGGGCGTCCCCGGCACCAGGCGGTTCAGGTAGCTGAACAGAAACAGCTTCCCCTCCACCGTGAGCCGGTTGCGCAGCAGTGCCGCGAACGGGTTCGCCTCGCCGGCGGCGATCCGGTTGAAGTACTCGCGGTCGGTCCGGACGGTGCAGTCCGCCGCCCGGTCCGTCTGGGTGGCGCTCACGCTGCCAGCACTGAACACCAGCAGCCAGGTGTCGATGTCCGTACCCGACTCGAGTTCGAAGCGGACCGTCCCCCGGATCTTGCCCAGCAGCGGGTCCGGGGCCCGGTGGTTGAGCGCTTCGAAGAACTCCGTGGTCGGATCCATCGCCGTGCCTCCCTCGCCTGCTCGTCCGACACCCTCCGGCCCGGCCGCGCCCGTCGCCGCCCTCCGGGTCCGTCCCTCACCATCAGGTGCCCGCGGATCACCTACGCGCCGAGGTCGAGGCCGAGGCGGGAGTGCTGGCCGCCGCCCGGGACGCCGACGACATCCGGGTACGGTTCGACGGCGCGGAGTAGCCCGACGGGCTCGGGGACGCCGTTGTCGCCCGGGCCCGTCGGGCCAGTCTCAGTTGTTCGGTTCATCGGCGCTGATGTCGGCGAGCACGGACTGCGGCTCCCGCTCGACCGCGAGGTCGCCGAGGGAGACCAACCCGATCAGTCGGCCCTCCTCGACCACCGGCAACCGCCGTACCCCGTACGTCCGCATCAGGTCGGCGGCGGCGACCGCGTCGTCGTACTGCGTCACGGTGATGACGTCCTGGGTGAGGATCTCGCTCAGCGTGGCACTCGACGGGTTCAACTGTTCGGCCACCCCGCGTACCGTGATGTCGCGGTCGGTGACGATACCTATCACGTCGTCCCCGTTGGTCACGATCACGTCGCCGATGGCGCTGTCCCGCATCTCCTGGGCGGCAGCGGTGAGCGTGTCGCCGCCGTCCATGGTCACCAAGCGGGTCGTCATGAACTCTCCGACGGTCGTCATCCTGCTCCCCTCTCAATGTCAGCCGACCCGGTCTACCCGGGCAGACCTCGACGTAACGCCCGCCTTCCCCGACCTGCGGTCGATCGTTCAGAGTCGGGCCCGGACAGGTTCGCTCGGCACCCGCCGACCCAGTCGGACCCGCCGGCGCACCGCCACCACCGCTCCGGCAGGTAGCACCGAAGCGCATGATCAGGGCGTTGTCCACAGGTACCGCAGTTGTCCACAATCCGGCGCCAGTTCGTTCTATGAAGTGCGCAGGTGTGCGATTCTCGGCCGAGAGGAAGGGAGGACGTGATGATCGACCGGTTCACCAGCACGTACTCGACCACCGCGTGGGGTTCTTGGTGGTACACGAGCACGGACCACCGCGGCGCAGGCGCTGACCGCTCGCAGGCCGTGGGTCGGGCCGAGGCGGTCAGCGGCGCTCAGGCGCGGTCGGCGTCGACGTGGTCGCGCCAGGAGTGCTGCGGCGCGAAGCCGAGCAGGTCCCGGGCCCCGTCGATGGCGAGCAGGGTCTCGAACTCGCCGACCTCCCGGCGCAGCGGCACCCCCGGGAAGACCTCGGCGAGCAGGTCGACCGAGGGCCGGTCCATGATGGTGTCGGCCGCCGCGATGATCACGTTCCGGGCTCCACTGACCGGCGCTTCGAGCCCGAGCCGGCACGCCTCGGCCACGTCACGTACGTCGATGTAGCCCCAGAGGTTCCACTTCCGGCTGTGCGGGTCGGCCCAGAACGACGGCACCCGCTGGTAGTCCTCGGGCAGGAAGATGTTGGAGAGCCGCAGCCCGACGAACGGGATGCCGGACCAGCCTGCGATGTGCTCGGCGAGGCTCTCGCTGACCACCTTGGACAGCGCGTACGTCGTGGTCGGCACCGGAAAGTGCGCCTCGTCCACGGGCGCGTACCGGGGCGGGGTGTCGAACGGCAGCCCGAGCGTGGTCTCGCTGGACGCCCAGACCACCCGGGCGAGGCCGAGCTGCGCCGCGCCGAGGAAGACGTTGGAGTTCATCGTGCTGTTGGCGCTCAGCGTCAGCGCCGGAGTCCGCAGCCCGGGGGCGGGGATGTTCGCCAGGTGCACCACCGCCTCGGTGCCGTGCAGCACCTCGACCGCCTGCCCGTAGTCGGTCAGGTCGGCCCGGAGCAGTGGCACCCCGAGGTCGACCGGCGCCGGCTCGACGTCGGTGGCGACCACCTCGTGGCCGTACGCCAGCAGGTGCGCCACGGCGGCCCGACCGGCCTTGCCACTGGCTCCGGTGACGCAGATCCTCATCGAAACTCCCCCTCGACGTGCCGGGCCCGAGCCTCGGCGTGTGATCGGCGACGATGCCGCCCCCGGCGACCCGGGCCGGGTGCCGGTGCCGGACAGACCCGGCTCAGCCGCGCGGCGGTGCGCCGTACACGCGCTCGACCGGGAGCCGCAGCACCAGTCGGCGGTCCGCGACCATCGCCCGGCGGTAGTCGTCCCAGTCCGGGTGCTCGCCCTGGACCGCCCGGTACACGTCGATCAGTTCCTCGACCGTCGGGTCGGTCAGCTCGGCCGCCACCGGGGTCAGCTCGGCGGTGCCCTCGGCGACCGCGTACGCCCAGCCGTCCGGGGTGCTCACCTGGAAGCTCGCCCGTGGGTCGCGCCGCAGGTTGGCGGTCTTCGCCCGGTCGTCGGTGATGGAGACCCGGATCAGCCGGCGTTCCGGGTCGAAGGTGTAGCTCACGTTGGACAGTTGTGGCCGGCCGTTCCGCTTGATCGTCGCCAGCACGCCGAGCGACCCGTCCCGGATGATGCCGAGCAGCGCCTGTTCCGTCGGACCGTCCATCACGCCCACCTCCCGAGCAAGATCACTCCCACCCTACCCACAGACCCGCCCAGCGCCACTCCGGCGGGGCGGGCACCGGAGTCACCGCGACTCGCCGGCCACCAGTTCGGCGATCTGTACGGCGTTCAGCGCCGCGCCCTTGCGCAGGTTGTCGTTGGAGCAGAAGAACGCCAGCCCGTACTCGACGGTCTCGTCGACCCGGAACCGGCCGACGTACGTCGGGTCCTGTCCCGCCGCCAGCAGCGGGGTCGGTACGTCCGCCAGCGCCACCCCGGGCGCCCCGGCCAGCAGCTCGCGGGCCCGCTCCGGGCTCAGCGGCCGGGCGAACCTGGCGTTGACCTGCAACGAGTGCCCGGTGAAGACCGGTACCCGGACGCAGGTGCCGGAGACCTTCAGCTCGGGAATCTCCAGGATCTTGCGGCTCTCGTTGCGGAGCTTCTGCTCCTCGTCGGTCTCCGCCGACCCGTCGTCGACGATCGCGCCGGCCAGCGGCAGCACGTTGAAGGCGATCGGCTGGGCGTACTGCCGGGGGGCCGGGAACTCGACGGCCCGGCCGTCGTGGGTGAGCGCGGCGGCGCCGTCGGCGACCTTGCGGACCTGCTCGTCCAGCTCGGCGACCCCGGCCAGTCCGGAGCCGGAGACCGCCTGGTAGGTCGCCACCACCAGGCTGAGCAGTCCGGCCTCGGCGTGCAGCGGGCGCAGCACCGGCATGGCCGCCATGGTGGTGCAGTTGGGGTTGGCGATGATGCCCCGAGGGCGTACGGCGGCGGCGTGCGGGTTGACCTCGGCGACCACCAGGGGCACCTCGGGATCCATCCGCCAGGCCGACGAGTTGTCGATCACCACCGCGCCGGCCTCGGCGACCCGGGGGCCGAGCGCCTTGCTCGTGCCCTTTCCGGCCGAGAAGAGCGCGATGTCCAGCCCGGTGTAGTCGGCGGTCTCCGCGTCCTCGACGGTGACCTCACCGTCCCGCCACGGCAGGGTGCGCCCCGCCGACCGGGCCGAGGCGAAGAGCCGCAGCTCGTCCACCGGAAACTGGCGCTCGGCGAGTATCCGCCGCATCACGCCACCGACCTGCCCGGTGGCCCCCACAATGCCGATCCTCATACCGCGAGGCTACCCAGCCGCTCGGCCGGCCCGGCAAGCCGATTACCACACCGCCCACCATCCGGTCAGCTCCCGGCGGTCCGACCGGCCGGGGCCGCCCCGACCCCGGCGCAGCCCGGCCAGCCCGGCGCAGATGGCGATGCCCGGCGCAGATGGCGATGCCTGGACCTGTGACCACCGCCGGCCTGCCGGGGGCTCCACGGAGCAGCCGCCCGGCACACCCGGCCCGGCGCGGGGGCCGTCAGCCGGCGGCGTCGACCACCTCGCCGAGCCCGCTGGCGACCAACTCGTCCCGGATCACCGCCGCGTCGCCCTCGATCACCAGGGTCAGCCCCTGCGGGTGCAGGTGCGTCGCTGCCGCCGCCGACACCGCCGGCTCGGCGGTCGACAGCAACTGCTCGCGCAGGGTCGCGTGGTAGTCGTCCGGCAGGTCGTGCACGACCAGCGTGGCGAGCGCGCTGGCGATGGCCCGGGGCGTCTGCAACTCCACCGAGAGCTGCCCGGCCCGCCAGGCCCGGGCGACCGCCAACTCCGGCTCGGTCACCCCGGCGTCCCGGGTACGGGTGATCTCGCCCACCGCGTCCACCAGGGCCGGCGCGGTCACCGCGGTCTGCACCCCGGAGCTGACCACGAACCGCCCGAACCGCCGCGAGTGGCCGAACTCGGCCCTGATCCCGTACGTGTAGCCGCGTACCTCCCGGATCAGGTGGTTGAGTCGGGAGGTGAAGGCACCGCCGAGCACCGTGGCGGCCAGCGCCATCGGCACGTAGTCGGGGTGCGCCCGGTGCGGTGCGGGGTGCCCGAGCCGCAGCGTGGACTGGACCGAGCCGGGCCGGTCGACCAGGATGATCCGTCGCTCGTCCCGGGTCCGCACGCCGAGCGGCGGACCGGCCGGCTCCGCCGCGCCGTCCGCACCGGCGAACGCGGTGGTGCCGAGTTCGTCGAGGTCGATCCGGTCCAGGTCGCCGACGACCAGCAGGGTGCCGAACCGGGTCAGCCAGGCGGCGTGGAACGACGTGACGTCGTCGACGGTGACGGCGGCCACCGAGTCGGGATCGCCGTCCATCGGGCGGCCGGGCCGCTGGTCGGCCCCGAACAGGTCGGCCCGGAGCGCGGCATCGGCCCGGGGCCCCGGGTTCGCCCAGTACATCCGCAGCGCGGTGACCTCGTCGTCGCGTACCCGGGTGATGTCCGCCGGGTCGAGGCGTGGGGTCCGGACGGCCTCGGCCAGCAGCTCCACCGCGGCCGGTAGCCGCTCCACCGGGACCTGCACGCTGACCTGGAACGCGTCCCAGTCGGTGGCGATGGTCAGCTCGGTGCCGAGCCCCTCCAGCGCCAGCGCGTACGCCGTGGAGTCGCGCCGGGTCGTCCCCTCCTCCAGCGCCTTCGCGAGTACCCCGGAAAGCCCCTCCCGGCCGAGCGGCTCACGCCCGGCGCCGCCGTCGAGCATCAGCACCGCGACGGCGAGGTGGTGCCCCGGCAGGTGGGCGGCGACGACCTTGCCACCGGCCACCGCCTTCCGGACCACCCGGGGAAAGGTGTACGGCCGGGCGGCCCCGGTCGGCGGCCGTTCCGTGCTCAGGATGGGGCCGGGCTCGGTCATCAAGACGCCTCTTCCTGGGTCTCCGGCAGGTAGGTCAGGGTCGCCCGGTCCTCGGGCCGGAGCAGCTCGGCGGCGAGCCCGCTCACCTGCTCCGCGGTGACCGAGAGCCAGCCCGGCAGCCGGTCGGCCGCCCGGGCCGGATCGCCGAGCTGGGTGGCGTGCCGGCCGAGGATGTCGGCCCGGCCGTCCACGCTGGCGAGCTGCCGCCACCAGCCAGTGGTGAGCAGCGCCTTGGCCCGGTCGAGTTCGGCCCCGGTCACCCCGTCGGCCAGCCCGTCCAGCACCTCGACGAGCCCCGCCTCCAGCTCGTCGGCGGTCACCCCGTCCCGGGCGGTGGCGGTGACGATCATCGGAGCCGGCGCGTACGCCAGGTCCACGCCGAACGCGCCCACACTGTCCGGCTGGGCGAGCCGGGCCCCGTCGGCGAGCCGCTGGTAGAGCCGGCTGCCCCGGCCGCTGCCGAGCAGCGTGGCCAGCACGGTAACCGTGTCGTAGCCGGGCCCGCCGAACGGGTGGGTCCGATGTGTCAGATAGACCCTCGGCGCCGGCACGTCCGCGGTGACGGTCTCCCGGACCGGCACACCGGTGGCCGGCACCTGCGTGCCGTCCGGGGCCGGCGGGATGTCCGACTGCGGCACCAGCTTGCCGAAGTAGCGCTCGGCCAGCGCGAAGACCTCGTCGGCCGAGGCGTCCCCGGCCACTGTGAGCACCGCGTTGTTCGGCGCGTAGTAGGTGGTGTGGAACGCCTGGAAGGTGGCCAGGTCGGCGGCGTTCAGGTCGGCCATCGAGCCGATCGTGGCGTGGTGGTACGGATGGCCGGGCGGATAGAGCAGCGGCAGCAGGCGCAGCCAGGCGTCCCCGTACGGGACGTTCTCGTAGCGCTGCCGCCGCTCGTTCTTCACCACCTCGCGCTGGTTGTCCAGGGTCTCCTGGGTGAGCGCCGGCACCAGGCCGCCCATCCGGTCCGCCTCCAGCCAGAGCGCGAGCGCCAGGTGCTCCGACGGCAGCGTCTCGAAGTAGTTGGTCCGGTCCGGGTTGGTGGTCGCGTTCAGCGAACCGCCGGAGCCCTGCACCAACTGCATGTGCTCGGTCTTGGCCACGTTGACCGAACCCTCGAACATCAGGTGTTCGAACAGGTGGGCGAAGCCGGTCTGACCGTCGGGCTCGTGCCGTGAACCGACGTCGTACCAGAGGTTGACCGCTACGACGGGGGCGCTGCGATCCTCGCTGACCACCACGCGCAGGCCGTTGTCCAGCCGGGTGGTCTCGATCGGCCAGGGATAACCGGTCTCGGGCATGGCCACGACGCTATCCGATCGGCCCGCCCCGGCGCGGACAGCCCCGCCGAGGGCGGGCGCCCCGGTCCGGGCGGGCCCGCCCGGACCGGGGCTCGTCTCAGGTGGCCGGCAGGTTGACGGTCATCCAGATCGGCAGGTGGTCGGAGGACTCGACCGGCGAGCCGGGCCGTCCGCAACTGTGCGCCAGGTCGGCGTTGGTGAAGAGGTAGTCAATCTTGATGGTGTCGGCGTTGTTGTGCGGAGTGCTCCTGTAGTAGGTACCCGGGCCGGTCCGCGGCGAGCCGGTGGTGGCCTGGGCGCACTCCACGAAGGAGTCGTAGAGCGGGGTGAGGCCGCCACCGGGATAGCTGGCATTGGCTGGCGGTTGCAGGTTGAGGTCACCGCCGAAGATCACCCGGAATCGGGACGGCCAGACGTACGCCTGGTAGGCCGCGACCTGCTGGGTACGGAACGCGTACGAGGCGTCGTCGCCGTTGTAGGAGAAGTGGGCGTTGCAGAGCTTCACCCACCACGACTCGACCGTGGCGCAGATCCCCACCCGCCACTCCGCACCGTCGGCCGACGGTAGGTAGCGCGCCTCCCACCAGGTGTTCTCGTCCGGTACCGCGAGCATGATCCCGTAGTCGCCCCGGCCGCGTACGCACTGCTTGTTCGGTGAGGTCGCCGGGTCGGCGGTCTGCTTCAGCTTGATCGGAGCGAAGCGGACGTCCCAGCCGTACCCGTAGTAATCCTCCAACTGGTATTCGAGCGGCTTGGCGAAGGAACTGCACACCTCCTGGATGATCGCCGCGTCCATCGGGGTGCCGTGGTTGCGCATGTGCCAGCGAATGGTCCCGATCAGCCCGTTCGGGTCCTCGTAGTACTTGCACGCCGAGTTGTTGCCGCAGGCGTTCCAGGTCATGACCTTGACCGTCCGGGCCGGCACCGCCGCCACCCCGACCTCCGCCACCCCGACGTCCGCCCCGCTGCCCGGCTCGACCGGGCGGGCGCCCGCGACCCCGGGAACACCGAGCGCCGCCACTGTGCCCACCAGCGCCAAGCCGACCGTTATCCAACGCCGTACCGACCTCATCGCGCTCCCCGTCCGAAAGGCGTGTAGAGGCACAGATATATAGCACCATGCGGCGTTACCCCGGGGCCCGTGACCACAGTGACCGGTCCTGCTTCCGGCCGTGTGGAGGCTGTTCACGGCAGGTCCGGGCGCCTATCGTGCGATCACCCCCACAACTGGTCGATGGCTTGGCCGGGTGGCAGGAACGCCCGCGCGACCGACCGGCGCTCGGAGTAGTCCCAAGGAGACAGAGTTGACGACCCCCTCGTTACCCGCCGCCACCCGCGGTCGGGCGGCACCCCGCCGACGCCTGGCCATCCTCGCGGTGGCCGCCCTCACCGCCGGCGTACTGCCGGTGCTGGCCACCCCGGCCTCGGCCGCCCCCAGCCAGCCGGCCAACCCGTGGACCCGGCTCGCCGACGGCTCCAGCGCCGCCCGGTCCGCCGGACCGACCGACGTCCACGCCGAGCGGTTCACCGGGTACGCCCTGGACCGGGCGAGCCTGGCCGCCACCCTGGACCGGGTACCCGAGGAGCGCCTCGGGACTGCTTCGGCCCAGTCCCTGGTGGTGGCGCTGCCCGCCCCGGACGGCACGTTCCAGCGGTTCGCGCTGGTCGACTCGCCGGTGATGGCGCCCGGCCTGGCCGCCCGGCATCCGGAGATCCGCACGTACGCCGGCCGAGGGCTGGACGATCCGACCGCGACCGTCCGGGCCGACCTCACCCCGCTGGGCTTCCACGCCTCCGTCCGGTCCGAGCGCGGCGTCTGGTACGTCGACCCGTACAGCCGGCAGGACCAGGGCCGGTACGCCAGCTACTTCGTGCGGGACAGCACGAACCCGGACGAGCCGTTCGTCGAGCGGGAGGACGTGGCGCAGACCGCCGAGGCGCTCGCCGACGAGGTCGGGGCGGCCCCGAGCACGGCCGGTGCCGACGTGACACTGCGGACGTACCGGCTGGCCCTGGTGACCGACCCGTCCTACGCCACCTACTTCGGGGCGGCGAACGTGACGGCCGCCAAGGTGACGCTGGTGAACCGGGTGACCCAGATCTACGAGGACGAGACCGCGATCCGGCTGGTGCTGGTCGACGAGACCGAGAAGACCAACCTGAACACCCCGGCCGAGGCGACCGGGACGAACGGGCCGTGCGGGGCGTCGCCCTGCTACACGGCGGCGCAGATCTCCTCCTGCGGCAGCGGCACGCTGAACCGCAACAACATCGTGCTCGGCCAGCTCGTCGGGGCGTCCAACTACGACGTCGGGCACATCGGGCTCGGTGTGAACGGCGGCGGGGTCGCCGGGCTGGGCGTGGTCGGCGGGGCGAACAAGGCGCGCGGCTGCACCGGCCTGCCGACCCCGGTCGGTGACTTCTTCGCGGTCGACTACGTCTCGCACGAGATCGGGCACCAGTTCGCCGGCAACCACACCTTCAACGGCACCCAGTGGAACTGCTCCGGCGGCAACCGCAGCGCCGCCAACTCGTACGAGCCGGGCAGCGGTTCGTCGATCATGGCGTACGCCGGCATCTGCCAGCAGGACAACCTGCAACCGCACAGCGACCCGTACTGGTCGCAGCGCAGCTACACCGAGATCACCACGTACGTCAGCTCGGCCCGCCCGGCCGTCAACGAGGTGCAGAACGTCTCGCTGCGCGAGTTCGGCACCAACGGCGACTCGTTCACGCTCAGCTTCGGCGGTGCCGAGTCGGCGCCGATCGTCCGGGGCGGCAACTACAGCGCGGCCGGGATCAAGGCGGCGATCGAGGCGATCCCCGGCTGGCCGGCCGGCGCCCTCGTCACCGTCGCGCCGTTCGGCGGCACCGGCCTGCTGGACGACACCGGGTTCCAGGTCACCTTCGCCGGTGGCCCGGTGGCCGGCGTCAACGTCGGGGCGCTCACCGTCACCAACCTCACCGGCACGGACGGGTTCGTCGGCGAGACGGTCAAGGGTGGCCCGATCGACAACGGCGGCTGGCAGGTCGCGCAGACCGGCAACTCCGCCCCGGTGGTCACCGTGCCGGCCGCGTACACGATTCCGGTCCGTACCCCGTTCGCGCTGACCGGCAGCGCCACCGACGCGGACGGCGACACGGTGACCTACCTGTGGGAGCAGAACGACCGGGGCGGGGTCAGCGGCGGCAGTACCGCCGGGACCGCGCTGGTCAGCAACACCAAGACCAACGGTCCGCTGTTCCGGCAGTTCGGTACGGCGGCGATCGTCAGCCCGACCGACACCCTGGAATACCACTCCCCCGGGCTGAACGCGGTCAGCACCAATCCGACCCGGGTCTTCCCGGACCTGGAGCAGATCGCCTGGAACAACACGAACGCGAAGACCGGCACCTGCCCGGCCGCGCCGGCACCACCGGCCAGCGGCGGGGCGAGCAACGTGCCGCCGGAGGTCGTCGACTGCTACTCGGAGTTCCTGCCCACCGCCGACTGGGTCGGCTTCAACGGTGACCGGACCATGCACTTCCGGCTCACCGCCCGGGACGGAAACCCGGGCGCGGGCGGGATCGGCAGCGCCGACACCGCGCTGACCCTGGCCCCGGCCGCCGGGCCGTTCCTGGTCACCTCGCAGGCCACCGCCGAGCCCCTGGTCGGCGGCACGGCCGTGCCGGTGAGCTGGGACGTCGCCGGCACCGACGCCGCGCCGATCGGGGTCAGCGAGGTGAAGATCTCGCTCTCCGTCGACGCCGGCAACACCTTCCCGTACGTCCTGGCGGAACGGACCGCCAACGACGGCGCCGAGACGGTGACCCTGCCGAACGTGGGCGCCAAGGCTGCTCGGATCAAGATCGAGGCGGTCGGCAACGTCTTCTTCGACCTGAACGACGCCAACTTCGCCCTCCGGGCCACCCCGAAGGTGACCTTCACCGGGGGTGACCTGGTGACGGTCCAGTACAGCGACCCGATCCTGCCGGAGGTGCGGGTCACCGCCACCGACCCGGACGGCGGCCCGGGGCAGCTCACCGCGACCGCCACCGGGCTCCCCGCCGGCCTGCTGTTCCGCAACACGACGCCGTCGGAATCGGAGGAGAACGGCGTGCCCGCCGTCTGGGGAGTCGTCGGCAACAACCGGGCGGCTCCGGGCGACTACCCGGTGACGGTGACCGTCGCCGACCAGCACGGCCTGGGCGAGACCCTCTCGTTTGTCATCCGGGTACTGCCGGAGGCGGCGGAGCTGGCGTACACCGGGGACACGCTGGTCTCGGCGGCCGGTTCGGGCCGGAACGCGGAGGTACTGCTCCAGGCCACCCTGCGGGAGATCTCGCCGTACACCGGGGCGGAGCCGTGGCCGGGTGACGTCTCGACCGCCACGGTGACCTTCGCCGCCGGTGGCCGGACGCTCTGCACGGACGTACCCGCGCCGCTCGACACCGACGACTTCGGATCGGTGGCGAGCTGCACGGCGAGCCTGCCGACCGGCGGCCACGAGGTGACCGTCACGCTCGGCGGCAACTACGCCGGCAGTACGAAGGCGCGGGTCGAGGTGGCCCGCTCGGACACCCGGGTGGTGATCGGCGGCGGCTCGGTGACCCCGACCAGGTCGGCCGGGGCGTACCCGGTGGATCCGAAGTCCAAGGTCGACGTCACCGTACTGGTCGCACAGACCCGGCTCGGCGGCACCGGTACGACGATCCTCTCCTTCCGCTCCGAGGGCCGGAAGTACGAGATCCGGGGCGTCGGGCTCGACTCGTTCGGCGTACGGTCCAACGGCGGCATCGACCACATCGACCTACGTACCCGAGCCGGCCTGTACGACGTCACCGACCCCCGCCGACCGGTCGCGGTGGCCACCGGACTCAACCTCCGGATCACCGGTACCGACCGTGGCCTGCTCGGCGGTAGGGACAGTGTCGCGGTCACCCTGACCGAGGGCGACCGACTGCTCCTCTCCACCGACTGGACCGGCCTGACCACCCAGGAGATCAACCTCACCACCGGGACGCTATTCGTCCTCTGAGGTCGAGGAAGGGCGTCGAAAAGGTGCCGCTGACCTGGACGACAGATGCGCTACCGGCGAGCTGTAGCGCCTCTGTTGTCCAGGTCAGGCGGGATGACCGGCTTGGCACCGCCTGTCCGCTTCGGCGCGCGCCAGCCGGTGATTCCGTGCGTACCAGGAGTTGGACAGCTGGTCCGGCGGGGGCCGGCATCGGGTATGGTTCCGTCCGTGGCGCGTTCCTATCGATGGTTTAGTCAGCCGGCTCCGGAGCCGGTGACTCAGCCATGACCTGACGTCACCAAGATCCAGCAAGAGCCGGCTGAAGCAGGGACATCGTCCCTGCTTTTTTCATGGAAACAGCCGGCTCGGCTCCCGGGCGCCGGCCCCGGGGTGGCGGTCGGCAGAGAGGGAGCCTCCACGATGACCACCACCGGGATGGGTCGGGTCAGCGACCAGCGCATCGACCGGATCGTGCCGCTGACCACCCCGGCGCTGCTGCACCACGAACTGCCGCTGGACGAGCCGCTGGCCAGCGCCGTACTGGACGGCCGACGATCGGTCGCCCAGGTGCTCGACCGGGAGGACGATCGGCTGCTGGTCGTCGTCGGCCCGTGCTCGGTGCACGATCCGGCGGCGGCCCTCGACTACGCGCGACGGCTGCGGGTGGCGGCGGCCGAGCACGCCGACGACCTGCTGGTGGTGATGCGGGTCTACTTCGAGAAGCCCCGCTCGACCGTCGGCTGGAAGGGCCTGATCAACGACCCGGGGCTGGACGGCTCCGGCGACGTGAACGCCGGGCTGCGGGCCGCCCGCGCGCTGCTGCTGGACGTACTCCGGCTGGGGCTGCCGGTCGGCTGCGAGTTCCTGGACCCGATCACCCCGCAGTACATCGCCGACACGGTGGCCTGGGGTGCCATCGGCGCCCGTACCGTCGAGAGCCAGGTGCACCGCCAGCTCTCCTCCGGGCTCTCCATGCCGATCGGGATGAAGAACCGCCCGGACGGCAGCGTGGGTACGGCGGTCGACGCGATCCGGGCCGCCGGGGTGCCGCACGTCTTCCCCGGCATCGACATCTCCGGGGCTCCGGCGATCATGCACACCCGGGGTAACGCGGACTGCCACCTGGTGCTGCGCGGCGGCCGGGGCGAGCCCAACTACGACGCCGAGTCGGTGGCGGAGTCGCTCTCGCTGCTCCGGGCGGCCACGCTGCCCGAGCGGCTGGTGATCGACGCGAGCCACGACAACAGCGGCAAGGACCACCGCCGGCAGCCGGTGGTCGTCGCCGACGTGGCCCGGCAGATGGCCGACGGCCAGCGCGGCATCGTCGGGGTGATGCTGGAGTCGTTCCTGGTACCCGGCCGGCAGGACCTGGACCCGACCCGGCCGCTGGAGTACGGGCAGTCGATCACCGACGCCTGCCTCGGCTGGCCGGAGACCGAAGAGGTATTCGCGGACCTGGCGGCGGCGGTCCGGGCCCGGCGGGTGGCGGCACCGGCGGGTACCGCTCTGGGCTGAGTGTCCGGGTCGGCGGCGGCCGGTCGGGGCCGCCGCCGAAACTCCGGGTGTGACGTAGCAGTCAGTTGGGAGAGCCACGGCCACGCAACCGTGCGGTTCGGTGCGGCGTCTGGATCAATAGGGCGAAAAGCGCGCGTACGGTTGTGCTCGCGCCGGCCGCCCCGCCCGCGACCTGCCCGCCAGACCCAGAGGTTCACGCGATCATGCCGAAAGTCCGCCGGCGTAGCCTGCCGAAGGCCGCCACGCTGCTCATCTGTGCCCTACTCACCGGGGTGGTGGTCGCCGCGGCCGCGTTCCCGGCAGTGGCCATGTCCGGGCTGGCGGCAAAGGCCGGAGCCGACTCGTTCCAGGACCTGCCGACCGAGCTGACCGTGCCCCAGGTGCCGGAGGCCACCCAGGTCTACGCCGCCGACAACAAGACGCTGATGGCGACGTTCTACGACGAGAACCGCCAGGACGACCCGCTGGCCGAGATCTCCCCGGCGATGCGGAATGCGATGATCGCCGCCGAGGACCACGCGTTCTACCGGCACAACGGGGTCGACGTGAAGGGCGCCATGCGGGCCCTGGTCTCGAACTTCACCGGCAACTCCCGGCAGGGCGCCTCCACGTTGACCATGCAGCTCGTCCGGATGTCGATCACCTACGGCGCGACCGACCCGAACGACGTGGTGGCGGCCAGCGAGGACACCAACGCCCGGAAGTGGCGCGAGATGCGCCTGGCGGCGGCGCTGGAGAACAAGCTGACCAAGGACCAGATCCTGGAGCGCTACCTCAACATGGCGCCGTTCGGCCACGGGACGTACGGGGTGGCGGCGGCGAGCCGGTTCTACTTCGGCAAGGAGCCGAAGAACCTGACCGTACCGGAGGCGGCGATGATCGCCGGCCTGGTCAAGTCTCCGAGCTACTACGACGCGCTGGACAGCAAGGGACCCGGCTACGGCCTGACGCTGAACCGCCGCGACTGGGTGATCGGGCAGATGAAGGAGACCGGTGCGATCACCGAGGAGGAGAAGACGGCGGCGCTGGCCACCCCGCTCAAGGTGACGGGCAAGCAGCCGACCAACGGCTGCACCAGCGCGGTGCACAACGACTGGGGCTTCTTCTGCGACTACTTCTACCGCTGGTGGATGGACCAGGAGACGTTCGGCAGCACCTCGTACGACCGCGAGCGGCGGCTCAAGGGCGGCGGCTACCGGATCGTCACCACCCTCGACCCGGCGGTGCAGAAGGCGGCGTACAAGAACGTGCAGCAGTACCTGCCCACCGGCAGGAAGGACGCTCTGATGCTGGCCGCCGTCGAGCCGGGCACCGGCCGGGTACGCGCACTGGCCACCAACCGGACGTTCGGGCTGGACGACGCGGCGAAGCCGAAGAACCCGATCTCCAGCAACCCGAAGCAGGCGGACAAGGGGATGCGGGCCACCTATCCGCGTACCACCAACCCGCTGCTGACCGGCGGCGGTGGGGTGGCCGGATACCAGGCCGGCTCGACGTTCAAGATGTTCACCATGGTGGCCGCGCTGGAACAGGGCTACCCGCTCAGTACCAGCTACAACGCCCCGCAGCGCTACCAGTCGAAGTACTCGGCGGCGGCCGGCTCCGACTCGGCCTGCCCCGGCACCGAGCGGTGGTGCCCGGTCAACGACAACGAGGGCATGGCCGGCATGCACGACATGTGGACCGCGTTCGGCCGCTCCGTCAACACCTACTTCGTGCCCCTGGAGGAGCGGGTCGGGGCGGCCAAGGTCGTCGACGCGGCGGAGCGGCTCGGCATCCGGTTCCGGGAGCCGGGCGAGGCGGCGATGGCCGACGACCCGGCCCAGGCGGACGGCTGGGGCTCGTTCACCCTCGGCGTCTCGGCGACCACCCCGCTGGACCTGGCCAACGCGTACGCCACACTGGCCGCGGACGGCAAGCACTGCGAGCCGATTCCGGTGCAGGAGATCAAGGACCAGACCGGCAGGGCGTTCGATATCGCCGCACCGCGCTGCGACCGGGCGGTGGACCCCGAGGTGGCCCGGGCGGCGATCGACGCGGCCCGGTGCCCGGTCGGCGACCAGTCCGCGTACGGCAAGTGCCGTGGCGCGACCGAGGCGGACGCGCACCGGGTGGTGGACCACCCGGTGGCGGGCAAGACCGGCACCACGGACAGCGAGCGGACGGCATCGCTGGTCACCACGACCACCTCGCTCTCGGTCGCCGGCATCATGGCCAACCCGGACTGGCCGGAGACCACCACCGACATGGACCACGACATCGTCAACCCGGCCGTCTACGAGACGCTGGCCGACGCGATGAAGGGGAAGCCGAAGAAGGACTTCCCGAAGCCGAGCGAGAAACTGGTCTACGGGGACCAGCGCTCGGTGCCCTCGGTCACCTGCCGCTCGGTCGACGACGCCACCAACGCGCTACGGAACGCCGGGTTCAAGGTCGAGGTCGACCCGAACCAGGTGGCCTCGAACTGCCCCGCCGGTACGGTCGCCGGCACCGATCCGGACGGCCGGACCGTCTCCGGCGGTGTGGTGATGCTCCGGGTCAGCAACGGCCAGTCCTCGGTGAACGGCCCCGGCAGCGGTCCCGGCAGCGGCCAGTCCTCAACCGAGGGCGGCACCTCCGGCGGCCTGCCCGGACGACGCGGCTGACGTCGGCGACGGGAAATGGATACGCCGCCCATGGCGAGGCCATGGGCGGCGCGGTGTCGGTGTGCAGGTCGCCTCTCGGCGAGTGGCACGACGCGGCTCCAGCCGGACGGTATTCCGCGAGGGCAATATGGTGAGGCCCGGGGACACTGGACACACCGACAGTCGTAGTCAACCTCGGATCCGGGCCCGGTGTTCCGTCCTTTGCCGTGACGCACGTCACCTGCTTCGTCCCGAGTACGGGTCACCGCCGAGGGCGGGCGAGGGGGTACGGCGAACCGGACGCCCGGCCGTCATCCGGGCGGGTTTGGCCGATTCGGCACCGGGTAGCTGATCTCCGTGACCGACCAACCGACCCGGGACGACTCGGCGAGTCCGGACCTCGACGCCCTGCTCGACGACCTGTACTCCGGCCAGGAGCGGGTCACGCAGTCGGAGATCCAGCGACGGGCCGTCGCCGCCGAGGTACCCGCCGAACTGTTGACCAGGATCACCGCACTCCCCCAGGGCGAGTACGCGGTCGACGAGGTCGCCGACCTGCTCGGCGGTACGGCCGGCTGACCCCGGGGGCGGCACGGGAGAGAGCCGGGGCGGCAAGGAGTCCGGGGCGGTGCGAGGAGGGAACCCGATGACCGAAGACGACCGGCCGGAGCGGGCCCGAGACGACCGGCCGGAGCCGGCCCGCCTGGTTCCGCTCGGCCAGGCACCCGGTGACCCGGATCCACGGGACGATCCCGACTTCACCACCGAGCACGACAAGACGGCGGTGGACGAGGAGATCATCACCGGCGCCGACACCGAACGGGAGCCGGAGTCGCCCCGGGGCTGGTCCGGCATGCAGCGCTGAGCCGCCAGCCGAGCGAATCGCCGTCAAGGGCCAGCGAATCGCCGTCAAGGGCCAGCGAATCGCCGTCAAGGGCCAGCGAATCGCCGTCAGGGAGCGAGCGAACCCGCCGACGGCCGGGCGCACCACCGAGGGCCGAGCGAATTCGCCGCCGCCCCGGCTAGCTCGCCGCCCCGTGCTACGGCCGGGAGGCGGCGCGCTGCGCGACGGCGTAGCCCATCTGGAGGAAGTCGGAGGCGGCCACCGCGGTGAAGGCCGTCGCCACCAGTCGGGTCAGCCGGGGGGCGAGCACCAGACCGCCGGTCAGCCCGGTGGCGACCCAGACGGCCAGGCAGAACGGGCAACTGAGCAGTTCGCCGACGGCGTGCCTGGTCGAGCTGCCCTGGTCGCGTACCTGCTCCATCACCTCGCCGCTGCCGATCGGCCGGTCGTACCGGGTGAACGGCGCGCGCAGCGGGCTGGTCACGGCGTCCTTGGAGAGCAGCCGGCTGAGCTTGTGGGTGGCCACCGACAGCAGTACGACGTCGGAGGCGCCCGGCCGGTCCGGAGCCCGGCGCCCGGTCGTCTTCGCCGCGATGCCCAGCGCCAGCGCCACCCCGGCGTACGTGCCCATCGCCGCAAGATAGCCGCCGAGCGGCCGGTACTCGTCGGGCGCGTACGCCTGCCGAAGTCGCGCCACCCTGTCCCGTACGTTCATCCCGCCTCGTTCCACGTTCCGCCTGCCGTGTACTGCTGCCGCCTGCCATCCGTCCCGGTACACCGGCACGCTCAACCCGGGGCGAGGTTGTCGTCGACCTCCCGGGCGAGGCTGGCCAGCGACTCGTCGGCGATCTCGGGCAGCCGCCGTTCCGCCGGGTCGGCCTCCAGTTCGAGTCGTACCGTGGCTCCCCCGGCGTCGACCGGTGACACCTGCAACCGGGCCGACCAGTCCGGGGAACCGGCGCTGCGCCACCGGGCCCGCAGCTCGGCGGCGGCCAGTTCCGGTCCCGGCATGCCGGTCCGGCGCAGCGGGGCGGGCAGCCAGGCCGAGACCCGGTCCGGGTCGGTGGCGGTGTTGAACACCACCTCCGGCGGGGCGGAGATGCCCCGCTCGGCGCGGGCCATCACCACGCGCCGTCCCGCAGGCGGCTCGGATCCACCTCCCGGCCGGGGTGCCGGGTCAGGTACTCGGTCTCCAGGTCGGCGGTGCGCCGCAGGTGGTTGCCGAGCGCGGTGTCGGCGGCGTGCCGGAGCGTGTCCAGCCTGGTCCGGTGCAGGCTGTGCATCTCCCGGTACAGGTCCTCGTCGCTCAGCTCGACCGGGTCGATGCCGAGCACCTCCTCCTCGGCGACCACGAAGTCGCTGGCGGTGCCGCCGTGCCGGACCGGGTCACCGTCCCACTGGCCGACCCGCTGTTCGGGGCTGGCGTCGATCGGTGTACCGACGTCGGCCGGGGAGAACTCGTCGTGGCGTACTGATTCGGACATCGTCGCCCCCGATAACTCGTCTGGGTGGACGACTAGACGGTTGCCCACACCGGGCACCGCCAAACCCCGGCTGGTCGGGCGACACTACGACGCCGCGTCGGAGACGGGACCGACCCGCCCGGTACGCTCGTGGGCATGAAACGGCTGTGCACACCGGCGTGGATCATGCGCCACGTGTTCACCGTCGCGGTGGTGGTCGGTTTCCTGGCCCTCGGCTGGTGGCAGATCAGCCGGGCCCTGGCGGGCAACACCCTGAGCTGGGCGTACGCCTTTGAGTGGCCGATCTTCGCCGGGTTCGTCGTCTTCCTCTGGGTGCGCGAGGCGCGCTACACGCTGCGCGGTGGCCGGTCACCCGCCGTCGAGCCGGCCGCTCCGCCGGCCCGGCCGACCACTCCGGGGGTACGCCGACCGGTGCGCGCGGCCCGGCCACGGCTGGCGGCCGAAGGGCCGGAGGACCCGGCGCTGACCGAATACAACCACTACCTCGCGTGGCTGAACGCCAATCCGGGCGCTCGGCCCGCCGACTATCCCGGCCTGGGCCGGCAGCAGGAAGGATGAACCGTGGGCGCAGCCCTGACCCGCTACCGTGTGGTCGCTTACGTCGTCGGCGTCGTGTTGATCGCGCTCGTCGTGGTGGGCATGCCGCTCAAGTATGTCTGGGACGACCCGGTGGTCGTCGAGACGGTCGGCCCGGCACACGGCTTCCTCTACATGGTCTACCTGCTGGCCACCTTCGACCTGGGTCGCCGGGCGCGCTGGCCGCTGAGCCGGATGGTGCTGGTCATGCTCGCCGGGACGATCCCGTTCGTCTCGTTCGTCGCCGAGCGGGCGGTCACCCGGCAGGTACGCCAGCCGGAGCCGGAGCCGGAGCCGGTGGCCGGCTGAACGCCGCCCGGGGCGGCCACGACCGCGAGCCGCCCCGTCGACCGTTGAACCGTTCATTCATTTGAATGTCTCGCGATAAGCGAGGCCAACCACCGTGCTCAGCGGCTCCGCCAGACCGGAACGTGAATGAATCACGCCTCCGGATCGGCTTTCACGCGTTGCGGAGCCCGTGTACGAATGCCTGCCAGGCACCCGTACCGAACAGCAGTGACTGCTCCGGATCGACCGAGTCACGGACGGCGGCGCCGCCCCCGACCTGAGCCACCTCGACACAATGCTGCGATTCGCATCGAGTGCTCTTCCGCCAGTTGAGCTCGGCGGAACCAGTCTGTGACATGCACCCTCCCCGGCACTAATACTGTTGCGGCAGATGCCGCGACAACGGACAGAGGCTACCCGTCTCCCCCGCATTCCGCACGGCCGGAATATCCGCGATTATGATGTCGACATCGACAATGGACACAACCGGTGATGGCGTCGTCGCGGCAAGCAGGGGCGCTGGTGGAACGCAGCCTGCCCGTGTAGCCTGCACAAAAGTCTGGCAATCTGGCAGGTAGCCGGTAGCCAGGTGGCAGGTTGCCGGGATCAGAATGAGCCGAATTGACCCCTCGCTCGGCCGCCGGGGCGCCGTTTGAAGGGAGCGTTCCCGATGACTACGGCGTACGGCCCGACGGTGGGTCGCCGCAAGCTCCGCTCGGCGATCCGGCGGGCCCGGGAAGCGGCCGGGTTCACCCAGGAGCAGGTGGCCGTCGCGATGGACTGGTCGCTCTCCAAGCTGATCCGGATAGAGGCGGGATACGTCTCGATTTCCACCAACGACGTCAAGGCGTTGCTCGATTACTATCAGGTGCGCGATCCGGAACAGGTCGCCGAACTGGTGCAACTGGCCCGGGTGTCCCGGCAGCGCACCTGGTGGTCGCAATACCGTGACGCACTGCGGCCCGCCTATTATTCGTACATCGGACTGGAGGCGGAGTCCTCGGAACTCTATTTCTACCAGTCGGTCGGCATGCCGGGACTGCTCCAGACAGAGGCGTACGCGCAGGCGGTCCTCAAGACGGCAATTCCCAAACTGGACGATCCCGAGGAGGCACAGGCATCCATCGCGTTGCGGTTGCGCCGCCAGCAGGAAATGCTCGGTCGACCCGATCCGCCGAACATTGTCGTGGTCTTCGACGAGGCGGCCCTGCACCGGCAGACCGGCGGCCCGGCGGTCATCCGGGAACAGCTCCTGCATCTGGTCGGCCTCGCCGACTCCGGCCGGATCACCGTCCAGGTGCTGCCGTTCACCTCCACCGTCTACACCCCGCTCGGGCAGTTCGTGATCATCCGCTTCGCCACCGAGGAGGACGCCGACGTCGTCTACCTGGAGAGCACCGGCCTGGAGGACGTACTCGACGATCCCGAGGCGGTGACCGCGCACCTGCGGACCTTCACCGGGCTCCGCGACGCGGCCCTGACCCCGGCCGACTCGCTGCGCCGGATCTCGGAGATCGCCGCCGAGCTGGCCCGCTGACGGGCACTCCCGTCCGACAGGGGTCCGGATCGGACGGTCACCGGTGGCCCGGGCGGCACCGCCGGACCCGTCGAAGGTCCGGCGGACCCCGCCCCGGGCTCACTCCATTGAACCTTTTTCAACCTCCCCTTGCGGTCCGCCGTGGCCGCAGGTGGAAGTCGGGGCGCATGCGCCGCGCGGTTCACGTTGAAAAAGGTTCACTACGGCATCGGCTCGTACGGGGTGTCCGAGGCGGGCGGAAACGCCAGCCCGCCCAGCCGAGCGGCTTCGCGGGCCCGGATCAGTGCCCGGGTCACCTGACCGAACTGCCGCTCGTGGTCGGAGCTGAACAGCAGCAGCGTCTCCCCCTTGTACCGCCCCCACAACTCGTACGCCGGCGGTCGCCACCGGTGGCCCACCAGGGCGAGTCCGACCGGCACGAAGGCCGCGAGCCCGAGCCCGGCGTACGTGGTGGCGGGCAGCCGGTGCAGGTCACCGGTGTAACCCAGCGCTACTCCGATGCCGACCAGCACTGCGGCGGTGACCATCACCGCGCGCAGGGTCAGTCGGTCGTGCGGCCCACGGGCGGTCTGTAGGTGGGTGAGTCCGGAAATCGAGAACCTGCGGCCGGCGACGATGAACGCCTCGTTGGTGATCCGTACGCCGGGTTCCCGGTAGAGGTCGACCGGACGGGGGCGGGCCAGTCCAGATACCTCGAATGACGCGTCTGGCAGGTGGACGGGAGGGCGAGTAGGCTCCATTCTTGCCTCCAACGGCTCCTGAGGCGGGCTGGTGTGGATGGTTCGTAGAGATCGGCATCTGGTGGCAGCCGGATGCCGATCGTCTTGCGGACGGCGACCTCGGGCGCGCTGACGGCCCGTAAGCTACGACTGGTTCACTGCACGCGACCTCGCCCCCCTGCTGGCGACTACGCCGTGTACTAATACGCCGGTCCCCCCGGAGAGCCTGTCGGCTCCTGCATTCATTGTGCGAAGCGCACTCCAGCAAGTGGAAGGGACGCAGACAGCCACCTGGCAGATTTCCAGGCGGCAGCCGGGCTGCTCGCAGCCCTCTGCCCGGTTCCGTGGTGGTTTGCCCATACTCAGCCCGAGCCACCATCCGCCAAGACCGACCTATCGGGCGAAGAGCGAGGGAGTGGCCCGACATCCCGCCCACTGCCAGCCAATATCACGCTCGGGACGTCCGCCGGCACGGTTCGTGATCACGACATTCTGGTTATCGCTCTCCACTGCCGCATCTCGCCCGCCGACCACTGTCGGTAATCCCGGACCCGGGTTACGTTGAACCGGCCGGCCCGGTCATCAGTCATCCCTGGAGGGTGGCGCCGGCCCGGTGCCGCCGCAGGAGCGGTCGCGGTGGCGTACGGCCGCCACACGCTCCACCGTGGTGGCGTGAGGAAGAAGGGTTCTGCACACGTTGTCTTCGGTGCGGATCCTGCTGCGTACCCTCGTCGTGGCCGGCCTGTCGGCGGCACTTCTCGCCCCGATGTCGGCGGCCCGGGCCGAACCGTCGGCCAGCGAGCTCACGCAGCGGATCAACAGGGCCTCCGCCGAACTGGAGAAGGTCGTCGAGTCGTACAACAAGCTCAACGAGGAGATCAAGGAGAGCAAGGCCGCCGCGGCCACGCTCGGCGCCCGGATCGGACCACTGCAACAGCAGGCGGACCAGAGCCGGGCCGAGGTGGCCGAACTCGCCACCCGGGCGTACAAGCTCGGTGGCTTGAGCACGGCGAGCGCGTTGCTGAGCCGGGGCGACGGCAGCAGTCTGGTCAACCGGCTCGGTGCGCTGGAGCAGTTGGCCCGGGACCGGGACCGACAGATCGCCGGGTTCGACGCGACACAGCGCCAGTACGCCGAGGAGAAGGCCCGGCTCGACGCCACGCTGGCCCGGCAGACCGCCCAGGCGAAGCAACTGGCCAGCGGCAAGAAGAAGATCGAGGGCGATCTGGCCAAGCTCTACGAGATGCGCCGCGAGGCGTACGGGTCGGCGACCTCGTCCGGCAGCAGGTACACCGGCAGTGTCCCGGCGGTCTCCGGCAAGGCCGGTGTCGCCGTCCGGTACGCCTACGACGCGATCGGCACCCCGTACGTCTGGGCGGCCGAGGGGCCGAACGGCTACGACTGCTCCGGGCTGACCCTGGCCGCCTGGCGGGCCGCCGGCAAGTCACTGCCGCACAACGCGGCGATGCAGTGGGACAAGGTGGCACACATCGGCCGTGGTGAACTGAAACCCGGTGATCTCGTCTTCTACAGTGGACTCGGCCACGTCGCGCTCTTCGTGGGCAGCGGCAAGGTGATCCACGCACCATCGGCGGGCGAGAGCGTCAAACTCGCCAGCGTCGACATGATGACCCCGTACGGCTACGGACGCGTCCGCTAGTTCTGGAGCAGGGTCGCTCGCGCGCCGGACCGGTCGGGCCGGCGCGCGAGTGCGTTCTCGACCAGTACGTCCAGCAGTTCCGGGTAGTCCAGCCCGGCGACCTGCCAGATCCGGGGGTACTGCGAGACCGGAGTGAACCCGGGGAAGGTGTTGACCTCGTTCAGCACCGGGGCCAGGCCGTCGCGGAGGAAGAAGTCGATCCGGGCCAGCCCGGCGCAGCCGAGCGCCCGGAACGCGCGTACCGCCAGGTCGGAGAGTTCGGCGGTGACCGCGTCGGCCAGTCGGGCCGGGATCTCGAAGACCGTGCCCGGGTCGTCGTACTTGGCGTCGTAGTCGAAGAACGACCGGTCGCCGGTGACCCGGATCTCCAGCGGCGGGCCGACGTCGAGCCGGCCGTCGGGGTGCTCCAGCACCGCCAGGTCGATCTCGCGGCCGGGGACCGCCGCCTCGACCAGTACCTTCGGATCGCTGGACCGGGCCCACTCCAGCGCCGCCGGCAGTTCGGCCCAGTCGGTCACCCGGGTCACGCCGAGGCTGGAGCCGGCCCGGGCCGGCTTGACGAAGACCGGCAGGCCGAGCCGGCGCAACTCCGCCTCGGGCGGCACCCCGTCCGGGTCGGTCGGCCGGGACACCACCGCGTCGGCCACCGGAATCCCCTCGGCGGCGAGCAGCTTCTTGGTGAACTCCTTGTCCATCCCGGCGGCGCTGGCCAGTACGCCGTTGCCGACGTACGGCACGCCGGTCAGTTCCAGCACCGACTGGAGGGTGCCGTCCTCGCCGTACGGGCCGTGCAGGGTCGGGAAGATCACGTCGACCGTACGCAGCCGGTCGACCGCCTCGAAGACGCTGACCGGCATCCCGGTGCCGAAGACCCACTGCCCGGTACGGGTGATCAGTACCGGTTCCGGCCGGTAGCGCGCCGGATCCAGGTTCTCCAGTACGCTCGCCGCCGACCGGCGGGAGACCCGGTGTTCTCCGCTGCGCCCGCCGGAGAGCACCGCGATCCTGATCGACGACTCAGACACTGACCCGCTCCCGTCCACTCTGCCGCTCGACCCGCACCGGCAGATAGCGCCGGCCGACCCGGGATCCGATGCCGGTGAAGATCTCGTGGGGGTTGGTACCGGCCCAGCCGGCCCAGTCGACGACCGTCGGCTCGCCCCGGTCACCGGGACCGAAGAGCAGCACCTCGTCGCCGGTGCGTACCGGCAGGTCGCCGACGTCGACGACGATCTGGTCCATGGTCACCCGACCGGCGACCGGGCACCGGCGGCCCTGGATCCACACCTGGGCCGCTCCGGCGGCGGCCCGGGGGATCCCGTCCGCGTAGCCGACCGGCACCAGCGCCAGGGTGGTCGGGGCGGCCGTGACGTAGTCGTGCCCGTAGGAGATGCCGGTGCCCGCCGCGACCCGCTTGGTGAGGATGACCCGGGACCGCAGGGTCATCGCCGGCCGCAGTCCCACCGGCCGCTCCGGCACCGGCTCCACGCCGTAGCCGGCGATGCCGGCCCGGACCAGGTCGAAGTGCGTCTCCGGCCGGCCGACCAGGGCGGCCGAGTTCGCCAGGTGCACCAGGTCGGGCGCGAGCCCGGCGGCCCGGGCCAGCGCGAGCGCCCGACCGAACCGCCGCAACTGCGTGGCGTCCCCGGGGTCGGCCGGAAACTCCCCGCCGGCCAGATGGGACCAGACGCCGCGTACCCGGATCCGCCCGACGGTCTCGAAGCCGCGTGCCAGGCGTACCAGCTCGGGCCAGACGCCGTCGGTCGCACCGTTGCGGGACAGCCCGGTGTCGACCTTGAGATGCACCTCGGCCCGTACGCCGGCCCGGGCCGCACCGGCGGCGATCCCCCGCAGGTGCGCCACGGAGGGCACCGACAGGTCGATCCGGGCCGCGACGACCGGGGCGAAATCCTCGTCCTCGGCGTGCAGCCAGCACAGCACCGGCGCGTCGACGCGGCCGGCCCGCAGGGTCAGCGCCTCGGCCCGGGAGGTCACGCCCAGCCACCGTGCGCCGGCCGCCAGCACCGTCCGGGCCACCGGCAGGACGCCGTGCCCGAACCCGTCGGCCTTGACCACGGCGAGCAGCTCCGCACCGGTCCGGCCGGCCAGGGTACGGGCGTTGTGCGCGATCGCGTCGAGGTCGACCACCGCCTCCGCGAGTGGGGTCAGGCCACCCGCTCCGCCGAGTTTGGTCACATTGCGTGAGACTAGAAGGAGTCTGTGCGGTTTTCATGAAGGCGAAGTGCGGGAACGGTTCGGCCACCTGCCGACCCGGATCGCCCCGAGACCCTGGTCCCGCCCCTGGCCGTGCCCGACCCGACACCGTGCCCGATCCGGTGCCGGGCCCCGGCCCGCGCCGTGCCCGATCCGGTGCCGGAGCCGGAGAGGCGCTAACCTGCCGGGATGACTCCGTCGGAGGCCAGGGAACTCGCCGCTGTGCTGCTCGACCGCCTCGCCCCACACCTGCCCGAGGTCGCCACAGCCGGTGACTCGGACCCGGCCCGTCGACTATACGGCCTGGTGGCGGAGCGGCTGCGTGCCCTCGGCGAGCAGGATGCGCTGGCCGACCTGGTCCGGGAACCCCGGAACAACTCGCTGGTCAAGCGCCTGCTGAGCACGGCCGCGATCGAGGATCCCGGGTACGCCGCCGAGCTGGCCGCCGCCGTCGAAGCCCTGCCGGCGGCGGCCGGCAAGCCGGTCCCGGCGAACCGGACGACCCCCGCCGGAGCGACCCGGCCGGAGAGCCGGGAGCCGGTCGAGGCGGCGGAGGCCGTACCCGGATCGGGCGGTGATCGACGGCCGCGCCGCTACGGTCCCTGGATCGCGGTCGGCGCGGTCGTACTGCTGCTGGTGGTGGGCGGCCTGGTCGTCCGCGCGGTGCTCGACGGGCTCACCGACGCCGGTGGGCTGACCGCCGACTCGACCTGCGAGGAATACCAGCAGGCCCCGCCCGAGGAGCGGGTCGCCGCGATCCGGCAGATCGGGCTGGCCAAGGGAATCTCCGGAGTGGACAGTCCGCTGGTGATGACGGCGGTGGACCAACTCTGCGACGCCTCCCCGTCGGCCCGGATCGGCGACCTGGTCGCCCGCTTCGACGGCTGAGCCCTCGACAGCCGAGCCCCTCGACAGCCGAGCCGCTCGACACCTGATCCCCTCGACGGCTGAGCCGTTGGGCGGGCGTCGGCCCGGCGCTCAGGTGACATCCCGGCGCAGGGGTACGGCGACGGCGAGCACCGTGGCCACCGCCGCGTAGCCGGCGAGCAGCAGCCCGCCGCCGAACGGTGACAGGAGCTGGACCGGTGCGGTACCGAGCCCTTCGGCCGCCGCGTCCACGACGTAACTGAACCCGGTCAGCGAGGCGGTCGCCCCGGCCGGCAGGTACGGATACAGCCGGCTCACCCCGGGGACGATCGCCAGCAGGGGTTCGAGCAGGTAGAAGTAGCCGACGACCACGGCGAGGGCCGCCACCTGGTTGCCGACCAGCGCGCCGATCCCGACTCCCAGCAGCGTGTACACCGCCATCGAGAGGGCCAACCGGGCGAACAACTCCAGGATCGACCCGGTGGAGAGTCCCGGGCTGATGCCCCGGGCCGCCGTACCGGCGAAGAACACCGCCGCAGCGGTGCCGGTGAGCACCAGCCCGTACGCCAGCCCGGCGACGCCGTACGCGACCAGTTTCGACACCAGCACCCGCCAGCGCCGGGGCGCGAACAGGAAGGTGAAGTCGACGGTCCGGTGCCGGTACTCCGCGCTGACCGCCAGCGTGCCCAGCACCGCCGGGACGAACATGGTGTAGCCGACCATGCCGAGGACGACCCGTACCCCGGTCTCGGTGTCGAGCCCCGGCATCGGCGGGTCGAAGTTCTCCGGACCGAGCAGGGTCAGCAGGCCGATCAGACCAGCGCCGCAGACCACGGCGATCAGCAGCGCGACCAGCCAGAGCCGGGTGGCCAGCAGGCGACGGAACTCGGCTCGGACCAGGCGGTTCATCGGATTCCCTCCGCAGTCTCGGCACGGTCACCGGTGGCCGTGCCCGGGCCAGCCTGCTGCTGGTCGCCGCCGTCGGCGTCCGGCGCGGTCGAGGTGAGCCGGAGGAAGAGCTGTTCGAGGCTTCCCGACGCGCCGACGAGGTCGACGAGCCGGCCGGCCACCAACCGCCGTCCGCCCCGGATCACCACGACGTCGTCCACCAACTGCTGGACCTCGCTCAGTACGTGACTGGAGACCAGCACGGTCCGGCCCTCCCGGGCCAGCTCGCGGAGGAAGTCCCGCAGCCAGGCGACGCCCTCCGGGTCGAGCCCGTTGCCCGGCTCGTCGAGCAGCAGTACCGACGGGTCGCCGAGCAGCGCGGTGGCGAGGTTCAGCCGCTGCCGCATGCCGGTCGAGAAGGTCCTCGTCCGGCGGTGGGCCGCGTCGGACAGTCCGAGCAGCCGGAGCAGCTCGTCGACCCGGCCGTCCGGGTAGCCGCCCATCGCGGCGTACGTCCGGAGGTGGTCCCGGGCGGTGTGCCCGGGATGGAACGCCGAGGCGTCGAAGACCGCGCCGACGATGTCGGAGGGCCGGTCCAGGTCCCGGTAGCGCCGGCCACCGATCGTCGCGGTACCCGAGGTCGGCCTGACCAGACCGAGGATCATCCGCATCGTCGTGGTCTTGCCCGCGCCGTTGGGCCCGAGAAAGCCGGTGATCGCCCCGGGGCGGACGGTGAAGCTCAGCTCCCGCACGGCGGTGACCGCGCCGAACCGCTTGGTCAGCCCGGACACCTCGACCGGGACGGCCGCCCGGCTCATGCCCGGTCCCCGGTGCCGGTGCCGGTGCCGGCGACGCCGCTCGACGGCCGCGGCGAGGCGGGCCGCGTCCGGGGTGGCGAAGACCACCTCGTCGAAGGCGCCGTCCACCATGCTCCGATCGAGCCGCAGGTGCAGGCCGGGCAGGCCACGGCGGGCGTACACCAACTGGCGTGGGCCACCGAACACGCCCCAGACCCCGATCTTGGCGACGCCGCTGACCACCAGTCCCCGGCGGGCGCCGGAGGCCAGCCGCAGTGGCCGCTCGACGTACGCCACCCGCCGGATGGACCGCAGCGGCACGGTCAGGGCCTGCCGACCGAGCCAGAGCCGTTCCAGGCCCTCGAACTCGAAGGCCACCGTGTCGCTGGAGATCCTCATCGTCGCCATCCGTTCCACCCGCGTTTCCTCGTCGTGGTCGGTCACGTCCGACCGAACTCGCGCCCGGCCAGCCGCCGCCGCCTCGGTCGCCACCTTCTGGCCAGGACGACTATCTGTTCTATTAGTTGTATAGCAGACCTCGGAGCCGATGGCGAACGGCGGCCGATGGCGAACGGCGGCCGGCGACGAACCGCGACGGGCAGGGATCGAGGACCGGTCGCCGCCACGGCGAGCTTGTCAGGAGAGACCGGGCTGTTCTATAACTTGTGGAACAGGAGGGGCGGCCGGCGTGATAATCGAGGTGGACCCGAACAGCGAGGTCCCGATCTACCAGCAACTGCGCGACCGGGTGGTCGAGGCGATCGCCAGCGGCGCGCTCCAGGAGGGCAGCCCGCTGCCCTCCACCCGCGCCCTGGCCACCGACTTCGGCATCAACTTCCACACCGTCAACAAGGGCTACGACCTGCTGCGCCAGCAGCGCCTGCTGCGGATCAACCGCAAGTCGGGCGCGGTGGTGCTCCGGGACGGCAACTCGGGTCCGCCGGCACCGGAGTTCGTCGCCGACTGGACCGGCCGGGTCACCACGCTGCTGGCCGAGGCGACCGCGCACGGCCTGGGCCGGGAAGAGGTACTCGACATCTGTCGCACGGTGCTGAAGACGTTCGGCGAGAGTCAGGAGGAGTCGCGATGATGACGGCCGCCTGGATCAACCTCGCGCTGCTCACGATCGTCGGTTCCGCCTGGATGATGCCCTCCGTCCAGCGCCCGACACTGCCGTTCGGCGTACGGGTGCCCGCCCAGCGGGCCGGCGACGCCGCGATCGCCGGTCAGGTCCGTACCTTCCGGGGCAGGGTCGCCGCGAGTGGACTGGTCGGACTGCTGACCGCTGTCGCCCTCACGCTGACCGTGGCCGGTGACGGCGACGACGAGCGGGTGGCGCTGGTCGGCCTGGCGCCGACGGTGGCCCTGATGCTGCTGGTCGCGCTCTTCTACCTGCGAGCCCGCCAGGCGATCCAGCGGGTCAAGGCCGAAGACGGCTGGTACAGCGGCGTCGCCCAGCGGGTCGCGGTGGACACCTCGCTGCGTACCGGGCCGGAGCGGCTGCCCTGGCCGTGGGTACTACCCGCGCTGCTGGTCCCGCTGGTCACGCTCGCCGTCGGAATCGCCGGCTATCCGGAGATGCCGGAGCGGGTGCCGATCCGCACCAACGGCTCCACGGTGGTGGCCTGGCAGGCGAAGTCGCCGTGGGTGGTCGGCGTACCGGTGGCGATCGAACTGGTCACCACGGTCCTGCTGGTCGCCCTGGTCGCCTGGTCCTACCGGAGCCGGCCCGATCTGGAGCCCTCCGCCCCGAGGCGCTCGGCCCTCCAGCACCGGCTCTTCCTCCGGCGCGTCTCCCGGGCCCTGCTGGTGCTCGCCACCTGTGGAAACCTCACCATCCTCTTCGCCTACGTACCGATCTGGCAGGGGCGGGCACCGGGTCCGCTGGCCACCGCCGCGATGCTGCTCTCCGCGCTGCTCGGCACCGCCTACGTGGTCGTCGTGGCGGTACGCGCCGGCCAGGGCGGCAGCCGGATCGCCACCGTCCCGGCCCCGTCGGCCGAACGCCCCGACGCCGCGCACACCGACGACGACCGGTACTGGCGGTTCGCCGGCCTCTGCTACGTCAACCGCGACGACCCGGCGATCCTGGTGCAGAAGCGGATCGGCGTCGGCTGGACCTTCAACTTCGGCAACCCCCGCAGCCTGCTGCTGCTCGCCGCCGTCCTGGCGGCGCTGCTGGCCGGCATCCTGGTGCCCGCGCTGGGGTGAGGAGTGGACTGCCCGGGGTGGTCCGAGGCCCGGGGCAGCCGGGTCAGCCGGGGACCCGGCCGTCGGAGCCGAGGGCCGTGAGAAAGGCCACCCAGTCGGTCGACACGAACCGGAGTACCGGGCCGTCCGTGTCCTTCGAGTCACGTACGGCGACGCCGGCGGTCAGCCGGGCCACCTCGACACAGTTGCCGCCCTCGCCCCCGGATCGGCTGCTCTTTTGCCAGGTCAGCGTGTTTTCGTCCGGCCGCATCCCGTCCGGCCCTCCTCATGTCCAGAAGGCCGCCGTCTCCCTGAGCAGCCGCGCCGATTCTTTCCGCGACAACGCTGCCGCAACCAGGTGGTCGAAGGCAAGCGCGAAGGAGGCGATCTGGGCCGGCTCGTCGATGTAGAGCGCGCCGGTTCGGTGTTCGGTGTAGACGAGGCCCGGATCGGTGGGCTCGGGAAAGCCGAGGATCGCGAACGGCCGGCCGAAGGCGGTGTACGCCGGACTGCCGAACCGGACCACCCGCAGCTCGACGTGGGACCGTTCGGCCAGCACCGCCAGGTGGCCGAGTTGGTCGCGCATGATCGCCTCGTCGCCGACCCGGCACCGCAGTACCGCCTCGCCGAGCACCACCCGCAGCCGCATCGGGTCGTGCTCGTGCAACCGCCGTTGCCGGGCCAGCCGGAGTTCGACCTGACGGGTCAGTTCCTCGGCCGGCGCGAGCGGCTGGGTGGCCCGGATCAGCGCGGTCGCGTACGCCTCGGTCTGCAACAGGCCGGGCACCAGATGGGTCTCCACGGTACGGATCTCGGTCGCCTCGGACTCCAGTCCGACGTACACCTCGAACCAGTCCGGGATCGCCCCGCCGTAGGTGACCCACCAGCCGCGCTGGGTCGACTGCTTCGCCAGGGTCGCCAGCACCTCACGGGTACGCTCGTCGGCCACCCGGTAGATGTCGAGCAGGGCGAGGACGTCGCGGGTCCTGGTGGAGTGCTTACCCGCCTCGATCCGGGAGATCTTGGCATCGGAGCACTTCATCCGCTGTGCCACCTGGAGAAGCGTGAGCTGCTCCCGCTCGCGCAGGCGGCGCAGTTCGATACCGAGCCGGCGACGCCGGGCGGTCGGACTGATCGGCACGGAGTCCTCCCCGGATTCCTCCGTCGGTGACGGGCGCGCCGACCGTTCGGGGCTGGCGCACCTTCCGACGCGAGTGGAACTCACTGTCGTGGTGCCGGTCACCCTAGTGGTTGATATTGGTACGGCGCTGCGCGGACACCCGGCATCCGGTCCCGGGTACGGACGACGAGTGGCCGGCGTCCCCGTCGGACGCCGGCCACTCACCGGTTTGTCGAAGTTCCTGACCCCGGCTACCCCGCCGGAGTCACCAGCCCTGTTCGTTGGCTCAGGCCCCGGTTGGCTCGGGCCCTGTGGTCCGCTCAGGCCCCGTGTCACTCAGGCCCGTGTGTGTGTCGCTCAGGCCGCCTGGAGCCCTTCGGCCCGGGCCAACTCGCGCAGCCGGCCCAGCGCCTGGATCTCCAGCTGCCGGATCCGCTCCCGGGAGAGCGAGAAGCGGGACGCGACCTCGGTCAGCGAGTGCTCGCGGCCGTCCTCCAGGCCGTACCGGGCCCGCATGATCCCGGCCGACCGGTCGTCGAGGTGGTTCAACAGGCCCTCGATGCGCTGCCGCTCCAGGCCGGTGAGCACGATCTCCTCGGGCGACGGTGCGTCGCTGTCCGCGACCAGGTCACCGAGGTTGGTGTCCCCGTCGTCGCCGACCGGGGTGTCCAGCGAGACGGTGTCCTGCGACCAGCGGACCAGCTCGTGTACCCGCTCGACGGGCACGCCGAGCGACGCCGCGATCTGCTCCGGCTCCGGGTCGGTACCCAGCTCACGGGTGAGCTGACGGGCCACGTTGCGCATCCGGTTGACGTCCTCGACCAGGTGCACGGGCAGCCGTACGGTGCGCTCCTGCTGGGCGATCGCCCGGCTGATCGCCTGCCGGATCCACCAGGTCGCGTACGTCGAGAACTTGTAGCCCCGCTCGTAGTCGAACTTCTCGACCGCCCGGACCAGACCGGTGTTGCCCTCCTGGATCAGGTCCAGCATCGGCATCCCGGAGCGGACGTACCGGCGGGCGATGGAGACGACCAGCCGGAGGTTGGCCCGGATGAAGAGGTCCTTCGCCCGCTCCCCCTCGACCACCAGCCGCTCCAACTCCGCGCGGCTGACGCCGACCGGGAGCTTCTCCTCGTCGACCAGGTGCTCAGCGTAGAGGCCAGCCTCGATGGCCTTGGAGAGGTCGACCTCGGCGGCGGCGTCGAGCAGCGGTGTGCGGGAGATCTCGTGCAGGTACACGCCGACCAGGTCGCGCTCCTCGGCGACCTCGTCGGTCCGCATCACGATCTTCTTCTCCACGTTCCCCACGGTCCCCTCGTCGTTCCTCCCGGTGGCCCGGGTTCCTGCCCCTGCCATCCCCACGTTCATCAGCCCTCCCCGTAACTTCCGCTGTGTCCCGCGGTGCTGACACCTACACAACAGTTGAGACGCGTTAGGGATTCCATCTGGTGAGTCGAAAGTGTCACGAATGCCTGAGTAGTTGCTGAAAGCACGATCGACGTTTGCTGTCAGTCGTCCCGATCGGGGTAGGTCGGAGCCGGCGATACCGCAGCTACCGGGCCTGCGACGGCTGTCCACCGGCTATCGCATCATCGCCACACAACGACACACAGCGATCCAGGTCACCTGAGTCCTGCGATGCTCGTCACGCCTCGATATACGCACGGCGCGGCCAGTCGGTTCATCCCGCCCGCTCCAGGGTTACCCTTCCGCCTACGCAACAATCCGGAGCCCGGAGATAGTCCCACAGTCTCTCCGTCGGGTCCCCGACACTCCCGGCCCCGCCGCTCCGGGTCCGGCCCGGCCCGGGTCGCCCCCAAACCCAGGAGCAGCACTTCGACACCCGGCCGTGGCGCACCCCGCACCGGGCCAGGCCGAACACGGCCGCGCCGGGGTCCTGGCCGGGCCGGTCGGTCGGATTCCGGACCGCCGGCACTCAGCCGGCGAGCAGGGCGATCGCGCCGCGTACCTGGTTGGCCGAGCGGTCCAGCGCGGCACGGGCGTCGGCGACCGCCGCACCGGACAACAGCGACACCAGGGCGGCCTTCAGGTCCCCGTCGGCCTCGGTCAGCGCGTGCTGCGCGACCTCCTCGGCAGAACCGGTCGCCTCCACGAGGATCGAGATCATCCGTCCCCGAAGTTTGGCGTTGGTGGCAACCATGTCGATCATCAGGTTTGAGTAGACCCGGCCCAGCCGCACCATCACGGCGGTGGAAAACCCGTTCAACACCAGTTTCTGGGCCGTCGCGGCCTTCATCCGCGTCGAACCGGTAACCACCTCCGGGCCGGTCTCGACCCCGATGAACACCGTCACCGACCGGGCCGCCAGGGCGCCCGGATCGGCACAGATGAGCACGGTGTCCGCACCCAGGTCGGCCGCCGTGCGCAGCGCCCCGAGCACGTACGGGGTACGCCCGCTGGCGGCCAGGCCGACCACGACGTCACCGGGGCGTACGCAGGCCCGCGCCTCGTCTGCCCCGCCGGTCTCGTCGTCCTCGGCATCCTCGACGGCCCGCAGCATCGCGTCCGGCCCACCGGCCAGGTGGGCACAGAACCACCTGTCCGGGGCGTTGAACGTGGGCGCCAGTTCGGCGGCGTCGAGCACACCGAGCCGCCCCGAGGTGCCCGCGCCGAAGTAGTGCACCCGGCGCCCGGCCCGCAACGCCGTCACGGCCAACTCGACCGCCACGGCGATCTCGTCCAGCACCTTCGCCACCGCGGTCGGTACCCGCCGGTCGTCCTCGTTGATCACCTTCAGGACGTCCCGGACGGACATCAGGTCCAGGTCACGACTGCGCGGATTGCGCAGCTCGGTCGGGGAACTGACCCGGACCACCGCCCGGGGCTGCCGCTCCCGCCCCTCGGCCGCGCCTGCCGGCGGGCCAGGGTCCCCGGACTGCGCGCCTCCGCCGTCCGGCCGGTGGCCCGGCTCGACCGGCGGGTAAGAGGACCCCGCGTCGGAATCCGGACGCGGGGTGGCAGGTAGCGCACCGGGCTCGACCCGTCCGGCCGTCATGTCCGCCCCCCAGCACCTCGACCACCGCCGAGCCAGTGACTCATCCCGCCGCCGCCTCGCCGCGCCCGGCGCCGCCCTGCGGCACCGTCGCGCCGGACCGGCTGGTCCACACGCCTGTCATGCCCGTCTCCCCTTGACCCGGTGCGGCTGCACCGCTTCGGCGGTGACCTCGAGTGCCTTCTTGGCTCTGGCCCGGTTGCGCGCGGCGACCCCGACGAAGAGGCAGTCGACCACCGTCAACTGGGCAAGCCGGCTGGCCATCGCGCCGGACCGGTACGTCGTCTCCCGCGCCGCCGTGGTGAGCACGTAGTCCGCGACGTCGGTGATCGGCGACCGGGGGAAGTTGGTCAGCGCGACCGTGGTGGCACCCCGGGCCCGGGCCTGCTCCAGTACCTCGATCGCGTCCAGCGTGGTGCCGGTGTGCGAGATGCCCATCGCGACGTCGCCCTTGCCGAGCAGGGCCGCCGAGGTGAGCGCGGTGTGCACGTCCGGGAAGTAGAACGCGGTCCGGCCGATCCGGTGCAGTTTCTGCTGGAAGTCGGAGGCGACGAAGCCGCTCGCCGCGGCGCCGTAGATGTCGACCCGGCCAGCTCCGCTGATCGCCTCGACCACCTGCTCGCAGACCGCCGCGTCGAGCTGCTCCGCGGTCTCCTCGACGGCCCGGGCGTCGCTGAAGGCGATGGTCGCGATGATCTGCGCCAGGTCGGCGCCGGGTGGGATGTCACCGCCGACGACCCGGGCGTCCGGCGGCTCCACCCGGCGGGCGGCCTCGGCCGCGAGCCGGATCCGCAGTTGCGGGTAGCCGTCCATGCCGACCGACCGGCAGAACCGGATGACGGTGGCCTCGGAGGTCTCGGCGGCGGTCGCGAGATCTGTGATGGTCCGGCGAGCGGCGTCAGCGGGATCGGCCACCACGAGTCTGGCGACCCGTTGCTCGGCGGGCGACAGCGATGGGAGCAGGCCGCTGATATGGACAATCAGCCCACCTGTCTCGTGACTCGCAGAAACCTTCGCAGTCTTCACCACGGATGAAACTTACTTTCACGGAGGCGGGAGCGTCAACCGTGACGCGCTACACCTGCGAAAGTACGCCCAACCGGTGGGAAACTGCGGACAGTCGGCCCAGCCGAGCGTGCCATTCCCACCACACCTTCGTCTCGACAGGCCCACCGAGCCCGCAACGCGGGACGGCGTCCGGGTGAATAGTCATCCGTCGATAGGCTACCGGAGTGGCTCCGGCAACGGTCCGAAAAACTGGTCTCCGGTGCTGCCGATAGCGTGGCAGGCATGGCGGATCGCAGTGTGCTCATCAGCGGCGGGGCGGGCGGGCTCGGCGGGGCGGTCAGTGCCGCGTTCGTCGCGTCCGGGTGGCGGGTGGTCGTACCCGTGCGGCCGGCCGGCGGGGCAGTGCCGCCCGCGCTGCCCGGCGAGGCGGGCGACGGTGTGTTGCGGATACCGGCGGACGTCACCGATCCGGAGCAGGTCGCGGCGGCGGTCGAGGTGGCCGGCGGCGATTCCGGGGCGCCGTTGCGGGCGGTGGTGAACCTGGCCGGCGGGTACGCGGCCGGCGGGCTGGTGCACGAGACCCCGGTCGCCGACTTCGAGCAGATGCTCGTCCGCAACCTGCGCCCGACCTACCTGGTCACCCGGAGCGCGCTGCCGTACCTGCTGGAGGCCGGCGGCGGATCGGTGGTCTGCGTCTCCTCCCGGGCGGCGCTCGCCCCGTTCCCCGGTGCCGCCGGCTACGTCACCGCGAAGGCGGCGGTACTCGCCTTCGCCTCGGCGGTCGCGGTGGAATACCGGCCGGCGGGCGTGCGGTGCAACACCGTGCTGCCGAGTGTCATCGACACGCCGGCCAACCGGGCGGCGCAGCCCAACGCGGACCACTCCCGCTGGGTGGCGCCGGCGGAGATCGCCGGGGTGATCCGCTTCCTGGCCAGTGACGAGTCGGCGCCGACGAGCGGTGCGGCGATACCGGTGTACGGCCGGGCCTGACCGAACCGGCCCCGGCCGGCTCCGCCTCGTCCGGCCCGGCCGACCGGCTGGCCGGATCCGGCGTACCCAGCGGATCCGCAGCACCACGAGAGCCCGCCGAATCACGCGAGCCGGTCGGATCGGCCTTGGCGGGGTCGGTGGGGTCGGTGGGTCCGACGGTCTGGGCGCCGACGGGCGGGGCCGGGCCGGGATCGGCGGGCGCGGGGCCAGGAACGCCTGGCGCGGGGGCGGATTCGCTGGGCGGTACCGGTGATTCGGTGCCTCGGCCGGGCACTGGGTGGTCGGCCGGCAGCCACGTCCGCAGGCCGGCCCGGATCGCCCGGGTCACCTCGTCCGGGGAACGGTTGGCGTCCACCACCACGAACCCGGCGAACTCCGGCAGCGAGCGGTACGCCGCCGACCCGGCGGCCAGGTAGGTGATGTTCTCGTGGTCGGTGCCCCGGGCCTCGATCCGCCGGTACGCCTCACCCGGGTCCACCGCGAGCAGCAGGGTGACGTCGGGCGGCGGGAAGATCCGGTACAGGAGCCGGGCGAGGGTCTCCCAGCGGCGTCCGCCACCGTGCGCCCGGATGCTGGCGTACTGGCAGACCGAGTAGCGGTCCATCACGGCGACCCGGGAGCGGAGCCGGGAGCGGAGCAGTGCCCGGGCGATGGCCAGCCAGCGCAGTGCCGATTCGGCCAGCAGCATCCCGTCCCGGCCCAGCAGGCGCTGGGCGTCCCGCCGGCCCAGTTTGCGGGCCAGTCGGCCGAACCACCGCCGCCCGCCGGCGTTCTGCCAGTACGTCGCCGGGATGCCAGCCGTGGTCAGGGCGTCCGCCAACCGGTGTGCCTGGGTGGTCTTGCCCGAGCCGTCGATTCCGACCAGGGCGACGGTCCGCAGCCGTCCCCCGTTCCGCCGCTCGTACAGAGTTCGGGCCACGCTCAGCAACGGTACCCGGCGCGCGCAGCCCCCCGGCCCGACAGAGCCCGTACCGCGCGGGATGAGCCGTTCCGGCCGGCCCGTCCCGGCGGGCGCGGCCACGCCCTCCGTGCCGGTACGTCCGGTTCGGTCGGGGCGGCGGGACTCGGCCCGGACCAGGGGTGAGCCGCCGGATCCCGGCCCAGGTGTGAAGGAACGAAGTGCCGGGTACCGGTAAATCTCCACCCCGTTGACCAGATGCCCACCGACCCGACGACCCGACCGACCCACCGACCCGGGGAGAGCCCGATGGATCACCGCGGCGACGAGACCCTCCTTGCCACCCTCAAACGGGTCGCCGCCGTCCTCAAGCAGTCCGAGATCCCGTTCGCGCTGGGCGGCAGCTTCGCCGTGTACGCGCACGGCGGCCACTCCAGCGAGCACGACGTCGACTTCCTCATCCGCGAGCAGGACACCGAGCGCGCCCTGGCGGCGTTGGTCGAGGCCGGTTTCACCGCCGAGCGCCCCCCGGAGGACTGGCTGGTCAAGGTCTGGGACAGCGACCGGATGGTGGACCTGATCCACCGGCCGATCGAGACCCCGGTCACCGACGAGACGTTCCGGGACACCGTGGTACGCCCGGTCGACGCCATCCACATGCCGGTGTTGTCGGCCACCCATCTGATGGTGCACAAGCTGCTCAGCTTCTCGCAGCACTACTGCGACTTCGCCCGTGGGCTGCCACTGGCCCGTTCGCTCCGGGAACAGATCGACTGGGACCGGGTACGCAAGGAGACGGCGCACTCCCCGTACGCCGAGGCGTTCCTGGTGCTGCTGGACCGGCTGGACGTGGTGCCGTACTCGCCGACCGGCGAGGAGAAGCGCTATTCGCCGGCCGGGGCGGAGAAGGAGATGACCGGCATGGACGAGCGGAGCGAGGTGGCGACATGACCCAGCGCGGCGCGGCGGGCACCGATCCGCCCGACGACTATCTGGAGGCGGCGATCCAGCGCCTGCTCACCGAGTGCACCGAGATCGCCGAGCAGGGCATCACGGTGACCCGCCGGGACCACTCCGTACTGCTCTGCGGCGAGGTGGAGAGCGCCCGGCGCCGCGAGGAGATCCTCCGCCTGGTGGTGGAGCACTTCCCCGAGGTGCCGGTGACCGTCGACATCGGACTGATCCGTACCCAGGCGCCGACCGAGGTGGAGGAGCTGCGGTGAGGGAGGCGGCGACATGGTGATCCGGATAGCGGCGGTCGGCGACGTGCACCTGGACCAGGACGTGGTCGGGCGGTTCCGGCCCGCCCTGGAACAGTTGCCGGAGAGCGCCGACGTCCTGCTGCTGGCCGGTGACCTGACCAGGCACGGCACCGAGTCCGAGGCCCGCTGCGTGGCGACCGAGTTCGGCGACCTCGGCGTACCGGTGGTCGCGGTGCTCGGCAACCACGACCACCACTGCGACGAGGTGCCGGCGGTGATCCGGGTACTGGAGGACGCCGGCATCCTGGTGCTGGAGGGCACCAACGTGGTGCTGGAGTGTGCCGGGGTGCGGCTCGGCATCGCCGGGGCGAAGGGCTTCGGCGGCGGCTTCGCCGGCCGGTGCGCCAGCGAGTTCGGCGAACCCGAGATGAAGGCGTTCGTCCGGACCACCAGCGCGATCGCCGACCAGCTCGGCGAGGCGTTGCGCGAGATGGACTGCGACCTGCGGGTGGCGCTGACCCACTACGCCCCGGTACCCGACACTCTGGCCGGGGAACCGCCGGAGATCTATCCGTTCCTCGGCTCGTACCTGCTCGGTCAGGCCATCGACTCGGCGCCGACCGAGTTGGCGCTGCACGGGCACGCGCACGCCGGCAGCGAGCGGGGCACCACCCCGGGCGGGGTACGGGTCCGCAACGTCGCGCACCCGGTGATCAAGCAGGCGTACAGCGTGTTCCACCTGCACCCGCCGTACGCCGGGGCCACCGCGGGCAAGGTTTCCGCGGTCAGCGCCGGGGGTAGTTCCTGAGGCATGGACTTCCTGCTCTGGATCCTCGCGGTTGTACTGGTGGTCGCTGGTGTGCTGGCACTGTTCCGGCGGCAGATCCTCTGGGGCGTCGTACTCATCATCGTCGGCCTGCTCGTCGGCCCCGGCGGCGTCAGCATCTTCAGTTGACGCACGGCCGAAGACCCCCACGGACAAGCCGGGGTCACCGCGCCCGGGTCTCCCGCTCCCGCTGGGTGACCCGGGCCCGGCGGCCCCGGCGAACTGTCTGTCCGGCCTACCGGCGGCCGGGGCTGTCAGCGGCTCAACACCGTGGTACGCCGGGGATGAAGCCGTCGTAGCCGGTGAGGACGTACGCGTCGGAGATGAACCGGCCGGTGCCGATCCGGTCCCAGATGTTGCTGGTGCCGTAGGTGCCGGTCACCGTGGTGCCGGTGGTCTGGCAGTAGATGGTGACCCCGGCGCCGTCGGCGACCGTGCCGACCGAGGAGTAGTTGGTGCCCGGCCCGGACCGGACGGTGAGCGGGCCGCCGGCGGTGTTCACCGTGCCGGAGCCGGTGCCGCCGCCGGAGCAGGCGTTGTCGCTGGTGTAGGTGTGGGTGCCCCAGTAGAGCGCGAGCGCGCCGTTGAACCGCACCTGGACGTCGGAACCGTTGAGCCGCTGCTCGTAGTGCAGGTGCGGGCCGGTGGAGCCGCCGGTGGTGCCGACGTACCCGATCACGGTGCCGTAGCCGACGGTCCGCCCGACGGCGGTGTTGAAGCTGTTCAGGTGGGCGTAGTAGGTCGTGTACCCGCTGCCGTGGTTGATCCGCACGTACTTCCCGTAGCTGGTGTTGCCGAGGTCGGTGACGACGTCGACGGTGCCGGGGGCGCTGGCCACCACCGGGTCGCCCAGGTCGTCGGTGCGGTTGAAGTCGACCGCGTTGGCCGGGCTGTGGTTGGTCCGGGTCTGCCCGGACCAGGACTGGCCGCAGGGGAACGGCACCTTGAAGGTGGGTGCGGCGGCGGCCGGCGAGGCCGGCACCAGCACCGCGGCGGCCAGCAGCAGGCCGGCACCGACGGAAGCGAACAGGCGGAAGCGCACGATGACCTCCCATGGCGAAAGTTTTCCATGTATCAATTGATCGTGGCAGAAAACTTCAGCCAGCGGAAGAGCGGAACCATGCGCGGGGAGGACCCGCCAATCGGACCGATCCGGTATACCTGGACGACATGGCCTCGCCGACGTACCTGAGGAGCATGCCGCTGCACGCCGTGACCGAGGTCTACGGCGAAGCCGGCCTGCGGGACCGGTTCCGGCTGGAGGCCGAGCGCTTCGCCCCGGCGGAGCAGACCCGGCTGACGGCGGCGCTGGACCTCGCCGGCACGCTGCACCGCGACGACCGACGGGTTCGCGAGCCCTACCTCAACCACCTGCTCCGGGTGGCCATCCGGATCATCTGCTACTACTCGGTGACCGACGTCGACGTGATCGTGGCGGCGCTGCTGCACGACGCGGTGGAGGACCATCCGGCGGAACTCGCCGGACTGCCCGCCGGGACGACCGGGCCGGCGGCCACCGAGGCGGCGCTGGCCGAGGTGGCCCGGCGGTTCAACCCCCGGGTCGCCCGGCTGATCGCGGCGGTCACCAATCCGGAGTACGACCCCGCCCGCGACCGGAACGAGCAATACCACGCGCACCTGGCGGAGAGCCTGGACGGGGAACCCTGGGCCCGGGTGATCAAGGTGTCCGACTTCACCGACAACGGCGTGGGGGTCATCCACACCACCGGCGACAAGGTGCACCGCTCGGCGCGGAAATACCGCCCCCTGGTGCCGCTCTTCCGTGACCTGGTCACCCGGCCGGACACCCCGCTCTCCGCCGACGCGCGGGCACACATCCTCGGCCAGCTCGACCTCGCCGAACAGCGCTTCGCCGCGATCCTCGACGAGCCCGAACCCGCCCCGGCGGTCCCGGCCGCCGAGTAGCCGGGCAGCCTCCGGCTGACCGGCAGGCTGTTGGCAGGTTTCCGAATCGTTACGGCCTCGTGGCTCGCCGGGTCTGGACGACCTTGGCTGCAAGCGCTTACATGTGGTGACGCCCACAGGCCGGCTCGGAAGCCAACAGGTGACCGGCACGCCGGCACGAAAGGAGGACGGCATGGCGGTCCAGTCCAGACCACGCCAGGCCTTCGCGATTGCCAGTGTGTTGGCCCTGGCACTTGGCGCCACCGCCTGTTCCGGCGACAGCGAGAGCGGGCTCGACCCCGACTCGGCGGAGTGCCAACCGTACTCGGCCTACCAGGGTCACGACGGCGAGAGCGTTTCCATCTACGCGTCGATCCGGGACGCCGAGGCCGACCTGCTCCGGCAGTCGTGGAAGCAGTTCGAGGACTGCACCGGCATCGAGATCAAGTACGACGGCAGCGGCGAGTTCGAGGCTCAGCTCCAGGTCCAGGTGGACGGCGGCAACCCGCCCGACCTGGCCTTCATCCCGCAGCCCGGGCTGCTCGCCCGGTTCGCCCAGGCCAACAAGCTCAAGCCGATGACGGCGGAGCAGAAGACCCTGGCCGAGGCGAACTACCCGGCCGACTGGCTGAAGTACGCCACCGCTGGTGGGCAGCTCTACGGCACGCCGCTCGGCGCGAACGTGAAGTCCTTCGTCTGGTACTCGCCGAAGGCGTTCGCCGAGAAGGGCTACCAGGTGCCGACCACCTGGCAACAGTTGATGGAACTCAGCGACAAGATCGCGGCGACGAACCAGAAGCCCTGGTGCGTCGGGCTGGAGTCGGGCGAGGCCACCGGCTGGCCGGCGACCGACTGGATCGAGGACCTGATGCTGCGTACGCAGCCGGCGGAGGTCTACGACCAGTGGACCACCCACGGCATCCCGTTCAACGACCCCCGGGTACTCCAGGCGGTCGACCAGGCGGGCCAGGTCCTCAAGAACCCGAAGTACGTCAACGGCGGCTACGGTGACGTGAAGAGCCTGACCACCACCCCGTTCCAGGAGGGCGGCCTGCCGATCCTCCAGGGCCAGTGCTCGATGCACCGGCAGGCGAACTTCTACGCCAACTACCTGCCGGAGGGCACCAAGGTCGGCCCGGACGGCGACATCTACGCCTTCTACTTCCCGGCCGTCGACCCGGCCAAGGGCAAGCCGGTACTCGGCGGCGGCGAGTTCACCGTGGCCTTCACCGACGGCCCGGCGGTGCAGGCGGTCCGGCAGTACCTGATGACCGGCGAGTACGCCAACTCCCGGGCCGCGCTCGGCAACTGGATCTCGCCGAACAACAAGCTCGACGTCAGCAAGGTCGAGCAGGCGGTCGACAAGCTCTCGATGGAGGTCCTGCTCGACAAGAGCGCGGTCTTCCGGTTCGACGGCTCCGACCTGATGCCGGCCGCCGTCGGCTCCGGCACCCTCTGGAAGGGCATGGTCGACTGGGTCAACGGCAAGGACACCAAGAGCACCCTCGACTTCATCGAAGGCTCCTGGCCGAAGTGACACCCCCTGACGGTCCGGCCCGCGCCGCAGCGGGCCGGACCGTCGGCTTCCCGTTCGTTCCGGCTTGGAGGCGCTGATGGAGTTCGCCGACGAGGCACCGAAGCTGCTCATGCTGCTCTACGGCCTGATCGCCTTCGCGGTCGTGGTCGGCGGACTGCTCGTGCTGCTTGACGTCGTACCCAACTGGTTCGCCCGGCGCCGCGAGGCGGCGCTGGTCGCGGCCTCGGCCGAGGGCTCGGCGGTCGCCGCCGGCCCCCGGCCGCGCCGCCGTTCGGTGGTGAACCGCCCGGAGGGCGTACTCGCGCTCTTCTTCCTGCTGCCCACCCTGCTGCTGCTCGCGATCGGCCTGGTCGTACCGGCCGTCCGGACCACCGTCCTGTCCTTCATGGACGGTGGCAGCGACAACTGGGTCGGGCTGGCCAACTACAAGTGGATGTTCGCCCAGGACGAGATCCTCGGCATCCTCACCAACACCCTGATCTGGGTGGTCCTGGTGCCGCTGGTGGCCACCACCATCGGGCTGGTCTACGCCGTCCTGGTCGACCGGGCCCGGTTCGAGTCGGCGGCCAAGGCCCTGATCTTCATGCCGATGGCGATCTCGTTCGTCGGCGCCAGCATCATCTGGAAGTTCGTCTACGCCTACCGCTCCGGCGAATACGACCAGATCGGCCTGCTCAACCAGGTCTGGGTGATGGTCGGCGGCGAGCCGCAGCAGTGGCTCAACAACCCACCACTGAACACCCTGCTGTTGATCGTGATCATGATCTGGATCCAGGCCGGCTTCGCCATGGTGGTGCTCTCGGCCGCGATCAAGGCGATCCCGAACGACGTCGTCGAGGCGGCCCGGCTGGACGGGGTGAACCCCTGGCAGATGTTCTGGCAGATCACCCTGCCGAGCATCCGGCCGGCCCTGATCGTCGTGGTGGTGACCGTCTCGATCGCCACCCTCAAGGTCTTCGACATCGTCCGGACCACCACCAACGGCAACTTCGACACCGGCGTGATCGCCAACGAGATGTACAACCAGGCGTTCCGGTTCGGCCAGACCGGGCAGGGGTCGGCGCTGGCCGTCTTCCTCTTCGTCCTGGTGATCCCGATCGTGATCTACCAGGTCCGCAGCCTGCGCAAGCAGCGGGAGGTATGAGATGATGACCACCACCACTCCTCCTGCGCCGGCCGGCACGGAATCCGTGCCGGGCCCGCCGGTCACCCGGGCCGCCCGGGTACGCCGTCGGCTCAACAGCCCGATCGCGACCGGCGCCTCGATCCTGATCGCGGTGCTCTGGACGGTGCCCACCTTCGGGCTCTTCGTCTCGTCGTTCCGGCCAGAGGACGAGATCAAGACCACCGGCTGGTGGACCGCCTTCAGCAATCCCCAGTTCACCCTCCAGAACTACCAGGAGGTGCTCTTCGGCCGCTCGGCCTCCTCCGGGCAGCTCGCCGGCTACTTCATCAACTCCCTGGTGATCACGATCCCGTCGGTGCTCTTCCCACTGGCCTTCGCCGCGCTGGCCGCGTACGCGCTGGCGTGGATGAACTTCAAGGGGCGGGACTGGATCTACATCGCCGTCTTCGCGTTGCAGATCGTGCCGTTGCAGATGGCCCTGGTACCCCTGCTCAGCTTCTTCTCCGAGGGGGTCAGCCTGGGCGGCATCGAGCTGATGCCGGCGTGGAACCTCGACGATGAGGAGAAGTTCGTCCAGGTCTGGTTCGCACACACCTGCTTCGCGCTGCCGGTCGCCGTCTTCCTGCTGCACAACTTCATCTCGCAGCTTCCGAAGGACCTGATGGAGGCGGCCCGGGTGGACGGCGCCACCCACCCGAAGATCTTCCGCTCCATCGTGCTGCCGCTGATCGTGCCGGCGCTGGCCGCGTTCGGCATCTTCCAGTTCCTCTGGGTCTGGAACGACCTGCTGGTGGCGCTGATCTTCGCCGGTGGCGGCAGCGAGACGGCACCGCTGACCGTACGTCTGGCCGAGCTGGCCGGTACCCGGGCCAACGAGTGGCAGCGGCTCACCTCCGGCGCGTTCATCTCGATCGTCGTACCGCTGATCGTGTTCCTGTCCCTCCAGCGCTTCTTCGTGCGTGGCCTGCTCGCCGGCGGCGTCAAGGGTTGACCGGCCGTAACGGGCCGACGACTGCCGGGCGGGCTCCACCGCCCGGCAGTCGGGACCCGGGCCGGGCAGTCGTCACCGGCGGTACGGCCGGATCAGGATGGCACTGTGACCACAATCGACGATGTGGCCCGGTTGGCGGGGGTCTCCACCGCCACCGTCTCCCGGGCACTGCGCGGGCTGCCGACGGTCTCCGAGACGACTCGGACCCGGGTACTGCGCGCCGCCGAGCAACTCGACTACACCGTGTCGCCCAGCGCCTCCCGGCTGGCCGGTGGCAAGACCGGCACCGTAGCGGTGATCGTCCCCCGGATCGCCACCTGGTTCGTCGGCGCCGTGGTGCAGGCCGCCGAGGAGGTCCTGCACACCGCCGGCTACGACCTGCTGCTCTACAACATCGGCGGCCGGGAGCAGGCCCGGACGCGCCTGCTGCACAAGTCCAACCTGCCCAAGCGGGTCGACGCGGTGATGCTGGTGGCGACGCCGATGCGCGCCGACGACCGGGCCACCATCGCCAGCCTGGCGCTGCCGGGCGTCACGGTCGGCTCCGGAACGGTGGTACCGGGCTGGCCGAGCATCCGGATCGACGACCGGGCCGCCGGCCGGGCCGCCACCGAGCACCTGCTGAGCCTCGGGCACCGGCGGATCGCCTGCGTCTGGGGCGAGCCGGTCGACGAGTACTCGCATCCCGCCCATCTGGAGCGGCACCGCGGCTACCGGGAGGCGCTCGACGGCGCCGGGCTCGGCCCCGACCCCCGGCTCGGCATCGCGGCCCGGGCGGACGCCGCCGGTGGCCGCGCGGCCACCGAACGGCTGATCGCCCGGGGCGAGCTGCCCACGGCGATCTTCGCGAGCTGTGACGAGGTGGCGATGGGGGTGCTGAACGCGCTGCGAACGGCCGGGCTGCGGGTGCCGCAGCAGGTCAGCGTGATCGGCGTCGACGACCACGACCTGGCCGGCGCGTTCGGCCTGACCACCGTGGCCCAGCCCGCGGCCGAGCAGGGCCGGCTCGCCGCCGGTACGCTGCTGGGCCCGCTGGCCGGCCGGACCCGGACCGGGGAGGAGTCGGCCCCGGTGGTCCTGCCCACCCGACTCGTGCTACGCGATTCGACCGGTCCGCCTCGGGAGGACTGAGCCTCGATCATCGGGAAGACTGGACCTCGACCGACCGGACTCGTACCCCGGGCCCGCGCGGGTCACGACCGATGGGAGAGCACCCTGAACAGCACCGAGACGACGTCCCCTGGCACCGAAGCCGCCGCCCCGCCGGCCCCCGGCAACGGGTCGACCGAGGTCGGACCGTGGTGGCGGCACGCGGTCATCTACCAGATCTATCCGCGCTCGTTCGCCGACTCGGACGGTGACGGCGTCGGCGACCTGCCCGGGATCACCGCCCGGCTGGACCACCTGGTCGAGTTGGGCGTGGACGCGGTGTGGCTGTCGCCGTTCTATCCGTCGCCGCAGGCGGACGCCGGCTACGACGTGGCCGACTACCGTGGCGTGGACCCGCTCTTCGGCACCCTGGCGGACCTCGACCGGCTGGTCGCCGAGACCCGGGCCCGGGGCCTGCGGTTCATCGTCGACCTCGTGCCCAACCACACCTCCTCGGCGCATCCGTGGTTCACCACCGCGCTGGCGGCCCGGCCCGGCAGCCCGGAGCGGCAGCGCTACATCTTCCGGGACGGTCGCGGCCCGGCCGGCACCGAACCGCCGAACGACTGGCAGAGCGTCTTCGGCGGCCCGGCCTGGACCCGGGTCACCGAGCCGGACGGCAGTGCCGGGCAGTGGTATCTGCACCTCTTCGACCGTGGCCAGCCGGACCTGAACTGGGACCTCCCCGAGGTACGCGCCGAGTTCCGCGACATCCTGCGGTTCTGGCTGGACCGGGGCGTGGACGGGTTCCGGGTCGACGTGGCGCACGGGCTGGTCAAGCAGGCCGACCTGGCCGACTTCCATCCGCCGGTGGAGCCGGTCACCGGCGAGGGCATCGAGGGGCCCCGGCCGCCGATGTGGGACCAGGACGGGGTACACGAGATCTACCAGGACTGGCGGCGGGTGCTGGACGGGTATCCGGGCGAACGGATCCTGGTCGCCGAGGCGTGGGTGCAGCCGGCCGAGCGGCTGGCCGCGTACGTCCGGCCGGACGAGATGCACCAGGCCTTCAACTTCGAATACCTGGAGGCGGCCTGGACCGCCCCGATCCAGTACGCGGTGATCACCCGTTCGCTGGCCGCGAACGAGGCGGTCGGCGCCCCCACCACCTGGGTGCTCTCCAACCACGACGTACTGCGGCACGCCAGCCGGCTCGGGCTGCCGGTCGGCACGCCCCGTCCCCGGGGCATCGGCGTCGACGATCCGCAGCCGGACGCCGTCGTCGGGCTGCGCCGGGCCCGGGCGGCCACCCTGCTGATGCTCTCGCTGCCCGGCTCGGCCTACCTCTACCAGGGCGAGGAGCTGGGACTGCCGGAGCACACCACGCTGCCGGACGAGGCCCGGCAGGATCCGACCTGGGAGCGGAGCGAGCACGCCCAGCGGGGCCGGGACGGCTGCCGGGTGCCGATCCCGTGGGAGGCGGACGCCCCGTCGTACGGCTTCGGGCCGGGGGACGCGAGCTGGTTGCCGCAGCCCCCGCTCTGGGCCGAGTACGCCCCGGACCGGCAGCGCGGGGTCGCCGGCTCGACGTACGAGCTGTACCGGACCAGCCTGCGGCTGCGCCGGGAACTGCGGCTCGGCTCCGGCACGGTGTACTGGCTGACCAGCCCGGACGACGTGCTCTCCTTCCGCAACGGCGAGTTGCGGGTGCTGACCAACTTCGGCGCCGACCCGGCCGAGTTGCCGGCGGGCGCCGAACTGGTGCACGCCAGCGGCCCGCTCGACGCCGACGGGCGGGTACCGACCGACGTCACGGTCTGGCTCCGGGTCGCCGAGGAGACCGGGCACGAGGAGACCGGGCGCGGCGAAGATCACTGAGCGGCGAGGATGACTGAGCGGTGAAAGTTACCGGGCGGTGAAGGTGATTGGGCGGTGAAAGCGGTCTGACAGCCGGCGAAGGTCTACTGGAGCGGTCGACACACCCGTGGGACCTGGGGGGAAACACATGATCACCCGACTGCGCCGGATCGCCCTGACCGCTGCCCTGGCCGGCGGCCTCGTGCTGGGCGGCCTCGCGGCCACCTCGCCGGCCAGCGCCGCCACCGACGCCCGGAACACCGCCTCCGTCAGCCCGATGATGTACGTCGAGTACGGTCCGTTCTCCAGCTCGGACGCGTGCTACATCCACCGGGGGCTGAACGACTGGCGGTACAAGAGCGACTGCACGTTCCAGTGGGACAGCCGGCATCCGATCGGCTTCTACTACGGCGAGTACAACCGGTAGTCAGCGGACCGGGCCGGCCGGGCGGGGATCCCCGGCCGGCCCGGCGCCGTCCGGGGCCACCTCCTCGGCCCGTGCGGTGAGCAGCTTGTGCACCTGCCGGATGTCCCCGGGGGCGCTGCGCGAGGCGAGCCAGTACATGATCCCGGTGGGGATGAAGAAGAGCTGGAAGGCGGCGAGCCCGACGGCGAAGTTCAGCGGTGGCGGGAACGCCGAGCGGAGCGCTGCGGCGGCCACCCCGATCAGCCCGTTGCCGGCCGCCCGGCCCACCCCGTTGACCAGATTGCCGAGGCTGTAGACCGTACCCCGGTGTTCCGGCGGGTTGACATCGGCGATCAGCGCGAACCAGTTCGGTGAGTTGGCCGAGGTGAGGCCGAGCGCGAGCAGGGCGGTGAGCAGGCTGAGCCCGACCGTCGGCTCGGTGAGGACGCTGCCGAGCACCGCTGCGGCCACCGCGCCGGCACCGGCGCCGTCCGGCACCTCGATCCGGATCGGCACGAAGAAGAGCACCGCGTAGAACGGCACCGCGGCCAGCACCCCGACCGCCGCGACCAGGGCCCGGCCCCGGGGGGTACGCCGTTGCGCGGCGTCGCCGACCAGCCCGCCGACGATCGAGAGCACCCCACCGAGCTGGAACAGTACGGCGAAGATGCTGCCCACCACCGTGGCGGTGGCCGACGAGTAGCCCTGGGCCTCGGCCCGTTCCCGGAACAGCGCCGGCAGCCAGACCAGCGAGCCGAAGGCCACCTGCGCGGTGAGCCCCTGGAGGATCAGCCACCGGTTCGTCCAGCCTCGCAGGATCACCGGCAGGTCGGCCCGGCTGATCCGGTAGTCGTAGTCCCCGCCGACCGCCAGCGCGTCGGTCAACTCCGGCTCGCTCTGGCCGCGCCGGATGTCGTAGGTGAACAGGTAGGCCGCGGTCGCCACCAGGCCGGCGACGCTGAGCAGCAGGAACGGGCGGCGCCAGTCCTGCGCGCCGAGTACGCCGCCGGCCAGGGTGCCGGCCAGGGTGCCGATGCCCTGGGAGAGCCCCCAGAAGCTGAGTACCACGCCCCGGCGGCGTGGGCTGACCAGGTCGGTGACCACGGAGAAGCCGACCGCGCCGACCGCGCCGAGCCCGATCGCGGCCAGCAGTTGCGCGCCGAAGAACGCCAGGTAGGTCGGGGCGAGCGCGCTGCCGGCCGTCCCGGCGGCCCAGAGCAGGGTGCCGAGCATGAGCAGCGGCTTGCGGTTGGCCCGGTCCCCGACGTACGCCCAGCCGACCGCGGCCACCGCGCTGACCAGGAAACTCGTCGCGGTGACCGCACCGACCGCGCCGATTCCGACGTCGAGGGCCGGGGCGATGGAGCCGTAGAGCGGTGGCACCAGCCCGATGGCCACGTTGTCCAGCGAGGCGAGCACGACGAAGACGGCGACGCTGTAGAACCGGTGGATCGGGCCCCCACCTCGGGCGACTCGCTGGCCACCGATCGTCATGTCCGGCACTCAACCAGGATCAGGTAACGGCGGGATGACGGTGCCGTCGGGTGGGGTACCCGCCGAAACACTAGGTTGAACTCTAGCTAGGGCTTGGTAGAGTACGACTATGCCTGATCCCCGGATGACACTGCCCACCCGGGCGGTGCTGCGTACCCTGCTGGAGCACCCGTCGCGCGAGTTCTATGGGCTGGAACTCTGCGCCGCAGCCGGGCTGGCCAGCGGCACCATCCATCCCATCCTGGCTCGGTTGGAGAGTCTCGGTTGGCTCCGCTCCCGCTGGGAGGATCTGGACCCGCACGAGGCCGGTCGCCCACGCCGGCGTTACTACTCCCTCACCTCGGACGGGGCCGTCCAGGCCCACCGGGCACTGACTCAGGCGGACGCCCGGGTCGCCAGGCTCGGCGCGCTCCGGCCGGGACTCGCCGGAGGGCAGTCGTGACCGGGCCGGGGCAGCCGCCGGAGGCGTACGAGATTACGGTCGGCAACGCCCTGCGACACGCCGACACCGCCGACGAGGTGGTACTGCGGGTCCTCGCCGGCCTGCGCGCTGCCGGCGGCCCCCGGACCGGCCCGCAGCCGCACCGCACGACGTCGGACTGGCCGCTGCCGCGCCGGATTCCGGGCCTCGACCCCGGCCCCTACGCGCCATGGGCGGACCAGCCCCTCGTCCCGGCCGTCCGGGAGGCATCGGCCATCGCCACCAACACCAGCAACTACCTGCGGGGATGGCGGCTCGGCAACGAGGCCGTCCGGGCCGTCCGGGCTTTCGAGGCCGCGCGGCCGGCGGCTGCCGCAGCCGTGGCCGCCCCGATTCCGCCGCCGGCACTGCCCGGTGTGGTCCGCCGACGGATCGCCGCCCGGACCGGCGCCGCCGCGATGCGCCTGATCGGCCTCGTCGTACAGGCCCTGCCGGCCGGGGAACGCCCCCGTTACCAGGAGGAGTTCCGGGCCGAACTGAGCAGGCTGCACGGCCTGCACCAGCTCGGCTACGCCACCCGGCTACTGCTGTCGATGTTCGCGCTCCGCCGCGCGCTGCGGCAGACGCGGGTCGAGGCGGAGTAGCTGTGCCACTGCGCCGGACCGGCACGGTCGTGGCCGGCGGCGGGGTCGTGGCCGGCCTGTCGATAGTGGACTGGTCGGTGCTGCTCGCGCTCCTCGCGGTCGGTGCGATGGCGGTGGGCGCCATCTGTTGGGTGGTGAGCGACCAGGAACGCCCGGAACGGCTCGCGCTGCTGATCCGTAGCTGGCGCGGTCAGCCGGAACCGACGCGACCACGCGCCCGGCCGGTGGCCCGCCGGCCGTCGGCGGCGGGAGCACGCGCCGCCGCGCCCGCCGCGAGGGCCGCCGGGACCACCGACGGTCGATGACCCGGCGACGCTACGTCCAGCGCGTGACGCGTACCGGGCCGGCGGCGCTATCCGAGTAGCCGGCTGGGGTGGGGTGTGCGCCCGGTGCCCCCAGCCACCGAACCACACCCCAGCCGGCCCGTCACCTCTCGCGCCAGCGGGACGGCGCCGGACGGTTCGTCACCGGGGCGGCAGGACGTCGCGGCGCTCCTCGACCCGGCGATACTCGGTCGGCTCGGTGGTGGTGACCTGGCGGTACTCGGTCGGCTCGGCCGTGGTCACCACCGAGCGGCGCCGGTTGTTCCAGATCACCATGGTCATGATCAGACCCAGTACGCCGGCCGCCATCAGGATCCAGCCGACCACGTCCAGGTCCAGGCCGCCGATGGTGACGTTCAGAGCGAAGCTGAGGATCGCACCGAGCGCGATCAGGAAGATGCTGGTGCCGATACCCATGACACGCCTCCTCGTGGGGGGATGCTTGGCTGTCCCGACTGCTGCTACCCACTCCCCACAACGCCGAACCGTCGTACCGAGCCGCCCCGTCCCACCTGGCACCCGCCGATCGTGTGCTCCTACTACCCCGCTGGGGGTAGTAGGAGCACACGCAGGGATCCGCGTCGGGGTCCACACCAGCAGTGCCGCCTCAGGCGGCGCCAGAACGATGCGGCGTGGACGTCATGGTGCGCAGCTCGGGTCGCGGTCACCGAAGTCGGCGCAGCGGAACAGCGACGGGTTGACCTGAGACGGCGGTCGCCACTTCAGCGACGCCTGCTCGTAGTCGTACGCGAAGGCCAGCAACTGGGCCTCGGTGTAGGCGGTACCCAGGAAGGACATCCCGACCGGGCGACCGTTCGCCGGGTCGTACCCGATCGGGACCGCGACCGACGGATACTGCGCCCGCGCGCCGATCCCGGCCGACCCGCTGCCGACGAAGACGATCGCGTCCAGGTTCTCGGCGGCCAGTGTCGAGTCGATCCGCTCCCGTGCCCCGGCGATCCCGGTGTCCCGGTTGGACTCGTACGCCGCCTTGGCCACCGGATCGGTCAGGTCGACCTCGTTGGAGGCGGCGAGCTGGGTCTGGCCGAACTTGACCGTGCCCTCGTCGACGTGCGCGAGGTTCCACTTCACCACGTCGTCCAGGGTCTCCATCGGGGCGTTGCGGGGCAGCCGGGCCAGGTAGGCGTTCAGGTCCCGCTTGAACTCGTAGGTCAGGATGCTCGGCGGCAGCCCGCCGGTGTTGACGGTGACCGGCACGACCGTGGCGCCCCGGGCCCGCAGCACGTCCAGCGCCTCGGTGAACAGCACCCCCTGGTTGCCGGTCGGGTTGCTGGCGACACCGATCCGCTTACCCCGCAACGCGGTCGTCGAGAGCGCCCGGGTGTAGTCGGTGCCGACCACGCCCGCGCTGGTCTCCGTGACCGGGTCCTCCGGGTCGATCCCGGTCAACGCGCTGAGCAGCGCGGCGGCGTCGTAGACGGTCCGGGTCATCGGGCCGGCGGTGTCCTGGCTGGCGGCGATCGGCACCACCCCGGTCCGACTGACCAGCCCCACCGTCGGCTTCACCCCGACCAGCGAGTTCGCCGCCGACGGGCTGAGGATCGAGCCGGAGGTCTCGGTACCGATGGTGACCGTGGCCAGTGCCGCCGCGGCGGCCGAGCCGGAACCCGAACTGGACCCGCTCGGGGTCTGGCTGACGTCGTACGGGTTGAGCACCTGGCCGCCGAGTCCGCTGTAGCCGGACGGCATCCCGTTGGTGGTGAAGTTGGCGAACTCGGTCAGGTTGGTCTTGCCCAGGATGATCGCCCCGGCCGCCTTCAGCCGGGTGACCAGGAAGGCGTCCTTCGCCGGGTACGAGTTCTCCAGCGCCATCGCCCCGGCGGTGGTCGGCAGCCCGGACAGGTCGATGTTGTCCTTGATCAGCACCGGGATGCCGTGCATCGGCCCCTTCGCCCGGCCCTTGCCGCGCTCCTGGTCGGCCCGCTTCGCCTGCGCGAGCGCGTCCCGGGCGACCACCCGGACGGCGTTCAGGCCCGGGCCGTTGGTGTTCAGCGTCCGGATCCGCTCCAGGTATGCCTGGACGAGTTCCTCCGAGCTGATCCGTCGGGCGGCCAGCGCCTCACGGATCTGCGGGATGCCGGCCCGTTCCAGGTCGAGCGGGAACGGCCGGTGCCGCCCGGTCGCCTCGGACGGGACGCCGAGCGAGGTGGCCACCAGTGCGGCGATGCCGACCAGGACGGTGGCGAGAACGACAGGCCGGAACGCGGATCGCGGCCGGATCGGCACAGCGGATTGATGCACAGCGGATTGATGCACCTGCACGCCCTTCCATGACGCCACGCCCGGGCGGCCCACGGACACCCGGACGCGAGGGGGATCTCGGAAGCACAAGGTCTTGATGTTGACGCTACGATACGGATCGATTTCCGCCCGGTAAAACGATCTTCGTCTCCGCCGGCCATGCCGTTCCCCCGCCGGTGTTCCCGGCAGCACCGCCAGCCCCGCAGTGCCGTTCCCGGCCGGTGTTCCTGCCAGCGCCGCCAGCCCCGCCGGGCCGTTCCGGCCCGCGCCGGTCCGCGCCGGCCCGTTCCGGCCGGCACTGGCTCAGCGGTTGAGCGTGCGGGTCAGGCCGGCGACGACTGCCGTGGTGAGCACCCAACCGGCCAGGACCAGCAGCGCGGCCACGTATTCCGTGCCACCGCTCGGTTTCCAGGCGTTGTCGTGCCCGAGGTTGACAATCGGCAGCAGCAGGTCGAGGGCCTGGAGCGCGGCGTTCCGCTCCGGCGCCTCGGCCGGGTTACGGGCCACCGACGGGTCCAGGGCGAAGCTGAGCGTACCCAGTGCCCAGAAGCCGACCAGCCAGATGCCGGCCAGCCAGGTGCGATAGCCGTACCCGACCAGGGCGTCGACCAGACAGCCGAAGAGCCGCCCCGGAACCCGCAGGGTGGCCCGCCGTCGCCGCTGCCGCTCCAGCAGTACCCGGCGGGCCTCCGCCTCCTGCCCACCCCGCCGGTACTGCTCGGCGAGTTGCTCGTACGGCTGCGGGGTGTAGCCGTCGGGACTGCGCCGCAGCCAGTCCAGCCGCTGCCGCACGGTGACCGGCACCGGTGGCGACGGCGCGTGCGGTGCGGACGGCGCACGGGCGATCAGCAGCCGGTAGGTGCAGCCGATCAGATCGAGTTCCGCCGGCCAGGTCGCCGGATCGTCGAAGATCGAGTCGGCCTGTAGACCGGAGAGCCGGACCCGCCCGGTCGGCCGCTCGGCGAAGGTCAGCCAGACGCTGCCGGCCCGGGCACCACCGAGATGCAGGGTGAACATTCCCGCCCCACGGAGTACGGCGTTGTGGAAGTTGAGCTGGTTGCCGACCTGGGCATGGATGAGCAGTACGTCGCCCTCGGCGGTGAAGCCGTACCGGGCGGTGAGGCTGCCGGCCACGGTCAGCCGGTCGGCACTCAGCGCCGCCCCGGTCGGATGCCGCAGGGTGGCGCCGTCGAGATCGAGGTTGCCGCCGACCTTGGCACCACCGAGCCAGACCTGACCCTCGGCGACGAAACCCTGCCGGGCGTGCAGGTTGCCGGTCACGGTCAGCCGACCCGCCGCCAGGGCCGTACCAGGGTCGATCGGCGGGAAGACCGGATCGCCGCTCGGCTCGGCCCGATCGGACAGCCGCGAGCCGTTCAGGGTGACCGTGCCACCGACCTGGGCATCTCGCAGGTCGATCGGGCCGGTGACGACACAGTGCAGCAGCGCCAGATCGCCGCGCAGGTCGAGCAGCCGGGCCCGAAGTCCGGGCAGGGCGCAGTCGGTGAGGACCAGGTTGACCGCCCGGGCCTCGGTCAACTCGGGTACGTCGGTGAAGGTGCACCCGCCGATCGAGACCGGCACGGTGATCTCGGCGTGCCGCAGGTCGAGCCGGCCGACGATCCGGGCCGACCGCAACCGCAGCCCGGCCCGGGAGCCCGCCCGGTCACCGCCGCCGGCGAGCAACTCCACCAGCAACTCCGCCCGGACCGGATAGGTCGTGCCGCGCAGGTCGACCTCGGCCCCCCGGCCGAACGCCGCCCACACCCGCCGTTCCGCCGGATTCCACCGCCAGGAAGCCCTTCGCACGAGAGCGAGAATTCCAGATGGCCACCCCGCACGGGTACCCCGGCGACCACCGCCAGTCAGTCCAGGTCGGACCCCGCCGGCCCGATCGGGCGGTCACTCGGGGTCGTGCACGGTCGGGTGGTCACTCGGGGTCGTGCACGGTCGCCCAGTCGGTCGGGATGAAGTGGTCGGGCGCGTTCAGCACGTTGAGCATGCGCTGCCGGATGCTCTCGTGCATCACCGGCCCCCACGGGAACCTGCTGGGGTACTGCACCATGTTGCGGAAGGTGTTCGCCGGCCCGTTGTTCCGCTCCAGGTACTGGATCGCGGCCTGGGTGCAGACGTAGTCGGCGTACGCGAGCGCCTGGTGCGCCGCGGTGAAGAGCGCATCGGTACCGGGCTGGTGCCGCAGGTACGGCTCGAACCAGGGTAGGTCGACCCCGGCCATCGGGGTGGGCTGGAACTGGAGGTCGCCCGCGAGCGCGATCGGCAGCGGGTCGTACTCGACGCCGTTGGCCAGGGCGAGTATCTGGGCCCCGGCCAGTACCCCGGCCGGCTCGGCCAGGTCGAGCAGCTTCTGCCGGCCGATCACCGCGTGCTGGTTCCGCTGCATGTACCGGTCCAGCCCCAGTGGATCGTCCGGAAAGTCGAACGCGATCTCGGCCAGCGCCTCCACCCGGTCGTGCCGGCCCCGGTCGTTGTAGTAGGTGATCATCCAGCTCATCGCCTTCGGGGCGTACTGCGGATCGCTGGTGGCCCGCGCCTTCGCCATGGCGTCGCGGGCCCGGTCGGGCTCGCCGGCCCGCTCGTGGTTGAGTGCGATGTGGAACCACGCCACCGCGCTGTACCCGAGCCGGTACGGCCCGGCGAGCTGGTTCCAGAACCGGTTCGCCAACTCGTAGTCCTCGACCCGGGTGGCGTGCCCGGCGAGCAGCAGCTTCGCCGCCGGGGTGTAGATCGGATGGTCCCCCTCGGCGGCGATCCGCAGCGCCTCCGCGCCGCCCTCCAACTGCCGGTGCGTGTACGGCACCGCCTTCGCCAACGCGAGGAGGAACGCCGCCTCGGTCCGGTACGGGGCGCCGGGCGCCGCCTCCGTGAGCCCCTTGAGCTGCGCGGCGGCCGACTCCGGCTCTCCGGTCAGCAACAACTCGAATGCGTCCCGGCACACCGCCGCGCGCCGGACGCGTTCGGTCTCCTCCATCAGTGCCTCCTCGGACAGTTTCACCAGCCCGTAAGGAAGCTACACACCTCGCCGCCATCCGACTACCCACCGTGTCTGCGGTTGGCGCTCCGGCACCGCCTGCCACTCGGTGTCGAAGCCTCGCGGAGCCTCGCGGAGCCTCGCGGAGCCGCCCGCTAGTCCGCCGGCCGGTCCAGGACCAGGTCACGGGCCCGGGCGTACTGCTCCCGGATCTGCGGGACGGCACTGCCGACGTACTCCTGGGACTCACCGGCCGACCAGGCGGGCGGCTCCGCTCCACCCCGGACGACCCAGGCGGCCTGCCGGGCTGCCCCGTCGGCGACGTACTCCCCCGGCTCCGGCACCAGCACCGGGCACCCGAAGACCTCCGGGGCGATCCGGCGTACCGCCTCGGAGCGGGCCCCGCCACCCACCAGGATGATCCGGTTCACCGTCGCCCCCTCGGCGAGCAGCGCGTCCAACCCGTCCGCCAGGGCGCAGAGCATGCCCTCCACGGCGGCCCGGGCCAGGTGCCCCGGCGTCGACGTCCGCAGGGTCAGCCCGTGCACCGCACCCGTCGCCAGCGGCCGGTTCGGGGTCCGCTCACCCTCCAGGTAGGGCACCATCACCAGCCCGTCCGCACCGGCCGGCGTGTTCAACGCCAGCTTGGCCAGCTCGTCGAGCCCGACGCCCAGCATCGCCGCCGCCGCGTCCAGCACCCGGGCCGCGTTCAGGGTGCAGACCAGCGGCAGGAACCGCCCGGTCGCATCCGCGAAGCCGGCCACCGCACCCGACGGGTCCGCCGCCGGAGTGTCCGCGACGCTGAACACCGTGCCCGAGGTACCGATCGAGACGACCACGTCACCCGCGACCGCACCGACCCCCAGCGCCGCCGCCGCGTTGTCCCCGGTCCCCGGCCCCAACACCGCCCCGCCCGGCAACCGCCCGGCCACCTCCGCCGGCCCCAGCACGGTCGGCACCGCCAGCGCCCGCCCGAACGCCCGCTCCAGCAGATCGATCCGGTACTCACCGGTCGCCGGTGACCAGTATCCGGTCCCGCTCGCGTCCCCCCGGTCGGTACGCAGCGCGGCCAGCCCGGCCGCGCCAGCCAGCCGCCAGGTCAACCAGTCGTGTGGCAGGCAGACCGCCGCCACCCGCGCCGCGTTCTCCGGCTCGTGCCGGGCCAGCCAGCGCAACTTGGTGACGGTAAAGCTTGCCACCGGCACGCTGCCGACCGCCGCCGCCCAGGCCCGCCGCCCGGCCTCGCCGCCGCCCAGCTCCTCGACCAGCTCGTCCGCCGCCCCCGCCGACCGGGTGTCGTTCCAGAGCAGCGCGGGCCGGACGACCTCACCCGCCTCGTCGAGGCAGACCATCCCGTGCTGCTGCCCGGCAACCGCCACCGCCGCCACGTCGTCGAGCCCACCGGCCTCGCCGATCGCCGATCGCAACGCGTCCCACCAGGCTCGGGGATCGACCTCGGTCCCGTCCGGATGCGCCGCCCGGCCACTGCGGACCAGCGCCCCGGTCTCGGCGTCCCGGATCACCACCTTGCACGACTGGGTCGACGAGTCGACCCCGGCAACGAGCGCCATCTCCCGCCCTCCTTCTGGGCTCACGTCAACGTTGTCGCAGTCCCGGCCTCAACCGGCTGTCGCAGGTCAACATCGGAAAGTTGGTCGTACCCATAGGCGTACCCACATCGGAGCGCGAGCCTGGTCCCGCACCCCGACCAGGTCAGGGGTTGGGGGCCGGATCGCCCGCGTCGGGATCAAGCCTGACCGCCCAGAGCGGGTGATCCGGCCCCCAACCCCAGCCACGACGCACAGCGGGCAAACCCGAAACCCCCACCCCCGCGGACAGCGAGCAAGACCTCAGGCAGTGGGCAAGGAACTCAACGAGCCCCGAGCAGATGCTCCACCGCAAGCTGGTTCAACCGCACGAACCCAAATCCCCGCGCCGCCACCGCGTCGACGTCCAGCTCCTCGAACGCACTCCGATCGGCAAGCAACTCCGCGTACGTCTCCCCCGGGTTCAAGGTAGGCGTCGACAACTCACCCACCTTGCTCGCCGCCAGCGCCTCCCGTACCTCCGGATCGGCCCGGAACGCCGCCGCCCGCTCCTTGAGCAGCAGGTACGTCCGCATGTTCGCCGCCGCCGACGCCCACACCCCGGTGTAGTCCTCGGTACGCGACGGCTTGTAGTCGAAGTGCCGGGGCCCGGTGTACGCCGGTCCGCCCTGCGGCCCACCGTTCTCCAGCAGGTCCACCAGGGCGAACGAGTTCAGCAGGTCACCGTGCCCGAAGACGAGATCCTGGTCGTACTTGATCCCGCGCTGCCCGTTCAGGTCCAGGTGGAAGAGCTTGCCGGCCCAGAGTGCCTGCGCGATCCCGTGCATGTAGTTGAGCCCGGCCATCTGCTCGTGCCCGACCTCGGGGTTCAGCCCGACCAGCTCCGGGTGCGCCAGCTCGTTGATGAAGGCGAGCGCGTGCCCGACCGTCGGCAGCAGGATGTCGCCGCGCGGCTCGTTCGGCTTCGGCTCGATCGCGAACTTCAGCCCGTACCCCCGGTCGATGACGTACTCGGCGAGCAGGTCGACCGCCTCGCGGTAGCGGTCCAGCGCCGCCCGGATGTCCTTGGCGGCGTCGTACTCCGCGCCTTCCCGGCCGCCCCACATCACGAAGGTCTGCGCGCCCAGCTCGGCGGCGAGGTCGATGTTGCGCAGCACCTTGCGCAGCGCGAACCGGCGTACGTCCCGGTCGTTGCTGGTGAAGCCGCCGTCCTTGAAGACCGGGTGGGTGAAGAGGTTGGTGGTGACCATCGGCACCACCAGACCGGTCTCCTCCAGCGCCTTGCGGAACCGGGAGATGTGCTGCTCCCGGGCGGTGTCGTCGGAGCCGAACGGGATCAGGTCGTCGTCGTGGAAGGTGATCCCGTACGCGCCCAGCTCGGCGAGCCGGTTGACCGCCTCGACCGGGTCGAGGGCCTCCCGGGTGGCTTCCCCGAACGGATCCCGGGCGGTCCAGCCCACGGTCCAGAGGCCGAAGGAGAACTTGTCGGCTGGGGTTGGTTGGGCTGCCATGGCTGACCTCCAGGGGAACCGACTCGACGTCGAGGTGAGGGGCACAGGTGTGAAATCCCGGGTTGACGCTCCGGCAACCCGGCCGATTTGTTTATCGGTTGAATTATTTGAGCACCGTATGGCATTGTCAATACCGTGGCGCAACCCGCGGCGGTGCCGGTCGGCGCGGCGGTAACCGCCGTCCGCCAGGCGAGCCTGCGCGAGCACAACCTGGCCCTGGTGCTGCGGCAGATCGCCGCCGCCGGGCGTCCACCGTCCCGGGCCGACCTGGCCACCGCGACCGGCCTGACCCGGGCCACCGTCTCCGCGCTGGTCGACGACCTGATCACCGGACGGCTGCTCACCGAGGTCGCCCCGACCCCCCGGTCCGGCGCCGGTCGGCCCGCGGTCGGCCTCACCCTCGCCGGGCACGGGCCGGCCGGACTCGGCCTGGAGATCAACGTCGACTACCTCGCCGCCGTCCTGGTCGACCTCGCCGGGACGGTACGACACCGCACGGTGCGCCGGGTCGACCTCCGGCTGGTACCCCCCGCCGAGGCCCTGGCGCTGGTCGGCGAGCTGATCACCGAGGCGGGAGCCGAGGCGGACCGGCAGGACCTGGCGCTGGCCGGTACGGCGCTCGCGGTGCCCGGCCTGGTCACCGCCACCGGGCTGGTCCGGCTCGCACCGAACCTCGGCTGGCGGGACGTGGACGTTCCGGCGCTGCTCGGCGGGCATCCGGTACTCGGCGGACGCGGGTTGGGAGTGGACAACGAGGCCAACCTCGCCGCGCTCGGCGAACTGCACGCCGGCCCGCCCGACTCCGCCAACTTCATCTACATCTCCGGCGAGGTCGGCATCGGCGCCGGGATCGTGCTGCACGGGACCCTGTTCCGGGGCGCCCGGGGCTGGAGCGGCGAACTCGGCCACGTGCCGGTACACCCGGAGGGCCGGCCCTGTCGGTGCGGCGGTCGCGGCTGCCTTGAGCAGTACGCCGGTCAGGAAGCCATCCTGGCCGCCGCCCGCCTGACCGACCCACCCACCGTCGACCCCGCATCACCCGACGAAGGGACCGGCCCCGCTCCACGGCGACCGGCGGTCCCGGCTCCGGTCCCGGCTCCGGGCGTGGCGATCGGCCGGCTGGTCGAGGCGGCCACCCGGGAGGATCCGGTCGCCGAACGGGCACTGGTCGAGGCGGCCACCGCGCTCGGGGTCGCCGTCGCCGGGGTGATCAACCTGCTGGACGTGGACACGGTGGTGCTCGGCGGCGTCTACGCGCCGCTGGCCCGCTGGCTGGCCCCGACGGTGGAGGCCGAGATCCGCCGGCGGGTACTGACCGCCGCCTGGTCCCCGGTGACCGTCCGGGCCGCCCTGCTCGGCGGGGACGCCGCCGCGCTCGGCGCCGCCGGCTCGGTCGTCCGTACGGTGCTGGAGCAGCCCGCCCGGTGGCTCGGTCGCGCCGGCCGGTAGCCACCCGCGGGCGCTGCCCCGACGTCCGCCCGACCGATCAACCCGCGGGGGTGCTGCCCGGACGTCCGCCCAACCGAGCCATCCGCGGGTGCCGCTCGGACGTCCGCCCGACCCAGCAACCTGCGGGGGTGCTGCCCGGACGTCCGCCCGACCGGGCCACTCGTTACCCGTTCGGCCCCGCCGAGCCTGCCCCGCACAGGCACCATGGGATCGGCCACGGCAACCGGGGCGACCGCGGCGCCGGGGCCGGACGCCGCTCGCTATTGTTGCCCCCGGACAACTATTCCGACCATCAACCATTGGACCTTCGGCAACCTGGACAGCGCGGCGCATGCGCCCCGACTTCCACCTGCGGCCACGACGGACCGCAGGGGGAGGTGGCAGGAGGGTCCATTCTGTGGCGACAGGAGTGCCAGCGCCGATGTGCACACCTCGACAACCCGGACGACGGGCTGCGGACCTTCCCGCCGCCCCGCGTCCGGACAGCGCCGACGGACGGCCGACGGCCCGCTCAGGCCGATCGTTCGGTCGGCGCGATGTTGGCCCGGAACGCCCGGTCGAACTCGACGAGCCCACGCAGCAGCGCCTGCCGGCCGGCGGGACTCATCCCGGCGAGCGTCTCGGCCAACCGCTCCCGACGGTCGGCGCGGACCTCGACGAGCAGCTTCTGACCGACCGTGGTGAGATGCAGGGAGATCTCCCGGCGATCCGCCCGGCCCGGCTCGCGTTCGAGCAGCCCGGCCGCTACGAGCCGGTCGCAGAGCCGGCTGGCCGAGGAGAGCAGCATGCCGAGGATCCCGGCCAGTCCCCGGAGGTTGATCCCGTCGAACTGCTCGACCACCATCAGGGCCCGCAACTGGGAGCTGGACAGGCGCCCGCTCGTCCGCTCCCGGGCGGCGTCCCAGACCGACAGCAGCGCCGCCGCGGCATTGTCCACCGCGGTGGCGAGGGTCGGATCCGGTCCGCCAGGACCGCCGGAGTCAACCATGGTGATCCTGACACTACCGCCGCCACGCGGCCGACCGCATCGGTGCGCGCCCGCACAGCCCGTCCGGATCACCCGGAACCGTACGCCGGTACGCCCTCGCCAGCGGCGGACCGCAGATGACGGGCCGAATGGCCGACATCCGCCGTACCCTGGCCGAGGCTCCGGCGGATCTCGTCGTCGAGCGGCTCGGCACGGAGCTGACCAGGGCGTACGGGATGGTGGAGACCGAACTGCTCCAGGTCGACTACCGGTTGGCCGCCCTGGTGCCGCTGCACGGTGGCGATCCGGTGGTCGGGGCCGGCACCCCGGCCTGGCGGTGCTTCGACCACCAGACCGAGGTGCTCCAGGACGAGGCGCTGTATCTCCCGGTCACGATGCGCGGCGAGCGGCTCGGCGTACTCCGGCTCACGCCCGCGCCCGGGGACCCGGACCGGCGCGACGAGTTGGCGCAGGTCGCCACCGCGCTGGCGCACGAGCTGGTCGCGGTGCGGCCCGGCACCGACAAGTACGCGGTCGGCGCCCGGACCCGCCGACTGACCCTGGCCGCCGAGATGCAGTGGGAGTTGCTGCCCGGCCGGAGCCGGATCCGTCCCTCGTTCAGCCTGGCCGGCCAGCTCGAACCGGCGTACGCGGTGCGCGGCGACAGCTTCGACTGGGCCGACGACGGCCAGCGGCTCTGGCTCTCCACCGTCAACGGCATGGGCGAGGGGGTGACCGCCTCGATGCTCACCTGTCTCGGCACCAACGCGCTGCGCAACGCCCGCCGGGCCGGTCTCGACCTCGCCGACCAGGCGGCCCTGGCCGACCAGGCGATCTACGCCTACCACCAGGGCATCCAGCACCTCTCCGCGCTGCTGCTGGAGCTGGACCTGCACAGCGGAGTGGTGACAGCGGTGGACGCCGGCTCGCCCCGGCTGCTCGTGCTGCGCGAGGGCGAGATACTCGAACAGCCGCTGGACGACCAGTTCCCGCTCGGCATGTTCGACGGCACCATCTACCAGTCGCAGAGTTTCCGGTTGTCCCACGGCGACCGGCTCTTCGTGGTCAGCGACGGAGTCCTCGACGCGAGTTCCCGCACCGCCCGGTACGGCGACACCGCGCTCTACCGCTCCGTCCGGCGGACCAGGTCGATGGCACCGCTCGAGGCGGTACGGTCACTCCTCGGCGACCTGCGGGCGTTCGTCGGCAGCGACCTGATCGACGACGCCGTGGTGGTCTGCCTGGACTGGCACGGCAGCCGGACCGAGCCCTCCCGCTCCGGCGACCGCCAGCCCGACCCGGACGACCGGGGGCAGTAGGCGTTCCCAGAAAGCAACCCGCCCCGGACCGGGGAGACAGTCCGGGGCGGGTCACCATCGGGTGATGAGTGGAAAGTCAGTGTCGGCGGCGGGGAACCCAGTGAACGATCTGGCCGACGATCAGCGCGGGATGCGTGTCGGGTAGTGCCTGCAACGCGCGGGTGAGGTGCACTCCGAGGTACGTCATCAGAGCCATGCGATCGCCTCCGAAGCTCTTGAGAAGCCTCGTACGGGCCTCCGAACAGGGCCAGGGGGTGTACTCGCACTTCTGGCAGTTGTAGCGCTCATCGGGCTCGTGTTCAGCGACTCCGGCCGCTCTGGCGCGTCGCCGCGCTGCGAACCGCTCCCATCGTGCCGATGGCCCGATCACGCGTCACGCTCGCGCGTCGAGCCGGGAGCGGTGTTCCTGGGCCGGGGTCAGCGTGCCTGCCCTGCCGTTGTTCAGGTGTGAGCTGGTGGGTGCATCCCACCGAGGCCGCCGGTTGCTCGCCCGGGGACGGCTCGGCGGTGGAGCGTCCGACAGGGCGAGAATCTCGGCCCGTTCCGCCTCGGTCAGGTCCATGGGAGTCTCCCGAGGGCTGGACCAACAGTCCCGTTGCGTCAGCGGCGGAACGGATGGACGATCGGGCCTCGGCAGCAGTTCGACCGAGTCCGGGCAGATCCAGCGGTGGCCGCACCGGCAGTAGCGCCATAGGCGCCACCACGCCCGGCGGTGCCGGGACTTGACCTTGTGAGCATGCTTCACGTCTTGCCTCCCGTCGGCGTAAGGGGACGAGGGCGGCGCCACGGCTCCAGTTCCAAGCGCCACCACGTGGGCGCCTCCGCTTCTGTTCTGGGCAGGGGCGCGTGCTTTCACTCTGTAGGCAGAACACATACGCTCGGGAGTCGAACCCATGCGGCAACAAACGTGCGGCAACCGGAGTAAAGATGCGGACTGGGCCACAGCTACGTCACGCGAGACGCGCCGCAAACCTCACGCTCGCCGAGGTCGCACGGCTCGGAGACCTGTCCGCAGGCCACCTCTCGCGTATCGAATCCGGGAAGCGGCCGGTCACGCCGGCCACCGTCGATCTGTATCAACGGGCGATACGAGGCGCTATCGCTGAGCTTCCCTCGCCGCCGATGGTGGACGACGTGAGACGATCAAGCTTCTCGGCACTCGCTGGCGCCACCGCCGCAAACGTCGTCACGGGCGACCCACCCGAGATGAACCAAAGTTGCGGATGTCCTCCCAGACCCAGAGATGAGGATAGTTCGGTGAATCGTCGCGCGGTTCTGTACGGTCTTGCAGGAGCGGCTGGCACGCTGAGCGGTGCGGCAGGACCACTTGCCGACCGCTTGGAGTCGCTCCGGCGTGGCGTCGATAGAGAAATGGATTCCGACACCACCAACGCAGACGTTGACGAGTGGGAGCGAGTTGCATTCGAACACGCACACGAGGTCGGCCTGCTGTCGCCTGAGCGTGTGCTTCCCGAACTCGTAGCGGATCTAGACGAGGTACAGGCACGATTGTTGAGGGCCTCCGGAGATTTGCGTGTCGGCCTGGCACGCGTTTGTGGTCAACTGAGCGCACTCATCGCGATCACCCTTCTCAATCTCGATAACGCGCAGCCGGCAAGGCGCTACTGGCGCACAGCGATACGTGCCGTTGACAGCACAGCAGACCGCAACCTTCAATCATTGATACGAGGCCGACGTGCGGTGTACGCACTATATGACCAGCGCTCTGCATCAACTGTCCTCGCACTTGCCGACGAAGCAGTTGGCGCCTCGCAGGGAATCGTGTGTGCGGGCACAGTGAGTGGCCAGGCGGCTCGCACTCAAGCATTAGCCCTATTGGGCCGACACGACGAAGCCCGAGCTGCACTTCGCCAGCTGTTCACGTTATTTGCCCAGCTACCACAGGATACGACCACAGACCGACGCTCCCAATGGGGATGGAGTGAACAACGTCTACGGCACGTCGAAAGTCACGTACATTCATGTGCCGGTCGCACTAGTGACGCAACAAGCGCGCAAGACGCGGCGCTGTCGCTGTACCCGCCTCGCGCCTACCAGGGTCCAACTCAAATCGAACTACACAGGGCCATCTGTCTAATTGCCGCCGGCGACCCATCCGAGGGTGCCCGCCACGTGGTTCGAATCGTAGGCGCGCTTCCGGATCCCTTGCGTCGGGACGCACTCGTGCGCCGGACAGCCGCACTGGCACTTGATGTGGTGCCGGCCAGCGCGGCGAAATTGCCGGCTGTTTCTGAAGCACATGAACTGTTGGCGCTGCCGATTGGGATGCCATGATCAACACACCTGAGATTGCGTTTTCTCATTACGATGCAGAAAGCACGGAGGAGATTCTTGACACAATCGTTGTCCCAATATACGAAGCAACACACGCCGACGTTATCGGCAATCCTTTCTACAGCGCGGGGCGGTTCATCGAGCGGGTCCTCGGCTACCTGAAGGCACCTAACTTCGAAATTGTTGCGGGGCAGGTCGACGGACATCCAGTTGGACTGGCCTTTGGATATACCTTGCCCGAGGCCGCCCGATGGTGGCAGGGCCTCACGACGCCAGTGGAATCGGACCTGATTCGAGAGGACGGGCGGCGCACCTTCGCCTTGTGCGAACTGATGGTGCACCCCGATTGGCAGCGCCACGGTATCGCCCATGCACTACACAAGGAGCTTTTGCTTCACCGATCCGAGGAACGCGCGACGCTTTTGGTTCGCGAGGATAATACCGCCGCCCAGAAAGCGTACGCCAAATGGGGTTGGAACAAGATAGGAGAGCTCAAGCCGTACCCAGACTCACCAAACTATGACGCTCTAGTTCTGCAAATAGGATAATCGGCAAGGAGGGACGTTAAGCCCCGATCGACAGTCGGTTCAAGCGCAACCTCGCCCAAGAGCTGCGCAATATCTCCGCGACGAGGCGGATCGGTGGTGCAGTGTCGTGCTCTTGCGTCAGGCGGCGCAGCCAGCCAGGAGGCGGTGAAGCTCGCTGTTGCCGAGGCATCACGGGTCGAGCAGGCCCCCGAGAACTTGCGCACCATGGCCGCGCTCATGGTCGGTGCGGATCTCATCACGACAACGACGGAGAATGCCCGATGATCCTGGTATCCGTACTGCCCGGCCAGGAGGTCATGGCGACGTTGACCGCCGAGCTTGATACGCGGGGCGTGGCGAACGGCGCGATCGTGTCTCTGATAGGGGCGGTCGAGGGCTGCGCGATCTCAACGATGGCAGCCGACGACCACACAAAGGACATCGTCACGGAGTACGGCGAGCCGATGGAGTTGACCGGGACCGGAGAGGCAAAGGACGGCGTGGTCCACGTTCACGTCGTGCTCGGCCGCCAGGACGACGAAGCGAAGGCTGGACACCTGCACTGGGGCAAGGTCGAACACTTTTTCGTCAATGCCTACGTCGTCCCACTGTGACTGGAGCTGACGCCGCCGATTGGGATGCGTGGTCAGCTCGGTGGCGAGGTCCGTGCCTCCGCCGCACGCGCCGTGATGCTGGGCCAGTAGGAATGGGCAAGGATTGGCGAGCTTTGTTGTACTGGCCGCACACCCGGAGATGTTGTTATTGCGGCGATCGAATCCACGAAACGGAACGGGTGGTTCAACCATGCGCGTCGCCATCATCACCGGGGGGAGCTCGGGCATCGGGCAGAGCGCCGCCGTCCAGCTCGCGCAGCACGGGACGGGCGTAATCCTGACCTTCCAGGGCAACGAGGCCGGAGCTTTGGACACGGTCGCGACGATCGAAAAGCGCGGCGGTACGGCCGTCGCACTCCCACTCGATGTCGGCCGCTCCGAGACGTTTCCGGCCTTCCGCGACTCGGTGGTCGCCGCACTGCGCGACACCTGGCAGCGGGACAGCTTCGACTTCCTCGTCAACAACGCCGGAGCCGGCCACATGGCCCTGTTCGAGGACACCACCGAGGAGGATTTCGACAGGCTTGCGCGGGTACTCCTCAAGGGACCGTACTTCCTGACACAGACGCTGCTGCCGCTCATGGTCGACGGCGGTGCGATCGTCAACACCACGAGTAGTTCGGCCCGGATCGTGGGCCTGGAGCCGGGGTACTCCGCGTACGGGAGCATGAAGGGCGGGCTTGTGGTGCTGACCCGCTACATGGCGAAGGAGTTCAGCAAGCGGGGCATCCGCGTCAACTCCGTCTCGCCCGGCGTCACCCGTACCCGCATCGGCGACAACGCGTTCGAACGTTTCCCCGACCTGATCCCCGGCATCGCCGCCCGTACCGCCCTCGGCCGGATCGGCGAGCCGGACGACGTCGGCATGGCCATCGCGATGCTGCTCGGCGAGGAAAGCCGCTGGATCACCGCGCAGGACATCGAGGTCTCCGGGGGGTACGACCTCTGACGACCGGGCCGTGTCGAAGGTGTACGCCCTCCGACACGGCCGCCGGTCGGCGGTGCACAGGTCCGGCGAGAACCAGAACTCCGGAGGAGGCCACGGGTCAGTACGCGCCCCGGGTCCGGACCACCGCGCCGAAGGTCTTCCACAGGATGGTCAGGTCAGCGGCGAGTGACCAGTTCTCCACGTAGTAGAGGTCCAGCCGGATGCCGTCCTCCCAGCTCAGGTCGGATCGGCCGCTGACCTGCCAGAGGCCGGTGATGCCCGGCTTCACCAGCAGCCGGCGGGCGACGTCGCCGTCGTAGCGGGCCACCTCGGACGGCAGCGGCGGGCGCGGCCCGACCAGGCTCATGTGCCCGAACAGCACGTTGGCGAGCTGCGGCAACTCGTCGAGGGACCACTTACGCAGGATCCGGCCGACCCGGGTGACCCGGGGATCGGCCCGCATCTTGAACATCAGGCCGTCGGTCTCGTTCTTGGCGGCCAGCTCGGCAAGCAGCGCGTCCGCGTTGACCACCATGGTCCGGAACTTGTAGACCCCGAACTCCCGGCCGCCCTGGCCGACCCGGATCTGCCGGAAGATCACCGGCCCTCGGCTGTCCAGCTTGATGGCGAGCGCGACGACGGCGAGCAGCGGCAGGGCGACCGCGAGCGCCGTCGCGGCCAGGGCCCGGTCCACGAACGCCTTGACGATCTTCCGGGCGCCCCGGAACTCGGGCGCCTCGACGTGGATGAGCGGCAGTCCGGCGACCGGCTGGGTGTGGATGCGCGGCCCGGCGACGTCGGTCAGCGCCGGGGCCAGTACCAGGTCGATCCCGGTCCCCTCCAACTGCCAGCCGAGCCGACGCAGCCGGGTGGCGGTCAGCTCGTTGGAGGCGGTCACCGCGACCGTGTCGGCGTTGATCGCCGCGGCGGCGTCGACGATCGCCCGGAACGAGCCGAGTACCGGCACGTCACCGAGGCGCTGCGGTACCGGCGCGAGCAGCGCGTCCGGGATGCACGCGCCGACCACCTGGTAACCGGCGTACGGCTCGCGGCGCAGCGTGTGCACCAGCTCCAGTACGTGCGCGGTGTCGCCGACCGCCAGGACCCGGCGGGACCAGCCGGCTCCCCGGGAGCGGGACCGGTGCAGTCGTTTCCGGGCGGCGAACCGGGCGGCGACCAGCCCGACCGTGCCGACCGCGAACGAGATGCCGAGGAATCCCCGGGAGACTCCCACGTTGGCGAGGTAGCCGGCGATCGCGATCCCGCCGGCGAGCCGCAGGCTGGCCGAGGTGACCCGCCGGTACTCGTCGGCGCCGTAGCCGAGCACCCGGTGGTCGTAGCAGCGCAGTGCCTTCAGCGAGACCAGCCAGGCGACCACCAGGGCCGGGCCGACGATCACGTACGGGATGTCGGAGCCGACCGCCTCGTCGCCACCGAACCGGGCGAAGTAGCCGCCGATCACCGCCAGCACCAGGATGACGGTGTCGAGTACGAGCAGCGCGCGGAGGTAGCCGCGCTGACGCGATCGGGATGACGTTGCGGATGCCCCCGAGCTGGACTCCGGAGGCATCGTGGCGGGGCTCAGCAATGTCGCCGACGTCACCGGCCCTCCCTCGCTCCAGGGGGCACCCGATCAGCCGCTCGCTGCCCTGGCAGAGCGGCCCGGAGGCACTTCGACATCTTCACCTACCAGGGGCATCACCGAGAGCTTCCGACAGATTACTGTCATTTGTTTGCGTCGTCGGCGATCCGGCTGCTCACGTACCGGGATGCGGACCGGAGGCCGATCGCGACCGAACATGTCTCGGCGTCGACGAACCGCGGCCCCCGGGGTACCACTGACGGCAGCCGGAACAGCACGACGCCCGCCGTACCGGCACGGTGGCCGGTACGGCGGGCGCGGTCGAACGGGTCGCGGCCGGCCGGGGTCAGCGCGGGGCGGTCGGCCGCCGGGCGATCGCCTGGAGGAAGATGTCGCCGATCTTCGCCGGGTCCTCGGTGACGAAGGCGGCCCCGCCGGTCACCTTGGGGATCGGGTCCAGTTCGGCCTTGCTGACCTCGGCGCCGATGCCGATGATGATCACCTGGACCGGACGGTCGGGGTCTTCGATCCGCTTCAGTTCGGCGAGCAGTTGCGACTGGCTGACCCCGTTGTCGTCCTCGTTCTTGCCGTCGGTGAGCATCACCACCGAGTTGACCCGGCCGGGCTGCCAGTCGTCCTGCACCGCCTTGTAGCCGGCGAGGATCGTGTCGTAGAGGCCGGTGTCGCCGCCCCGCTTCGGGGTGATGGTGGCGAGCTTGCCCTCCAACTCCTCGCGCTGGCTGGACATCGGGCCGATCGGTACCAGCGAACGGTAGTCGCGGGAACCGTTCAACTCGGTGGAGAAGACCCAGAGGCCGAGTGCCCAGGAGTCGTCGAAGAGCGCGAGGCCGCGCTTGGCCGCCTCCAGGGTCACCTGCATCCGGGTGGCGTTGTTGGCGGTCGGCACCTTCTCGAACATCGAGCCGGAGATGTCGATGATCGCCAGCATCCGCCCGGACTGGGTGGCGACCGCCCAACTGGAGAGCACCCGCTCGATGGTCGCACCGTCTCCGCCGCCGGCCGTGCCGCCGGGGTTGGGTGCGGCGGTGGTCGGTGTCGGCTGGGTGCCCGCCGGACTCGGCGCGCCCCGGGGCGGCGCGAAGCCGTCCGCCCAGGTGCCGTCCGGAGCCCGGAGCCCCTGCCCGGCCAACTGGCGGTGGAAGGCTCCGGAGTCGAGCGCGGCGAAGAGCTTCTCCGCAGCCGCCGCCTTGGCCGGCTCGATGCCGGGCATCACCGCGTACGGGTAGTCGAGCGAGATCGGCGCGGGTTCGAGGTAGAGGGCGGCGAGCGGTACCGGGGGCTTTGTCGCGTTGTACTCGATGACGTCCTCTTCGGAGAGTGCCGCGGCACCCAGTCCACGGGCGAGGGACGTCTGGTCGGTCGCCCGGGGGAACCGGGCGATCAACTCCTCGCGGACGGCCGAGACACCGGTGGCCAGGGCGCGCAGGGCGGCCGTGGTCGCCTGCTGGGCCTGGGCCCCGCCGCTGGACTGGGCGGCGGTGGCGAGCGAGACCAGTCCGGCCAGCCCGGCCGCGTCCCGGCTCGGCTCGACGAGGCCGGTCTTGAGCTGGGTACCGGAGGTGATCCTGCCCAGCAGGTCCTTCCAGCCGAGCTTCTTCTGCGGCCAGCCGACCGTGGTGGCGAGCGGCTCCGGCATGGCCACCACCACCGGGCTGCGGGCCACCGAGGTGTTGTTCTGCGGCGCGAACGCGGGAGCCTGCTGACGCAGCCGCAGCAGCCAGGTGGAGGAGTCGGGCAGCCAGACGTTGGGGAGTACGGCGCTGCCGCTGGCCTGTCCGACCCCGGACAGCGAGACGCCGTGCTGCCCGGCGACGGCCGCGGCCACGTCCACGGACGCGCTGGCGGTGACCCGGACGGCGACGCAGAGACCGTCGACCTCGGTCTCGGCGGCGCTCAGGTCGGCAGCGGTCTTCTCGACAGCCGGAGCGATCTCCGGCGCCGCGGCGACGGCGAGTTCCAGCTCGCCCGAGCAGTTGGAGCCGGCCCACTGCTGATAGCCATACCACCCTCCAACCGCGACAAGGACGAGCGCCATCGCGCTGGCGATGGCGCCCGCCCCTCGGATACGTCTACGAACGCGATGGCGGCCAGGCACCTGACCATCTTGCGGGCTTCTGCGAAGTCGTGCCAGGGCCGAAGGGCGGAATGTTACCGACGAGGCAAAGACTTTTCCGAAACTCGTTCACTTCAGGTAGTCGAGCAGCCTCAGAACGTCGAGAATGCCGCCCAACAGGGCCCCATCGGTCCACCACCCGCCAAAAAGATCTTATGGATATTTATACAAGAATTAAGGGCCGGTCCCCGAGTACGCACGTCGGACTCGGCACCGCGACCCGGCTGGGCGCCGCCGCCGGGAGCCCGGAGTCGGGGTCGACCGGAAAGACCGCCACCGCGTCGGCCCGCTCCTCCGCGACATAGAGGTGCCCACCGAGCAACGCCAGGTGCCGGGGCCAGTCCCCGATGCCGGAGACCTCCGCCAGATAGCGGGGCGACTCCTCGTCGAGCGCGAAGACCGTGACCGTGCCGACGCCCCGGTTTGCCAGGTAGAGAAACCGGCCGTCGGGCCCGACCGCGATCTCGGAGGGCTGCGCGTGGCCCGGCCGCCGGCTGGCCTCGACCCGGCCCCGCTCGACCAGCCGGTCGGCGCCGTCGACGGCGTAGGCGGTGACGGAGGCGTCCAACTCACCGGCGAGGAAGCAGCGCCGACCGTCGGGGTGCCGGGCCAGGTGCCGGGGGCCGGTGCCGGGTCGGGTCGGGATCCGGGCGGTGGCGCGCAGTCGCCCGTCCGGGTCGCGGACGTACCGATAGAGCGAGTCGGTGCCGAGGTCGACCGCGAGCAGCCCGGTACCGGCCGGATCGGGCGAGACCATGTGCGCGTGCGGCCCGGCCTGGCGGTCCGGCACGGGCCCGCGTCCGTCGTGCCGGACCAGGTCGGTCCGGTCACCCTGCGCCCCGGTCGGGTCCAACGGGTGTACGGCGACACTGCCGCTGCCGTAGTTCGCCACGAAGAGGTACTCCCCGGCCGGGTCGACGGCCAGGTGGCACGGGTCGGCGCCACCGGTGGACCGGACCGCGAGCGGGGTCAGCACACCGTCGGGGTGGATCGTCCAGGCGCTGACCGTGCCGTCCGGCAGCTCGTTGACCGCGTACAGCACGGGTAGCCGGGGATGTCGGGCCAGGAACGACGGCGACGGCGTACTCGCCACCACGCCGAGTACGTCGAGCCCGCCGGTATCGGCGTCCCGGCGGGCGGCCACGATGCCCGTACCGCGCCCTCCGCTCTGCCCGGTGTAGCAGCCGACGAACACGATTCCGGCATCGCCCGACATGCGTCGCTCCGTTCCCCGGCCGACCACTCCCGGCCGCGCCTCTCCGGGACGATCCAACCAGAGCCCGCCCCGCCGACCCGGCGATCACGCCCGGCCGGGCTCGGCGATCCTCCAGCCGGGCCGGGGCTTGCCGACGTGCGCCACGGCGACGGCCGGAACCGGGCCTTCCGGCGACGGCACCGTTCCTATAGGATCTTCGATCGTGAAGGGTCTGCTCCGACCGGCTCGCCGAACCACCCTCGCCGACGACGTCTACGAGTCGGTACGAGCCCTCGTGATGGACCACGCCGTGGCCCCCGGCGAGCGGATCAACATCGACGCGCTGGCCCGCCGGTTGGAGGTGTCGCCGACCCCGGTCCGCGAGGCCCTGGCCCGGCTGGAGTCCGACGGGCTGGTCCGGAAACGGCCGCTGGTCGGTTACACCGCCGCACCGCTGCTCACCCGGACCGAGTTCGACGAGCTGGTGGAGATGCGGCTGATCCTGGAGACCGCCTCGGCGCGGCGGGTGGCCGAACGGTTCGCCGGGCAGCGCACCGGCGGCGACACCAACAGCGGAGACGGTGGCGGTGAGGCGTCGGCCGGGCTCGCCGGCGAGCTGGCCGAACTCCGCCGCGAGGCCGAGCTGCCCGACCAGATGCCCGGGACCGAGGGCTTCGCCGCGATAGCCGCGTTCACCGCCCAGGATGCCCGCTTCCACCACCTGCTCGCCGAACGCTCCGGCAACCGGATGCTGCACGCGGCCGTGGTCCGGCTCCGCGCCCACCTGCACCTGTTCCGGCTGCACTTCCCCACCGCGCACTATGGGACCAGCGCCCGGGAGCACCTGCGGATCGTCGACGCGATCGGCACCGGCGACCCGGACGCCGCCGGCACCGCCATCCGGGACCACCTGCTCGCCGCCGCCGACCGGCACCTGCCGTTCTTCCAAGGAAACCGATGCGGATAGCCCTCTTCGTGACCTGCGTCAACGACCTGGTCTACCCGGCCACCGGCCGGGCCGTGGTACGCGTACTGGAGCGGCTCGGCCACACCGTCGAGTTTCCGGCCGAGCAGTCCTGCTGCGGGCAGATGCACGCCAACAGCGGCTACCGGGCCGAGGCGCTGCCCCTGGTACGCAACTTCGTCGACACCTTCGGCCGGTACGACGCCGTGGTGGCCCCGTCCGGCTCGTGCGTGGCGATGGTGCGGGAGTCGTACCCCCGGCTCGCCGGCCCGGATCCGGGGCTGGCGGCGGCGGTCGCCGACCTCGCGCCCCGGGTGCACGAACTCTCCGAGCTGCTGGTCGACGTGCTCGGGGTGACCGACGTCGGTGCCGCCTTCCCGCACCGGGTGACCTACCACCCGACCTGCCACGGACTGCGGATGCTGCGGCTCGGTGACCGCCCGCTGCGGCTGCTCCGGGCGGTACGCGGGCTGGACCTGGTGGCGCTGCCCGGTGCCGAGGAGTGCTGCGGCTTCGGCGGCACGTTCGCGGTGAAGAACGCCGACGTCTCGGCGGCGATGCTGGCCGACAAGTGCGCGGCGGTCTGCGACACCGGGGCGGCGTACGTGGCGGCGGCCGACAACTCCTGCCTGGCGCACATCGGCGGCGGCCTGTCCCGGCGCGGCGGCGGGCGGCCGGCCGGACCCCGCGCCATCCACTACGCGGAGATCCTGGCGAACACCGGGGAGCGGGCGTGACCGGGCGGACCGGGGCCGGTCACGGGGGAACGGCCGTGATCGGGCGGACCGGGGCCGGTCACCGGCGCGGTCGGCGAGGTCCCGGGCTGCGGCGGTCGCCGTCGACCCCCGGCGGCGCCGGACGGAAGGAGCAGCGGGCATGACCGCGGGTACCGGGAACATCGTGGCGCCGCTGCCGTTTCCGACGGCGGCCCGGCGCGAACTCGCCGACGGGCAACTCCGGGCCAACCTGCGCCGGGCCACCCACACGATCCGGGACAAGCGGCTCCGGGTGGTCGGCGAGGTGCCGGACTGGGAGGCGCTGCGCCGCTCCGGTGCGGCGATCAAGGACGACGTACTGGCCCGCCTGCCGGAGCTGCTGGAACAGTTCGAGGCCGCCGCCACCGCCGCCGGGGCCACCGTGCACTGGGCCCGGGACTCGGCCGAGGCGTGCGCGGTGGTCACCGAGCTGGTCCGGCGGACCGGCAGCACCGAGGTCGTCAAGGTCAAGTCGATGGCCACCCAGGAGATCGGCCTCAACGAGGCGCTCGCCGAGGCCGGCATCGCGGCGGTCGAGACCGACCTGGCCGAGCTGATCGTGCAGCTCGCCGACGACACCCCGTCACACATCCTGGTACCGGCGATCCACTACAACCGGCGGCAGATCCGGGACATCTTCGCCAGCCGGATGCCCGGGGTCGACCTCGACGCGCTCACCGACGACCCACCGGCGCTCGCCGAGGCGGCCCGCCGGCACCTGCGGGCGAAGTTCCTCGGTGCGAAGGTGGCGATCTCCGGCGCCAACTTCGCGATCGCCGAGACCGGGACCCTGGCGGTGGTGGAGTCCGAGGGCAACGGCCGGATGTGCCTGACCCTGCCGGAGACGCTGATCTCGGTGGTGGGCGTGGAGAAGCTGCTGCCGACCTTCCGCGACCTGGAGGTCTTCCTGCAACTGCTGCCCCGCTCCTCGACCGGCGAGCGGATGAACCCGTACACCTCGCTCTGGACCGGGGTCACTGCCGGGGACGGGCCGCAGACGATGCACATCGTGCTGGTCGACAACGGGCGTACCGAGACGCTGGCCGATCCGGTGGGGCGGCAGGCGCTGCGCTGCATCCGCTGCTCCGCCTGCCTGAACGTCTGCCCGGTCTACGAGCGGGTCGGCGGGCACGCGTACGGGTCGGTCTATCCGGGCCCGATCGGCGCGATCCTGTCGCCGCAGCTCACCGGCCCGGACTCGGGCGCGAACCGCACCCTGCCGTACGCCTCGACGCTCTGCGGCGCCTGCTTCGACGCCTGCCCGGTCCGGATCGACATCCCCGAAGTACTCGTGCACCTGCGCCAGCGTGGCGTGGACGCGCGCCGGGGCCGCCCGTCGGCCGAACGTACCGCGATGCGGGCGCTGTCCTGGACGATGCGGGACCGCCGCCGGTACGCCGCCGCGCTCCGGGCCGCCCGACGCGGCGCCGCCCCGCTGCGCCTGGTCACCGGCCGACGCGGTCAGGTACGCCGACTGCCGTGGCCGCTGTCGGCCTGGACCGCCAGCCGGGACGCCCCGTTGCCGGCCAGCCAGACGTTCCGGGACTGGTGGGCCGGGCGGGAGCGGACGAGCGAGAAGGAGGCGGGCGGGTGGTGACGGTGCCCAGTTCGGCCCGGGAGGAGATCCTGGCCCGGATCCGGGCCGTTCGGCCCAGCGGACCGGTGCCGGTGCCCCGGGACTACCGCACCGCCCCGGCCTCCGACACTCCGATGAACCTTTTTCAACCTGAACCGCACGGCGCCCACACACCGCGTCCGACCCTGCGGTCCGTCGGACCGCAAGGGGAGGTTGAAAAAGGTTCAATGGGGACACCGGCCGACGGGGAGCTGGTGGAGTTGCTGGTCGATCGGCTGGTCGACTACCGGGCCACGGTGCGCCGCTGCGGGCCACGGCAGGTGCCCGAGGCGCTCGCCGAGTTGCTGGGCGAGGTGCCGACCGTGGTCGTACCCGGGCCGGCGCCGGCGGAGTGGCTGTCGGCGTACCTCGGCCGGATCCGCCGGGACGGCGACCCGGACCCGCTGACGGTGGCCGACCTCGACGCGCCGGGCGTGGCCGTGGTCACCGGCTGCGCGGTGGCGATCGCGCAGACCGGCACGCTGCTGCTGGACGGCGGCCCGGACCAGGGACGCCGGCTGCTCAGCCTGGTACCCGACCGCCACCTCTGCGTGGTCCGCGCCACCCAGGTGGCCGGCGGGGTGCCGGAGGCGCTCGCCCGGCTCGCCGACCCGACCCGGCCGATCACCCTGGTCTCCGGGCCGTCGGCGACCAGCGACATCGAACTCGACCGGGTGGAGGGCGTGCACGGGCCACGCCGCCTGGACGTGCTGGTGGTCACCGACTGACCGCGTCTTCGATCGGCCACCCCTGGCCACCGCGACCGCGCGGGGCGGCGGTCAGTTCGCCGCGACCCGCTCGGCGCGGCGGGCGGCGACGTGCTCCACCAGGGCGACCAGGACCTCCTTGCCGGACTGCCGGCTGCGCGCGTCGCAGAGCACCACCGGCACGTCCGGATCCAGGTCGAGCGCGCTGCGCACCGCCTCGACACCGAACCGCTTGGCCCCGTCGAAACAGTTGACCCCGACCACGAACGGGATGCCCCGGCGTTCGAAGTAGTCGACCGACGGGAAGCAGTCGGCGAGCCGCCGGGTGTCGGCGAGCACCACCGCGCCGAGCGCGCCGAACGCCAGCTCGTCCCAGAGGAACCAGAACCGGTCCTGCCCCGGCGTACCGAAGAGGTAGACCTGGAGATCCTCGTTGATGGTGATCCGCCCGAAGTCCATCGCGACGGTGGTGGTCTGCTTGCCCTCCACGCCGTAGAGGTCGTCGGTGCCGGACCCGGCGTCGGTGAGCACCTCCTCGGTCTGCAACGGACGGATCTCGCTCACCGCGCCGACCAGGGTCGTCTTGCCGACCCCGAAGCCACCGGCGATCAGGATCTTCAGGGCGAGCGGGATCCGCCGCTTCGCCACCGGCTGGTCAGAGAGCCCGGAGTCCATTGACCACCGCCTTGAGGATGTCGTCGTCGGGGAACTGGCGCGAGGTGGGTGGGTCGTACATCGAGATCCGGCCGCTGGTGAGCAGGTCGCCGAGGAGAACCCGGACCACCCCCACCGGCAGGTTGAGATCGGCGGCGAGATCGGCGACGGTGATCGGCTGCTGCGCCCGCGCGATGATCGCCCGCTGTTCCGGCTGCGGCTGCGGACCGTCGTCGCCGTCCTCCTCCGGCGGCCCGGCCACCACGAACGCCATCAGGTCGAACCGGCCCGCCGACGGCTGGACCCGACCACCGGTCACCGTGTACGGCCGGACCACCGGCCCGGCGTCGTCGTCCAGCCAGTCGTGGTGCGGTCCGGGTGCGTCACTCCGCATCTGCCGGCGCCCGCGATGTTCGACTCGGCGCGGACAGGTTCTGCCCCACCCGGGTCACCAGCATCGCCATCTCGTACGCGATCACGCCGATGTCCGACGCGGCACTGGCCAGTACGGCGAGACAGGCGCCCTGACCTGCGGCGGTGACGAAGAGGAAGGCGGACTCCATCTCGATCACGGTCTGCCGGACCGGTCCCGCCTGGAAGTGTCGGCTGGCGCCCTTCGCCAGGCTCTGGAAGCCGGCCGCCATCGCCGCCATGTGTTCGGCGGCCTCCTGGGCCAGGTCCCGCGACGCGGCCATCAACAGACCGTCCGCCGAGAGCAGTACGGCCTGCTGCGCGGACGGTACGCGCTCCACGAGGTCGTCGAGCAGCCAACTGAGATCCGCACCCGGCTTCGTCGTGTGCACCACTCACCCGTCCCCTTCAGAAGTCGTGACACCCGGATCGGCGACCCGGGCGGTGTCCTCGGCGGTGTCGCCGGGCGGCGTCTGGTCCTCGGCGTCCCGCCGTCCCCGCGCCGTGCCGGACTGCAACGCGGCCATCACCGCCCGGATCTGCTCCGGGGTACGCGGCTGCGGCTCGTCCGGCTCCCCGGCGCCGGTTCCGCCGGCAGCGGCGGACCGGTCGGAGCCGGCCACCGGTCCGTTGCGCAGTTGCGGGGCGAGACTCTTCTGCCGGATCCGCCGGGGCAGGCCGTCCGCGCCGACCGGGCCGGCGGCCGGGCGTACCGGGCCGGCACTGGCCCGGACCGCCGGGAGGACGACGGTGTCGTCGTCCATCGCCGGCCGGGGCGCCGGCCCGGCGGGCGCCGACGGGCCGGCCGCTTCCACCGGAGCGGCGGTCGCCGGGGTGGCGGTCGCCGGGGTCATGGTGGCCGGAGTGGCAGTCGCCGGAGTGGCGGTCGCCGGGGTCGGGGTCGCGGTGGTCGGGGCGGCTGTGGTCGGGGCGGCTGCCGGATCGATGCCGCGCCGCCGCAGCCCACCGGTCTTCGGCATCCGCACGCCGCCGGCCCGGCCGGTCTCCGGCCCGTCGTCGGGAGCGGCGCCACCCGGGCCGGCGGCGGAGTCGGCCGGCTCGGAGGTCGGCGCGTCCCGCGTGGTCCCGGCCCCGGTGAGCCGCTCTCCGCCGTCGGCCGACGGGGTCGGTTCCGGGGTCTCCGGGCGGCTCGCGGCGACCAGCGCCGCCAGGGCGGCACCCGCCTTGCGCCGGGGCCCGAGCCCGGTGGTCGAGTCGGGTTCGGTGTGCGGCTCGTCGCCGTCCGGGGAGACCCGGGCGGTCCGCCCGGGCCGCATCGGCAGTTCGATCGTCTCCGAGCCGTCCGCGCCACCGGCGATCCGGCCGGGACCGGTGCGCCGGGTCGTACCGTCCGGCTCCGCGCCCGACGCGTCGCCCCGGTCGCCCGCCGAGCTGGAGGTGTCGGGTACCACGAGGTCACCGGGGATGAGCGCGACCGCCGTCACCCCGCCGTACGGGGAGGAACGCAACTGGACCCGTACCCCGTGCCGGGCGCCGAGCAGGGCGACCACGAACAGCCCGAGCCGGGCGCTGTTCGCCGGGTCGAAGTCCGGTGGGTCGGCCAGCCGGCGGTTCGCCTGGTCGAGCGCCTCGGCGGCCATGCCGAGGCCCCGGTCCTCGATCTCGATCGCGTACCCGTTGGAGACCACCTGCCCGACGACCTGCACCCGGGTGTGCGGCGGCGAGAACGACGTCGCGTTCTCGATCAGCTCGGCGAGCAGGTGGATGACGTCGCCGACCGCCCGCCCGGCGGTGGCCGCAGGTGCCACCGTGACCAGGTCGACCCGGGCGTAGTCCTCGACCTCGGAGATCGCGCCCCGGATCACGTCCATCATGGAGACCGGGTTGCGCCAGCCCCGACCGGGCGCCGCCCCGGCGAGCACGACCAGGTCCTCGGCGTGCCGCCGCATCCGGGTGGCCATGTGGTCGAGCCGGAAGAGGTCCTCCAACTCGTCCGGCTGGGCCACCCGCCGCTCCATCCGGTCGAGCAGCGCGAGCTGGCGGTGCAGCAGGGTCTGGCTACGCCGGGCGATGTTGAGGAAGACGTCCCGGAGACCACGGCGCAGCGCGGCCTCGTCGATCGCCGACGCGATGGCGGTACGCTGCACCTCGCTGAACGCCTGGCCGACCTGGCCGATCTCGTCCTGCCCGTAGTCGAGCGGTGGCGCCTCGGTCTCGACGTCCACCTCCTCGCCCCTGCGCAGCCGCCCGACGACGTCGGGCAGCCGTTCGTCGGCCATGTTCAGCGCGGCGGCGCGCAGGCTGGTCAGCCGCCGGACCAGGGAGCGGCCGATCCGCAGCGCGATGACCGCCGAGAGCAGTACGGCGAGGAAGCCGACCAGGCCGGCGAGACCCAGCCGGAGCAGGATGCCGGCGGCCACCGGGCGGCTGCGCTCGGTGAGCGCCTCGGCACCGCTCAGCTCGAAGTCGCGCAGTTGCCGCTGGACCGAGTCGTAGCTGCTCTGCCACTCCCGGGCGTCGACCGGCAGCGTGCCGCCGCCGCCCCGACCGATCAGGTTGTCCTCCATCTGGCGCAGCCGGACGTACGCGTCCCCCTCGGTGAGCTGCTGGTATGCGACCCGCTCGGCGTCCGGCAACTCCGCGGTCGCCGCCGAGTAGAGGAACCGCTGGGTGCCGACGATCTGGACGTACTGGGCGTGCTCGCCCGGCGCGAAGCGTCCCGTGCTGAACGCCCCGGCGAGCAGCGCGTCGGCCTGGGCCATGACCTCGCGGGCCCGGCCGAGTTCGGTCAGGCTCCGCGCCTCCCGGGCGAGCGTGTCGTCCGGCAGCGTGTTCAGCGCGGAGAAGGTCCGGAACGCGGCGTCGATCACCCCGCTGTAGAGGCCGAGCGCCCCACTGGCGTCGACGGTACGCCGGTCGATGAAGGTGCGTCCGGACCGCAGCGCGTCGATCGAGGTGAGCAGTTGGTCGATCCGGGCGTCGAGCAGCGCGCCGGTGGTGTCCCGCAGATCGGCGTCGGAGGTCCGGCGACGGAACTCGGCTATCGCCCGGTCGGTACGGGTCCGCTGGTCGGCGAGGGCCGTGGTGGCGGCCGGGTCGACCAGGTGCCGTACCGAGAGCCGCCGCTCCTGCTGCAACTCCACCACCAGCGTCTCGCCCGGCCGGCCGACCTCGTCCAGCAGGGTCTGGGCGGCCAGCAGACTCGACGCGGGCCCGACGGTGAGCGTGGTCGCGAAGATCCAGAGCGCCGACAACGCGAGGATCGGCACGGCGACCAGCGCGACGATCTTCGAGCGGATCGGCCAGTTCTGGGTTTCCATCAGACCTCGCCGGGAGGGGATATGTCAGGGTCGACACCCGCACCGGCGGCCCGCGGCTCCGGCCAGAGTCCGAGGGTCACGGGCGCGCGTGCCTTCGGCAGGATACGTAATCAACGGCGCGCGCACTACCGGACGAGGGGCTTCCAGTTGATCCAATCCGACAAATAAATTGATAACTGTCTTCCTCAATTGATCTCGACACCCGTCGATGGGGTCGCCCGGCAACGGCGCCGACCCCATCCACCCACGCCGATCGGCTCCAGCGGCTGACCGCCGGAAACGCGACCGTACGCGTCGCCGTCGCGCCGGCCGCCGGGCCGAGCCGGGGAGCGCGTCGGCCGACCCGACAACCGGCACCGCCATCGCGGTGACCCGGGGTGGGCCGATCGGACCGACCCACCCCCACCAGCAATTCCTGCCGGATATGTCACTACGGGACGACGGTCCCGTACGTCGCCGACGTCAGCGCGACCCGCCGGCCACCGTCCGCCGCCGATCCCCACCCGCACCGGCCCGGCCCAGCCCGACCGCCAACACCAGGTACGGCAGGGCGAGCAGCCCGAAGACCACACCGTGCCCGGCGACCGTCGAGGCGAGGGCGTACCCGCCGTACACCGCGATGGTGACCAGTTCGGTGCCGAGCCCGGCCAGCGAGGTCACCGTGGCCCTGGCCGGTCCGGTGATGCTCTCCTGGAGGCGTACGTCCGCCACCAGGCTGGCCATCTGCAACGCGCAGAACGCCACCGCCACCAGTACGAAGCCCGCCGGTCGGCCAGCCAGCGCCCCGACGGCCAGGGCGATCGCGGCGGCACCGACCGTCACGGCGAACTGCCGTGCCGTCAGCCGCTGCCCGAGCGGGGTGAGCAGGCCGCCCAGCATCACGCCGACCCAGACCAGCAACACCAGCAACGGCACGTTGGACGCCGGGACGACCTCGCCGGCCAGCAGCGGCACGTACTCGTCCAGTCCGCCCCAGATGCCGAGCATCGCCGGCAGGAGCAGCAGGGCCCGGCGTACCGCCCGGCTGTTCCGGGCCTCGGCCAGCGCCACCCGCAGGATCGCGAGAGGGCCGGACGGCTCGACCTCGGCGACCGGCGCCGGGGCGACGACCTGGACCAGCTCGCCGGGCGCCACGGCGATGCCGCCACGCCCTCCGCCGGGCCCGGGGTCGGCGGTCTCCTTCTCCCGCAGCGTGACCGAGCTGGCGTCGACGGTCTCCGGGCCGACCCGGCCGTGGGCGTCGGCACCGCCGGCGGTCACGGCGACCGTGGTCTCCGGAACGGCGGGCACGGCGACGGCAGCCTCCGGGAGGGCGGGCACGGCGGCCGATGCCGGTGTCCGGTGCTCCGGCAACGCCAGTGCCACCAGCGCACAGAGCAGGCTGGCCAGCACGCTGGCGACGCCGACCGCCGGGTAGCCGCCGACCGCGAAGACCGGGGTGGCGACCGCGATGGCCAGCAGCACGCCGAGCAGGCTGACGGTGCTGGCCCGCCCGATCACCCGCCCGTACCGGTCGGCGAGGCCGAGCCGGTCGAGTTCGTCGTAGAGCAGGGCCTCGGAGGCGCCGGACTGGAGCGCACCCCGGGCGCCCCAGAGCACGAAACCGAGCGCGAAGACCCAGTAGGAGGGTGCCGCGACCCAGAGCCCGAAGCCGACCGCGCCGAGCAGCGGGGCACCGGCGAGCAGCAGTCGCCGGGACACCGCGTCGGCCCAGACCCCGGACGGGACCTCGAGGACGATCCCGGTCAGCGACCAGATGACGAAGAGCGAGGAGATCTGCGCGACGGAGAGCCCGGTGTCGGTGAAGAGCAGCGCGTACAGCGGGTAGAGCAGGACGAAGTCGTCCAGGAACGCGTAGAGGTAGAAGGTGGTGGTCAATCGCCGCGCGCGAGCTGTCGGCGCGGATGACGAGGTGACGGGCATGAGGCCTTCCCACGGGGACGATTCGGACTCGGAAATCGGGTCACGAACGTCCCGGGCGGGCCCCGGCAGCGCGGGCCGGGCCGGCCTCCGGCGGGGAATTAATGTCGGTGCGTCATGCGGGACAGTCTAGGCGGTGACCGGGCCGGCCGGGGGTCCGAGAAACGTACGACCCGGTCCGGGTGTTGTGCGGCGACCCGCCCACCCGTCCCCGCCCGGCCGGCCGTCCTAGCTAGCCCGGCTGTCCATGCCCGGCTGTTCCGGCCGTTTATCCCGCTCGGGCACCTAACGGCCAGTTCCTACCGCTCCGCGCCGGTTCCCGTCGGCGGGCACGAAAGTGTGGCGGATCTGGATTGGTGATCAGGGCCGAGCGGGAATACCAGGAGACGAAGGAGGAGCCATGTCGCCCATAGAAGTCGTCCTCATCGTCCTTGTCGTCCTCGTCGTCGCCGCGGCCGTACCGGCCATCTGGGTGGCCAGCCGCCGTCGCGCCCTGCGCAGCCGGTTCGGCCCCGAGTACGACCGGGTGGTGGCCGAGCAGCAGAGCCGGTCCGCCGCCGAGCACGAACTCCGGGAGCGCGAACGCCGACACGCGGAGTTGACGCTCATTCCGCTCTCCGCCGAGTCCCGCCGGCAGTACGCGGCCGACTGGGAGGAGATCCAGGCCCGGTTCGTCGACTCTCCGGCCGAGGCGGTGGGCGCGGCGGACGAACTGGTCACCCGGCTGATCGCCGAGCGTGGCTATCCGATCGGCGAGTACGACGACCAACTCGCCCACCTCTCCGTCGAGCACTCCCGCACCCTGACCCACTACCGGGACGCGCACGAGATCCAGCTCCGCAACGAGCGCGGCGAGGCCAGCACCGAGCAGCTCCGCCAGGCCGTCGTGCACTACCGGGAACTCTTCGCCGACCTGCTCGGCGAGGACCCCGTACGCCAGCCCTCGGACGGGACCCGTCCGGACACCCCGCAGGACGTACCGAGCCGGTGAGGAGGCACTCCGCCATGCGTCACCAGGAACAGCAGACCGACAACGGCGACACCGAGGTGGTCCGGTCGGCGCCGGTACCCGTGACCGGCTCCGGCCACGCCGATCCCGAGATCCGGCACCGGAACCGGTACCCGGAGGGCACCGGCGACCAGGGCCCGGACGCGCTCGACGAGCGGGGCTCGTACGACAACGACCTGGCCACCAGCGGATCGGGACCGGCCTTCTCGTCCGACCCGGCCGCCGACGCACGGGCCCGGGACGACCGGCTCGGCGGGAGCCGGTCGGCGGACGACCAGGCCGAGGACGCGGCGCTGGACGACGACGCGCTCGCCGACCGCTCGCCGACCGGCCTCGGCGGAGGTCCCGACGGCGCCACCCTGAGCACCGGCGACCGGGGTGACCTGGCCGACGCCAGCCAGGCCGACGCGGCCGGCGGCACCGACGAGCCGGCCGACGACGAGACCAGGAAGGTACCCGCCACCGCCGGGGCGGACGCCGCTGGCAAGGACGCCGCCGGAGATCCGGTCGGCACTCTGAGGGCCGACGACCCGGAGCGGACCGACGACACCGACGGGGCCGGTAGCGGCGCCCGGGACCGCTCCGGCACGCCGGAGTTCCACGAGCCGGCACCGCTGCCCACCACCTTCGGCGCCACCACCGTCAGCGGTGCGGCCGCAGCCGCCGCGCTGGCCGGCAGTCACCGCGACCCCCGCAACGACGACACCGTCCGCTCCGGGGACGGGCCGGCCAACGACCGGATCGACGGGGTCGGCGACGAGCCGGCCGAGTCGGGGGTACCGGACCGGAGTCTCGGCGCGGCCGACGCGGCCACCGCCACCCGGCCCGGCGTACCGGCGGCCGACGGTGTCGAGCCCGACCCGCCGGTGGATCCGTTCGGCCGGGCCGTGCCGGGCTCGGCGGTCGGGGTGGCACATCCGGTGAACCCGGACGTACTCAGCGCGGGCGACCCCGACGCGCTGACCGGCGGAAGCCGTACCCCGGCACAGGTCGGCAGGCGGGACGAGACCGCCACGGGCAACGAGCCGGCCACGACGGACGAGACCGCCACGGGTGGAGAGACGGCCACGACGGATACGACCGGGACGGCGGACGGCGGGCTGCCACCCGGTGCCGCACCGGCCGAACCGATCGTCGCGATCCTCGACCAGGAGGCCGTGCGGGGCTTCCGGGACCGGTGGCGGGAGGTGCAGCTCCGGTTCGTCGACGACCCGCCGGGCGCCACCGAGGAGGCCCACCGGCTGGTACGGGAGTCCGTGGAGGCGGTCACCGCCGCCCTGACCCGGCAGCGTGACGAACTCGGCGGCTGGCAGAGCGACGGCGCGACCGACACCGAGCGGTTGCGGATGGTGGTCCGCCGGCACCGGGACTTCCTGGACCGCCTGCTCGGCTGGTAGTCGGCTCCGACGCTGGGGCTCATGCAGCTCGGGGGGCCGGCCGCGGCGACTGACGACGCTGGGCTCATACCGCTCTGGGGGCCGGCCGCGGCGGCTGAGGGCGGGTCGGCGGACCCGGCTCGGAGCGGGCGGGAGGTGGCGGGTGCACAGGCATGGCGCGGGTCGTCCCGGGTAGTCGATCCGGAGGACCGGTCAGCCGCACGCCGCATCCGGACAGGAGGCAGCAAAGCATGACGGAGCGCGATCCGACCCCGAACCGGCCGCTGGAGGAGAGCCCCGAGGTGGCCGCCGCGATCGAGGACGACACCGCCGTACCGCAGCTCGCCGCCGACGGCGGGCCGGGCGCCGACAACCCGGACTTCGTCGACCCGGAGGACGTTCCCGGCGACTTTCCGCCCACCGAGGACCTGCTCGGCGACCCGCACGGGCAGGGCGCGGGCAGTGCGGGCGACACGCGTACCGGGGCCGAACAGCCGTGGGATCCGGAGGACCTGGCGGTGGCACAGGGCCGCGATCCGACGCCGGAGAACGTACGGCGGGCCGGCGAGGAGTTGGACCGGCAGGGTACGGCGGCGACGGTGGAGAAGACGGTGCCCTGACCGACGTACCCTCGCCGGAACAGCGGCGGTCCCCGTCCGGCGCGTTGCCGTGCCGGACGGGGACCGCCTTGGTGTTCGTTACCCCAGTCGGATCAGCGGATCAGAGCGCCGGGTAGGCGTTCTGCATCAGCTGGCTGAGCTGCGCCGGGAACCAGGCACCCGAGATCGGGGCACCGGAGAGCGCGCCGCTCATGTTGTTCTGGTTACGCGGGTTACCGGTGTAGGTCGGGTCGCACATCCGGTCGAAGCCCTTGCCCTCGTCGTTGTCGATCTGGGTGCTGGAGCCGTCCGACTCGCCCGGGGGCTTGATCCAGACGTACGCGTCGATCCCGCTGGCCGGGTTGGCCCGCGGGCGCTCGCCCAGGCCGGCACCGCTCTGGTTGCACCAGTTGCCGAGGTGGATCCGGCGGTCGATGCGGGAGCCGTTGACCTGCTGGTTGATGTCGCCCGAGGTGACCGGGCCGGTGGGCCGGGCCGAGCCGCCCCAACCGTTACGCGAGGTGTCGATCAGCATGCCGATGCTGGAGCTGAAGCCCTGGCTGACGAGTTGCGTCCGGAGTGCCTGGGCGAACCGCTGCTCGTCCACGTACCGGTTGTAGTCGATCCAGGTCGAGAGCCGGTTCTGCTCGGTCACGTTCAGGTAGGGCTCGATCGTGGCCGAGTAGTTGGCGGTGTTGGCGATGAAGCCGTGCACGTTGGCCTGGGTGCTGCCCTCGGCGCGGGCGGCCTCGGCGAAGATCTGCGCGGAGGCGTTGAAGTTGTCGTCCCACCCGATCCAGCCGTGGTGGCCGGCGTCGATGTAGTTGTAGACGTTCGGGACCGCACCGAGCTTGGCCAGGGCGTAGCCGACACCCTTGACGTAGTTGCCGTTCGCCTTCATGGTGTCGCACTGCGCCGTCGCGGTCTCCCGCGGCGCCACGTTGGTGACCAGGTTCGGCAGCGAGTCGATCTCGATGATCGTGATGATCCGCAGGCTCCGGTACGCCGGGTCCGCCATGATCGCCGCGATCGGGTCGATGTACGCCGTCTTGTACCTGGGCAGGTCGGTCGCGCTGAGCTCACCGTTCGAGGCCAGCGCCGCGCAGTCCCGGCCGGGCAGGTTGTAGATGACGATCTGGATGTAGCCGGCACCCTGCGCCAGCGCCTCGTCCAGGTGGTCCCGCAGGCCCATCGGGCCGTTCGAGCTGCTGTCCGGGGTGCCGGTGATCGCGGCGATCCGGTCGAGCCAGACACCGGTCGGGTTGTTGGAGATCCGGTTGCCGCCGGAGACGCTCTCCGCCTTGGCCTTCCACTCCGGGTTCACGTAACCCCGGGCGCCCGCGTACGGGTTGTCCACCCGGGTACCGGGGTTGCCCGTCGGCGGGGTGGTGGGGTTGCCGGTCGGCGGGGTGGTCGGGTTGCCGGTGGGCGGGGTGGTCGGCGCGGTGCCGTTGCAGGTCGTCCCGTTGATGCTGAAGGACGTCGGCGCCGGGTTGCTGCTGCTCCAGGAACCGTTGAATCCGATGCCGGTGGAGGCGCCGGTGGCGAGGCTGCCGTTGTACGACATGTTCGTCGCGGTCACCTGGGTGCCGGACTGGGTCCAGTTGGCCGACCAGCCCTGCGACACCCGCTGGCCGCTGTCCGCGAAGTTGAAGCGGAGGGTCCAGCCGTTGATCGCGTCACCGACGTTCCGGATGGTGATGTTCGCGGTGAACCCACCCTGCCACTGGTTGGCACTGTAGGTGACGCTGCACCCGGGGGCCGCCTGCGCCACCGACGCCGGGATGGTGACCAGACCGGCGGCGACCAAAGCGCTCGCACCGGCCACCGCGACGGCTTTCTGCCGGACGGACAATCTACTCCGTAAATTCATGCCACTGATCTCCTTGGGCCAGCCGGTCACGCCAGGCGGAAACCGGCGCGGCGGTCACACGGACGTCGCGTCAAGGTGGGTGAGTCCGTGGACGCCATGGGGGACTGCGGTATGCCCGACCCGGACGGGCGCAACTGGTGGTGGTGCCGGCCGCGGTCGGCGGCCGTGGTGACGCCGTCCGGTGAACCGGCTGCCCTCGGCGTCTGCTGCGCGGTGTGGCTCCCCCAGCACAGTGGATGAATTCTTGCATGGGAGCGCTTCCACCACAACACCTCGACAGTGACGGATGACGATTCCCTGCTCACGGTACGAACGGGACGAGCCCGCCCGATCGCCCGGTTGGGCCCGATCACGGCCCAACCGGCCGCTCGGCACCCGTTCGGCGTCGAGCGGGGAGCAGGAAGCGGAATCCGCCCTGTGCCGCCGAGCCGACGCAGCCGGGTCCGAGCCGTCAGGTACCCGCCAGAGGTCCCCAGGCAGCGCCTCCATACGCCTTCTCCACCCGTTCGGGGAAATGGCGAGAAAATCCGATGAAAGCTCACAAATTCGCTAATCTCGGTCATGGCTCGTCTCCCGACGGGCTGAGGCAAGAGGGAAGGATGACGAAAGTCATGTCCAAGAAGTTCCTCGGCAAGGTGATCGCAGGAGCCGCCCTCGGCGGCGCTTCTCTACTCGTTTTCTCCCCCTCGGCCGCCCTCGCGGACGGCGGCTACCACCCAGAGGGGTACAAAAAGAACAGCTCGGGCCGGGCCTTCGCGAAGCCGCACGCGGCGAAGCCCGGAGACAAGATCGGACTCATCGAGGTCTGCCCCGAGGCGCAGGAGCACGCGTGGTTGTGGTCGAAGGTCACCGGAAAGGTGGACCTGGCCCCCAAGGAGCACAAGGACGACAAGAAGGCCGAAGAGCACAAGGGCGGCTGGGAAGACGGCAAGAAGGCCGAAGAGCACAAGGACGGCCGGGAAGACGGCAAGAAGCACGAGGACGACAAGAAGGCCGAAGAAGGCAAGAAGCCCGAGGAGAGCAAGGGCGGCTGGGAGAACGGCGACAAGAAGGCCGAAGAAGGCAAGAAGCCTGAAGAGCACAAGGGCGACTGGGAAGACGGCAAGAAGCACGAAGACGACAAGAAGGCCGAAGAAGGCAAGAAGCCCGAGGAGAGCAAGGGCGGCTGGGAAGACGGCAAGAAGCACGAGGAGGGCGGCGGGTACGCCGAGAAGTCCGAGGACTCCGCCGGCCACGAGAGCGGCGGCGAGGAGTACCAGGGCGGGGAGGAGTACAAGAAGGAGGGCGAGTACCAGGACTTCCTGAAGTACAAGGAGTACCAGGAGTACCAGGAGTACCGCCGCTACAAGGAGAAGAAGGACGAGTCGGCCCCGGCGGAGAACGGGGCGCCCCGTACCGAATCCGCTCCGTCGATCGGCGAGGAAGCACCGCTGGCACCCGGGCCGTCGGCCGACTCGGTACCGGCACCCTCCCCCTCGATGGGTGGCCAGCCCCAACTGCCCGCCGAGGGCTACCAGCCGCCGAGTGGCCAAACGGCACCGGGCGGCACCGGCGGGACGATGCTGGACGACGGCGGGCACGGCTGGGAGGAGAGCAAGAAGGCCGAGGAGCCGAAGCACGGCTGGGAGAAGGCCGAGCAGAGCAAGGGCGGCTGGGAAGAGAACAAGGACGGCTGGGAAGACGGCAAGAAGCACGAGGACGACAAGAAGGCCGAAGAGCACAAGGGCGGCTGGGAGAACGGCGACAAGAAGGCCGAAGAAGGCGAGAAGGCCGAAGAAGGCAAGCGGCCCGAGGAAGGCAAGAAGGCCGAAGAGCACGAGCGCGGCTGGGAGAACGGCGACAAGAAGGCCGACGAAGGCGAGCACGGCTGGGTCGAGGAGAAGGCCGAGGACGCCGAGCGCGGCTGGGAGAAGGCCGAAGAGAGCAAGGGCGGCTGGGACGCGGAGAAGAAGGCCGAGGAAGGCAAGGACGGCTGGACGGACAAGAAGGCCGGCTTCGAGTACTGGAGCAGCGTCACCATCCCGTGGGACGCCAAGCCGGGATCGTACGAGCTCAAGGGCTCCTGCGGCGAGGGTGAGCTGATCATCATGCCGAAGGGCTGGGTCGACGGCGGTGACGGCGGGGCGACCGGTGGCAGCAGCGACAACCTCGGGGTCGCCGGGGTCGGGATGCTCGGGATGGCCGGGCTCGGCGGACTGGTGCTGATGCGGCAGCGGCGTACCGATGAGTCAGCCGCCTGACACGACGGCGAGCAGTGCCGGCGGCCGCCACAGGCAACCGTGGCGAGTCGCCGGCCCTGTCCTCGTCGCCCTGCTCGCCCTGGTCGGCGCCGGCCTGATCGGGGCCGCACTCAACGCGCCGGAACCGACCCGGGCACCACAGCCGAGCGCCGGTGCCGCGCCGAACTACCCGGACCCGGCGACCGGAACGGACCTGGAAGGTACCGCGCCGTCGTCCACGGCGGCGCCGGAGAGCGGGACCGGCGCCTCTCCGGTACTGGCCAGATCGGAACCAGTCAAGATCATGATTCCGAGGATCGGTGTGGACGCGACCATCATGCCGCTGGGGCTCACCCCGGACGGCATGGTGGAGGTACCGCCACTGGTCAAGGCGGACCTGGCCGGCTGGTATCAACCGGGTCCGACTCCGGGCGAGGCGGGCAACTCGGTGATCGTCGGCCACGTCGACTCGAAGGAGATCGGACCGGCGGTCTTCTTCCGGCTCGGGGCCCTGCTTCCCGGGGACGGCATCGAGGTGGTCCGCAAGGACGGCAGCCTGGCCACCTTCGTGGTGGACGGCGTGAAGTCGTACCCGAAGACGGCCTTTCCCACCGAACTCGTCTACGGCCCGACCGAGGAGCCGGGGTTGCGCCTGGTGACCTGCGGTGGGGACTTCGACGAGCAGACCGGCTCCTATCCCGACAACGTCATCGCGTTCGCCCGGCTCGCCGGGTAGCCGCGACGGCACTCGCCCGCCAGGACCGGGCCTACGGGGGACAGCGGTGCGCCGCTGTCCCCCGTACCTGTCTCGGTCATGACGATCCGGACATCTCTGACGTGAGGGCCTCTCTACCACTCAGGAGTGGGCTTTCGGAAGGAACAACCATAATCACGACATCCACTCACAAACTAGCTAGCGTCGGTTCTGGCTCGGCTGGCCGCCGGGCAAACCAACGGGGAAGGAGTGACTACGAGTCATGAGTAGGAAGTTGCTGGGGAAGGTGATGGCCGGCGCCGGCCTCGGTGCCGTGTCCCTGCTGATCTGCGCGCCCGGGGCTGCCCTGGCGGACGACGCCCTGCAAAAGCCGGAGAACAAGGGCCACATCTCCACCGTGCCGAAGGGGGTGAAGCCGGGACACAAGTTCAAGCTCATTCTGGAGTGCGAGCACCCGGTGGAGAAGGCATGGGTCGAGTCGAAGATCACCGGCAAGATCTCGCTCGCGCTCCTGGCCGAGGACGGCGTACTGGTGCCCAACGCCCCGCTCGGGAACGGCGGGCGGCCCGACGACGGCGCCCCGGCGCCGGCCCCGTCGAACGGCGAAGTGCCCCCGCTGCCGCCGGAGGGTGAGCTGCCGCTCTTTCCCCGGAACGGCGAGCAGCCGCCGTCGTCCGAGGGGACGCAGCCGGACGAGGACGACGCGCAGGCCGACGACGGCCAGGGCGAACCGGCCGCGTCCGGCGAGGCGGCCAAGTACTGGGCCTGGGCCACCGTGCCCGAAAAGACCAAGCCCGGGAACTACCGGGCCACGGGCGCCTGCAACGGAACGGGCACGATCGTGGTGCCGCCCCAGGGCTCCGTACCCGGTGGTGACGGCGGTGTCGTCGGCACCGACGCCGGTCGGACCGCGGCCGGCGCGGGCCTGCTCGGAGCGGCTGTGATCGGTGGCTTCCTGATGATCCGCCGGCGTCGTACCGATGGCTCACCCGCCTGACGTGCCGACCGGGCGCGCCGGCGGCCGGCACGGGCAACCGTGGCGTGCCGCCGGCGTCGCCCTGGTCGCCCTGCTCGCGATCAGCGGAACCGCCCTGCTCACCGCCGGCCTGAATCCGGCACCGGCGCAGCCGCCGCAGCCCGCCCTGACCGAGGCCGGCGAAGCGAGCCCGCGGCCCGGGCGGACCCCGGAACCGCTGCCGTCGTCGCCATCGACCCCGGGCACCGCGTCCGGCGTCCCGGTCACCCCGTCCGGCGCCGCCGTCACCCCGTCCCGCCAACCGGACAGCCGGGCCGGTGAGCCGTCCGGGCCGGTGGCACTGCCGCGCTCGGAACCGGTCAGGATCACCATCCCGAAGATCAAGGTGAACGCCGAGATCATGTCGCTCGGGGTGAACGACGACGGGACCGTGCAGGTACCACCGCTCGACCGGGCCCACCTCGCCGGCTGGTACGACGTGGGGGCCAGCCCCGGCGAGTTCGGCAACGCGGTCGTGGTCGGGCACGTCGACTCGGCCGTGACGGGGCCGGCGGTCTTCTTCCGGCTCGGCACGCTCAACCGGGGCGACCGGATCGAGGTCACCCGGAAGGACGGCACGGTCGTCCGATTCGCGGTGGACGCGGTGAAGTCGTACCCGAAGACGTCTTTCCCGTCCGAACTGGTCTACGGGGCGGAAGACACCGCCCGGCTCCAGGTGGTGACCTGCGGCGGCACCTTCGACCGCAAGAAACGCAGCTACCGCAACAACGTGATCGTCTCCGCGACCCGGGTCCCGTGACCGGCAACTCCGGCCGGTCCGCCGACCCGCCGGTTGGGCGGCGTACCGGACCGGCCTGCGCCGACCCGTCGTCGGGGTGCCGCCGCCGGGTCGGGTGCCGGTTGGCCGGCTCGGCTACTCAGCCGGCTGCCGAGGTCCGGACCAGGGTACGGATCTGCCGCAGCAGTACGGAGAGTGCGGCCAGGTCGGCCCGGGACTCGTCGAACTCCCCCATCGCCTTGCGGGTACGCCCGATCGAGATCGAGTTCGACCGCTCCCACTCCTGTACCCGCTCGTCCGGCGACAGGTCGGCCGAGGTCCCGTCGAGCACCTCGGCGGTGAGCGCGGCCAGCGCGGCGTAGAGGTCGTAGCGCAGGGCCATCCGGGCCAGCGTCTGCCAGCGGTCCTCCCGGGGCAGCAGCGAGATCTTCGACAGCAGCGAGTCGACCCGGAACCGGTCGGAGAGCACGAAGTAGACCGCCGCCACCTCGCCGACGTCCCGCCCGGCCGCCTTCGCCGTCTCCACCACGTCGAGCAGGCCGAAGCTGTACATCAGCCGGGTGGCGCGCTCGGCCAGGTCCCGGGGCAGTCCGCGCCGGACGCACATCTCGACGTGCGCCTCCAGCGCCTCCCGCTCGCTGCCGTAGAACAGGTTGCCCAGTTCGGGCAGGAGCCGGGAGATCCCGTCGCGCAGCCGGGCGGTCTCGGCCGGTACGTCGATCGGGGATCGGCGGTTCGTCACCAGCCACCGGACGGCCCGGTCGAGCAGCCGCCGGGTGTCCAGGTAGACGCCGGTCTGCACCTCGGTCGGCACCCTGTTGTCCAGCGCCTCGACGTCGGCCCAGATCTCGCGCAGCCCGAACACCTCGCGGACCACCAGGTACGCCCGGATCACGTCGGCCGGGGTCGCGCCGGTCTCCTCCACCACGCGGTAGATGAACGAGATGCCGCCCCGGTTCACCGCCTCGTTGACCAGTACGGTGGTGACGATGTCCCGGTGCAGCCGGTGTTCCGGCATCCGGTCGGCGTACCGCTCGCGCAGCGGGGTCGGGAAGTAGTTGGAGAGCACCTCGAAGGTCCACTCCTCGTCCGGCAGCCGGTCGGCCAGGATCTCCCGCTCCAGCACGATCTTGACGTACGCCAGCAGCACCGCGAACTCCGGCGCGGTCAGCCCGGTGTCGGTGCGGTTCGCCAGCTCCTCGTCCGGCGGCAGCGCCTCCAGCTCTCGGTTGAGGTGACCGGCCCGCTCGAAGTCGGAGATCATCCGGCGGTGCACCGGCAGCAACGAGGCCGCCTGGGCCAGCGCGTTGCCGATCGCCCGGGCCTGGTCGTAGTTGTCCCGGAGCACGAGCTGGGCGACCTCGTCGGTCATCTCGGCCAGCAGCGCGTCCCGGTCCGGCACGCTCAGCTCGCCGTCCGCCACCGCCGCACCGAGCAGGATCTTGATGTTGACCTCGTGGTCCGAGGTGTCCACCCCGGCCGCGTTGTCGATGAAGTCGGTGAAGATCCGGCCGCCGGCCAGGGCGTACTCGATCCGGCCGACCTGGGTGAAGCCCAGGTTGCCGCCCTCGCCGACCACCCGGGCGCGCAGGTCCTTGCCGTCCACCCGGATGGCGTCGTTGGACTTGTCCCCGACCTCGGCGTTCGACTCCGACGACGCCTTGACGTAGGTGCCGATCCCGCCGTTCCAGAACAGGTCGACCGGGGCGGAGAGGATCGCCTTCATCAGCTCCGGCGGGGACATCGACTCGACGCGGTCGCCGAGGTCGAGCACCGCGCGGACCTGCGGGCTGATCGGGATCGACTTCGCGGTACGCGGATAGATCCCGCCGCCCTCCGAGATCAGCTCGGCGTTGTAGTCGGACCAGGAGGAGCGCGGCTGGTCGAAGAGGCGACGACGCTCCACATAGGAGGCGGCCGGGTCGGGGTCCGGGTCCAGCACGATGTGCCGGTGGTCGAAGGCCGCCACCAGCCTGATGTGCTCGGAGAGCAGCATCCCGTTGCCGAAGACGTCCCCGGACATGTCGCCGACACCGGCCACCGTGAAGTCCTGGGTCTGGGTGTCGATCCCCATGTCCCGGAAGTGCCGCTTCACCGACTCCCAGGCGCCCCGGGCGGTGATCCCCATCTTCTTGTGGTCGTAGCCGGCGGAGCCGCCGGAGGCGAACGCGTCGGCCAGCCAGAAGCTGTTCCGGACCGAGATCTCGTTGGCGATGTCGGAGAAGCTGGCCGTACCCTTGTCGGCCGCGACCACCAGGTAGGGGTCGTCGGCGTCGTGCCGGACCACGTCCTCCGGCGGCACGATCTGCCCGCCGACCAGGTTGTCGGTCACGTCCAGCATGGCCGAGATGAAGCCCTGGTAGCAGGCGACCGCCTCGTCCCGGTCGCCCGGCTTCTGCTTGAGCACGAAGCCGCCCTTGGCGCCCACCGGCACGATCACGGCGTTCTTCACCATCTGCGCCTTGACCAGGCCGAGCACCTCGGTCCGGAAGTCCTCCCGCCGGTCCGACCAGCGGATACCGCCCCGGGCCACCGGCCCGAACCGCAGGTGTACGCCCTCGAAGCGCGGCGAGTAGACGAAGATCTCGTACTTCGGCCGGGGCGCCGGCAGGTCCGGCACCATCTGCGGGTCGAGCTTGAACGCCACGTACGCCTTCGGCCGCCCGTCGGTACGCCGCTGGTAGAAGCTGGTCCGCAGGGTCGCCTGGATCAGCGTGAGGTAGGACCGCAGGATCCGGTCCTGGTCCAGACTGCTCACGTCGTCGAGCTGCTGGTTGATCGAGGTGACCAGTTCCTTGCCGCGCAGGTTGCGTTCCTCGGCCGAGTAGCCGAGCGTCGGGGAGAACCGGGTCTCGAAGAGTTCCACCAGCGAGGCGGCGAGCTGCGGGTACGCGATGAAGGTGGACTCCATGTAGTCCTGCGAGAAGACCGTGCCGGCCTGCCGCAGGTATTTCGCGTACGCCCGCAGCACGACCACCTGCCGCCAGGTGAGCCCGCCGCGCAGCACCAGCTCGTTGAAGCCGTCGACCTCGGCCTCGCCGCGCCAGGTGGCGGAGAAGGCGTTCTCCACGTGCGGGCGTACCTCGGCCAGCTCCCGGGCGCCGTCCGGCAGTTCGAGGCCGAAGTCGTAGAGGTAGATCCGGCCGTCGATCCGGTCCACCTCGTACGGGTGCTCGTCGACCACCCGTACGCCGAGGGAGTGCAGCACCGGCAGCACCGCGGAGAGCACCATCGGCTCGCCGTACCGGTAGACCTTGAACCGGACGTCCTCGACGGTGGTGGCCGGGGCCGGGCCGCCCGGCCGGACCGGCTGCTGCTTGCGGAACATGTGCATTTCGAGCTGGCCGGGCTCTTCCAGCAGTTCCAGCTTGGCCAGGTCCTTCATCGCCTCGTACGGGGTGTGCCCGTCCTTGTAGCCCTCCGGGAAGGCGTCGGCGTACCGGGTGAAGAGCCGTTTGGCCTGTTCGTCGCCGAGCTTGCGCTCCAGCACCAGCCGGTAGTCGTCGTCCCAGAGCCGGGTGGCGTCGGCGAGTTCCTCGGCGAGCAGGTCCGCGTCCACCTCGCCGGGCGGGCTGGCCGGATCGGTCCGGACGATGAAGTGCACCCGGGCCAGCATCGACTCGGTGACCCGGGTGGTGTAGTCGACGCCGATCCCGTTCAGCTCGCGGAGCAGGATCTCCTGCATGCGCAGCCGGTTCTGGGTGGTGAACCGGTCCCGGGGCAGGTAGATCAGGCAGGAGATGAACCGGCCGTACCCGTCGCGGCGCAGGAAGACCCGGAGCTGGCGGCGGCCCGCCATCCGGAGCACCCCGACGACCGCGTGGTAGAGATCGTCGGTCTTGATCTGGAACAGCTCGTCCCGGGGATAGGTCTCCAGGATCTGCAACAGGTCCTTGCCGGAGTGGCTACGTGGGCTGAGCCCGGACCGGTCCAGCACCTCGGCGACCTTGCGCCGGACCACCGGCAACTCCCGGACGCTGGTCCGGTACGCCGCCGTGGCGAGCAGCCCGAGGAAGCGCCGCTCCCCCACCACCTCGCCGCGCTCGTCGAAGATTTTGAAACCGATGTAGTCCAGATAGGCCGACCGGTGCACCGTGGCCCGGGAGTTGGCCTTGGTGATGATGAGCAGGCGCTTCTCGGTCACCTTCTGGTGCGCCTCGGGGGTCATCGAGGAGAGCGCCCGGGGCGTGGTGGAGTCCTGCCGCAGGATGCCCAGCCCGGTGCCGAGCACCGCCTCCAGCGCCGACCCCTGCGCGGTCTGGGTCAGCCGGTATTCCCGGTAGCCGAGGAAGGTGAAGTGCTCGTGCGCCAGCCAGCGGAGCAGCTCCACCGAGTCGGTGATGTCCTTCTCGGGTACGGGTGGGCGGTTCTCCGAGGTCCGCGCGGCGGCCAGTTCGTCGGCGAGGGCGAGGGCGCGCTGCCGCATCTTGGGCCAGTCCTCCACCGCCTCGCGTACGTCGGTCAGCACCCGCTGCAACTCGGCGCGCAGTCGGTCCCGGTCGGCGGCGCCCCGGACGGGGTCGATCTCGATCCGCATCCAACTCTCGACGATGTCACCGTCGATCGCGTCGTCCGGTTCGACGTCGGCGGCGACCTCGGTCAACCGGCCGAGCGGCTCGCGGCGGACGACCACCAGCGGGTGGACCAGCATGTGCACGTCGAGGTGGTGTCCGGTCAGCAGCGCCGTGATGGAGTCCACCAGAAAGGGCATGTCGTCCGTGACTATCTCGATCACGGTGTGCTGCTGGTCCTCGTCCGGCTCGTGGATCCGCAGCTTCAGCTCGCCCGGCACACGCTGCTGGGCGAGGTCTCGGTGCGCCTGGGCGGCGGCGAGCATCTCCGCCGCGGTGAAACCGATCAGCTCCTCGTCCGGGGCGAACCGCCAGAACCGGTCGACCAGGGTGGCGGCGTCGTGGTCGTCACCGGCCAGCACGACCGCCTGGGCGACCAGCCGCTCGGCGTTCGGTACCGGCTCGTCCAGATCCGCGTCCTCGACGTCGTCGGCGAGGGCCTCCGGGGGCAGTCCGAGGTCGTAGAGGGTGTCGATGCTGGCCCCCGGCACACCGGTCGCGCCGGAGGCGAGGCGAGAGCCCGCCCCGTCGTCGTCGACCGCCGCGTCGTAGCTGTCGTCTCGGCTGGCATTCGCCGGCCGGAGAACGGGTTCCGGTGTGATCGCCGGACGCCGGTCCATCGTGCCACTCCCCTCGACCCACCACGCCGTGGGTCACTCTCCCGCCCAGACTAGGCCCTACCGATAAGCCCCTCTGCCGGTGGACCGGCGGCCGGATGTCGGATCTGGAGTCTGTCCTTTCATCCGTTGCGGACGCCCGACACGCCCGCCTCGGAGTACCCACGCACGCTCGGCCATCACCCGATCCGTCCCGCCGGAGCTGCGACGGGACCGCGCACCGGGCGACCACACATGCTCTGACCAGCGGCGGAGCGCGTCAAATCGGGCCGGAAGCGGGCGTGATGCAGCGCTCGCGGAGAGCACCGGGGCAGCCGTGATTCGGCACCGCGTACTACCGTCAGGCTGCCGTCGGAGCGACCTCCGGCGGTGCGCCGACCTGGAAGGTAACCGCGGCATGCGCTTCCCGAATCCCTCCCAACGCCCCCTATTCCGGCAAACGACGCGTCGGGGGACGGCCGCCGCACTGACCGGCCTACTGCTCGCCGTCGGGGCCCTGGCCGGCTGCTCGGACTCGGACGGCCCCGACCGGGCGGTGGACGCGTTCCTGGCCGGTTGGCTCGGCGGCGACATCAACAAGGTCGGCTTCCGCAACCCGGCGGGAGAGCGGGTACCGGCCGAGGAGGTGGCCGAGCAGCTCAAACAGCTCTCCGGCGAGCTGGCCAAGACGCCACCCAAGCTCCGCCGGGAGGGCGAGGCGAAGATCACAGAAGACACCGCGACCGCGACGGTACGGGTGGACTGGACACTCCCCGGTGACACGCACTGGACGTACCCGTCGGAGATCCACCTCAAGCGTGGCGAGGACGACGAGTGGCAGGTGATCTGGGAACCGAAGGTCGTCGAGCCGCGCCTGACCAGCGGTGACGAGCTGGTGCTACGCCGGCTCCCCGCCAAGCGGGCGGCGCTGACCGACGGGGCCGGCCAGCCCGTCGTGGCGCCCCGACCCGTGGTACTCGTCGGCGTGCAGCCCAACGAGGTGACCGACGTACCCGGCCTGGTGAAGCAGCTCGACACGGCGTTCAAGGCGATCCGGCCGCCGATCACCCCGCCGGTCGACCTGACCGACCTGCCGGGCCGGATGCGGGAGGCGAAACCGGACGCCTTCGTCGACGTGGTGACACTGCGCCGCGAGGCGTACCTCCAGATCAAGCCGCGCATCTACGACCTGCCCGGCACGAAGTTCCGCGACGAGCAGCGGGAACTCGCGCCGACCCGGGACTTCGCCCGGGCACTCGTCGGCTCGGTCGACCCCGTGCAGGCCGACGACATGACGGCCAACCCGGGACTCTTCGAGGAGGGTGACCTGGTCGGCCACGGCGGCCTCCAGGGCCGGTACGACAAGCAGTTGCGCGGCGGGGTCGGACTGAGTGTGATCATCGCCAGCAAGCGCCCGGACGGTACGGTCACGCCGACCGGTACCGAGGTGTTCCGGCGCGAGCCGCAGGCCGGAGTACCCCTGAAGACCACCCTCGACGTGCCGACGCAGAACGCCGCCGACGACGCCGTACGCGGGTCCCGGCAGCGTGCCGCCCTGGTCGCGGTACGGATCAGCGACGGCGCCGTGCTCGCCGCCGCGAACGCCGGCAGCGCCGAGAACCTCGCCTTCACCGCACAGGTCCCGCCGGGCTCGACCTTCAAGATGGTCAGCGCGCTCGGCCTGCTCGACGCCGGGGCGGTCACCCTGGACGGGCCGGTCGGCTGCCCGAAGACGTTCACCGTCGAGGGGCGTCCGTTCAAGAACTCCGACAACTTCGCGCTGGGTACGGTGCCGTTCCGGACCGACTTCGCGAAGTCCTGCAACACCGCGTTCGCCGCGCTGGCCCCGAAGCTGGGGCCGGACGGGCTGGCCAACGCCGGCCGGAGCCTGGGTCTGGAGGCCGACTGGAAGTTCGGGGTCGACGCGTTCACCGGGAAGGTGTCGGCGGGCGGCTCGGCGGCCGAGCGGGCCGCCGCCGCCTTCGGCCAGGGCACCACCGTGGTCAGTCCGCTGGCGATGGCGGCGGCGACCGCCGGGGTCGCCCGTGGCCAGTGGCAACAGCCGAAGCTGGTGCTGGAGCCGGCACCGGGTGAGCCCGCCCCGCCCGGCCCGCAGCTCAAGGCCGGCTCGGTCGAGCCGCTCCGGACGATGATGCGCGAGGTGGTCACCAAGGGGACCGGCAGCGCGCTGGCCGACGTGCCGGGCGATCCCGTGTACGGCAAGACCGGCACCGCCGAGTACGACGACAACCCGGCACACACCCACGCCTGGTTCGTGGGCTGGCAGGGGGACGTCGCGTTCGCGGTCTTCGTCGAGAAGGGCGGATCGAGTACGGCCACCGCCGTGCCGATCGCCGAGAAGTTCCTCCGCGGCCTCGACTGAGCCTCGACTGAGCCCGGGCGCGGGCCGGTGAAACGCGCCGGCCGGGGCGGTCGACGGGGTTTCCCCCGGACCGCCCCGGCCGTCGGTGCGAGTCGCCTCAGCGGGCGAGCGCCTGGCCCTGCTTGTCGTCGAACTTGCCGACCAGGATCATGATGAGGTCGATCAGCGTCCAGATGCCGAATCCGCCGAACGTCAGGATCATCAGGATGCCGGTGCCGATCTTGCCGACGTAGAACCGGTGCACGCCGATGGTGCCGAGGAAGAGGCAGAGCAGCACCGCGACGAGCCAGGACTTCTGGCCGACTGCCGGACCGGCAGCGGTTGTGGACATGGTCTATTCCTTTCAGGACTTTCTCAGGAAAGGCGAACGTCCGCGCACATTACCGGAACCCGATCGGCTCCGCTGCCCCGGTCACCCGGGCGCGATCAGCCAAAAGTCATCGGCGCGGCAGACTGGCGACGTACATCGCGATCAGTCGCTCGTACGTCTCGTCCAGATCCTCCGACAGCCCGAAGCCGCCGGCGGCCTCCAGCGAGGCGAATCCGTGCGCGATGGCCCGGCCGCACCGGGTGGCGTGGATCGCCGCCGAGTCGGTGAGCCCGTACTCGCGCAGCGTGGCGAGGAAGACCTGCAGCATCCGGGTGCCGGCCTCGATCATGGCGGGCTCGTGCAACGGATCGGGTGGCATCGCGGCATATCGGGCCGGATGCTCGCGGACGTAGTCGCGGTAGGTGCGCAGCAGCACCGCCACCGCCTCGTCGCCACCGCGGCCGAGCACGGCCGCCACGGACCGGTCGGTCATCTCGGTGATCACCCGAATCCCCACCAGCGTGCGCAGTTCGGCAAGGCCGGCGACATGCTTGTAGAGCGAGGGCGGGGCGACTCCGGTGCGCGCGGCGACGGCCGCCAGGGTCAGGGCGTCGACGCCCTGCTCGTCGATCACCTCGATCGCCGCGCTGACCACGGCCGCCGCGGAGAGTCCGACCCTAGGCACCGCGCGACCCGTGCCAAGCTTCCCCTGGGCAGGCCAGCTTGCTATCTTCCATAGCTTAGAAGCTAGTCAGCATAGCCAGCCCCTGTCAACTGGCGGAGCTTTCGAGATCCGTCGACCGGCTCAGCTTCTCCCAGCCGTCCAGATCGGCCCGACGCCGGTCCTGGCTGGCCCGGATGCTCTCCACCGCGTCGTGCCCCAGCGCCAGCCGCAGCGGCGGCTCGGCCGCATCGAGTACCTCGACGACCGCCCGGGCGGCCTTCGCCGGGTCGCCGGGCTGCGTGCCGTCCATCCCGTCCACGGCGGCCCTGGTCATCCCGGTCGACACCCGGTACGCCTCGATCACGCCCGAGCGGTGCATCCGCCGCCCGCCGAACTCGGTACGGAACGCGCCCGGCTCGACGATCAGCACCCGTACCCCGAACGGTGCCACCTCGGCGGCCAGCGCCTCCGAGAGGCCCTCCAGGGCGAACTTCGCCGCGCAGTACGCGCCGAACCCGGGCATCGTGACCTGGCCACCCATCGAACTCATCTGCACGATCGCCCCGGCGCCCTGCCCGCGCAGGTGCGGCAGTACCGCCTTGGTCACCGCCACCGCGCCGAAGAACATCACGTCCAGCAGGGCGCGCAACTCCGGCATGGTCAGTTCCTCGACGGCGCCGACGGAGCCGTGCCCGGCGTTGTTCACCAGTACGTCGATCCGACCGAACGCGGCGAGGGTCGCCGCCACCGCACTGTCGACCGACGCCTGGTCGGTGACGTCGAGCCGGGCCGTCCGGACCCGGTCCGGTGCGCTCTCGACGAGGTCGGCGAGCTGTCCGACGTCCCGGGCCGTCGCCATCACCCGGTCTCCGGCGGCCAGCGCCGCCAGCGCGAGATGCCGGCCGAACCCGGCCGAGCAACCGGTGATCAACCACACCCGTTCCTGTCGTGCCACCGCTGACCCTCCCTGGTCCGTCCGACCGGCGGTGCCGACCACCGCCCGGGTCCCACTCTGGCCAGCGCGGCGACCGTGCCGCCAACACACATTCCCGGCGGCCGTTACAGTCGTGGACTGTGACCCCCGAGCTGCGACACCTGCGGTACTTCGTCGCGGTCGCCGAACACCTGAGCTTCACCCGGGCGGCGGTCGCGCTGCGGGTCGCCCAACAGTCGCTGTCGCAGCAGGTCGCCGTCCTGGAACGCGCGCTCGGGGCGCGGCTGCTCGACCGCGACACCCGGGGCACCCGGCTCACCGAGCTCGGCCAACTGTTCCTGCCGGAGGCGCGTGCCGTGCTGGCCCGGGCCGACGAGGCCGTCGCCACCGTCGGGCGGGCGGCACGCGGCGAGATCGGCCGGCTCAACCTCGCCTTCCTGGTCTCCACCGCCAACTACATGCTGCCGCCGGTCGTCCGGGCCTTCCGGGAATGCTTTCCCGAGGTCGAACTGAGCACCGAGGACGTCAGCATCGGCCAGTTGGTGACCGGACTCCGCCAGCGGCGGTACGACGCCGCGTTCACCCGCCCACCGCTGGTGGACGACCTGGCCACCCGTACCCTGGTCACCGAACCCGTCTGCGCGGTCCTGCCCAGCGGGCACCCGCTCGCCGAACGGGCCGAACTGCACCTGCGCGACCTCGCGGACCAGCCGTGGGTGCTCACCTCACCCGCCTCCTGGCCACCCTGGCACCGCAAGTACGACCGGGACTTCCACCGGGCCGGGTTCGAACCGGACGTCGTGGCCCGGGCCACCGGGGTACCCCACCTGCTCGGCCTGGTCGCCGCCGGGGTCGGTGTCTCCCGGCTGGCCAGCTCGGCGCGGAGTCTGCGGCGTACCGGGGTGGTGTTCGTGCCCCTCGTCGGCGAGCGGGCGGAGACCGTCGTGGTGTGGGACCCGGACGTGCAGAAGCCGGTGCTGCGAAACCTGCTCGACGTGGTCACCGAGTTGGCCTCGACGGTCGACCTGACGCACTCCGGGTAGCCCCGGCTCACCCGTGTCCCCGGCGAGCCTTCAGGCGATCTCCGCCGCCGATCCCGGGGCGGGGTCACGGGTCGGCGTGTCACCCGGCGCCGCGGGCTCGTCGCCGGCCGGGCCAGGGCTCGACGGAGCCTCGGCGGCCGGTTCCTCGGCCGGCGGTGGCGGGTTGCGGCGGAGCCGTCCCGGACCGGCCGAGGCGGGTGGGCCGACCGGCTCCGACCAGCGGGTGGACAGATCGGGTACCTCGGACCGGGCTCCATTGGCACCGTTCGACCCGGCGCCCGGGAGGGGATTCGCGGCCGATCCGTCCGCCGTACGATCCTCCGGGTCGAGGTCGGCGCCGAACTCGTCCCGCTCCGCCCTCGCGTCCGGCGAACCGGCTGACTCGACGGGACGCGGACCGACCGACTCGGCACCCCACGACTCCGCAACCTGCTCGGCACCCCGCGACTCGGCAACCTGCGGGCCGGCAACCGAAGACTCGGCAACCTGCGACTCGGCAGGCTCGGCCGACTCCGGCTCGGCCGACTCCGGTACCGCCGGTACGGCGCCGAGCGCCGTCGCGGCCGGGGAGGGTCGGGAGAAGGCGGGAAACTCGATCGCCGGTACTCCACGCCGGGCGGTTGCCGGCGCCGCCCCGATCGACGGCACCGTCGACTGCCGGGCCGGCGCCGTCTGCATGACGGGGGAGACCGTACGCGGCCCCGGCACGGCCGGGCTCCGCCCGGGAGCGGTGGGCCGGCTCGGGGCCAGCCGGGGCGGGACCGCCTCTGGCGCGGCCACCGGGGCGAGGCCGGCGACCAGCGTGTCGACGATCTCGGCGGCGTAGAGCCCCTCCGGGTCGTAGTCCGGGTCGAAGACGGTGATCTCCACTCCCAGGCAGTGCGGGGTGTCGACCAGCCCGGCCAGCAGCAGTTCCAGCTCGGCGAAGGCGATCCCACCCGGGTCCGGCGCGTCCACCGCCGGCATCACCGCCGGGTCGAGCACGTCGACGTCGACGTGCACCCAGTAGCCGGCGCAGTCGGTCAACTGGTCGTGCGCCCACTGGGCGGTCCGGGCCGCCCCCTCGACCCGCAGTGCCGGCACCGGCCGGGTGACGATGCCGGCCGCCTGGAGGTCGAGCCGGTACTCGTCGTGGGCGCGGATGCCGAGCACCACCACGTCGATGTCCCGGAAGTACGGCCGGCGCCCCTCGATCGCCGCCAGGTCGGCCTGGCCCCGCCCGGTGACCAGGGCCAGATCCTCGCCCGCCGCCGCGCCGACGTACGAGGCGTTGCCCGGGTGCCGGAAGTCGGAGTGGCCGTCCACGAAGACCAGCCCGACCCGGCCGCCGACCGCCTCGCCGAGCCGGTGCATGGCGAGCGCCGAGCCGAGCAGGATCGAGCAGTCCCCGCCGAGCACCAGCGGGAACTCACCCTGGTCGATGATGCCGCCGATCCGCTCCGCCAGCTCCATCGAGTAGTGCGCGATCGCGCCGGCGTGACACACCCCGTCCCCGGGACGCCAGTCGCCCGGGTCGTACCGGGGCGGGGTGAGACAGCCGGCGTCCCGGGCGGCGAGCCGGGCGATCAGGTCGTGGTCACGCAGCGCGCCCGGCGCCTTGGCACAGCCCGGCACCGACGTGGCGGTCGGCGGACGCAGGCCCAGGTTGGACGGGGCGTCCAGGACGGCGATCCGGCGCATAGTGTGCTCCCGTCCGGTATCGCGGCTGCCAGGCCGGCACGCGCGCTGCTCGTACTGCCTATTGTCTAGAAGAGCGCACGTGAAAGGGCCCTCCGGGCGCTGGCCACCGCAGGATCGTCCGGACCGGCGATGGCGAACAGGGACACCAGGTGCTGCCGGGCGGCCTCCCGGTCATCGCCGGCCGTCCGACGGACCAGCTCGACCAGCCGGGCGTACGCCTGCTCGGCCTGACCGCTGAGCACCTCGATGTCGGCGGCGAGCAACTGCGCCGGTACGTCCGCCGGAGCCGCCTCGGCCGCGGCCAGCGCCGCCGCCGGGTCCGCACCGCTCACCCGGCGGGCCAGCGCGACGTGTGCCAGGCCGGCCTCGGCCGCCGTGTCCGCCGGAGCATCCGAGAGGATCTTCTTGTACGCCCGCTCGGCCGCGTCCAGGTCGCCGCTGATCAGCGCCTCGTCGGCCTCGGTGAGCCGAGGATCCTCCGGCGCCTCCACCGAGACCCCGCCGGCCTTGAGCACGGCGCCGATCCACTGCCGCAACTGCGCCTCGGGCACCACCCCGGCGAAGGCGTCGACCGGCTGGCCGCCCACCACCGCGTAGACCATCGGGATGCTCTGCACCCGGAACATCTGCGCGAGCCGGGGGTTGGCGTCGACGTCGACCTTGGCGAGTATCCACGCACCGGCGCCCTCGACGGCCAGCCGCTCCAGCACCGGGGAGAGCTGCTTGCAGGGCTCGCACCACTCGGCCCAGAAGTCGATCACCACTGGGGTGGTCAGGGAGCGTTCCAGCACCTCGGACTGGAACGTGGCTTCGGTGACGTCGATCACCGCGACTCCACCCCCGCTCCCGGGAGGTGTGCCCGGCGGCGTCCCGCCGGGGACGCCGGGGCCGGCCGACGGGGTGGCTGCCGCCGCCGGCTTCGCGGGTGTCTGTGCGGCGCGCAGCGCGCCGAGGTCGACCGCGCCGCGGGTGAAGATCGACGAGGTGATCCGTGGGTCGCTCATGGTTCCCTAGTCTCGCACGCGGCGTCGCGAACCCCGACCAACCGCCGCTGCCCGACAAATGCCAACCCGGCCCGGATGCGCGACCGCCGTCCAGGCCGGGTGTGCGACTGCCGTCCAGGCCGACTGCCCGAGTGCCGTCGCGGCCGGCTTCCGTCGCGGCCGGCTTCCGTCCGGGCCGGGTGCGCGACGGTCAGAACCGGGCTGGCTCGCGGTAGACGCCCCACTCGGCGCGGAGCGCGTCGCAGATCTCCCCGAGGGTGGCCTCGGCGCGTACGGCGGCCAGCATCGGCGGGATCAGGTTCCCGCCGGTACGGGCAACCTCGACCATCCGGGTCAACGCCTCGGTGACCACGGCTGCGTCCCGGCCGGCCTTGCGGTCGGCGAGCACCCGCCGCTGTTCCAACTCCACCTCGTGCGATACGCGCAGGATCTCCAGCTCCTTGGCGACCGTGCCGGTGTGGCAGTTGACGCCGACGATCTTCTTGTCGCCCTTCTCCAGCGCCTGCTGGTAGACGAAGGCCGACTCGGCGATCTGGCCGGTGAACCAGCCGTCCTCGATGCCGCGCAGGATGCCGGAGGTCATCGGGCCGATCGGGTGCGGGCCGTCGCCGCCGAGTTGCCGGATCCGGTCGAAGATCGCCTCCGCCTCGGCCTCGATCTTGTCGGTCAGCGCCTCGACATACCAGGAGCCGCCGAGCGGGTCGGCCACGTTGGTGACCCCGGTCTCCTCCATCAGCACCTGCTGGGTACGCAGCGCGATCTCCGCCGACGAGTCGGTGGGCAGCGCGAGGGTCTCGTCCAGCGCGTTGGTGTGCAGCGAGTTGGTGCCGCCGAACACCGCGGCCAGCGCCTCGACGGCGGTACGCACCACGTTGTTGACCGGCTGCTGCGCGGTCAGCGACACCCCGGCGGTCTGGGTGTGGAAGCGCAGCCAGAGGGCCCGCTCGTCAGTGGCGCCGTACACCTCGCGCAGCCAGCGGGCCCAGATCCGCCGGGCGGCCCGGAACTTGGCGATCTCCTCGAAGAAGTCGACGTGCGAGTCGAAGAAGAAGCTCAGCCCGGGCGCGAAGACGTTGACGTCGAGTCCCCGGGAAAGCCCCAGCTCGACATAGCCGAACCCGTCCGCCAGGGTGTACGCCAACTCCTGTGCGGCGGTCGAGCCGGCCTCCCGGATGTGGTAGCCGGAGACCGAGAGCGGCTTGTAGCGCGGGATCTCCCGGGCGCAGTACTCCATCAGGTCGCCGATCAGCCGCAGGTGCGGCTCGGGGTCGAAGAGCCACTCCTTCTGCGCGATGTACTCCTTGAAGATGTCCGTCTGGAGCGTGCCGTCCAGTGTGGAGATGTCCGCGCCCTGCCGCTCGGCGGCGACTAGATACATGCAGAAGACCGGCACCGCCGGCCCGGAGATGGTCATCGAGGTGGTGACGGCGGCCAGGTCGATGCCGTCGAAGAGCACCTCCATGTCGGCGGCGGAGTCGACGGCGACCCCGCAGTGCCCGACCTCGCCGAGCGCCTGCGGGTCGTCGGAGTCCCGGCCCATCAGGGTCGGCATGTCGAAGGCGACGGAGAGCCCGCCGCCGCCCGCGCCGAGGATCATCCGGTAGCGCTCGTTGGTCTGCCGGGCGTTGCCGAAGCCGGCGAACTGCCGGATCGTCCAGGTCCGGCCCCGGTAGCCGGTCGGATACAACCCCCGGGTGTACGGATATTCGCCCGGCCAGCCGATCCGGGCGAACCGGGGATCGGTGCTCCCCTCGGGCGGGCCGTAGACCGGATCGACGGGCATCCCGGAGAGGGTGGTGAAGTCCGCCTCCCGCTTGCGTGCCGCGTCGTACCGAGCCTGCCAGCGGGCTCTACCGGCGGCGATCTCGTCGGCGTTCATCGCAGGGGGCCTCCTCGCGCTCCTCGACTGAGCCCGAGTGTAGAGGGGACCCTGAACGATCGCTAAGGTAGCCCGCGATCAAGGCCGGGGTGGCCCGCGATCAGGGGATCTTCCGGCACCGAGCCGGTGCGATTCCGGGCGGAAGATCCCTGATCACGGCGATTGCGGCGGGGACCGGCCGAAGCTCCGCCATCCGGCGGTCGGACCCGCGCCATCCGGTGCTCGGGTACCGGCCCGGGCCGGCCGGCGGTCGGGCGCCGCCCACCGCGCGGTCAGGCTCCGGTGGCCGCCGGTGGGTTCAGCTCGATGTCGTCCACCTTGACGTTCACCTCGGCGACCGTCAGGCCGTACTTCTCCACCGCCTCGATCACCTTCGCCCGGACCGCCTCGGTCACCTCCTGCACGACGTGACCGGCCTCGATCACCAGTACGACCTTGATGGTCGCGCTGGTCCCCTTCACCTCGGCCGAGACGCCCCGCCCGGCGTCGCCCACCTCGTCCAGGCCGACCTTGTCCAGCACGCTGTTGAAGAACCGGGCGACGTCGCCACCGAGATCGGCGACGCCGGGCACCGAGCGGGCCGCCGTACCGGCGATCTTCTCGATGACCTCTTCGGACACTTCGGTGCCGCCCCTCGGTGCCGCTGCGGGCGCCGCCGCCGGTGCGGTCTCCGGGGCCTGGCCGGAATCGTTCTGAACCTCGGTCATTCTCGTCTCTCTCCCCTGGTCTCGACGGCCTGCACGGCGCCGTCGGCGTTGACGGAGCCTATCCGCCGTGGGCAAACCAGCGGCGGAACTGACACATTCTCGGCTCTGTCGAGTCTGGCCCGCGAGCCGGTGACGGGTGGCGTGCCGCACGGCGGCTGGCCGGTGGCGGGTGGCAGGTGGCGGGTGGCGGGTGGCGACCGGCGCACGGCGGGTGGGGTGCGAGGAACGTACAAGACCTGCGGGCGGGGGCGGGACAGGATCCATCCGACCACCGACCAAGGAGGATCAACCATGACCGCAGCCGTCCCGACGGCCGGACCGGAGCCGGCCCGGGTCCGCTTCGACACCAAGATCGCCATCCTGCTCCGGGACGACCTCGCGACCTGGCAGCGGCTCAACGTCACGGCGTTCCTGACCAGCGGCGTCGCCGGGGCGGAGCCGGAACTGCTCGGCGCCGACTACCTCGACGCCGACGGCACCCGCTATCTGCCGATGTTCCGCCAGCCGGTGCTGGTCTTCACCGGCGGCCGGGACGTACTCGTCGGCGCGCACGGGCGGGCCGTCGACCGGGGAATGCGGGTCGCCATCTTCACCGGACAGCTCTTCGGCACCGGCAACGACCGGGACAACCGCGCCGCCGTCCGGGCGGTCGGGCGGGACCAGCTCGATCTGGTGGGGCTGGCCGTGCACGGGCCGAGGAACGCCGTCGACAAGGTACTGAAGGGTGCCGTCCTGCACCCCTGACCGCAGCGCCGGTCAGCCGGTGGCCCGACCGAGCTGGTCCAGCAGCTCACCGGCCGCCGCGTACGGGTCGAGCGAGCCGTCGGCCACCCGGGCGGCGAGCGCCCCGAGCGACGTACCCGCGCGAAGCGAGCCGATCCGGTCCCGGAGGGTGCCCAGCGCGATCGCCTCGACCTCGGCGGCGGCCCGGGCCTCCCGGCGGCGGCGCAACTCGCCGTGCTCGACCAGCCAGCCGTGGTGCTTCTCCACCGCCGTGACCAGGTCGTCGATCCCCTCGCCCCGGACCGCCACCGCGCGCACCACGCGCGGTCGCCACTGTCCGGGGCCGCGCTCGCCCAGCGCGATCATGCCGTTGATGTCCCGTACGGTGGCGTCGGCGCCGTCCCGGTCGGCCTTGTTGACCACGAAGACGTCGGCGATCTCCAGGATGCCGGCCTTGACCGCCTGGATCGCGTCGCCCATTCCCGGCGCCAGCAGCACCAGGGTGGTGTCGGCCAGCGAGGCGACCTCCACCTCGGCCTGGCCGACCCCGACGGTCTCCACGAGTACGACGTCGCAGCCGGCCCCCTCCAGCACCCGGACCGCCTGCGGGGTGGCCGCCGCCAGCCCGCCCAGGTGTCCCCGGCTCGACATGGAGCGGATGTAGACCCCGGGGTCGGTGGCGTGGTCCTGCATCCGGACCCGGTCGCCGAGGATCGCCCCGCCGGTGAACGGGCTGGACGGGTCGACCGCGAGCACCCCGACCCGGTGGTCCCGGGCCCGCAGCGCCCGGACGAGTTCGTTGGTGGTGGTCGACTTCCCCACCCCGGGCGAGCCGGTCAGCCCGATCACCTGAGCCCGCCCGGTGTACGGCGCCAGCGCCGCCGCGACCTGCGGCAGCAGCTCGTCACCGGACTCGACCAGGGTGATCAGCCGGGCCACCGCCCGAGGATCGCCCTGGCGGGCCAGGTCGACCAGCATCGGCACGTCCCGGCTGCGCCGCACCGACCCGCTCGGCCCGGCCGACTGCTGAGCCGCCGACTGCGACTCCGCTTGCCGCGAGTCAGCCTGCCGCGACTCCGCTTGCTGCGAGTCCGGCTGCTGCGAGTCCGGCTGCCGCGAGTCTGCCTGCTGTGGCCCGGCCGGCTTCGGCTCGGGCCGGTCCGCAGCCGACGCTGCCGTCACTCCCGCCCGCCGGCCTGTCCCGGCACGTGCACGATCAGCGCGTCGCCCTGGCCACCTCCGCCGCAGAGCGCCGCCGCGCCGGTACCGCCGCCCCGGCGGCGCAGCTCCATCGCCAGGGTGAGCACGAGGCGGGCCCCGGACATCCCGATCGGGTGGCCGAGCGCGATCGCACCGCCGTTGACGTTGACGATCTCGTCGGAGACACCGAGATCCCGGATCGACTTGACGCCGACCTGCGCGAACGCCTCGTTGATCTCGATCAGGTCGAGGTCGCCGACGGCCAGCCCGGCCTTGCGCAGCGCGTGCGCGATGGCGTTCGCCGGCTGGGCGTGCAGGGAGTTGTCCGGACCCGCCACGTTGCCGTGCGCGCCGATCTCCGCCAGCCAGGTCAGCCCCAGCTCCTTGGCCTTCGCCTTGCTCATCACCACCACCGCGCAGGCGCCGTCGGAGATCGGCGAGGAGCTGCCGGCCGTGATCGTCCCGTCCGGGGTGAACGCCGGGCGGAGTCGGGCCAGCGACTCGGCGGTGGTGTCCGGGCGTACGCCCTCGTCCTCGCCGATCACCAGCGGGTCGCCCTTCCGCTGCGGCACCGTCACCGGGACGATCTCCTCGGCGAAGGCGCCGTTCTTCTGTGCGGCGGCGGCCCGCTGGTGGCTCGCGGCAGCGAAGGCGTCCTGCTCGGCCCGGCTGATCCCGTGCCGGGCGTTGTGCCGCTCGGTGGACTCGCCCATCGCGCAGCAGTCCCACGGGTCGGTGAGCCCGTCCAGCGCCATGTGGTCCCGGACGGTCACGTCGCCGTACTTGTAGCCGGCCCGCTGGCCGAGCAGCAGGTGCGGGGCGTTGGTCATCGACTCCATCCCGCCGGCCACCACGATGTCGAACTCGCCGGCCCGGATGAGCTGGTCGGCCAACGCGATCGCGTCCAGCCCGGAGAGGCAGACCTTGTTGATCGTCAGCGCCGGTACGGACATCGGGATGCCCGCCTCCACCGCCGCCTGCCGGGCCGGGATCTGTCCGGCACCGGCCTGGAGCACCTGCCCCATGATCACGTACTGCACCTGGTCGGCGGGGACCCCGGAGCGCTCCAGGGCAGCCCGGATGGCGATGCCACCGAGCTTGGTCGCCGGGAAGTCCTTGAGGTTGCCGAGCAGCCGACCCATCGGGGTACGGGCGCCGTTGACGATCACGGATGCCATGGGAACTGTCGCCTCCGGGGGGACCTGGCGGAGCGCCTTAACGTCGGTTAGGTCAGACTAGCCTGGTGGACGACGACGACCCGGACGGCCCTGCTGCCGACTATCTCACAGGCATCGGCCTGCTCGGCATCGATCACGTCGGAGTGGCCGTACCCGACCTCGACGTGGCGATCGAGTTCTACCAGCGGGTCTTCGGGATGCGCTGCGTGCACACCGAGACCAACCCCGAGCAGGGGGTCCGGGAGGCGATGCTCCAGGTCGGCGCGGAGCCGTCCGGCGGCTGCGTGCAACTGCTGGCGCCGCTGACCCCGGACTCCACGATCGCGAAGTTCCTGGACCGCAGCGGGCCGGGGGTGCAGCAGGTCGCCTACACGGTGGCGGACATCGACGTCGCCTGCACGGCGCTGCGCGACCGGGGCGTACGGGTGCTCTACGAGACGCCGAGACGCGGTACCGCCGGCTCCCGGGTCAACTTCGTGCACCCCCGGGACGCCGGCGGCGTACTGGTGGAACTGGTCGAACCCGCCGCCTCCTGAGCACGGCGGGCGGAACGGCACCGATCGTCAGGCCGGCACGGTGTCGTACGCCTCGACCAGCTCGGCCGGCAGCGGCGCCAGGTCGGTGGCCCGATGGAAGTCGCCGAGGGTGGTGCCGGTGCACTCCGAGTCGACGTTGCGGGCGCCGGCCCGATCCCGCACGTCGCGCAGGTTGACCGCCCGGAAGTCGACGGAGAACCTGGTCCGGCCGGAGGTGTTCGGCACGGTGGTGTGCAGTTGGGCGCCGGAGAAGACCAGCACCCCGCCGGGCGGCGTGATCACCCTCAGGTCCGGCTCCCGCTCCAACTCCTGCTCCAGCCCGGGCTGCCGGCGGGTCTCGGCGTGCACCTGCGCGGCGGCGGCGGTCCGGCCGTGCGCCACCCACTGCGCGTAGTTGTAGTCCCGGGAACTGTTCCGTACCCCGGTGTCGAAGTATCTCGGGTGGAAGGCCATCACGTTGGCCTCGGTCACGTCGTAGACCGGGACCCAGAAGTTGAGCTGGGACATCGGCGCGGAGAACCAGGTGTCCCGGTGCGACTCGAACTGGAGCGTCAGCCCCGCGTTGAGGTATTCGCTGGTCATCGAGCGCAGCCGGGGTACGTCGAAGTAGGTCTGCACCGGGTCGGCGCCCAGGTCGGAGAGGAGCCCCCGGACGAGTTCGGCACTGCGCGGGTGGTTGATGAAGCTGGGCTTCAGCTCGGCCAGTACGCCGACGTAGTCGGGGCCGGCCAGGTGGTGCTGGGCCTCCGGCGGGAAGTGCGGCGCGAACGCGGTCTCGGTCATCTGCCGGGCGAAGGCGACCAGCGCCATCGAGTGCGGCGTCGGCGAGTAGACGAACAGGTCCCCGGCGAAGAGCCGTGCCCGACGCTCGTCGTCGGACATCGGCGAGTCGAAGTGCAGCACCGTCACTGCGGCCTCCTGCGGTAGCTCCCGGTAGGTCTGTGCCCAGCGGGTCACGCTGGGTCTGCGCAGCGGTCACGCTAGGCCGCCGGCCGGCGGCCCGGAATGCGCCGACCGGTCGGGCCGGGGCCCGTGTCGACAATCCGACTTCGCGTTCGGTGTCCGGCCGGAAACGCCCGGTGCGGGGCGCCGGGCCACATAGAGTCGGGCGATGCCGCCCGCGCAGCCCTTCGCGCCCGCCGCCACCCCGGCGACACCGACCCCGCGTACCGGGTCGCCGGCCGCACCGGCCGGGTCCGGTCCCGCCGGGTTACGCCCGTTCCGGTTCACCGCCGCGATGCCCGGGTTGGACCGGCCGGTGGCCCGGTGGCGTGACGAGATCCGCCGGATCGAGGACCTCGGCTTCGACTCGGTCTCGGTCTCCGACCACTTCACGGGCGGCTGGGCGATGGACCCGCTGGTGGCGATGACGGTGGCCGCCGAGGCCAGCACCCGGCTCAGAGTGCTGGGCATGGTCTTCTGCAACGACTTCCGGCATCCGGTACTCCTGCACAAGGCGCTGGCCAACCTCGACGTCTTCTCCGGCGGCCGGGTGGAGATCGGCCTCGGCGCCGGATGGCTGCGCGACGACCACGACGCGGCCGGGCTGCCCTTCGACCCCCCGGCGGTACGCGTCGCCCGGCTGGCCGAGTCGATCGAGATCCTGCTCCGGCTCTTCGGCGACAAGCCGGTCGACTTCACCGGTCGGCACTACCGGGTCAGCGGGCTGCTCGGGTTGCCGGAGCCGGTGCAGCGCCCCCACCCCCCGCTGCTGGTCGGTGGCGGCAGCCGGCGGATCCTCGAACTCGCCGGTCGGCGCGCCGACATCATCGGGATCAACCCCCGGCTCGCCCCGGACGTCGACCCGCTGGCCGCCCTCGCCGAGATGAGTCCGGAGCGCTTCGCCCGGAAGCTGGCCTGGGCCCGGGACGCGGCGACGGCCGCCGGGCGGGATCCGGCCGACCTGGAGTTCCAGTCCCGGATGTTCGACGTACGGGTGGTGCACCGGGGCGTCGCGCATCGCGCCTCGTCCAGTCACGCCCGACTCGTCGACCCGGCCGCGCTGGCCGCCTCGCCGTCGGTACTGCACGGCAGCGTGTCCGAGTGCGTCGACAGGCTCCTCGCGCTCCGCGACCGGTACGGCGTCAGCTATCTGCACCTCGGCGGCAACCTGGACGCCGCCGCCCCGATCGTGGCCCGGCTGGCCGGACGATGACCGCAGCGGATCCCTGCGGCGGGAGGGGTTTCGGAACCGGCCGCGACAGGAGTCGTCCGGAGGTCCTCCGAGTACAGTAGATCCGGTAAACAGGAACGCGTCCGGCGGGTTGAGTTGACCTTGTGAACTGGGCGCGATAGTACGGCTCGGGCCTTGCGAAGCACCCCGGTAAGTCTGCAAGTATGTCCCAATGCCCCAGCAGCCGTCCTCCCCTCTCGCGTTCTTCGACAACGCGAACTCGCAACCAGACTTCACGGTGGCCCTGCGCGGCTACGACCGTGAGCAGGTCAACAGCCACCTGGGCCGATTGACCGCCGCACTGAACCAGTCCGAGCAGGCCCGCGCCGAGGCCGAGCAGCGGATGAACGACGCACAGCGCCGGCTCCGCCAGGCCGAGCAGCGACTCGCGTCGGTCGAGCAGAAGCTCACCGACACCAACAAGCAGCTCGAGGAGAACAACCGCCCCACCCTCTCCGGCCTGGGCACCCGGGTCGAGCAGATCCTGCGCCTCGCCGAGGAGCAGGCGAACGACCACCGCGGCGAGGCCAAGCGCGAGTCGGAGGGCATCCTCTCGGCCGCCCGGCTGGAGGCGCGGGAGATCACCGACAAGGCCCGCGCCGAAGCCGCCGCGATGAAGGCCAGCGCCGAACGGGAGGCGGGCAGCGTACGCACCGCCGCCGAGCGGGAGGCCGCCGAGGCCCGGGTACAGGCCCGCCGGGAGGCGGACACCCTGCGCGCCGACGCCGAGCGGGAGACCAAGCAGCTCCGTACGGTGACCGCGCACGAGGTCGCCGAACTCAAGTCCACCGTCGAGCGGGAGGTGGCCACCCTCCGGGCCACCGCCGAGCGGGAGATCACCCAGCAGCGTGCCAAGGCGGCCCGGGAGGCCGAGGAGAAGCGCGCCGAGGCGACCAAGCTGCTCACCGACGCCCGGGACAAGCGCGACAAGGACCTCCAGGCGCTGGAGCTCCAACTCGCCGAGCGCCGGGAGAAGGCCGAGCGCGAGGAGTCGGAGCGGCACGCCGCGCAGGTGGCCCAGACCCAGAAGCTGGTCGCCGAGGCCGAGCAGCGGGCCCGGGCGGCACAGGACCGCGCCAAGGAGATCGAGCAGCGGGCCGAGGCGCGTCGGGTGGAGTCGGAGCGGAGCGCCAACGAGACCATCGACAAGGCGAAGGCGCTCGCCGACAAGACCCTCAACGAGGCCCGCGCCGAGGCGCACCGCCTGCTCACCGAGGCGCGTACCGAGGCCGACCTGACCACCCAGGCAGCTCGCCGCGAGGTCGAGGACCTCACCCGGCAGAAGGACGCCGTCACCTCGCAGCTCGGCCAGATGCTCTCCGGCCTGGCCGGCATCGTGCCGGGTGTGGGTGGGGCAGCCGCCAAGCCCGAGGCGCCGAAGGCGCCCGCCGCCGAGAAGGCCGAGGCGGAGGAGCGGGTTCCCGCCGACGCGACGAGCTGACCCGACGCCGGTCGCGGGTCGGACTGCGGGGCAGCAGCACGGCCGGGGCCGTACCGGAACTTCCGGTACGGCCCCAAGTGCTGCGCGGCGTACGGTCCGATAGGTCTGACAATGTCACCACCAGCGAGCTTCGTCCCATCAAGCCCCGCCGGGTATCGCCGCAGAACTGGGCGACCCGTGTGAGGATGGGAGTATGTCGCACGGCGAGGAACTGTTTGCCCTGAACGGGGACGTGGCTACGGAGCCGAGCTTCGAGCCGGCCTTTCGGGGCTACGACAAGGGGCAGGTGGATCGGTACGTCGCTCGCGCCGAGAACGACATCGCCACCCTGGCGGCCCAGCGTGAGCACGCGTACACCCAGATCCACAATCTGGCCGGCCAGGTCGAGGTGCTGCAACGCGACCTCACGGCGGTACGCCGGCAGATCGGCGTGGTCGACCGGGCGTCGTTCCGGCACCTCGGTCCGGTGGTCGAACAGATCCTGACGCTCGCCGAGGAGCAGGCCGAGATCATCCACCGGGACACCCTCCAGGAGATCGAGGCCCGCCGGGCTGAGGCGGAGCAGGTGCTCGAGGATGCCCGCCAGCAGGCCGCCGACGCCCTGCGTGACTTCGAACTCGCCCTCGCCGCCCGCCGCGCGGAGGAGGAGAAGGTCAACACGGCCCGCCGGGCGGAGGCGGACGCCGCCGTCGCCGCCGCCGCCGAGGAGGCGAGCCGGCTCCGCGAGGCCGCCCAGGCCGCCTTCGAAAAGACCAAGCAGGAGGGCTCCGAGCTGCGCAACCGGGCCGCCGAGGAGGCGAACCGGCTGCGTGAGGCCAGCCAGGCGGCGCACGCCAAGGCCGTACAGGAGGCGAAGCAGCTCCGGGACACGGCCGAGCAGGAGGCGAACCGGCTCACCGAGCTGACCAACCAGCAGGCCCGGGAGCTGACCGAGCGGACCGAGCGGGAGAGCCAGCAGGTCGTCGAGCGGGCCCGCCAGGAGTCGGCCCGGCTGCGGCACGCGGCCCAGCACGAGGCCAACCGGCTACGCGATGCCGCGCAGCAGGAGGCGACCCGGTTGCGCGAGGCCGGACAGGCGGCGCACGTCAAGGCCCAGCAGGAGGCGCAGCGGCTCACCGACGCGGCGAGCCAGGAGGCCGACCGCATGATCGAGATCGCCAAGCAGGAGGCCACCCGGCTGCGCGAGGCCGGCCAGGGGCTGCACGCCAAGGCCAAGCACGAGGCCACCCAGCTCCGCGAGGCCGGCCAGGCGGCGCACGCCAAGGCCCAGCAGGAGGCGACCCGGATCAACGAGGAGACCGCCGAGTACGTCCGCAAGTCCCGGGCCGACGTCGAGGACTACGCCCAGAAGGTACGGGCGGAGACGCAGCAGGAACTGGGCGCCTGGCGGGCCGGCGTCGAGCAGGAGGTGAACCGGCGCCGTACCGCTGCCGAGGCGGAACTCACCGCCCAGCGGAGCGCGGCCGAGCAGGAACTCGCCGCCGGCCGGGCCGCGCTGGAGGAGGAACTCGCCGCCTACCGGGCCGGGGCCGACCGCGAGTTCAACCAGCGCACGTCCGAGCTGGAGCAGGGGTTCCAGCAGCGGCAGGCCGAACTGGAGCAGCAGTTCGACGCGCGGCGGACCGAGCTGGAGGAGTCGTACGAGACCCGCCGGGCGGAGATCGAGGGCGGCGCCGACCGGGTCCGCCAGGAGGCCGACGAGTACGCCGCCCAGGTGCGCGGGGCGGCCGACGAGCAGGCCGTGGAGATCCGCCGGGAGGCCGAGGAGCGCCTCGCCGAGTTGCAGCGGCAGGCCGACGAGCAGGCCGCGACGTCCCGCCGGCAGTTCGAGGAGTACATGGCCACCGCGCAGCAGCACCTGGCCACCACCCAGCAGCACCTGGCGAGTACCCAGCAGGAGTCGGCCGCCGGCCGGCAGCAGTTGGCCGAGGTGATGCAGGAGATCGCCGAGGCGCAGCAGGCGCTCGCCGACATCCGGCAGGAGACGGTCGCCTCCCGCCAGGAGTCCGACCGGATCCAGCGGCAGCTTGCCACCGCGCGGGACCAGCTCGCCGGTGAGCAGGACCGGTTGACCGGTACGGAGCAGTCGGCCCAGCAGGCCGAGCAGCAGTTGGCGCAGGCCGAGGCGGACATGCAGCAGATCGTCGAGGCCGCCGCCGAGCAGGTCGCCGCCGACCAGCACGCCGGATCGGCGGACGGCGAGAAGTCCGGGGCGGGCCGGGTTACCGAGCCGGTGACCGGCGGGGCCGACGGTGGCAGCATCGACGGCGAGCCGACCGTGGCCGCGGTGCCCGGCACCGGTGGCCGGGAGCCGATGCCGACCCGGATCACCAGCACCGGCGACGCCGGAAAGCGGAGCGGCAAGCCGACGGTCGAGGACCAGGGCACCAAGTCGAACAAGGTCACCGTCGACTCCGAGTAGGTCCCCGCACGCGTAACGGGCCGATGCCAACGCACCGGCCCGTTACGCGTGCTGGGCGTGTGAGCGGACTGGTCAGCGTTCAAACGCCGTTCAGTCTGCCTCCAGTCACTCGCCCTAGGTTCGGTACCTGTCGATCGGCATCGTCAGTCCCCTACCCGCAAGGGAGAGAAGACCTATGCGTCGACTCGTCACTGGACCACGGTCCCTCGTCTCAAGCGCGTTGATGACCGCGCTGGCCACCCTGGTCGTCATGGCCGGTCTCGCCGTCGCGCCGACTGCCGCGTCAGCCGCACCCGACGCGGCCACGACGAAGGCGGGCTTCACCGAACTGTCGGAGGTGCCAGCGAGCCTGGCCAAGGGTAACGGCGCAGCGCTGGCCGACCAGGGCATCGCTTCAGTCTACGGCTGCCGGTATGCCCTTATTACCCCGTCCGTCGTTGACTTCATCTGCGTGGTCACGTCGGGCCGGATCCAGCTGTGGATGAACTGCTCGAACTTCTCCAGGTACCTCGGCCCCATCTGGGGCCCCGGCACCTACTCCATCCGCGGAACCTGCCCCTTCCTCTCCACGGTTGTCAGCGTGGGCGCGAACGAGTTCGCCTGATCCGCCTGCCTTGACGGGATCCGGGGTGGCCAGCCGCCACCCCGGATCAGGGCACCAAGTCGAACAGGGTCACCGTCGACTCGGAGTAGACCGTCGGGCCGACTGCTGCTGTGACCTCTTCTTCTTGCTGGGGCCGGCCTTCACGGTCCTTTGTGTACCAAGACGCCGGGCAGATTGTCGGCAACCTGTACGCACGATCCGCCGTTACCACCGGACTGGCGGTCAGGCCGGCCCGCCAGGCCCAGTTAGCCGGCCAGGGTTTTGGTCGCCCTCTCGACCGCGCAGCCGTACCAGAAGCGCTTGGAATTTTGGTAGCCCTTGCTGACGGTGAGTGTGCGGTCCTTGTCCGGCGCCACGGTGACCTCCTTGAACTGGCTGCCGAGGCTGTCGGTGGCGAACTCGCTCTCACCAGCTGTGAAGTCGACCGTGAAGGAGTATTTGAACGCGTGGTCGGCCGAGGAGTTCTGGATCGACAGGTCGAACTTGATCAGCTGGGCCTTGTCGTCATAGCGGCAGTTCGTGCCGACGACCTCGCCCGTCGCGTTCGAGTCGTAGGTCGGCTCAGAGGTGGGCTTCTCCGCGCCGGGGGCGGAATCCGAACCGGACGAGTCGCGACCTATGTCCCGCACGAAGCCGCAGCCGAGACTGGTCAGGGCCAGTACGCTCATCATGGCCGTCACGGCGATGCGGACGCGGCGCTGCTCTCGCACGAAGACCCCCACGATTCAAATTATCGGACAACACCTTACCGCGACTGCATAATCCCCGCAGACCGTGCGCCCGTAACGCCGGCAGGGCCACCTTGTCGAGCACCCTCGACTCCGACCGGTCGGCCGGGCCGACGTACCCTCGCACCCGTCGGACCGGCCCGATAACCTCTGCCGAGACGATCGGTCGGGAGGTTCGAGGTGGGAAACGAGCGGCCAGCGGCGCACGGCGAGCGGCGAGATGGCACGGACGACGGACCGGATGTCGCACCCGGACCGGCCGCGCCGGCCGGCACGGCGCCCGACCCGAGCCCCAGCCCGGCCGCCCCTGTCGCCCCGGGCCCGGCGACCGGCGCGGGCCCGGCGACGGAGCCGAGAAGCACCGCGACGGAGCCGGGGGGCGGGGCGTACCCGGCTGATGGCGTCGACGGTGGTCCGGGCGAGCGGCCGGGCGGCGGCGGGGCAGGGCGGTACGGTCAGCCGGGCCAGCCGCTGCGGCTCAGTCCGTTCCTGGTCGGGCTCACCGGTGGGCTGGGCGTGCTGCTGGCGTACACGATCTTCCTCGCGGTCCGGAACGCGGGCTCGGTGCTGGTGCTGGTCTTCATCGCGCTCTTCCTGGCGATCGGCCTGCACCCGGCGGTGGTCCGGCTGCGCTCCTGGGGGCTGCCCCGTGGCGTCGCCGTGACGGCGGTGACGCTGACCCTGCTCGCCGTCATCACCGGCGCGGTGTACGCGCTGGTCCCGCCGGTCGTCAGCCAGACCGGTGAGCTGATCGGGCAGGTGCCCGACTACGTCACCGAGCTGCGCCGCAACGACGCCGTCAACGACCTGATCGTCCAGTACGACCTGGCGGGCCGGATCGAGTCGGCGGCCACCACGGAGAACATCACCCGGGCCCTGGGTGGGGTCTTCGGGGCGGCCGGGTTCATCTTCGGCGCGGTCTTCAACGTCGTCACCGTGATCGTGCTGACCATCTACTTCATGGCCACCTTCGACCGGCTCCGCGACCTCGGCTACGGCCTGGTCCCGGCCACCCGGCGGGACCGGGTACGGCTGATCGGCGACGAGATCCTCGCCAAGGTCGGCGCGTACATGGTGGGTGCGCTCGCGATCGCCCTGCTGGCCGGGGTGAGTACCTTCGTCTTCGCCATCGTCGTCGGCCTGGCGTACCCGTTCGCGCTCGCCGTGGTGGTGGCGATCTGCGACCTCATCCCGCAGATCGGCGCGACCATCGGGGCGGTGGTGATCAGCCTGGTCGGCTTCGCCACGGACGTGCCGACCGGGATCGCCTGTGTGGTCTTCTTCCTGATCTACCAGCAGCTGGAGAACTACCTCGTCTACCCCCGGGTGATGCGCCGGTCCGTGCAGGTCAACGACGTCGCGGCGATCGTCGCGGCACTGCTCGGGGTGGCCCTGTTCGGGGTGATCGGCGCGCTGGTGGCGATCCCGGCGGTGGCCGCGATCCAACTGGTACTCCGCGAGGTGGTGCTGCCCCGGCAGCAGCACCGCTGACCAGCAACTTCTGTCCGCAATCCGTCTGAAACGAGAATAGTAACCCCTTCAACACGGCTTGTAGTATTCATTCATGGCCAGTAGATCGAGACGATCGGGAACGCACCCCTCCTGAGCTGGGAAGGTGTCTCGACCGCGCGATCGGGTCGACTCGGGGGGAGTCGGCGCGGACCGGCCGAATCGGCGGTGGGCGCCTCGTGGCGCACGAGCGGTGGCCCCTGCCTGTGTGCGAACGCGCCCGTGGGGGGTAGCCGTGACCGACACCAACGCCGGACCTCCGATCGAGCCAGCGGGTCTCGTCCGCCAGCCACACCGCAACCGGCGCCGGGCGACCATCGTCGGGACCTTCGGCGTCACGGCCGCCCTCCTCGCCGCCAGCGGCTATCTCGTACTCAACGTCGCGGGTCAGCCCGTCCAGGCCGCGCCGATGGTGCTCGACCAGCCCGCGACCGTCCTCTGGGGGCAGACGGTCGACCGCCCGATCGAGGTCGCGGCCGACAACGTCACCATCCGGCGGGTGACGGTACGCACCGGCGGCGCCGCCGCCATCGTGATCCGGTCCGGGGTGGTCGGCACCCTGATCGAGGACACCGAGATCCAGTGCACCTCCGCCGGGACTGATGGTGTGGTGCCGGGCGGATACTCGGCGTTACGGGTCCGGGTCAACGGCTGCCGTCAGGCGTTCGGGCAGGCCGACGGCAACCCGGCCACCATCGTCGAGTCCTCGCAGGACGGAAAGCCGTACGGGGGTGCGGTGCCGAGCAGCCCGACCGGGTCGGTCCCGCCACCCGCAACCGACCCCGACTCCCGGGCGATGGCGGAACGGCCGCCGTACGCGCCGGCCGCCGCGCCGCCCACCCCGATCACGTACTGGCCCGGGCCGGGCAACACCGGTGTGCCGGCCGGTACGGCGCTGCGCAACTCCGGATCGCTCAGCCTGCGTACCGCCGGGCAGGTGGTGAGCGGGCTGAACATCGTCGGCTGTGTCACCGTCGCCGCCGCCAACGTGCAGATCCTGCGTTCCCGGATCACCTGCAACAGCACCACGTACTCGATCCGGACCCTGGCCGGGACGACCAACCTGCTGATCCAGGACGTCGAGATCAACGGCATGGCGAAGAACTCGGCCTCGATCTGCTGCGGCGACTACACGCTGCGCCGGGGCAACGTCTACAACATGATCGACGGCCCACGGCTGAGCAACAACACCAGGATCTTCGACTCGTACCTGCACAGCCTGGCCCGGGTCGCCGGCTCGCACAACGACGTGTTGCAGAGCACCGGCGGCAACAACATCATCGTCCGGCACAACACGCTGCTGTCGTACAACCCGGCGACCCAGGACCCGTTCAACTCCTGCCTCACCATCGGCTCGGAGACCAGCCCGTCGCTGACCAACCTGACCTTCGAGGACAACTACTGCAACGGCGGCAACTACTCGATCGGGATCAGTCCCCGGCTGGTCGGCTCCAACATCCTGTTCCGGAACAACAAGTACGGCCGCGACTACCGCTACGGCGTGGTCTCCGGCTGGAACCGGCCCGGAGTCACCTGGGAACGCCCCACCAACGTCTACTTCGACAACGGTCAGCCGGTGGTCTGAGGGCCGGGGTCAGCCGGTGGTCTGCGCCGGGTCCGCCGGGACCCGCGCACCGGGCGCGGGCGCCGGAACCGTCGGCGCCGCCCCGGCCCGGCTCGGCGGCCGGTGCGGCTCCAGCACCGCCGGCTCGCGCAGCCGCTTGCGACCGATCCGGCGCAGCGTACCGAGGGTGGAGCGGAGCTTCTCGACCGTCGACAGGTGCCGCCACCAGAGCCCGGCCATCGGCAGGTTCCGCAGCCGGGGCGTCATCAGGCCGGCGACCCGGAGCGTGCCGAGCCGCCCCCACACCGCACCCCGGGCCCGGAGCAGGTTCGGCTGCGAGGCGGGCAGGATGTCGGCGGTCACCGGGGTCAGCACCAGCGCGCCGGCCGCGATGGCGGCCTCGACCAGCCGTACCCCGCGCTCGGTGCGGGCCAGCACCAGGGACTGGCCCGGGTCGTCGCCGGTCGGCCTGTACCACGGGTCGCCGACCGCCACGTCGGCGAACTCGCCGGTGTGGTCGGCGCAGAGGTAACAGCGCCACTGCCGGTGCTGCTGGAGGATGTCGCCCCAGGACTCGGCGTAGCTCAGCTCGCGCCGCTCCTCCGGCGGGTCGTCGACCAGCCGGGCCCGGGCCGATCCGGGCCAGCCGGCACCCCGGTAGTGCACCGACTCCAGCCGGGTCGGGTCGGCGACACCGAGCCGGTCCAGCATCTCCAGGGTACCCCGGGTGGTGGGGGTGCCGGCGCAGAAGATCGCGATGGTCAGCCCGAGCTTCCGGTCCAGCTCCGGCCGGACCTGCCGGGCCATCCGGACCGCCGCCACGTCGCAGGGCTTGCCGACGAAGACGCACGGCGCCTCGGCCGACTCGACCAGGTCCAGCCGGTCGCAGGGGCTCGCCGGGGCGTACCGGGAGCCGGCGTTCGCCAGCAGTTCGGCCGGGGTACGGGAGAGTCGGGTCTCGTTCAGGTACGGCACGTCGGCCCGGGCGCCGATGTGCAGTACTCCGGCCATCCCTTCGCCGGTCAGGCAGTGTCCGGCCAGTGCGGTCGCCACCCCACCGCTGGAGCCGGCGTACCGGATCGCGGGGTCGGCCGCGTACCCCTCCCAGATCGCCCGGACCGGTCCCCAGGCCGCGCGCAGTTCGGGGATCTCGCCCGGCGCCGGCCGGCTGCTGCCGTGCGCCAGCCGCACCCCCGGGCAGCAGTCCAGCGCCGTCGCCGCACCGGGACCGGCGGCACCGGACCCGACCGGGGTGATCGGCAACGGCCGCCGGCCGTGGTCGAGTACGTCGACCATCCGCACCTCGTCCGGCGCCAGATACGCGCAGACCCCGCAGCCGGTGCAGAGCTTGCCGGACGCGACGTCGTGCACGGTGCGGGGCCGCACCATCAGCGCACCCCGGCCGGCGCTCGGCGGTCCCGCTCGGCCCGGGCCAGCGCCACGAACTCGTCCATCTGGGCGGCGGCCCGGCCGACCGCGTCCGGAGTCCGGACGGCCAGTTCGGCGGCGGTCTCGGCCCGGGCGGTCCAGGAGGTCCAGAGCGCGTCCAGCAGTGCGTCGTCGGCGAGCCGGCGGGCGTCGGCGACGTGCCGGCGCTGCCCCACGCTGGCGAAGACGCCCCGCGCCTTGTCGCTGTACGCCACCACCGCCGCCGGTACGCCGGAGGAGAGCGCCGCGATCGTCGAGTGCATCCGCATCCCGCAGAACCAGCTCGTGTGCCCGATCACCCACTTGCTCTGGTGCGGGTCCAGCCCGGCCGGGGCGAGCCCGACCCGGTCACCGTACCGGGGGGCGAGTGCCGCGTAGAGCCGCTCGCTGGCCACCCGGTCGTCGTCGGCCCCGTTCGGGGTGAGTACGTGCGGGACGATGATCACCCGGGTGTCCGGCTGGTCCAGCAGGCGTGCGCAGAGCCGGTTGGCGACCCGGGAGGTGTCCCCGGCCAGTCCGAACTGGACCCGCCCCTCCGGCCGGGACATCAGCCCGCTCACGTTGATCCCGGCCACCGGCCCCGGATCCGCCTCGAACCACCCCGCCAACCGCTGGTACGCCGGCTCGTCCGGCACCCTCGGCTCCAGCGCGAACGCCACGTCCACGCCCTCCCGGTGCCGCCCCGGGTCGAGGTCGGGGCCGAGCAGGTCGGCCAGGGCCGCGTAGCTCTCCGGATCCCGGGCCCAGGCGGTCCGGGCGCCCCGGACCAGCGCCGCCGCCTCGGCCCGCAGCCGCGCCGACCGGAACGGCCCGTACGTCTGCGGCAGCAACACCAGCGGGCGGCGCCGGAGCAGCGCCAACCGCTTCGGCCAGGCCACGGAACGGAACCGGTGCTCGCCGTAGATGTCGCTGAAGCTGTCCCCGCCGCTGACGTCGAGTACCACGTCGGCGGCGTCGATCCGGGCCAGCCCGGCGTTGCCGAGCCCGCCCAGCGCCGCACTGATCCGCATGTTGAGGTAGGACTCCGGCCGGTGGTAGCGGCGCGAGTGCCGGGCACCGGCCAGCGAGATCGGCACCGGCCGGCCGGCCACGAAGGTGTGCCCGGCGCGCTGCCCCCAACCGTCGTCGAAGACGGTGACGGCCGCGCCCGGTTCCCGGGCCAGCAGCCCGCCCAGGGTCGCCGCCCGCAGCGCGCCGACACCCAGGTTCAGGTGTGCGCCGGGCACCCCGAACAGGCACGCCGACACCGCTCTGGTCCGGGTGCCCGACTCGATCTTCTCGCTCGCTTCGGTCACTGCTCGATCACCGCCTTCTCGCACCGGAACGCCTCGGCGTACCGGGACCGGCACTCCATCCCCCGCAGCCGGGCCAGCCCGAGGAACACCTCGTCGTCCCACCAGTCCCGGGCCTTCTGGGACGGATAGCTCGCGTGCAGCAGCTCGACCTTGCGGCGTACCCGCTGCTCGGTCAGGGGCAGGTAGACGTTGCGCCGGCCCAGGTCGCCGTCCCACTTGGGGATCTCGTAGTACAACACCGTGGCGTCCCGAAACGACGTGGGCACCAGGGCGGCGAGTGTGTGGTGGTCCTGGTGCGCGTCGTCCGGGCTGGGCGCCAGTACCAGGTCGGCGTTCAGGGCCGCGGCGGCGGCGTCCACGATCTCCTTCGCCTCGCCCCATCGGGCCGGCACCCGGCCGTCCGGCAGGTCGTGCAGGGCGAAACTGAGCCGGGCACCGGGCAGGAAGGCCCCGGCCGCCGACCGGGCCTCGGCCTGCCGGGCGGGGGTGCCGGTGAGCAGCACGTAGTGCACCCGGAGCCCGGGTACGTCGCCGAGGGCGAGCAGCAGGCCGCCGGCCCCGATCTCGATGTCGTCCGGATGTGCCCCGAGCAGCACCACCGAGCGGGCGGCGGAGAGGCGCAGCGGCACCATCAGCCGGTCAGCCCCAGGTCGCGGGGCGCACCGGCGCTGCCTGTGGCGGCGAGTACCGGCTCAAGGGTCGCCGGCCGACGGCCCCGGTTGCGGTTGGCGTCCCAGAGCATCCACGGGCAGCGGGCCGAGTGGTAGAGCTGCTCCAGCTCGGCCCGGTCCTTGAAGGTGTCGGCGGCCCGCCAGAACCCGGTGTAGCGCTGGGCGATCAGCCGTTGCTCCGGCAGCAGCCGGTCGAACGCCTGCGGCACCAGGTCCTCCCCCTCGCGGAGCACGTCGAAGATCTCCGGACGCAGGATGAAGTAGCCGCCGTTCTCCCACTGCATCAGCTCGCGGATCGGGCGTACCCGGGTGACCTGGTCGCCGGGGGCGATGTCGATGACGTGGTGCGTCGACTGCACCGGTACGGCGAGCAGGCTGGCCACCGCGTCGGTGAAGCGGAACCGGTCGATCATCTCCGGCAGCGGCGCGTCGGTCAGGGTGTCCGCGTAGTTGGCCAGGAACATCGGCTCGTCCTCGACGTACGGGCGGACCCGGATCAGCCGCTCACCGATGCTGGCCCCAAGGCCGGTGTCGATGAAGGTGATGTTCCAGTCGGTGATGTCGGCGGAGAAGAGCCGCACGTCCCTGCCGTCCATGGCGAGGCTGAAGTCGTTGGAGAGCGTCTCGTCGTACCGCAGGAAGTAGTCCTTGACCGCGACGGCGCCGTAGCCGAGGCAGAGGATGAAGTCGGTGTGCCCGAAGTGGGCGTAGTAGCGCATCACGTGCCAGAGCAGCGGGCGGTCCCCGATCATCGCCATCGGCTTCGGCGCCGAGGCCGCGTCCTCGCGCATCCGCATCCCCAGGCCGCCGCAGAAGAGGACGACCTTCATCACACCACCTCCAGGGCGGGGATCGGGAAGACCAGTCGCCCGCCCCAGTGCCGTACGTAGGCGAGCTGGGCGGAGATCTCGGTGCGCAGGTTCCAGGGCAGCACGAGTACGTAGTCGGGGCGGTCCTCGGCGATCCGCTCCGGCGGGTGGATCGGGATGTGCGTACCGGGCAGGAACTTCCCCTGCTTGTGCGGGCTGCGGTCCACCGTGTATCCCACCAGGTCGGACCGGATGCCGCAGTGGTTGAGCAGCGTGTTGCCCTTGCCCGGTGCCCCGTAGCCGACCACCCGCAGGCCCTGGGCCCGTGCGGTGAGCAGGAAGTCGAGCAGCTCCCGCTTGATGTCGAAGACGGCGTCGGCGAAGCCGAGGTGCCCGGCGACGGTGTGCAGCCCGGCCTCGGTCTCGGCGTCCAGCACCGACTTGACGTTGCCGGACGGCTCCCCCGCCGCCGCGGCCGGCCGGGCGTGCAGCCGCAGCGAACCGCCGTGCGACGACAGCTCGTCCACGTCGACCACGATCAGCCCGGCGGTGGCCAGCGCCCGCATCGCGGTACGCAGGGTCAGGTATTGATAGTGCTCGTGGTAGATGGTGTCGTACTGCCGGCGCTCGATCAGCCGCAGCAGGTGCGGCACCTCGCAGGTGACCAGCCCGGTCGGCTTGACCAGCGCGGCCAGCCCGGCGGTGAACCCGATCAGGTCGGGCACGTGCGCGTAGACGTTGTTGGCGGCCACCAGGTCGGCCCGGCCGTAGCGCTGCGCCAGCTCGGCACCGGTCTCGGCGCCCAGGAACCGTACCTCGGTCCGGATGCCCCGGCGCCGGGCCACCTCGGCGACGTTGCCGGCCGGCTCCACCCCGAGCACCGGCACCCCCTTGGCGACGAAGTGCTGGAGCAGGTATCCGTCGTTGCTCGCCACCTCGGTCACCAGGCTGTCCGGCCCGAGCCCGAGCGCCTCGGTCATCGTGTCGGCGTACCGCCTGGCGTGCGCCACCCACGAGTCGGAATACGACGAGAAATAGGCATAGTCGGAAAAGATTTCCTCTCCGGACACGTACGCCGGAAGTTGCACGAGCAGACAGTTCGAACAGATTCGGACGTGCAGTGGATAGAAGGTCTCGGCCGAATCGAGTCGATCGGCGCCCAGATAGCTCTCGCAGAGCGGCGACATGCCCAGGTCGACAAACGTTTCGGTCAATACCGCCGCACACAGCCGGCATTTGGCATCGGTCATGCCCCACCCACCCCGATATGATCGGAATACCGGCGCGGCGCCCGCCCGCCTGCGCGCCACGCTAACCAGCACTCCGGCGCGGCGGGAGTGGTTGAGTAAAAAGTCCGACAATAGCCCGGCCGGTCAGTGGGCCACCCATAAACTCGCCTTCTCACCCGCGCGACGACGGGAGCTTTGCCGTGCGTGTTCTCGTGACCGGCCACCATGGTTACCTCGGCGGCGTACTCACCCCGATGCTGCGCGCCGCCGGGCACGACGTGACCGGGCTGGACACCGACTACTACGCCGACTGCCTGCTCGGTCCGGCACCGGCTGCCGTGCCCTCGCTCGCGATGGACCTGCGGGACGTCCGGCCGGAGCAGCTCGCCGGATTCGACGCGGTCTGCCACCTCGCCGCGCTCTGCAACGACCCGATCGGCAACCTCAACCCGGAGCTGACCTACGAGATCAACCACCGGGCGACGGCACGGCTGGCCGAGGCCGCCAGGTCCGCCGGGGTGAGCCGGTTCCTCTTCTCCTCCTCGTGCAGCCTCTACGGTGCCGGCACCGACGACCGGCCGCTGGACGAGACCGCCGGCTTCGCACCGGTCACCCCGTACGGCGAGTCGAAGATCCGGGCCGAGCAGGACGTCGCCGCGCTCGCCGACGACGACTTCTCCCCGGTGTTCCTGCGCAACGCCACCGCGTACGGCTTCTCGCCCCGGCTCCGTGGCGATCTGGTGGTCAACGACCTCGCCGCGCACGCCCTGCTCACCGGCGAGGTACGGCTGCTCTCCGACGGCTCGGCCTGGCGTCCGCTGGTGCACGTCGAGGACATCTGCGCGGCCTTCCTGGCCCTGCTGGAGGCGGACCGGGGCACGGTGCACGGCCGGGCGTACAACATCGGGGTCACCGCCGAGAACTACCTGATCCGGGATGTCGCCGAACTCGTCGCCGAGGTGGTGCCCTCCTCCCGGGTGACCTTCGCCGGTGGTGCCTCGGCGGACGCCCGCAACTACCGGGTGAGCTGTGACCTGGTCGCGGCGGAGGTGCCGGGCTTCCATCCCCGCTGGACGGTACGCAAGGGGATCGAGGAGCTGGTCGAGGCGTACCAGCGGTACGGGCTGACGATCGAGGCGTTCGGGAGCGAGCGGCACCAGCGGCTGCGCCGGATCCGGGCGCTCACCGAGGCTGGCCGGCTCGACGCCGAGCTGCGCTGGAGCACGCGGTGACCGGTGCCGGTGGCTCCGGCGGCCGGCAGCCGGTACACCGGTGCACGGCCTGCGGGCGGCACGACCTGGTGCCCTTCGCCGACCTGGGCGAGATCCCGGTCTACTGCGGCGTGCACTGGGCCAGCCGGGCCGAGGCGCTGGCCAGCCCGCTCGGCCGGATGTGGCTGGCGTACTGCCCGGAATGTGGGTACGTCCGCAACCTCGCCTTCGATCCGGCCGTTCTGGTCTACGACACCACCATGGACACCAACCTGCACCACTCTCCCGCGTTCGGCGTCTTCTCGGCGGAACTGGTCAAGCACCTCGCCGGGCGGTTCCCGCTGCGCGGCGGCACGGTGCTGGACGTCGGCTGTGGCCAGGGCGAGTTCCTCCGCGAGCTGTGCCACGTGGCCGGCTGCCGGGGCATCGGCTACGACGCGATGTACGCCGGCCCGCCCGGCCCGGACCCGTCCGGCGCGACCTTCCACCGGGGGCACGCACCGCTGGACGACGACACCGGAGAGTTCGACCTGGTCACCTCCCGGCACTGGTTCGAGCACCTGGACGACCCCTACTCCTTCCTGGTCCGGCTCCGCGAGCTGGCCGGCGACCGCCCGGTGTACGGCTACCTGGAGGTACCGGACGCCGGCTACGACCTGAGCACCGCCGGCTGGGAGGTGATCTATCCGCACGTCTCCTACTTCGACGGATACTCGCTCTGCCGGATCGTCGAGCGGGCCGGCTGGCGGGTACTCGCCACCGGCCGGCTCTTCTCCGGCATGTTCCGGTACGTCGAGATCTCGGTGAACGCGGCACCGCCGGTGGCCGGCACCGAACTGCCCGGGGCCGAACTGCCCGGGGCCGAGCTACCCGGCACCGAGCTACCCGGGGCCGAGTTGCCGGACCTGGCCGACCGGGACCGCCAGCTCGGCTCGATCGCCGGCTTCGCCGCCCGGCACGCCGCCGAACGGGAGCGCTGGCGCGGCACCATCGACCGGCTGCTGGCCGCCGGCGACCGGCCGGTGCTCTGGGGCGCCGGTTCGCGCGGGGTGCAGTTCCTGCACCTGGCCGACCCGGACCGCCGGCTCGCCGCGGTGGTGGACGTCAACCCGCGCAAGTGGGGCCGCTACCTACCGGTGACCGGGCACGAGGTACGGGATCCGGCCACCCTCGCCGGCTCCGGCACCCGATCGGTGATCATCACCAACCCGGCCTACCGGGACGAGATCGACGCCGCGCTGCGCCAGCTCGGCGTGCACGCCGAGCTGCTGGTCGCCTGAGCGGAGGACACGATGGAGCCAGCGCCACGGGTGAGTCTGGGCGTGCCCCTCTACAACGCCGAGCGCTATCTCGAAGGCTGCCTCGACGCCCTGCTCGCCCAGGACTACCCCGACTTCGAGATCATCGTCAGCGACAACGCCTCCACCGACCGGACCTGGGAGATCTGCCAGCGGTACGCGGCGAAGGACACCCGGATCCGGCTCTACCGCAATCCGCGCAACTTCGGCGGGCACGTCAACTACGCCCGGGTGGTGGAACTGGCCCGGGGCGAGCTGTTCAAGTGGGTGGCGTACGACGACGTCTGCCTGCCGGCGTACCTCGGCACCTGTGTGGCGGCGCTGGACGCGGCCGGGCCGCACGCCGTACTCGCCTATCCGCGTACGGTGCTGATCGACGAGGTCGGCGAGGTGATCGGCCCGTACGCCGACCGGCTGGACCTGCGCGACCGCCGGCCGTGGCGCCGGGTGGCCGGGGTGGCGAAGAACATCAACCTCTGCCACGCGCACTTCGGGGTGTTCCGGATGTCGGCGCTGCGCCGGACCGGGATGATCCGCCCGTTCCTCTCCTCCGACTACACGCTGATCGCCGAGGTGGCCCGGCTCGGCGAGATCCACGAGGTGGCCGAGCCGCTCTTCCTGCGCCGGATGCACGGCGCCTCCACCCGGCAGGCCAAGGACGCCAGCCCGGCCTCGGCGCTCGCCTGGTTCGCCCAGAGCGGCAAGCGGGTCCGGGCGCCCCGGCTGCGGATGCTCGCCGAGACGCTGCGCACCCTCTCCACCGGCTCCGAACCGCTCGGCACCCGGCTCAGTTCGGCGGTGGCGTTCCTGGCCACCTGGTGGGCCCGCCGGGTCCGGGTCCGGCTCGGCCGGCTGCGTCGCCGGGTGATCCGCCGGCGTACCAGCGCGGCGAAGGGCAGCGCCTAGGGTGGCCGCGGTCCAGCCCGCCCGGACGGCTCCGGAGCAGCCAGCCAGCATCCCGGCCGAGGACCCGGAGTCGCCCCCGTCGGGCGGCGGCAGTCGGCTGCGCTCGGCGATCGGCTGGTCGTACGTGCTCACCGCCGGCCGGATCAGCTCGTCGATCCTGGTGACCTTCCTGCTCGCCCGGCTACTCGGGCCGAGCGAGTTCGGCCTGGTGGCGATGGCCACCGTCTTCATCACCGTCGCGCAGACGCTGATCCAGCAGGGGCTGGTCTCCGCGATCGTGCAGCGGGACAGGCTCACCCCGGAGCACCTGGACGGCGCGTTCGTGGTGCTGGTGCTGGCCGGGGTGGTGATCGGCGGGCTCACCGCCGCCGCCAGTCCACTGTGGGCGCTGGCCAACCGGGCACCGGAGCTGACCGCGATCTGCGTCGCGCTCTCCCCGCTGGTGCTGTTGCAGGGGCTCTCCATCGTGCCCGAGGCGGTGTTGCGCCGGGAGCTGCGGTTCCGCGCGGTCGCCATCCGTACCCTGCTCGCCTCGCTGCTCAGCGGTGCCGTCGGGGTGGTGCTGGCGCTGGCCGGCGCGGGCATCTGGGCCCTGGTGGCGCAGCAGTTGGTGAACGCGACGGTCGGCCTGGTGGTGCTCTGGTGGGTCTGCCCGTGGCGGCCGAGCCGCCGGCCCCGGCTGGCCGGCATCAAGGACCTGCTGGTCTTCTCCGCCCACTCGGCCAACGCCGGGCTGGGCCTGATGCTCAGCTCCAAGGCGGACGTCCTCTTCACCGGCCTCTTCTTCGGGCCGGTGGCGACCGGGATCTACCGGCTGGCCGCCCGGCTGCCGGACATGCTGGTCGACGTGACGGTCCGGTCGCTCCAGCAGGTGGCGCTGCCGTCGCTGTCCCGGTTGCAGCGGGACCGGGCGGCGCTGGTCGCGCACCTCAACCAGCTCCAGCACCTCGGCGCGCTGGCCGGGCTGCCGGTGCTCGGCATCCTCGCGGCGGCGGCGCATCCGCTGGTCACGCTGCTGGGTCCGCAGTGGGCCGGCACCGAGGTACCGCTCCGGCTGCTCTGCCTCTTCGGCGCCGTCAACGTGTACGGCGTGCTGCTCGGTCCGGCACTCCAGGCGATCGGCCAGCCGGGCAAGCTCGCCGCGATCCTCTGGACCCGGGGCGTACTCGGGGTGGCGATCCTGGCCGCCGTCGGCACCCTCTTCACCGGGTACGGCGACGTCGCCGAGGCGACCGCGGTGGCGGTGGCCGGGGTCGGCATGCAGGTCGTGGTGACCGCCCTCGCGGTCTGGGTCACCGTGCGCCGGGCCGCGAGTGCGTCGATCGTGACCTTCCTCGCCCCGACGGTGCCGGCGATCCTGGCTGCGGTGGCCGCCGCACTGGTGCCGCTGGCGGTGGCCCGGACCGGCCTGGACGCCGGGCCGCTGGTCGAACTGCTGGTGCTGGGCGGTACGGCCGGGCTGGTCGCCGGGGTGCTGCTCTGGGCCACCGACGCCCGGCTGCGCCGACTGGTGTACGCCCGACTCCCCCGCCGCCGCAGCAGGGTCGAGGCCGGCGCGACCGTCAGATGATCGCCGTCCTGGCACTGCTGGACGGTCGCGGTCTGTTTCCGTCGTTCAGCGGTTGCGATGGTAGGCGATCCAGTCCCGGAGTCGCTGCCGTACGGCGGGTGGCACGTCAAGGGTCTCGATCCGTTCCGCGACGACCTTCGGGTCGATGAGGCCGCACCGGATGAGCGCGGCGGTGAAGACGAAGTCCTTCTCCCGACCGGCAACAAGCTTCGACACCACGCAATCGTGTGGATCGAGCAGATAGCCTCGTCCAGGGGCCGTGCTGGCGGTCTCCACCACGACGAGCCGGTCGCGCCAACCGGTCGGCAAGACTGCTGTCGAAACGCTCACGCCCTGTGCGTAGTAGCCGTACATCTCGTGGAAGGCGGAGAGTTCACCGATTGCGCCGTCGACCTGATCCGCCTTCTGGTCGTCGGGATCGTCGAAGAAAGCCACGTCCACCTCGATGGAGGCGGTCGCCTCCGGCGGAAGCACCTCCTCGGCGATCCCACCCAGCACGGACTGGCTGCCGATGACCAGCACCTCGGAATCGCCGGTGATCTGAGAGGCGGCCCGTAACACATGTTCCAACTGCTCGCGCCTCATGCCGCCCGGTCGCTCCGCCAACTCTGCGTGAATGCCGCCAGCACCGCTCTACGCTCGGCCTCGGGCAGGACGCCTGCGAACGGTGAGTTCTGCCGCAACTCGACATCGTCAGGGCGACGGGAGGTCAGGACCGTCAAGACCGACTCCACCCCGGCGTCGAGGACTTCCCGCCAGCGTTCGAGCCACTTGGCGGCCATTCCGTCCGGGTGTACTGAGCGTAACCGTTCGAGGTTTGCCGCCGCCTTCGCCAGCACCCCGTCGGGATCACTGACCAGACGCCCCGCGACCGCGCGGTGCAACCACAACGCCTTGAGCTGATCCCGGGTCAACTCGGGCCGCAGAACCGCTTCGACGTCGCTGCGACGCAGGCGGCGATGCGATCCGATTCTGACGTACGGCAACAATCCCTGTTCACACATATCGACCACATGCTGACGGGACGACCTGAGCAACACTGCCGCCTCGCCGGTCGTCAGAAGATCGTCCTCACGTGCAGTCACAGCTCAAGCATGTGCCAACAAACACCAAAAACGCAAGCACAATGCCGCGATCGACTTACTGGGCCGCTACCAGTGGCAGCAAGGGCTAGCCGGTCGGCCAGCGCAGTACGCGCGGGTTGGCCAGATCGTCGTTGTCGACGAGTACGTCCGCCCGGGTGGTCGGGTCCGCCTCGGTCCGGTAGATCTGCTGGCCCGGGAGGTAGCGCTCCTGGTAGCGCTCCCGGACCGACTCGGCGCTGCCGAACAGCTCCAGGTCGCGGACCAGCGCCCGGCGCAACGACTCCGCCGGGCCGATCGCCAGGCTTGAGCGTAGTGGTTTGGTCAACGGGAGGTGGTGCCGCTGATCGAGGCGGTTCCGACCATCGCGGCCGGCGGGGTGAAGACGACCGCCTTGCCGTCGGCCAGGATCAACTGGTTGACCGAGTACTGCACCGCGTCGGTGCCGGTCGGGTTCTCGATGCCGATGGTCGCCGAGTTGCCCAACTCCCGACCGGCGTTCAGCCCGGCGTAGTTGAAGACGATCTGGCCCCACTCGAAGAGCACCACCTGGAAACTGATCCGCGCGGCCGGTGCGCCGGAGAGGCCCACGTCCTTCCACTCCACCACGAACTGCCGGTCCGGTGTGCTGCCGAGCAGTGCGGTGCGGACCCGCGACTCCGGGTGCATCACCAGGTCGTCCCAGAACGGATAGAGCACGGCGTTCGGTGTCGCGGCGTACGGCAGTGCCCGGTTCACCGGCCAGGAACCGCGCGGGTCCACGAAGGACAGTACGCCGTTCACGTCCACCCACGCCTTCGCGTGGTGCTGCCCGTAGTACGGGAACGAGAACGGCAGCGCCACCGACGCGGTGTCGTTGTCCCCGGTCAGCGGCAACTCGGTGGGACCGGACGTCAGGTACGCCCGGCCGGCGGTCGTACACGTGTAGCCGAAGCCGTCCGCGCAGCTACCCGGCGCGCCGTCGTAGGTGGCGGTGTAGGTGGCGGTGGTCGCGGCCGGCGCCGTGATCACGTGGGTCGCGGCATCCCCGTCCGACCAGTTCTGGAAGGTGTACGTCCCCGGGCCGAGCCGCTGCGGCCCGGGCGCGCTGACCGTGTTGGTCGAGCCGACGATCACCTGCACGGCGTTCGGGGTGGTCAGGCTGCGGCCGTTCAGGTTGACCCGCAGCCCGGCGGGCTTGGTCGCCAGCTTGAGCTGCACGGTCTTCGGGTCCAGCCGGAGCGTGGTGCTGCCGGTCAGCCCACCGCTGTCCGTGGCGGTCAGCGTCAGCTCCAGATAGGACGGATATTCGTGGTCCGGGGCCAGGAACGTCCCGGAGGCCACCCCGGTCAGCTCGCGTACCGGATGGCTGTGGCAGTTCTCCGGGGTGGTGCAGTGCATGTTGACCAGCGTCCAGGAGAGCGCCGAGGCCGGCAGCACGCCCTGCTGCGGGTCGGTGGCCCCACCGCTGAACGTGACCGTCTGGCCGGTCGCCCAGCGCAGCGCCGCGGTCGGCTGTTCGATCACCGGTACCGGGGCGGCGGTGCCGACCCTGATCTGCACCGTCGCGGTGTCGCTGAGCCCTGCGAAGTCGACCACCCGCAGCCGGGCGGTGTAGGTGCCCACCGAGGTGTACCGGTGGGTCACGTTCAGCCCGGTCGCGTCCACGGTGCCGTCGCCGGTGAAGTCCCACTGGTATTCGAGGATGTCGCCCAGGTCCGGGTCGGTCGAGCCGACGGCGTCGAAGGAGACGTCCAGCGGCGCGGTTCCGCTGGTCGGGGTCGCCCCGGCGACCGCGTTCGGCGGCTGGTTCCCGGAGCTGTAGTGGAACCGGCGTACGGTGCCGCCGAGCAGGTCGACGTAGTACAGGTCGTTCTCCGGGCCGATCCGCAGGTCCACCACGCCGGGGGCGATCGCGAACGGCACGATCCGGGCCGGGTCGGGCAGCCCGTTGGTGCCGGTCCGCATCGCCCAGATGCAGCCCCGGGAGTAGTCGGCGAAGAACAGCGCCCCGGCGTACGTCGCCGGATAGCCGCCGCCACCACTCGGATAGAACGCCACACCGGCCGGGGACGAACCGCCGGTCGGGCAGCCGTCGCCGGCCACCACCTGCTGACTGTGCTGGTAGGTGTAGTACGGCGGGGTGACCGTGCCGGCGGTTTGCGGATAGAGGCTCTCGCAGAGCGACAGGTTGGCCGCGTTGTAGCCGCCCTGTGGCGCGTTCCCCTCGTAGCACGGCCAGCCGTAGTTGCGGACCGGCCCGACCGCCGGGTCGACCACCCGGTTGATCTCCTCCCAGGTACGCCAGCCGACGTCACCGATCCAGACCTCGTTGCTGCCCGGCCGGAACGTCCAGCGGTACGGGTTGCGCAGCCCGTACGCGAGGATCCGCCGGTTGTTCGGGTCGCTGCTCGCCGCCAGCGGGTTGTCCGGCAGTGCCGCCCCGGTGGTCGGCGAGATCCGGATCAGGGTGCCGGAGAGCCCGGTCGGGTCGGCCGGGGTACGGATGTCCTGGGACCGCAGCGCGCCGCCCTCGGCGCTCGGCGGCGTCATCGCGGCACCGGCCGGTGCGGGCGGGTCGGCGCACGGGTTCGACGGGTTGCCCGCCTGCCCGTAGTCGGTGAAGGTCGCCGACGCCCCGTCCCCGCCGGCGACGTAGAGCGCGCCGTCCGGGCCGAACGCCAGGTCACCGATCGAGTGGCTCTCGATCTGGTGGCACCAGTCGTGCAGCAGCACCTGCTCGCCGCCGGTCATCACGTCACCGTCGGCCCGCAGCCGGGACACCCGGGCACTGGCCTCGCAGTTCCCGGTCACCGGGCAGGTGTCGTTGTACGTCGGCGCGCTCCCGCCGACCACGCCGTCGTAGGTGTAGCTGAGGTAGACGTACGGGTCGGTGGGGAAGGTGGGTGGCAGGGCCAGGCCGATCAGGCCGAGGTCCTCGTAGTCGTACACCTTGGGACGCAGGTCGGCGAAGACCGTCGGCGTGTTGTCGGCCAGGCTGTCGAAGACCTTGATGATGCCGCTCTTCTCCGCGACGAAGATCCGGCCGTCCGGCGCGAAGACCAGCTTGGTGGGCCGGGTCAGCCCGGTGAAGACCACCTGCTGGGTGAAGCCGGGCGGGATCGCCGCCGCGGGTTCGGGTTCGAGCGGGGGCAGCCCGACCACGACCGGTACGCCCAGCACGATCGCCAGGGTCAGTGCCCAGCTCCGCCGCGCCGCTCGGGACATGGCTGCCTCCCTCCACGGCACCGCCGAACGGTCGGCGGCTGCCGCGCTCCAGGATCACCGTCCGTAGCGGGAGGGGCTGTCGCGAGGTTGACCAGGGCGGCTAACTGACCGGGCGCTCCTTAACGACCGATCAGCTACCCTGGTCAACCGTTCGCACAGCCCCACCCTGGTCATCGGGCAGGAAACAGGGGGCTGCGGCGGGCACCCCTGGCGACTACGAAGGGTTGCGACCCGGTCGGCCGGAAGACCACCGAGGTACCGTCCACCAGGGCCGGCTGGTTGACCGAGTACGGCAGCGCGACCGTACCGGTCGGATTCTCGATGCCGACCGTCGCCGAGTCGCCCCGCTCCCGTCCGCTGGTGTTCAGGTCCCGGTAGTTGAAGACGATCTCGCCGTTCTCCGCGATCACCACCTCGAAGCTGATCCGCGCGGAGGTGGAGCCGTACATGCCGCTGTTGCGCCACTCCACCACGAAGCGGCGGTCCGGCGCGGTACCCGTCACCGCGGTCCGGACACTGGAGTCGGCCCGTACCCAGAGGTCGTCCCAGAACGGGTAGAGCGCCGCGTTCGGCGCGCCGGCCGCCGGCAGCACCGAGTTGGCCGGCTGCGGCCCGCCCGGGTCGAGGAAGGAGACGAACCCGTTTCCGGAGACCCAGGCGGTGCGGTAGGTCTGTCCGAAGAACGGCACCGGGAACGGCAGCGGCACCGAGGTCACCGCGTCGTCCCCGGCCAGCGGCAGCACCGTGTCGGCCGGCACCCAGGGCCGGCCGGTCTCGGTGCCACAGGTGTAGCCCGGCGCGGTGCCGCAGCCGGCCGCGCCGACGTACGTCGCCGTGTAGGTGAGCGCCGTCGTGGGCGCGGTGACGACGTGCGTCGCCACGCCACCGTCGGACCAGCCGGTGAAGGAGTACGCCAGCCCGTCGACCGTCTGCGGACTCGGCGCGCTGACCGTGTTGGTCGAGCCGACGATCACGGTACGGGTGAACGGGGCCGTCCCGGTGGTCGCGCCGACGCTCAGCCGCAGCCCGGGCGGGTTGCTGGCGAAGGTGAGGTCGACGGTCCGGGGGTCGAGCCGGCGTACCACGGTGTTCGACAGGCCCTGCCCGTCGGTGGCGGTCAACTCCAGCTCCAGGTACGACGGATACTCGTGGTCCGGCGCCACGAACGACCCGGACGCCACCCCGGTCCACTCCTGGAGCTGGTGGGTGTGGCAGTTGCCGACCGACTCGCAGTGCTCCATCCGCAGCTTCCAGCGCAGCGCCGACGCCGGCAGGGTGCCCTGCTGCGGGTCGGTGGCCCGGCCGGCGAAGTCGAGCGTGTCGCCGACCCGCCAGGTGGTGCCGACCGTCGGACTGTCCAGGAGGGCGGTCGGGGCGCCGTTGCCGGGCTGGATGGTGACCGTGCTGCTGGCCGAGACGCCCAGCGTGTCGGTGACGGTCAGCGTCGCGGTGTGGCTGCCGGCGGTCGGGTAGCGGTAGGTGGCGTTCGGGGTGGTGGCGTCGACCGTACCGTCGCTGGTGAAGTCCCACTTGTAGCTGAGCCGGCCGGCGTCGGCCGGGTCCGGGTCGGTGGAGCCGGTGCCGTCGAAGGTGACGTCGAGCGGGGCGGGCCCGCTGGTCGGGGTCGCCTGGATCACCGCGGTCGGCGGCTGGTTGCCCGGGAAGTACCGGATCCGGCGTACGGTGCCGCCGCCCAGGTCGGCGTAGTACAGCTCGGCACCGGGGCCGATCGCCAGGTCGACCGGTCCGGCGGCGGCCTGCCCGAACGCCTGGAGGTTGGCCGGGTCCGGCAGCCCGCCCGGGGTACTCGGGCGCATCGCCCAGATGCAGCCGCGCGAGTAGTCGGCGAAGAAGAGCGCCCCCGCGTACGCCGCCGGATAGCTGCCGCCGCTGCCCGGATAGAACGCGAGCCCGGAGACCGCGTCCCCGCCCGACCCGCAGTTCTCCCCCGGCACCACCGCCGCACTGTGGTGGTACGTGTAGTACGGCGCGGTCTGCCCGGCCCCGGTGTATAGCGTCTCGCAGAGGTTCAGGTTGGCGTTGTCGTAGCTGCTCATCCGGGCGGCACCCTCATAGCAGGGCCAGCCGAAGTTGGTGACCCTCGCCCTCGGGTCGACGATCCGGTTGACCTCCTCCCAGGTGTTCCAGCCGACGTCGCCGAACCAGATCTCGTTGGTACCCGGCCGGATGGTGAACCGGAACGGGTTGCGGGTGCCGTACCCGACGATCCGCCGGGTGTTCGGGTCGCCCGCGCCGATCGCCGGGTTGCCCGGCGCCGCCGCCCCGGTCTCCGGGTCCAGCCGCAGCACCGTGCCGTCCAGCCCGGTCGGGTCGGCGCTGGTCCGGACGTCCTGGGCGCGCAACGCCCCGCCCTCGGCGGTCGGCGGCGTCATCGTGCCGCCGGGCGGGTCGCCGCACGGGTTGGCCGGGTTGCCCAACTGGCCGTAGTCGGTGGTGCTGAAGCTGGCGCCGTCGCCGGCCGTGGCGTAGAGCATGCCGTCGGCACCGAACCGCAGGTCGCCGACGGAGTGGCTGGGGTACTGCTGGCACCAGTCGGAGATCAGCACCTGCTCGGCACCGGTCATCACGTCGCCGCTGGCCCGCAGCCGGGAGAGTCGGCCGGTGACCAGGCAGCGGCCGTTGTTGGCGTCGCCGCAGGTGTCGTTCCACACCGGAGCGGTCCGCCCGGGGGGCGCGTCGTAGGTGTAGAGCACGTAGACCCACGGGTTCGCCGGGAAGTCGGCCGGCAGCGCCAGCCCGAGCAGGCCGCGGTCCCACTGGTTGTGCACGTTGGTGGAGAGGTCGGCGAAGACGGTCGGGGTGGGGTCGGCCAGGTCGGCGTACACCTTGATCCGGCCGCCCTTCTCGGCGACGAAGACCCGCCCGTCCGGGGCGAACTCGAGGTTCGTCGGCTGGTCCAGCCCGCTGAACACCACCTGCTCCTGGAACCCGGTCGGCAGCGTCACCGCCGACGCCGGAGATCCGCGCAGCGGCGCCAGGACGCTCCCCAGCAACGCCAGTACCAGACCCAGTCGCAAGCCCCGCCGCAGCCGCATGGCCCACTTCCTCTCCACGTGGCGAGCGGCGGTCACGACCCGCGACTGTGAACCGCAGCTCACCTTTGTCGGCACAGAGTAGTTTTCGACGCAACACTTGCGACCCGTCCGCGTCTAATCGCGAATCCGGACGAAGATCGATGAAACCGCGCTTCCCCGACCGTTCGCCCCCGATGCCGCCGAATTGGTGTTGACCAGGGCAGCATCGTGCCACCACACCCCGATACGCGGATGAGCGAGTGAAGGAACAATCGTACGATCGGTCGCGACCTTGTAAGTAACTCGACACTTACACCAATCCACGGTCCTTGCCCGGGCCGGGCCGGTAGAGCAATGTCTTGGTAAGCGCCGGGCCGGTAGCGGGATAGCCCGGTGCGAGAAACAGGCTCATTCGGGTCGCGGCGTAATCGCATACGCCGCGACCTTCCATCGAAAACGTCGTCCGAGCTGCGCGGATGAGGAGTTAGAGATGGCCGATCGACGCCCCCACGTTGTCATCGTGGTGGTAAATCTGCCAGCCGAGCGGGACCGCCGGGTGATCCGGGAGTGCCAGGCCCTGGAGGCGGCCGGCTACCGGGCGTCGGTGATCTGCCCACGCGGACCACGACGGCTCACGGTACTGCCCGGCACCACCGCGACCAGGATCCATTCGTTTCCCCAGCCACTCGCGGGCAAGGGAGTGCTCTCCTTCGCCGCCGAGTTCGCCTGGGCACTGGTCGCCGTCGCCACCCGGCTGCTCGGGCTGATGCTGCGGACCCGGGTGGACGCCGTCCAGGCGTGCAATCCGCCGGACGTCTTCTGGGTGGTCGGGCTGCTGATGCGGGCCCTGGGCCGACCCTTCGTCTTCGACCACCACGACCTGAGCCCGGAACTCTACGAGTGCAAGGCGGCGCAACCCCGGCCGAGTGTGCTGTGGATGCTCCGGCTCTTCGAGCGGCTCTCCTGGCGTACCGCCACCGCCGTGGTCGCCACCAACGAGTCGTTCCGGGAACTGGCGGTCGGCCGGGGCGGCTGCCCACCCGAGAAGGTGGTGGTGGTGCGCAACGGGCCGGCCCTGGCCGAGGTGCGACGCGGCGGCGACGGCGCGGACGGGGACGGGGACGACGCCCGACAGAAGGTGGTCTACGTCGGGGTGATCAACCCGCAGGACAACGTCGAGGCCACCGTCCTCGCCGCCGAGCGGCTGGCCGGGCTGCGCGGCACCGACGACTGGGAACTGGTGGTCGCCGGGGACGGCGAGAGCATGCCGGAGCTGCGCCGGCTGGCCACCGAGCGGGGGGTGGAGGACGTCGTACGCTTCACCGGCTGGCTGGAGGCCGACGAGGTCGACGCGCTGCTCTGCTCCGCCTCGATCGCGATCCAGCCGGACCGGCCGAGCCGGATGGCCGAGATGTACACGATGGCCAAGACGGTGGAGTACGTGGCCCGGGGCGTACCGGTGGTCGCGGTCGACCTGCTGGAGACCCGGCGTACCGCCGAGGCGGCGGCGAGCTATGTGGAGAGCGGCAGCCCGGACGAGTTCGCCAAGGCCATCGACCAGCTCCTCAGTGACGAGCACGCCCGGGCGGCGATGAGTGCGACCGGGAGACAGCGGTTCGTCGATGAACTCGCCTGGGATCACCAGGTGAAGTCGTACATCCGACTGTGGGATCGATTGCTCCGCCCGTCGCTCAGCGACTACAACGAAGTTTCACACGGTAACGGGGCCGATGCCGCGCGTCTGCCGATCTGACCACCCGCACCGCACTTCCGCACCTTGCGAAAGGGCCCGCCCGATGGACCTTCTCGACCTGCTGAAACTCATGTTTCGGCGGTGGTACGTCTCGGCTCCGATCGTCGTCGTGACGCTCGGCGCGGCCCTCGCGTTCGGACTGGCGATCCAGCCCGAATACAAGACCGAGGTCGCGATCCTGCTCGTACCGCCGACCACCTCGGCGGCGGCCCCGGCCTCGAACGCGACACCCCGGCCGGGCAACCCGTGGCTGCGGATCGGCGAGAACGCGATGGCCCAGGCCGTGCAGATCTCCACCTCCGCGCACGACGCCCGGACCAAGATCGCGGCGGCCGGCGGCGACCCCGACTACGAGGTCGGGCTGGTGACCCGGAGTTCGATCCTGACCGTGGCGGTGACGGCGGCGACCGAGGAGAGCGCCCGGAAGACCGTCGAGGCGGTGACCACACTGATCCACGACGAGGTCGCCGGGCAGCAGGCGCAGTACAAGCCCAACCCGGGGGAACAGATCACCACCGAGGTGCTGGATCCGGGGCTGAACATCGTGCAGTCCCGCTCCAACGTGCTGCGGGCACAGGTCGTGATCGCGGCGATCGGCATCCTGCTGGCCGCCGTCGGTGCCGTGGTCTACGACGCGGTGGCCCGCCGTCGGGCGAGCGCCCGGCTCGGCCAGCGCCGGGACGCGCGTACCCCGATGGCCTGGAACGCCGGCCAGCCGGTGAGTGCCGGCCAGGCGGTGGTCAGCACGCCGCGACCGGCGCCGGTGGTCTCGCCGGCCCCGATGGCCCGGGCCGCGCCGGTGGCCACCGGTCCCGGACGCGAGCCGACCCAGCCGCTCTCCCGGCGCGGCGCGCACGGCTCCGCCGACCGGGCGCACCCCGTCGACGACCGCTACCCCGGCTCCCCGGCCGACGAGCGTTACCCGGGTTCACCCGCCGACGAGCGTTACCCGGGGCCGCCCGCCGACGAGCGCTACCCGGGCTCACCGGTCAACGAGCGGGCCGGCGGGCACCTGGGGCACGACCGGGGAGTCGGGCAGGGCGGCAACGGACGCGGTCCGGCGGCCTCGGGCGAGGAGACGATCCTGCTCACCACCGCCCGGAACGTCGTGGACGATCCGGACCGATGATCCCCGGGCAGCCCACGAGCGCCGGCTGACGGCGCACGGACGAGACGAGCGACGTGCCGACCTACCTATCCGCGCGGCGGTCCGACACGGTGTACGACGGCATCACCCCCGCCGTACGCCACTTCCCGGACGCCACCGCCGCGGTCATCGCGTCGATCATGCTCGCCTACCTGCTCCCCTTCCGGCTGGTCTTCCCACCGCTGAGCGACCTCGGCAAGCCGGGGCTGATGGTCGGGTTCGGCCTGCTGGTCTGGTGGGCGCTGAGCCGGCTGCACCCCAGCCTGGTCACCCGGGGCCAGCAGCCGATGCGCTGGGCGATGGCGATCTACCTGGTCACCCTCTTCCTCTCCTACGTGGCCGGGCAGGGTCGCGGGATGCCGGTGCTGGAGGCGAACGGCGCCGAGCGGACCCTGCTGATGGCGCTCGCCGGGGCCGGGATTCTGCTCGCCGCCGCCGACGGGGTACTGACCCGGGAACGCATCGACAAGGTGCTGGGCTGGTTCTGCTGGGGCGCCGCCTTCATGGCGTTCGTCGCGCTGGTCCAGTTCGTGACCCGGATCGACCTGACCACCTACATGAAGCTGCCGCCGCTGCTGACCTTCCACAAGGAGGTGGTCGGGTTCCGCGACCGGGGCGGCGACGGGCTGGTCCGGGTCGCCGGCACCGCCGGGCACTACATCGAGTTCAGCGTGCTGATGGTGATCGGCCTGGTGGTGGCGATCCACTTCGCCCGGTTCTCGTCGACCCGGCGGGACCGGCAGATCTACGCCGTGCTGGCGATGTTCCAGGCCGCGGTCATCCCGATCTCGCTCTCCCGCACCGGGGTACTCGCGCTCGGCGCCGCGATCCTGCTCTTCATCCTGGTCTGGCCGCTGCGGACCACCTTCAACGTACTGGTGGTCGGCTGTTTCCTGACCGCGCTGATCCAGGTCGCCCGGCCCGGCCTGCTGGCCGCGATCAAGTCGTTGCTGCTGGCCGGCGAGAACGACCCCAGCGTGCAGGCCCGGGTGGAGGACTACGACTACGTGGCCCCGTTCATCCGGGAGCGCCCCTGGCTGGGGCGCGGGATCGGCACCTTCCTGCCGGAGCTCTACCAACTGCTGGACAACCAGTGGCTGACCACCCTGGTCCAGGGCGGCATCGTCGGGGTGGCCGGGCTCGCCGTCCTCTTCCTCTCCGGAGTGGTGGTCGCCGGCCGGGTACGCCGGTTCGCCCGTACCGAGCGGGACCGCGACCTGGCGGCGGTACTGGCGGTGGCGATCGGGGTGGCCGGCGTTTCCGGGTTCACCTTCGACTCGATGTACTTCACGACGTTCTTCATCACGGTGCACGTGCTGCTCGGCCTGACCGGGGCGCTGTGGCGGCTGACCAGGGCGGAACGCACCAACCGGATCGAGTCGGGCCGGCCGGGCCGGCAGTCCGACGAAGCCGAGCCGGTGCCGGCGGCGGCACAGGCATGACGGAGCGGCGTGCGGCAGCACCCACCTCCGGCGGACCCGAGCGGAGGTGGGCGGTCGGATGACCGGCGACGGTGGCATCGACATCCTCATGATCACGTACGACCGGCCGGAGTACGTCCGGCTGTCGCTGCCGCACCTGCTCGACACCTGCCCGGCGGACGCCCGGGTGTGGCTCTGGCACAACGGCACCGACCAGCCGACCCTGGAGGCGGTCGAGGAGCTCCGGCACCATCCCCGGGTACACCGGTTCCGACACAGTCCGGTCAACGCCGGGCTGACCGAGCCGACCAACTGGCTCTGGACCGAGGCGACCGGCTCCTACCTGAGCAAGGTGGACGACGACTGCCTGCCCGACCCGGACTGGCTGACCATCCTGCGCGGGGCGCACCGGGACGTACCCGGGTTCGGGGTGATCGGCACCTGGCGGTTTCCCGCCGAGGACGTCGAGCAGGCGCTGGTGGCGGCGAAGCTGGCGGACTATCCGAACGGGCACCAACTGTTCCGCAACCACTGGGTGCAGGGCAGCGGCTATCTGATGAAACGCGAGACGCTGACCCAGGTCGGCCCGCTGGCCGGCGACGAGACGTTCACCGCCTGGTGCCTGCGGGCGGCCCGACTCGGCTGGCTGAACGGCTGGTACCACCCGTTCCTCCCCGAGGACCACATGGACGACCCGCGCAGCCCGCGCACCATCTACCGCACCGACGCCGATTTCGTGGCCCGCCGGCCGCTGTCGGCCCGGCGTACCGGGGTGACGACCCTGGCGGAGTGGACGCAGCAGATGCGGCACTCGGCCCGGGTGGTCCAGGCCGCCCCGCTCGACCTGCGGGAATACCAGGGCTGGCGACTGCGCCGCCGCAACGCCACCCGACGGATCCGGCTCGCGCTGACCGGGCGGGCGCCATGGTGACCGTGGTGGTCGCCGCACACGACGAGGCGGCGGTGCTCGGCCGGACCCTGCGGACCCTACTCGCCGACGCGGAACCGGGCGAGTTCGAGGTGGTCGTGGTGGCGAACGGCTGCACCGACGGCACGGCGGCGGTGGCCCGGTCGGTGCCCGGGGTCCTCGTGCGGGAACTGCCCGAGCCGGGCAAGCCGGCCGCGCTGAACGCCGGTGACGCGGCGGTGCGCGGCTTTCCCCGGATCTACCTCGACGCCGACATCGCGCTGGAGACGGCCGGGGCCCGCGCGCTCGCGGCGGCGGTCACCGCGCCGGGGATCCTGGCCGCCGCGCCGCGCCGCCGGCTGGACACCACCGGGCGGCCCCTGCTGGTACGCGGCTACTACGCGATCAACGGGCGGCATCCGGCGTACCGGAACGCGCTCTTCGGCCGGGGCGCGATCGCGCTGTCGGCAGCCGGCCGGGCCCGGTTCGGCGCGTTTCCCGACGTGGTCGCCGACGACCTCTTCCTGGACGGTCAGTTCACCGAGGCGGAGAAGCGGGAGGTGCCCGAGGTGGCGACCGTGGTGGCCACCCCCCGGCGCACCGCCGACCTGCTGCGCCGGCTGGGCCGGGTCCGGGCCGGCAATGCCAGCCTGCGCGCCGCCGACGACCGGGTACGCCGAGCCCGCCGTACCTCCTGGCTGGTCGACGTGGTGCTGCCCCGGCCGTGGCTGCTGCCGGCCGGGGTCTGCTATGCCGGGCTGACCCTGCTGGCCGCGACGTCGGCCCGCAGACCGGCGGTCCGGGACGGTTGGGGACGCGACGAGTCCACCCGTGCTCCGGCTCCGGCCGAGGCCGACGGTGCCACCGGAGCCGCACCGTGAACCCGGTGGTGAGCGTGGTGGTGGTCTCCTACCAGACCCGCGAGCTGATCCTGACCGCGCTGGCCACGCTCCGTACCGCCTGCCCGGCGGAGCCGTACGAGGTGATCGTGGTCGACAACGCCTCCACCGACGGGTCGGCGGCAGCGGTCGCGGCGGCCGTCCCGGAGGCCCGGGTGGTCCGGCTGGCCCGCAACGTCGGCTTCGGCCGGGCGGTCAACGTCGGCGCGTCCCGGGCCCGGGGCGACTGGCTGCTGCTGCTGAACCCGGACACCGAACCGGTCGGCAACCTCATCGGCGAACTGCTGGCGTTCACCCGGGCCCGCCCCGGGCACGGCATCTACGTCGGCCGCACCCTCGGGCCGGACGGCAGCGACGACGGGCACTCGGTCTTCGGCCCGCCCTCGCTCTGGACGCTCACCTGCTTCGCCACCGGACTCTCCAAGGTGTTCCCCCGGTCCCGGCTCTTCAACCGGGAGGCGCTGCCCTGGCTGGACCGCTCCGCACCGGTCCGGGTACCAGCCGCCTCCGGCTGCCTGCTGCTGGTCCGGCGCTCCCTCTTCGCCCAGCTCGACGGCTTCACCCCGGACTACTTCATGTACTGCGAGGACCTCGACCTCTGCCTGCGGGCGACCGCGATCGGGGCCCGTCCGGTACTGGTGCCGGCCGCCCGGGTACTGCACGTCGGCGGGGCCGCCTCGACCAGCGCCGGCAAGCGGGTGATGCTGCTGCGCGGCCAGGTCACCTTCCTCCGGCTGCGCTGGTCACCGACCCGGGCCGCGCTGGGCCGGACGCTGATGGCGGTCGGCATCGCCGCCCGGGCGACCGCCGCCCGGCTGACCGGCCGGGCCGGCTACTGGCGGGAGGTGTGGCGGCAGCGCCGGACCTGGCTGGCGGGTTGGCCACCGGCGGCCGGGCTGCCCCCGGTCGAGGTCACCGAGCCGGTGCCGCCCGGCCCGCGCGGCACCCCCGACACCGACGGCTGAGCCCTCTGGTTCGGCCCTGGGCCGAGCCCTCGGCGACCCTCGAAGACGCTCTTCGGGATGTAGCCGGTCACGACCTGTTCAGCCCCGCTGCTCGTCCGGCATCGGCAGATCGGCGAAGGCCGCGACGGTGCGGTCGGCGTACGCGCTGGCGTCGCCGGTCTCCATCGGCCCGTCCCAGGTGGTCGGCAGCGGTACCGGTACCGCCGGGTTGACCCGCCGGACCACCTCGTCGAGTACGGTCTCGGCGTCGCCGACCCAGAGGTGCTTGGCCCCCGGTACGCCGAGCACCTCGGCCTGGGGCACGACCGCGAAGCGTCGACGGGCCTCGTCCGGCCGGAGGTAGTCGTCGAACTCCGGAATCAGCGCGGTCAGCGGCTTGCCGGACTTCGCCCACGCGGCCAGGTCGGCATCGGTACTGCTGCGCAGCGGCGGGGAGAGCAGGATCGCGCCGGCGATACCCGGGTCGCAGCCGTGCCGCAGGGTCAGGTCGGTACCGAACGACCAGCCCAGCAACCAGATGTTCGGCAGTTCGGCGAACTCGGCGTACTCGATCGCGGCGGCAACGTCGTACCGCTCGGCCTCGCCGCCGTCGAAGGTCCCCTCGCTGGTGCCGCGTACGCTGCTGGTGCCCCGGGTGTTGAAGCGCAGCACCGCGAGGTCGGCCAGCGCGGGCAGTCGCCAGGCGGCCTTGCGGAACACGTGGCTGTCCATCATCCCGCCGTGGGTGGGCAGCGGGTGCAGGCAGACCAGGGTGGCGACCGGGTCCCGGTCGGCGGGGAGCGCCAGTTCGCCGACCAGCCGCAGGCCGTCGGCGGTGTGCAGCTCGATCTCCTCCCGGCGGGCGGGCAGGATGCTGGCGGCGCGGATGGCGGGACTCACGGGGATCAGTCTGACCCGGTCCGGCCGGAGGGGGCAGCGAACCCGGGGACAGCGTGACGAAGATCCCTCGGATCGGGCGGCGGGTCAGCCGTACCGGGGGGCGCTGCGCGAGCGTTCCACTCCCGGGCCACGCCGGTCCCGGGCCCGCCAGCAGCCGGTGTGCCAGTGCCGGCGGTCGGTCAGGTCGCCCTGCCCGTCGGCCGGCCAGGCGACCAGGTGGGCCACCCCGGGGCGGATCTCCTGGGCGCAGCCGGGGCAGCGGTACGTCTTGGTCGCCGCGCTGCCCGGGATGTCGCGTACCTGCCACTCGCCGTCCCGCCAGCTCTGCACCGAGCCGACCCCGCGCTCCAGCCGGGTACGGTCCAGCGGCGGTCCTTCCTCCGGACGCGGACGGTTACGACGCGGGCTCACATCTTCCAGGGTACGCAGCCGCCGGGCTAACCCGATCAAGGCTGCTGACCTGGCCTTTCGTCGCCTTCGGTGGCTGTCGGATCACGGTCAGCGCACGCGCTGCCGCCGCGAACAGGAGTTAACGTCCACGAACACCCCTCGGCCGACCATCCGGACTCGCAGCGAGGAGGACGCCATGTGGCGCAGACGTACCGCGATGGTCGTGGTGGTCGTGGTTCTGGTCGCGCTGGGCGGCGTCGCCGGGCCGACCCCGACTCCCGCCTGGGCCGCCGGCCGTGGCGAGCAGGTCCTCGGAGACGTGAACGGCGACGGTTTCACCGACCGGATCACCCTCGGCCTGGTCCAGCCCGACCTCTGCTCGGTGATCGTCGAGTACGGCACCTCGTCCGGCGACTACCGGCTGCCGGTGGCGTTCGTCTACCTTCGGCCCGGCGGCTCGGGCACCGGTACCCGCTGTCCGGAGCTGGGCGTCGCCGTCGACCTGAACGGCGACCGCCGGGAGGAACTGGTGGTGGCCTGGTATCCCGGGCCGCCGCCGACGGTTCCGTACAACCTGATGGTCCTGGACAACTCGTTCCAGCCGTCGTCCGGCCTCGTCTCGGCGATCTTCGCCCCGTACCACCTCGGCACCGCCGACTTCGACGGCGACGGGCGGGAGGACGTCTACTCGGTGACCGACCAGGGCCAGGGCATCGAGACGTACCTGAACCCGGGCACCGGCAGCCTGGTCCAGGGACCCGAGGAGTGGTGCGCCCGCCCGCTCGAATACGACCTGCGGGACTTCGACCTGAACGGCGCGACCGACCTGGTCAACAGCTACACCGAGCGTTGCCTCTCCGGAACGGCCGTGGTCAGTGGCGTCGCGGTGGTCCTCGACGACGGCTCGACCCAGGAACTCCAGCACGATCCGGCCGGGCTGGACACCTGGGTCACCCGGGTGGTCAACGCCAACGGGGACCGGATCCCCGACATCCGCACGGTCTCCAGGCTGACCGGCGCGACCGAGTACTTCATCGGCACCGGTGCCGGGCAGTTCGTCCGGTCGCCGAAGGCGAACACCGACTCCGTACGGCTCAGCAACGACAAGGCGGTGACGGTCGCCGTACGGGCCAACGACCTCGCCAGCAGCCAGGCGCAGCTCAGCATCACCGTCCAGCCGAGATACGGCACCGCCCGGGTGATCAGCGGCGGACGGATCGTCTACACACCCCGGCCGAACCATGGCGCGACCGACCGGTTCACGTACCAACTCACCGAGGGCACCCGCCGCAGCAGCGCGGTGGTGTACATCCGGTGGAGCCCTTAGGAGGCGTGCCATGAGGGGTAGCAGGATCGCCGCGATAACGGTGGCGATCATGGCGACGGCCGGTGGCCTCGGCGTACGGGCGCCGCTCGGCTGGGCGGGCGGGCCGGGTGAGCCCATCGTCGCCGACGTGAACGGGGATGGCCGGCCGGACCGGGTGGTACTCGATCTCACCGTGGGAGCCGTGACCACCTGCCGGGTCGTGGTCAGCCTGGGACAGGCCGGCGGCGGGTACGCGGCGCCGCAGGCGTACGGCTACCTGACCCTGCCGGCGGCGGAGCCGAACTGCGCGGACATGGGCGTGGGGCTCAACCTGGACGCGGACGCCGCCGCCGAACTCGCGCTGACCTGGTTCGCCGGGCCGCCGTCGACCGTCCCCAACACCCTGCTGGTACTGGACAACTTCCGGGTCACCCGCGGCTTCAACACGATCTTCCAGCCCAGCTTCATCGGCACCGCCGACTTCAACGGCGACGGGCGGCAGGACATCTACGAGTGGACCGACCAGGGCGAGGGGTTCGCCACCTACCTCGCCACCGGCTCCGGCACCCTGGTGCCCGGCCCGGTCCGGTACTGCTCCGGCCCGTTGCAGCCCCGGCTCGCCGACTTCAACCGGAACGGGGCGATGGACGTCGTGATCGCGTACGTCGAGGGCTGCGGCCCGTACTTCAGCGGCGTGGCGGTGGTCCGCGACGACGGCAGCCTGGTCCACCTGCACACCGACGTGCTGGGCCTGGCGAGCTGGACGGTGCAGACCGACGACGCCAACCACGACGGCCTGGTCGACGTGACCACCCACAACGAGTCGACCGGGGAGATCGCCACGTTCATCAGCCTCGGCGACGGCTCCTTCGTCCGGGCGCCGGTGGCGATCCGGGACTATCCCACGGTCAGCGGCAGCAGGGCGACCAGCATCCAGGTACTGGCCAACGACTACGCCACCGACCGGACCAGGGTGACCATCTGGAGCCCGCCGCAGTACGGCACGGTCAAGGTCACCACGAACCGCACGATCATCTATACCCCGAACCCGACGCACGGCACCAGCGACACGTTCGTCTACCGGCTCAGCCAGGACGGCCGGACCAGCAACGCCGCCGTCAGCCTGAGGATCACCGGCTGACCCGGCCGGTCGGCGCCACTACCCCACAGCGGGCTCACCAAACACCGTGTCAGATTACGGTCAGCGCGCACGACATCACGATGCGTGCACCCTAATCTCCTGCTGAGAACGTCCAGGCTGGGCGGGGAACCAGGTCCGAGGAGGCACCATGTGGGGCCTACGCATCACCACCGTCGCCATCGTCCTGGTGGCCGCCGCCGGAGTGGCCACACCGGCCGCCCGGGCCGGCTGGCAGGACGAGCCGATCATCGCGGACGTGAACGGGGACGGCCGCGCCGACCGGAACACCCTCGGCACCCTGCCCGGCACCTCCGACTGCGCGGTCCGGGTCGAACTCGGCCGGGCCGGCGGCGGCTACGGTCCGGCCCGGTCCTACCGGTACCTGACGTCGGTGCTCTACTGCCCCGACATGGGCGTCGGCCTCGACCTGGACAGCGACCCCGCCAACGAGCTGGCGGTGACCTGGTTCGCCGGCCCGCCGCCGTCGATCGCCGACACCCTGCTGGTACTGGACGACTTCGCCGTCTCGGCCGGCTTCGACACCATCACCCAGCCCAGCTACATCGGCACGGCCGACTTCAACGGCGACGGCCGACAGGACGTCTACGAGTGGACCGACCAGGGTGACGGCTTCACCACCTACCTCAACACCGGCACCGGCACGCTGACCCCCGGCCCGGTGCGGTACTGCTCCGGCCGGCCGCAGTACCACCTCGCCGACTTCGACGCCGACGGCGCGATGGACGTGGCCCTCGCGTACGCCGAGGGGTGCGGCACGTACTTCACCGGCGTGGTCGTGGTGCTGGACGACGGCACGGTGGTGAACCTCCAGGGGGACGCCTACGGCGACGACTTCTGGACGGTCGCGGTGGCGGACGTGAACGGCGACGGGATCCTCGACGTGCTCACCACCAGCGAGGTGACCGGGGTGCAGAGCGTCTTCATCGGCACCGGTACCGGCACCTTCGTGCGGGCCCCGACGGCGATCCGGGACAGCCCACGGGTCAGCGCGGTCCGGGCGACCGGGATCCAGGTACTCGCCAACGACTTCGCCACCAGCGGCACCCGGGTCACCATCGTCACCCCGCCGGCACACGGCACCGTTCAGGTCACCACCGGCCGGACGGTCATCTACCGGCCGTACCCGAGCCACAGGGCCAGCACCGACCGGTTCGTCTACCGGCTCACCGACTCCGGCCGGACCAGCAACGCGGCGGTCAGCCTGCGGATCGCCCGCTGACTCCCCCACCGGCGGCCCGTCCGGTTGGCAGTCAGCCAGCGGCCCGTCCGGTTGGCGGTCAGCCAGCGGTCCGTCCGGTTGGCAGTCAGCCAGCGGCCCGTCCGGTTGGCGGTCAGTCGGCGGCTGCCTCGCGGAACCGTCGGCCGGCGGTGACCAGCTGCTCCAGCAGTGGTGCCGGGGCCAGCCCCGGTTCCCGGGACTCCCGGTAGAGCGACCGCTGGACCCGCAGCGCCAGCTCCGGGCTGACCGCGTCCAGCACCTCGAACGGGCCGGCCGGATAGCCACAGCCGAGCGTCATCGCGTGGTCGATGTCGTCCACTGTGGCGTACGACGCCTCCAGCATCCGGACCGCGTCGTTCAGGTACGGGAAGAGCAGCGCCCGCACCACGAACCCGGCCCGGTCCCCGCAGACCACGGCGGTCCGGCCCAGTCCGGCGCAGACCGACCGGGCGGTGGCGACCGCCTCGGCCGAGGTGCGGACGGTACGCACGATCTCCACCACCGCCCCGGCCCGGGTCGGGTCGGGCAGGTGCAACCCGACCACCTCGGCCGGCCGCCGGGCGGCCATCGCGACGTCGATCACCGGCAGCGTGCCGGTGGTGGTGGCGAGCAGCGCCTCCGGCTTGCAGACCTCGGCCAGCCCGGCGAAGAGGGCCCGCTTGGCCGCCAGGTCGTCGGCGACCGCCTCCACCACCAGGTCGACGTCGGCCAGCTCCGCCAGCTCGCCGGTCCCACCAGGGGACACCACCAGCACGTCGTAGCCGGCCTGGCCGAAGAGTTCGCCGAGCCCGGTGGCGGCGTCACCCGAACCGACCACCCCGACCCTGCGCACCGGTCGGGCACCGTCGAGCGGCTCCGCCGCCGGGGTCTGTCCATCGGGTACGACGGTGGCCGAACCGGGCCGCTCGTACCGGTAGAAACCCTGGCCGGACTTGCGGCCGAGCAGTCCCGCCGTGACCATCTGGCGCAACAGCGGCACCGGGGCGTGCCGCCGGTCCCGGCCACCCCGCCGGTACATGGTGTCCAGGATCTCGTACGCCGTGTCCAGGCCGATCAGGTCCAGCAACGCCAGCGGCCCCATCGGCAGCCCGCAGCCGAGCCGCATCGCGGTGTCGATCTCCTCGCGGTCGGCGTACCCCGACTCGACCATCGCGACGGCCTGGTTGAGGTAGCCGAACAGCAGGGCGTTGGCGACGAAGCCGGCCCGGTCGGCGACGGTCACCCCGACCTTGCCCAGCCGGGCGCAGAGCGCCTGCACCGCGCCGACCACCTCGGCCGAGGTGGTCACCGTCCGGATCACCTCGACCAGTTTCATCACCGGCGCGGGGTTGAAGAAGTGCATCCCGACCACCCGGTCCGGTCGGCCGGTCGCCACGGCGATCTCGGTGACGCTCAACGAGGAGGTGTTGCTCGCCAGGATCGCGGTCGGCCGGCAGATCCGGTCCAGGTCGGCGAAGAGCCGTCGCTTGAGGTCGAGCCGCTCGGGTACCGCCTCGATCACCAGGTCGACCTCGGCCAGCGCGGGCAGCCCGACGGCGAAGGTGACCCGGTCGAGCAGCGCGTCCCGGTCGGCGCTGCTCAGTCGGCCCCGGGCCACCGCCCGGTCGGTGGAGCGGGCCAGGGTGGCCCGGCCGTGGTCGAGAGCCTCCGCGGTGATCTCGACGGCGACCACCTGGAGGCCGCTGCGGGCGAAGACCTCCGCGATTCCGGCGCCCATCGTGCCCAGTCCGACGACGCCGACGGTGCCGATGGTGCCGCTCGTCTCGCCTGCCACCGCTGGCCTCCCGCTCCGAACCCGGGCGGCCGACTGAACGGCCGCTAAGTCACCTGCGGCGAGTCTGCCACGGCCCGCCCGGACACCTCGGCCCGGTGCCGGTCCGGCCTCCCTAGAGCAGGTCCAGCAGGGCGGCGGCGAACTCGACCGGCCGCTCGATGTTGGGCGAGTGACCGCAGTCGGCGAAGACGATCTCGCGGTAGCTGCCGCCCGCCGCCGCGTACCGGTCCAGCACGGCGCGGGTCTGCCCGACCATCGGCTGCGGCGGGCACGCCTGCGCGCCAGGCCACCCGGGCAGTAGGCCGAGCGCACCGAGCTGGGCCAGGTCGAAGAGGGAGGTGTCCGAGACGATCACGTCGGAGTCGCCGCGTACCCAGGTGATCGGCGGCTTCTCCGGTACGGCGACCAGCTCGTCCGCGATCCGGAAGTGCTTCGGCGCCAGCGAGTTGAGCACGCCCCGGTCCCCCGGTGCCGTCCCCGGCCAGTTGTCGCTGGACTCCGCGGTGCCGGGGTAGTTGTCGTCACCGGTCGCGGTGGAGAGCACCGAGTCGAGCAGCAGTTCCTCGTCCGCGCCGAGGCTGGCCGGGTCGGCGACGTACGCGGTGTGCAGCACCACGCGCGGGCTGGTCCGCTCGGCGGTACTCCGGTCACCGGCGGCCAGCCGGGCGACGAAGTCCCGGTTTCCCGTCCCGCCCCCGGTGCCGGCGAAGTCCGGCGTGGTCGGGGTACCCGCCAGGTCCCGGGTGCCGCCGAAGCCGTACGGCGAGACCGGCGCCGCCAGCAGCAGCCCGGCCACCCGGTCGGGGTGGTCGACCAGCAGCCGCATCGCCACTCCCCCGCCCAGCGAGTGCCCGACCAGCACCGGCCGGGTACCCGCCGCGCCGAACAGGACCGGCTCGTCGAGCAGCGCGGCGACGTCGTCGGCGAAGACCCCCAGCCCACGGGTGGCGTCCACCGGCGCGACCTCGGTACCGCCGTAGCCGCGCAGGTCGGGGGCGACCAGCCGGAGGTCGGCCGGCAGGTGCCGGAGCAACGGCTGCCAGAAGTCGGCGGACGAGCAGTTGCCGTGGATCAGCAGTACCGGGCGGCCGTCTTCGGGGCCCGCCACCAGCACCCGCTGCCGAATGCCGTTCGCCGATATCTCGTGTCGCCGGATCTCCATCCGAGCGATGATGCCAGCCGGTCCCGGACGGCGACATGTGGCCGCCCACCACATCCCGAGGCCGGACCCCGCCTGTGCAGCTACTTCCCGCCGAGGTGTCCCGGCCCGGCCGATGCCGGTGCCCTCGCCGATCAGCAGCCCGTCGGCGTCCCGGCCGGCGGTGTCACTGGAAGGCGAGGTACGCCCAGGTCGTTCCGCCGACGAGGGCGACACAGCCGCCGATCATCAACAGCATCCGTCGGGAGCGGCGGGCGGGCGTCCCCATCACCTGGGTCGGCTCGGCGAGCGCACTCCCGGTCGGGGCCGGGACGGGCGGCGCCAGCGAGCGGCGGAAGGTGCCCAGTTGGTCGGTGGCGGCGGCACCGGGATCGAAGAACCGCAGCTCCAGGTTGCCGAGCCGGATCCGGTCCCCGTCCCGCAGCTCGGTGTGCCCGGAGAGTCGCTCGTCGTTGAGCCAGGTCCCGTTCGTCGACCCGGTGTCGGTCAACAACACCCGGCCGGCGGCGAGTTCGACGGTGGCGTGCCAGCGGCTGACCTTGGGATCGTCCAGCAGCACGTCGACGCCGTCCTCCCGACCGATCCGGCGTACCCCGGGGTGCAGCCGAAAGCTGGCGCCCCTCAGTGGCCCACTGGTCACGGTCAGTATCGGCAACAGCTCAAGTTGGTCGGACATGGATTTCTCCATCCGGCTTCGCCCCCCACCGACGCGGCAACGTCGGCCCCCGGGTCAGCTTCCCATCCGACCCCGCCCGGTTCCACGTCCTGCCGGTTCGAGTCGCGCTGGCCGGGAAGCGGATCCGGGCTCGCCGGTTCGGCCGAGGGGGCATCGGGACGCGGCGATGCGTATACCTACCCGTGGGTAATCTTCGGGTCTAGACTTCCGCCATGACGACCGTGAACGCTCCCGGCGTACCCGGAATCTCCGACGGCGAGCTGGTCTCCACCAATCCGGCCACCGGGGAGCTGGCGGGGCGGTTCCCGGTCGCCGACGCCGAGGCCGTCGAACGGACCGTCGAACGGGCCCGGGTCGCGGCGGACTGGTGGGCCGGGCTCGGCTTCGCCGGCCGGCGGAACCGGCTGCTGCGCTGGCGGGCGCTGCTGGCCAACCGGATCACCGAACTCGCCGAACTGTCGCACCTGGAGACCGGCAAGCCGATCGCCGACGCCGTGGTCGAGTCGTTCAGCGCGATCGACCACCTCGACTGGGCGGCCCGGAACGCCAAGCGGGTGCTCGGCCCCCGCCGGATGCGGTCCCGACTGGTGGTGGCCGAGTTCTCCGCCCGGCTCGAATACCGGCCGTACGGCGTGGTCGGGATGATCGCGCCGTGGAACTATCCGGTACTGACCCCGCTGGGCGCCTTCGGCTACGCGCTCGCCGCCGGCAACGCGGTGGTACTCAAGCCGAGCGAGTACACCCCGGCGGTCGGGCAGTGGCTGGTCGACACCTTCGCCGAGATCGTCCCGGAGCAGCCGGTGCTACAGGCCGTGCACGGCCTCGGTGACGTCGGTGCCGCACTGTGCCGGTCCGGCGTGGACAAGATCGCGTTCACCGGCTCCACCCGTACCGCCAAGAAGGTGATGGCCGCCTGCGCCGAGACGCTCACCCCGCTCGTCGTCGAGGCCGGTGGCAAGGACGCGGTGATCGTCGACGACGACGCCGACCTGGACGCCGCCGCCGAAGCCTGCGTCTGGGGCGCCCTCACCAACGCCGGCCAGACCTGCATCGGCATCGAACGCGCCTACGTCACCGCAGCCGGCTACGACGCGTTCGTCGACAAGGTGGTGGCGAAGGCCCGCCGGCTCACCGTCGGCCCCGACGGTACCGACCTCGGCCCGATCACCATGCCCGAGCAGATCGCCACGATCCGCCGGCACATCGAGGACGCGATCGCGCGGGGCGGCCGGGCCGTGCTCGGTGGACCGGACGCGGTCCAGCCGCCGTACGTGCACCCGACGATCCTGGTCGACGTACCCGAGGATTCCGACGCGGTCCGCGAGGAGACCTTCGGGCCGACCCTGACCATCAGCCGGGTGGCCGACGCCGACGAGGCGCTGCACCGCGCGAACGCGGTCCGGTACGGCCTCGGCGGCGCCGTCTTCGGCCGGCGTCGCGCCACCGAGATCGCCGGCCGGATGCGCTCCGGGATGACGGCGATCAACTCCACCCTGACCTTCGTCGGGATGCCGACACTGCCGTTCGGTGGGATCGGCGACTCCGGGTTCGGCCGGATCCACGGCGCCGACGGGCTGCGCGAGTTCGCCCGGGGCAAGGCGGTGACCAGACGGCGCGGACCCTCGGTACTGCCGGCGATGACCTTCGAGCGGACTCCGGAGCAGGTGGAGCGCATCGTCAGGGCGGCCAAAATTATGTACGGGCGGTGACCCTGAACTGACCGATCGTAGGGACAAATGGACGACTAGGACATCCCTGGCCGCCTCCCGCATCGGTACCGTTCGCCCAATGGGGCTGCACGCGTTGCGATTCCGCCTGGTCGACAGCGAGAACTCCTGGGGTGCCCGGCGGCGAACGCGCCGGGCCGGATGGCTCGCGGAGACGTTCCCGGACCTGGCCCAGATGTCCGTCATCGACCTCGGCGGACGGGTCGGCACCTGGGCACAGGCCCCGGTACGCCCGAAACACGTGCACGTGGTGAACCTCGAAGAGGCCCCGGCCGACGTACCGGAGTGGGCGGAGGTGGACCGGGGTGACGCCTGCGCGCTGCCCCGGCACATCGCCAACCGCCGCTACGACCTGGTCTTCTCCAACTCCGTACTGGAGCACGTCGGCGGGCACGAGCGCCGGCTGCGGTTCGCCGAGACGGTGCACGCGCTCGCCGGCGCGCACTGGGTGCAGACCCCCTACCGGTACTTCCCGATCGAGCCGCACTGGATCGCCCCGGGCATGCAGTTCACCCCGGTACGGCTGCGGGTCGCGCTGGCCCGCCGCTGGCCGCTGGCGCACACCCGGCCGGACTGCCGGGAGACGGCGATCCAGCAGGTGCTCTGGACCGAACTGGTGGACCGGTCCCAGATGCGGCACTACTTCCCGCACTCGCGGATCCGGGCCGAACGGCTGGCCGGGCTGATCAAGTCGCTGATCGCGGTCCGTACCGGCGGCTGAGCGGGGTCAGGTCGCGTACGCCGGGTCGGCCAGGCTGACCAGGGTGGCTCCGGTCGAGTCGTCCACCAGGGCGACCCGGACCCGGTCCGGTGCCACCTCGCCGGCCGGTACCGCGAAGACCGCCGTCGCCGCCCGCCCCTGGTAGCGGGCCGAGTAGCAGACCATCCGCCAGGACTCCTCCAGCCAGTGATCCCGGACGTCCGAGGTGAGCAGCGTGCCGACCTGCCGGTACGCGGCACTGAGCTGGAGTTGCTGCACGCTGGCCAGCAGCGGTACCCCGGAACCGCCCCGCAGCGGATGGGTGAGCCGGGCCCGGAGCCGGCGCAGCGGCAGCAGCCAGTACGAGTCGAACTCGGGGGAGAACGCGACCACCAGCGCCGCCTCGGCCAGCAGCAGTCCGGCCGACGCGGCCGGGGATCCGGTCAGCGCCGGCAGCCAGTACGTGCCACCGGCCGCGATGCCGACGAGCCCGGCCAGCACCAGCAGGCCGGCCCGGGCGATACTGCGCCCGGTGACCGGGGTGGCCTTGGCGCTCAGGCAGCCGCACGAGGCGTCGGGTGCGACGCGTCTGGCGTACCCGAGATAGCCGACGAAGCCGGCGGCCAGCGCGGCGGCGGCCAGCGGCTCGGCGACCGGGGCCGGTGGCAGCACCAGCAGGATGCCGAGCAGCAGTTCGGCCCCGCCGAGCACCCGGTACGCCGGCACCGCCCGCTCGGCGCCGAGCAGCGTGCCGAGCGCCGAGGTACGCGCCTGCTCGGCCGCCCGCCGGTCGAAGAGTTTGATCCGGGCCGACCAGATCAGCACGACGCCGACCAGCAGGGACTGGAGCGCCGCCAAGGACTGGAGCATGATCCCCTCCTCTCGTTCCAGGCGTCGGGGAGGGCTCCTCCGCAGATCGGACGGGCCCTCCCCGACACCGTCAGTTGGCGGCGTAGACCGTGGCGATGCTGATCTCGTTGGTGTCGGGGTGCCAGGCGCCGATCACCTGCACGTGCCCGCCGACCTTGAGCAGCGAGACGTCGGAGATCGCCGGGGTGCCGTTGTAGACCGCTGCGGTGGTGCCGGGTACGACGTGCCCGATCAGCCGCTTGCCGTGGTGGTCGAGGTGCAGCACGTTGCGGCCCACCGAGGCGATGTGCGCGGTCAGGTTGACGATGTTGGCCCAGAGCGAGTCGGCGGCGAGGGTGCCGTCGGGCAGCCGTACGCCCCGGACGTACATGCCGTCGCCCTTTTCGAGCCGGTCGAAGGTGGTCGGCTGGAACTTCCAGATGCTGGTGCCGTTGGTGACCTGGATCCGGTGCAGCGCACCGTCGGAGCCGGCCAGCAGCACCACACTGCCGGTGATCGAGGTGACCCGGCCCTCGGCGAAGTTCGGGTCGGGTGCACCGGGCTCGATCTTCACCGGTTCGGCGGCGAAGGCCGCCTCCGGGGCGAGCGAGCCGAGCGCGGTGGCTCCGGCGATGCCGGCGCCACCGAGTACGGCCGTGCTGAGCAGTCGTCGACGGTCCATCGTGGTCGCCATCGTGGAGCCCTCCCTACACCGTGTCGACAGAGCAGGGCCGGAGCCCGGTGGACAGACTGGCGATCGCGCTGTACGCCGCCGGGGTCAGGTCGATGATCCGGTTGGTTCCGCAGGACGAGCCGCAGCATGCGCGCTCACCGCAGAACAGGTCGGTCTGCGGCCCGCAGTCGGCGATCGAGGTGCCGACCCGGGCTCCGTTGCAGAGGTTGGTGGTGTAGTGCACGAACCCGCAGGTCCGACGTGCGAGGCTGGTGCCGCAGACGTGCGGTCGGGTGATGTCCAGGCATGCCTGCGAGGCGTTCGGCCAGGCGTGCTGGAAGTTGCCGGAGGTGCAGGTGCCGCAGGCACCCCGGCCGGTCGACGCGCACGGGCCCCAGGCACTGCCGCAACAGAACCAGGACACCTCTCCGGTCACAGCTGCCATGATCGGTCCTCCCTTCGGGGGTTTAAGGGAAACGACATTGATCAATATTGACGACAATTATTACGGCGGAAATCCACGTAGTCAATCGATGTTCCTGAAAGTTTTCTTCACCTTCGCGGCCAAGGGCTCGGCACCCCCACGTCCTCGACGCTCGCGCGAGAAAGGTGACAGAAGCTGACCTAACCAGCCGCTAGCGTGCCGGCATGACGAGCTTCGAGACCGACCCGTCCCGCCCCCGTCCCGGGAGGCTCCGCTGATGCGGCGGCTCTCGTTCGCGCAGGTCTGCGCCCGACGCCTGGAGCGGCAGGGGCTGGCCGGCCCGCTGCCCGGTACCGGGCTCGCCGACGTGGCGGCGAGGCTCGGCGGGGTGCACGCGCAGGTACTCTCCGCCGCCGAACTCGCGATCGGGCTGCGCACCACCCGGGCCACCCGGCTCGACGTACGGGTGGCGCTCTGGGGCGAACGCAGCCTGGTCAAGACCCGCGGCCCCCGGTTCACCGTGCACCTGCTGGCCACCGCCGATCTTCCGATGTGGACCGGAGCCCTCTCGGCGCTGCCGGTACGCCCGCTCGAACTGCTCACCGGGGAGCAGGCCGAGCAGGTCATCGCGGCGATCGCCGAGGCGCTGCGGGACGACGAGCTGACCACCGACGAGCTGACCGAGGCGGTGGTCGCGCGTACCGGGCCGTGGGCGGGAGAACCGGCGATGGCGGCGTTCCAGGGCTGGTGGCCGCGCTGGGTCGAAGCGTTGTCGCTGGCCACCGCGCGCGGGGCGATGTGCTTCGGGCCGAACCGGGGCCGGCTGGTGACGTACACCAACCCGGCCCGGTGGCTGCCCGGGTTCCGGCCCACCGACGGGCGTACCGCGCTCGCCGAGGTGCTCCGGCGCTACCTGTACGCGTACGGGCCGGCCACCCCGGCACACTTCGCGCAGTGGCTGGCGGTGCCGAAGGGCTGGGCGACGAAGCTGTTCGACTCGCTCGCCGGGGAGTTGGAGCAGGTCTCGATGGCGGGCTCTCCGGCCTGGGTACTGGCCGGCGACACCGACGCGCCGGACGAGCCGCCGCGCGGGGTGCGGCTGTTGCCGTACTTCGACGCGTACCCGGTCAACTGCTTCCCCCGCGCGGAGGTCTTCCCCGGCCCGGCCGCCGCGCGGGCGCTGGCCGGCGGCCAGGCCGGCAACTATCCGGTACTGCTGGTCGACGGGCTGGTGGCCGGGGTCTGGCACCAGCGCCGCTCCGGCCGGCGGATCGACGTCACCGTGGAGTCGCTTGTGGACCTCAGCGCACGGCAGCTCGGCGAACTCGACGAACAGGTGCAGCGGGTCGGCGAGATCCTGGAGGGCGCTCCCCGGCTCACCCTCGGCGAGGTGGCCGTCGGCCCGCACGCCTGACCCCAGCGGCTCGGCCCGCACGCCTGATCCGGGCGACTCGGCCCGCACGCCTGACCCCGACGGGCTCGACCGGTGGTGCCCGAGATGCTCAGAACAGCGTCAACTCGTCCCGTTCGATGCCGCGCAGCCGGTCGTAGTTCACCGCCACGCACCGGATGCCCCGGTCGGTGGCGAGCACCCGGGCCTGTGGCTTGATCTCCTGGGCGGCGAACACCCCGCTGACCGGCGCCAGCAGCGGATCGCGGTTGAGCAGCTCGAGATAGCGGGTGAGCTGCTCCACCCCGTCGATCTCGCCGCGCCGCTTGACCTCGACCGCCACGGTGGCCCCGGCGCCGTCCCGGCAGAGCAGGTCGACCGGGCCGATCGCGGTCATGTACTCCCGGCGGATCAGCGTGAACCCGTCGCCCAACTCGGTGGGGCTGGCGGCCAGCAGCTCCTGGAGGTGCGCCTCCACGCCGTCCTTGCGCAGCCCCGGGTCGACGCCCAGCTCGTAGGAGGTGTCCTGGAAGATCTCCTCCAGGGTGATCCGCAGCTCCTCGCCGGCCTTGTTGACCACCCGCCACACCCCGGGGGCCTCCTCCAGCCGGCACGGCGGGCTCATCCAGTTCAGTGGTTTGTAGGCCCGGTCGTCGGCGTGGATCGAGACCGACCCGTCCGCCTTCACCATCAACAACCTGGTCGCCAGCGGCAGGTGCGCCGAGAGTCGTCCGACGTAGTCCACGGCGCATCGCGCAATCACCAACCGCACCCGACGAGGGTAGCGGAGCACTCGGGTCCGGCTGGGCGCGCCGTCCTGGCGCGTCGGTGCCATCCTGGACCCGTGCTGGAAGCCCTCACCGGAACCGGCCTTGCCGCATCGGCCGGTCTCAACGCGTACATCCCGCTGCTCACCATGGGGCTGCTCGCCCGGTACAGCGAGGTGGTGAACCTGCCCAGCGGCTGGCAGTGGATCTCCAACGGCTGGGTACTGGCCATCCTGGTGGTGCTGCTCGCCGTCGAGGTGGTCGCCGACAAGGTGCCGGTGGTCGACCACGTCAACGACGTGGTGCAGACCGTCGTCCGGCCGACCGCCGGTGGGCTCGCCTTCGGGGCGGGTTCCGGAGCGGAGACGGTCACGGTCAGCGACCCGGGCCAGTTCTTCGGCTCCCACCAGTGGGTGCCGGTGGTGATCGGGGTGCTGATCGCGCTCGGCGTACACGGGGTCAAGGCCGCCGCCCGGCCGGTGATCAACGCCGGTACGGCCGGCTTCGGCGCCCCGGTGGCGAGTACCGCCGAGGACGCGACCAGCGTGCTCTTCTCGCTGTCGGCGATCCTGCTGCCGGTACTGGTCCTGCTCTTCCTCCTGCTCGTGCCGCTCTTCGTGATCTGGGTGGTACGCCGACGCCGACGCCGCCGGGCGGAGCGCCGGGCCGCCCGGGCCGCGCGGGAAGAGTCAATGGTGGAGTACTGACGATCCGGGGGTGACGGGGGCGGGCTGCGGCTGGCATCCTCGTCCAGGTGCTCGCGAAGATCTTTCGGGTGTCCCTGGTCACCGTCACCGCCGCCGCGCTGGTCGGCGCGCTCGTCCTCGTGGTGACCGTGCTCCGGGACGGCAGCACCTCGGCCACGCCGTCCCGGGTCGACCCGGTCCAGGTCACCGCTCCGGCAACCGAGGGCACACCCGGCGGCCCGCCGCCGGCCACTCCGGCCACTCCGGAACCGACCACCCCGGCCCGCTCCGCCGACGCCTCCCGGACGCCCCGACCGGGCAGCGCGGACCGACCCGGTGCGACCCGACCGGGCACCCGGCCGCCGGTGGTGGCGCACGGGCCACGTACCGGGAACCTGGTGGCGCTGACCTTCGACGCCGACATGACCGACGCGATGCTCGGCAACCTGCGGGCCGGACGGGCCCGGTCGTACGCCAACCTGCGGATCGTCGAGCTGCTGGAGCGGGACCGGGTTCCGGCGACGTTCTTCCTGACCGGCAAGTGGGTCGAGCGCTATCCGGAGCTGACCCGGCGACTCGCCGACAACCCGCGGTTCGAGCTGGCCAATCACACGTACGGGCACCTGGCGTTCACCAGGGACTGCTACGGGCTGCCCCGGCTGCCGGCCGAGCGGATGACCGAGGACGTGGCCCGGACCTTCCGACTGATCGAGCCGTACGGTGGCCGGCAGACCCGGTACTTCCGGTTCCCCGGGCTCTGTCACGACGCCGCCGCGCTGGCCGCGCTCGCCCCGCTCGGCCTGACCGTGGTGGACGGGGACGTGGTCAGCGGAGACCCGTTCGCCACCGCCTGGCGGCCGATCGTGCGCGCGGTGCTCTCGAAGGTCCGGCCCGGCTCGATCGTGGTGCTGCACCTCACCGAGGAGAACGCGGCGATGACCGACGAGGCGCTGCCGCACATCCTGGCGGGCCTGCGGGATCGGGGGCTGCGCCCGGCGCCGCTCTCCGAGGTGCTGGCCGGCGGATGATCCGGCCGACCCGGTGACCGGTACGAACGGTCCGTCACGCATAGTTGACCCATGGCAGAGCAGCTCGCGATCTCCGTACGGGGGTTGCGCAAGGCGTACGGCGGGACGGTCGCGGTGGACGGCGTCGACCTGGCGGTCTCCCGGGGCGAGGTGTTCGCGCTGCTCGGCCCGAACGGGGCCGGCAAGACCACGACCGTGGAGATCCTGGAGGGCTACCGGCGCCGGGACGCGGGCGAGGTCAGCGTGCTCGGGGTCGATCCGGACCGCGCGGACGGGCGCTGGCGGTCCCGGGTCGGCATCGTGCTCCAGGGCACCGGCGAGTTCGACGACCTGACCGTGGCCGAGGTGGTGCGGCACTTCGCCGGCTTCTACCCCGACCCCGACGATCCGGACAAGGTGATCGAACGGGTCGGGCTGGCCGGCAAGGCGAAGGCGCGTACCCACACCCTCTCCGGTGGGCAGAAGCGCCGGCTGGACGTGGCGCTCGGCATCGTCGGCCGACCCGAGCTGCTCTTCCTGGACGAGCCGACCACCGGCTTCGACCCGGAGGCCCGGCGCGAGTTCTGGGAGCTGATCCGGGACCTGGCCGCCGCCGGCACCACCATCGTGCTGACCACGCACTACCTGGACGAGGCCGAGGCGCTCGCCGACCGGGTGGCGGTGATCACCGGCGGGCGGCTGGTCGAGGTGGCCGCCCCGGCCCGACTCGGCAACCGGGCGGAGGCGCTGGCCACGGTCGCCTGGCGTACCCCGGAGGGCGCCGTCGAACGGGTCGAGAGCGCGACGCCGACGGCGCTGGTCGCGGAGTTGGCCGCGCGGTTCGGCGGCGAGGTGCCGGGGCTGACCGTCACCCGGCCCACCCTGGAGGACGTCTACCTGAAGATGATCGGGCACCGATGAGCACCTCGACCACCGCACCGGAGACCACCGGCAGGCCGCCGACGTCCGCACCGTCCCGGCGGGTCGGGCCGGTCGCGCTCGGCCTGCGACAGGGCCGCCTGGAGGTACGCCAGTTCCTGCGCAGCCGCGAGTCCGTGGTCTTCACCATGCTCTTCCCGGTGGTGATGATCCTGATCTTCGCGTCGATCTTCAAGGGTGAGATCGGCGGCGGGGTCCGGTTCACGCAATACTTCGTGACCGGCATGATCGCCACCGGCCTGATGACGGTCGGCTTCCAGAGCCTGGCCATCCAGATCCCGATCGAGCGGGACCGGGGCGTACTGAAGCGGCTGCGCGGTACCCCGATGCCGAAATGGGTCTACTTCGCCGGCAAGATCCTCATGGTCGCCGTTATCGGTGTCGCCGAGACCGTGCTGCTGCTCGCCGTCGCCGCGCTGCTCTTCGACCTCGCCCTGCCGCAGACCGCCGACGCCTGGCTCACCCTGTTCTGGGTCTCCGCCCTTGGCATCACCGCCTGCACCCTCTGCGGCATCGCGTTCTCCTCGCTGCCCCGCACCGGGCGCGGCGCCTCGGCCACGGTGACCCCGGTGGCCCTGGTACTCCAGTTCATCTCCGGGGTCTTCTTCGTCTTCACCAGCCTGCCGAGCTGGATGCAGCAGGTCGCGGCGATCTTCCCACTGAAGTGGATGTGCCAGGGCCTGCGCGCGGTCTTCCTGCCGGAGTCGTTCGGCGCCCAGGAGCCGGCCGGCTCCTTCGAGCTGGGCCGGGTCGCCCTGGTGCTCGGTCTCTGGTGCGTCGTCGGCCTGGTGCTCTGCCTGACCACCTTCCGCTGGACCAGCCGCCGCGACGGCTGACCCCGGTCCGCCACCCGGCCGACCCGCCGACTCCGGTCAGTACGAGTAGAAGCCCTTTCCGGTCTTCCGGCCCAGGTCGCCGGCGGTGACCATGCGCTGCAACAGCTCCGGCGGGAAGAACTTCTCGTCGGCGGTGTCGGCGTAGATGTTCTTCGTCGCGTGCAGCAGCACGTCGGCGCCGGTCAGGTCGGTGGTGGCCAGCGGCCCCATGGCGTGCCCGAAGCCGAGCTTGCAGGCGGTGTCCAGGTCCTCCGGCGAGATCACCCCGGACTCGACGAGCTTGACCGCCTCCATCACCAGGGCGGTGATGAGTCGGGTGGTGACGAAGCCGGCGATGTCCCGGTTGACCACCACGCAGGTCTTGCCGATCTCCTCGGCGAACGCCCGGACGGTGGCCAGCGTCTCGTCGCTGGTCTTGTAACCCCGGACCAGCTCGCAGAGCTTCATCATCGGGACCGGCGAGAAGAAGTGGGTGCCGACGACCGACTCCGGCCGGGCGGTCGCCGCCGCGATCTGGGTGACCGGGATGGCCGAGGTGTTGGTGGCGAGTATCGCACCGGGGGCGCAGATCCTGTCCAGCGCCCGGAACACCTCGTGCTTGATCTCCAGCCGCTCGAAGACCGCCTCGACCACGATGTCGGCGTCGGCCGCCGCCTCCAGCTCGGTGGTCGAGGTGATCCGCTGGAGTGTCGCCTCGACCTCGTCGGCCCCGATCGTGCCCTTGGCCGCGAACTTCTCCAGTGACGTACGGATGCCGGACAGGCCGCGCCGGGTGGCGGTGTCGTCCAGGTCGCGCAGGGTGACCTGCCAGCCCGCCCGCGCCGCGACCTGGGCGATGCCCGAACCCATCAGACCGGCCCCGATGACCGCGAGTCGACCCGCCATGTGCGCACTCCTTCGGCTGGATTGTGTCCTCGTAGAGCACCTTAACGGTCGCCCCGGGCGCCACTACCCGCCGGTAACAGGTTCGGGCCGGCGGCACCCCGGGGCAGGTCCGGATGCCATCGGCCCGACGGTGGTCGGCGCGGGGCCGCGACGGCTCAGCCGGCGCGCGGCGGCGCGAGCGCGATGCTCCAGGCGACGGTCCGGTCCAGTGTCACAAGGTGAACGCCGGCTCTTCTGGCGCGGTCGCCCGCTCCACCTCGACCCCCAGGCTCCGCAGGTCGGCGATGAAGTCCGGATAACCCCGGTCGACGTGGTGCACATGCGAGACCTCGGTGACCCCGTCCGCGCAGAGCCCGGCGATCACCAGGCCCGCGCCGGCCCGGATGTCGGTGGCCCGCACCGGGGCGCTGGAGAGCCGCTCCCGGCCCCGGACCACCGCGTGGTGCCCGTCGGTCTTGATGTCCGCACCCAGCCGGGCCATCTCGTTCACGAACATGAACCGGCCGTCGAAGATGTTCTCGGTGACCAGCGAGGCCCCCTCGCTCACCGAGGCCAGCCCGATCGCCATCGGCAGCAGGTCGGTGGCGAAGCCCGGGAACGGCAGGGTCACCACGTCCACCGCCGACGGCCGCCGGTCCAACCGCACCCGGAACGCGTCGGCCCGGGTCTCGACCAGGCAACCGGCCGAGACCAGCTTGTCGAGCGCGATCTCCAGGAAGGCCGGGCTGGCGCCGGTCACCGTGACGTCGCCCCGGGTCATCGCCGCCGCGAACGCCCAGGTGCCGGCGACGATCCGGTCGCCGACCGTGGCATGCCGGACCGGGCGTAGCTCCGAGACCCCCTCGATGCGCAGCATGGAGGTGCCGGCGCCGTCGATCCTGGCACCCATCTGGGTCAGCATGGTGCAGATGTCCACGATCTCGGGTTCCCGGGCGGCATTGTCGATCTCGGTTACGCCCCTGGCCAGTACCGCCGCCATCACCAGGTTCTCGGTGGCGCCGACGCTGGGGAAGTCGAGCCAGATCGTCGCGCCGTGCAGCCCACGGGGCGCCGAGGCGATGACGAAGCCGTGCTCACCGGAGATCTCCGCGCCCATCCGGGCCAGCCCGGCCACGTGCATGTCCAGGCCGCGCGAGCCGATGGCGTCGCCGCCGGGGTGCGCCACCCGGACGTACCCGCGCCGGGCCAGCAGCGGGCCGAGCACGCAGATCGAGGCGCGGAGCCGGCGTACCAGGTCGTAGTCCGCCTCGGTGCCGGGATCCGCCGGTACCTCGATCGACACCGAACAGGACCGGGGCGGGCCGCCGTCCCCGCCCGCCGCCTCGGCACCGTCGTCGTCGAACGAGACCGCACAGCCGAGCCGGCGCAGCACCTCGGCCATGATCGCGATGTCGGTGATCCGGGGTACGTTCGTGATCACACTCCGCCCCGGGGCGAGCAGCGCCGCCGCCATCAGTTTCAGCGCGGAGTTCTTGGCACCCACGACGTGCACCTGGCCTTCCAGCCGAGCGCCGCCACCGACTCTGATCACGTCCACGTCGCAAATCGTAGAGTCGTCCGCCCCACCCGGCCCGGTGCCGTCCGGCCAGCCCTGCCCCGCCGACGGCTCGGCCGGTGTCGACGTCCGTACGCTGTTCGTCATGGCCGTCCACCTCACCCGTATCTACACCAGGACCGGCGACGCCGGCACGACCAGGCTGAGCAACAACGAAGAGGTCGCCAAGACCGACCCGCGGATCGGCGCGTACGCCGACGTCGACGAGTGCAACGCGGCGATCGGAGTGGCGCTGGCCCTCGGGCAGCTCGACGAGGACGTCCGCGCCGTACTCGGCACGATCCAGAACGATCTCTTCGACGTCGGCGCCGACCTCGCCACCCCGGTGGAGCCGGAGCCGGCGTACCCGCCGCTGCGGGTCACCGAGGAGTACGTGCGGCGCCTGGAGGGCTGGTGCGACCGGTACAACGCCCGACTGGCCAAACTCGACTCCTTCGTCCTGCCCGGCGGCACCCCGGGAGCGGCGCTGCTGCACGTGGCCCGCACGACCGCCCGGCGGGCCGAGCGCTCGGCATGGGCGCTGATCAGCTCCGAACCAGATCGAACCAGCACTCTCCCGGCAAAGTATCTCAACCGCCTCTCGGATTTGCTGTTCATCCTGGCAAGAACCGCAAATCCGGCCGGAGATGTGCTATGGGTGCCGGGTGGCCAGCGCTGACCCGCCCGACCCCGGTGACGCCCCGACCGGGCTGACCCCCGACCAGCCACCCGTCCCGCCTGGCGGCCTGCACCACGTCGAGATCTGGGTGCCGGACCTCGACCGGGCCACCACAAGCTGGGGCTGGCTGCTCGGCGAGCTGGGCTGGACGCCGTACCAGAGTTGGCCGGCCGGACGCTCCTGGCGGCACGGCCCGACCTACCTGGTGCTGGAGGAGTCCCCCGCGCTGTCGTCCCGGCGGCACGACCGGCTCGCGCCGGGCCTCAACCACCTGGCCTTGCACGCCGGCCCGCCCGCCGCCGTGGACCGGCTGGTCGCGCAGGCTCCCGGGTACGGCTGGTCGCTGCTCTTCGCCGACCGCCACCCGTACGCCGGCGGGCCGGAGAACTACGCCGGCTACCTGACCGACGAGTCCGGTTTCGAGGTGGAACTCTGTGCCTCGTCAGTCCCCGTCCCCGGCGGCTGACCGGCCCGGGGCGTCCCGGCCCGCCGGTGCACGCCGCCGACCCACCGGACCGGCCGGCCGGGGCGGCTGCCGCAGCGGGGAGAAGCGGGCCGACCGGAGCCGCCGGTGCAGGGCCGACACCCTCGGCCGGGGCTCCGGCGCGTCCCGTCGGAGGTCGGGACCACCCCGGCTCGCCCGATCCGGGCCGGTCGGCGGGGCGCTCCCGGCGTACCCGGACGGGCTGGACCGGAGTCGGCGGTGCAGCCAGCGCCCGGCCAGCACCCCCAGCTCGGCGGCGAGCAGTGCCCCGGCGGCCAGGTAAAACCAGCCCGGCGGCAGGCCGGTGAGCCGGTCGACGAGTCCGAAGCTGGGATCCACCCCTACACCGTGCCCGTCGTACCCGCCGGTCGGCGTCGTGCCGCGGGCCGCACCGGCTCCGCCGACTGGCCGGTGCGCGGCGGCCGTCCCCTAGGGGCTGCCTCGTGGATCTCGGTGGAGCGAGGCGGAGTCCAGGCGGTGATCCGGCAAGGCGGAGGTTCGCCCGGATACCGGTGTTGTATGCGGACGAACCTCCAACGCCGCCGGGCGCCGTCTGGGCCCGCCGCAGCCCGCCAGAGATCCGCGAGACAGCCCCTCGGGACACACCCCGGCGGGATCACCGGGACGCCGGCGGGAGGGCGCCCGGAGTGTTCTCGTCGCGGATGCCGCCGTCCCGGCCCGGTCCGTCCAGGCCGATCGGCCGGAACTCGTCGTCGACCAGGCCGAGCCGGTGCGCCACCACCGCGGCCTGGACCCGGTTGCGCAGCCCGAGCTTCTCCATCGCCGCCGAGACGTGCGTCTTGACGGTGGTGACGCCGAGGTGCATCCGGGAGGCGATCTCGGCGTTGGAGAGCCCGGCGCCGACCAGGGCCAGCACCTCCCGCTCCCGGCCGCTGAGCAGCCGCCGCCCCGACGGCCGTACGCTGTCCGAGTCGCGTTCGGCGTCCTCGGTGTGCGCCTGCAACGCCCGGTGCACGATCCGGGCCAGTACGGCCGGCGCGAGCAGCGGCTCACCCCGGGCGGCCCGGCCGACCGCGTCCACCAGGTCCTCCGGGGCGCCGTCCTTGACCAGGTAACCGATCGCCCCGGCGCCGAGCGCCCCGTAGATGTTGGCGTCGTCGGCGAAGGTGGTCAGCACCAGTACCCGGGTCGCCGGATGCTGGTCGAGGATCCGGCGGGTGGCCTCGATGCCGTCCATCCGGGGCATCCGCAGATCCATCAGCACCACGTCCGGGCGGAGCCGCTCGGCCAGCCGGACCGCCTCCCGCCCGTCACCCGCCTCGCCGACGATGTCGAACCCGCCGGCGGTACGGAGCAGCAGGGTCACGCCGGCCCGGACCAGGGCCTGGTCGTCGACGACGAGGACTCGTATCGTCACCGCGTCCGCCCGATCGGCTCCGCGTCGACCGCCCGGGTCGCCGTCTTGGCGGAGATCGCCGCCGTCTTCTCCCGGATCGGCAGGTACGCGGCGAGCCGCCAGCCACCACTGCCGGTGGGGCCGGCGAGCAGCGTGCCGCCGAGCAGCCGGACCCGTTCCCGCATCCCGGCCAGCCCGTGCCCGGAGGGGGGCAGCAGCGAGGGCCGGGGCTGCTCCGGGCCGGTGTCCAGCACCTCGACCAGCAGGCCGGTACCGTCCGGCCGGATGTCCACCGAGGCGGTGGCGCCCGGCCCGGCGTGCTTGAGCGTGTTGGTCAGCCCCTCCTGCACCACCCGGGCGGCGGTGGTACGCACCACCAGCGGAGCCTCCCCGACGTCACCGGCCAGGTTCATCCGGACCGCCACCCCGGCCGCCCGGACCCGCTGCTCCGCGTCCATGATCAACTGCTCGGGCTCGATCGGCGGCCCGCCCGCCACGATCGCGTCCGGGTCACGCAGCACCTCCAGCAGCGCCCGCAACTCGTCGAGCACCTGGCCGGCGGTGACCCGCAACTCCCCCAGCGCCTGCACGGCGTCATCCACCCGACCGGTACGCCGGGCCGCGTACTGCGCCGCACCGGCCTGCAACGCGATCGCTCCCACGTGGTGCGCGACGATGTCGTGCAGGTCCCGGGCGATGGCCGCCCGCTCGGCCAGCCGCGCCGCCCGGGTCTGCACCTCCTGCTGCGCCTCGACCTCCCGGGCACGCTCCTCGGCCGACTGGGCCACCCGGCGTACTCGGCCCAGGTAGCGGGCCAGGGCGACCGGGGCGACGGAGATCCCGAAGAAGCCGGCGAGCTGGATGAACCCCTGCTGCCCGGGAAGCAGCCCCGGGCTGTCGGGGCCGATCAGGTAGACCAGCGACGCCGCGTACGACAGCCCCAGCGCCACGGCGGTGCCCGGCCAGTTCGCGCTGTACGCGATGATCCCCAGCGCGGTCAGGGCGGCGAACTGGGCGACGTCGCTGCTCAGCGGGGTGGTCCAGTTGGCGATGCTGAGCAGCAGGCACTCGGCCAGCAGTACCGGCCAGGGCCACCGACGGGCCGCCACCAGGATCAGCCCGGCGGCCACCGTCACCAGCAGGGGCAGCGGCTTGCTCTGCACCACCGGCCAGCCCAGTTTGGCCAGCCCGAAGGCGCCCCCGACCAGGCCCATCAGCACATCAGGCCACCATCTCCGCCGTACCCGCACGTCGGCAACGATACGGAGCCGGAACTCCGGCTGCGACTCCTGCCAACGGTCACGACGCCTCCTCCGAGTGGCCGGTACACCGACCGGCCGGACGACATCGGAGATCCGTCAGGTCGCCTAGCTTCGGTCCGTGCCCACAGAGATGATCTCGTTTCTGGCCCAGTTGGCCCGCGACCCCCGGGCGGTCGGCGCCATCGCACCCAGCGGAACGCCGCTCGCCGAGCGGATCACCGCGACGATCCCCCGGACCGGGCAGCCGCTGGTGGTCGAACTCGGCCCGGGCACCGGGGCGTTCACCCGGGTGATCCAGCGCCGGCTGGCCGGTCAGGGCCGACACCTCGCGGTGGAGATCAACCCGACCTTCGCGGACCGGCTGGCCCGGGAGCATCCGGCGGTCGACGTACTCCAGGCCGACGCCGGAGCGCTGGCCGGGCTGCTCTCCGAGCGGGACCTGCCACCGGCCGAGGTGATCGTCAGCGGCCTGCCCTGGGCCGTCTTCAGCGCGCAGCGGCAGCGGGAGATCCTCACCGCCGTCGTCGCGGCGCTCGCCGACCACGGGGTCTTCACCACCTTCGCCTACCAACACGCCCGCTGGTCGCCACCGGCCCGCCGGCTGCACCGGAACCTCCGGGAGCTGTTCGAGGAGGTCGTCGTCGGCGGGACGGTCTGGGCCAACCTGCCGCCGGCGGTGGTCTACCACTGCCGGCGACCGATCCGGCAACCGGCCGTGGAGGAGCGCGGCGGACCCGGCCGGCACCCCGGGCCGGCCCGTCCCGGAAACCGCTCCGCCTCGCGCGGCCCGGAGTCGAACCGCCCCTGATCCGGCCGCCCCGCGCCGGCCGCAGCACGTCGACGCGCCCGGTCGCGGATCCTCGACGAGGTCGGGCGCCCGGGTCACGCTGTCCCATGGCGAGATCGGGCCGATCGCGAGGTCGGGCTCAGTCGTGTAGGACCAAATGAGAAACCGCCCCCGGAGGGGCGGACTCAAGCCAGGAGAGGAAACCGGTGACCGTGGACTTCGCCATCGCGATCTCCACGGGTGCCTGGTGACTGACACATCGCAGGATCACCCAGTCGGCGGGCATGATGAGCCGCTCCTGACCCTCGGGCAGCCGCCGACGCTCCACGGCGAGGCCACGCCGGGAGAGCACCCGCTTCGGCCGTAGCGCGAAGCTGAACATCCGGTACCAGCGGAGTTCGGTCTCGGCGAACCGCGCGAAGCCCGGCGACCAGCCGCGGCCGTCGAGGATCGTGGAGACCCGCACGCTGAGCCGGATTATCCCGCCGGAGCGGGTCACCAGGGCTCGCCGGACGAAGAGCGCCGCAACCGCGAGGAGCAGCACCAGTACGCCGATTCCGATCCAACGCAAGACCAGCATCGACGTGTCGGATCAGTGGCTCGCGGACTCGGTCACCGGGCTGGCGGTCTCGGCCAGCACCGTGACGCCGGAGCTGGTCACCGAGAGGAAGCCGCCGTTCACCTCGTAGGTCAACTGTTCGCCGTCGGCCAACTTGATGCGTACCTGACCCGGCTCGGCGAGCTGGCCCAGCAGCGGCGCGTGTCCGGGCAGCACTCCGAGCTCGCCCTCGGTCGTCCGTGCGACGACCATCTCGGCCTCGCCCGTCCAGATCTTTTCCTCGACGGCGACGAGTTCGACCTGAAGCTGTGCCACGCTGTCTCCTTGCTGCGGCGGCGGGATTATGGGAAGTCTAGTCCGGCTCCCGCCGCCGCTCCCAGCCGGGTGGCTCCGACCCGGGACCGCTCACTTGGCCTTGTTCAACAACTCCGGATTGTTGATCACGAAGCTGTCGACGGTGCCGGCCTTGATCGCATCGAAGAACTCGTCCGCGATCGGCTGGAACTTCTCGCCCTGGTAGTTGCTGCCGGTGCCGACACCACCGCCGGGCAGCTTGATCATCTGGATCGAGTCCGATCTCAGGTTGCGCAGTGCGAAGCCGAAGTCGATCAGCTTGTTGCCGCGACCACTGAAGATCAGCGACTTACCGGCCGCCCGGATCACCTTGTCCAGCTTGATCGGGTTGGTCACCACGTCCTTGCTCAGCGCCTGGTCGGCCATGGCCCGGACGAACTGCTGCTGGTGCCGCTGCCGCCCGTAGTCGCCGTCGGTCACCCCGTTCTTCGGGTACCGCTGCCGGACGTAGTCCAGCGCCTGCCAGCCCTCCAGGTGCCGGGTGCCCTTCTTGTACTGCGCCTGCGGGCCGACGTAGCCTTCACCCTGGCCGGGGGCCTTGTGCGTCCGGTGCGTACCGTCCGGGCGGCGGTGCTCCGACTTGACGTTCTGGTCGATGTACATCGTGACGCCACCCATCGCGTCGACGATCTTCAGGAACCCGCCGAAGTTGATGATCGCGCCCGCGTCGAACCGCTTGATCCCGGTCACCTTGGAGACCGTCAGGGAGAGCAGTTCGAAGCCCTGGGCCGCGCTCGGCAGCTTCTCGCCGGGCACCTTGCTGCCGTACGACATCGCGGCGTTCAGCTTCGTCCGGTCGCCCGAGAAGTCGGCCTTCTCGAACCGGGGGATGTCGACCAGCAGGTCCCGGGGCAGCGAGAAGAGGTACGCCGAGTCCAGCGTCTCGTTCACGTGCAGCACCATGATCGAGTCGGCCAGCGGCGGGGTCTCCGGCTGCCGCGGGTCGATGCCGACCAGCAGCAGGTTCAACGGGCCCTTGATGTCCGACTTCTTCTCCGCCGCCGGGGCCCCGGCCGCCTGGTCGCCGAAGAGGTCCTCCTCGGCCACCGCGCCCTCGAACCGGGCCAGCACCGCCTCCAGGCCGACCAGCACGCCACCGCTGAGTACCACCAGCACGGCACCGAAGATCGTACAGAGCCGGGCCCAGGTCGGCACGGTGGACTTCTTGCGCCGCCCCTCCCGGATCGGCCGTCCGCCGCTCGACAGATTGCCTACCGAGTCGTCGTCGGCCAGCCCGACGCCGCCGTCCCGACCACGTGCCGGCCGCCCCGTCCGTCTGGTGGACCGGCCAGCGCCCTTGCCGCCCTCGCTCACTGCATCTCCATCCGTCGCGCCCCGGCAAATCTCGCGCCCGTCAATCTAAGGACGGGCGGACATGGCGGAAATGTTGCAGAGACTAGCCATGGATCTCGGTGCCTGTTCCACCGGTACCCGAGCCACCCGGCCGGACCGGCGCGGACGGCTCCGGTGCCAGCCGGTTACCTGGCCTTGTTCAGCAGTTCGGGGTTGTTGATGACGAAGCTGTCCAGGGTGCCGGCCTTGAGCGCGGCGAAGAACTCCTCGGCGATCGGCTGGAACTTCTCGCCCTTGTAGGAGCCGCCCTGGGTGACCCCACCACCCGGCAACTTGATCATCTGGATCGAGTCCGACCGGAGCCCGCGCAGCGCGAACGCGAAGTCGACCAGGTCGTGACCGCGACCGTTGAAGATCAGCGACTCGCCGGCCGCCCGGAGCACGGAATCCAGCTTGATCGGATTGGTCACCACGTCCTTGCTCAGCGCCTGGTCGGCCATGGCCCGGACGAACTGCTGCTGGTGCCGCTGCCGGTCGTAGTCGCCGTTCGGCAGGCCGTACCGCTGCCGGACGTAGTCCAGCGCCTGCCAGCCCTTCAGGTGGGCGTTGCCCTTCTTGTACTCCGCCTGCGGCCCGGTGTAACCGCCGCCACCCGGCTTCAACGTACGCGTCTTGCCGTTCGGCTGCCGGTGCTCCGACTTGACGTTCGTGTCGATGTACATGTCGACGCCGCCCATCGCGTCGACGATCTTCTGGAAGCCGTTGAAGTTGATGATCGCCCCGGCGTCGAACCGCTGGATGCCGGTCACCTGGGTGACGGTCTTGGAGAGCAACTCGAAGCCCTGGGCCGGACTCGGCAGCTTCGCACCGGGCACCTTGCTGCCGTGCGCCATCGCGGCGTTCAGCTTCTCCGTACCGCCGTTGTAGTCGGCCTTGTCGAACGCCGGGATCCGCACCAGCAGGTCCCGGGGCAGCGAGAAGAGGTACGCCGAGTCCAGCGTCTCGTTGACGTGCAGCACCATGATCGAGTCGGCCAGCGGGGACCACTCCGGGGTCCGCGGGTCGATCCCGACCAGCAGGATGTTCAGCGGCCCCTTGATGTCCGACTTCTTCTCCGGCACCGCGCCGGCCGCGTCGTCGCCGAAGAGGTCGGCCTCCTGCACCGCCCCCTCGTAGCGGGCGAGTACCGCCTCGAAGCCGACCAGCCCGGCACCGCTGACCAGTACCAGGAGGGCGCCGAGCATGGTGCAGACCCGGGCCCAGCGCGGCGTCCGGGACCTGTTCCCCCGTCGCCGACCGGAGCCCGCCTGCCCCGGGTCCGCCTGCTCCGGGTCCGCCTGCCCCGGGGCGGGTGCGCCGGTGGCCGGCTGGCCCGGCGTGCCGCCCTGCCGCTGCCGGGCCAGCCAGCGGGATCTGCCGCCCGATCGACCAGCGCTCCTGCCGCCTTCACCCACCAGACATCTCCGTTCGTCGCGCGCCGTTGCCGGGGCGGGCCCACTGGACAGAGACGTTGCCGGTCAACTGGGGGGTTGCGGGCCGCCCACGACGGTACCCGGCAAAGTCGGGTTACCAAAGCACCGGAACCAGATGAAGAACGCCCAAATCGACCAGAACGTGTCGGTGAACAGCAGGTAAAAGACGACGGAGCCGCACCGGCAGGTTGCCGGTGCGGCTCTCGTACGCGTGCTCGCCGGGAACTAGTCCTTCATCAGCTCACGGGCGTTGCGCTCCAGGTCGTCGAGCCCACCGCACATGAAGAATGCCTGCTCGGGGAAGTGGTCGTACTCGCCCTCGGCGATCTTCTTGAACGCCTCGACGGTGTCCTTGACCGGCACGTACGAGCCCTTGATGCCGGTGAAGACCTCGGCCGCGTACGTGTTCTGGGAGAGGAACCGCTCGATCCGGCGGGCCCGGCCGACGGTGAGCTTGTCCTCTTCCGAGAGCTCCTCGATGCCGAGGATGGCGATGATGTCCTGGAGGTCCTTGTAGCGCTGGAGGATCCGCTTCACCTCGGAGGCGACCGCGAAGTGCTCGGCACCGACGAACTCCGGGGCGAGGATCCGGGACGAGGACGCCAGCGGGTCCACCGCCGGGTAGATGCCCTTGTCGGAGATCGACCGCTCCAGGTTGGTGGTGGCGTCCAGGTGCGCGAAGGTGGTGGCCGGCGCCGGGTCGGTGTAGTCGTCCGCCGGCACGTAGATCGCCTGCATCGAGGTGATCGCCTGGCCCCGGACCGAGGTGATCCGCTCCTGGAGCTCGCCCATCTCGTCCGCCAGGGTCGGCTGGTAGCCCACCGCACTCGGCATCCGGCCGAGCAGGGTGGAGACCTCCGAACCGGCCTGGGTGAACCGGAAGATGTTGTCGATGAAGAGCAGCACTTCCTGCTTGTTCACGTCGCGGAAGTATTCCGCCATGGTGAGCGCGGAGAGCGCCACCCGGAGCCGGGTGCCCGGCGGCTCGTCCATCTGGCCGTAGACCAGCGCGGTCTTGTCGATGACGCCGGACTCGGTCATCTCGTGGATGAGGTCGTTGCCCTCACGGGTCCGCTCGCCCACCCCGGCGAATACCGAGGTACCACCGAAGTTGTTCGCGACCCGGGTGATCATCTCCTGGATCAGCACCGTCTTGCCCACGCCGGCACCGCCGAACAGGCCGATCTTGCCACCCTTGACGTACGGGGCGAGCAGGTCGATGACCTTGATGCCGGTCTCCAGCATCTCGGTCTTCGGCTCCAGGTCGGCGAAGGCCGGTGCCTTGCGGTGGATCTGCCACCGGTCGGCCGCCTCGAAGGTCTCGCCCTCCTTGAGGTTGAGCACCTCACCGATGGTGTTGAAGACCCGGCCCTTGACCGCGTCACCGACCGGCACCGTGATCGGCGAGCCGGTGTCCCGGACCTCGGTGCCCCGGACCAGGCCGTCGGTCGGCTGCATCGAGATCGCCCGGACCATGTTGTCGCCCAGGTGCTGGGCGACCTCCAGGGTCAGGGTCTTGGTGCCCCCGGAGAGGGTCACGTCGACGTGCATGGCGCTGAAGATGTCCGGCATGGCGTCGCGCGGGAACTCGGCGTCGACGACCGGGCCGATGACCCGGACCACGCGGCCCGTCGCGGTCTTGGTCTCTGAAGGAGCAGTCATCACACTTCACTTCCCGACGCGGCCAGCGCGTTGGCGCCGCCGACGATCTCACTGATCTCCTGGGTGATCCCGGCCTGGCGGGCCGAGTTCATCTCACGCGTGTAATTCTCGATCATTTCCTCGGCGTTGTCCGTCGCACTCTTCATCGCCCGACGACGGGCCGCCGACTCGCTGGCCGCCGACTCGAGCAACGCCGCGTAGATCCGCGTGTTGATGTATTTCGGCAGCAGCGCGTCCAGCAGCGCGTCCGCCTCCGGCTCGAACTCGTACGCCGGCAGCAGACCCTGCGCCTCGGACCGCGGCCGGTCCTCGACCTCCATCGGCCCGAGGATCCGGGCCACCGGGGTCTGCGACATCAGCGACTTGAACTCCGTGTAGACGATGTGCAGCTCGTCGACGCCGAGCACGCCGTCGATCCCCGGGTCGCCGCCCTCCAGGTCGTCGGCACCGGAGACGAACGCCTTGATCAGCGTCTCGCCCACCTGCTTGGCGTCGGCGAAGGTCGGCTGCTCGGAGAAGCCGGTCCAGCTCGCCTCCACCTTCCGCTGCCGGAACCGGTAGAAGCCGACGCCCTTGCGGCCGATGACGTAGAGCACCGGCTCCTTGCCGTCGTCCTTCAGCCGGGCGACCAGCGACTCGGCGGCCTTGATCGCGTTGGAGGTGTAACCGCCGGCCAGGCCGCGGTCGCTGGTGACCACGACCACCCCGGCCCGGCGGACCTTCGGCCGGGCGGTGAGCAGCGGGTGGTCGATGGCCGCGTTGGACGCCAGCGCGGTGAGCACGCCGGTGATGGCCTGGGCGTACGGCAGCGACGCCGCGACCCGGCCCTGTGCCTTGGCGAGTCGGCTCGTCGCGACGAGCTCCATCGCCTTGGTGATCTTCTTCATCGACTTCGCCGAGCGGATCCGTTGACGAAGAACGCGTACCTGGGCAGCCACCGGTCAGCCCTACTGCTTCTCGGCCGGGGCCGACTCGCCGCCGTCGCGGTACCGGGTGACCGTCTCGCGATCCTGCTCGCCCTCCATCGGCCGGGCCGGTGCCTCGTTGACCCGCACCTCGTCTTCCTTGCCGAGGAACATCTGCTTAAACCGCTTGACGGCCTCGTTCAGCGCGTTGGTGATGTCGTCGTCCCAGTTGTTGTCCGCGATCGACTGCATCGTCGGCTTGTACTGGTGGCGGAGGAACTCCAGGAACTCGGACTCGAAGCGCCGGACCTCGCCGATCGGGACGTCGTCCAGCTTGCCCTCGGTACCGATCCAGACCGAGACCACCTGCTCCTGCACCGGGAACGGCGAGTAGTTGGTCTGCTTCAGCAGCTCGACCAGGCGCGCGCCCCGGCTGAGCTGGTCCTGGGACGCCTTGTCCAGGTCCGAGGCGAGCGCGGCGAACGCCTCCATCTCGCGGTACTGCGCCAGGTCCAGCCGGAGCCGGCCGGCCACCTTCTTCATCGGCTTCACCTGGGCGGCACCGCCGACCCGGGAGACCGAGGTGCCGACGTTGATCGCCGGCCGGACACCCTGGTTGAACAGGTCGGTTTCCAGGAAGATCTGGCCGTCGGTGATCGAGATGACGTTCGTCGGGATGAACGCGGAGATGTCGTTGCCCTTGGTCTCGATGATCGGCAGACCGGTCATCGAGCCGCTGCCCATCTCGTCGGAGAGCTTCGCGCAGCGCTCCAGCAGCCGGGAGTGCAGGTAGAAGACGTCACCCGGGTACGCCTCGCGGCCCGGCGGGCGACGCAGCAGCAGCGACACCGCCCGGTACGCCTCGGCCTGCTTGGTCAGGTCGTCGAAGACGATCAGGACGTGCTTGCCGGCGTACATCCAGTGCTGGCCGATCGCCGAGCCGGCGTACGGGGCGATGTACTTGAAGCCGGCCGGGTCGGAGGCGGGCGAGGCGACGATGGTGGTGTATTCCATCGCGCCCTGCTCCTCCAGCAGGCCCTTCACCGAGGCGATCGTGGAGCCCTTCTGGCCGATCGCCACGTAGATGCAGCGGACCTGCTTGGCCGGGTCGCCGGAGCGCCAGTTGTCCCGCTGGTTGAGGATGGCGTCCAGCGCGACGGTGGTCTTGCCGGTCCGCCGGTCGCCGATGATGAGCTGCCGCTGGCCCCGGCCGATCGCGGTCATCGCGTCGATGGCCTTGATGCCGGTCTGCAACGCCTCGCTGACGCTCTGCCGGGCCATCACGTTCGGCGCCTGGAGCTCCAACTCGCGGTAGCCCTCGTTGGCCAGGTCACCCAGGCCGTCGATCGGGTTGCCGAGCGCGTCGACGACCCGGCCGAGGAACGCGTCGCCGACCGGCACCGAGAGGACCCGGCCGGTCCGCTTGACCCGCTGCCCCTCCTCGATCCCGGCGTAGTCACCGAGCACCACGACGCCGATCTCCCGGACGTCGAGGTTGAGCGCCAGGCCGAGGGTGCCGTCCTCGAACTCCAGCAGCTCGTTGGTCATGGTCGAGGGCAGGCCCTCGACGTGGGCGATGCCGTCACCGGCGTCGGCGACGGTGCCGACCTCCTCACGGGAGACGTCGGGCGAATAGGAGGAGACGTAGCGCTCCAGCGCGCCGCGGATCTCCTCCGACGAGATGGTCAGCTCGGCCATCCTCTTCTTCCTCTATTCAGGGCCCGGTTAACCGGAACGGCGTGGATGTCTTCCTCGGCGCTGCGCGGAGCGTCGTGCTGCTCAGCTCCGCGCGAGCGCGTTTCTGGTGTCGGTGAGGCGGCGCAGGATCGTGCCGTCGTAGAGATCGGACCCGATCTGGACGCGCAACCCGCCCAGTACGTTCGGATCCACCGTCTGCTTGACGGTGACCTCTCGACCGTATAGCTCGGTGAGCTTGCGCCCCAGTCGCTGTTCCTCCTCCTCGGCCAGCGGGGCCGCGACGGTGACGTACGCCACCTGACGGTCCCGCCGGTCGGCGGCCAGCTCGACCAGCCGGGTCAGCGCCCCGGAGAAGGAGCGCCCGCCGAACCCGGCGAGCGCGACCTCGACCAGCTTGACCGTCACCGGGTTGGCCTTGCCGGAGAGCAGCGCACCGGTCAGCTCGGCCCGCTGGGCAACCGGCGCGATCGGGTCGGAGAGGGTGTTGCTCAGCTCCGCGTCGGCGGCGACCACCTGACCGAAGCGGAACAGCTCGTCCTCCACCTCACCCAGGTCGCCGGCCCGGTCGGCGCTGGCCAGCAGCGCCTCCACCCCGAGCCGTTCGGTGCCTTCCAGCAGCTCGGACGGCGCCGACCAGCGGCCGGAGACCAGCACCCCGAGCAGCGCCCTGGCGTCGTCGCCGACCTTGTCGCCGAGCAGCGACTCCAGCAGCGCGGCCCGGTCCTCGCCGGCCCGCGCCGGGTCGGAGAGCGCCCGGCGCAGCCGCGGCTCGCGCCGCAGCAGGCCGGCGACCGACCCGAGTTCGTCACCGGTGGCGGAGATCCGGTCCGCCTCCGTCTGGCCGGCGTACGCGTCGAGACGCTGCCGTGCGGCGGCGTACGACTCCCGGCTGGCGGCCTGCATCAGCTCGCCCGTACGGCGGAGCCGTTGGCAGAGCCGTTGCCGGCGCCGACGCTCTCCAGGTCGGCCAGGAACCGCTCGACCGTGCCCTTGCGTCGCGCCTCGTCGGCCAGCGACTCACCGACGATCCGGCCGGCCAGGTCGACCGCGATCGTGCCCACCTCGGTACGCAGCTCGCGCACGATGGTGGACCGCTCGGCGGCGAGCTGTTCCTTGCCGGCCGCGATGATCCGGTCGGATTCCTCCCGGGCCTTGGCCAGGACGTCCTGCCGGATGCCCTCGGCGTCGGCCCGGGCGTCGTCGCGGATCTTCGCCGCGTCGGTCCGCGCCTCGGCGAGCTGCGCGCGGTACTGCTCGAGGAGCTGGTTGGCCTCGGCCTGGGCGGCCTCGGCGCGCTTGATCCCGCCCTCGATCGCGTCGACCCGAGCCTGGAAGGTCTGCTCCATCCGCGGGAAGACGTACTTCATCAGCATGAAGCAGAGAATGGCGAAGGCGATCGAGCCAATGACGATCTCCTGCCAGAGCGGGATGATCGGATTGTGCTCGGTGCCGCCCTCCGCGGCCAAGATGGCGTACATCGGAACCTCCCGGTTCGAGGAGTACGGCTAGTTGCCGAAGGCGTAACCGAAGGCGATGCCCAGCAGAGCCAGCAGCTCGATGACGGCGAAGCCGATCCAGACGTACGGCAGGGTGATCCGGGACGACTCCGGCTGCCGGGCGGTCGACTGGATGTAGGCGCTGAAGACCAGGCCGACACCGATACCCGGACCGATGGCGGCGAGGCCGTAGCCGATGGCGCTGAGGCTGCCGGTAATTTCGACGGCGGCGAGGGTCGACGACAACATTGGTTGGTTCCTCCTGAAATCACGCGTGACGGCTCACGCGGGACGACAACGGGTGTGCGGTTGTGTGCGGATCAGTGTTCGTCGGCGAGCGCGCCCTGCACGTAGCTGGCGCTCAGCACGGTGAAGATGTAGGCCTGCAGGACGATGACCAGCGCCTCCAGGAAGGTGATCGCGATCGACACCGCCCAGGAGAGCACCGAGATCGGCTTCAGGAAGAACGAGTCCGCGTTCAGCAGTACGAAGCCGCCCAGGGTGAAGACCAGCAGGATGATGTGTCCGGCGAACAGGTTGGCGAACAACCGCAGCGCCAGCGAAACCGGCCGGGCGATGAACGTCGAGAAGAGCTCAATCGGGATCAGCAGCGGCTGCATGAACCACGGTGCCGGCGGCATAAGTGAATGCTTGAAGAACTTTGCGAAACCGTGGTGTCGGATGCCCACCCAGATGAACATCACGTAACTGATGATCGCCAGGATCGCCGGGAACGCGATGTGTGCCATCGGCGAGATCTGCACGAACGGAATGATCTGCCACAGGTTGTTGACGAAGATGAAGACGAAGAGCGTCGTGAGGTACGGCGCGAAGGCGACGCCCCGATGCCCGATCATGTCGACCGCGATGTTGTTCCGGACGAAGCCGTAGATCGACTCGGCGATCCACTGGCCCTTCGTCGGCACCAGCTTCGGGTTCCGGTACGTGACCAGGAAGAAGACGATGGTCAGGGCGACGCCCAGCCAGACGAGCACCGTGAACTTGGTGATCCAGTAGGAGTTGTGTTCCCCCCACGGATAGATCGCCGGCAGGAAGAAATCCTCCACGCTGGGTGGAAACGGAACTTCGCCCTCCGCGAGGACGACCGACTGTCCGATCACCGCGTCCCTTCCCTAGCTAGGGGTGCCGAGCCGGCGGATGACCAGGTAAACGCCCCCGGCCCCGCCCAGCAGGAACCCGATCCCGGTGGCCAGACCATCGGTGTCGAGCCACTGGTCGACCAACCAACCGATGCAGCCCCACACCACCAGACCTCCGATGAGGTATGCCAGCGCGGTCCAACCCTCACCGGCTTCGGGAGTGCCCGAGCCGCCGGGGGGTTGGGGGGTTTGGTCACCGGTCATGACGGCCGAACGATATCAGCCGGGGATACGAGGCTGTGCCTCACCCCCCGCACAACCTTGTTGTGTGGGCGTGTGGGCGGGCGCGTCGTCTGTGGGCACGCTACTCCGGTTCCGCCACCGGGAAAATGACCGATCACTGACAGTTTCTTGTGCCGTCCCGTCAACGGGACTCCGAGCAGGTCCGACCCGAGGTGGGTGACCCGGATCACGCCTCGGGCGAGCGGCGTGTCCGTGCGGCGTGCACGGTGACGACCCACCAGATGTTCGCGCCGGTCCAGGCCACCACCCCGGCGACGACGCCCCAGCCGAACGGCACCAGCCCGACCCAGCCCCGGCCGGCGACCCCGGCCATCACCACACCGATCACGCTGAACTTGGCCACGTACATCGCCAGGCCGAACGGCAGTACCAGGGTGGGGTTGACCGAGTCGGCCCAGGCAATCACCAGGGTGGAGGCGAGGTAACTCAGCGTAACCAGGCCGACGCCGGCTGCCGCGCCCGCCGCGCCGACCCCACCGCCGAGCAGGGCGCCGAGCACTGTGGCGAGGACCAGCAGGCCGGCCGACGCCCCGAGTACCACCGGCAGGTGGGCAAGCCGCCAGTGCCGGTCCGCCGCGCCGGACCCGTCGGCCGGCGGCGACCCGCCGGACCCGCCCGCGCCGGCCACCTCCGGCTCCGTGGGCCGGTCCGCCAGCTCGACCGGCTCCGCCCGCTCAGCCACGGGGGTACGCCGGGAAGGCGGTGACCAGGTCGGCGACGTCCGCGCCGATCGCGGCGAGGGCGTCGGCGCCACCGGGCTCGGCCGGGTCGGTCCGGACGGCCCGGGAGATCAGTTCGCCGATCCGGCCCATCTCCGCCACCCCCATGCCCTGGGTGGTGACGCTCGGGGTGCCGACCCGGATGCCGGAGGCGACCATCGGCTTCTGCGGGTCGTACGGGATGGCGTTCTTGTTCAGGGTGATCGCGGCGGCGTCGCAGCGCGCCTCGGCGTCCCGGCCGGTGATCCCGACGTCACGCAGGTCGATCAGTGCGAGATGGGTGTCGGTACCGCCGGAGACCGGGCGCATCCCCTCCGCCGTGAGGGCGGCGGCCAGCGCCTGCGCGTTCGCAACCACCTGGGCAGCGTACGCCTGGAAGGCCGGAGACGCCGCTTCGCGCAGCGCGACCGCCTTCGCCGCCACGGAATGCATCAACGGCCCGCCCTGGGTGAACGGGAAGACCGCCTTGTCGATCCGCTCGGCGAGTGACTCCCGGCACAGGATCATGCCGCCCCGCGGCCCGCGCAGCACCTTGTGTGTGGTGGCGCAGACCACGTCGGCGTACGGCACCGGGGACGGGATGGCCCGCCCGGCGACCAGCCCGATGAAGTGCGCCGCGTCCACCATGAGGTAGGCGTCGACCTCGTCGGCGATCTCCCGGAACCGGGCGAAATCGATCAGCCGGGGGTACGCGGTGGCGCCACAGATGATCATCTTGGGCCGGTGCGCCAGCGCGAGTTCGCGTACCTCGTCGTAGTCGATCTGCTCGGTGTCCGGGCGCACCTGGTAGCCGACCGGGGCGAACCACTTGCCGGAGAAGTTGACCCGGCTGCCGTGGGTCAGGTGGCCGCCGTGCGGCAGGTCCATCGCCAGCACCGTGTCGCCGGGCTGCACCAGCGCGGCGTACGCGGCCAGGTTGGCGCTCGCCCCAGAGTGCGGCTGGAGGTTGGCGTGCTCGGCCCCGAAGAGCGCCTTGGCCCGGTCGATGCCGATCTGCTCGGCCCGGTCCACCTCGGCGCAGCCGCCGTAGTAGCGCCGGCCCGGATAGCCCTCGGCGTACTTGTTGCTCAACGTGGAGCCGAGCGCCGCCAGTACCGCCGGGGAGGTCAGGTTCTCGCTGGCGATCAACTGCAACCCGCCGCGTACCCGGTCGAGTTCGTCCAGCAGCACCTCGGCGATCTCCGGATCGGTCCCGGCCAACTCGTCGAAGTCCGGCCCCCAGAACGGCGGCTCCCCGGTCCCGGGCCGACCTGCCCGCTCGCTTGACTCGCTCACCCCGGCACCTTCTCGTCGCGCTCGGCATTGGGCCGGGTCCGAGTCTATGGGGTACCCGGGACGCCGCCCGACGACCTGCCGGCGAGCACCGACGGCTCAGGCCGGTCAGGGCCGGTCAGGGCCGATCAGGGCCGGTCAGCGGGGCGGGGACGGGGCCGGCGGGGGTACGACGGCGGTCGGTGCGGGAGCCGGTGGCGGATCGGGCGCCGGGGCGACCGGGTCCGGACCCGGTCCGGCCGGCTCGGGGCCGAGATCGCTCGGGCCGTCACCGAAGGCGATCTCCCGACCGGGCGGGGTGAAGTCCTGCCGCGGTTTGCCGTTCAGCACGCTGGCCAGGGTGGTGGCGACCGCCGTGACGACCTTCTCCTGTATCTCCTCACCGACCGCGTCACTCGGGTCGTCCGGGTTGGCGGCGATCGCCGCCGCCGCGAGCTGCGGGGTGAAAGCGACGAAGGTCTCGGTGGCGTACCCCTCCGCACTGCCGCTCTTGCCGGCCACCGGCTGGTCGCCGAGGATCCTCGTCGCCTCGGGCGCGGTGCCGCCGTCGCACTGCTCGTACGCGGACTGGGCGCCGACCGGGCAGCGCGCCGCGTCGGTCGCCGCCCGGGCCACCTCCACCCCGAGCATCTTCCCGCAGTTCGGTGCGGCGGCGGGCAGTACCTGACCGGTGGAGTCGACGATCGAGAGCACCGGCAGCGGCTTGCAGTACGTCCCCTCCGCCGCCAGCGTCGCGTACGCGTTCGCCAGGTCCAGCGGGGTGGTGGCGGCCACGCCGAGGGTGAACGCCCCCCAGCCCTTCGCCCCGTACGTGGCCAGCCGGGCGTCGTTGCTGGCCCGGAACACGATGCCCAGCCGCTCGGCCATCCGCACCGCCCGCTCCGCGCCGATCCGCTGTTGCAGCGCCACGAAGTAGGTGTTGACCGACCGCCCGAAGCCGTTCCACATGGTGCGGTAGCCGTTCATCCAGGCCGGGTTGGCGTTGGCCGGGCACCAGTAGCCGCCGCAGGCGTTCGGCCCGTCGACCGGATAACTGGTCAGCAGCCGGGACGGCGCCACGTAGCCCGAGCTGAGCGGCAACCCCTCCTCCAACGCGGCGAGCAGCGTGAATATCTTGAACGTCGAGCCGGCCTGGTAGCCGTCGATGCCGCCGCCACCGGCGATCAACTGGTTGACCGTGTTCGGATGGTTGCGCTGCCCCGGCGGGTTGGGATCGAGCCGGTAGTGCCGGTTCACCGCCATCGCCAGCACCCGACCGGTGCCGGGCTGCACCACGGCCATCGGTGCGGCGTGGCGGTTGGCGTAGTCGTACACGGTCAGGGTCTGCCGCAGCGCGGTGGCCTGGATGGCCGGGTCGAGCGAGGTGGTGATCTGGTAGCCGCCCCGGCGCAGCGTCCGCTGCCGCTCGTCGACGGTGAGCCCGAACGCCGGGTTGGCGTTCCACCACTGCTGGAAGTAGTCGCAGAAGAAGCCCCAGTCGGAGTGCCCGTCCGGGATGCCGGCGCAGTCGTTCGGCTGGGCACCCGGCCGCAGCCTGATCGGCTCCGCCTGGGTACGGGCGGCGGTCTCGGCCGAGAGCACCCCGGTCTCGACCATCTCCCGCAACACGTAGCCCCGGCGGACCAGGGCGGCGTCGGGGTTGCCGACGATCGGGCTGTCCGTCTCCGGCGAGCGGACCAGTCCGGCCAGCAGGGCGGCCTCGGCCAAGGTCAGTTGTTGGGCAGACTTGGAGAAGTACCGCTGGCTGGCGGCGGCGATGCCGTACGCCCCGGCACCGAAGTAGGCGATGTTCAGGTAGCGGCTGAGGATCTCGTCCTTGCCGAGCCGGCGCTCCAGCGCGAGCGCGTACCGCGCCTCCCGGATCTTGCGGCCGGCGCTGGTCTCGGTCGCCTCGGCGCGCTGCTCGGCGGTCAGCCCGGGGTCGCTCTTCAGCACGTTGCGGACGTACTGCATGGTCAGTGTCGAGGCGCCCTGCCGTACCTCCCCGCCCACCCGGTTCGCCACCAGAGCCCGGAGTACGCCCTTGACGTCGACACCGCTGTGCGAATAGAAGCGGGCGTCCTCGGCCGCCACCGTCGCCTGCCGCATCACCTCGGCCACCTCGCCGAGCGGGATGTTCGTCCGGTTCTCGTCGTAGAACGAGGTGATCGGGGTACGGCCGTCGTTGGCGAAGAGGTAGGAGCGCTCGGCGGTCGGCGGGGTACGCAGGTCCTGCGGCAGGTCCTCGTAGCGGGCGCTGACCGACTGCAACCCCACCGCCGCCAGTACCGAGGCGGGCAGCGCGGCGGCGGCCAGGAGCGTGCCGGCCAGGATCCCGGCCAGCATCAGGGTCCAGAGCTGGTTCAGCCGCAGCCGGAGCATGGCGTACCTCCCGGGCGGGACAGCGATTCGACGCAACCCGGACAATCGACCGGGCTCGGGGACTCCGTCAGCCTGACGGCTGATTCCGGGCGCCGCAGCCGTTTCACGGCAAACTGGGTCAGATTCACATGTCGGAGTGACAGCGGCTCGGCCGCCGCCAGCAGAGCCGGCGCGTTGCCCGTACCCGGCAGATGACGATGTGGCGGAACCTGCGCCGGGATGCTGCTCCCCGAGGTCAGGACAGCAGATCAGGACAGCAGATCAGGGCGGCAGGTCAGGGCAGCAGGACGGCGGCGAGCGGGCGGACCGCTTCCTCGATCTCGTCGGCGACCCGGCTGAAGCACTGGTCGCCCCGGCCCCACGGGTCGTCGAGGTCGTCGCCGGGCAGCGGGGACGAGCCGCTGCGGGCCGCCGCCACCGCGGCCACCAGGGCGGCGCCCCGGGCGTGCACCGCGTCCGGGTCGGCGGCGTCGGCCGGGGGCAGGGCCGCGGCGTCCACGGTGGGCAGCAGCCGGCCGAACTCGCCGAGCACGAAGGTGCGGTCGGCGGCGTCGGGGCGCAGCGCCACCACGTATTCCTGCTGGTCGGCGGTTGCGGTCAGCACCAGGTCGGCCGCGTCGATGTGCTCCGAGCGGAGCTTGCGGGCGCCGAAGTCGGCCACCTCCCCGCCCCGGGACCGCACCTGCCGGGCGGCCGGCGGGTTCATCTCCTCACCCGCGTGCCAGCCGCCGGTGCCGGCACTGTGGCTGTGCACCAGCCGGTCCGCGTCGTCCGCCTCGGCCGCCGCCCGCCGGGCCAGCCGTTCGCGTACGGCGAGCGCGAGCAGCCGCTCCGCCATCGGCGACCGGCAGATGTTGCCCAGGCAGACGTGCAGGACCGTGAACGGCGGCACTCAGAACACCTGGCCCTGGATGTCCGGTACGACATCACGGAGCTTCTCCAGCGGGATCGCGCCCTGGCGCAGCACCCGGGGCACCTCGCCGGTGACGTCGACGATGGTGCTCGGCACCGGCTCCGGACACGGTCCCGCCTCCAGGTAGGCCCGCACCGCGTAGCCGAGGTGTTCGCGGGCCTCCTCGGCGGTCACCGCCGCCGGCTGGCCGGTCTTGTTCGCCGACGAGACGGCCATCGGCCCGGTCTCCCGGAGCACCTCCAGGGCGACCGGGTGCAGCGGCATGCGTACCGCCACCGTGCCGCCGGTGTCGCCGATGTCCCACTGGAGGCTCGGCGAGTGCTCGACCACGATCGTCAGCGCCCCGGGCCAGAACGCGTCGGCGAGGTCCCGGGCGGTGCTGGGCAGCATGAAGACCAGCCCGTCCAGCGTGCGCCGGGAGCCGACCAGCACCGGCGGCGGATGCTGCCGGTCCCGGCCCTTCGCGTTGAGCAGCGCCTTGACCGCGTACGGGGTGAACGCGTCCGCGCCGATCCCGTAGACCGTGTCGGTGGGGATCACGACCAGTTCGCCGTTCTTGACCGCCTCGACGGCAGCGGCGACGCCTCGGTCACGGTCCGCCAGTGACCGGCAGTCGTAGAGCATCACGAGGAGCCAGTCTGCCACGCCGGAGTCCCTACCGTGGCATGGGGACTTCCGGCCGGTTACCGGCGGGCGCCGCCCCGGCGGGCGGTGCCGGAGCAGGGCCGGTCACCGGTGGACGTCGGCCCGGCGGGCGGTGGCGAAGCGGGGCCGTCCGACCAGGTCCGGATGGTCCTCGATCTCGACGAACCGGCCGTCGGCGCGCAGCAGGTCCGGAACCGCCGTGCCGTGCGTGTCGTCGTGCTCGACCCCGAACACCCCGCCCGGGCGGAGCAGCCGGGCTGCCCGGTCCAGCACCAGCCGGATCACCGCCAGCCCGTCCGGCCCGCCGAAGACCGCGTCCGCCGGGTCGTGCCCGGCCACGTCCGGCGGTACGGGGGTGCCGTCCGGCACGTACGGCGGATTGCAGAGCAGCACGTCCACCCGGCCGGCGTACCCGGACAGCAACTCCGGGTCGGCCACGTCCCCGGCCACCACCTCGATCGGCCGGTCACCGGCACCGGCCCGCTCGGCGGCGTTGCGGCGCAGCCAGTCGAGCGCCGGTGCGGCCCGCTCGACCGCGACCACCCGGGCCCCGGGCACCTCCTCGGCGACCGAGAGCGCGATCGCACCGCTGCCACTGCACAGGTCGACCACCAGCGGTCCGTTGCCGGCCAGGTCGGCGCCGGTCCGGCCCGCCCCGACCTGCCGGGCCCGCTCGATGCCCCAGCCGGCCAGCAGTTCGGTCTCGGGGCGGGGGACGAAGACCCCGGGGCCGACCGCCAGCTCCAGATACCGGAACGCCGCCGAGCCGAGCAGGTGTTGGAGCGGCTCGTGCCGGGTACGCCGCTCGACCAGTTCGGCCAGCCGGTCCCGCTGCTCCGGGGTGAGCGGGTCGGCCACGGCCAGCGCACCGCGCGACACGCCGAGGACGTACGCCACCAGAAGCTCCGCCTCGGTCCGGGCCGGCCCGACACCGGCCCGGGCCAGCGCGGACGTCGCCGCCGCGACCGCGATCGACGGTCTGGTCCGTTCTGTCGCTTCGCGGGGATGCCGAGGAATACGCGTCACGACATAATCATGAAACGTCGGACGGGAATCATCGCGTTGCGGGCGCGTTTCCACCCCGGATCGACTGGGTGCGCAGACCGGTCGAGCGTCCCCGGAGGGCACCGTGGCTCCGGGCGACCGGTCGGCTCCTCGACCCGACGGGGGCTGGCTGGCGAAGGCGATGGAGGTTGTGCGTGAGTTGGCTCGACCGGGTCGGTGACCGGGCCGAGGAGTTGAGACACGCCCGTTCCCTCATGGAGAGCAGCCGATCCGCCGAGGCATGTCTGATCTTCGAACGGGTGGTCCACACCACCGACGACCCGTATTCTCGGGCCGACGCGTTGCTCCAGCGGCTCTCCGCGATCCTCAACCTGGGCCGTACCGCCGAATACACCCGGGCGGTGGAGCAGGCCTTCGACGCGGCCCGGGACCTGCCCGAGCCGTACCTGCACGGGCACCTGCACGCCCTGGCCGCGCTGGCCGCGCACAACCAGGGCGCGCCGGACCGCTGCGTCACCCACCTGGTCCGGGGTGCCCGGGCGCTCGGCTCGGTGGACGACCCCGACCAGGAGACCGCCTGGGGCTGGCACGACCTGGCGATGGCCTACTCCTACCTCAGCTTCCACGGCTACGCCCTGGGCGCCATCGAGCGGGCCCGCCGGCTCGGGCTGGCCGCCGGCATCCCCGAGGAGACCTTCGCCGCGCCCGGCATCCGGCTGCGCAACGCCGTCGCGCTGGACCACCACGGGGACAGCGACGGCTGCCTGCGGGTGCTCCGGGACGTCGGCTGTGACCTGGATCGGTTCGTCGAGGCTGGCACCGCGGGCCAGTTGCGGCCGAGCAGCCGGGCGGCATACGGGTACGCGCTCGCTCGGCAGGCCGCGCTCGGTGCCGCGACCGGCCGGTCGGCCGTACCGGAACTCGATCCCGACTGGCTGCTCGGCAACGGCGGGGACAGCGCGCGTACCCGGGACATGCGGCAGCTCGGCGGGGCGTGCCTGGCCATCGCCGCCGGTCGACCGGCGGAGGCGCTGGCCCGGCTGGAGACCGTGCAGGTCTCGGCCGAGACGCTGGGCGCGGCCGAACTCGCCCGGCTCTCCAGCCTGGCGTACGCCGGGGTCGGCGACCACGCGGCGGCGCACCGGGCCGACCGGTACGCGTTCCGGCTGGCGACCCAGCGCAACGACCGACTCCGGGACGTCTACGTGGACGGCGTCGCGGCCCGGATCGAGCACGAGGAGATGCGCCGGGAGGCAGCTCGCTACGAGGGCGAGGCGCTGACCGACCCGCTCACCGGGCTGCCCAACCGCCGCCGGCTGGAGCGCCACGTCGCCGGGATGGTCGGCCGGGGCGAGCGGGCGGTGATCGGCGTGGTCGACCTCGACGGCTTCAAGGCGGTGAACACCTCGCACGGGCACCACTCGGGTGACCTGGTGCTGCAACGGATCGCCGGGGTGGTCAACCGGGTGATGCGGCGCGGCGACTTCGTGGCCCGGTACGGGGGCGACGAGTTCGTGGTGGTGCTGCCCGGCGCCGGGATGACCGAGGCGGCTGAGGTGGGCCGGCGGATCAGCGCGGCGGTCGCCGCCGAGGACTGGGAGTCGATCATCCCCGGCACCCCGGTCGGGGTGAGCGTCGGCTTCGCCGAGGTGCACGGCTCCGGTACCGGGCTGCGGGACGCGCTGAGCGTCGCCTTCGAGCTGGCCGACCGGGAGATGTCCCGAGCCAAGGCCGGGCCGGGGGCCACCCGATGAGCCAGCCGGCGCCCACGCCACCCGGTGAGCCAGCCGGCGCCCACGCCACCCGGTGAGCCAGCCGGCGCCCACCCAGGCGCCAGCCGGGCCACCCGGTGAGCGGGGTGTGGCTCAGCGACGGGACAGCTCGGTCTCGCCGGCCAGCCGGGCCGAGCGGTCCGCCTCGGCGAGCGCGTCGAGCACCCCGTCCAGCTCACCGGCGAGCGCCAGGTCGAGGTTGTACGCCGTGTAGCCGATCCGGTGGTCCGTGATCCGGTTCTGCGGGAAGTTGTACGTCCGGATCCGCTCGGACCGGTCGACCGTACGCACCTGGGAGCGGCGGGCGTCCGAGGCGGCGGCGTCGGCCTGCTCCTGCGCGTTGGCGAGCAGCCGGGCCCGGAGGATCCGCATCGCCTGCTCCCGGTTCTGCAACTGGGACTTCTCGTTCTGGCAGGAGACCACGATCCCGGTCGGCAGGTGGGTGATCCGTACCGCCGAGTCGGTGGTGTTCACCGACTGGCCGCCCGGCCCGGACGACCGGAACACGTCGATCCGCAGCTCGTTCGGGTCGACGGTGACGTCGACGTCCTCGGCCTCCGGCAGCACCAGTACGCCCGCCGCGCTGGTGTGGATCCGCCCCTGGGACTCGGTGACCGGCACCCGCTGCACCCGGTGTACCCCGCCCTCCCACTTGAGCCGGGACCAGACCCCGTTACCGCCCTCCGGTACGCCCTTCGCCTTCACCGCGAGCGAGACGTCCTTCACCCCGCCCAGGTCGGAGTCCTGCGCGTCGAGCACCTCGGTCGCCCAGCCGTGCCGTTCGGCGTAGCGGAGGTACATCCGGAGCAGGTCACCGGCGAAGAGCGCGGACTCCTCGCCGCCCTCGCCGGCCTTGATCTCCAGGATCACGTCCTTGGCGTCGTGCGGGTCGCGCGGGATGAGCAGCTCGGCGAGCCGGCCCTCCAACCCGGGCAGCGACTCGGCCAGCGACTCCGCCTCGGCCGCGAACGACGGGTCCTCGGCGGCCAGTTCCCGGGCGGCGGTCAGGTCGGCCCGAGCCTGCTCCAGCTCACCGGCGGCCTTGTGCAGCGGGGTCAACTCGGCGAACCGCCGGCCCACCCGGCGGGCGGTGGCCTGGTCGGCGTGGATCGCCGGGTCGGCGAGCCGCCGTTCCAGCTCCGCGTACTCGTCGAGGAGACCAGCCAGCCGATCGCCGCTCATGCTCGTACTCCCTCTGCTGGAACGCGGATGATGTACAGGGCCGGAAGTGGCCGGGAAACGGCACGACGGCGCCCGCCCCCGGCGACGAACCGGAGGCGGGCGCCGTCGACGCGGCTACTTGGCCTTCTTGGCCTGAACCTTGGCGTACTTCTGCTGGAACTTGGCGACCCGGCCGGCGGTGTCGAGCACGCGCTGCTTACCGGTGTAGAACGGGTGGCAGGCGCTACAGGTCTCGACGTGGATCGAGCCGCCCTTCGCCGTGCTGCGGGTCGTGAAGGTGTTGCCGCACGAGCAGGTGACCTCGGTGCTCACGTACTCGGGGTGGATGTTGGGCTTCATGTCGCCTCGGTCCTTTCGTGGATGGTCGCCGGGTCGCCCGCGCCGTCCGTCGTCCGTGTGCGTCCGCGACAGCGGACTGTCGCGGGGCGGTGGCGGACTCGGGCGTGAACCGGAACCGGTGGCCGACTGACCAGTGTGCCATGGCGGCGGAGCCGCCCCGAAATCGGGCTGCACACGTGATCCGTGACGGATAACGTCACTCCTCCCTACCGCATTCCCACCCCGCCGGAAGGCACACCCCGTGGTCACCTCCGCGTCCGATCCCACCCTGCTCGCCCCGGCCACCCGGCTCGCCGACGTCCTCGACCCGGCGGCGCTGGCCGCCGCGCTCGCCGACGGCCAGGTCCGGGTCCAGCGGCATCCGGAACGCCCGCTGGCGATCTACAACTACACCGAGGCGTGCACCTATGCCGGAAACTGGACGCCGGTGACGTTGGCCTGCCGGGGGCTGATCGTGGACGAGTCGACCGGCGCGGTCGTGGCGCGGCCGTACCCGAAGTTCTTCAACCACGACCAGCCCGGGGCCCCGGCGCTCCGACCGGACGCACCGGCGGTGATAACGGACAAGGCCGACGGAAGCCTCGGCGTGCTCTACCCGGACGGCGACGGATTCGCGGTCGCCACCCGGGGCTCGTTCGCCTCCGACCAGGCCCGGCACGCCACCGCCGTACTCCGGGCCCGCTATCCCGGCTTCACCCCGCCACCGGGACGGACCGTACTGGTCGAGATCGTCTATCCGGCGAACCGGATCGTGCTCGACTACGGCGGCCTGGACGACCTGGTGCTGCTCGGCAGCGTGGAGATCGCCACCGGGCGCAGTTCCGGCCCCGAGACGGTGCCGGACTGGCCCGGCCCGGTGGTCGAGCGGCTGCCCCACCGCACCCTGGCCGAGGCGCTGGCCGCACCGGTCCGGGACGGCCGGGAGGGGCTGGTGGTGCACTGGCCGGACACCGACGAGCGGATCAAGATCAAATATCCGGCGTACGTCCTGCTGCACCGGCTGACCTTCGGGCTCAACGCCCGGGTCGTCTGGGAGTACCTGGTCACCGGGCAGGACCTCTCGGCCCGGGTCGCACCGCTGCCGGACGAGTTCCACCGCTGGGTCGACTCCGTCGTGGCCGAGCTGACCGCGACCGTCGAGGCCCGGGCCGCGAAGATCGAGCAGGCGTACGGTGAGATCGTGGCCGGGCTGCCGACCGGATGGACCCGACGCGACTTCGCCGAGCGGGCGTCCCGGCACCCGGAGCGCGCCTTCCTCTTCCGGCGCCTCGACGGCCGCGACTACCGCCCGCAGATCTGGCAGCAGGTCCGCCCCTCGGCGGACTGGACGCCGCAGCACGGCGAGTGACCCGGCCGCCGAGGACGGCGCGGAACCTCGGTCAGCAGGCGTCATGATGGCGACGAGCGGAGCAAGGAGAAGCATGGCCCGACTGATCGTCACCCGGGGGCTGCCCGCCTCCGGGAAGACCACCTTCGCCCGGAAGCTGCAACCCGGGGTGGTCCGGGTGAACCGCGACGACCTGCGCCGGATGCTGCACGGCGAGCGGCTCTTCACCCAGTGGGCCGAGGGTCAGGTCACCGTCGTGCAGCGGGCCCAGGTCGAGGCGCTGCTGCGGGCCGGGGCGGACGTCTGCCTCGACGACACCAACCTGCGGTCCCGGACCCTGCGGGACTGGGCGCAGCTCGCCGCCCGGTTCGGGGCCGACTTCGAGGTGCACGACTTCACCGACGTACCGGTGGACGAGTGTGTCCGGCGCGACGCCGAGCGGCCCGAGCAGGACCGGGTCGGCGAGGAGGCGATCCGGCGGCTGCACGAGCGCTACCTGGCCGGGCGGACACTGCCGCTGCCGGTACCGACCGTCGAGCCGGGCGGGCCGGCGGCCGTCTACACCCCGCCGGCGGACGAGGCACCGGAGGTCGTACTGGTGGACATCGACGGCACGGTGGCGCTGATGGCGGGACGCAGCCCGTACGACATGACCCGGGTCGGCGAGGACCAGCCCAACACCGCCGTCATCTCGGCGGTCCGGGCCATGCACGCGGCCGGTCACGGGGTGGTCTTCTGCACCGGACGGGACGCGTCCTGCCGGGAGCAGACCGAGCAGTGGCTGGCCGCGCACGTCGGGGTGCCGTACCTGGCCCTGCACATGCGGGCCGTCGGCGACCAGCGCCGCGACTCGGTGGTCAAGCGGGAGATCTTCGACCGGGAGATCCGCGACCGCTACCGGGTGGTCGGGGTCTTCGACGACCGGATGCAGGTGGTCAAGATGTGGCGCGGCCTCGGCCTGACCGTCTTCCAGGTCGCCGAGGGCGACTTCTGACCGACTGTCGACCGACCCTGTTTGGAGCGCGGACGCGTCGCTGGCGCGGCTGGCCCGACGCGGCCGGGCCCCGTCCGCACACCGCCACGCACGGGTGCCCGCTGCTGACCTGGACACCAGGTGCGCTACCGCGGCCGGATAGCGCATCTGGTGTCCAGGTCAGCCTGGCGGCTGGGCGTCGACGGGGAGGTCGGTCGGGTGTGCCGCGTTAGCCGCGGGTGAGTGGGACGGTCGCCTGGGTGGTCACGCCGTTGACGGTGACGGCGAGTTGGACGGTACCGCTGGAGCGCAGCGCGGTGAGGCGGCCGGTGGCCGGGTCGAACCAGGCGGCGTGCCACGGCCGCAGGCCGGTTTTCGGTCCGATGTGGAGGTTCGTCGAACCGGACCAGTCGGCGGAGAGCGGGGCGGCGACCGGCACCTGCCGGCCACCCGGCTGGGTGACCGTGGCGGTGACCACGACCGCCGAACCGATCGGCAGGCGCGGCGGCGCGGCCAGGGTCAGCCCGTCGACGTGCGCCCGGGTCTGTGCGGTCACCCACTCCGGCCCCTCGGCCAGCGGGTCGCGTCGGGCGGCTGCCGCCTCGGCCGGGCTGACCGGGTCGACCCCGAACATCGTCCAGCCGCTGAATCCGCCCAGGTGCGGCGCGGTGGACGGGTTCTTGCCGGTGTTGCCGTTGATCAGGTACGGCACCCCGTCGACCCGGTCGGCGGAGAAGCTGCCGACGTGCGCGCCGACGAAGAGCGCGCCCTTGCCGGTCTCCCGCTGGAACTCGGCGAGCCACCGCTCCAGCAGGGCCGCCTCCTTACGATCGCCGAGCTGGCTCGCCTTTGCCGGCGTCGGGTCCCGGGGCGCGTGGTGCTCCAGTACCACCACCGAGCCGACGGCCGGGTCCCGGGCCGCGCCGTCCAGGGCGGTACGCAGCGCCGCCACCTGCCCGAACCCGCCGCCACGCAGGCTGCCGGTGGAGGTGTCCAGGGTGACGAACCGGGTCTTGGTGCCGCCCCGGCGCGGAGCGTGGTCGAAGACCCGGTTGGTCTGGCCGAAGACCGACGTGAAGTTGCTGATCGGGGCGCCCATGATCTCGTGGTTGCCCGGCACGTAGTGGTAGGGCACGGTGCCGCCCAACTCCTCGTCCAGGATCCGTTTGGCCAGCGCGAAGTCCTCCGGATAGGCGGTGTCCACGAAGTCCCCGTTGATCACCAGGAAGTCCGGTCGGGCCGCCTTCACCTCGCGGAGGGTACGGCGGGCCTGGGCGACCAGGTCGCTGTCCGGGGCTGCCGCGACGAACTGGGCGTCGGAGAGTACCGCGAAGCGCCAGGGTGCCCGGTCGACGGTGCCGTCGGTCAGCACCACCCGGTCGGTGCGGAACGGCTCGGCCGGCGCGGTCACCTCGGACGGTACCCGGGCGACGATGTCGTCGATCACCACCTCCCCGGTGTACGCCGCCGCCGCATCGGTCTCGGCCACGTAGAACCGGCGGATCCGCACCGGGTACGCCACGCCGGCCGGTACGGCCAGCTCGACGTACCGCCAGCCGGTCCAGTCGAGGTAGGGGCCGCGCAGTACGTGCTGCTGGTCGAGCGCGTCGTGCAGGTGCAGGCTGGGCCACTCGCCGTGCCCGTTGGCGTAGATCCACATCCCGAACGACTGCGGCTGACCGGCGACCGGGATGTAGGCCGGCGGGTCGGCGTACGCGGCCCGGGTGCCGGTGGACTGGCCGAAGTCGTACGCCAGCTTCAGGCCGGTGCCGGTGCGGCCTGGCACCGGAGTCGCCGAGCCGGTGGCCCGGGCGGCGCTGAACCGCCAACTCGCCGCGTCGTCGAACATCGCCACCGGTACGTCGGTGAGCCCGACCGTCACCGGCAGCACGGTGCTGGCCGCGCCGACCCGTACCGTGACCAGCCCGGCACCGCTGGCCACCTTGGCCCGCACCGACAGGCTGCCGTCGGCGGCCGGGGTGATCTCCAGCAGGTCCCGGTCGTACTCCAGGCGCAGGTCGGCGGGCTCGATCGGCGCGATGTTCCCCTCGGCGTCGTAGCCGACCACGCCGAACGACCCGGTGCCGCCCGAGCCGGCCAGCCCGACCTTGTCCACGGTGCCGTCGATCCGGGTCAGTGGGCCGAGCACGGTCAGCGGCAGTTCGCCCTCTGCCCGGCCCCGCGACGCGGTGACGGTCACCTCGCCGGACCTGCGGGCCCGGAAGACTCCGGCGGAGTCGACCGTGCCGAGGGACGACGGCGCGGCCCGCCAGCTCGGCGTGCCGGCCGCCGGACCGTAGGTCTCGTCGTAGCCGGCCGCCGCCAGTCGCCGAGTCAGCCCGGGAAAGACCCGGTCCGGGCGCCCGCCGCGCACCGGCCCGACGCCCGGCGCCGTCACCGGGTCGAGCAGGGTCTTCAGCCAGTACGCCCGCAGCCGCCCACTCCCCTGCGGCGCGAAGAGGGCGAGCCCGTTCGGTACCGGCCGTTCCGAGCCGTCCGACGGGCTGTTCTCGACCCGGACAGCCGGCTGGCCGGGCTCGCGGGCGAGCAGCGTCGACGAGCCGCCACCGTCGAGGTTGAGCGCGTTGTGCGCGCCAAGTTCAGCCATCATCCGGCCCAGTTCGGTAAGCGTCACGCCCCGGCTGTCCGCCTGCCGTCCGTCCACAGTGAGCAGGAACATCTTCCGACCGTCGGCGGAGAACCCGACCGCGGTCCGGGGTTCGGGGTTGACGTCCCCGATCTCCTGCGCGACCCCGTCCCGGACCAGTACCCGGTTGCCGCCGATCGCGGCGCGCAGCGTGCTGCCGTCGGCGGGCTTCGGTGCGTACCGGAGGTCGACCGGGTCGCCGGGGCGCAGGGCGGCGAGCGCGTCGGCACCGGCCTCCCGGCCGAGCAGCACCGTCGTACCGGCCGGGATCGGGCCGGTTCCGGCGGCGGGGGTGACCGTGCCGACCCGGCCGCCGACCAGGGTGACCTCGGTGACCCGGGTCGCGCCCTCGACCGCCCGGGTCCGGGAGTACGACCCCCAGAGCGGGGTGAAGACGCCGACGCCGCCGGCCACGACCATGTTGTTGAACTGGGTGAGCGTCACCGGTCCGGCCGGCAGCGTGGCGGTGCCGTCGAAGTGCACCTGGACCACCCGGCCCACCCCCTCGGCGGTCACCCCGACCGCCTCGTGGTGCCCGGCGACCGGCGACTGGACCAGTTCGCCGCTGCGGATGCCGATGCCCTGGGCCGCACCCGAGTTGTTGATGTCGAAGAAGTCCCCGTTGACCGCGGCCACCGCACCGGCCCGGTCGGCCGCCCGGCGCAGCGGTTCGGCTTTGGCCACCTCACCGGAGTTGACGTAGTCGACGGTGAGCCCGCCGGTCAGGTCGGCGGTGAGCGCGTCGGCCCGGAGCCAGCCGTTGGCGTCGTACCGGTCGAAGGAGGTCAGGTCGAGGCCGGGCGCGACCGGCCGGGTCCGGGTGTCGGTCACGATCCCGTCGGCGGCGGCTGCTGCGACCGGCGCGGACGACGACGCCGGGTACGACGAGGCGGCCGGGGCCTCCTCCGGCGCGGTGGCGGCGGCCGAAACGGGTGGCGGCACCACGCGCACCGGTTCGGCGTACGCCGGGACCGGGCCGGTGAGGCTGAGGGACGGCACCAGGAGCAGCAGCCCGGCGAGGCGGGCGGTTCGGCGGCGGGTCACCATGCCGGGTAGTCAACCCGACGGCGCACAGAAGTTTCAAGAGTCGACGCGTGAACCGAAGGAAAACTACACGAGCGCGCCGGAGCCCTCGGCGGGACACGGGAGCCCTCGGCGGGACGCCGGTCGAGCGGACGGGTCCCGCCCGGACGACTTCCCCCGGACGGGACCCCGCCGACCGCCGCCGACCGACCGGCGGCCTCCGGTCAACTGCCGCAGATGCCGTACCCGGTGAGGCTCCACGCGTTCGGCGGACCGCCCTGGTACTCGTCCGCCCAGGTCGAGGTGCTGTCCTCGTCGATGACGTTCAGCCCGGAGAGCAGTACCCAACCGTTGCCGGCGTTGATGTCGGCCCCGACCCCGTAGAGCGCCTTACCGGCCGGGCAGGACTGGCTGAACGAGGCGTGCCCCAGGGCGTCCGGACCGGCCGAGCCGGAGATCCGCTCCAGTCCGGCCGGGTTGGTGGCACAGACCGCGTACGCCGTCACGCTCCAGGCCGGCGGCGGGTTCGCACCCGCGACCACCACCCCCCGGGCGGTCACCGAGCGCAGGTCGGCCGAGGGCACCGCCTGGTCGAGCAGGACGGCTCCGGCACCGCCACTGTTGATCCGGCCGCCCGCGCCGATAACCCGCTTGGTGCCGCAACTGACGGTGACGTACTGCGTCTGGGCCGGTCCGGTGGCCGAGACCACCTGCCAGCCAGCCGGTGCCGGAGCACAGATCGCCTGGCCGGTCACCGCCCAATCGTCGAGGAAGTCGTCGTCACCGGCCTCACGCATCGTGACGCCGAAGCCGGTACCGCCGGCCAGCGGTTCGAGCCGCTCGATTCCGACGTGTCCCCAGGCGCTCTGCGAGACGGCCAGGTATCCCCCACCGCCGGTGACCACCTTGCCGGCCGGGCAGGACGCGGTCACCGCCTTGTCGCTGCTGTTCCGGGCCGAGTTGACGCCGACATTCACCAGACCCGGCGGATCGGCCACGGCCGGGACGGCCGGGGCCCACGCCACGGCGACGGCCGCCGCGACGAATCCACCGAGTACGGCGAGAACTGGTCGTGCGGGTCTGCTCATCGTGCTGCCTCCTGTCCCCCACCGGGGGCCGACCACCGGCCACCCGGGCGCCCGCCCGGCCGCAGGTGGTGGCGGTGCCACCCGCCACGGGCCGGGACGGCGGTGCGGATCCAGCCTGGAAGCGGCGGCTTGGCGTCCGCTATCCGACCGCTTGCCGTCGACCCCTGCGACGACGCCGCACCTACGATGAGGACCTGCGAGGCAACCGTGAGGTGGGCGATGCGCTGGTGCCTCCTCGGCCCGGTCGAAGCGACGGTGTCCGGCCGCCCGCTGGCCATCCGTCGGCCGCAGCACCGTGGCCTGCTGGCGCTGCTGCTGCTCAACGCGAACCACGTCGTCTCGGTGCCGCAGATCGAGCGGGCGCTGTGGGGAGACCGTCCTCCGGCCAGCGCCCGTACCCAGGTCCAGGTCTGCGTCTCGCAGCTTCGCGCCGCGCTGCGTACGACGGATGCCGCGCACCTGCTCGCCCACCGGGCCGGCGGGTACCGGCTGACCGTCGCCGCGCACGACCTCGACCTCGCCGAGTTCACCGCCGCCGTGGACCGGGCCCGGATCGCCGCCCGACACGGGCGGCCGGCGGAGGCGGCCGGACACCTGCGGGCCGGGCTCACCCTCTGGCGCGGCCCGGCGCTGGCGGGCGCGGCCGGCGCCTTCGTGCCGGCCGCCGCCGCCGAGCTGACCGAACAGCGGCTGGCCGCGTACGAGCAGCTCGCCGAGGTCGAACTGGCGCTCGGCCGGCACGAACGGCTGCTCGACACGCTGCGACCGCTGCTCGCCGACCATCCCCTGCGGGAGCGGCTGGTCGCCCGGTACATGCTGGCGCTGGCCGGCTCCGGTCAGCAGGAACCCGCGCTGCGGCTCTACGACGTCACCCGGTCCCGGCTCGCCGAGGAACTCGGGATCGAACCCTGCGCCGAACTCGCCTCGGCACACCTGCGGGTACTCCGGCACGAGGTGCCCGCCGCCGCACCGGCCGTACCGTCGGCGTCCCCGGCCGCCGGGCACGCCCCGACCGGCGTGGGCGCACCGGCCGGTGCCGGCGGCGCGGTGGTACCGGCACAGTTGCCGGCCGACGTCGCCGGATTCACCGGGCGCGCCGCGCCGCTGCGCCAACTCGACGCGCTGCTGCCGGAGGCGCCCGCCGGTGCGGGTACCCCGGCACCGGTGGTGATCTCCGCGATCGGCGGCACCGCCGGGGTCGGCAAGACCGCTCTCGCCGTGCACTGGGCACACCGGGTCGCGCACCGCTTTCCCGACGGCCAGCTCTACGTCAACCTCCGGGGCTTCGACCTCGACGGGCGGGCGGTGGCCCCGGGCGAGGCGCTCCGGGACTTCCTGGACAGCCTGCGGGTACCGCCGCACCAGGTGCCCGCCGAGGAGTCCCGGCAGGCCGCCCTCTACCGCACCCTGCTGGCCGGCCGGCGGATGCTGATCCTGCTGGACAACGCCCGCGACGCCGACCAGGTACGCGCCCTGCTGCCCGGCGCTCCCGGCTGTCTGGTCGTGGTGACCAGCCGCGACCGGCTCGTACCGCTGCTGGTGGCCGAGGGCGCCCGCCCGCTCACCCTGGATCTCCTCTCCACCGCGGAGGCCCGCCAGTTCCTCGGCCGGCGGATCGGCCCCGCGCGGCTGGCGACCGAGCCGGAGGCGGTGGACGAGATCGTCGAGCGGTGCGCCCGGCTCCCCCTGGCGCTGGCCGTCGTCGGTGCCCGGGCCGCGGTCCATCCCGGGTTCCCGCTCGCCGCCCTCGCCGGCGAGCTGCGGGACGCCCCGGACGGGCTGGCCGCGTTCGACGACGCCGATCCCGCCACCGGAGTCCGGGCCGTGCTCTCCTGGTCGTACCGGGCACTCGGTGCCGCCGAGGCCCGGCTGTTCCGGCTGCTCGGGCTGCACCCGGGCCCGGACGTCGCACTGCCGGCGGCGGCCAGCCTGGCCGGTCTGCCGGTGAGCCGGGTACGGCCGCTGCTGGCCGGGCTGACCCGGGCACACCTGCTCGCCGAACACGAGCCCGGCCGGTACACCTTCCACGACCTGCTCCGGGCGTACGCCGTGGAGCTGTGCCGGCGCGACGACGCCGACCCCGAACGCGCGGCGGCCCGGCACCGGATGTACGACCACTACCTGCACAGCGCCCACGCGGCCGACCACCTGCTGGATCCGCACCGGCTCACGCCCCGGGTCCGGCTGACCCCGACCCGGCCCGATGCGACCGTCCAGGAGCCCGCCGGGCACGCCGGGGCGATGGCCTGGTTCACGGCCGAGCACCGGGTACTGCTCGCGGCGGTCGCCCAGGCCGCGACGACCGGGTTCGACGGTCACGCCTGGCGGCTGGCCGCGGTGGTCACGACCTTCCTCGACCGGCAGGGGCACTGGGGCGACCTGGCCGGCGCCCAGCACCTGGCGTTGGCGGCGGCGCGGCGGCAGGCGGACCGGACCGGGCAGGCCCAGGCGCACCGGGGACTGGCGGTCGCGTACACCTGGTTGGGCCGGCACGACGAGGCACACCGGCACTACCAGCGCGACCTCGACCTCTACGCCGAACTCGACGACCGTGCCGGCCAGGCGCACACGCACGTCGGCATCAGTTGGCTGCTCGCCCGGCAGGGCCGGCACCGGACAGCCCTGGAACACGCCGAACGCGCCCTGCTGCTCTACCGGGCCACCGCCTCGACGGTCGGGCAGGCGAAGACGCTCAACAACATCGGCTGGCTACACGGCCGGCTCGGCGACCACCACCGGGCCGCCGCCTGCTGTCAAGCCGCCCTCGCCCTGCACGCCCGCAACGACGACCGGCGCGGCGCCGCCCTGACCTGGGACAGCCTCGGGTACGCCCACCACCGGCTCGGCCAGCACGACCGGGCCGTCGAGTGCTACCACCGGGCGCTGGACCTGCACCGGGAACTCGGCGACCGCTACGACGAGGGCGAGGTACTCGCGAACCTCGGCGACGCCCACCACGCCGCGGGGGACTGCGCCGCCGCCCGTACCGCCTGGCGGCAGGCCCTGGAGATCTACGACGAGCTACAGCACCCGGACGCCGACCAGCTCCGGGGGCGGATCGCCGAACCGGACCGGGTGCCGGCCGGTGGGACCACCCGGGCGAGCGGCTGAGGACGCCATCCGGCTCCGCTGAACGGCCCGGAACACTGCTTCGCTGAACCGGCCCGGAAACGCACATGGGGCCCGGCCTTAAACTCGGCCGGGCCCCACGGACGTGCTCACGGTGTCGCTGTCGGCGGAGGTGTTACTCCCCCGGCGTCGACTTCGCGATCTGCATCAGGAACTCGATGTTGGTCCGGGACTGCTTGAGCCGGTCCAGCAGCAGATCCAGCGCGGCCTGCGAGTCGAGCGAATGCAGCACCTTACGCAGCTTGTGCGTGATGGCCAACTCCTCCGGGGCCAGCAGGATCTCCTCCTTACGGGTGCCGGAGGTGTGGATGTCGATGGCCGGGAAGACCCGCTTGTCGGCGATCTTCCGGTCCAGCTTCAGCTCCGCGTTACCGGTGCCCTTGAACTCCTCGAAGATGACCGTGTCCATAACGGAACCGGTCTCCACCAGCGCGGTGGCGAGGATGGTCAGCGAGCCGCCGTTCTCGATGTTCCGCGCCGCGCCCAGGAACCGCTTCGGCGGGTAGAGCGCGGTGGAGTCGATACCGCCGGACATGATCCGACCACTGGCCGGTGCGGCCAGGTTGTACGACCGACCGAGCCGGGTCACCGAGTCGAGCAGTACGACCACGTCGTGGCCCAGCTCGACCAGGCGCTTGGCCCGCTCGATCGCCAGCTCGGCAACCGTGGTGTGGTCCTGCGGCGGGCGGTCGAAGGTGGCCGCGACAACCTCGCCCTTGACCGAGCGCTGCATGTCGGTGACCTCTTCGGGCCGCTCGTCGACGAGTACGACCATCAGGTGGCACTCGGGGTTGTTGTGGGTGATCGCGTTGGCGATCGCCTGCAACACCATGGTCTTACCGGCCTTCGGCGGCGACATGATGAGCGCCCGCTGACCCTTGCCGATCGGCGTCACCAGGTCGATGACCCGGGTGGTCAGGATGTGCGGCTCGGTCTCCAACCGGAGTCGCTCCTGCGGGTAGAGCGGGGTCAACTTGTAGAACTCGGGACGCCGCTTCGCCTCGTCCGGGTCCATCCCGTTGATCGTGTCGAGCCGCACCAGCGGGTTGTACTTGTCCCGCCGCTGCTCGCCCTCCCGGGCCGCGCGTACCGCACCGGTGACCGCGTCACCGCGGCGCAGGCCGTATTTCTTGACCTGGGACATCGACACGTAGACGTCGTTCGGGCCGGAGAGGTAGCCGGTGGTCCGGACGAAGGCGTAGTTGTCCAGTACGTCGATGATGCCGGCCACCGGTACGAGCACGTCGTCCTCGTTGACCTGCGGCTCCCGGCCGCCACCGCCCTCGCCGTTCTCCGCCCGGTCGCCCCGGCTGCCCCGGCGCCGGTCCCGGAAGCGGCTCCGCCGGCTGCGCCGGCCGCCGCCCTCACCGTCGTCGTCGTCGTTGTCCCGGTCCGCCGAACGGTCCCGGTCCGCCGATCGTTGTCCACGGTCGTTCCGCGACTCGCCGCGCTCGCCCCGGTCATTCCGCTCGTTGCGGTCCCGGCCGTTGCGCGACTCGCCCCGGTCGGCGCGGTCTCCGCGCTCGCCACCGTCGGTCCGCTCGGCACCCTCGGCCCGCTCCGCGCGGTCACCACGCTCCGCGCGGTCACCACGGTCGGCCCGCTCCGCACGCTCGGCCCGCTCCGTCGGCGCCGCCTCGGTCTCCACCTCGGCGGTGGCGGCAGCGGCCCGGCTGGACCGGCGGGACGTGCGGGTCCGGCCCTCGCCGCCAGCGGCGGCGGTGGCGGGCACCTGCTCGGCGGCCCGGCGCTCACCGTCCGGCCGGTCGGCGCTGTCCCGCACCTCGGCCCGGACCTCGTCGCGAGCCGGTGCGGCGGCGGCCGACACCTCGGCACGCGGGCGCGGCGCACCGCCGCCCGCGGAGTTGGTGGCACCAGCCTGCCGTTCCGAGATGGCGGCGATCAGCTCGCCCTTGCGCATCCGGGCCGTACCGGAGATGCCGAGCGACGCGGCCAGGCTCTGCAACTCTGGCAGCAGCATCGCCGACAGCCCGGTGCCGGTCCGCCGACGACGGGTGGCGCCTGCGGTGGCTTCGCCAGCGACGTTGGAAACATCCGACGTCACGTCGGTGGTGTCGCTCAATGGATTCCTTCCCTCGATAAGGCCGGGGCTGCCCGTGGCCCGAAGTGCTGGCTGGCCGGGCGGCCTCGGTACACCCGTCTCGCTTGACGCGTCACGGGAGTCTGTAACACAGCAGCCGGTTGGTTTCCCGACCCACCAACATCGGTGGGCAGGTCTCGCCGTCTGCGGCGACCTGTGGAAACTGCGGTGCGGCGTAGACCTAGGCAGGGGTGAGACGGGCTGACCGCCGAGAGCTTCGGGGGTGCACCGACCCGCAGGAGTCGCATTGCTTCGCGGCTGTGCTAAGTCTAGAGCGTAATCAACTCTTCCGACCTGCGGCAACAGGGTCCCGCTCGGCGTGTCCCAGTCTACCCCTATCAACCCGGGCCCCGGCTACGTCTATCGGCAACCTTTGCGCGGTCCAGCCCATTCCCGCCTCGAAAATCTCGTCGGCGCCGGTGAGCGCGAGGATCGACGGCCCCGCCCCACTGACCACAGCCGGCACACCAGCCGCACGCAACTCGGCCAGCCGGGTGGCGGTGCCCGGCATGCCGGCCGCCCGGTAGCGCTGGTGCAGCCGGTCCTCGGTCGCCTCGAAGAGCAGCGCCGGATCGGTGGTCAGGGCGTGCACCAGCAGGGCGGCCCGGCCGGCGTTGCGGGCCGCGTCGACGTGCGGCACCGTCGCCGGCAGCGCCGCGCGGGCCGTCGCGGTCAGGCCACGCTCCTCGGGCACGAAGACCGTGGCCCGGACCTGTGGCGCGACCGGCAACCGGACCGCCCGGGCCGGACCGCCCGACTCCGTCCAGGCGATGGTGAACCCGCCGAGCAGGCACGGAGCGACATTGTCCGGATGCCCTTCCAACTCGGCCGCCAGCCGCAGCGCCGCCGCGTCGTCGAGCCGCCGCGTCCCGTCCTCGACCAGGGCCCGGGCCAGTTGGATCCCGGCGACGATCGCCGCCGACGAGGAGCCCAGCCCGCGCGCCTGGGGAATCCGGTTGACGCACTCCACGGCCAGCCCCGGCGGCTGACCGCCGAGAGCGTCGAAGCCGGCCCGGATGGCTCGGACGACCAGATGGTCGTCACCGGTCGGCAGCTCCCCGGCCCCCTCTCCGGTCACCTCGACCCGGCAACCGCTGGTCGTCGTCCGGGCGCTGACGTCGTCGTAGAGCGCCAGCGCCAGACCGAGCGCGTCGAAGCCCGGGCCGAGGTTGGCGCTGGTCGCCGGCACCCGGACCCGGACCGGTTCGGAAACGAAGGTCGGCCGCATCCGGCTCATGCTAGGCGCACCGGGACCGGACTCCGCCGTCCGGACCCCGGAACGGCACCGACCGTTCGTACCCGGACCCGCCGGAATGCCCGGCTACGCCGACCCGGAGCCGCCCGACTCCCCACCGCCCGCCCCGATCCTCCCCGGCCCCCAGCCGTCCGCCTCGGCCCTCTCCGGCCCGCCGCCGTCCGGCGTACTTTCTGGCTGCCTGCCGTCCGGGTCCCTGTTGTCCGGGTCCGCTGGTGGTCCGGCCGGGCTGCCAGCTCGGGCCGGCTTCGGCGGGCGGCCGGCCGAGCGCAGGGCCAGCCGCAGGGCGTACTCGATCTGGGCGTTGACGCTGCGGATGTCGTCGGCGGCCCATCTCGCGATCGCCTCGTAGACGTGCGGGTCGAGCCGGAGCAGGAGTTTCTTGCGTTCCGCCATGGGCGCGCGAACCTCAGCCGTAGAGGGAGCCGGTGTTCACCACCGGTTGGGCGGCCCGGTCACCGCAGAGTACGACCAGCAGGTTCGCCACCATCTGCGCCTTCCGTTCCTCGTCCAGCTCGACCACGTGCTCCTCGCGCAGCCGCTCCAGCGCGTTCGAGACCATACCCACGGCACCCTCGACGATCTTGAAGCGCGCACCCACGATCGCACTCGCCTGCTGGCGGGCCAGCATCGCCTGGGCGATCTCCGGGGCGTACGCCAGGTGCGTGGTACGGGACTCCAGCACCTCCACACCGGCCAACTCGACCCGTTCGCGCAGTTCGGAGGTCAACTCGTCGCTGACCACCGAGCTGTCCCGCAGGCTGGCCCGCCCCGAGTCGTGCGCCTCGTACGGGTAGCTGGTGGCCAGGTGCCGCACGGCCGCCTCGGACTGCACGGCGACGTACTCGACGTGGTCGTCGACCGCGAAGACGGCCTTGGCGGAGTCGACCACCTGCCACACGACGACGGCGGCGATCTCCACCGGATTGCCGTCGGCGTCGGAGACCTTGAGCCGGGCGGTCTCGAAGTTGCGCACCCGGAGCGTGACCTTCCGCCGCATGGTGAACGGCCAGGTCCAGTGCAGGCCGGCCGGCCGGATGCTGCCCACATAACGGCCGAAGAACTGCACCACCTGGGCCTCGTTCGGGTTGACCACGGTGTATCCGGTGGCCACCACCGAGAGGAGCAGGGAGTAGACGACGCTGACCACCGCGATCCGGAGCTCGAGACTCGGCTCGTCGAGCGCCGGCACGATGACCGCGACCCCGACGGCGGCCAGGACCAGCATGATCGCGGTGGGAATGAACCCCGAGATCCGGAAGGCGGCTCGTTCCATGACATCTCCCTGCTAGCGAAGTGATATCACAAGGATATCCACCACCCCTCCCCACGTCGACCCCGCACCGGACAAGGTCGCGCTACTTCCGGGAAAGAGTCCGCTCGGGCGGCAGTACGGGCCCTACTTCCGGGAAGGAGTCCCCTCCCTCAGGGGGTGGCGGGGTCGGGGGTGGGGAGGCGGCGGGTCGCGGTCCACCAGGTGAGGGCGTATATGAGGGTGGTCAGGCCGGCGCCGGCCAGGACTGCTCGTTGGTCGACGTGGTCCACCACGCCGGCCACCACGAGTTGGCTGAGCGCTATCGCCACGGTCGCCAGCATCATGTCGGTGGCGAAGACCCGGCCGCGTAACCGGTCCGGCACCTCGCCCTGCAACGCGTAGTTGGACATCACCCAGTTGCTGCCGCCGGCGAGGTGCGCGACGAAGACCAGGACCAGCACCAGCGGGAACCACCGGGTCACCGACACACCGAGATAGCCGAGCCCGTAGAGCGACATCGACAGGGCGAGGCCGGTGAAGAGCCAGGAGTGGTGCTTCAGTACCCGACGCATCAGCAGCGGGCCGACCAGCGCGCCGGCACCGCGTACCGCGAAGAGCAGGCCGGTGCCGATCGGGCCGACCCCGTAGAGGGTGGCCAGCAGGGGAAAGACGGTCAGCACGCCGTTGCCGAGGCCGACCGCGCTCTTCACGGTGACCAGTGCCAGCACCCGGGGACGGTGCCCGATATACCGCATCGCCTCGCCGAGCGCCGTCCACGGGTGCGGAGCCGGCAGGCCGGGCTCGCGCGGCTGCTGCAACGGCCGGCGGATCAGCCAGGTCAGGCCCGCGGCCACCGCCAGGCCGGCCAGGGCCACCCAGAAACAGGCGTACGGCCCGACGGCCGCGGTCAGCACGCCACCGAGGGACGCCCCGACGATGCTCATCGTGCCCCACGCCGAACCGGCGATCGCGTTCGCTCCGGCGAGATCCTCCGGCTCCACCACGTTCGGCAGCGCGGCCGACGCGGCGGGCGAGTAGAACGCCTTGGCCACCGCCACCGCGCCGACCGCCACCAGTGCCAGCCAGGCGGTGCCGGGGCCGCGTACCCCGAGCAGCAGCACGATCGCGGCCAGCGCGGTGAGGTTCGAGACGATCAGGATCCGCTTGCGGTCCAGCCGGTCCGCGACCGTGCCGGCGTACGGCAGCAGCAGGGCGAGGATGCTGTTGTCGACGGCGAGCACCAGGGCTCCCCACACGCCGCTGCCGGTCAACTCCGGAAGGAGTACCAGCAGCGGCACCATCACGAACCAGTCGGCCCCGAAGACCACGAGTTCGGCGGCGAAGAGGCGGCGGAAGTCCCGGTTTCGGGTAAGGACTGAAACGGCAGACGACACGTACCGGGACCCTACCCGGCCGTGATCCGCGCCGGCACGGGGACGAGGACCGGTTCCGGGTGGCGGTATCCAGGGCCACCCGCGACCGGTCCTCGTCGTGTGCTCTCGTTCTCTCCAGCCGGATCGTGTGCTCGTCAGCCGGTCAGTTCTCCGGTCGGTCAGCTCTCCGTCGGGGGTAGCGGCGACTTCCGGCTCTTCGGCAGCCGGAGTACCTCGAACTGGTCCGTACCGTCGATCAGCGCACCGGACGGCGCGGGGTGCGCCGGCACCGGGCCCGGCGAACCGCCAGCCGGGCCGGCGGCGCGGGCGCCGGCACCGACCGGCACCGGCGCACCGGCCGGTACGCCGAACTCGGCCGCCTCGTCGGCGCCGCCCGACCCCGTCCCGGAGCGGCGCCGGCGGATCCGGTCCTTGGTGTTCTCCACCATCGTGTAGAGGGTCGGCACCAGCACCAGGGTGAGCAGCGTCGAGCTGATCAGGCCGCCGATCACCACGATGGCCAGCGGCTGCGAGATGAACCCGCCCTCACCGGTCAGCCCGAGCGCCATCGGCAGCAGGGCGAAGATGGTCGCGATCGCGGTCATCAGGATCGGCCGCAGCCGGCGCCGGCCGCCCTCGACCACCGCCTCGACCACGCCCATCCCCTGGGCCCGGTACTGGTTGATCAGGTCCATCAGCACGATCGCGTTGGTCACCACGATGCCGACCAGCATCAACACACCGATCAGCGCCGGTACGCCCAGCGGGGTGCCGGTGGCCAGCAGCAGGCCGATCGCACCGGTCGCCGCGAACGGGATGGAGACCAGCAGGATCAGCGGCTGGATCAGGCTGCCGAAGGTGGCGACCATGATCACGAAGACGATCGCGATCGCGGCCAGTACCGCCAACCCCAGGTCGGCGAAGGCGGACTGCTGCTCGGCGCTGACGCCACCGATCTCGAACGTCGCGCCCGGCACCTCGATCCCGTCCAGCTTCTCCCGCAGTACCGTGGTGGTGGCACCCAGGTTGGAGCCGGTGGACGTACCGCTGATCGTCACGCTGCGCTCGCCGTCGATCCGGGTCACCGCGAGCGGGCCCTGTACCTCGGTCACGTCGGCGATGTCGTCCAGCTTCACCCCACCCGGGCCGGGCGGCCCCACCGGCAGGGCCCGGAGCGCCTCGATCCCGGCCGGCGGCTGCCCGGTACGCAGCACCACGTCCTGCTGCCGGCCGTCCAGCGACACCTGGCCGAGCGGGCTGCCCCGGAACTGCTGCGCCACGAGCTGCCCGACGGCCGCCTCGGAGAGCCCGAGCCGGGCGGCGGCGGCCCGGTCCACCTTGACGTCGATCCGGGGGGCGCTGTCGGCCAGGCTGCTGCGTACGTCGGTGACGTCCGCCGTCTCCGCCATCGCCTTGCTGACCTGCTCGCTCGCCCGGGCCAGTACGTCCTGGTCGGCGGCGCGGACGATCACCTGGATCTCGTTCGTCGCACCACCGCCCGGTCCACCGCCCCCGCCGAAGCTGACTTCACCGGCTCCGGTCAGCTTGTCGAACTCCGCCCGGAGCGCGTCCTCGACCTTTCCGGCGTCGGCCTCCTCGCCCAGCGCCACCGAGAAGCTCGCCTCGTTGGCGCTGCCACCGCCGCCGAACGGGTTGCCACCGCCCCCGCCCACCGTCACCTGGTACGACTCCACCCCGTCGGCGCCGGAGAGCACCCGCTCGACCTGCTTCGCAGCGGCGTCGGTGGCCGCCAGGCTGCTGCCGACCGGCAACTCCTGGCTGATGCTCAGGGTGTCCTGCCCGGAGTCGTCCAGGAAGTTCGTCTCCAGCCGGGTGGCCAGGCCGAAGGTGCCGAGCAGCACCACCAGGCCGAGTGCGACGGTGAGCCAGCGCCGCCGGGTCGCGAACCGGATCACCGGCAGGTACCCGCGTTGCAGCGGGCTGCGCAGTTCCTTCTCCTCGGCTGCCCGCCGGACCGCCTCCTCGCTCGCGCCGCCGTTCGCCGGCCGGAGGAACCAGTACGCCAGTACCGGGATGATGGTCAGCGACACCAGCAGCGAGGCGAGCAGGGCCACCGTGACGGTGATCGCGAACGGCGCGAAGAGCTGGCCGACGAAGCCGCCGACCAGCACGATCGGGGTGAAGACGGCGACCGTGGTGAGAGTGGACGCGACGACCGCGCCGGCCACCTCGCGTACCCCGCCGAGGATGGCGGTGCGCTTGTGCTCGCCGTACCCGAGATGTCGTTTGATGTTCTCCAGGACCACGATGGAGTCGTCGACCACCCGGCCGACCGCGATGGTCAGGGCGCCGAGGGTGAGCAGGTTGAGCGAGTAGTCGCCGATCCAGAGCGCGATCAGTGCCACCAGCACCGACAGCGGGATGGAGACCGCGGTGACCAGGGTGGACCGGACCGAGAGCAGGAAGACCAGGATCACGAGTACGGCCATGACCAGGCCCAGCAGGCCCTCGGTGGTCAGGCTCTCGATCGACTTCTCCACGAACGGCGCCTGGTCGAAGACCACGGTGAGGGTGGCGCCGGAGGCGGTGGAGAGGTCGGCGAGCCGATCCCGGATGTCGTGCGAGATCCGCACCGCGTTGCCGTCCGGAGTGGCGGTGACCATGATGCCGAGGCTGTCCGCGCCGTCGGTCCGGGTGAACGAGGTCGGCGCGGCGAGCTGCTGCTGCACGGTGGCCACGTCGCCGAGCCGGACCGGCTGGCCGGACCGCCCGGACAGGAAGATGCCGGCCACTTCCTCGACCGAGCCGATCCGGCCGCCGACCTGGACCGTCCGGGTCTGGTCGGCCTCGGTCAGCGCCCCGGCCGGGATGGTGACCCCGTTGGCCCGCAGCGCCTCGCCGATCGCGGTCGGCGAGACGCCGGAGGCGGCCAGCTTGGCCGGGTTGGGGGTGATCACCAACTGCTCGTCGCGGGCACCGGTCACCTCGACGGTACGGACCCCGTCGATCGCCTCCAGCTCCGGTACGACGGTCTCGGCGAGCTTGCCGGCCAGGGCCCGCTCGTCACCGTTGCCGGCCGCCGCGAGTACCACCGCCGGTAGGTCGTCGGTGCTGCCGGCGATCACCTGCGGCTCGACGTTCTCCGGCAACGAGAGCCGGTTCAACGCGGTCTGCATCTTGTTGACCGCGTCGTCCACGTCGGTGCCGAACTCGTACTCGACCTGGAGGGTGGCGCTGCCCTCCTGTGAGGTCGAGGTGACCTTTGTCAGCCCGGCGATCCCCTGGATGCTGTTCTCGATCGGCTCGGCGACCTGCTCCTCCACGACCTCCGGCCCGGCGCCCGGGTACGGCGCGATGATGAAGGCCGCCGGAAACTCCAGCGAGGGCAGCAGCTGCTGCTTCAGCGACGGTACGGCGTACACGCCGAACGCCGTGACCACGATCGCGATGAGCGCGACAAGTCCTCGGTTGGCGAGACTGAGTCTGGCGAGGAACGACATCAGCGGCTCACTCCTGTTATCGAGTTGGCGCGAGAAGGCGATCGCGCGAGTTCCGACTCGGCGCGGCTGGGGAAAGTCTGCCTGACCCGGAACACCGCCCCGGCGTCGGGGCGCTGGGCGCAGAGTGCGGGTTGACCGGCCCCGGCGACAACTCCGACTCAGCCGCCTCTCAGCAGCTCCACCGTGCCCGGGGCGGCAGCTCCACCGTGCCCGGTGCGTGCCGGACGGGACTTGTCCGGTGCCCGACGGGCGGGACTTGTCCGGTGCCGGCCGGACGGACGGGCGGGACTTGTCCGATGCCGGACCGGCGGGGCTTGTCCGATGTTCGACGGGCGGGGCTTGTCCGGTGCCGGCCGGCAGTGCGGCAGGGCGGCAGTGCGGCCCGGACCGGGCTCAGGCCAGGTCGAGGGCGCGGGCGGCGGTCGGCACGTCGTTGCGGATGGTGATCGGCGAGGGTGCGGTGGAGATCGCCCACTCCGGGTCCTTGAGGCCGTGCCCGGTGACGGTGCAGACCACGGTGGAGCCGCTCGGCACCCGCCCCTCGGCGGCCTGTTGCAGCAGCCCGGCGACGCTGGCCGCGCTGGCCAGCTCGACGAAGACACCCACCTCACGGGCGAGCAGCCGGTATGCCGAGAGGATCTCCCGATCGGTCACCGCCGAGATCAGCCCGCCGGAGGCGTCCCGGGCGTCCACCGCCTTCGTCCAGCTCGCCGGGTTGCCGATCCGGATCGCGGTGGCGATGGTGGACGGTTCGCGGACCGCCTCGCCGGTGACGATCGGGGCGGCGCCGGCGGCCTGGAAGCCGTACATCCTCGGGCGGCGGGTGGCGTTGCCGGCCTCGGTCTCCTCCGAGTAGCCCATCCAGTACGCGGTGATGTTGCCGGCGTTGCCGACCGGCAGGCAGTGGATGTCGGGGGCGTCGCCGAGCGCCGAGACGATCTCGAACGCGGCGGTCTTCTGGCCGTGCAGCCGGTCGATGTTGACCGAGTTGACCAGGGCCACCGGGTAGTCCATGGCCAGCTTGGCGGCGAGCGCCAGGCAGTCGTCGAAGTTGCCGTTGAGCTGGAGCAGCTTGGCGCCGTGCACCAGCGCCTGGGCCATCTTGCCCAGCGCGATCTTGCCCTGCGGCACCAGCACGGCGCAGGTCAGCCCGGCCCGGGCCGCGTACGCCGCCGCCGAGGCGCTGGTGTTGCCGGTGGAGGCGCAGATGATCGCCTTGTTGCCGGCCTCGACCGCCCGGGAGACCGCCAGCGTCATCCCCCGGTCCTTGAACGAGCCGGTCGGGTTGGCGCCCTCGACCTTGAGATAGACGTCACAGCCGAGCCGTGCGGAGAGCACCGGAGCGGGCAGCAGCGGGGTGTTCCCCTCGTTGAGGGTGATCACCGGGGTGGCCTCGCTGACCGGCAGCCGATCCCGGTACGCCTCGATCAAGCCCCGCCACATCTCGCTCTCCTCGCGTCGCGGTCCCGCCGGCCCGTCGGCGGCGGACACCTCCTCCACGGTGACCCAGGGTCGCCGATCCGCTGCTCGCGCACCACCCGCTAACCATCTGGCGGGACGGGGGTCGATCAGGCAGTACGCCGACTAGCGGTCGCCGCCCTCGACCCGGAGCACGCTGGCGATCGACCGGACGATGTCGAGTCGGCGCAGTTCGTCGACGGTGGCGGCGAGCGCGGCGTCCGGTGCGGTGTGGGTGACGATCACCAGGATCGCGTCGCCGCCCCGGCCCACCGGTCCGGTCGCCCCGTCCGCCGGACCCGTCGGCGCGGGGGCCTGTCGGACCGTGGCGATCGACACGTCGTGCCGGGCGAAGACTCCGGCGACCGCCGCGAGTACGCCCGGCCGGTCGGCCACGTCGAGGCTGATGTGGTAGCGGGTGACCGCCTCACCCATCGGCCGGATCGGCAGCGCCGCGTACGCCGACTCGCTGGGTGCGCGTACCCCGGCCAGGTGGTTGCGGGCCGCCGCGACGATGTCGCCGAGTACGGCGCTCGCGGTCGGCGCGCCCCCGGCGCCGCGCCCGTAGAACATCAGCTCCCCGGCGGCGTCGGCCTCGACGAAGACCGCGTTGAAGGCGTCGCCGACGCTGGCCAGCGGGTGGCCGACCGGGATCATCGCCGGGTGCACCCGAACGCTGACCGACTCGGCGCCGCTGGAGTCCGGCCCCCGGGAGGCGATGCAGAGCAGCTTGATGGTGCAGCCCATCGCCTTGGCGCTGGCCACGTCGGCGGCGGTGACCTCGGTGATCCCCTCCCGGTGCACGTGCGCGGCGGTGACCCGGGTGTGGAAGGCCAGCGAGGCCAGGATGGCCGCCTTCGCGGCGGCGTCGAAGCCCTCCACGTCGGCGGTCGGGTCGGCCTCCGCGTAGCCCAGCTCGGTCGCCTCGTCCAGCGCCTCGGTGAAGCCGGCGCCGGTGGCGTCCATCGCGGAGAGGATGAAGTTGGTGGTGCCGTTGACGATGCCGGTGACCCGGGTGATCGAGTCGCCGTGCAGCGACTCGCGCAGCGAGCGGAGCAGCGGGATGGCCCCGGCCACCGCCGCCTCGTAGTAGAGGTCGGCCCCGCCCTCGGCCGCCGCGTCGTGCAGCGCCCCGCCGTCCTCGGCCAGCAGCGCCTTGTTGGCGGTGACCACGCTCTTGCCGGCCCGCAACGCCTCGACCAGCCAGCTCCGGGCCGGCTCGATCCCGCCGACGACCTCGATCACCAGGTCGACGTCGTCCCGTTTGACCAGGCCGAGCGCGTCGGTGGTGAACAGCGCCGGGTCGACCGGCAGCTCACCCCGGTCCCGGCCGAGCCGGCGTACGGCGATGCCGGCGATCTCCAACGGCGCACCGACTCGTGCGGTCAGGTCGGCGGCCTGCTCGTGCAGCAGGCGTACCACCTCCGCGCCGACGGTGCCGCAACCGAGCAGAGCCAGACGGACTGGTGTCGTCATGCCACATCCAATGCGAGCAGATCGTCTTCGGTCTCCCGCCGGACGATCACCCGCGCGCGCCCGTCCCGGACCGCCACGACGGGCGGCCGGGGAACATGGTTGTAGTTGCTGGCCATGCTCCGGCAGTAGGCGCCCGTTCCGGGCACGGCGAGAAGATCTCCGGGCTGCACGTCGGCGGGCAGGAATTCATCCTTCACCACCACATCCCCAGCCTCGCAATGCTTTCCCACCACCCGGGCCAGGATCGGCTCGGCGGTCGACCGCCGGGAGGCGACGGTCGCCGAGTACGACGCCCCGTAGAGCGCGGTACGGATGTTGTCGCTCATCCCGCCGTCCACGCTGACGTACGTCCGGATCCCGTCCACGTCCTTGACCGTGCCGACCTCGTAGAGGGTGAAGACGGCCGGACCGATGATCGCCCGACCGGGCTCGATCGAGAGCCGGGGTACGGCCAGCCGCAGCCCCTCGCACTCCCCGTCCACGATCTTGTTGAGCCGCTTCGCCAGGTCGTGCGGCGGCGACGGATCGTCCTGGGTGGTGTACGCGATGCCGAAGCCACCGCCGAGGTCCAACTCCGGCAGCTCCACCCCACGGGCGTCCCGGATCTGCGCCTGGAGGCCGAGGATCCGCCGGGCGGCCACCTCGAAGCCGCTGGTGTCGAAGATCTGCGAACCGATGTGCGAGTGCAGCCCGCGCAGTTCGAGTACGTCCTCGTCGAGAATCCGGAACGCGGCGGCGGCCGCCGCCCCGCCGGCCAGCGAGAAGCCGAACTTCTGGTCCTCGTGCGCGGTGGCGATGAACTCGTGGGTGTGCGCCTCGACGCCGACGGTGACCCGGACCAGCACCTCGGGGCGGACGCCCCGGTCCCGGGCCAGCGCGGTCAGCCGGTCGATCTCGTGGAACGAGTCGACGACGATCCGGCCCACCCCGGCGTCGACGGCCCGGGCCAGCTCGGCCGGGGACTTGTTGTTGCCGTGGAAGCCGATCCGCTCGGCCGGCATGCCGGCGGCCAGCGCCACCGCCAGCTCCCCGCCGGAGCAGACGTCCAGGTGCAGGCCCTCCTCGGCGATGATCCGCACCACGGCGCGGCAGATGAACGCCTTGCCGGCGTAGTAGATGTCCTGGTCCGGGAAGGCGGCCCGGAAGTCCCGGCAGCGGGACCGCAGGTCGTCCTCGTCGAGCACGTAGGCCGGGCTGCCGAACTCCGCCGCCAGTTCGCGGACGCCGACGCCGGCTACCACCAGGGCGCCGTCGGCGTCCCGCGCCACGTTGCGCGGCCACAGTTGCGGCACCAGCGTGTTGACGTCCTCCGGGGTACGCAGCCAGGCCGGCCCCCGGACCCCGAGGTCGCCGTGCAGTGCCCCCGCTTCGTGAGCGCGCATCGTGTCGTCGTCCCTTCGCTACCCGCGTGCCACCGACCGGCCCACTACTCCGGGAGCCGGGAACGGCTCACATCTGCCCGGCTCACATCTGCTCCGGTCACATCTGCTCCGGGGCGGAGACGCCGAGCAGCGCCAGGCCGTTGGCCAGGACGATCCGGGTCGCCTCGACCAGCCAGAGCCGGGCCTGGGTGAGCTGCTCCGACACCGGCTGGCGGCCGAGCGGCAGCACCTGGCAGGCGTCGTTGAACCGGTGGTACGAGCCGGCCAACTCCTCAAGGTAGCGGGCGATCCGGTGCGGTTCGCGCAGTTCGGCCGCGGTGGCCACCACCCCGGGGAACTCGCCCAGCGACTTGAGGAGGTCGTTCTCCTTCTCGTGGCTGAGTAGCCCCGGGTCGAAGGCGTCGCCCCGGCTGATCCCGAGGTCGACGGCGCGGCGCAGCAGCGAGGCGATCCGGGCGTGCGCGTACCGGACGTAGTGCACCGGGTTGTCGTTCGAGTTCTTGGTGATCTCGTCGATGTCCAGGGTCAGCGGCGAATCGGTCGAGGAGCGGGCCAGCGAGTAGCGGGCCGCGTCCACGCCGACCGCGTCGACGATCTCGTCCAGCGTGATGATGTTGCCGGCCCGCTTGGAGAGCCGGACCGGCTGGCCGTCCCGGACCAGGTTGACGAGCTGGCCGATCAGAATCTCGATGTTGAAGTCGGGGTCGTCCCCGGCGCAGGCGGCGATCGCCCGGAGCCGGTTGACGTAGCCGTGGTGGTCGGCGCCGAGCAGGTAGACGCACTTGTCGAAGCCGCGCTCCCGCTTGTCGATGTAGTACGCCGAGTCGGCGGCGAAGTAGGTCAGCTCGCCGTTGCTCCGGATCAGCACCCGGTCCTTGTCGTCACCGAAGTCGGTGGTACGCAGCCAGATGGCGCCGTCGGCGTCGTAGACGTGACCCTGCTCGCGCAGCCGGCCCAGGGCGTGCTCGATGGCGCCGCTGCTGTGCAGGGTGCGCTCGGAGAACCAGACGTCGAAGTGCACGCCGAACCGCTCCAGGCTGGCCCGCATCTCGTCCAGCATGAGCTGGTAGCCCCGGTCCCGGAAGACCGGCACCGCCGCCTCGGCCGGCAGGTCGCGCAGATCGGGGCGCTCGGCGACGATCCGCTCGGCGATCTCGCTGACGTACTCGCCGGCGTACCCCTCCTCGGGGGTCGGCTCGCCCTTCGCCGCCGCGTACAGCGACTGGCCGAACCGGTCGATCTGGGCGCCCGCGTCGTTGACGTAGTGCTCGCTGGTCACCTCGGCACCGGCGGCGGCGAGGATCCGGCGCAGCGAGTCGCCGACCGCCGCCCAGCGGGTGTGCCCGAGGTGGATCGGGCCGGTCGGGTTGGCCGAGACGAACTCCAGGTCGACCCGCTGCCCGGTGAGCCGCTCACTCCGCCCGTACGCCTGACCGGCCTGGACCACCTCGCGGGCGAGCTGGCCGGCGGCGGCCGGGTCGAGCCGGAGGTTGAGGAAGCCGGGCCCGGCGATGTCGACCGACTTGATCCCCGGGGTCCGGGCCAGTTCCTCGGCGAGGGCGGCGGCCAGTTCCCGGGGCGGCAGCCCGACCCGCTTGCTCAACTGCAACGCGATCGTGGAGGCGTAGTCGCCGTGCTCGGGGTTCCGGGGTCGCTCCAGCGGCACGGACTCGGGCAGTACCGAGTGATCCAGACCACGCCGGTCGAAGACGGCGTGGGCGGCGGCGAGAACGGCCTCGGCGAGGTTGGCGGGAGTCACCGAACCATGCTAGCGGGGGTAGACTCGGTCACTCGGTGGCGACCCTGCGCGTGTGCGGCCCGCCATCCCCTGACCGACCGACCTGACGAGGGACCATGAGCATCAGCACCTCGGGCGGCGAACAACGCCGTCCGTCCGTGGTCAGCACCGGCAAGAAGGCGCCGGCCGGCGGTAAGCCCGCCGAGGGTGAGAAGGGGGCCGGGGCCAAGCCCGCGGGGACGGCCGCCAAGTCCGGCTCCACCGCCAAGTCCGCGTCCACCGGCAAGTCCGGCTCCACCGGTAAGTCCGGTTCCGGCGCCCGGGTGCCGGCCGGCCGTGGCGGCGGGAGCGGGGGCGCGGGCGCGGGTGGGAAGAAGCCCCAGCAGCGCCGTCCGGTCACCCCGGTCAAGGTCAGCCAGGGCCGCTCGTGGGGCTCCATCGGCCTCTTCGTCGCGGTCGGCGTCGTCGCCGTCGCCATCATCGGGTACGGCGCGTACGCGGTGGTCCAGAACGGCAAGAAGTGGGAGGACAAGGCCGCCGCGATCGACGGGATCGTGAACTTCCGGGAGAGCGACCCCTCGGTGGTGGAGCCGTTCCCCGGCAAGAACTCGCACGAGCCCGGCCCGCAGACCTACAAGGTCAACCCGCCGGTCGGCAGCTCGCACAACAACGCCTGGCAGAACTGCATGGGCGACGTCTACGACGCACCGATCGCCAACGAGCACGCGGTACACAGCCTGGAGCACGGCGCGGTCTGGGTCACCTACAAGTCCGACCTGCCGGCCGACCAGGTGGAGCAGTTGGCCGGCAAGGTCCGGGGCAACGAGTACATGCTGATGAGCCCGGTGCAGAACCTCGACCGGGCGATCTCGATCCAGGCCTGGGGCTACCAGCTCAAGCTCGACAGCGCCACCGACGGCCGGATCGACGACTTCGTCGAGGCACTGCGGCAGAACGCCAGCATGGAGCCGGGCGCCCCCTGCTCCGGCGGCATCACCGCCACCGGTACGACGCCGCGGGACAACGTCCCGGGTGACCAGCAGCAGCCTGTGCCTCCGGCGGGCGGATGATCAGCGTGGCCACCGAACCGGGGACGGTGGCGACCGCCGCCGTGCCAGCGGACGACGAGGTCGCCGGCCGTGGCTCGGGTAGATGGGCCGCCGGCACCGCCCCGCTGGCCCTCGCCATCCTGCTGGGTCTGCTACTCGGGTTCGCCGGCGGGCTGCTCGCCCCCGGCCTGCTCCGGCCCGGGGACGGCTCGCCCGAGGCCGGGTTCGCCCGGGACATGTCGTCGCACCACGCCCAGGCGGTCGAGATGTCGATCCTCGCCCACGAGAAGACCACCGACCCCGACGTGCGTACCCTGGCCGCGGACATCGCGCTCACCCAGCAGGCCCAGATCGGCATCATGCAGACCTGGCTCAAGCAGTGGGACCTGAGCCCGACCGGCCGGCAGCCCCGGATGGCCTGGATGCCGGACGGCGCGGGCACGATCAAGAACGGGCTGATGCCCGGCATGGCCACCGACGCCCAGCGGGCCGAGTTGCGCGCCGCCACCGGCCGCGACTTCGACGCGCTCTTCCTGCAACTGATGCTCGACCATCACCTCGGCGGCATCCACATGGCGGAGGGCGTCCTGGAGCTCTCCGACGACGAGCAGGTGACCGAGCTGGCCAAGTCCATGGTCGCCGGGCAGAAGAAGGAGATCCAGCTGATCCAGACCCTCCAGGGCAGGATCGGCACCCGCTGACCCGGACTCACCCGTAACGCCTGGTCCGGCGGCCGTCCCACGGGACGGCCGCCGGTTCCGTTTCGGAGTGGGTTTCGGAGCGGGGTACGCGATGCCAGATGTTTCCCTTACAGTCCGACTTCGGCTACTTGCCCGCTTTGACAAGCTTTCTCCACACATAACGTGACCAGTCGGGATCTGCGGTCGTTGTCCAAGACATGACGGTTGCTCTCCGGGACGGACGTCGGTCGGTCACCAGCTGGTGCCGTCGGCACACGATCGGCGGGGACGGCGCGGTCGCGGCCGTCCGGCGGGGACAGCGGTCCGGCGAGGCGGGGACGCTCAGCCGCGACCAGGAACTGGAACTGATCGAGACGCTGCGCGGAAGCTACCCCGACCAGTTGGGGCTGGACGACGAACTCTGGACCCGGCAGAGCGTCGCCAGCCTCGTACACCACCGGTACGGTCTGCCGGTCGACACCAGCGAGGTCGGCGGCTACCTCCGGGCCTGGGGCCTCGGCCCCCGCCAGCCCACCGACCGGGCCTGCGGGCTCTGCGTCGACGCGGTGGCCCTCTGGGTGGAACGGGAGTATCCGGCGATCGTGCGCTCCGCCCAGGAGCACCGGGCCGAGTTGTGCTGGATCGGCCGGACCCGGCTGCACGGAGTGGTACCCGCCGCCGACGTCCTCTCCGCCGTCTCCGTACGCGGCCGGGTGCGGTTCCTCATCACCACCCCGAACGTCGACCCGCCCCTCCCCCGGGACTTCCTGCTTCGGCTCAGCGGGGCGGAGGGGGAGGCCGTACACGTCGTGGTCGACGGCTCCTGGACCCGGGCCGAATGGCCCCGCCGGCTGCCACCCCGAATCGTGCTCCACCCACTCCCGAGCTGCGGCCGGTAGCGACCGTCTTCCCTGGTACGTCCGGCGGCACCGACCCGACGGATACCGATTCGTGCCCCGGCGGCCGTGCCTGCTACTCTTCCTGGGTCGCTGAGCCCCCGTAGCTCAGGGGATAGAGCACCGCCCTCCGGAGGCGGGAGCGCAGGTTCGAATCCTGCCGGGGGCACCTTTGACGACCAGCACAGAAACGCCCCTGACCAGGCGGAATCCGGTCAGGGGCGTTCTTCGTGTGTCCGGCTGCGTCCGGCCGTCATCGACCGTTGGCGGGTGTCTGTGCCGAATACGTGCCGAAGTTCGGGCCGGTCAGTCGTGTGGGTCCTGGACGAGGTGTTCATCGGGTACCACGGCGGCCTGTGTCTGACCTGGAGCACCTACCCTGGGTCGACCCGACCCATCCGCCCTGACGAACGGCCCGGTGTCAGCGGCTTCACCGATCAGAATTCTTCCGCCACGTCGTCGGTTCTGTTAGCCCCCTCGCACCGGTGGAAGGATTGGTGACCATGACCGACGCTAGACCGCTGGGCGCTGACGAGGCCACGTTCATCGCGGTGGTTCGCTCAGGCGATACGGCGCGGTTTGCGCTCATCACGGAGCGCCACCGGCGTGAGCTTCAGGTGCACTGCTACCGGATGCTTGCGAACTACGAGGACGCCCAGGACATGACGCAGGAGACGTTCCTGCGAGCGTGGAACAAACGGGAGTCGTTCAAGGGCCACGCGGCCCTGCGGACCTGGCTGTACCGGATCGCGACGAACGTCTGCCTCGACTTCCTGGCGAAGCGCAATGACCGCACACCCGTACCGTCCGGGCTGTCGGACTCCGGCTCCGAGGTGCTGTACCTGCAGCCGTACCCCGACCGGATGCTCCCCGAGGACCCGCAGGAATCGGTGGTGGCGCGGGAGACGATCGAGCTGGCGTTCATCGTCGCCGTCCAGCACCTGCCGCCGCGGCAGCGGGCGGTGTTCATCCTGCGCGACGTCGTCGGCTGGCCGGCGTCGAAGGCCGCCGACGCCCTCGAGCTGACCATCGCATCGGTGACCAGCGCACTGCAGCGGGCGCGCGTGACGATGCGCGAGCAGCTGCCCGACCGCCGCCTCGACTGGCGCAGCCCCGCCGCCCACGAGCTGTCGAACGACGAGCGCGGCGTGGTGAAGTCGTACATCGACGCCCATGAGCGCAACGACCTCGACCGGCTGATGTCCCTGCTCCGCGACGACCTGCGCTTCGTGATGCTGCCCGAGGCGGGCACCTCGGTCATCACGGCCAAGGACGCGGTGGACGGCTGGGTCTCCGGTGGACTCTTCCAGCCCGGCTACGACGACTGGCGCTGTATCGCCACGACGGTCAACCGCATGCCCGCCGCCGCGCTGTACCTCCGCACCCCTGACGACCCGGAGTACCGGTTGTTCAACATCGCGGTCCTGCACATCGTCGACGGGAAGATCGCCGAGCTCACCGGATTCGACGCCACCGACAAACCATGGCTGGACCTGCCCCCGACACTGTGATCAGACAAGTCCCCGTCGTCGACGAGTCCAGCGCCACGGGCCACCGTCACCGAAGTCACCGCGGAATGAGCACCCCGACCAGCTGAACACCAACGTGACAACGCGAACACCACCGCCCCGCCGGCGTTGCCGGCGGGGCATCTTGATGCCCGAAGAACGTCAGGAAGGATTTCGACCCGGCCTCACGAACCGAGCAACTGGCCCGTGCTCATCGCCTCGTCTCGTATCGGGTAACCACGGCCCCGCACCCCCGGGTGCCGACGGGCCGGGGTGCGGGGCGACGCAATCCTCGACCCCGAGTGGGCGAGGGCGGGGTCGGCTGGGAAGCCGCTCGGGATGTGCTCGACCGTGCGGGGTGGTACTCCCGCACGGTCGAGCGCCGTACCGGTGAAAGACTCAGCCCGTCGGGTGCGGCTCAGGGGAATCTCGGGGTCGAGTGCGTTCCGCCCGGCGGGCCGAGCCCGGCATACTGGGGCACCGGTGCCCAGAGAAAGTGAGCCGTGGCCGCTGCGATAGACGGATACCTCGCCGAACTCGACCGTGCCCTGCGAGGGCCGCGGCGGGTCAAGACCGGTCTGCTCCGGGAGGCCCGGGACAGCCTGGTCGACGCGACCGAGGCGTACGTGGATCTCGGCCTGACGCCCGAGGTCGCCGCCCGACGCGCGGTCGACGACTTCGGTGAGGTTTCCCGGATCGCCCCCGGATATCAGGCCGAACTCGCCCTGGCCCAGGGCCGGCGGACGGCACTGCTGGCCTTCGCCAGCCTCATCGTGCAGCCGCCGATCTGGCACCTGGTCTCCTGGCAGGCGGCCGAGCCGGATCCGCTGCCCGGGCTGGCCGGGGTCCTCGACATGCTGGTGAGCCGGCTGGGGACGCTGGCCGTGGTCGTCGCACTGCTCGCCGTCTGGGCCTCCGGCACCGGGGTACGTCGACTCGGCGCAAACCCCCGGGTCATCCGGCTCACCGGGATCTTCGCCTTCACCGCGGCGGCCACCTTCAGCCCGATCGGCCTGATGCTCGCGCTCTTCAGCCCGGCAACCGGCCCGATGGCCCTGGCCCGGTTGCCGATCGCACTGGTCGTCCTGATCCTGCCGATGCTGCTCGTGGCGCTGAACGGCGCACGCTGCCTCACGACGGCCCGCGCGGCGACGACCGCCCGCTGACCCCAGGCTCCCACTGAGACCTCGCACACCCGGGTAACCCCTGATTCGTCCACGTTGGACAGCACGGCCACCTGCCCAACCATCACCCGCCAAGCCCCCTTCGGTGCCGCCGGCCGAGCCGTCTTCGCTTATGTAGTTATGCTACATGTAGATTGCTAACCCGTCGACGAGCGCGCTGCGGAGCGACCGGCGGGCGGACCCGAGAACGCGAGGAGATCCGACAATGCCGACCGAATCAACTCCTGCCGAGCGGCCCGAGGGCGGGTGGCCCGACGGCGACGTGCCGGCTCGGACGGGCCGGGACGGGCCGCCCCAGGCCGGCTTCTTCGCCCGGGTGGCCGGGTGGGCGTACCGGCGGCGGTGGGTCGCGCTGCTGACCTGGGTCGTCGTGCTGGTCGGTCTCGCCGTGGCGGCCCAGGCGATCGGGACGGACTACCACAACGACCACTCGCTGCCCGGCACCGAGTCCCAGGCCGCCACGGACACGCTCCGGGAGCACGGCTCGCGGCAGACGGCGGGCAGCCTCCAGATCGTCCTGCACCACCCGGGCGGGATCGGCACCGCCGAGGTCCGGCAACGCGTCGAGCCGATGCTCGGCCAGGTACGCGGGATGGCCTCGGTGGCCGAGCTGACCAGCCCGTACGACGACCAGCGCGCCGTCTCCGCCGACGGCACCATCGGGTACGCCACGGTCACCCTCGACAAGCCCAGCGAGGAGGTGCCGGCCGAGGACGTACGGGGCGTCATCGAGACCGCGCAGGCGGCGGCCGGGGACGGGCTGCGGGTGGAGTTGGCCGGTGACCCGGTGCGGGCCGCCCAGGAGAGCGAGGGTGGCGCGGCGGAGGGCGCCGGCCTGCTGGCCGCCCTGGTCATCCTGGTGATCCTCTTCGGTTCCCTGCTCGCCGCCGCGCTGCCGATCGGGATCGCGATCTTCGCCGTCGGCAGTACGCTCAGCCTGGTCGCGATCGCCTCGCACGTGGCGACGGTCGCCGACTACACCGCCCCGCTGATGGCCCTGGTCGGGCTCGGCGTCGGCATCGACTACGCGCTACTGGTCTTCTCCCGCTTCCGGTCGGAGCTGCTGCACGGCGCCGACCGGGCCACCGCCACCCGGATCGCCCTGGACAGCGCCGGTCGTACCGTCTTCTTCGCCGCCTGCACGGTGGTGATCGCCCTGCTCGGCCTCGTCGTGCTCGGCCTCGGCTCGCTCCAGGGCGTGGCCGTGGCGGTGGCGCTGACGGTGCTGGTCACGATGCTCGCCTCGCTCACCCTGCTCCCGGCGCTGCTGGCCATCGTCGGCGGTCGGGTCGAGCGTGCGATCCGGCGCCGCGCGGCGCGGGCGAAGCGGGCCGAGGGCGCGGTGTGGCGGCGCTGGTCCGGGTTCGTGCAGCGCCGGCCCTGGTTGGCCCTGCTGCTCCCCACGGCGCTGCTGGTGCTGCTCGCGGTGCCGGCCCTGGACATGCGGCTGGGCTTCGCCGACGCCGGCAGCGACGCGCCGACCTCGACCAGTCGGCAGGCGTACGACCTGATCTCGACCGGGTTCGGCCCGGGGCAGAACGGTCCACTGGTGGTGGTCGTCGAGGGTGGCCAGCCGGCCGCGACCGAGGTGGGCGGCGCACTGGCCGGAGTCGCCGGAGTCGCCTCGGTGACCCCGCCGTTCCCGGCACCCGACGGGCAACTGCACACCCTGCTGCTCTTCCCCAACTCCGCCCCGCAGGACGCGGCGACGATGGACCTGGTGGAGCGGCTGCGTACCGAGGTGTTGCCACCGGTCGAGCGGAGCACCGGCGCCCCGGTCTCGATCACCGGCGGTACGGCGGCGGCGGTCGACTTCGCCGACGCGATCGAGGAGCGACTGCCGCTCTTCGTGGTCGTGGTGGTGGGCCTCTCCGCACTGCTGCTGGTACTCGTCTTCCGGTCCCTGCTCATCCCGGTCAAGGCGGCGGTGCTCAACCTGCTCAGCGTGGCCAGCGCCCTCGGTGTGATCACCTACGTCTTCCAGTACGGCAACCTGGGCGTCCAGCCCGGTCCCGTCGAGGCGTTCGTACCCGTACTGATCTTCGCAATCGTCTTCGGGCTCTCGATGGACTACGAGGTCTTCCTGGTGTCCCGGATGCACGAGTACTGGGAACGGCACCGGGACGCCCCGGGCGCGATCCGGGAGGGCCTGGCCACCACCGGACGGGTGGTGACGGCCGCCGCCGCGATCATGATCGTGGTCTTCAGTGCCTTCCTCTTCGACCCGGGCCGGATGCTGCAACAGTTCGGGCTCGGCCTGGCGGTCGCGATCTTCGTGGACGGTTTCGTCATCCGCTGCCTGATCCTCCCGGCCGTGATGCAGCTCTTCGGCGCCCGCGCCTGGTGGCTGCCGTCCTGGCTGGGCCGCCTGCTGCCCCGGGTCGCCCTGGAACGCCCCGAGGCGGCCACCCCGGTCACCGCCGGGGTCGAGAGGTCCACTCTGGTCTGACAAGGTCGTCTCTGGTCCGACCGGGTGTGCTGGGCGGGCGGCGGGGCTACGATCGGGCGCGTGCGAGAACCGCTGACCATCGCCGTCGCCCAGCCGCCCTGCCTGGCGTACGACGTGGTGGCGAACGCCCGGAGCCACGCCGAGGCGGTCCGGTCAGCCCGGGCCCGGGTGGTGGTCTTTCCCGAGATGTCGCTCACCGGCTACGAGTTCGACGCCGCCCCGGTCGACGCCGACGACCCACGCCTCGCCCCGATCGTGGCGGCCTGCGCCGAGACCGGCTCGCTGGCGCTGGTCGGCGCCCCGGTCCCCGGCGACACCGGACGGCCGCACATCGGCGTCCTGGCCGTGCAGGGCGGCGGCGCCCGGGTGGCGTACCGGAAGATGTGGCTGGGCGGGGCGGAGCCGGAGCACTTCGCCCCGGGCCACGCCCCGGCGGTGGTCGAGCTGGCCGGCTGGCGGCTCGGGCTCGCGGTCTGCAAGGACACCGGGATACCCCGGCACGCGGCCGACACCGCCGCGCTCGGCATCGACGGGTACGTCGCGGGCGTGCTGGACTCGGCGGCGGAGTGGGGTGTGCAGGACGAGCGGGCCCGTCGGGTCGCGGCCACCCACGGGGTCTGGGTGGCGACCGCCAGCTTCGCCGGCTCCACCGGTGCCGGCTACACCGACGCCGCCGGACGGTCGAGGATCTGGGACCGGGTCGGCCGGGTGGTCGCCGAGGCGGGACCCGAGCCGGGCACGGTGGTCCGAGCCACCCTGACCTGACCGACGCGGCTCACTCCGGCCCGACCGACGCGGCTCACTCCGGCCCGACCGGGCCGACTCGCTACCCGCTCCCGCTACACGCTTTCGCTGGTCGCTACGGCCGCTCGCTCGGCAGCGCACCCGCCCCGCCGCCGAGCTGCTCCCCCAGCCCGGTACGCAGATAGCGCAGTCGCCGGCCGACCCGCTCGCCGACCACCAGGCCGGCGTCCCGCAGCGTGGTCAGGTGGTGCGAGGCGGTGGCCGGGGCCAGCCGCAGGGCGTCGGCCACCTCGCCGGTGCTGTGCGGCACCGCCAGCAGGGTCAGCACCGCCGCCCGGGTCGGGCCGAGCAGCGCGGCGAGGGCCGGCGGAGGCGGCTCGACCAGTGCATCTGGTCCCACCGTGGCACCGGGTCCGGCCGGCGCAGCCACGTCGGCGGCCGGCCTCCGGGGCACCGGCGTCGCCCAGAGCCGGCCGTACCCCCGGGGCGGATACCAGAGCGCCCGACCGGTCGGCGTGTCGGTGACCGGGTAGACCATCGGGCCGGCGAACCCGGCCGGCAGCAGGGCCAGCGGGTGCCCGTCCAGGCTCCACCGCCGCTCCTTGGCCGAACCGAGCAGCAGCGCCGTACCGTCCCAGTCCAGTTTCGGGTGCAGGCCACGCAGCAGCGCCCGGGGGCCGCGCTCGGCGGCGGTCAGCGCCCGGTGCGCGATCTCACCCTCCGCGGCGGCCCGCAGCCGGGGCCAGACCGGCGCGATCGCCAACGCGAAGTACCGCCGGATCTCCCGGACCAGCTCGGTCAGCCCGCCGGCCGGGTCGGTGCCGAACCGGACGATCTCCGGCGGCGCCGGATGCCCCGCCCAGGCCCGGTGCACCTCCGCGGCGACCACGCCCGGTGGAGTCTCCGCGATCACCCGCAGCTCCTCGTCCAGGGTGGGACGGGCGCCGGCCGGTACCGGGGTGAGGAAGTCCGGCACCTGGCAGGTCGGCGCGGCGGCCAGCGCCCGGAGGGTACGCAGCGGGGCGTCGGCCAGCGCCGGCAGTACGCTGTCCCGCCAGCCGGCGTACATCCAGAATCTGGACGGCCGGTCGAGCACGAAGAGGCTGGTCACCACCTCGACCATCGGCGAGTGCGCGAACCTGAGCCGCACCAGGTCGGCCGGGGCGAACTCGATCCGGAGCATGCTGCCATTTAACCTCGCCCGACCTGGACAGCGCGCCGCCCGCGCCCCGGCCCTCACCTGTCGGCGGCAGAACGCGCAACGGGGAGGTCGACCAAGGTCAGATTCGAGCACGCTCGAACGGCTCCCGAGTACCCGGATCCGCGACCTACCGTCCGGGCATGGAATACACCCACCTCGGCCGGACCGGCCTGACCGTCAGCCGGGTCTGCCTCGGCACCATGAACTTCGGCTGGCAGCTCGACGAGGCGGAGAGCCACCTCGTCCTGGACCGGGCGTACGACGAGGGGATCAACTTCGTCGACACCGCCAACATGTACGGCCGGGAGGACGGCGACGGCCTCAGCGAGCAGTTCATCGGCCGGTGGTTCGGCAGGATCGGCCGGCGGGACCGGATCGTCCTCGCCACCAAGGTCTACGCCCCCATGAGCGACTGGCCCAACGACGGCGGTCTCTCCGCCCGGCACATCGTCGCCGCCTGCGACGCGTCGCTGCGCCGGCTCGGCACCGACTGGATCGACCTCTACCAGATGCACCACGTGCAGCGGGAGACGCCCTGGGAGGAGATCTGGCAGGCGATGGAGACCCTGGTGATCCAGGGCAAGATCCGGTACGTCGGCTCGTCCAACTTCGCCGGCTGGCACCTGGCCCGCGCCCAGGCCGCCGCCGACCGGCGGCACTTCCTCGGCCTCGTCTCCGAGCAGTGCAAGTACAACCTGCTCACCCGGCACGTCGAGCTGGAGGTGGTGCCGGCGGCGATCGACCTCGGCATCGGGATCCTGCCGTACTCCCCGCTGCACTTCGGCGCGCTCTCCGGGGCGATCCGCAAGATCCGGGACGGGGTTCCCGGCCGGACCGTGCTGCACGCCGCCGACCGGGTGGAGCCGCACCGGGCGGCCCTGACCGGGTACGAGAAGCTCTGTGCCGAGCTGGGCGAGGAGCCGACCACCGTCGCGCTGGCCTGGCTGCTGTCCCGCCCCGGCGTCACCGCCCCGATCGTCGGTCCGAGGTCGGCCGACCAGCTCGACCTGGCGCTGCGGGCGGTGGAGAGCACGCTCGACGCCAGCACCCTGGGCCGGCTGGACGAGCTGTTCCCGCCGGTCGGCTCCGGTGGCCCAGGCCCGGAGGCATGGGCCTGGTGAACCCGGCCGAACGGGTCCGGCGGATCAGCCGGACGGGTGGCGCCGGGCCGCTTTCCGGCGCCCGTGGCGGCGGGCGTAGCAGAGTCGAGCCCGGGAGGAGCCGTCGGGCGGCACCCCCGGACGACCCGCGCCGAAGGGAATCGACAGCATGGCCAAGACGTGGCTGATCACCGGCAGTTCCCGGGGCCTGGGCCGGGCGCTCAGCCAGGAGGTGCTGGACCGGGGCGACAACCTGCTCGCCACCGCCCGGCAGCCCGACCAGCTCGCCGACTTCGTCACCCGGTACGGCGACCAGGTGCGCCCGTACGCCCTCGACGTCACCGACCCGGCCGCCGCGCGGGCGGCGGTGCAGGCCGCGGTGGAGACCTTCGGCGGCCTGGACGTGGTGGCCAACAACGCCGGCTACGCCAACAGCGCGCCGATCGAGGAGACGCCGGAGGAGGACTTCCGGGCGCAGGTCGAGACGAACCTCTTCGGCGTCGTCAACGTCACCCGGGCGGCCCTGCCGATCCTGCGGGCCCGCCGCTCCGGGCACTTCCTCCAGTTCTCCTCGATCGGCGGACGGGTCGGCGGTACGCCGGGGCTGGGCGCGTACCAGACCGCGAAGTTCGCCGTCGAGGGCTTCTCCGAGGTGCTCTACAACGAGGTCAAGCCGTTCGGCATCCGGGTCACCATCGTCGAGCCCGGCGCCTTCCGTACCGACTGGGGCGGCTCGTCGATGGGGCTGGCCGAGGTGGGCGAGGACTACCAGCAGACCGTCGGGCGGCTGCACGCGCTGCGCCGGGACATGGACGGTCAGCAGGCCGGCGACCCGGAACGGGCCGCCCGGGTGATCGCCGACCTCGTCGGGCTCGCCGTACCGCCGCTGCGGCTGCTGCTCGGCTCCGACGCGCTGCGCCTCGCCGAGGAGTCGGCGCTGTTCCGTTCCCGGGAGGCCACCGCCTGGGCCGACGTCAGCCGGAGCACCGACTACGACAGCAGCACCGACTTCGCGAAGACGCCGGTCGCGGCGATGCTCGCACCACGCAGCCCGAACTGACGGCGCTCAGACCTGCCGTTTCGGCACCACCGGCCGACTCGGTGACCAGACCTTCCGCTGCGGCACCACCGGCGGGCCGACCCTCCGCTTCGGCGCCGCTGGCGGTCAGAGCTTCCGCTTCGGCCTCGCCAACGGTCTGACCTTCCGTTTCGGCACCACCGGCGGGCCGACCGGCAGTGCCCGGCTCCGGCGTCTGCGCCTCGGGTCAGCGGTTCAGGCCCAGGTTGCCGGCGCGCAGACCGGCCTGGAACCGGGACTCGGAACCCAGCTCACGCAGCAGCTCGGCCACCCGCCGCCGGTATGTCCGCAGCGGCATGCCGAGCCGCCGCGCCGCAGCCTCGTCGGTGAGCCCGGAGGCGAGGGCGCGCAGCACCGTCCGGCCGGTCGGGTCGAGCCGAGGGGCGTCCGCCCGCAACCAGCCGTCGACCTCGTCGGCCCCGTCCCAGGTGGCCTGGAACAGCGCGTACACGCCGTCGATCAGGGTCGGAAGGGTGGTCACGGTGAACTCGCGGTCCGCGCCGCGTACCGCACCGGCCAGGATCATGACCTTCCGGTCGATGACGATCGTCTCGTGCGGCAGCGGGGCCGCGCAGATGCGTACCCGGATTCCCGAGGCGACGGCGTTGGCCAGTTGGGCGCGCTGCTCGTCCACGACGAGCGCGGCGGGGGTGTAGAGCTTCCGCACGGTCAGGCCGGCCGGAACGTTGCGCCCGGCGACGCTGGCCACCCGCATCCGGGCGGTGGTCCGGGACCAGGTCTCCAGGTCGGTCGCGGCACAGACGAACTCGGTCCGGGCGCCCGCGAAGAGGTGCCCGGCCCGTCGGACCAGTTCGTCCTCCCCGCGTACGGTGATCACCCGCTCGTCCGCCACCCGACCAGTCTGGCCCGGACCGAGCAGCGCCGACAACCGGCTGGTGGCGGCGAACTTGCCGGGCGGCGGCGAACTGGCCACTTCCTGCCAGGGGTGGCTGCGGAGGCCGGCGCGGCAGAGGCTCGGGGCATGACGACGGACACACCCACCAGCGCCGACACCTTTCTGCTCGGCGGCGACCTGCGGATCAACCGGCTCGGGTTCGGTGCGATGCGGCTCGCCGCGAACAGCCTGCACGGCCCGCCCCGGGATCCGGCGACCGGCATCGCCGTGCTGCGCCGCGCGGTCGAGCTGGGCGTCGACCACATCGACACGGCCGGCTTCTACGGGCGCGGCACGGTGCACGCCCACGAGCTGATCCGGGAGGCGCTGGCGCCGTACCCGGCGGGCCTGGTGATCGCGACCAAGGTCGGCCCGCTGCGGGACGCCACCGGCATGCCCTCCGGCGAGGCGACCGCCGACCAGTTGCGCGGGCTGGTCGAGGAGGACCTGCGCCGGCTCGGGCTGGACCGGCTCGACCTGGTCTACCTCCGGGTGGGCGGCCTCGGCCCGGTCGGCGGTACGTCGATCGCCCGGCGCTTCGAGGCGCTGGCGGCGCTCCGCGCGGAGGGGCTGATCCGGCACCTCGGGGTCAGCAACGTCGATCCGGCGCAGTACGCCGAGGCGAGCGCCATCGCGCCGGTGGTGGCGGTGCAGAACCACTTCCACCTCCAGTACCGGGACGACACCGAGCTGCTGGCCAGGTGCGCGGAGACCGGCACCGGGTACGTGCCGTTCTTCCCGCTCGGCGGCGGCACCCGGCCGATCGACCCGGAGCGGTACCGCCGGGTCGCGGCCCGGCACGGCGCGACCCCGGCGCAGGTGGCCCTGGCCTGGCTGCTCGCCGTCTCACCGGTGCTGCTCGCCATCCCCGGCACCGGTTCGCCGGAGCACCTGGCCGAGAACATGGCCGCCGCCAACCTGCGCCTCACCGCACAGGACCTCACCGACCTCACCGAGTCGAACGTGACCGGGTAGAACATGACCGGGCAGAACCTGACCGGCTAGAACGTGACCGGGTGGAGGACCTCGTCGAGTAGAACCCCTCGCCGGGCGGGGACCTCGCCGGGCCCGGAGAAAACTGACGCCGACGGATGGCCTGCCATCCACAGGGGACGTACGCTCGGGCGACGCAAGTTCCACGACGAGCCCGCCGGGCTCGGGGACGGGCTCACCATCCGCCTCCCCGGGTCCGGCGCGGGCGTCGACCCCTCGGACGGCGGAAGGTCAGGAATGAGAACGAGACGCACCATCGCCATGGCAGCCGCCACGGCGATGCTCACCGTGCTGTCGCTGTCACTGGCACCGGCGAGCCAGGCCGCGACGGCGCGTTACCCCCACCTCAATCCCGGCGGCCAGCCCCGGCTGACCGAACGGGTACCGGTCAACGTGGTGTTCCTCGGCTACGAGTCGAACCAGGTGTCCCGGTCGGCCTACCAGGCGGAACTGCCGCGCGGCTACGAGCCGGTGGTCCGGTCCCGGCTCGCCTACGGCGTCCAGGAGAAGCTGGGCCTGCACTACACGTACGACTACCGGATCAGTTACGCCGACCGGCGCTACGAGGACCGGTTCTTCGGTGAACTCAAGCGGCTGTCCCGGCCGGCCCCGTTGACCTCGCTCCAGACGGAATACAACGCGCAGCAGCGCAACGTCCTCGACATCACCTCGAATCATCAGATCGACGCGCCGAGCGTCGAGCGGTGGTTGGCGAAGAACCCGCCGGCCGGGGTGGACACCCGGCGGAACACCATCTTCTTCATCAACTGGTACGGGCGGTCCGACTTCCGGTTCCACGTCTACACCAAGACCAACGAGCCGGACCCGGACACCGGATACAACTTCGGTGTCGAGCGGGACAGTCGCAAGCTCATCGCCTGGGGCGGTACCACGGCCAGGGACGAGGAGGACGGACTCGGCTCCACCCACCGGATCTGGTTCCACGACCTGTCGGCCGGCCCGGAGTCCTGGACCTCGAACTGGAACGTGGACGACCCGGACCTCGACGGCAACGGCGTCGAGGACTACCGGATGCCGCCGACCTGGGAATACACCGCCGGTGGCTACCGGGCGCCGGGCAAGCTCGCCGGTGACCTCGGCCTGATCACCCGGTACGTCGCGCTGAACCTGCTCTTCACCAGCTCGCCGCTCTATCCGGCGGAGCTGCCCACGGCCGAGCCGCCGCGCTCGATCAACCTGGACAGCAACGTCTACGAGGGCTGGCCGGGCGTGGACGCCTCGAAGACGTACGTCAAGCCGGACCTGCTCCTCTCCGAGCTGCGCGAACTGCGCTGGGGCAACCGGCTCGACTACGACAGCCAGGACCTGCCGTTCACCGGCGAGGCCGAGCGCTGCTACCGGCTGGCGGTCGAGGAGGACGTCTCCTGCTATCCGGAGACCGGCTTCCCCGGCTTCGCCAACTTCTATCTCCAGAACCAGAAGGAGCTGGCGCGTACCCAGGACGACCAGGGCCGGGTCGACTACGAGCTGCCGATGTTCAGCTACGCGGTACCGGAGGGCACCATCACCCCCGCCCTCGGGTTCGCCGACGACAACTACGTCGACGGCACCCAGACGTACGTCTTCGGGTTCATCTCGCCGGAGATCGTCGCGGCCGGGTACGGGCTGACCACGACGCTGATCCACGAGGTGGGGCACCACATCGGGATGAGCCACCCGCACGACGGCTACGACAGCACGTCCGGAGTGGACTACGGGCCGGCCGACGAGTTCTACTTCGTGAACGCCGGTGACCAGACCAACTCGATGATGAGCTACATCGACCTGAACTGGGACTTCAGCCAGTTCGACCACGACAACAGCGACCGGTTCCTGACGGCCGCGTACAACGAGGCGGCCAACCGGCTCGCTGCGGACGTACTCGACTCGCCCCGGTCGCACCGGGCCCGGGACGAGTTGGCGGCGGCGGACCGGCTACTCGGCAGGGCCAAGGCGGCGCTGGCCAACCACCAGTACGCCACCGCGCACGCCTACGCCGACCAGGCGTACGCCGAGGTGGTCGACGGCGCCCGCCAGGCGGGTGTACCGACCGACAAGGTTGCCACGCAGATGACGGCGGAGGCGAAGGCCGCCCGGACCAGTGTCGAGGCGGACCAACCGCACGAGTTCATCGACAGCCTCGACCCGGAGGGGCCGCGCAGCCAGCCCTGACGGACCGCCGCCCGCCGCCGGCGGGAGGGCGCGCCGGATTGTGGGCTGTTACTAGCCCTAGAGGGGTAGTAACAGCCCACAATTCGTTAGAGCCCGTCACAGCCGGCCCGGCGTGGTCCGGGGGTTGGGGTGGGCGGCGGGTGGGGCGGGCGGGGCGGCCGGGTGGAAACCCGGTCGTGGCGGTGTCGATGATCGAGCAGGATGGCGGGGTGAGTAGGCGGCTGAGGGCGATCGCCCAGGAGACGGTGGCGGTACTGGACCGGGGGTCCTACCGGACCGAGCAGGGCGGGCAGGTGGCCCTCGGCGACGAGCTGGCCCGGGCGGTGGCCGGCACCCGGCTGCTGCTGCCCGACGAACTCCTGCCCCCGCCGGAGCCGCTGGCCGACCCGCCCACCGTCGAGGTGACCGACGAATCCAGCCTGGCGGCGTGCCGGCGACTCGACGGCGACCGGGCCTGCCTGGTCTTCGCCTCGGCCCGCAACCCCGGCGGCGGTTTCCTGAACGGTGCCCAGGCCCAGGAGGAGAGCATCGCCCGCGCCTCGGGGCTCTATCCGTGTCTCCGGGCCGCCTGGGACTTCTACCTCGCACACCGGGCCGACCCGGACCTCGCCTACAGCGACCGGGTCGTCTACTCCCCGCAGGTGCCCGTGTTCCGGGACGACCGGGGCACCCCGCTGGCAACGCCGTACCCGATCTCGTTCCTGACCTCGGCGGCGCCCAACCTCTCCGCGATGCGGCGCAACCAGCCCGACCGGGTGGGTGACGTCCCGGCCATCCTGCGCCGGCGGGCCGGCCGGGTGCTGGCGGTTGCCGCCGGGTACGGGCACCGACAGCTCGTCCTCGGCGCCTGGGGCTGCGGCGTCTTCGGCAACGACCCGGCGACCGTGGCGACGGCGTTCGCCGAGGCGCTCCGGGAGAGCCCGTGGTTCGAGCGGGTGGTCTTCGCCGTACTGGACCGGGAGCGTGGCACACCGACCCTCGCCGCGTTCCAGAAGGTCTTCCGGTGACCGGCCCGGGCCAATACTCCCCCGCGCCCGCCAGCTAGCCCGGTGCGCCGCCCGGTCGGTCGCCGAAGGTGGTCAGGTCGCGGTTCTCCAGTACCCGTCGGGGATAGCCACGTTCGGCGACGCCGAGCATCGCCAATCCGAGCTGCTCGGTGGTGGTGACGGCACGCGGAAACGCCCGCCGCAGTGCCGGGGCGAGCGGCGCGATCGCCGCGTAGAGGACGCGGTACGTCCGGGTCTTCGACCGGATGCCGTGCAGCGGCTGGATGAAGCCGGGCCGGAAGGCGTACGCGTTCGGCAGCAGCCGGAGCAGCTCGTTCTCGGTCCGGCCCTTGACCCGGGCCCACATGGTGCGGCCCCGCTCGGTGCTGTCGGTGCCCTGCCCGGAGACGTAGACGAAGGTCAGCTCGGGACTGGCGTCCGCCAGGACCCGCGCGGCGGCCATCGTGACGTCGTGGGTGATCCGGGTGTAGTCGGCCTCGCTCATCCGGAACGAGGAGACCCCGAGGCAGAAGAAGCAGGCGTCGGCCCCGGCGAACTCCTCCGCCGCACCGGTGAAGTCGAGGAAGTCCGTCCAGACCAGCTCACGCAGTTTCGGGTCCCGCTGCCCGGTCGGGGCGCGGACGACCGCGAGCACGCTCTCGACCTGCGGGTCCCGCAGGCACTCCCGGAGCACGCCCTGCCCCACCATGCCGGTCGCACCGAACAGGATGACCTTCATGCCGTGCCTCTCCGGGCCGTCGGTTGTGCCGGGCCGCCGAGTGGCTTCGGCGGGCGCCGGTGCCAGGCTATCCGGCGGCGGGTACCGGGGCGGCCCAGTCGGGTTTGACCGCCATCATCTGGGCGGTCTTGGTCGCGTCGGTCTCGACCAGGTCGCCCAGCGTCTCGTCGATCCGGCGCATCAGCGCGTCGTCGAGGCGTACGCCGGCCGCCGCCGCGTTCTCGGTGACCTGCTCCGGCCGGGACGCCCCGATCAGCGCGGTACTGACGGCGGGTCGCCGCAGCGTCCAGGCGATGGCGAGTTGGGCCATCGACAGGCCGGCCTCGTCGGCGATCGGGCGCAGCTCCTGGACCTGCTGGAGCAGCCGGTCACCGAGTACCCGCCGGATGAACGTCGGCGCCCGGCCGCCGCTGGCCGCCCGGGAACCCTGCGGTGGCGCCTGGCCGGGCCGGTACTTGCCGGTCAGCACCCCCTGGGCGAGCGGCTGGAAGGCGATCTGGCCGATTCCCTCCGTCTCGCACAGCGGCACCACCTCGGGCTCGATCACCCGCCAGAGCATGTTGTATTGCGGCTGGTTGGCGACGATCCGGTTGCGCAGTCCGAGCTGGTCGGCGACGTCCAGGGCGGCCCGGATCTGCGCCGCCGTCCACTCCGAGACGCCTAGATAGCGCACTTTGCCCTGCCGGACCAGATCCTCGAAGGCGAGCAGCGTCTCCGCCAGCGGAGTCCGGTCGTCGAAGCGGTGCGCCTGGTAGAGGTCGACGTAGTCGGTGCCGAGCCGGCGCAGCGAGGCGTGGCAGGACTCCAGGACGTGCTTGCGGGACAGGCCCCGGTCGTTGGGGCCGTCGCCGGTGGGCAGGCAGACCTTGGTCGCGATCTCCAGCGACTCGCGGCGTACTCCGCGCAGCGCCTCGCCGAGCAGCTCCTCGGCGGCGCCCAGGGCGTAGACGTCGGCGGTGTCGAAGGTGGTGATCCCGGCGTCCAGCGCGGCCCGTACGCAGCTCAGCGCCGCTTCCCGCGCCACCAGCTCGCCGTGGGTGAGCCAGTTCCCGTAGGTGATCTCGCTGACCAGCAGGCCGCTGCGGCCGAGGTGACGGTGCTCCATGGCGGCCCAGCCTAACCAAGATCCGTAACTGTCGCCCGCCCGCTGTGTGCCTTACCACCACCTCCGCTCGGGCTCAGCGGCCGTCGAGCAGGGGTTGGCGGGGATCCCACGGCGGCAGCTCACCGGCAGTGTCCCGGCGTCGTCGGGCCATCGCCGACAGCGCCTCCAGCACCACCCGGTTGCCGAGATAGGCGGTCACCTCCGCCTGGTCGTACGGCGGCGCCACCTCGACCACGTCCACCCCGACCACCGGCAGTTCGTAGCAGCACCGCCGGACCGCGTCCAGCAGTTGCCGGGTGGTCAGCCCGCCCGGTTCCGGGGTGCCGGTGCCGGGCGCCATGCCCGGGTCGACCACGTCCACGTCGACCGAGAGGAAGACGCCGTCGCAGTCGTCCAGCGCGATCGCGTACGCCTCGGCGAGGCATTCGTCCAGCCCCCGGGCGACGATCTCGGTCATCTCGTACGACCGCATCTGCCCGGCGGCCATCCAGGCCAACGTCTCCGGCCCCGGCCAGTACCCGCGCAGTCCGATCTGGAGGAACCGGTCGGCCCGGACCGCTCCCGACTCGATCAGCCGACGCATCGGCTGGCCGTGCCCGTAGAGCGAGCCGTGCTCGATGGTGCCGGTGTCGGCGTGCGCGTCGAAGTGCACCATCGAGACCCGGCCGTAGCCGAGGTGCCGGGCCACCCCGGTCGCGTCCGGCAACGCGATCGAGTGGTCCCCGCCGAGTACCACCGGAACCGCGCCGGAGCGGACGACCGCGTACACGGCCTCCTCCAGCGCGCCGAGCGAGCGTACGGCGTCGCCGCCGAACATCTCGACGTCTCCGGCGTCGTAGACGGTCAGCTCGCGCAACGGGTCGACCCGGAGCGCCAGGGACGGGCGGGAGCCGTCGTGCGGCAGGTAGCACGCCTGCCGGATCGCCGACGGACCGAACCGGGTGCCGGGGCGGTGCGAGGTGCCGCCGTCGTACGGGGCACCGACGATGACGACGTTCGCGTCGGCGTACGTGTCGGGGTCGTTGAGGGTGCAGCGGGGAACGCCGAGGAAGGTGAGATCCGGCCCGTACATCGCTCCCGATCGCGTCATCCGGACAGTCTCGTTCATCGGACCCGCTCCCCGCTCGACCCGATCCCGCCGATCAGGGCCGCCGGCAGTCGGGTCCGTGACAGTCAGCGCCGGCCACGAGTGCTACGGCGACTGCGAGTGCTACGGCTGCTGCGAGTGCTACGCCGGCCGAGGCGGGACGCGGCCAGCATCAGCAGCGCGACCGCGAACATCGCGGTACCGACCACGTTCACCTGGGGCGGGATGCCGCGCTGGCTGGCGCCCCAGACGTACATCGGGAACGTGACGGTGGTGCCGGAGTTGAAGTTGGTGACGACGAAGTCGTCGAAGGAGAGCGAGAAGGCGAGCAGTGCGGCGGCGGCGATGCCGGGCAGCACCAGCGGCAGGGTGACTCGGCGGAACGCCTGCCACTCGCTGGCGTACAGGTCCATCGCCGCCTCCTCCAGCCGACCGTCCATTCCGGACAGGCGAGCCCGGACGGTCACCACCACGAACGAGACGCAGAACATCACGTGCGCGATCACCACGGTCCAGAAGCCCTGCGGGATGCCGGCGGCCACCAGCAGGGCGAGCAGCGAGGTGCCGAGTACCACCTCCGGGGTGGCGACCGGGGCCAGTACCAGCACGTTGACCGCCGCCCGTCCCCGGAACCGGTGCCGGACCAGCGCGAACGCCATCAGCGTGCCGAGTACGGTCGAGACCGCCGTGGCCACGAACCCCACCTGTACGCTGCGCAGCACCGCCGCGCACATACCCGGCCCGGCACACGGGTCCCGCCAGTTGTCCAGGGTGAACTCCGCGAAGTCGTACGACAGCCGGCTCGACGGCTGGTTGAACGACAGCCCGGCCACCACCGCCACCGGCAGCAGCAGATAACCGAGCACCAGCGCGGCGACCGCCAACACCCAGTGGTCGGCAACGAACCGCCCGAACCTGTCCGCGACGAACCGCCCGAACCTCTCCGCGACGAACCGCCCCAACCTGTCCGCGGCGAACCGCCCGAACCCGATAGCGACGAACCGCGCGAACGTGTCGGCGGCGAACCGCCCGAACCTGACGGCGGCGAACCGCCCGAACCGGCCGCCCACGGCTACCCTGCCTCCGCAGGCCCGGCCCGGCGCAGCCAGCCGATCACCAGCGCCAGGATCGCCACCATCAGCAGCACGGACAGGGCGGCGCCCTGCGGATAGTCCAGCCGGACCAGGAATGCCGCGTCGATCACGTTGCCGACCATGTATTCGTTGGGGGTGCCGAGGAGTTCGGCGTTGACGTAGTCGCCGGTGGCCGGGATGAAGGTGAGCAGCGTGCCGGCCACCACCCCGGGCATCGACAGCGGCAGGGTGACCCGCCGGAACACCTGGGCCGGTCGGGCGAAGAGGTCACCGGCCGCCTCCAGCAGTCGCGGGTCGAGTCGTTGGAGGCTGGCGTAGAGCGGCAGCACCATGAACGGCAGGTAGCAGTAGGTCAGGCTGGTGACCACCGCGGCCGGGGTGGCGAGCAGCCGTCCGTCCGGGGCGAGCAGGTGCAGGTCGCGCAGCAGGCCGACCACGGCGCCGCCGTCGGAGAGGACGGTCTTCCAGGCCAGCGTCCGGACCAGGAAGCTGGTGAACATCGGCGCCACCACGCAGACCAGCAGCAGGTACTGCCAGCGCCCGGCGCGCAGCGCGATCACGTACGCGAGCGGGTAGCCGAGTAGCAGCGCCAGCAGGGTCGCCAGCCCGGCATAGCCGAAGGAACGGCCGAGTTGTGCGCCGTACGCCGCCACCGCGTCCGGGTAGTTGCCGAACGACCAGGTCATCGCATAGCCGCTGGTCAGCGAGCCGGCCGGGTCGTAGAGGCTGGTCGCCGCGAGCTGCACCGCCGGGGCCAGGAAGAAGAGCACCAGCCAGAGCAGCCCGGGCAACAACAGGAGGTACGGCACCACCCGCCCACGCCCGGACCGGCTCACTCCCGCCCCGCCCGCACCGCCGCCGCCGCAGCAGCCGCAGCCGCAGCCGCATCGTCGTGCAGATCGTGGTGCAGACAGTGGTGCAGACAGTGGTGCGGATCGTGGTGCAGCAGGAAGGCGTGCCGGGGATGCCAGTGGGCCAGTACCGGGCTGCCGGCCGGGATCCGGGCCGATTCCCCGTCGGCGGCGGCGAAGACCGACAGCTCGACCCCGGCACCGGTCCGCACCGAGTATTCGGTGCTGACCCCGAAATAGCCGACATCGGTGACCGTGCCGTCCAGCCACTGGTGCCCGGCCGGCACCTGTTCCGCCGTACCGACCAGCCGCACCTTCTCCGGCCGTACCCCGAGCAGCACCGCACCCGAGTCGACCCGGGACCTGGCCGACGGCACCGAGAACCGCCGCCCGTACGCCTCGACCAGCAGGTCGTCCCCACTGCGCCCGTTCACCGTGCCGGCGAGCAGGTTGGACCGGCCCAGGAAGGTGGCCACGAAGGCGGTGGCCGGGAACTCGTACAGCTCGGCCGGGGTGCCGAGTTGCTCGACCCGGCCGGCGTTCATCACCGCCACCGTGTCGGCGAGGGTCATCGCCTCCTCCTGGTCGTGCGTGACGTGCACGAAGGTGCCGCCGACCTCGGTACGCAACCGCCGCAGTTCGCCCTGCATCCGGCGGCGCAGCGCCAGGTCGAGCGCGCCGAGTGGTTCGTCCAGCAGCAGTACCCGGGGCCGGTTGACCAGAGCCCGGGCCAGCGCCACCCGCTGCTGCTGCCCACCGGAGAGCTGCTCCGGTCGGTGCCGCTCGTACCCGTCGAGCTGCACCAGCGACAGCATCCGGCGCACCTGCCCGGCCACCTCCGGTACGCCCCGCCGCCGCAGTCCGAACGCGACGTTCTCGAAGACGTCCAGGTGTGGAAAGAGCGCGTAGCTCTGGAACACCGTGTTCACCGGCCGCCGGTACGGCCGCAGCCGGGTGATGTCCTCGTCGCCGAGCAGGATCCGGCCACCGGTCGGCTCGGTCAGCCCCGCCACCATCCGCAGGGTGGTGGTCTTGCCGCAGCCGGAGGGCCCGAGCAGTGCGAAGAAGGAGCCGGCCGGCACGGTCAGGTCGAGCCGGTCCACGACGGTGACAGCGCCGAACCGCTTGCTGAGCCCCACCAGCCGCAGCGCACCGGACGGCTCCTCCACGACCATCCCGTCAACCCCCGACGACCTGCTGGAACTTCGACTCGTACTCGCGTTCCCGGGTCTCGTCCAGGGCCATGAACACCTTCGACCGGGCCAGCAGCGCCGGATCGGGGAAGATCAGCGGGTTGGTGGCGAGCGCCGGGTCGAGCTTCTCCATCTCCGCCTGCGCGCCCTGCACCGGGCAGATGTAGTTCACGTACGCCGCGAGCTGGGCTGCCACCGCCGGCTCGTAGTAGTAGTCCATCAGCGCCTCGGCGTTGCCCCGGTGGGTGGCCCGGTTCGGCACCAGCATGTTGTCGGAGTAGAGCATCACGCCGGAGTCCGGGGCGACGAAGCGTACCCGCTGGTCCTCGGCGGCCAACTGGATGACGTCGCCGGACCAGGCGACGCAGGCCGCGATGTCGCCCCGGGCCAACTCGGCGGCGTAGTCGTTGCCGGTGAACCGGCGGATCTGCCCGCTCTCGACGGCCCGGCGCAGCTTCTCCAGCGCCTCGTCGAACTGGGCCGGGGTGAAGTTCGCCGGGTCGTGCCCACCGGCGGCCAGCAGCAGCCCCATGGTGTCCCGCATCTCGGCCAGCGCGGTCACCCGACCCTTCAGGTCCGGCCGGGTCAGCAGCTCCTCGACGGTACGCACCTCGCCGGTGACCCGGCCGTTGTAGGCCAGCCCGGCCAGCCCGGACTGCCACGGGATGGCGAGCACGTTGTCGGGGTCGTAGGAGCGGCCACGCAGCGAGGTCAGCAGGTTGCGTCCGACGTTCGGCAGCCGGCCAGCGTCGAGCCGCTGCACCCAGCCGAGGTCGATCACCCGGGCCGCCATCCAGTCGCTGAGCACGATGATGTCCCGGTCGATCGGCTGGCAGGCGGCGAGCTGGTTACGGATCTTGCCGAAGAACTCGTTGTTGTCGTTGATGTCCTCGGTGTAGCTGACCTGGATCCCGCTCCGCCGCTGGAACGCTTCCAGGGTGGGCCGCCTCGACTCGTCGCCCTCGGCCACGTCCAGATATTGCGGCCAGTTGGAGAAGACCAGCGTCTTCTCGGTGCCGGAGAGGTCCTCGCTGACACAGCTCGCCTCGGTCTGCCGGGCCCCCTTCGTGCCGCAGGCGCCGAGCAGGGAACCGGTGACCAGCAACGCCGCTGAGCCGGCCACACCGCGCAGCAGCGTACGCCGGGGCAGCCGTGGCGACAGGGGATGCGGGCGATCGCGCATGTACGGCTTCTCCGGGTTCGTGCCGAGGGGGCAGGGGCGTACGGGTCGACCCGCTGGCCGGAGGCGTCGCGGGAGATCCACTCAGACGCAGATCCTGACATGCGACCGTACGACGCCCCACGCGGGTGTGCGCTGATCTATACGATCCCGCCATGGACCCCTGCCGCCCCGCCCGGCCCCGTCGCCTGGCGTTGACCGCTGCCGCCCTGGCCGCCCTGCTCGTCGCGGGTTGCGCCACCACCAGCAACGTTCCGGGCGACGCCGAGGTGACCATCTCCGGGCGGCTGGCCCGAGCCGACGGCACACCCGCGGCCGGGGTGAGCGTCATGCTGCTCAAGGAACCCGACGCGGGCGAGGTCATCGGCGGCCTCCTGGCCACCGTCACGAGTCTTGGACTCCTCTGCCTCGCCGAGGCCGTGGACCTGTGCAAGGACGCCCGGAAGGTGCAGACCGACAGTACCGGCACCTACACGTTCCGGCTCACCGGCCGGGACACCCAGGGATCGTTCAACAGCGCGTCGACGATGGCGATCAGCGCCCGACTCCCGGGCGACGGCGATACCGCGACCGGGCCGGCACTCCAGACCCGATTCAAGGTCCATCGCACCGCCCTCACCGTTCCCCCGCTCACCTTCTGGGAGCCGGCGGACCTGGTCGTCCGGCCGGGCCACAGCAGGGTCAGCTTCGACTGGTCGGACCGTCCGGGCCCGAAGAACCGGAAACCCCCGAAGTACACGGTCACGGTAACCTCCGGCACCGAAGGCAACGACGTGGTGTGGGTCGCCGACGGCGTCAAGCCGGGCGGATCCTTGGACGCGCGGACGATCGGGGACCTACGCGGCCACCTCCACGTCACCACCACCCTCAAGACGAAAGACGACGGTACGGAGTTCACCACGCAGTACGACAGTCAGCGCGTCGGCGTGGTCGGAGCCCTCGAACCGCCCCAGTCCCGCAACGCGGGGTGCGCGGTCGCCGGCCGTGACGGCGAGCCCGAACCCCTCGAACCGTGTTCCCTGACCGACGGCGCGTACGGGCAGCGCTATCGCCTCCGGTCGTGCCTGGAAAGGGAGAGCTCTGGCGCCTCGCCGGGCCCTCGGGCAACCGAATCGGCGGAACCCTGCCGTGCCAACACCTTCGTGCAGATCGATCTTGGCACCCGTCGGCCGATCGCGGCGGTGTTCGCGCATGACCTGTCGGTTTCGAGCCCGGTCGTGATCGAGACGAGTGACGACGGAATCACCTGGTCACGACGGGCCGAGGCAGGCCAGCCGCAGTTCCTGGAGGTCACCATGCCACCCGGAATCGACGCCAGGTACCTCCGGCTCTCCCAAACGGACGGCAGAGGGGTGACCCAACTGAACGAACTCGCGATCTGGCCATAGCCAGCGCGGCGGACGGCCCGGAGGCAGCCCGGCGCCCCGGCGCCCGGCCGGAATTCGACCCCGGATGCTGGTCAGCGGTGCGTGGCCAGCCCGACGAACGCGCGCCACGCGTCCGGGCCGAAGCTCAGCGTGCCGCCATCGCGGTCCTTGCTGTCCCGCACCAGTACCCGGCCGGGCAGGTTGTCCGCCACCTCGACACAGTCGCCGCCGTTGTTGGTGCTCCGGATGGAGGTGCGCCACCGGGCGCCGGTCATCTCCATGTCTCCGCCACCTCCCTGATCAAGTCGATCGACGGTCGGCGGGGCAACGCCTCACCGGTGATGCTCTCCCACCGCTTTCCCAGGCTAGCAATGTCCGATCGGTCGTTGAGAATCTGGCCTCGAAGCTGGCCGTCCAGATAGGCCAGTTCCACTCCGTCGTCCAGTCGGGCCAACACGAATGACCCGGACAGCCCGGTGTGCCAGGGCACGTCCGCCGGAATCACCCGGACCTGCACGTAGGGCCCCTCGGCCATCTCTGCCAGGTGCGTCAACTGCTCCCGCATCACCACCCGATCGCCGAGCAGCCGGCGCAGCACCACTTCGTCCAGCACCGCGACGAACTGCGGCGGCCGGGGACCCGACAGGATCTCCTGCCGCTTGAGCCGGCTGGCCACGATCTGCTCCACCTCATCCGGCGCCAGAAGCCCACCCACCCGGAGCATCGCCCGCGCGTACCCCTCGGTCTGGAGCAGGCCCGGCACAGCTAACGGCTGATACGACCGCAGCGCGATGGCCTCCTTCTCGACCTCGGCCCACGGTCGGAACCACGGCATGTCCCGTCGCTTGTACGGGTCGGGCCACAGCTCGGCCGGCTCCCGGCCGAGGATGGCGGCCACCGCCACCCGGGTCCGGGTATGCGGGACACGGCCGGGCGAGAGCCACCGCCCGGCGGTCTTCGGGTCCACGCCCACCCGTTCGGCCAGGGACTCGGCGGTCTCCCCCGCCGTCGCCATCGCCAGCCTGAGCACCTCGTTCATCGCCGGGCCGCCTTTCGATAGGTCGGATCGTCCGCGCCAACATATCGACGATGCACATCGATGTCCGCCCGACACGGCCGGCCGCGCCAACAAAGGCAGTGAACTGCTCAAACTCGGTACACGAGCACCACATCGGCCCCGCACATCCGGACCTGACCCGCGCCCAAAAGGTCACTAGGACGTCCCGGGATGTCCCGATGCCTCACCGGCCGACCACCGCGCCCCGGCAGCGCAGGCTTTGCGATCATGGGTACGCCACCGAGGAGGCGATCCGTCATGCCGGGAGTTCCCGCCGACCCGACCGTGCTGCACCCGATGCCCGGGCAGCCCCGGGTGGTACTGCTCAAGCCACTCGTCACCTCCCCGTTGATCGAGGTCGGGGAGTTCACCTACTACGACGACCCGGACGACCCGACCGCGTTCGAGACCCGCAACGTGCTCTACCACTACGGGCCGGAGCGGCTGGTCATCGGCAAGTTCTGTGCGCTGGGCGAGGGCACCCGCTTCGTGATGAACGGCGCCAACCACCGGATGGACGGCCCGTCGACCTTCCCGTTCCCGATCATGGGTGGCTCCTGGGCCGAGCACTTCGACCTGATCACCGGCCTGCCCGCCCGGGGCGACACCGTGGTCGGCCACGACGTCTGGTTCGGCTACCAGGCGATGGTGATGCCAGGGGTACGGATCGGCAGCGGCGCGATCGTCGCCTCCGGCTCGGTGGTCGTCGACGACGTACCCGACTACGGCATCGTCGGCGGCAACCCGGCCCGACTGATCCGCCGCCGGTACGCCGACGAGGACATCGCCCGCCTGCTGGCGCTGGCCTGGTGGGACTGGCCGCTGGAGCACATCACCGCACACGTCCGCACGATCATGGCCGGCAGCGTGGCCGAACTGGCGGCCGTCGCACCCGGAACCCGGTAGCCCCGATTGGGTCAGTGGCTGGGCGGGATGACCCGGAGGTGGCCCCGGCGTCCGGTCTGGTGGCCGGGGCGCTGGTCGGCCTCGATCTCGTCCGGGCGCGGCGGCGCGGGGCGGGCCGCCTCGCGGACCGCCTCGGCGAGCGCCACCAGGTCGTCGGTGGTCGGCGGCGGCGGCTCGAACTCGCCCTCGTGCCGCACCACGTCCCAGCCCCGAGGTGCGGTCAGGCTCCGGGCGTGCGGCTCGCAGAGGTCGTAGGTGTGCGGCTCGGCAAAGGCCGCCAGCGGGCCCACCACGGCTGTGGACTCGTTGTAGACATAGGTCAGCGTGGCTACGGCCTGTCGGGGGCAGCCGTTGCGGGAGCAACGCCGTGGTGACCTCACGGCGGCACGGTATCTCCATTACCGGCTCCGCCACAAAGCTTGGGCATGCGACACGCCGTTGACATCCTCTCCGCCCTAAAGGATGGAGATTCCCTCCACGCTGCGTGTGGACCGCGCGGCGTCCGGGTGGGTTCCCGCTTCCCTGCGCGCCGCCGGGACGAGTCCTGGTCTTACGTGCGCTCCACGGGCGTTGAGGTCCGCCTGTCCAGCGGCCCTGACGTTCTTCGCGGCGTTCACGTCCCGGTCGTGGGTGGCCCCGCAGGGGCAGTCCCACGACCGGACGTTGAGCGCCATCTTCTCGTTGAGCCGGCCACACGCCGAGCACATGCGGGTGGACGGGAAGAACCGATCCACCCGAGCGAAGGTCCGTCCGTACCGGTCGGCCTTGTACTCCAGCATGGCGGTGAAACTGGCCCACCCGGCATCGTGCACGGACTTCGCCAGCCTGGTCCGGCCGAGACCGACCACACACAGGTCCTCGACGTACACCGCTTGGTTCTCGCGGATGATCGCCGTGGACAGTTTGTGCTGCCAGTCCCGCCGGGTATCGGCCACCTGGGCGTGCGCCCGTGCGACCTTGACGACGGCCTTCCTGCGGTTCTGACTCCCACGTTGCTTGCGCGAGAGGGCCTGTTGCAGCCGCTTGAGCTTGCGGGCAGCGCGGCGCAGAAACCTCGGTGCCGCGACCTTCGTACCGTCCGAGAGCACCGCGAAGTGAGTCAGCCCCAGGTCGATACCCACCGCCGTGTCCAACTCGGGCAGCGGCACGTCGGTGGTCCGCACAACGAACGACGCGAAGTACCGCCCGGCCGCGTCCCGAATGATCGCCACGGACGACGGGTCGGACGGCAGCACCCGTGACCAGCACACCTGAAGGTCGCCGATCTTCGGCAACCTGAGTTTGCCGTTGTCGAGAACCTTGAACCAGGCGTTCCTGGTAAAGCGGATGGCCTGCCGGTTGTCCTTGCGCGACCGAAACCGGGGCGGGGCCAGCTTGCGGCCCTTGCGCCTGCCGCTGACCGAGTCGAAGAAGTTGCGGTAGGCGATGCTCAGGTCGGCCAGGGCCTGCTGCAACACCACCGCCGACACCTCGCCCAGCCACGCCCGCTCGGGCGTCTGCTTGGCTTCGGTGATCAGCCGCCGGGACAGCTCGGCATCACAGATGTACTTCTCTCCCGCCTCCCGAGCCCGTTGACGCAGGCGCAGCCCGTCGTTGAACACCACCCGCGCACACCCGAACGCCCGGGCCAGCTCGACCTGCTGGCCGGGCGTCGGATACACCCGGTAGTTGTAACGGAGCCGCACGGTCGCGAGTGTACACGGGGGTAGCCTCGGGGCTATGAGCGACACGACAGAGATCAGCGTCCGCGAACTACGCAAAGCCCTGGCTGACACCCTGAACGGCGTGACGGTCCGAGGCCGGATCGTCTACGTGACCAACAACGGCCGCCGGATCGCCGCCATCGTTCCGGTCCCCGCGGCTGAACAGATCGAGCAGGCGCGAGGTTAGGCACTGCTCGGGCCTCGGCAGCCCTCGCAGCACGGGCCTTCACCCCCGCCCTGAACTGAACGGCGGAGCACTGGCGCGGATTTCGGTAGGGGTGATCACATTCCGGGCGCCCCGTTACGACACGGCCGAATCCCCGAGCCGATCTTGACCGGACCAGGTCTACCCTGTCGTCGTGGGCGGTCGTCCACGACGAGTGAAGCGGGGTGCGAATGACCAGTCCGGAGAATCGCCGGCCGGGTTCCGGGCGCCGGTCGCACCGGGATCGGCACGGGCGCGGGCTGCGCGGCCGGCTCGTTCCGGCCACCGTCCCGCTGGCCCGGACCAAATCGGAGATCTTCGACGACCTGGTCCTGGACACCGTGGAGACCCTGGAGCGGCGGTTCGCCAAGGAGCTGGCCGGGGTCGAGTTCGCGGTCGAGGACGTACCGCCGGACCTGAACGTCTACGACTCGGACGTACTCGAGGACGGCGAGGTGCCGCTGGCCCGGCTGCTGCCCGGGCGCCCCGGACGGCAGGAGGTGCCGCCCCGGATCGTGCTCTACCGCCGCCCCCTGGAGTTCCGCGCGATAGACCGCGAGGATCTCGCCGACCTGGTGCACGACGTGATCATCGAGCAGGTCGCGAACCTGCTCGGCATCGATCCCGACGAACTGGCCTGAGTCCCCGATCCCCCGACGGGCGGCCCAGGCGTCCCGTCCCCCGACGGGCGGCCCGTGCGTCGATCCCGACGGGAGCTGGCCTGACCCGGGCGGCCCCCACCACCCGGGCGCGGCCGCTCAGGCGACGCGACGCTTCAACTTGCGCCGTTCGCGTTCGGACAACCCGCCCCAGATCCCGAACCGTTCGTCGTGCCCGAGTGCGTATTCCAGGCACTCGGCCTTGACCTCACACCGGGAGCAGATCCGCTTCGCCTCGCGGGTCGAGCCGCCCTTCTCGGGAAAGAACGCCTCCGGATCGGTCTGCGAGCAGAGCGCCCGCTCTTGCCACTCCGGAGCGTTTCCGAGCAGGTCGGCCACCTCGAGTCGGCCGTCCATCCAGTTGCCTCCTTATCGCGCACCGGCGCGGCAGCCGGCGCAACCCCCCACGCGGAAGGCGTGTTTGCCCGTCCGGTAGCGATTTGATGCGCTCCGTACGAACGACCCCACTGAAATTACACGTGTGTTATACGTGCGTCGTCAAGCCGAACCTGCTAAGTGGAGCCACCCCTACCGCGTGCCCGGACGACCTGTGGAGTCATCGGGTCTCGCAACACCTGCCCTATCGATTCAGACCCGGTGCTGGTAACGCCCGCACGGCGAGTTGCGTCGGATATCCGGCGTGGCGCGGCCGGCGCGCCCACGAGGAACCGTCCCGCCGAGCGGTCGGCGGGGTCGGTCGGCAGGGGTCAGCCGGCGTACCCGTAGACGGTCGTGCGGGGCCGGGCCCGCCGGCCGGCGGCGGCGGCGATCCGTTCGAGCTGGGCGACGGTACGTGCCGAGCCGTGGTCCGAGCCGGCCATCCGGGAGATCGTCTCCTCCATCAGCGTGCCGCCGAGATCGTTGCAGCCGCTGCGGAGCAGTTCGGCGGTACCGGCGTCGCCGAGCTTGACCCAGGAGCACTGGATGTTGGCGATCCGGCCGTGCAACAGCAGCCGGGCCATGGCGTGCACCACGCGATTCTCCCGCCAGGTGGGACCGGGGCGGGCGATGCCGGCGAGATAGATCGGCGCGTTGGTGTGTACGAACGGCAGCGCCACGAACTCGGTGAACCCACCGGTCCGGTCCTGCACCCCGGCCAGTACCCGGAAGTGGCCGAGCCACTGGCGGGGGTGGTCGACGTGGCCGTACATCATCGTGGAGCTGGACCGGATGCCCAGCTCGTGCGCGGTGCTGACCACCTCGACCCAGGTGGCGGCCGGCAGTTTGCCCTTGGTGAGCACCCAGCGCACCTCGTCGTCAAGGATCTCGGCGGCGGTGCCCGGAATGGTGTCCAGCCCCGCGTCCCGCAACTCGGTCAGCCACTCCCGGATCGACACGCCGGCCTTGGCGGCCCCGGTGACGATCTCCATCGGCGAGTACGCGTGCACGTGCATGCCCGGCACCCGGGCCTTGATCGCCCGCACCAGATCGGCGTACGTGCTGACCGGCATCTTCGGGTCGATGCCACCCTGCATGCAGACCTCGGTGGCGCCGGCCGCCCACGCCTGCTCGGCCCGGTCGGCCACCTGCTCGACCGAGAGCCGGTACGCGTCGGCGTCCCGCTCCCGCTGCGCGAAGGCGCAGAACCGGCAGCCCACGTAGCAGACGTTGGAGAAGTTGATGTTGCGGTTCACCACGTACGTCACGTCGTCGCCGACGGCATCCCGGCGTACGTCGTCGGCGATCCGGCACAGCTCGTCCAGGGCCGCCCCGTCAGCGGCGAACAGGGCCAGTGCCGCCGCCTCGTGCCGGGGCTCCAGCAGCGCGGCCGGATCGTCGGCGGCCAGCCGCAGCCCGGCCCGGAGGTCGGGATCGCCCGCCCCGGCCGCCCCGGAAGCGGCGGATGCCCCGGGGGCGGGGGTGGGGATCCGGGCGCCGACCTCGGCCCAGTCGCCGTAGACGGAGTCGAAGTCGCCGCGCCGGTCACCGGTCCGGCCGGTGGTGTCGATCGTGGCGTGCAGGTCGGTACGCCCGCCCGGTACGAAGGCGTCGTCCGGCTCCTGCCAGGGGCGGCCGACCGGCCGGGCCGACTCGACCGCCAGCCCGGTCGCCGGGTCGGCCAGCGCGGCGACGTGCGCGGCGAGCCGGGGATCCAGCCACGGGTCGGCCCGCCGGACGTACTCGGGGTAGATCGTCAACCGCTCCCGCAGGGTGAACCCGGCCGCGGCGGTACGCGCGGCCAACTCGTCCAGGTGTGGCCAGGGGCGCTCCGGGTTGACGTGGTCCGGGGTCACCGGCGACACGCCGCCCCAGTCGTCGATGCCGGCCCGCAACAGCAGGTCGTACTCCCCCTCGATCAGGTTCGGCGGAGCCTGGATGCGAGCACCCGGCCCGAGCAGGATCCGGGCCACCGCCACGGTCGCGGCCAGCTCGTGCAGCTCGGCGTCGGGCATGCCCCGCATCGCGGTGTCCGGCTTGGCCCGGAAGTTCTGCACGATGACTTCCTGGATGTGGCCGTACTCCCGGGCACTGCGCCGGATGGCGAAGATGGACTCGACCCGTTCGGCAGGCGTCTCGCCGATCCCGATCAGGATGCCGGTGGTGAACGGTACGGCGACCCGCCCGGCGTCGGCCAGCACCCGCAGCCGGACCGCCGGCTCCTTGTCCGGCGAGCCGTAGTGCGGGCCGCCGGGCTCGGACCAGAGCCGGGTGGCGGTGGTCTCCAGCATCATCCCCATGCTCGGCGCCACCGGCTTGAGCCGTTGCAGCTCGGCCCAGGAGAGCACGCCCGGGTTGAGGTGCGGCAGCAGGCCGGTCTCCTCCAGTACCGCGATCGCGCACGCCCGGACGTAGTCCAGAGTCGAGTCGAAGCCCCGCTCGGTCAGCCACTGTCGGGCCTGCGGCCAGCGCTCCTCCGGCCGGTCGCCGAGGGTGAACAGGGCCTCCTTGCAGCCCTGCGCGGCACCGGCCGCCGCGATCGCCAGCACCTCGTCCCGGTCCAGAAAGGCGGCCGGCAGCCGGTGCGGCACGGTGGCGAAGGTGCAGTAGTGGCAGCGGTCCCGGCAGAGCCGGGTCAGCGGGATGAAGACCTTCTTGGAGAAGGTGACCACGCCCGGCCGGCCCGCGTCGGTCAGCCCGGCGTCCCGGATCCGGCCGGCGACCGCGAGCAGTTCGTCGAGGTGCTCGCCGCGCGCGGCGAGCAGCGCGGTCGCCTCGTCCGGGTCGAGAGCCCGGCCGTCGTCCGCCCGACGCAGCGCCCGGCGCAGACTCGCGACAGTCGGTTGGTCAGTCCCATCAGCCACTCGTGCAGCCTAGGCGCAACCCCAGCCGGACCGGCGTGGCACCTGTCACACCCTCTGTCGAACCGGCGGGCCCACGGGCTCAGCGCGGCTGGGTCGGGTCGTCGTCCCGGTCCGCCGACGGTGGCTGGGCGCCGGCCGACGGCTGCTGGCTGGCCGGGTTGATCCGCTGGGTACGGTCGGCCACCGGCGGTCGCTGCGGAATCACCTGGGTCCGCCCGGTCTCCTCCTCGTCCGACTCCGGCGACGTCGTGTCCGGCGGGGACGTCGTGTCTGGCGGGGACGTCGTGCCCGACGGGGTGGCGCCGACCGACGGCACCGGCCCGACCGAGGGCGCCGCACCGACCGACGGGGCGGCCGACTCAGCGCGCGGTGCCGGCGGTGTAGCGGCCGGCGGTGCGGAGGCGGGTGCCGGCGGAGCGGAGGACGGGGCGGGCGGGGCCGACGCCGGGGCCGGTGGGGCGGACGACGGCACCGGCGGGGCGTACCCGGGCTGGCCGTAACCGGTGGGCGGGGCGTAGTCGGTCGGCTGGCCGTAGACCACGGGCTGGCCGTAGAGGTGCGGCTCCGGCTGACCGGCCGGCGGATAGCCCTGGTACGGCGCACCCGGCTGCCCGTACGTGGTCGGCTGGCCGTACGTGCCCGGTTGGCCGTAGGCGCCCGGCTGGCCGTACGGCTGGGGCTGGCCGTAGAGGCCGGGCTGCGGCTTCGGCTTCGGCACGTGGTAGAGCGCTAGCCACACCCGCAGCACCAGGAAGGCCACCGCCAGCAGGATCACGTACGCCCCGACGAAGACCAGCGTCCGGGTGAACGCCTGCCGGAACTGTGTCTCGGCCAGCAGCCCGAAGACCCCGGCGAGCAGGGTGATCCCGCCGAACAGCACCGAGACGGCGTACTCGACGAGCGCCACCAGGGTGATCACCCGGGCCTGCCCGACCACCGGCTGGAGGTGGGTGGCGAGCAGCACCGCGAGCAACGGCAGCGCGACCTGCTCCAGGCCCACGAACGCGTAGAAGGAACCCAGCGAGCGGTCGCCGAAGTCGGAGTTCTCCCAGCCGCCGAAGAACAACTCGATCAGCCCGCTGAACATGAAGAGGGCGTTGGCACCGACGAGCACCAGCGCGATCAGCTCGCGCAGCGGCTTGGTTGTCGAACTGGCCTGCGGCGCATCGCTCGGCGCGGGCCCGGGCTGGCTGGTCAACTCTCCCCCTGAAGGCAGTGACGGACTCCTGCGTCGCCTGAGCCTAGTCGGCCGGCCCGCCCGCCGCCTGTCCAGAGCTGATGGGCGAGGATGGAGGCCATGCACATCGTGGTATTGACCGGGGGCATCGGTGGCGCCCGCTTCCTGACCGGCGTACGCGCGTACGCCGGTCAGGTCGGTGCCGAGGTGACCGCGGTGGTGAACGTCGGCGACGACGTCGTCCTGCACGGCCTGCGGATCTGCCCGGACCTGGACAGCGTGATGTACACCCTCGGCGGCGGGGCGGACCGGGAACGGGGCTGGGGCCGGGCCGGCGAGACCTGGACCGTCAAGGAGGAGTTGGCCGCGTACGGCGCGGAGCCGACCTGGTTCGGCCTCGGTGACCGGGACGTGGCGACCCACCTGGTCCGGACCACCATGCTGAACGCCGGCTACCCTCTCTCGGCGGTCACCGAGGCGCTCTGCGCCCGCTGGCAGCCCGGGGTACGCCTGCTGCCCGCCACCGACGACCGCCTGGAGACCCACGTCGTGGTACGCGACCCCGACAGTGACGCCCCGGACGCCCAGCGGGCGATCCACTTCCAGGAGTGGTGGGTACGCCACCGGGGCAAGCTGCCCACCGACCGGTTCGTCTTCGTGGGCGCCGAGGCGGCAAAGCCGGCGGCCGGGGTACTCGACGCGCTGGCCGGAGCGGACGTGGTGCTGCTCGCCCCGAGCAACCCGGTGGTGAGCGTCGCGCCGGTGCTCGCCGTACCGGAGCTGCGGGACGCGCTCGTCGCCGGCCCGGCACCCGTGATCGGAGTGTCGCCGATCATCGGCGGCGCCCCGGTACGCGGGATGGCCGACCGCTGCCTGGCGGTACTCGGGGTGCCCTGCACCGCGGCCGGGGTGGGTGGGCTCTACGGCGCCCGGTCGGCCGGTGGCATCCTGGATGCCTGGCTGGTGGACAGCACCGACGCCGGGACCGAGGTCGAGGGGGTGACCGTGCGGGCGGCCCCGCTCTGGATGACCGACGAGTCGGCGACCGCGACCATGGTCCGGACCGCCGTGGAAATGGGATGAGAACCGCCGTGGAGCTGGGATGAGACTTGAGGTGCTGCCGGTGCTCGGCATCGGCGACGTCACCGAGGGCGACGACCTGTCGGCGCTGATCGCGACCGCCGCGCCCTGGCTGCGGGACGGCGACGTACTGGTGGTGACCAGCAAGATCGTCTCCAAGGCGGAGGGCCGGCTGGTCGAGGTGCCAATCGACGGGCCGGAGCGGGAGGCGGCCCGGGCGGAGGTACTGGCCGGCGAGACCGCCCGCCCGGTGGCCCGGCGCGGTTCGACCCGGATCGTCCAGACCCACCACGGTTTCGTGATGGCCTCGGCCGGGATCGACGCCTCCAATGTGGACCGCTCACGGCTGGTCCTGCTGCCGAAGGATCCGGACGCCTCCGCCCGGGCCCTGCGGGCCGCGATCCGGGAGCGGCACGGCGCCGACGTGGCGGTGATCATCTCGGACACCATGGGCCGGCCGTGGCGCAACGGCCTCACCGACGTCGCGCTGGGGGTCGCCGGGATGCCGGCGGTCCGCGACCACCGGGGCGAGGTCGACCCGTACGGCAACAAGCTCAACATCACCCAGATGGCCGTGGTCGACGAGTTGGCCGGCGCGGGCGAGCTGGTCAAGGGCAAGTGTGACCAGGTACCGGTCGCGGTGGTCCGTGGTTATCTCGGTGCCGCCGGTCCGGACGACGGGCTCGGCGCGGCGGCGCTCGTCCGGAACGCCGAGCACGACCTGTTCGCCCTCGGCACCGCCGAGGCGCGGGCCGACGGGCTGCGCGCCGCCGCCACTCTCGCCGAGTCGACGGCCGGCGGGCCGGTCCCGCCCGTGGTCCCGGCGGTGCTGGACGGCACCGACGCCGGGCTGGACAGCGCGGTGGTGGACCGGGCACTGCGCATGGTGGCCGGGGTCGTCGCGCCCGGCACGGTGTGGACGCTGGTCACCGACGATCGACGGGTACGCGACCGGCTCGGCGAGTCGGCTCCGCCGCAGGGGTACGGGACCGCCGCGCTGCTCGACTGCGCGCCCCCCGGCCCGGCCGACGGCGATCCCGGTGTGCTGATCCGGTTCGGTGCCGACCTGCACCGGCTGCGGGCCGCGCTGGCCGCCGAGGGCCTCGGCTCCGCCGTACTGCCGGCGCCCTCCGGCGTGCTCGGGGCGACCCTGCTGCTCAGCTACCCACCGGGCCCCGCCGCCGGGCTCTGACCTGCCCCGGGCCGGCCGCTCAACCGGTCAGCACAGCCCGGCCCAGCGGGGTCAGGCTGTGCAGCACGGTGTTGCGGTCGCGGTGGCTGACCAGCAGCCCGGCGTTGCGCAGCACGGTGGTGTGCTGGCTCGCCGCCGCCGCCGAGATGTGCAGCCGGCGGGCCACCTCGCCGGTCGAGCAGCCGTCACCGACCACCTCCAGTACCCGGGCCCGGGTCTTGCCGATCAGCGCGCCCAGCGACGCTCGGCTCTCCTCCCCACCGGTCGCCGGCACCGGACCGGCGCCCTCGCCCGGTGCCGGCGTCAGCCCGCCCAACCGGTCGACCGGATAGACCAGTACCGGCGGCAGCTCGGGGTCGAGCAGGGTCACCGGCATCCGGGCACAGAAGAACGACGGCACCAGCAGCAGCCCGCGCCCGTCGAGGTGCAACTCCCGGTCGGCCGGATAGTCCGGCACCTCCAGTACCCCGGAATCCCAGCGCATCGCCGGACGCAGGCTGGCCAGCAGCCCTTCGGTACCGCCGTCGAGCAGGGCCCGTGCCCGCCGCGCCCGGTCCGCCTCCACGGCCGCCTGGATCCGGTCCCAGTACGGCTCGATCGCGGTCGCCTGGTAGATCCGCATCGAGTCGGTGAGGTGCTCCAGCACCTCGACGTCGCCCCGGGCCAGTGCGCTGGCGGAACTGGGCAGCGGCAGCGGGCTCTCCCCGGCCAGTACGTTCAGGTCGCGCTCCAGCGAGCTGACCGGAGTGGAGCGTACGGCGTCCAGCCCCGCCGGCAGGCCGTACATGCTGTGGTAGGGGGTCAGGAAGTCGGGGAAGTAGCCGCGGGGCGGATTGAGGGCGAGCAGCAGCCGCAACTGCCCCGGTACGGTGTCCCGGCGGAGCCCGCCGAAGACGCCCCGCCGCCAGCCCGCCATCATCGGGTCCCGACTGCGCCCCTGCAACAGGTGCAGGCTGAGGACCAGCTCCCAGACCTGGTCCGCGGCAGGGGCGACCCGGGTCCGGGCGATGTCCTCGCTGGAGAAGAAGATCCGCAGCATGGCGCGCACTCCCCGAATCGCCGGATGGGGGTTGCCCGGCAACCAGTCGCACTCTACCGGGCGCGATCTATCAGCGTCTTTCAGCGTGAACTGAAAGACCTCGACGGCCGGCGGAGCCAGCGGGCATGCTCACTAGGCCGATATCGGGGTCACCGACGTCCTGGACGTCGGGTGGCCCTGCGGCATGCCGGGGGCAGGGGGAGGAACGCGGCACCCGGACGGTCGCCACGAGGGTTCGCGGACGGTTGTCCGCGAAAGGTGCTGTCCGGGTTGTCGCCTTCCATGCCGCTCCACCAGATGCTTCCGTGCCGCCCCATCAGATGAGCGTGCCGAGGCGGCTCACTGTGACGTAGTGGCGGCTCAGCTCTGCCGGCCAGGCGCGATCAGCAGCGCGACCCGGTGGTCCTCGTCGGTCACGTAGTAGTGGGCACCGTCCAGTTCGGTCAGTCCCTCGACGTTGTGCAGCGGGGCGAGGTCCGCGACCAGTTCACCGGCGACCATCGGCCCGGCCGGCTCGGCCGGCCAGCGGAACCGCACGTGCCGGCTGGTCACGTCGCCGCCGGTCGGGTGGTCGTCGAGCAGCACCGAGCGTTTGCCCAGCGCGTCGATCGAGCCGACCACCGCGTCGTATCCGCCGTCGTCCCGGGCCGACAGCGCCCGGAAGCCGGTCAGCTCGCCGGGCCGGGTCACCCCGGTCAACGCGTACGCCCCGACGACCCGGGGCCAGCTCCGCCGGTCGAACATCCCGGCCACGTCCGCCAACTCCACGAAGATCGGCTCGCCCCGCCCGGTCACCGGGAACCGCAGCCCGAGCAGCACGGTGCCGGCCGGGGTGAACGCCGCCGCCTCCACGTTGACCGGCAGGTCGTCGTCGGTGAGCCGGTCGACCCAGCCCTTCGCCCGGGCGGTGCCCCGGGCCCGGGTCGCCGCGATGAAGAGGTGCCGCACCTGCTGTCCCGCCGGAAGTACGCCGATCCCGGCGGCCAGCAGGGCGTCGTTCACCGCCCGGTGCAGCCGGAACTGGTTGCGTACCACGTGCAGCCGGGGCAGTACGGCGGCGGCCTCGGCCTCCCGGAACCGGGCCACGAAGGCGCGGCGGGGGCGCAACGGCCCACGCTTGGAGCCGAAGTGCGAGCCGAAGACGTAGATCCAGCCGTCGTGCCGGGCCAGCGCCTCGCCGTCCTCGGTCCGGCCGTTCTCGGCACCGGCGTCCATCGGCACGTGCGCGGTCAGCCAGTTCCCGTCGTACCGCTCGACCAGCAGGGCGAGGCAGTGCTCGACCGGCCCCTCGTCGAGTACGGTCCAGAACGCCCGTCGGGCGCCGTACGCGGCGAGCACCTCGGGCGCGCGTACCGGCAGCAGATCACTCGCCTCGTTGCCGGCGACCGCCAGTTCGACCGTACGCGAAAGGCACGTCATACCGATCATGATATGAGCCCCTGACTAGGGTGACCCTGTGCCCGAAGCCCTGTACGCCGACACCGTGGCCCTGCTCACCGCCTGGCAGCCGCCCACCGCCGAGGCGGCGGACGCGCTGGACCGGACCCTGCGACTGCTCGACGACGGTGGTCCGGCGGCGCTGACCCGGGCGCACCGGGCCGGCCACGTCACCGCCAGCGCCCTGGTGCTGGACGCCACCGGCAGCCGGGTCCTGCTCTGCCTGCACGGCCGGTTCCGCCGCTGGGTGCAGCTCGGCGGGCACTGCGAACCCGACGACCGGACGCTGGCCGGGGCGGCACTGCGGGAGGCGACCGAGGAGTCCGGGATCACCGGGCTGTGGCTCGACCCGACCCCGATCGACCTGGACATCCACCAGGTCTCCTGCCAGGGCGGCTCGCTGCACCACGACGTACGCTTCGCCGCGGTCGCCCCGGCCGGCGCGGTCGAACGGGTCAGCGCGGAGTCGGTGGAACTCGGCTGGTTTCCGCCGGACGCGCTCCCCGAGCCGCTGGCCGGCGCCACCGCCCAACTGGTGGCACCGGCACTCGCGGTCTTCGCCCGGAACGGGAGGACCGGGCCAGGCCCCGCACCCGCCCCGGTCACCGGGATCACCCGGTAGCCGGCGCTCGGGCCGGCGCTGGGGCAGATCGCCCAACCCGGGTCATGGTTACCCGAGCCGAGCGGCCGGATGAACTCACCGGGTGCGCCCAGCTCACCCGGCACAGCGCGGGCTCCGCGGCGCGCTAGAGGGATCCGGGGCGCGCTAGAGGTAGGGGTGTGCCTCCTCCGCCTCCAGCGCGGCGACGATCTCCTTGACCTCCTGGGCTCGGGACCGGTCACAGACGAAGAGCGCGTCCGGCATGTCGACCACCACGGCGTCCTGGACCCCGAGGGTCACCACCAGCCGGTCGGACTGGGTCACCACGACGGTACGCGCGGTGTCCCGGAGCATGACCCGGCCGGCCGGGGGCGTGCCGTCGGGTCCCTCCCGGAGTACCACGTTGCCCGCGTCGTCGCCGGTCAGCGCCTCGCCGAGAGTGTGGAAGTCGCCGACGTCGTTCCACCGGAAGTCGGCCGGCACGGTGGCGACCAGGCCACGCTCGGCCGCCCCCTCCATCACCGCGAAGTCCACCGAGATCTTCGTCAGCTCCGGCCAGATCCGGTCGAGTACCGCCGCCTGCTCGGGAGTGCCCCAGGCCGCGGCGATCTCGGTCAGCCCGGCGTACAGCTCCGGCTGCTGCCGGGCCAGCTCGCCGAGGAAGACGTCGACCCGCCAGACGAACATCGAGGCGTTCCAGTAGAAACGGCCGGACTCGACGTACTTGACCGCGAGGTCGTACTCCGGCTTCTCCTTGAACCGGACGACCTGCCGGGCCGGGCCGTCGCCGATCGACTCACCCGACTCCAGATAGCCGTAGCCGGTCTCCGGGTGGGTCGGCGTGATGCCGACCGCGACCATCAGCCCGTCCTGGGCGGTCGAGATCGCCGCGCCGAGCACCTCCAGGAAGCGGGTCTGGTCGCCGACCACGTGGTCGGCGGAGAAGGCGCCCATCACCGCGTCCGGATCACGCCGGGCGATGATCGCCGCCGCCAGCCCGATCGCCGCGCAGGAGTCCCGGCGGGAGGGCTCGACCAGGACGTTCTCCTCCGGTACGTCGGGCAGTTGCCGGGCCACCGCGACCGCGTGCGCGGCACCGGTGACCACGTACGTGCTCTCCGGGGCGGAGAGCGGGCGCACCCGGCGTACGGTCGCCTGGAGCAGCGACTCGTCGGAGCCGGTCAGTGGGAGGAGGAATTTGGGGCGGCCGGCGCGCGAGAGTGGCCACAATCGGGTGCCACTGCCGCCGGCCGGAATCACGGCGTAGAACATCGCCACATCATGCCCGAGACGTCAGGGGCGGGACGCACACACCGTCTGATAACACCCGAATTCAGCCCGGTACCGTCACGCCCGCTACCGCCCGGGCCCGGGCCCGGCCCCAGGCCGCCAGGTGCACCTCGGCGCTGGACTCCCAGGTGAACTCCTTGGCCCGGTCGAAGCCCGCCTTGGCCAGCGAGAGCCGCCGCGCCTCGTCGTCGAGCAGCGCGCCGAGGTCGGTCGCGATCTGCTGCGGATCCTCGCTGGTGTACGCCACCGCGTCGCCGCCCACCTCGGGCAACGACAGTCGCGGCGTGGTGAGTACCGGAGCGGCGCAGGCCATCGCCTCCAGGATCGGCAGCCCGAAGCCCTCGCCGTACGACGGATAGGCGGCGACCAGCGCACCGCCGAGGAAGCCCGGCAGGTCGGCGTAGCGCAGGTAGCCGGGGCGGAGCAGCCGCAGGTGCGCCGGTACGTCGGAGACGGCCTGGTCGATGTCGTCGTCGTGCCCCTGACCGCCGGCAACCACCAGGGCCGGCGGCTCCGACCGGTCCTTGACCGCGAGCACCCAGCCCCGGATCAGGTTCGGCACGTTCTTGCGCGGCTCCTTGGCGCCGAGGAACGCCACGTAACTGTGCCCGCCGAGGCCGAGCCTGGCGCGTACCCGGGCCTTCTCCTCGTCGCTCGGCGCGTGGAACGCCGCCTGGTCGACCCCGTGGTAGGCCACGTCGATCCGGGTCGGGTCGGCGTCCAGCAGCCGGATCAGCTCGTCCCGGGTCGCCTTGCTCGGCACGATCACCCGGTCGGCCCGGCGCAGCGAGGTCTTGATGGCGCTGCGGAAGAAGGTCCGCCGCGACTTGTCGTAGTGCTCCGGCTCGGTGAAGAAGGTCGCGTCGTGCACCGTGACCGTCACCGGACAGCCGGCCCGGAGCGGGCAGGTGTAGAACGGCGAGTGCAGCACCTGCGCGCCGACCTGCTGGGCCAGCATCGGGAGCCCGGTCTGCTCCCAGGCCAGCCGCGCGGGCCGGTGCGCCACCGCCGCCGGTGCCGGGATCACCTCGGCCGCCGGCAGCATCCGCGAGTATCGCTCGACGTCGGTCCGCAGCCCGACCACGGCCAGCTCCAGGCCCGGCCCGATCACCTTGCCCAGCGCGCCGAGCAGGCCGTCGACGTATCTACCAACGCCGCCCCGGTCGGCGGGGACGCTGGTGGCGTCAATGAGCACTCGGGGCGGGCGACCGGCGGTCACTGGGCAACTCCTCGGCTGGGTGTGATGTGGGGAACAACACTTACTCCAAGCCTACGCCGCGCCGACCCGGACGCGTCGACTGCGACCCGTCGGGCAACTGTCTTTCCGGTGACTCGGACAGGTACGCGACGAGGCCGTCACGACGGGTGTCGGTACGCCCCGCCGCCGGCCCCGGAGATCGTCAACAGGCCGGCCCGGAGATCGCCGTCAGCGGCCGTCCGGGTCGGTATCGTCGCGGGCGATGACCGAGAACATTTCCGGGCTCTTCGCCGCCGCGATCGCCGCCGACCCGACCCGACCGTTGCTGACCTGGTACGACGACACGACCGGGGACCGGACCGAACTCTCCGGGGCGACCCTGGCCAACTGGGTGGCGAAGACCGCCAACCTGCTGGTCGACTCGGCCGGACTGGCTCCGGGCGATCCCGTCGGGGTGTTGCTGCCGCCGCACTGGCAGACCGCCGCCGTGCTGCTCGGCTGCTGGTCGACCGGGTCGGCCGTGGCCGGTGCCCGACCTGGCGAGTCGGCCGCGCAGCCGGTCGAGGTGCTCTTCGCCTCGGTCGACCGGGTCGGTGAGGCGACGGCCTGGCCAGCCGGTGACCGGTACGCCCTCGCGCTCGCCCCGCTCGCCGCCCCGGTCCGGGACCTGCCGTCCGGCTGGGCCGACTACGTGATCGAGGTACGCGGGCACGGCGACCACTTCACGCCGTACCCGGCCGCCGGGCCGCAGGACCCGGTACTCGCCGACCTGGCGGCCCAGCGCGCCACGGAGTTGGGCATCGGGGCCGGCGACCGGGTGCTGGTCAACGCGGTCCGCCACCCCGACCCGGTGGACTGGCTGCTCGCCCCGCTGGCCGCCGGGGCCAGCACGGTGCTCTGCGGAAACCTCGACCCGGCCCGGCTCGCGGACCGGGCGACGGCAGAGAAGGTCACGGTTCAGCTGACGTAACCGACGTCACATCGCTCCGGTCGACGCCGCCCCGGTCGACGCCGTCCCCGCCGGCCGCTCGGCGGCCCGCTCCGACTCCTCCGGGGCGGCCCCGGCCTGCCGCTCAGGCCCGCCTTGCCGCTCGGTGCCGGTCTGGCGCTCGGCGGTCCGCTGCTGGGCGAAGTGTGCGAAGGCGACCAGCGACTCCGGGTTGGCCAGCGCGCCGGTGGCGGCGGCCGAGTCCATCGCCGCCCCGGTGAGGATCTTCTTCACCGGCACCTCCAGCTTCTTCGCCGAGAGCGTCTTCGGCACCGCCCCCACCTGGTGGACCTCGTCCGGCACGTGTCGGGGCGACAGCCCGGTACGCAGCTCCCGGTTGATCCGCGCGGTCAGCTCCGGCCCCAGATCCAACCCCTCGGCGAGTACGACGAAGAGCAGCAGTTCGCCCGCGCCGCCCTCGTCGTCCTCCAGGTGCACCACCAGCGAGTCGGTCACCTCCGGCAGTCCCTCCACCACGGAGTAGAACTCGGCGGTGCCGAGGCGTACGCCGCCCCGGTTGAGGGTGGCGTCCGAGCGGCCGGTGATCACACAACTGCCCCGCTCGGTGACGGTGATCCAGTCCCCGTGCCGCCACACCCCGGGATAGACGTCGAAGTACGCCTCCCGGTAGCGGCGGCCGTCCGGGTCGTTCCAGAACCCGACCGGCATGCTCGGCATCGGTGCCGTGATCACCAACTCGCCGAGCTGGTCGATCACCGGTGTGCCGTCGGCCGACCGGGCCTCCACCCGGGCGCCGAGGCAGCGGCAGGTGATCTCACCGGCGACGACCGGCAGCAGCGGCACGCCGCCGACGAAACCGGTGCAGACGTCGGTGCCGCCGGAGATCGAGTCGAGCCGCAGGTCGGCGCCGACGGAGTCGTACACCCAGCGGAAGCCCTCGGCCGGCAGCGGCGCACCGGTCGAACCGACCCCGCGCACGGCGGAGAGGTCGAACAGGTCGGCCGGGCGCAGCTCGGCCTTACGGCAGGCCAGCAGGAAGGGTGCCGAGGTGCCGAAGTAGCTGGTCCCGGTCTCGGCGGCGAGCCGCCACAGCGTGCCCAGGTCCGGCTCGGCCGGCCGGCCCGGCTCGGCCCGGACCGCCGGGTTGCCGTCGAAGAGCACGATCGCGGCGCCCACCGCCGGGCCGGAGACCAGGAAGTTCCACATCATCCAGCCGGTGGTGGTGAACCAGAAGAACCGGTCCCCCGGGCCGAGGTCGTGGTGCAGCGCCAGCATCTTCAGGTGTTCGAGCAGGATGCCGCCGTGCCCGTGCACGATCGGCTTCGGCAGCCCGGTGGTGCCGGACGAATAGAGCACGTAGAGCGGGTGGTCGAAGGGCACCGCCGCGAAGGAGAGCGGCTCGTCGGTCTCGGCCGCCAGCGCCGCCCAGCTCAGCGCCGCGTCCGGCGGCGCGGCGTCCGGCTCCAGATAGGGCAGCACCACCGTGTGTACGAGCGACGGCAGCGCGGAACGGATCGTCGCCAGTTCGGCGCGGCGGTCGACGGGCTTGTCGCCGTACCGGTAGCCGTCGACCGCCACCAGCACGGTCGGGGCGATCTGCCGCCAGCGGTCGAGCACGCTGCGGGTGCCGAACTCGGGGGCGCAGGAGGAGAAGACCGCCCCGAGACTGGCGGTGGCGAGCATCAGCACGAACGTCTCGGGGATGTTCGGGGCGTACGCCGCCACCCGGTCGCCGGGGCCGACGCCCAGCCGGACCAGTCCGGCCCGGACCCGGCGTACCTGCTCGCGCAGCTCGGCGGCGGTGAGGGTGACCGGGGCGCGGGTCTGGCTGTGCGCGATCACCACCGGCTCGTCGTCGGCCAGCCCGGGCATCCGGAGTACGTGCTCGGCGTAGTTGAGGGTGGCGCCGGGGAACCAGCGGGTGCCGGGCATGGAGGTGTCAACCACCGTCGCGGTCGGCTCGGTGTGGGGCTGGACCTCGAAGTAGTCCCAGATCGAGCGCCAGAAGCCGTCGAGATCAGTGACCGACCAGCGCCAGAGCGCGGCGTAGTCGTCGAAGTCGAGGCCCCGGTGCCGGCTCAGCCAGCGCAGGTAGTCGCCGATCCGGGACCGGTCGCGGTCGGCCGGTGGCGGCGTCCAGAGCACCTCGCCCACCATGGTCCTGCTCCCTCCCTACGGCCAGCACGCCGGTGTGCTGGGGCCCGGTCGCCATACTGCCGTACCCCGACCCGCAATTCTCCGCCCGGAGGCCGGTGCCGGTACGCGTGCCCGGCCCACATGTCCGGCCCTCGGATCATGTGGGCCGCGCCAGGGAGGTTGGTGCCCGAGGGCTCAGCCGGCGACGGCCGTGTCGGCGGTGCCCCGATGTGCCTGGATCGCCTTGCGCTTGGCCAGCCGGTGCGCCCGGCGGATCTCCGCCTCGCGGAACCGGCGCTCGTCCACCGGGGTCTCCGGCAACACCGGGCGGACCGGGCGCGGGTTGCCGGCCACGTCCACCCCGACGAAGACCAGGTAGGCGGTGGCCACCACGATCGGGTCGTCCTCGGCGCTGTCCCAGCGCTCGGCGACCACCCGGACCCCGACCTCCATCGAGGTCTGCCCGGTCCAGTTGACCTGGGCGTGCGCGTGTACCAGGTCACCGACCCGGACCGGCTCGGCGAAGACGATCTCGTCGATCGCGGCGGTCACCGCCGTACCGCCGGAGTGCCGGGCCGCCGACGCCCCGGCCACGTCGTCGACGAACTTCATCAGCACGCCGCCGTGCACGGTGCCGTAGAGGTTGACGTCGACCGCCGTCATGATCCGGCTCAGCGTGACCCGCGAGTACGAGGTCGGCTTGCCGGCCGGCGGTGGCGAGAACTGCTCGGTCATGCCGGCAACGGTACGGCGGCATGCCGTGCCACCGCCCCCGCCGGTGACGCCGGTTACCCGGATCACCCCGGTCACCCCACGGTGACAGTCAGCAAGATCGATCCAGACGCGCCAGTGCAGGCTGCTCAACGCCGTCCGAGGCGGTACGGTGCGCGGATGCGACATCTCTGGAGCTTCCTCGCCGGAGTGGTGGCGGCGCCACTGACCTGGGCCCTGATCGCGCTCGGTCAGGACGGGTCCGCCCGCACCGTCACCCGCTGGGTGGAAGTCGGTACCTTCAACACGGCCAACCTGATCCAGGGGGCCGTCTACCTCGGAGTCGCGGGCATCCTGCTCGGCCTGCTCGGCACGCTGCGGCTCTCCCCGGCCGGTCCACTCGTCGCCGGCCTGCTGCTGGTCGCCCCGTACGCCGGGCTGTTCGTCGACCCCTTCACCGTGCGCGACGCGGTGCCGGCGAACTGGAAGCTCTTCGGCGACCCGCTGCTGTTGGTGCAGGCGCTGGACAACGGCACGACGTTCCTGATCGGCGTGCTGCTGCTGATGGCCACCTTCAGCATCCAGCGCTGGCGTCGTTGGCCCCGCCCGGTCGCCGCCGGCCCCGCGCCGACGTCGTCCGACGTGGAGGAGCCGACCCCGACCGACTGGTCCCTGCTGAACAACCCGCCGGAGGCCGACATCAAACCGCCGACCCTGGGTTACCCGGAGCCGGACACCGAACCGCTGCCGCCGCTGCCGCGCCGCGACGCCGGCTCGCCGTGGTCGGCTCCGCCCCGGTCCGCGACGACGCGCGACGACGCGGCCGACAGCACGACAAGTTGACCGTGCCGGGGCGGGTCGTTCGGTCGACCCGCCCCGGACCGACACGCCGAGGCCGGCATTGCCCGGTCCGGGTACGGTGCCGGGAGGCACCCGGCTGGGGAGGTTGCAGTGCGACACCTTGGATCACTGGTATTCGGGCTGGTCAGCGCGCCGATCATCTGGGTGCTGGCCGGGATCGGGTTGGTCAGGTTCAACGGTGGGATCAGCCGGGACGAGATCGGGGACACGCTCCTCGGGTTCGTCGTCATCGTGGTCGTCGCCGGGCTGCTCGCCGCGCTGCTGCTGCCCCGGTGGTCCCCGCTCGGCCCGGCCGCCGCCGGTCTGCTCTTCATGGCCATGGCGCTGTGGTCCGTCTTCAGCTTCGGGTCGATGACCGACGTGCTGCCGCGCTCCTTCCTCGGCGTCGAGTTCGCGCTCACCGCACCCTCCGGAGCGCTCTCCGCGCTGCTCGCCGTGCTGCTCGGCGCCACCCTGTTCATACCGCACCGCTGGCGCTCGCCCCGCGCGGCGGCGGCCGGCTTCCCCGGCGGCGCCGGCCAGCCCGGTCTTCCGGGGTACCCGCCGACCGGCCAGTTCCCGCCCGGTGGCCAGGCGCCGGGCCAGTTCCCGCCCGGCGCCCCGGTACCGCCCGGTGGGCCCGGTGCGGCCAGCCAGTTCCCGCCCGGCGGGCCCGGCGCACCGGGAGCCCCGCATCCGCCGAACTACGGCCCGTCGACCGCACCGAACTACGCCCAGTCCGCCCCGCCGAACTTCGGCCCCGCCGTGCCGCCGACCTACGGTCCCGGCACGCCGCAGTATCCGGCCCCGCCGTACAACGCCCCGGCCGGCGGGGCACCGCACCACGGCCCGCCGATCTCCAGCCCGCCGGTGCCGAGCGCGCCGCCGATGCCGCCCACCTTCAGCCCGCTGACGCCGCCGGCTCCGGCACCCCGGCCCGGCGAACCCAGCGGTCGCGCAACCAGCCAGTTCGGCGGACGCTCGGACGAGACCACGCAGTTCACCGGAGGACCGGACGACGACGGCATGGACGGGGCGACCCGCCGCCTCGGCGACCGCTGATCCACCTCGGCGACCGCTGACGCCGACCCTCCACCTGAGGCCGGCCCACCTCGGCGACCGCTGACGCCGACCCTCCACCTGAGGCCGGCCCACCTCGGCGAGCGCTGAGGCTTACCCCCGGTACCCCGCGCGGAGGAGCGCGTCCGGGGAATCGGACTGCTGCCCACCGCCATTGATGCTGCCCTCGATCGCCATCGTCGGATGCCGGGCCGCATCGATGCAAATCGTTTGACGTATGACGTTGTTAGCGCTAACTTCTCCCCGTGGGCCGAAGGCTGCCGGGAGCCTGACCGAAGCAACGCCGGGGTCTGCGCAGGCTGTTCGACGTTCGCCGGCCCTCGGGCAGGGGCCGGAACGCGAGTGGTGACCGCGCGGCCGTGCTCACACACCAACCTGAGGTGCTGACGCCACCACCAGACGCCGGCACACGGCAGGCCGTCCGCGTCCGTCCTGATCGCGGGTGGCCCGATCGAAGGAGCGGATCATGAAGGCCATCGGTGAGGCACCACCCGCCTCCGGGCACAGACGTGGTTGGCGGGCAGGCTTGGCGGCGATGGCGGCGACAGTCCTCGCGGCTGGCGCCCTCGGCGTACTGCACGCGACACCCGCCTCGGCGGCCACCGTGGACACCAACGCCTGGTACGTGCTGGTGAACCGCAACAGCGGCAAGGCCCTGGACCTGTACGGCCTGGCCACCAACGACGGTGCGCGGATCAGCCAGTGGACCCGCAACGACGGGGCGAACCAACAGTGGCAGTTCGTCGACTCCGGCGACGGCTACTACCGGCTGAAGTCCCGGCACTCCGGCAAGGTCCTCGACATCTCCAACTGGTCGACCGCGGACGGCGCCGCCGTCAACCAGTGGGCCGACCACAACGGAGCCAACCAGCAGTTCCGACTGGCCGACTCGGACGGCGGCCACGTCCGGCTGGTGAACCGGAACAGCAACAAGGTGGTGGAGGTGCAGGGCGCCTCGACGGCCGACGGCGCGAACGTCGTGCAATACTCCGACCTCAACGGCACCAACCAGCAGTGGCAGCTGGTCCGGCTCGGGGGCGGCGGACCGACCGACCCGCCGCCGACCGGTGGAAGCGCCGGATGCGGCAAGTCACCGACGCTGCGCAACGGCACGCACTCGATCCAGAGCAACGGCAAGGCCCGCAGCTTCATCCTGCGGATGCCCAACAACTACAACAACAGCACCCCGTACCGGCTGATCTTCGCCTTCCACTGGCGGGGCGGCACCGCCAACGAGATCGACTCGGGCGGCACCAGTGGCCAGTCCTGGTCCTACTACGGCCAGTGGGAGCAGTCGGGCAACAACAGCGCGATCCTGGTGGCGCCGCAGGGTTTCGGCAACGGCTGGGCCAACTCCGGCGGTGAGGACGTCGTCTTCGTCGACGACATGATCAGCCGCATCGAGAACGACCTCTGCGTCAACCCGGGCCGGCGCTTCGCCACCGGTTTCAGCTGGGGCGGCGGCATGAGCTACGCCCTCGCCTGCGCGCGGGCCACGGTCTTCCGGGCGGTCGCGGTGATCGCCGGTGCGCAGATCAGCGGGTGCAGCGGCGGGACACAACCCATCGCGTACTTCGGACTGCACGGCATCTCGGACAACGTCCTGAACATCTCCCAGGGCCGGAGCCTGCGGGACACGTTCGTCCGGAACAACGGGTGCACCGCGCAGAACCCGCCCGAGCCGGCGGCGGGCAGCCGGACGCATCGCACCACCGCCTACTCTGGCTGCCGGGCGGGGTACCCGGTGCAGTGGGCCGCGTTCGACAACGGTCACATGCCCGGCCCGGTCGACGGGACCTACTCGGAGAGCGGCGTCACGACCTGGACCAAGGGTGAGATCTGGCGGTTCTTCTCGCAGTTCTAGGGACGCGCCTTCCCGCGGTTTGTCGGGACAGGCTTCTCGACGGTTGTCGGGACAGGGCAGCGGCCACGGCCCCGGGGCACCGCGGGTCGTGGCTCTGCTCCCGCCCTGTCCAGCAGGTACTCCGGCCCCGACGGCACGACGCCGACCGGACGAGGCGGGCTCGCGGCGGAAGTGGGCCCTCCGCGACCGGGAGCCCGCTCCGGCATCGGGCCGCGGGGCCGGGCCTGCCTGCCTGCCGCCCGGGGTCGGATCACCGTTGCAGGCGTGCCGGACTGCCCGATCCGTCACGGCGCACCAGCCACGCCTCGGTGATGTGCGCGAACATCGCCTCGGCGGCGCCGTCCGGGTCCTGCGCGGCGATCCGGTCGTAGATGCGCCGGTGCCCCTCGTTGGACGCCACGCACAGCGCCCGTTCGGTCCGGCCCATGTACCGGGCGGTGTTGACAACCTGGCTCTCCAGCGACCGTACGACGCCGCGGGCGATCCGGTTCCCTGACGCCTGCATGACCGTGTCGTGGAAGGCGCGGTCGTGGTCGTGGTAGGCGACGTGGTCGTCCACCATCTCGTCCATCCGGTCCACCAGGTCGCGCAGTCGTTGCAGGGTCTCCGGGTCGGCCAGCCGGGCGGCCACGTTCGCCATGTCCGACTCCAGCACCCGCCGGGTCACGACGAGATCGTCGAGGATCGCCAGGGTGTCGTCCTGGGCGATGGTCGCGCCGAGGACCAGTTCGTCGAGCATGTCCCACATCGACGGCGGGGTGACCGTCGTACCGCTGCCCTGCCGGACCTGCACCAGCCCCTTCTCCTGGAGGATCTTCACGGCCTCCCGGACGACGGTCCGGCTGACCGAGAAGGTCTCGCAGAGGATCGGCTCGGGCGGCAGCGGCGTGCCGGACGGGTGCTGCCCACCGACGATCCGCTCCACCAGTTCCGCGGTCACCGCCCTGGCCAGGTTGGCCGGTCGCCGCGACCACGCCGGGCGTGCCGGAGCGCCCGGATCCGCTTCCCGCGATGTCGTCATGTCCCCTCCGGGGTGCCGTCGCACGTATGGATACGACGGCGTGTTCAGTGTACGGCCCGACTATTGACGTCAGACGTCATACGAGTTACCTTCGCCGCAATCTAGCAACACCCCGGGCCGCCCGGTCGGCCACTCCCCATGAAGGTGAGCAGCGCGATGAAGCAGCGAGCAGTCTGGTCAGCCATCCTCGTTGCGGGATTGGCGATGGCCGGCTGCGGAAGCGCCACAGGATCCGGTTCCTCGTCCTCGGACTCCGGGGACAAACTGGTGGTCTGGGACTGGAAATCCGGTGAACCCGCAGCCGCAACCTATATCGAGAAGGCGAAGGTCGACTTCGCCAAGAAGCACCCCGACGTCACCGTCGAGTTCGTGGCGCAGCCGTTCGACCAGTACTACACCCTGCTGGGTGCGGCCATCCAGGCCGGCAAGGGGCCGGACGTCGTCCTCTTCAACGGCGGCGGCCAGATCCGCGACCGGGTGAGCGCACTCCTGCCCCTGGACGAGTACGTGGCCGAGGACCGGCAACGACTGGCCGGCTGGGAGGCGTTCACCGCCGCCGACAAGACCTACGCCAGCCCGGTCACGCTGCAGGGGCACCCGATCTACTACAACAAGTCGCTCTACGAGAAGGCCGGACTCGACCCGGCGAACCCGGCCGGTACGTGGAACGAGTTCGTCGCCAACTGCGCCACCATCACCAGCAGGACCGGCGCCAGGTGCTTCGCCCTCGGCAACAAGGAGGGCTACGGCATCCAGTTCTGGCTCTCGGGACTGGCCTCGGGCGTCCTCACCACCGCCGAGTACGACGCCTGGATCGCCGGCAAGCGCGACTGGAACTCGCCGAACGTCAAGCGGATCTTCCAGCTCTGGAAGGAGGCCGGCGACAGCAAACTGAACAACGACGGAGCCAACTCGACCGCGATGTTCAACGACTCCTTCGCGCTCTTCCAGTCCGGCAAGGCCGCCCACGTCATCGGGCTGATGTCGGACGTGGGGCACTGGAAGGACTTCAACGAGTTCCTGACGCCGGAGAAGCTCGGCGTGATGGGCGCACCGGTGGTCACCCCCGGCACCACCCCGAGCCTGCCGTACGACGGCGGCATCGGGTACGGCGTCACGAAGTGGACGAAGGACCCGAGGGTGGCCGCCGACCTGGTGCGCTCACTGACCTCGACCGAGGCCCTGAAGGCGTTCTTCGCCGATGCCGGCGCCATCGCCGCCGACACCACGATCGACGCGACCCAGGCCGGCCCCGCCGTCGGGACCATGATCTCGGAGTTGAAGTCCGGCAGGCCGGCGCTGCACGTCGCGCTCTCCTCGGAGGCGCTGGACCTGATGGGACGACTCTCCCAGCAGCTCCTGAGCGGCTCGGTCACCGTCGACGAGGTCGCCAAGCAGATGGCCGCGGTCGACAAGGCGGGGTGATCAGGTGTCGATCCGAGAGACCGTGTCGTCGGTCCGCCCGGCTCCGGCCGGGCGGACCGGCGAGGCTGCCCGAGGCACGCTCGGCGGCCGTACCCGGCCGCGGCGGCGTTCCCGCAGCCTGACCGCCGAGCGCCTGGCGCCGTACGTGCTGGTGGCGCCGGCCGTCCTGATCATCGTGGTACTGCGGCTCTGGCCGCTGCTGCTCGGGGTCAACTTCTCCTTCACCGGTGACGGCGACCGCAACGGCACGGCGGTCGGCCTCGACAACTACCTCCGCCTGCTTGACGACCCGCTGTTCCGGCAGGCGCTGCGGAACGTGGGACTGCTCGTGCTGCTGCTGCCGGTGGCGGTGGCCATTCCGGGCCTGCTCGCGACGTTCATCTTCCTGCGCGTCCCCGGGCACCGGCTCTACCGCAGCGTCTACTTCTTCCCGGCCGTACTCTCCCCGGTCATCGTCGGCGCGATCTTCAACCTCCTGCTCGCGTTCGACGGCCCGGCCAACACACTGCTCGGCTCGGTCGGCCTCGGTCCGGTGGACTGGCTCGGCGACCCGGACGTCGCGATGTTCGTCGTGGTCGGCGTACACGTCTGGGCGACCTTCGGGATGGCCCTGGTGATCTTCCTGGCCGGCTTCGCGACCCTGGACGCCGCGTTGCTCGACGCCGCCCGGGTCGACGGCGCGACACTGCCGCAGACCATCTGGCACGTAATCGTCCCCGGTCTGACCCGCACCATCCAGTTCGTCTTCGTGACCACGATGATCGGGATGCTGACCTCCATGTTCGGCCTGCTCTACGTCATGACCAGCGGTGGACCGGAGGGCTCCACCTATCTGCCGGAGTACTACATCTGGATCCAGCAGGGTCAGATGAACCGTCCGGCCCTGGCGTCGGCCGCGTCGACGGTGCTCTTCGTGATCATGCTGGCCGTGGGCCTGCTCCAGATCAGGCTGCTCCGGCGGGCCGGGAGGGTGGACTGATGTCCCGGATCGGCTGGGGCCGGTGGTTCGTCGCGATCCCGATGGCCCTGCTCGCGCTGGCCACGGTCTACCCCCTGGTGTTCACCGCCAACGTCGCGATGAAGACCCGGCGGGAGTACATCCTGGACCGCTTCTCGCTGACCGGCGCGCTGCGCTGGGAGAACGTCGTCACCGCGTGGACCAGCGTCGGCATGGGCCGGTACTTCGTCAACTCGCTCGTCGTGGTGACGTCCTCGGTGCTGCTGTTGCTGCTGTTCGGCTCGATGGCCGGCTTCGCGCTGAGCCAGCTGCGGTTCCGCGGATCGTCGGCGCTCTTCCTGTGCTGTCTCGCCGGGCTCTTCGTCCCGTTCCAGGTGATCATGGTGCCGCTCGCCAGGATCATGGCGGACAGCGGCCTGCTCGACACGTACCCCGGGCTGGTCCTCGTGTACGTGGCGCAGTTCCTCCCCTTCACGGTGTTCCTGATGACGAGCTACTACAAGGCCATCCCGGTGGAGATCATCGACGCGGCCCGGATCGACGGCAACAGCGTGTACGGGGTCTACCGGCGGATCATGCTGCCGCTGGGCACCCCGGCCCTGCTGTCGGTCGGCATCCTCAACGCGCTGTTCTGCTGGAATGACGTCCTGATGGCGCTGGTGGTCATGCCCTCGGCCGAGCACCGCACCCTGATGGTCGGGGTGACCTCGCTGCGCGGGCAGTACTCCGACGACATCCCGAGCTTCGCCGCCGGGGTCATGATCGCCGCCATCCCCGTCCTGCTGGTCTACCTCTTCCTCCAGCGCCAGATCGCCGACGGTGTCGCCGCCGGTTCCACGAAGGGCTGACATGCGGATCACCGGGTACCGGACCCTCAGCACCGTCCAGGAATGGGGGCGGCCCGTCGGCGACGCCAACGGGGTCTACCCGGACGGCGTCACCTCGCTGCCGATCGTCGTCGTCGAGACCGACGAGGGGATCACCGGGGTGGGCTTCGGGCCGCACGTCGAGATCGAGCGGATCTTCGCGGCCGTGGAGGGCGAGGATCCCCGTGCCGTGACGGCGCTCTACGACCGGATGCTGCGGCAGACCTTCAAGGCCGGCCACGCGGGGCAGGTCTTCGGCACCATCGGTGCGATCGACACTGCCCTATGGGATATCAAGGCCAAGGCGGCCGGGGAGCCGCTCTGGCGGCTGCTGGGCGGACGCGATCGGCGGGTCCCGGCGTACGCCTCCGGCCTGGACATCGGGTTGACCGACGACGAACTCGTCGCGGAATACCAGGTCTACGCCCGGCACGGGCTGCGGGCCGCCAAGCTCAAGGGTGGCCTCGACATCGACCGGGACCGGGACCGCCTGTGCCTGGTCCGAGACGTGCTGGCCGAGGCAGCCCCCGGGCAGCGGCCGGGGCTGATGCTCGACGTCAACGAGGCGTGGACCCGCAAGCAGGCCGTCCGGCACGTCGGCGAACTGGAGCGCGTCCTGGATCTCATCTGGATCGAGGAGCCGGTCCGGCGCTGGGACGCCGACGGCCTGGCCGCGGTCAGCCGGGGGGTCCGCGCCTCGGTGGCCACCGGGGAGAACCTCACCGGGCTCGAACAGTACCGCCCGCTGATCGCGGCGGGGGCCGTGGACGTCGTCCAGACGTCCGCTGTCTGGGGAATCACCCACTTCCTCCGGGTGGCCGCCCTCGCACACGCCCACGACCTGCCGGTCAGCCCGATCGGCAACAGTCCGGCCGGGCTGCTGCACGCCGCCACCTCGGTGCCGAACCACCTGGTCAGCGAATTGCAGGACCTGCACCGCCCGATCGGGGTCGCCATCGACCTGCACGTCGAGGACGGCGCCTTCGTCCTCGGCGACTCGCCCGGCCTCGGTGTACGGGTCGACGAGGATGCGATCGGGCGGTCGACCCGTACGCCAGGAGGCGGGACCGCGGAGAGCCCGAACGTCCGGCCGGAACGGGCCGGGCGGCGGCTGCTGGCCGGGGCCGACGGCGCCCGCCCGCTGCTCCCGGTCGGCGTCGGCACCACCGCCAACCACCGGCGGCGCGGTCCCTGACCCGCCGCCGGCTCTCCGCACCGCGACCGTGTCGGCGGCCCGTGGCAACGGACAACCGAACACCGGGACGGAGGCCGGGGAGCGGCCGGCGCTGGCTGAGCCCCCGCCCGCACGGCATCCCCCGCCCGTACGGCATCCCGGCCCGCACGGCATCCCGGCCCGGTCCGGCCACCGGCGGCACAGACCCGGTCGGGACCGGCTCGCCCGGAGCCTGGTCCCGACCGGGCCGTCACCGGCCTACGCGTCGAGCCGAACGCGTCAGGCCACGGTGAACCGCCACTGCTGGTTGGTACCGCTGTGACAGCTCCACTGCAACAGCCGGGCCCCGTCGGCGGTGCCGCCGCCGTCGACGTCCACGCAGAGCCCGCTGGGCACGCTCTTGACCGTGTACACCCCGGAGGTTCCGGTGGCGGTGACGGTGAACTTCTGCCGGTCAGTGTTGTTGCAGGTGGCCTGCTGGAGGTAGGCACCCTGCGTGGTGGAGCCGCCGGTCACCTCGGCGCACTTGCCGCTGTGCCCGGCCTTCAGGTAGACCGCGCCGGCTCCGGCGTCGACGGCCTGCCACTTCTGGTTGTTGCCGCCGGTGGCCGCCCACTGGTGGATCTGGGCGCCGTCGGCGGTGGAGACGCCACTGACGTCCATCAGCTTCCCGCTGTGCTGCGCGGTGATCGTCCAGGTCTGGCCCGCCACGCCACCACCGGTGGTGGGTACCCCGACTCCGTTGCCGCCGAAGGTGTGCGAGTCGAGGTCGAACCAGTTGTTGGCGGTGCCCTTGAAGACCAGGTAGAGGGTGTGTGACCCGGCCACCGACGCCACGCTCACCGGCGGGGTGGACTGGTAGTTGTCCCAGCCACCGGTGCTCGGCACCGGGGTGGTGGCCAGCAGCGTGCCGGTCGGTGAACCGGCCCGCAACTCGATCGTGCCGCCACCGGACGGCGACGACAGCCGGTAGCTGACGTTCGTGATGCCCGACAGGCTCATCGGGGTGAACGCCACCCAGTCGTTGTTGGAGATGTCGCCGACCCGCTTGCCGCTCTCCGCACCGGCCTGGTCGACGACCCGCGTGCCGGACTGGCTGCTGTAGTACTCGGCCTGCTTGTGTTTCGGTTGCAGGATCGCCTGCGCACGGCCAGTGAGCGGGGCCGCGCCACCGGCACCACCGTTGTCGGTGTAGTGCGCGTTCAGCACGTAGAACAGGTTGGCGCCGTCCGGATGACCGCCGAGCAGGTCGGTGGAGATCGTGCCGGAACAGCCGGGGTACTCGGTGGTCTCGTGCGCGTGGTCGTCGTGGCCGAGGGCCGGGTTGAGGACCACGTCGGCGCAGTCGACTGGGTCGCCGCCCGGGTCCGAGACGGTGATCTGGTATGGCACCCGGTCGCCGAAGGTGAGCATGCCGCCGTTGGCCGGGGTAGTGATGGTGACCACCGGGGCGGTGTTGCCGACCGTGATCTGTACGTTGGCGAAGCCGCTCTTGCCGCCGCCGTCGGTGACCTTCAACTGGGCCGTGTAGTTGCCGTTGGCGGTGTAGACGTGCGACGGGTTGGCTGCGGTCGAGGTGGTGCCGTCGCCGAAGGTCCACTGGTAGCGCAGCGTGTCGCCGGGGTCGGGATCGGCCGTACCGGCACTGCTGAACTGGACAGTGAGCGGGGCGTTGCCGCTGGTGGGCGTACCGGTGGCCTTGGCGATCGGCGACCGCCCGCCCTGGATGTAGTCGATCCGGTAGAGCCCGGAGTCGCTGTTGCCGCCGCCGAAGTTGGTGCCCCACTCCAGCAGGTAGAGCGAGCCGTCCCGGCCGAACTCCATGTCCATTGGCTTGTTGAAGTTGCCGGCCGGCAGGAACGGGTTGGTCCGGGTGACCGTGGTGGCGGAGTCGAAGTGCACCTCCTTGACGTAGTTGCGCGCCCACTCGTAGAAGAAGTGCACGCCGTCGTAGTACGGCGGGAACTTCGTCGCGGACGGGTTCGCCGGGTCGTACCGGTAGACCGGCCCGCCCATCGGCGCGGAGCCGCCGGAGCCGAGTTCCGGGAAGGTCGGCGAGGTGCCGTAGCCGTACCAGATCTGGGGTGTGACGACCGGCCGCAGGCTGGTCAGGCCGGTGTTGTTCGGCGAGTTGTTGACCGGCGCGGCGCAGTTGAACTTCGCGCCGACCACACCGGTGTCCGGGTTGTACGGCGCGTACGGCTGGTTGTCGCCGTGGCAGAACGGCCAGCCGTAGTTGCCCGGGGACTTGATGACGTTGAGTTCGACGAGTCCCTCGGGACCCCGGTTGGTGGTCGGCGGGTTCCGGTCGGGCCCGTAGTCGGCCAGGTAGACCCAGCCGTTCGCCGGGTCGATGGAGAAGCGGAACGGGTTGCGGAAGCCCATCGCGTAGATCTCGGGCCGGGTCTGCGCGGTGCCCTGCGGATAGAGGTTGCCGGTCGGGACGGTGTAGCCGCCGCTGGCCGAGGGCTTGATCCGCAGCAGCTTGCCGCGCAGGTCGTTGGTGTTGCCGGCGGTCCGGGCGGCGTCGAGGTTCGCCTTGCCGGAACGCCAGTCGAGCGGGGCGTAGCCCTGCCAGTTGGGGTCGAGGTTCGGCGGGGTGTCGTCACCGGTGCCGATGTAGAGGTTTCCGTCCGGACCGAACTCGATGTACCCGCCGGTGTGGCCGGGCTCGGGGAACGTCCGGTCGCGGTACGCCGGGATGTCGATGATCCGGACCTCGCTGGAGAGGTTGAGGGTGTCGCCGGTGAGGGTGTACCGGGAGACCCGGTTGACGTCGGTCGAGCTGCTGGCCGGTGAGTGGTAGAGGTACACGTACCCGTTGCTGGCGAAGTCGGGGTCGAGCGCCATCCCGGTGAGGCCGTCCTCGCCGCCGGTATAGACGCTGAGCGTGCCGGCCGTGACGGTGAGGTTGGTCGACGGCTTGAAGATCTTCAGTTGGCCGGCCCGCTGCACGTAGAGCACGCGACCGTCGGGGGCCACCGCCAGGGCCATCGGGTCGACGGTGTTGTCGTCGAGGGTGCGCTTCTCGAAGTTGCCCCAGACGGTGCCGCCGCAGTCGCCGGGCTCGTTGCCGGCGGCCCACCTGACCCCGCCGAGGACGTGGTTGCGGAAGTTGGTCTCGCTGTAGGACTCGATGGCGTGCCCCATCGCGGTGGCCCAGACCCGCCCACCGGCGGCGTTGCGGCACCAGGAGATCGGGTGGTCCGGGCCCATCGCCCGGGAGCCGGGGTTGTAGGTGCGCTCGTCGGCGGTGACCAGGACGTGTACGTCGCCGCGCGGGTTGCGGTCGAAGTTGTACCACTCCTCGCTGCGGTTCCAGCGGTCCGGCAGGCTGGCCGTCGACGGGTGCTTCTTGTCGGCGACGATGGCGGTGCCGGGCAGTACGCCGGGTGAGTGCTCCGGCATGTGTGCTCCGGCGTTCACCGTCTGGTCCCACCACGGGTACTCGCCCTCGATGCCCATGTCCGTGGCGTTGTGTACGGCGACGATGCCCTTGCCGCTGGCGAGGAAGCCCTCCACCGCCTGCCGCTGCGCGGCCGAGGTCCAGACCATGCCCGAGGTCTGGAACATGATGAGGACGTCGAAGGTGGCCAGGTTGGCCGAGGTGAAGACGTTCGAGTCCTCGCTCTGTACCAGTTCGAAGTTGTTCGCCGCCGCCTGCTGCTGGAACATCGAGATCCCCGCGGGGATCGAGTCGTGCCGGTAGCCGGTGGTCTTGGTGAACAGCAGGGCCCGGAAGGCGGGGGCCGCCGACGCCGGCGGGACGAGTGCGAGTGCCAGCAGCAGGCCGGCCAGCACTCCGGTGATCAGTGTCTTGCGACGCATGCCGTCTCTCTTTCGCAGGGGCGGGCGGGGTGCGACCACGGGCCGGCCGCGGGCCGCGGCATGCCAGGTCGTGCCTGGACGCCGGGAGCGCGGGTTCGCCCGGTCGGTCGTCGTGCCGTCCGCCGCGACGGCAGTCAGCGCCGCAGGACGTCACACAGCGTTACTTGGACTGCCGTGTGTCCGTCCCGTGGTCCGTGAGGTCAGGATGACCAGCACATCAACGTATGTCAATATTTTCTCGCAACGATTGATCTGATGTTCCAGCCCAGACAGTCAACATCTCCGCCCGGCCACGTTCGACGTCCGACTTTGGGCGCGGCGAGGTCCACCGGCCGAACAGCAGAACGAGGATTGCATGGACGGATGTGAACATCTATCTTCATACGTGTTACGTCTTATGAATGTCAAGAAAGTGATCCGAGCTTTGCCGACGATCGCCACCGCCGCCCCGATCTGGCGCCCGCTCGCCGTCACGCAGGACCGGCTCGCCCTGGACGGTCTGGACCAGCTCCGGAAGCTCCTCGGTGCGCCGTCCACCCCAACCGACCACACCCATCACCACACCACCCTCAGGTAAGGAGACCGTCCCGTGTCCGTACCGTCATCTGCCGCCGGCCGGAGGCGGGTGCTGGCCGGAGCTGTCGCGGCGGCGCTGGCCACCGTGGCCGCCGTCGCCGCCGCACCCTCCCCCGCGTCAGCGGCCACCACCACGCTCTACGCGTCCCCCTCCGGCAGCGGCACCAGTTGCTCGGCCACCCAGCCCTGCTCGCTGACCGGAGCGCAGACCGCGGTGCGCGCGCTCACCGCCGCGATGTCCGGCGACGTCGTCGTGCAGCTCGCCGACGGGGTGTACCGGCTCTCCGCGCCGCTGCGGTTCACCGCGGCCGACTCCGGCAACAACGGCTACCGGGTGGTGTGGCAGGCCGCCCCCTCGGCCCGGCCGGTGATCAGCGGCTCCCGGGCGGTCACCGGCTGGTCCCAGGTCGACGCCGGCCGCAACATCTGGCGGGCCAACGTCGGCGCCGGCACCGAGAGCCGGCAGCTCTACGTCGACGGCGCCATCGCCACCCGGGCCCGTACCCAGGTCAACCGGGCCGACTTCACCCCGTCCAGCACCGGGATGAGGTTCACCAACAGCGCACTCAACTACCTGAACAACCTGGCCCAGCAGAGCCGGATCGAGATGGAGAGCGTCGGCTCCTTCACCGACCGCTACTCCCCGGTGCAGAGCATCAGCGGGAACCTCATCACGATGCAGCAGCCGGCCTGGAACAACAACAACTTCGGGTACGACACCTTCACCAGCCCGCACCGGGCCGGCCCGCTCTACCTGACCAACGCCTACGAGTTCCTGGACGCTGCCGGCGAGTGGTATCTCAACCGGACGACCGGTGACCTGTTCTACATCCCGCCGGCCGGGCAGAACATCAACAACCTCAGCATCGAACTGCCGACGTTGCAGTCCCTGGTGAACCTCGGCGGGACGTACGACGCCCCGGCGCACCACCTCACGTTCAGCGGGATCACCTTCACCGGTACGAGCTGGCTCGGCCCGAGCAGCAACCAGGGCTACGTCGACCAGCAGACCGGCGCCTACATCGCCGGGAACTGGAGCTGGCCCGCCTTCACCTCCTGCCACAACGGCTGCCCGCAGTTCGAGGCCGCCCGGCCGAACTGGTTCCAGTCGCCGGCCGCGGTGCAGATCTCCGCCGCCAACAACATCACCGTCACCGACTCCCGGTTCTTCAACCTCGGGCAGACCGCGATCGGCATCGGCAACGACGCCAACGCGCACGCCAGCGGGGTGGGCCTGGGCGCCAGCAACATCACGGTGGACCGCTCCGAGATCGCGCGTGCCTCGGCCGGCGGCATCGTGGTCGGTGGCGTCCGCGCCGACGCCCACCACCCGAGCGACCAGCGGATGACCAACCGGGACATCACAATCAGCAACAACCGCATCCACGACATCGGCGTGGAGCACCGGGGCATCGTCTCGGTGCTGACCACCTACGTCAACACCGCCACCATCTCGCACAACGAGGTCTACAACATGCCGTACACCGGCATGTCCATGGGGTACGGCTGGGGCGCCAACGACGCCGGTGGCAGCAACCACTACGCCGACCGTGGCCTGTACAACTACCAGCCGCGCTACTCCACCCCCACCACGGCGTCGAACAACCGGCTCGTCGGCAACTACGTGCACGACGTGATGCAGCAGATGAACGACGGCGGCTGCATCTACACGCTGTCGGCGAACCAGGGCGGGCTGATCAGCGACAACCACTGCCTGCGGACCAACGGCTACTTCGGGATCTACTTCGACGAGGGCTCGCGGTACTGGACCGCCCGGAACAACGTCTTCTCGAACACCGGCACCTGGGCCACCGCCAACTACTGGTTCGCCGAGAACATGGGCAACTTCACCGTCACCAACAACTGGTCGACCAACAACAGCACCAACGTGACCAACGGCGACCGGAGCAACGTGGTCAACAACAACGTCACGGTGACCAACGGCAACTGGCCGGCCGGCGCCCAGGCCGTGATGACCGCCGCCGGGCCACAGAGCGGCGGCAACGGCCAGCAGAACGTGCGGATCGTCGGGGCCCAGTCCGGGCGCTGCCTGGAGATCGGCGGATCGAGTACCGCCAACGGCACCCAGGCACAGCTCTGGGACTGCGGCAGCGGCACCAACCAGCGATGGACGCACACCGCCAGCGGTCAGCTCATGGTGTACGGCAACAAGTGCCTGGACGCCAACGGGCAGGGCACCGCCAACGGCACCCTGGCGATCATCTGGGACTGCAACGGGCAGGCCAACCAGCGGTGGAACGTCAACGCGAACGGCACCATCACCGGCGTACAGTCCGGGCTCTGCCTCGACGCCAGCGGCAACGGGACCGCGAACGGCACCAAGGTGCACCTCTGGGCGTGCCACGGCGGCACCAACCAGCAGTGGAGCCTGGGTAGCTGACACAGACGGGGAGGTGGGGCCGAAACGCCGGCCGGCCCCGCCTCCCACCACACCGCGCCCGGCCGGTCCCAGACCGTGAGGTCGGGTATCCGGCCGCCGTCGACCTCCGGACCGATCAGCGTTGCGCGGCCGTGGCGTGGTGGCTGTCCCGCGCCCGGAACGGCGTCAGTCCTTGAGGAGTTGCCGTGCCATCACGATCCGCTGGACCTGGTTGGTGCCCTCGTAGATCTGGGTGATCTTGGCGTCCCGCATCATCCGCTCGACCGGGTAGTCCCGGGTGTAGCCGTACCCGCCGAGGAGCTGGACCGCGTCGGTGGTGATCTCCATGGCGGCGTCCGAGGCGAAGCACTTCGCGGCGGCACCGAAGTAGGTCAGGTCGGCGTCGCCGCGCTCCGACTTCCCGGCCGCCGCGTACGTCAACTGCCGGGCCGCCTCCAGCTTCATCCCCATGTCGGCGAGCATGAACTGTACGCCCTGGAACTCGGCGACCGCCTTGCCGAACTGCCGCCGCTGCCGGACGTACCCCCTGGCGTAGTCCAGCGCGCCCTGGGCGATCCCGAGCGCCTGGGCGGCGATGGTGACCCGGGTGTGGTCCAGGGTCTTCATGGCGGTGCCGAAGCCGGTCCCCGGGTCGCCGATCATGCGGTCCGCCGGGATCCGCACGTTGTCGAGGTAGACCTCCCGGGTCGGCGAGCCCTTGATGCCGAGCTTCTTCTCCGGCGCCCCGAAGCTGATCCCCGGATCCGACTTCTCCACGACGAAGGCGGAGATGCCGCGCGAGCGGGCCGCCGGATCGGTCACCGCGAACACGGTGTAGTACTCGGAGACCCCGGCGTTGGTGATCCACCGCTTGACACCGTTGAGCACGTAGTGGTCGCCGTCGGGTACCGCCCGGGTGAGCATCGAGGCGGCGTCGCTTCCCGCCTCCGGCTCGGAGAGGCAGTACGAGAACATCGCCTCGCCCCGGGCCACCGGCGGCAGGTAGCGCCGCTTCAACTCGTCCGAGGCGGCCAGCAACAGTGGCATGGTGCCGAGCTTGTTCACGGCCGGGATCAGCGAGGAGGCGGCACAGGCCCGGGCCACCTCCTCGATCACGATCGCGGTGGCCAACGCGTCGGCGCCGGCTCCGCCGTACTCCTCGGGGATGTGCGGGGCGTGGAAGTCAGCGGCCTTCAGGGCTTCGTACGACGCCTTCGGGAACTCGCCGGTCTCGTCCGCCTCAGCGGCGTTCGGCGCGACCTTGGCGTCGCAGACCTCCCGGACCGCCTCCCGGACCGCCTCGTGCTCCTCCGGCAGCAGGTATGCGTCGAACGACGGCTCACTGGTCACGGCGGCCCTCCCCGGCACTCGTCCCCGGTGGCACCACGCCCCGGACATCCGAACAATACCCGCCAGTAACCACGCCCCGACAGCCCTCCCCGGCCTCGCCGTCGCCCCGGCCAGGGCGCTGGGGCGGCGACCGGCGGTCACCTCGGCGCGGCGACGACCTGCGGAAGGGAGCGCACCGACCTACAAGGCGACTTGCCGGCGAGTAGCCATCCTGCTGATCGTGAGCGTGACCGCGAGCATTCCGACCATCGCCGCGAGAAGTAGGGTCTGGTTGCCGACCGCCCAAGCGTCCTGCTTCCAACCCATCAGTTCATGGGCCAGGACACCGAGGATTGGCACCAGGAGAAGCGTGCTCGCGACGACGGATAGCCGCACATCAAACGCCGCCCCCACGATGGCTGCCGTGAGCCAGGCGACCACAATGACCGCCTGGCCAAATCCGCCGTCCCATCCATTGAGCGGATTAGGTGTCACCATCGCCACAACCACCGCTGCCACGACAAGCCAGATCCATGGTCGCCTGACCCGTGGTTGACGCGCTCCGAGCAACGGAAGCATCGTCAGTGCGGCCAACACGCATGCCCACGTCGGGAAGTCCAAGGCTAGGTAGAGAACCGCCTCGAGCCTCGACGGCCCGCTTGCCGTAACTCCCGTCCATTGTTCTACGTACAACTGGTTGTGGGCTACGGGGTACCAGTGGTCAGCGATGAAAGCGCTGACGGTTACGGCGAGTGCGACGCGGTAGCGAGCCCAAGCCGCGGCGGCCAGTGCCAGAAGCCATAGCGCGGGCGTGACCAGGTCACCGGAAACCACAGCGGCGGAGGAAGTGCCAGGCAGCAGCAGCCATAGGCGCCATATGACGGGCATGGCCGTGAGGCAGATGCCGCACACGAGGAGGGACAGCGCGGTCAATCGCAGCGCGGAGTATCGCAATGCTGACCGGGAACCGAGTCGGTCCACACCGGTGCGGGCCCGCAGGCCTCCCGTCAGGAGTGCCAGGGACTCCCGAAGGTTCGGGTGTCCGCGGTCCGTCTCGCCCGCAGCCAGCAGCGTCTCCAGCATCTCGTCGGCCCGGTACTGCCGATAGGCCCGCGGGTACGCGCGCAGCAGCCACCGATAGCGGCGCTCCAGGCCGGTCATGCCAGCGCCGTCCGCGCCGTCGCGACCATCGATCCGACGGGACGGTCTCGAACGACCCGAGCCGCAGCGGCCATCCGCGCCGCCTCCTCATGCAGTGCGGACAACCCGTGCCCGGTCAGCTCATACGTGCGGCGGGCACGGCCGTTGACCACCGCCTCCTCGGCCACTCGCACCATCTCCTCGCCGGTGAGCCGGTCCAACGCGGCGTACAGGGTGCCAGTTGTCAAACGCACCCGCCCGCCGGACAGTTCCTGTGCCTGCTTGACGATGGCGTAGCCGTGCAGCGGAGCGTCCTGTAACGCGGCGAGGATGAAGTACGTGGGTTCGCGCATCGGCACGAAAGACCTAGTCATGCCATCAACATAAGCAGATGATCGACGTATTGGTCAAGGACCGGGCCATCGCGGGTCTCTGTGGCATCCCGATCTGTCGCCCGATCGGGCGACACGACGCGTGACGGGCGTGCGGTGGCGTCAACGCACTGGTCGTGCCGTCCACCGTGATCGCGCAGTCCGATGCGCAGGTGCGGGTCGGCACGCTGGGCAAGCAGTGGAGGGTGGGAGTGCACTCCCACCCTCCACTGAATCTTTCAACCTCCCCTTGCGATCAGTTGAGCCGCAAGGTCAGAGGCGGTGCGTGAGCGCCGCGCGGTTCATGTTGAAAGGATCCACTGTGCACCGCTGCCGGCTAGCCGACGACGGAACGCAGCGGAATGCCCGCCGCGCGGATCTCGCGGACCAGTTCACGCAGGAACGGGTGCTCGTCCGAGGTCAGACCCTCCGGGTTGGGGATGGTCAGGTACGCCGTGCCGTCCGCCGTGCCGATCCGGGCGTCACCGGTGTACCGGGCCACGATCGCCCGGGTCCGGTCCAGGTCGCTGGCGGCGACCCGGATGGAGATCGGCCGCCACTCACCGCCCAGGTTCTCCGCTGCCGGCGCCGCCGCTGCCGAGGCCCGGGCCGGCGGTACGGCCGGAGCCGTCGCCCGGGCACCCGGCGACGCCGCAGCCGCCGGAGCGGACGACGGCGCCAGCAGCGCGTTGGCGACCAGGTGCAACCCGCTCTCGTTGTACGCCCGGAACAGCGGGTTGAACGCGAACAGCACCGCCCGGCCGGCCCCGGTCGGCTCGTCGACCAGCGCCACCGTGCCCTTGAGCGCGTCCGCGTGCTCGGTGAAGCCGTTGAGCCAGAACCGCCCGTCGGGCGGGTACGTCAACACGTTCTTACCCGTGGTGCTGGGCGACAGGATCGAGTCGTTGTTGTTGAACTCGAAGTCCTCGGCCGGCCGGCCCAGCCCGACCGGGCTGCTCCGGTCCACGTCGACCCGCAGGTGCGAGCCGATCACCGTGTACTCCTCCGGCTTCCGCAGCTCGGCCGTGGAGGTCAGCCCGGCCGCCCGGGCCATCCGGGTGCCCTGGTTGCGCAGCCCGACGTAGGTGCCGCCGGCCGCCACCCAGGCCCGCAGGTTGGCCTGGCCGGCGGCGGTGAGGCCACCGGTGGCGTTGCTGCCGTCCGGCACCAGCAGGACGGTCCGGCCGGTGAAGGCGGCGGTGTTGTCGTTGATGTCCGCCGTACCGACCGGCTTGAGGTCGAGCCCCCACTGGTTGCCGAGCACGTACCTCGCCTCGCCGTGCGAACCGGAGGTGGTGGAGATGCCGGTGCCGGCGTACAGGCCGACGTCGGGCCGGGTCAGCCGGGTGCCGGTGGCGCCGCCCCGGCTCGCGGTCAGGGTCACCCCGAGGGAGCGGGCGAGCTGCTCACGGGAGCCGGTCAGGCTGGCCGCCGGCAGCGTCACGACGCCGCTGCGCTGGTCGCGCCGCAGCTCGACGCCCGCACCGAGCAGCTTGAAGGTCAGCTCGGCCGCCGCCGCCGAATCCAGCGGGTACGCGTACGAGCCGTTCCTCGACGCGTCCGCGTCCCGCCCGCCGTCGATGCCCCGGACCCGTTCCGCCTTCGGCGAGAGCTTGTCACCGGTGTAGACCGTCTGCACGCCCATCAGCAGCGGGTTGCTCCAGGACGAGACGTCGTAGAAGTACGGGAACGGAACGTACGGGTCCTCCCCCATGATCGCCTGGATCCAGTGCTTCTGCGGCTGCTCCATCGGAATCCAGTACGCGCCCTCCGGCACCGTGTAGTCCCGGGCCGACCGGCCACCGAAGATCCTGGCGTTCGGCACCTTGATCGACTTCGTCAGCTCGTACACCTCGACGTCCATTCGGCGCAGCCGCTCGACGAGCTGCCGTACGTCGCCGAGCTGCCGGTCCGGCAGCAGGAAGTACGACCGGATCGTCACGTCCGGCACCGGGAACTGGACCTCGTTGGTCGGCTGCACCACCTCGTTGGGCTGGAGCTTGCCGGCCCGCCCCTCGGCCAGGGCGTCCTTCCAGATCTGGAAGTAGCCCGACAGGATCTCGCGCTTGTTCTCCGAGGCCCAGCCGACGGTTGCCCACTGGGTGTTGAACTGCTGCTGCACCCGGTCCTGGACCGCCGACAGGTTGCCCTTCTCGTAGGTCATCCCGGCGGCGCCGAAGCCGGTGGCCGGCACCGTGTCGCCGTAGCCCATGAAGAACATGTCGTAGGTGTCGTAGTTGAAGTAGCACTCGCTGGTGACCGTGTCGGTGCAGGCCCCGTTGTAGCCGAAGCCGGCCGAGTTGGCCTCGCCGATCCGGTTGATCCAGTCGACCGCCTCGTCGGAGATCTCGTGGTGGATCGGGTCCGCGTTCGGCGGGAAGAAGTACTCCCGGCCGCCCATCTCGTGCGCGTCGACGTAGACCTGCGGCGGATAGCGGCGCAGCATCTCCAGCTTGGCGTCGGTCTCCGGCTGGGTACGCGAGAACCAGTCCCGGTTCAGGTCGAACCCGTACTCGTTCTGCCGGCGGCTGGCGTCCCGGCCGTCCGGGTTCTGGGTCGGCAGGATGATCGTGACGAGGTTGTCGTTGCGCTCGCGTACCTCGCAGGAGAGGCCGGCGGCCAACTCGTAGAGGGTCTTCAGCGCGGCGTCGGCGCCGGACTTCTCGCCGCCGTGCACGTTGCCGGTCACCCAGACGATCGCCGGGCCCTTGGCGGCGATCTCCGCCGCCTTCCGGTCCGACAGTTTGCGCGGGTCACGCAGGTCGCGGATGTCCTCGGCGATCTTCTCCAGCTCGCCCCGGCGCAGGTGGGCGGAGTCGGAGACGATCGCGTACGGCAGCGACTGGCCGAGCACGCTGTTGCCCAGGTTGCCGGTGACCACCCGGTCCGAGGTGGCGTCGACGGCGCCGAGGTACGAACGGATCTCGTCGTCGGTGACCACCCGCTGCTGGCCGAGGCCGAGCGGGAAGCCGAGGTGCTGTTCCGGGCTCGGCACCCCGGTCAGCCGGGCGGACGGGTCCTGGCTGCACCCGGCCGGGGTCGGCGGCTGGTCCGGGTGGGCGCCGGCCGGGGTGCCGGGCAGCAGGGGTAGCGGGGCGAGCAGCAGGGCCACCGCGGCCGCGCCGAGACGCCGGGACATCGATCTGGAAGGCTTCGGAGGGATCGTCGGGGGTAACTTCGAAACCGTCATCTGAAATTCAGATTCCCTTCTCGGGGATGGGGGGAGCGCTCTGGAGATCGACTTGAGGGTGGACCGGAGCCTATGAGCAGCTATTTCCGGTGGTCAAGATCTTCTAGAGCCGACGTTCGCCCACCCGCTACGAAACACGCCTACCAGCAGAAATCAGGGGAATAGCCCCGAGAAGGGGCTGCCCGGACGGCCTGGGGTCCGGATACCGGACCGGCAGGCAGGCTGTGAAGATGCCGACCGAAGGTGCACCGGCAAGCGGGGTCCGCGTAGGCTCAGCGCTTGTCGTCCTGGCGCGGGTCGGCCGACTCGCCGACCGCGCACCCTCGACACCAGGTGAACAAGGCCCACAATGTCCGACATCGGCGCCCTCCTCCGGCGCCGACCTCCCACCGCGACGCAATGAAGCGCCGCCACTGCGAGCGGAGAACCCAGGCGTGACGATCCCGTACCCGAGCACCCAGCCCATGCCGACGATCCCGGCGGTGACCCCGCCGTCCGGCGCCGCCCGCCCGCGTCTGACCTTCCTCGGCACCGGCTACCTGGGCGCGACGTACGCCATCTGCTTCGCCGAACTCGGCTACGAGGTGATCGGCTTCGACGTCGACGCCGAAAAGATCGCCAAGCTGGCCGGTGGGGACGTGCCGTTCCACGAGCCGGGCCTGGACGAGCTGCTCAAGCGCAACCTGACGGCCGGTCGGCTCCGGTTCTCCACCGACATCGCCGAGACCGCCGCCTTCGGCGACGTGCACTTCATCTGCGTCGGCACCCCGCAGCGGGCCGACGGGATGGGCGCCGACCTGTCGTACGTCGAGGCCGCCGTCACCGGGCTCTCCCAGCACCTGACCCGCAAGGCCCTGATCGTCGGCAAGTCCACCGTCCCGGTCGGCACCGCCGAGTGGATCGAGCAGCTCGTCGGCAAGCACGCCGAGGCCGACCTCGGGGTCGAGGTCGCCTGGAGCCCCGAGTTCCTCCAGGAGGGCTTCGCCGTCGAGGACGTGCTCCGGCCCAACCGGATCGTGGTCGGCGTCAAGAGCGAGTGGGCCAACGGCATGCTCTACTCCGCGCACAAGGGCGTCTTCGACCTGGCCGCCACCGAGGACCGGGAGGTTCCGCTGGTGGTGACCGATTTCGCCACCGCCGAACTGGTCAAGGTGGCCGCGAACGCCTTCCTGGCCACCAAGATCTCGTTCATCAACGCGATGGCCGAGGTCTGCGAGGTGGCCGGCGGCGACGTCACCCAGCTCGCCCGGGCGATCGGCTACGACCCCCGGATCGGCAACCGGTTCCTCCAGGCCGGCGTCGGCTTCGGCGGCGGCTGCCTGCCCAAGGACATCCGGGCGTTCCAGGCCCGGGCCCAGGAGCTGGGTGCCGGCGAGGCGCTGCGCTTCCTGCACGAGGTCGACCTGATCAACCTGCGCCGCCGCAGCCGGGTGCTCCAGCTCGCCGCCGAACTGCTCGGCCGCCGGTACGGGCCGGCCGGGCCCGACCTCTCCGGCACCCGGGTCGCGGTGCTCGGCGCCACCTTCAAGCCGAACTCGGACGACGTCCGGGACGCCCCGTCGCTGGCCGTCGCCGCCGCGCTCGGCAAGGCCGGTGCCGACGTGCGCGTCTACGACCCGCAGGGCATGGAGAACGCCCGCCGGGAGCGGCCCGAGCTGACGTACGAGGCGAGCATGAACGACGCCGTACGCGGGGCCGACCTGGTCTGCGTACTCACCGAGTGGGCCGACTTCCGCAACGCCGACCCGGTGGCGCTCGGCGAACTCGCCTCCGGACGGCGGGTCGTGGACGGTCGCAACTGCCTCGACTCCGGACTGTGGACCCAGGCCGGCTGGGAATACCGGGGCATGGGTCGGCCGTAGTACCCGACACCGTCGCGGCGGCCCGATAGCGGAGCGGCCGGACGGCGACAATCGTGAATTCGACGCCGACTTGCCGGCCGTGGACCCGACCAGGTCCACGGCCGGCCTTTTAGGATCTCCTCAACCGGGTTTCGCACGCGATCGGGGGCTGTTCAACGGTTGCCCCGCGTGGGCATGCTTCCTTGGAAGCCCGTGAGCGGCGTCAGCGCCGGCTGGAGGGGGTGCCGTGAGTACGACGTACCAGTGCTCCTCGTGCGGCCGGGAGATCGAGCCGGCGCCGAAGTGTCCACACTGCGGGGCCGAGCAGCCCCAGTGGGCGGACGACGTGACCCGGATCGAGCGCTCGATCGCCGAGATGAAGATCCGCGAGGCGGCGCTCGCCAAGGAGCAGAAGACGATCGCCTCGCAGATGCAGGCGGCGCTCTTCCAGCGGGACATCCTGTCGCACGCGGCTGACCAGCGCCGCAAGCAGAACACCAAGCCACGCCGGGTGATCCGGCGCAAGGCCAACCGGCGGCCACCGACCGCCGCGCCCGGAACGGCCCCGGGCGGGCCGCCGCCCCGGGTACCCCGGCAGCCGAGGGGCGGCGGGCCGGACCGGGTGCCACCACCCGCCGCACCTCCGCCGCCTCCACCGCCACCGCCGGGCGCCGAGCCGGCCTGGGACGACGGGAAGGCCCGGCCCGAGGCGTCCACCCGCGAGGTGCAGAACATCCTGCTCGGGCTCGGGGCACTGCTGCTCGGCATCGCGGCGGTGGTCTTCGTCGCGGTCGCGCTCAGCTCGCTGGACGACTTCAGCCGGGTGGCGATCCTGGTGCTGGCCACCGCGCTGATGCTGGCCGTACCGCCCCGGGTGGCCCGGCGCCGGCTGAGCGCCACCGCCGAGACCATCGCGGCGGTCGGGCTGCTGCTGGTGCCGCTGACCGGGTACTCGCTCTGGACCGTCGACCGGTTCGGGGACAGTGGCGTGCCAGGGTCGCTCTTCGCGGGGCTGACCTTCCTGGTCACCGCCGCCGTGTCGGCCGGCTACGCCGTGCTGACCGGGCTGAACGCGCCGCGCTACGCCGCCGTACTCGCCGTGCAGCCGATCCTGCCGCTGCTGGCGTACGCCTGGATCACCGGGCCGGCCGGCTGGACCGTGGTACTCGCCGCGGTGGCGGTCGGCAACCTCTATCTCGGCCGGCTCTTCGGCGACGACGGGCGGCTGACCGGCTGGCCGGCCCGGTTCCGGTTCGGGCCCGAGCTGCCGGTGGACGCTCCGCCCGCCGCACCGAAGGGCCGCCCCGCCGACCGGCCGGGACGGGGGGTCGACGACCCGACCGACCCCGACCGGGACATTCCCGACGGGACCGGTCCGGAGCGGCCGGAGACCTTCCCCGAGGAGGCGGACGCGGTCGTCCAGGCGGATCCGACCCAGGGCGGGTCGGCGAAGCGGGTCCGCACCCCCGGCGTCCGGCCGACCACCAGTACTCCCTGGGTGCGGGAACTGGTCTGGACACTGCACGGCCTGGCCGTCGCCGTCGCCGTGGTCTGCGCGGTCGTCGCACTGGTCGACGCCGACACCGTACCCGCCGCCGCCCGGGCCGGCCTGGCACTGCTGCTCGCCGCCGGGGTCGGCATGGTCGGCGCACTGGCGCTGCGCCGGCCACCCCTGCCGGAGATCGCCGCCGGGATCCTGACCCTGGCCGTGATCGGTGCCGCCGGCCGGGTCGCCGCGGTGGCCCTGCCGGGGCGGGCACTGGTGGTGATCGCCGCCGTCATCGCGCTGACCGGTCTCGGCGTACGCGCGGTGCCCGAGGCGGCCCGGCGCGGGCCGCAACTCGCGTCCGCCGCCGCCCTGCTCGTGATCGGCATCGTGGTGGCCGGCGGCGCGCTGCGGGCCGCCCTGGCCCCGATCCGGGCCGCCCTGCCGGTCTGGGAGGCCGACCTCACCGAATACCCCGGACAGCTCGCCGCCGGGGTCGGCGACACCTCCTGGCAGCTCGCCACCACCGCGCTACTGCTCACCATCGCCGCCGTGCTCTCCTCACCACCCGAGGTACGCCGCGAGTTCGCCGTGGTCGGCGCGGCGCTGACCGCCCTCGCCATGCCCGCCTCCTTCGGGCTCGGCTGGGTCGCCGCCCCCTGGCCACCGGTACTGGTCGCCGTCGGCATCGGGCTGGTCGGGCTGACCGCCGAGACCCGGCGGGCCACGCTGACCCACGCCGTCGCCGCCGCCGTGGTGGGACTCGCCGGGGCGGCGGCCTCGGTGGTACGCCCCGGGCTGACCGCCGCCGTCCTGTTCGCGCTCGCCCTCGGCGGTGCGCTGGTCGCGCTCGCCCCGCTCGCCCGTACGGCACCGCTGGGCCGGTGGTCCGGGATGCTCGGCGACTGGGCGGCCGGCGGGGCGGCGTTCGCCTTCCCCGGTGCGGTGGCGGCCTTCGTCGCCTCGGCGGTACCCGTCGACCCCACCCCGACCGCCCTGTCTGTCCGGGAGGCCACCGAACCGGTCCTCGCCGCCAGCTTCCTGGCCGTCTGCGCGGTCCTCTGCTATGCGGCGGTCACCCAGGTTGCCCAGCGGCAGATCAGCGTGCCGCTGGCCATCGGCACCGGCCTCGGCGCGCTCGCGGTCACCGCCGCGGCCTTCGGCGCATCCGGCGCCACCCTGCCGGACACCCTGGTCGGCGGGCTGCTGCTGGTCAGCGCGGTGCTGCTGATGCTGGCACCGTCGGTCGACGCCGGCCGGCGGGCGGACCGGCTGCTCGACGGCTCGGACATCGCCGCGGCGGCGGTCACCGCAGCCCTGGTGGGCACCCTGGCCCGGATCGCCGGCATCCTCGGAGACGGTGCCGAACTGGCCGCCGCCGCCTTCCTCATCCTGCTGGTGGCCGCCGGAATCCGGGCCATGCCGACCGACTGGCGGCGCGGCCCGATCCTCGGCATCGCGCTGACCGGCGGCCTCGTCGCGCTGCTCGCCGGCTGGACGGCGCTGAGCGGTGGGCTCCAGGTGCTGGCCACGCCGGGCCGGCTCTGGGCGGCCGACCTCGCGCAGTGGCACGTCAGCGAGGGCGGCACCGGCTGGCAGGCCCCGGTCGCCCTGCTCCTGTTGGCCGGGGCCGCCGCGATCGCCCTGCCCCGGCCGTGGGCGTACGACGTCGCCGCGATCTGTGTCGGGCTCGCCACCATCGGCATCCCGGCGGCGTTCGGGCTGCCCTGGTGGTCCCCGATCGTGGTCGGCGGGGCAGTCGCCACCGTCTACGGGATCAGTTCCGTCGTCGCCACCGATCCCCGGGCCGGGCTGGCCCGGGCCACCGTCGCCGGCGTGGTCACCCTGCACGCGGTCGGGGCGAGTCTGGTCCGGCCGTGGACTACCGCAGCCGCGCTCGGCATCGTCGCGCTGATCGGCGCCGTCATCGCCACCCTCGCCCGGGTCGTCGGCACCCTCTCCGGTCCGGCGGAGGAGGCCGACTCCTGGTCGATGCCGCCGCAGACCGCCCAGATCGGCGGGCTCGCCGCCGGCGGGGCGCTCTTCGCGCTCGGTGGCGCACTCGCCTCGCTTGCCGCCGCGCTGCACTCACCGGCCGAGGTGGTGGTGCTGGCCACCCTCGCCGGGGCGAGCCTCGGCGTCGCGGTGGTCGCACTGGTCCGCCGGCAGGTTCCGCAATACCTCCCGTACGCCACCATGGGGATCGTCGGCGGCGCGACCGCGACCTCGGCGGCGGCCCTCTTCACCGGCCTGCCCTGGGGGGTGTACGCCGCCGCGGCCGTACTCCTCGGGGTGCTCGCCGAGCTGATCCGGGCGGCCACCCCGCCCCCGACCCCGCTCCGGGAGCCGATCCGGCGCTGGTCGGTGATGCTCGGTGGCGCGCTCCGCCGGCTGCCCGAGCCGGCCCGGGGCGGTCGCTGGTCGGTCAGCCCCGCCGTCGGGGCGATGCTCGCCGCCGCCCTGCCGACCGCGCTGGCCGTGGCGGCCCTGGCTCCCGCCCTGGCGGTGGCGCTGGCCGAGCCCTACCAGACGCTCACCCAGATCTGGGACGGGCCGCCGGCCGCGCTCACCGATCCGGGGTCCGGTGCCGTGGACCCCGGCAACGTGCTGGCGGCCCTGCTGCTGACCATCGCGGCCGGGCTGGCCGCCACCGGGTTCAGCGGCGGCCGGCCGGCCCGGGCGGTGCCGGTGGTACTCCCCGGTGCCGCGATCACCCTGCTGATCACCCCGATCTCGCTCGACCTGGACTGGCCGAACGGCACGCTGGCCGCGCTCGCGGTCTTCACCATCGCGATGCTCGGGCTGGCCCTGACCCCGCCGCCGCCGGACGCCGAGGTCGCCCGCTCGCTGCGGCTGACCCGGATTCTGGTCTTCGCCATCGGGCTGGCCGCCGGCGGTGCCGGGCTGGCCGGCGCGCTGGCCACCCGGGAGCTGACCCTGTTCACCCTCGGCGCGGCGGTGGTGGTCGGCGCGGTCGCCGCGCTCGGCGGCCAGACCCAGAACGCCCGCATCCTCGGCTGGGTCTTCGCCTCGGTACTGGCCCAGACCTTCGTCTTCACCGCCGGGCTGGTACTCGGGCTCGATCCGGCCTGGTCCGCGTTCGGGGTACTGGCGGTGGGCGCGGTGCTGCTGCTGGTCGCGGCGATGCTGCCCCGGCTGCGCCGGCCGGAGGCGATGCGCGAGGCGACCACTGTGGAGTGGACCGGGTACGCTGCCGCGCTCATCGCCGCCGCGCTCGCCTACGACTCGCCCCGGCACATCGCCGCGCTGCTCGCCGCCTGGGGCGCCGTACTCGGGATGGCCGCCGTACGGCCGTACCGCAGCCCGGTCGAGCGGCGCACGCTCTTCTGGTCGGCGGTCGGCTGCGAGATCGTCGCCTGGTGGCTGCTGATGGCGCTCGCCGACGTCGCGCTGCCGGAGGCGTACACGCTGCCGTTCGCCGCCCTGGCCCTGCTGGTCGGCCTGCTGGAACTCCGACACCGCGCCGACCTGAGCAGTTGGGTGGCGTACGGGCCGGCGCTGGTGGCGACGTTCCTGCCGACCCTGGTGATCGTGCTGACCGGCAACGACAGCGCGGTACGGCAGGTGTTGCTGCTGCTCGGCGGCGTGGCCACGCTGATCTGGGGATCCAACCGGCGGCAGCAGGCTCCGGTGATCATCGGGGCGATCGTCACCGCGCTGGCCGCGCTGCGCGCCCTGTTCAGCTTCGGGCCGTGGCTGGTGCTGATCCCGGTCGGCCTGCTGCTGTTGGCGTTCGGGGCCAGCAACGAGAACCGGCGCCGCACCCAGGAGCGCTTCCGGGCGGTACGCGGCATGCGCTGACCGTGCGGGTGGCGGGGTCGGTTCGGCAGTGGTGTGCACCGCCGATCCGCGCGAAGCCGGTGCCCGGGAGCTACCCGCCGAGGCTGGCGCGCAGCGTGGCTTCCTTCTCGGCGACCAGCGCCGCCAGTTCGACCTGGTAGGCCACCATCCGGTCCCGGAGCGTCTCGTCCGAGGCGGCCAGGATGCGTACGGCCAGCAGGCCGGCGTTGCGGCCGTTGCCGATCGACACGGTCGCCACCGGGATGCCGGCCGGCATCTGCACGATGGAGAGCAGCGAGTCCAGCCCGTCCAGGTGCTTGAGCGGCACCGGCACCCCGATCACCGGCAGCGGGGTGGCCGAGGCGACCATGCCGGGGAGCGCGGCGGCCCCGCCCGCACCCGCGATGATCACCCGGATGCCCCGGCCGGCGGCGGCCTGGGCGTAGTCCATCATCTTGACCGGGGTACGGTGTGCCGACACGACGCCGACCTCGTAGCCGACGCCGAACTCGGCCAGCGCCTCGGCCGCCGCGCCCATCACCGGCCAGTCCGAGTCGCTACCCATGATCAGGCCGACCGGCGGTGCCGATTCCGTCACGCCGGCCCCTCGTACCGCTCGCTCACTCGTGTCCCTCCCGTAGCCACCGGGCGGCCCGGGCGGCCCGGGCGCGTACCTTCTCCAGATCGTCACCGAGCACCGTGACGTGCCCGATCTTGCGACCGGGGCGGACCTGCTTGCCGTAGAGGTGCACCTTGGCGCCGGGGTCCTCGGCGAAGAGGTGGTGCAGCCGCTCGTCGATCGACATGCCGCCGTCCGGCCCGCCGAGCACGTTCGCCATCACCACCACCGGGGCGGTCAGCGCGGTGTCCCCCATCGGATAGTCGAGCACCGCCCGCAGGTGCTGCTCGAACTGGGAGGTCCGGGAGCCCTCGATCGTCCAGTGCCCGGAGTTGTGCGGGCGCATCGCCAGCTCGTTGACGACCAGCGCCGGCTCGCCGTCCGCGCCGGTCACCTCGAAGAGTTCCACCGCCAGCAGGCCGACCACGCCGAGCGCGGTGGCCAGGTCGATCGCGAGCTGCTGGGCCCGCAGCGCCACCTGCTCGGGCAGCCGGGGCGCCGGCGCCAGCACCTCGACACAGATGCCGTCCCGCTGCACGGTCTCCACCACCGGGTACGCCGCCACCTGCCCGAACGGCGACCGGGCGACCTGCACCGCCAGTTCCCGGCGCAGCGCGACCCGCTCCTCGGCGATCAACTCGGTGCCGGCGGCCCGCAGCGTGCCGACCAGCTCGGCGGCCTCGGCCGGATCGGAGACGACCCAGACGCCCCGGCCGTCGTAGCCGCCCCGGGCCGCCTTGAGGATCACCGGCCAGCCCAGCTCGGCGCCGAAACCGACCAGGTCGTCCGGTTCGGCGACCGGCCGCCAGCGCGGTACCGGGGCCGCCAGCTCGGTCAGCCGCTCCCGCATGGCCCGCTTGTCCTGCGCGTGGCGCAGCGCGTCGGCGGGCGGGTAGACGGTCACCCCGGCCTCGGCCAGCGCCCGGACGTGTTCGGTCGGCACGTGCTCGTGGTCGAAGGTGATCACGTCGGCGCCGTCGGCGAAGTCGCGCAGCGCGGCGAGGTCGGTGTGCTGGCCGTACCGGACGTCGGCGGCGACCAGCGCGGCACCGTCGGAGGGACTGAGCGCGAGGACGCGGAGCGACTGGCCGAGGGCGATCGCGGCCTGGTGGGTCATCCGGGCCAGTTGGCCGCCGCCCACCATGCCGACAACGGGCAGACCCGTGCGGGAATCCATAGCGGGCGCAAGCCTAACGCCCGGGCACGCCGAGCTGCGCCAGCAGGGCGTCCGGGGTGGTGACCGGGCGGTCGCAGACGAAGCCCCGGCAGACGTAGACGGTCGAACCGCCCTCGATCATCGGCCGGTCGGCGAGGAGGGGTACGCCCGGCCGCTCCGGCTCGCCGGCCACCACCACCGCGCCGGGCGGGGCGTACCGGTGGGCCAGCGCCAGCAGCGGGTCACCGGCCGGCTCGGCGGTGACCACCGCTATCTCGTACGGGCCGGAGAGCAGCGCCTCGCCGACCGTGGCCGCGTACCCGGTGAACCGGGCGTGCCGGGCGACGATCGGCGCCACGGTCTCCAGCGCCGCCACCGCCGCCTCCCGGTAGCGCACCTCCCCGCCCAGCGCCGAGTACGCCACCAGCGCCGCCGCCACCGCCGACAGCCCGGACGGGGTGGCGTTGTCGGTCGGGTCGGCCGGCCGGCTCACCAACTGCTCGGCGTCGTCGGCGGTGTCGTAGAAGCCGCCCTGACCGGTGGCGAACCGCTCCAGGGCGACGTCCAGCAGCAGCCCGGCCAGTTCCAGCCAGCGGCCCTCCCCGGTGAACTGGTGCACCGCGCAGAACGCCTCGGCAACGCAGCCGTAGTCCTCCAGCACCCCGGCCGGCTCGCCGACCCGGCCGTCCCGGGAGACCCGGCGCAGCCGCCCGTCGACGATGTGCCGCTCGGCCAGCACCTCGGCGATCCGCACCGCCGCCGCCCCGGCCACCGGGTCGGCGGTAAGGGTGGCGTACTCGACCAGGGCGGTGACAGCCAGCCCGTTCCAGGCCGCCACGACCTTGTCGTCCCGGGCCGGCTGGGGCCGGCGGTCGCGTACCTCCCGAAGTGCGGCCCGGACCCGCTGCCAGCGCTCCCGGATCTCCGGGTCGGCGTCGTCGATGTCCCGGGCCAGCCGGAGCACCGATGTCCCGTGCTCGAAACTGCCGCTCTCGGTGACCGCGAACAGGTCGGCGGCCCACCGGCCGTCGTCGGCGCCGACCGCCTCGACGAGCTGGGCCGGGGTCCAGGCGTAGGTGGCGCCCTCCACGCCGTCGGTGTCGGCGTCCAGGGCCGAGGCCAGACCGCCGGCCGGGGTGCCCAGGTCGTCCAGCAGGAACGCGGTCGTCTCGGCGGCGATCCGGGCGGCGAGCGGGTCCCCGGTCAGCCGCCAGAGCTGGGTGTAGGCCCGGAGCAGCAGCGCGTTGTCGTAGAGCATCTTCTCGAAGTGCGGCACCGTCCAGTGCCCGTCCACCGAATACCGGGCGAAGCCGCCGGCGAGCTGGTCGTAGATGCCGCCCCGGGCCATCGCCTCGCAGGTGTGCCGGACGATCTCCAGGTCGCGGGTCGCGCCGGTGCGCTGATGGTGCCGGAGCAGGAAGAGCAGGTTCATCTGCGGCGGGAACTTGGGCGCGCCGCCGAAGCCGCCGTTGGTCTCGTCGTACTCCCGGGCGAGCTGTTCGGCGGCGGCGTCGAGCGTCTCGGCGGTGAGCGGGGCGCGCGGCCCGCCCACGGCCTGGGCGCCGGCCAGCGTCTCGACCACGGCGGCACCCTGGCGCAGTACCGCCTCGCGCTGCCCGGTCCACGCCTCGGTGACCGACTGGAGCAGCCGGACGAAGTTGGCCTTCGGGAAGTAGGTACCGCAGAAGAACGGGGTGCCGTCCGGGGCGGCGAAGACCGTCATCGGCCAGCCGCCCTGCCCGGTCATCGCCTGGGTGGCGGTCATGTAGACCGCGTCGACGTCCGGCCGTTCCTCCCGGTCCACCTTGATCGAGACGAAGTTGTCGTTCATCAGCTTGCCGACGGTTTCGTCCTCGAACGACTCGTGCGCCATCACGTGACACCAGTGGCAGGCCGCGTAGCCGACCGAGATCAGCACCGGTACGTCCCGACGGCGTGCCTCGGCGAACGCCTCGGCCGTCCAGGGCCACCAGTCGACCGGGTTGTCCTTGTGCTGGAGCAGGTACGGGCTGGTCGCGCCGGCCAGTCGATTCACCCGACGACCATATCCGCTGTGCCCGCCGGCCGCCTCCGGTACGGCGCCCCCGACCCCCGCGCGAAGATCTTGTGCGGCATGCTGTCAACCGGCCAACCGATCGACGGTGATCGGATCGACAACCGACGGGGGTACGAAAGTCATGCAGCGGGGCAGGGTGAGCAGGCGGACGTTCGGCAAGGTGATCGGTGCCGCCGGCACCGGAGCACTTGCCGGTGGGGTACTGGCCGGGGCGCCGGCGCTGGCCGCCCAGACACCGGCCACACCGACGCCGGCCGCGCCGGCACTGGCCGCACCCGCCTGGCGGGTCACCGGTACCACGGTGGCGGCGCTGAAGCCGTTCGACGACACCATGCGGAGCTTCATGCAGGCCCGCAACATCTCGGCCGGTCAGCTCGCGGTCAGCTACCAGGGCCGGCTGGTGCTGGCCCGGGGCTACACCTACAGCGACGATCCGGCGCTCACCGTGCAGCCCACCTCGCTGTTCCGGCTGGCCAGCATCTCCAAGTCGGTCACCGCCGCCGCCGTGGCCCGGCTCGCCCAGGACGGCGTACTCAGCCTCGGCACGCCGGTCACCTCGCTGCTGAACCTCGTACCGCCGGCCGGCCAGCAGCTCGATCCCCGGATGTCCAATGTGACCCTGTGGCGGCTGCTGCAACACACCGGCGGCTGGGACCAGGATCTCTCCCGCGATCCGATGTTCATGGACCGGACGATTTCGCGGGCGCTCGGCACACCGCTGGAGCTGCACTTCACCGACGTGGTCCGCTACATGTCCGGACGCCCGCTCGACTTCGCGCCCGGCTCGCGGGTCGCCTACTGCAACTACGGGTACGGGCTGGCCAAGCAGGTCATCGAGGCGAAGAGCGGCCTGACCTACGCCTCGTACGTGCAGCAGCGGCTCTTCGCACCGCTCGGCATCACCCGGATGAAGCCGGCCTGGAGCATCTCCCCGCTCGCCGGTGAGGTGCCGTACCGGTCCCAGTACACCGGCACGACCGTGCTGAACGACTCCGGAGCCACCGTGCCCGGGCCGTACGGCACGTTCAGCATGCGGCTCCTCGAGGGGATCGGCCGGTGGGCCGGCTCGGCGGTCGACCTGGTTCGCTGGGCCTCTGCCTTCGACGCCGCCGGACCGGTGCTGAACAGCACCTCGATCAACCGGATCTTCGCCACCCCCGAGCTGGGGGTGAACCCGAACGGCTGGTACTACGGCCTCGGCTGGCGGGTCCGCCCGGTCAACACCGGCACCGGCCGGAACACCTGGCACACCGGCAGCCTGCCCGGGACGTACACGCTGCTGGCCCGAAGCGCGAGCGGGCTGAGCTTCGCCGTGCTGTTCAACCAGCGGGACGACCCGTCGGGGTTGAGCTACTCCAGCATCGACCCGGAACTCTTCTCGGCCGCCGGCCGGGTGACGAGCTGGCCGAGCCACAACCTCTACCCGAACTACTTCTGACGGCGCCGCTGCCCTGGTCACGGGCCGGCGGGCGGGTCTGCAGCCCCGCCCGCCGGGTCAGCCGGTCAGCCGACGCTCGGCGTAGACCTTCATCGCGTCCCGGATGAAGGCCGCCGTACCGGCACCGTGCCGGTCGTAGTTCGCCGTGAACCGGGGGTCCGCGACGTACATCTCGGCCAGCCCGAGGAAGTACTCCCGGTTCACCGGGTCACCGGTCACCGAGAGCCACTCGTAGTGCCGCTGGGTGATCGCCTGCGCCTCCTCGCCGTCCGCCGCCGCCCCGGCGCCGTACGCCCGGCCGAAGTCGGCGGCGATGTCGAGTTGCCGCTGCTGGAACGCCTTCTGCTCGTCCTCGCTCAGCGAGCGCCACCACCGGTCACCCCGCTGGTACGCCTCCTTTCCCCAACGCTGGGTCACCTCGTCGGCGTACCTGGTGTGGTCGAAGCCGTCGAACACGTCCTCCGCCATCAGTTGTTCACCTCCCTCCACCTTCCGCAGGGTGGTCCGGACCGACGCGATCTGCCGGCCGATCCGGTCCCGCTCCTGTTCCAGGATCCGCAGGTGGGTACGGAGCGCGGCAGCGCTGTCCCGCTGCCCGTCCAGCACCTCGGCGATGGCCGGCAGGCCCAGGCCCAGCTCCCGAAGGAGCAGGATCCGCTGCAACCGGAGCAGGCACTCCTGGTCGTAGTAGCGGTAGCCGTTCCGGCCGATCCGGCTCGGTGCCAGCAGTCCGATCTGCCCGTAGTGCCGCAGCGTCCGGCTGGTCGTACCGGCCGACCGGGCGATCTCCTGGATCGACCACTCCACCGTCTTCCCCACCCTGTGGTTCCGTCGTACCCCGTCAACGGTAGAAGTTGACGCTGCGGCAGAGTCAAGCCGCCGGATCGAGCGGGGCCGGATATCCCAGGGGGCGTCAGGAGGCGCCGTCGGCGCGCAGCGGGAGGATCCGCGCCTGCGCCGAGTCGAGCAGCGACCGCAGTACGGCGACGATCTTGTCCGACGGCATCGGCCGGAAGAAGTGGTAGCCCTGCGCGGCCGTACAGCCCAGCTCGGCGAGCGCGGCCCGCTGGTCGGCGGTCTCCACTCCCTCGGCCACCACCCGCAGCCCCAACTCCCGGCCGAGGTCCACAGTGGTCCGTACGATCGCCGCCGCCTCCGGCGACTCCGCCATCTTCATCACGAACGACCGGTCGACCTTGAGTTCGTCCACCGAGATCCGGGTCAGGAAGGTCAGTGAGGAGAACCCGGTGCCGAAGTCGTCGACGGCCAACTGCACGCCCATCCCGCGCAGCGCGGAGAGCACCTCGTCGATGACCTCCAGCTCGCTCATCACCACCGTCTCGGTGATCTCCAGCACCAGGCGGCGGGCCGGCACCTGGTGCCGGCGCAGCGACTCGGCCACCTCGGCCGGCAGCCGCGGGTCGAGCAGGCTGCGCGCCGACAGGTTGATCGAGATCGGTACGTCCAGACCGTGCCGGGCCCAGTCGGCGGCGACCCCGAGCGCCTTGTCCACGACATAGCGGGTGAACGCGCCGAGCAGTTCGCTGCCCTCGATGGTCCGGACGAAGTCCGCCGGGGTGAGCCGGCCCCGCCGCGGGTGTCGCCAGCGGATCAGCGCCTCCACCCCGGTCGGCTCCCCGGTGGAGAGGTCGACCGCCGGCTGGAGCGCGAGTTCGAGCTGGTCGTCGACGTCCAGCGCCTCGCGCAGCTCGGCGAGCAGGGCGAGCTTGTCGGTACTGGCCGCGTCCCGGGCGCTGTCGTACGACGCGACGCTGCCGCCGCCCTGCTTCGCCTGGTACATCGCGATGTCGGCCCGGCGCAGCAGTTCGGTCATGTCGGCCGTACCCGCACCGGCCACCACCACCCCGACGGAGACCTCGACCGACATCCGTACTCCGGCCACCTCGATCGGGGTGGCGAGCAGCTCGACGATCTCCCGGGCCCGGCGCAGCACGTTCGGCATCGGCAACCGGTCGGTGGCCGGCTCGGCGAGTACGGCCGGGGAGGGGATCAGCAGCGCGAACTCGTCGCCGCCGAGCCGGCCCAGCAGCTCGCCGGGACGGACCAGCGCGTCCAGCCGGTCGGCCGTCACCTGGAGCAGCTCGTCGCCGGCCGCGTGCCCGAGGGTGTCGTTGACCTCTTTGAAGTGGTCGATGTCGAGCAGCAGCAGGGCCACCGGATGGTCGTGGCCGAGCTGGTGCAGCGCGAGATCGCCCTTGCTCAGCAGGGCCGCCCGGTTGATCAGGTTGGTCAGCGCGTCGTGCACCGCCTCGTACGACGACTGGGCCGTCACCAGCCGGAGCTGGCGGTGCGTCGCCGCGTCGTGCAGCGCCGCCGCCAGCGCGTCGCCGAACGCCGAGAGCGCGTCCTGCTCCCGCTGGCTGGGCGGGGCGGAGCGGGGGAACCGGACCCGCAACTCACCGACTGGCGAGGTGCCGACCACCAGCGGCCGGGTCAGTTCCTGGTCGGTCCGCCCGGTGGCCGTCGGGCCCTGCTCGGTGCCGGCCCGACCGCCGGCCGCGCCGGCACCCCGGTCCGCCGACAGGTCGCGGCCGACCTGGCTGGCGGCGAGGTCCAGGCCGAGTCGGCTGGCCAGCGGCAGCCGGTCGGTCTCGTCCGTCGACGGTCCCGGGGATCCGCCCGGCTCGCCGGGGTCGGCCCGTTCGACCGTGGTCAGTTCGCGGTGCACCACCGGCTGGCCCGGCTCGCCCCGGTAGCGCCGCCACCGGCCGTCGCCGCGCCGCACGTCCACCTCGACCCACTCCGCGCCGAACAGGGCCAGTGGGCCGGCCACCCCGGCCGTCGCGACACCGTGCTCGTCGAGCTGGTTGAGCGCGCCGGTGGCCTCGGCAAGGGACCGCCAGGCGCGGCGCTCGTCGTCGGCGCGGAGCCGATGACTGTACGTCTGCTGGAGCAGCCACAGCACCGGCGGTAGGAAGAGCAGCCAGAGTGGGTCGTACTCGACCACGGCCACCACGGCCAGCCCGACGAAGACGTTGCCGACGAACATCAGCAACTTGCCCTGGAGAGCGCGGAGCAGCGCCGGCCAGAGCCGTTCGCCGTGCCGCAGCGACAGGGTGAGCCCGACCAGCGAGGCGGTGCTCAGCAGATAGGTCATCGAGCCGACGGCGATAGCGGCGATCATCGGCGGTGTCAGGTCGGTGACGAAGATCGTCCCCAGCACGTCCGGGACCGTCGTGCCGAGTGCTCCGGCGACGGTCAGCGCGACCGTGACGGCCAGCCCGACGGAGATGGTCAGCGAGGCGGCGGTGTGTACGACGTCCAGCGCGGAACGCCGGTCTACGAAGATCGTCAGCAGCGTCCAGGCCAGCACCGCCCCGAGCAGGGCGGCGGCCGGCAGCCAGCCGGGTGGCACGAGGGAGAGGCCGATGATGAACGACGCCTCGCCCCAGGTGACACTGACCCGGCCCGAACCGACCCGGAACCGCAACCGGAAGAGCTGCGCTATCGCCATCACCGCGGTGGCGATGCCGAGCCGGGCCACCCCCGGCAGCGGGTCGTCGCCGGGCAGGGCGGTGGGGACGAGGAGACCGGCCACGGCGAGGGCCACCGCGACAGGCAGGACGGTGAAGGTGAGCACCCGCACCCGACGGGGCGCCGACGCGATGCCGACCAGAGCGAGCAACCGCTCGGACCGACGCCCGGACGTCACGGATCGCCGCCGTTCACTGTCGGCCGCTTCGCGACGTGGCCGTGCCTCGACCGGCGCTGGGCGTCGGGCCTGGTTCTCATCGGCGCCCCCTCCCGCGCACGGTGCGGGGACTTTTGGTCCCCGGCGGAAGGCTAAGCCAATCCGATTGAGCGCAACAGGGGGCGCCTGGCCGGATTAGCGTGAATCATGGCGCGGACTGGCTGTTCCGGTCCTGCTGGGGGGTATTGGAAGCGCTCCCATGAGATTCCTCGGTCGGGACCGCGTTGACCGAGCCCGGCTCGGTCGCCGACGGCTCGTCGTCCCGTTGCTCGGGAAAGCGCTCCGGCAGTCGACGCAACCGGGCGTTCATGTTACGGATCAGCAGAACGGTGGCGATAGCCAGTACGGTGATCAGGAAGAGACCCATCGGTCCGGCCAGGCCACCGGTCCGTGTGTCACCGAAGTTGTTCTGCGCGAGCACCTGCGCAGCGGTAAGCATGGCTGGCAATCCTCCGATGTGGCGGGCCTACCCCTTCACGGTACGCCTAGCTCCGCTCACCGCACCTGTGCGGTCTCCCGTACCCCGGCGAAGAGGTCCGACTCGGGCAGCGGGCTGTCGACCACCGAGCGGACCAGCTCGAAGTCCTCGGTCGGCCAGGCGTGCTGCTGCAACTCCATCGGCACGTGGAACCAGAAGCCGTCCGGGTCGACCTGGGTGGCGTGGGCGCGCAGCGCGTCGTCGCGGACCGGGAAGTAGTCCGCGCACTCGACCCGGGTGGTGATCCTCGGCCCCTTGTCCGGCCGGTCCTCCCAGCGCTCCAGCCACTCCGCGTACGGCGACTCCTCGCCTCGGGCGAGCATCGCCTCGTGCAGCGCCATGATCTTGGCCTTGGAGAAGCCGATGTCGTAGTAGAGCTTCGACGGCTGCCACGGCGTACCCAGCTCCGGAAAGCGCTCCGGGTCGCCGGCCGCGTCGAACGCCGCCACGCTGACGTTGTGGCACATGATGTGGTCGGGGTGCGGGTAGCCGCCCTCCTCGTCGTAGGTCGTGACGACGTGCGGGCGGAACTCCCGCATCAGCTTGACCAGCGGCGCCGCCGCGACCTCGATGTCCTGGAGCGCGAAGCAGCCCTCGGGCAGCGGCGGCAGCGGATCGCCCTCCGGCAGCCCCGAGTCGACGAAGCCGAGCCACGCCTGCTCGACGCCGAGGATCGCCCGGGCGGCGTCCATCTCGCCCCGACGGATCTCCGCGATGTTGGCCCAGACGTCCGGTCGGTCCAGCTTCGGGTTGAGCACGCTGCCGCGCTCACCGCCCGTGCACGTGACGACGAGGACCTGCACGCCTTCGGCGACGTACTTCGCCATGGTCGCCGCGCCCTTGCTCGACTCGTCGTCGGGATGGGCGTGCACGGCCATCAGACGCAACTGCTCTGTCAACTCGGGTGCTCCCTCGTGATGCCGGGGCCGGGGTCGGCCCCCGTCCCCCTGAACGCCCGCCCTCCGCCGACCCGAGGGCCGGCCCGCGATCCGGTCGGTCGTGGACCTGCCAGACCCGGCCCGGTCGTCGGCTGCGAAGATGGGCGTACCCATTCTTGCCGATGCCACCGACAACAGTCCCAGGAGATACCCGCCGGTGCCCGAGACGCCCGCCACACCCGTACCGACCGCCCCGGTATTCCCACCCGGCCGGTACGGCCACCGCCGCGCGTACCGGCGCCGCCGCCCCTGGGTCTCGGCGCTGCTGGTGGCCGCCCTGCTGGCGGTGATGGGCGCGGTCTCCTACCGCCTCTACCGGCAGTACGGCGACCCGAACTACGACGCCGAGGTGATCACCTACACCGAGATCACCGACAGTCAACTCGTACTCGACTTCCGGGTGACCGTCCCGGCCGGGGGCTCGGCCACCTGCGTACTCCGGGCCCGTGCCAAGGACGGCGCCGAGGTCGCCCGCGAGGAGGTACGGGTGGCCGCCGAGCCGGGGCAGCGGCACCTGACGGCCCGGCACCGGCTGGCCACCACGGCCCGGCCGATCCTCGGCGAGGTACTCCGCTGCCGCCCGGCCGACTGAGCGCACACCGGCCCGCCCGGCCGGCCACGCGTCCACCGGCCCGCCTGCCCGGCCGGCTGAGCGCCCGCCGGCACCGGCCCAGCCGCCCGTCGACCATCGGCTGAGCGGCGCTCCGGAGCCGCCGTCGGCCGTCCGTCCGAGGCAGCCGCCGGCACCGCCGAGGCGCTCCGCGGGCCGTCCGCCGGGCACCGCCGCGAGCCGGTTCCGGGCACCGGCAGGCCCCCGGCCAGCACCGTACAGCGATAAATGACGTGGCGTCCGGTGTGTAGCGCACTGGTAACTTGGTAATTCGTCCCTGTCCACGACTACCCGAGGAGATCGTCTGTGTCCACGACCGACCGCGAGGCAGCCACCTGGCTGTCCCAGGAGGCCTACGACCGGCTGCAGGCGGAGCTCAACGAGCTGATCGCCGGCCGTCCGGCGATCGCCGCGGAGATCAACGCCCGACGCGAAGAGGGTGACCTCAGGGAGAACGGCGGTTACCACGCCGCCCGGGAGGAACAGGGCAAGCAGGAGGCACGGATCCGTCAACTACAGGAACTGCTCCGTACCGCCCAGGTGGGCGAGGCGCCGGCCGCGGACGTGGTGGCGCCGGGCTGCGTCGTCACGATCCACTTCGACGACGACACCGACGACACCGAGACCTTCCTGCTCGGTTCCCGGGAGATCGCCGCGACCACCGACCTGACCGTCTACAGCCCGGAGTCGGCGCTCGGCAAGTCCATCCTCGGTTCCCGGCCCGGCCAGACCGTCACCTACACGGCGCCCAGCGGCGCGGAGATCAAGGTGACGGTGGTCCGGTTCGAGGCGTACGGCGGTTGACCGGAGGCGAACCGCCAGAGGCGGGCGGTACCGACGTCCGACCCAGCCGGCTCAGCCCGGCTGGGCGACGTCGACCTGGTAACCGCAGCCGCGCAGCGCGCTGATCAGCCGGTCCGAGTGTTCGGCGCCCCGGGTCTCCACCGAGAGGGCCACCTCGACCTCGCCGAGCCGCAGGTGCGGGTTCTGCCGCTGGTGCACCACGTCGACCACGTTGCCCCGGTGCTCGCCGATCAGGCCCAGCAGCGAGGCCAACTGGCCGGGCCGGTCCGCGCAGCGCACGGTGATCCGCAGGAAACGGCCGGCCGAGGCGAGCCCGTGCTCGATCACCCGCAGCATCAGCAGCGGGTCGATGTTGCCGCCGGAGAGCACCGCCACCACCGGCGGCTCCACCGACACCGCACCGGACATCAGCGCGGCCACCCCGGCCGCCCCGGCCGGCTCCACCACCTGCTTGCCCCGCTCCAGCAGCATCAGCAGGGCCCGGGAGATGTCCTCGTCCGACACCGTCACGATCTCGTCCACCAGCTTGCTGACATGAGCGAAGGTGACCTCACCTGGCCGACCGACCGCGATGCCGTCGGCGATGGTGGCGAAGGCGGGCAGGCGTACCGGCTCGCCGGCCCGCAGCGACGCGGGGAACGCGGCGGCACCGGCGGCCTGCACCCCGATCACCCGTACGTCCGGGCGGAGCGCCTTGGCCGCCACCGCGATCCCGGAGATCAGTCCCCCGCCGCCGACCCCGGCGACGATGGTCCGCACCTCCGGGCACTGCTCCAGGATCTCCAGCGCCACGGTGCCCTGCCCGGCGATCACGTCCGGATGGTCGAACGGGTGGATGAAGACCGCCCCGGTCCGGTTCGCGAAGTCCTCCGCGGCGACCAGTGACTCGTCGACGGTGTTGCCGACCAACTCCACCTGGGCGCCGTACCCCTTGGTCGCCGCCACCTTCGGCAGCGGCGCGCCCACCGGCATGAAGACCGTCGCGGCGGCGCCGAGCAGACCGGCGGCGAGCGCCACCCCCTGGGCGTGGTTGCCGGCGCTGGCCGCTACCACCCCCCGGTCGCGCTCCGCCGCCGAGAGCCGGGCGATCCGCACGTACGCGCCCCGGACCTTGTACGACCCGGCCCGCTGCACGTGCTCACACTTCAACCAGACCGGTCCGCCCAGCTCGGCGGAGAGCGGCCGGGACGGCTCCAGCGGAGTGGCCCGGGTGACCCCGGCGAGCAGTTCGCGGGCGGCGGTGACCTCGGCGAGTCCGACCAGCTCCGTCATGCCCCAGATCGTCGCATCCCGCGCCCGGAACGCTCCGGTCGGCGGTACCGGCGTGCCGGAGGTCACCTCGCGGTCCGATCCGGTCCGGCCCGGTCGCCGGACTGCCCGCCCCCGAGCGCCCCACCGGACAAGAGCGAGTCGTGCAGCCGGTCAGCCGGCCGGGGTCGGCACCCGGGGATAGTCCGGCGCGTGCCGCCGCCACGGGCCGGTCAGCTCGAACTGCCCGGCCACGCCGAGCAGCAGCAGCTCCGATCCGGGCGGCCCGACCAGTTGCACCCCGACCGGCAGCCCGTCCGGGCGCAGTCCGACCGGGACGACCAGCGAGGGCAGCCCGGCGAGGTTCCACGGCCCGGCGTACGGCGCGTAGCGGATGCAGGTCAGCAGGTTGGACCGCCACGAGCGGGCGGCCCAGCCGAGGGCCGGCGGCGGTGCGCTGGCCAGCGCCGGGGTGAGCAGCAGGTCGACCGAGTGGTCGCCGAAGAAGTTGACGCTCCGCTCCCGCCACTGGGTGCGGTCCTGCTCGCGTACCAGGCCGCGGCGCCGGGCCCAGGTGCCGAGGGCGGCGTGCCGGCGGCTGCGCCGTTGCAGGGTGCCCGGATCCAGGCCGGCCGCCTCGATCTCGTTGGCGGCCGACGCCAGCCAGGTGGCGATGCCGCGCAGCCCCAGCGAGGTCGGATAGACCGGGTCGACCGAGACCGTGTCGTGTCCGGCCACCGCCAGCAGCTTGCCGGCGGCGGCCACCGCGTCCCGGTTCGGCTGGTCCGGGCGTACCCCGGAGACCGGTGAGCGGAGCGACACGGCGACCCGGAGCCGCTCCGGCGGCGTCAACTTGTCCGGCCGGCGTCCGGCGAGCACCGCGAAGCCGACCGCGGCGTCCGCCACGGTGCTGGCCAGGATGCCCTGCTCGGCGAGGCCGTACCAGTCGTTGGCGCCGAGCTGGCACGGCACCACGCCCCGGCCCGGCTTGAGCCCGACCAGCCCGCAGCAGGCGGCCGGGATCCGGATCGACCCGAGCCCGTCGTTGCCGTGCGCGATCGGCACCATCCCGGCGGCGACCGCCGCCGCCGCGCCGCCGGACGAGCCGCCCGGGGTGCGGTCGGCCGCCCACGGGTTGCGGGTCACCGCCGTCTCGTCGTCGGTGAACCCGAAGAGCCCCAGCTCGGGCATCCGGGTCACCCCGACGATCACCGCTCCGGCGCCGCGCAGCCGCCGGACCACCTCGTGGTCGTCCTCGGCCACCGGGGTACGCGCGGCTGCCGACCCGTTCCAGGTCGGCAGCCCCGCCACGGCGGTGTTCTCCTTGACCGCGACCGGCACCCCGGCCAGCGGCAGGTTCGCCAGGTCGTCCTGCTCGTCGACCTTCTCCGCCTCGACGATCGCCTCGCCACCCCGGACCACCCGGAACGCGGACAGCTCACGGTCGGCCCGGTCGATGTGGTCGAGGTGATCCGCCACCACCTGGGTGGCGGAGGCGTCCCCACGGCGGACCGCCCGGGCGATCTGCTTCGCGGTCGCGCCCACCCAGTTCGGCGTGATGTCCTGCACGGCCACCTCCCCATCGGCTTGTCCGCAACGCCGTCCGGGCGGCCGGACGACGGTCAGCCGAGCGCCTGCTCCAGGTCTGCGAGTAGGTCGTCGGCGGTCTCGATGCCGACAGACAGTCGCACGAGATCGGCGGGAACTTCAAGCGGCGAGCCGGCGGCACTTGCGTGTGTCATCCGACCCGGGTGTTCGATCAATGACTCGACCCCGCCCAGCGACTCGGCGAGTACGAAGAGTTTCGCCCGGTCACAGATCTGTACCGCGTGCTCCTCGCCACCGGCCGCCCGGAACGAGATCATGCCGCCGAACCGGCGCATCTGCTTCGCCGCGACCTCGTGCCCCGGGTGTTCCGGCAGGCCCGGGTAGAGCACCTGGGCCACCGCCCGGTGCCCGTGCAGGTAGTCGGCGATCCGCTCGGCGTTGTCGCAGTGCCGGTCCATCCGTACGCCGAGGGTCTTGACCCCGCGCAGGGTCAGCCAGGCGTCGAACGGCCCGTTCACCGCACCCATCGCGTTCTGGTGGTAGCGCAGCTCCTCGCCGAGCGCGGCGCTGGCCGCGACGAGGGCGCCACCGACCACGTCGGAGTGCCCGCCGACGTACTTGGTGGTCGAGTGCACCACCACGTCCGCGCCGAGCGCGATCGGCTGCTGGAGGTACGGCGAGGCGAACGTGTTGTCGACCACCAGCAGCGCGTCGACGTCGCTGGCCAGCGCGGCGAGCCCGGCGATGTCGGCGATCCCGAGCAGCGGGTTGGTGGGGGTCTCCACCCAGATCACCTTCGTCTGGCCGGGGCGGACCGCCGCCCGGACCGAATCGACATCGGAGATCCGGGCGGCCGTCCAGGACAGCCCCCACCGCTCGGCGACCCGGGCGAAGAGCCGGAACGTGCCGCCGTACGCGTCGTCCGGGATCACCACGTGGTCCCCCGGCCGACAGACGGTACGCAGCAGGGTGTCCTCGGCGGCCAGCCCGCTGGCGAAGGCCAGCCCGACCGGACCGCCCTCCAACGCGGCGAGGCAGTCCTGCAACGCGTCCCGGGTCGGGTTGGCCGACCTGCTGTACTCGTAGCCGAGCCGGGGTGCCCCGACGGCGTCCTGGGCGTAGGTGCTGGTCTGGTATATCGGCGGCACCACCGCCCCGGTGCGGGGCTCCGGCTCCTGGCCGGCGTGGATGGCGAGTGTCTCGAAGCCGTGACTCATTTGCAGAAGGCTAGCCTGCACTGGTGGCGGGGTGTGTGTTCTGCGGGATCGTGGCGGGTGCGGCGGCGTTCCGGGTGGTCGACTCCCCCGACGGGGTGGCCTTCCTCGACGTCCGCCCGGTGTTCAAGGGGCATCTGCTGGTGGTGCCGCGCACGCATGTCGAGACCCTCGGCGAGCTGCCCGAGGCGGCGCTGCCGGGCTACTTCCGGCTGGTCCGGCGGCTGGCCCTGGCCGTCGAGGCCGGGCTGGGCGCGGGTGGGACGTTCGTGGCGATGAACAACCGGGTGTCCCAGTCCGTGCCGCACCTGCACACCCATGTCGTACCGAGGACCAAGGGCGACGGGCTGCGCGGCTTCTTCTGGCCCCGAACCCGGTACGCCTCGGACGAGGAGGCCGGGTCGTACGCCGACCGGATCGCCGCCGCACTCAAGGACTGACCGGCGAGGTGACACCGGCGGGCGGGAGGCGACGAGCGGGCGTGGCCGGGAGGTGGGGTGGTACGGGCTCGGGCGGGTAAGGATCCCGGTGGGTGCCGTGTTACACCCGGCAGAGGTACGAAAGGAGTTCCATCGTGTTCCTACGGCGTATCAATGCCGAGCTGCCCACCCCCGACCAGGCCCTGCCCGGCCGGCTGATCGCGATGCCGATCGCCGACCGGCACGAGGTGCTCGGTACCCCGCTGCGGGGACCGTGGCCCGAGGGCGCCCAGGTCGCCGTCTTCGGGATGGGCTGTTTCTGGGGAGCCGAGCGGCTGTTCTGGACCCTGCCCGGGGTGATTTCCACCTCCGTGGGCTATGCGGGCGGTTACACCCGGAACCCGACCTACGAGGAGGTCTGCTCGGGCCGGACCGCGCACGCCGAGGTGGTCCAGGTGGTCTACGACCCCTCGAAGATCGGCTACGAGGACCTGCTCAAGGTCTTCTGGGAGAACCACGACCCGACCCAGGGGATGCGGCAGGGCAACGACGTCGGCACGCAGTACCGGTCGGCGATCTACACCAGCACGGACGAGCAGTCGGCGACCGCCCAGGCGTCCCGGGACGCGTTCGCGCCGATCGTGGCGCGGGCCGGGCACGGCGAGATCACCACCGAGATCGCCCGGCTGGGGGACTACTTCTATGCCGAGGACTACCACCAGCAGTACCTGGCGCCGACGAAGAACCCGAACGGCTACTGCACCCACGGCCCGAACGGGCTGACCTGCCCGGTCGGCGTGGCCAGGACCGGGGCGTAGCGGCCGGCGGACGACCGGCCCGTACCGGCGGGAGTGTGTGGCCAAAAACCGTTGCCGGGGCCGACCGGGGATGGATAGCGTGGCCGTACACGGGAAGGGAGGTGGTCCGAGCTTTGTATAGCAATAGGACTCGTGAGGTGGCTGTCCGCTAGCCGCTGTCCTTGACAGTTTCGGTGTCCGCCGCAGGCGGGCAGTTGCAAGTCGTCGAGACCGTGTGGCAGCGGTGCGGCGAATCCACGACAGCCACCCGACCCCCGGGGCGTGCCGGCCAAAGTCCAGCCGGCCTCCGCGTGACGATCGTCACCCGGTACCCCGGGGGTCGACCATTTCTCCGGCCGACCGCCACCCGCCGTCGACCGGAACCCCCGGAAAGGGCCGCCGTGTCCGTACGTGAGCTGGCGGTGCTGGGCACGGCCAGCCAGGTGCCGACCCGGCATCGCAACCACAACGGGTACGTGCTGCGCTGGGACCGCGAGGTGATCCTCTTCGACCCCGGCGAGGGCACCCAGCGGCAGATGATGTTCGGCGGCGTCCCGGCCGGCGACCTGACCCGGATCTGTGTCACGCACTTCCACGGCGACCACTGCCTCGGCCTGCCCGGCGTGGTCCAGCGGCTCTCGCTGGACCGGGTGCCGCATCCGGTCGACGCGCACTATCCGGGCGGCGACGCGCACTACTTCGCCCGGCTGCGGCACGCCAGTTCGTTCTACGAGACCGCCGAAGTGCGCGAACTGCCGGTACTCCGGGACGGCCAGACCTTCGAGACCTCCGCCGGCACCCTGCTGGCCCGCCGGCTCCGGCACCCGGTCGAGACGTACGGCTACCGGCTGGTCGAGCCGGACGAGCGCCGGATGCTGCCGGACCGGCTGGCGGCGTACGGCATCCGAGGGCCGGCGATCGGCGAGCTGATCCGGACCGGCCACGTCGACGTGGCCGGGCGGCGGGTGACGCTCGCCGAGGTGAGCGCGCCGCGTCCCGGCCAGCGGTTCGGCTTCGTGATGGACACCGGGCTCTGCGACGGGGTGTTCGCGCTGGCCGACCGGGCCGACCTGCTGGTGATCGAGTCGACGTTCCTGACCGAGGACGCCGCGCTCGCCGCCGAGGTCGGCCACCTGACCGCGGCCCAGGCCGCCCGGGTGGCGGCCGAGTCCGGGGTACGCCGGCTCGTGCTCACCCACTTCTCCCAGCGGTACGCCCCGACGTCCCGGGCCGGGGTGCCGCCGGCCGCCGAGCGCTTCGCGGCCGAGGCCCGGGAGCACTTCGACGGTGACCTGGTGATCGCCGAGGACCTGACCCGGGTGGCGGTACCGCCCCGGGCGCCGGTCAGCGCGGCAGCGTCGCCGCCAGCCGCTTCGGCGCCCTGATCCGCCAGGACTCGGTGAGCAGTTCGCTCAGCTCGACGGGGTCGGCGGTGTCGAGCACGACCACCACCATCGGATAGTTGGCGTAGTGTGCCGGCACGGTGTAGGTCTGCGGCGCCGCCGCGAGCAGTGCCTCCCGCTCGTGCGTGAAGATCGCGATCCGCTCGCCGTCCTCCAGCAGCCGGGCGAAGAGCTTGCCCCGGATCTTGCAGGCCGGTGTCCCGTATGAGATGCCCTGTTCCACCTCGGGTAGCACCGACACCAGATCACACACTCTGTCCCAGGTGACCACGTCGGCCACGTTACTACGATCAACTGATGACCCTCACCCTGCGCCCGGCGGTCGCCGCCGACCTGATGGCCGTCGGAGACCTCCAGCAGAGGTCGCGCACGATGGCGTACCGGGAGATCATTCCCGCGGACGCGCTGGCGGTGGAGACCGGCGAGATGATGGGCCGGTACTGGACGGAGCGCTGGGCGTACGAGCGGGACACCCACCAGATGACGATGGCGGAACGGGACGGCCGGCTGGCCGGCTTCACCTATCTCGGGCCGCACGATCCGGCCGAACCGGACTCGGCCGGCCCCGACGTCGGCGAGCTGTACGCGATCCACCTCGACCCGGCCGAGCAGGGTCACGGGGTGGGCCGGACGCTGATGGTCGACGCGCTGGCCAAGCTGCGCGCCCAGGGCTGGCGCCGGGCCGTGCTCTGGGTACTCGTCGGCAACGCGCACGCCCGGGACTTCTACGCCCGGGGCGGCTGGGTGCCGGACGGCGCCGAGCGGGAGGGCGGCATCGGCCCGGTGTTGACCCCGCAGCTCCGCTACGCCCGCGACCTGCCCTGAGCGCCTTCCCAGCGGCCTCCGGCAGCACTCCGGGACCGGCGTGACAGCGGTCCGGCACGGCGCGTGACGGCCGCCCACCACGGCGACGGATTTCGCTCTGGGCGCAGCGGTGCCGGGGATCGAGCGGGGTCGTGTTGGCGTTGACCGGCACATGAGCACCGAAAGACTCGAACCGGAGCGCGCCGAGCGGGCCGCTCTGGACGCGTACTCGCAGGTGGTGACCGGGGTGGCGGACCGGGTGCTGCCGAGCGTGGCGGCGCTGGCCGTACGCGGGCCGCGCGGGGCCGGAGCCGGCTCGGCGGTGACCTTCACCGACGACGGTTTCCTGCTCACCAGCGCACACGTGGTGGACGGGGCGACCGGCGGGCTGGCCACCTTCGGCGACGGCGCCGAGGCCCGGTTCGACGTGGTCGGCGCCGATCCCCTCTCCGACCTGGCCGTACTCCGGGTTCGGGCCACCACCGCCCCGCCGGCCGAACTCGGCGACGCCGATCCGCTGCGGATCGGGCAGCTCGTGGTGGCGGTCGGCAACCCGATGGGGCTGGCCGGCTCGGTCACCGCCGGGGTGGTCTCCGGGCTGGGCCGGTCGCTGCCGGCCCGGGACGGCCGGGTCGTCCGGCTGATCGAGGACGTCATCCAGACCGACGCCGCGCTCAACCCCGGCAACTCCGGTGGGGCGCTGGCCGACGCGGCCGGCCGGGTGGTCGGGATCAACACCGCCGTCGCCGGGTACGGCCTCGGCCTGGCGGTACCGATCAACTCCACCACCCGGCAGATCATCGGCGACCTGGTGAACTCCGGACGGGTCCGCCGGGCCTGGCTGGGTGTCGCCGGAGTGCCGGTACCGCTGCCGCCGGCCGTCGCCGAGCGGACCGGCCAGCAGCGCGGGCTGCGGGTGGTGGAGGTGGTCCCGGAGAGCCCGGCCGGGATAGCCGGGATCTACCTCGGTGACGTGATCATCTCGGCCGGTGGCCGCCCGGTGGCGAACGGACAGAGCCTGCAACGGCTCATGCTCGGCCCGGCCATCGGCAGCCGACTGCCGATGACCCTGCTGCGCCGGGGCGCCTTCGTCGACGTGATCGCGGTGCCGACCGAGCTGACCCGCTGACGGCCGGCGGCCGAACTGACCCGGTGACACCGGGCGGCCGAGTTGATCGCGGTGCGGGCCGGGCGGACCCGCTGACGGCCGGCACCGCCGGATCCCGCTCGGCCGCGCCGGCCGGTCCGGTGCCGGTCAGCGCGGGGAGGCGCCCAGGTGGGCCAGCAGGTCCTGCCGGGTGAGTACGCCCTTCGGCTTGCCGTCCACCAGCACCAACGCGGCGTCGGACTTCTCCAGCAGCCCGACCGCCTCGCTCACCGGCTGCCCACCGCCGATCATCGGCAGCGGCGGCCCCATGTGCCGCTCGATGGTGTCGTGCAGCTTCGCCTGGCCGGTGAAGAGCGCGTCCAGCAGGTCCCGTTCGGCGATCGAGCCGGCGACCTCGCCGGTCACCACCGGCGGCTCGGCCTTGAGCACCGGGAGCTGGGAGACCGCATATTCCCGCATGTAGTCGACGGCGTCCCGGACGGTCTCGGTCGGGTGTACGTGGATCAGCTCGGGAATGCCGTTCGGCTTGCTGTTCAGCGCGTCGGCCACGGTCGGCTCGGTGGCGCTGGTGTCCATGAAGCCGTACCGGGCCATCCACTCGTCGTCGAAGATCTTGGACAGGTAGCCCCGGCCGCCGTCCGGCAGCAGCACCACCACCACGTCGTCCGGGCCGGCCCGCCGGGCCACCTCCAGCGCGGCGGCCACCGCCATCCCGCAGGAGCCGCCGACCAGCAGCCCCTCCTCGCGGGCGAGTCGCCGGGTCAGCTCGAAGGAGTCCTTGTCGGAGACCTCCACGATCTCGTCGCAGACGCCCCGGTCGTACGTCTCCGGCCAGAAGTCCTCGCCGACCCCCTCCACCAGGTAGGGCCGGCCGGTACCGCCGGAGTAGACCGAGCCCTCCGGGTCGGCGCCGATGATCCGTACCGCCCCGCCGGAGACCTCCTTGAGATAGCGGCCGGTGCCGGAGATGGTGCCGCCGGTACCGACCCCGGCCACGAAGTGCGTGATCCGGCCGCCGGTCTGCTCCCACAGCTCCGGACCGGTGGTCTCGTAGTGCGAGCGCGGGTTCGCCGGGTTGGCGTACTGGTTGGGCTTCCATGCGCCGGGGATCTCCCGGGTCAGCCGGTCCGACACGTTGTAGTACGAGCGGGGGTCCTCCGGGGCGACCGCCGTGGGGCAGACCACCACCTCGGCGCCGTACGCCCGCAGCACGTTCTGCTTGTCCTCGCTGACCTTGTCGGGGCAGACGAAGACGCACTTGTAGCCGCGCATCTGGGCAACCAGGGCCAGCCCGACACCGGTGTTCCCGCTGGTCGGCTCGACGATCGTGCCGCCCGGCCTCAGCAGCCCGGCCTGCTCCGCCTCCTCGACCATCCGCAGCGCGATGCGGTCCTTGACCGAGCCGCCCGGGTTGAAGTACTCGACCTTGGCGAGCACGGTCGCCGAGATGCCGGCGGTCACCTGCCGCAGTCGGACCAGCGGGGTGTCACCGATCAGCTCGATGACGTTGTCGTAGTAGCGCACGACGTTGTGCCCTTCTCGGTGCTCGCCGGCCGGACGGCACTGGCCGGGCACAGGGTCGGTGCTGGTGGCGTGCGGTCGGGGCGAAGGATGGTGTGTTCTCCCGCCAGCGTACGTGCCGCCGGACCGGCCCGGGGCCGGGGATCCCCGGCCCCGGGCCACGGAACCCTCAGTGCACCACTCCGCCGGGGATGACGGAGGCTCGGCGGGCCTCCCAGGCGAGGAAGCGCTCGGTCTCGGCGAGTACGGCACCGGCCAGCCAGGTCACCATGACCGCGTCGTCGGCCAGGCCGAAGAGCAGCAGGGTGAGTTCCGGCAGCACGTCGACCGGGGACAGCACGTACGCGGTCGCGGCGGTCATCAGGGCGAGCCGCAGCCCGCCGTCGTACTCGCCCCGCGCGGTCGCCGCGATCATGCGGGGCAGGGCGGCGATCCGCTTGCCCAGTGACGGCCCGCCCCGGGAGCCGGCGGTCAGTGCCCGGAACAACGCCCTGAAGGCGGCAGTTCGTCGAAGTGTCTTGGTGGCCATGTCCGCGCCCTCCTCTGCGTTCATGATGCATCCGAACGCAACCGAACGCTCATCGGGAAATTCGGTCGGAGGTCGGAGAAACGTCGGAAAGTCGGCGGTGAACCGACGCTGGCCGGGTACCCGACCGCCACCGATCGGCGCAGGCGGAACGCGACAGCGCGGCGGGTGCGACCGGGTTAATCTCGAAGGTCGTGAGGGGTATGGCGGCATCAGGCGGGGGGCCTCGTTAACGCTTCCCCACGGCTGGAAGCCGGGGGATTTCTGGCTCGGACCGCACCCGACCACCGTCCCGGAAGGAGGTGATCGCGTGTCTTACGTCGTCGGCACCAGCACGGCCGCGCTCTGCCGTGGCGAGGATCGTCCTCGCGGCGTTCCGGTCCCGACAGGCGGTGTAT
>NZ_BONX01000013.1 GCF_016862935.1 Plantactinospora mayteni
CAAACCGACCGGTCAGCCGCCCAGGCTGGCGGCCGCCGAGGCGATCGCCGAGGAGAAGTAGCTGACCTGGGTGTAGACGCCAGGGAAGTTCGGCCGTGCACACCCGTTGCCCCAGCTCACGATGCCGACCTGGACCAGACCGCTGCCGCCCTGCCGGAACATCGGGCCGCCCGAGTCACCCTGGCAGGTGTCGGTACCGCCGGAGAGCGGACCCGCGCAGATCTCCTCGGCCGCGATGACGTCGCCGTCGTACGCCGAGGGGCCGTTGCAGACCGCGTCGCTGACGAACGGCACGCTGGCCTTCATCAGGTACCGCTGCTGCGCTCCACCCTCCCGGGTGGCACCCCAGCCGGCGACGGTGAACGTGCCGTTGTCGTACGCGGTCGAGGTGGCGATCGGCAGGGTGCTGAGCCCGGTGACCGGGCTGGCCAGCCGGATCAGCGCCCAGTCGTCACCGTTGCCGTTGTAGCCGGGCGCCCGGAGGACGTAGTTGGAGCGGACCTGGATCCGGCTCGACGACTGGAGGTCCACCACGCCCAGCGTGGCGGTGATGCTGGAGTTGCTTCCCGTACTCCCGACGCAGTGTGCGGCGGTGAGTACCAGTCGGGGGCTGTAGAGGGAGCCGCCGCAGCCCATCGAGAGTCGTACCATGAACGGGAACTCGCCCTGCGCGGCGCGGGTGCCGCCGACGACGAAGGGTGTGACGTCGGTGTTCTCCGGTGCGGCGCTGGCCGGGGCGGCCAGGGCGACGCCACCGGCCGTTGCCGCGGCGAACGCGACGGCGGCCAGGCGGGTGAGAATGCGCCAACGAGCCATGGGGGTCCTCTCCGAACATCGATGGCACGCCTTGTGGGCGCGCCTGAGATCACGATGCCGGCAGCGTATGGACCCCCATCGCTATATCGCAATGCGCCGATGTCATCCCGGTTGTGTCATACCACCGGGAGAGGAGGTCGGTCAGCCGCAGCTGTACCGGGGCTCCGCGAGGTACTTCCAGGTGAACTTCTCCCGCTTGACGACCTTCCCGCCCTTGTGGAAGAGCCGGAACGCGTCCTGGGTGAACCCGTCGATCCCGTTGGTGGGGATGCAGGACGGGCCCGGCTGGAGCTTGATCACCTTTGGCTTGGTGATGTTGCGGCGCGCGCTCCACTCCGTGGTCACCCTGTCGTAGACCTTGGTGCTCCAGATCGACACCGTGATCGAGCTGGAGGTGTGCGAGGTGTCGATCAGTACGCCGTGCGGGGTGTCGTTCTTGAACTTGAAGTCGAGGTCCGGCCAGAAGATCGTCGACTCGATGACCGGTGGATAGCGGCTGAACCAGTAGGAGTGCGGCTTGTGCTCCACGTCCTCCAGCCCGGCGTAGTACGTCGCGTTGAAGAGCGTGGTGGTGAACTGTGAGGTACCGCCGCCGACCCCCGGCACCAGCTTGCCGTCGAGGATGACCGGTGCGTCGCGGTAGCCCTGGGCGTAGCCCCGCTCCCCGGTGTGCCCGTTGAGCGAGAAGGTCTCGCCGGGCTTCACCACCGTGCCGTCCACGTCCCGGGCGATCGTCACGATGTTCTGGCTGCGGGGCGAGCCGAGACCGCCGGTGAAGTTGGTGGTGAAGGTGGAGACCCGCTCCTTGATCCCCATCTTGCTCAGGTCCTCGGTGCTGACCTTCGGCTCGACCGGCTTGAGCTGGGCCTGGACCGTACGGCCGTCGGTCTTCGGCAGTACCGCCAGCAGGTCACGGGCCAGCGCGGCGGTGTCCACCTGCGAGCCACCGGCGCCTGCCACGAGCTTCGGCTTGTTGCCCTGGATCGACATGGTGGCGTCCTTCGCCTTCACCTCGACCTTGCCGAGCTGGCTGGAGAGTGCGGCGCGGAGCTTCTTCTCGTCCACCCGGGGCGCGATCTTGCCGGTCTTGTCGGCGGTCAGCACCAGGCTCTTCGCGATCACGGCCGGCGCGATGGTGAGGTTGCCCCGGTCGGTGGTCACGGTGACCGGGCCGGCGACCGCCGGCTTGGCCAGCTCGGTGACCAGCTTGTCGACCTCCTCGGTGGTGGTCGCCGGGTGCGTCTCGACCAGCGGCATCTGCACCGGCTGCCCACGCAGCCAGCCCTCCCGCAACGCCTTCGCCGACTCGTCGGCCCGCAGCCCCTTGCTCGGCTTCGGATAGACCGGCCGGGGCGTCGTACCGCTGAACGTGATTGCCGGCAACGTCATCTGGTGCCCGGTCCGGCCGGCGATCTTCCGCAGCTCGGCGTCGAGCTTCTCCGCGTCGACGCTGACCACCGGCTCGGTTTCCCGGGAGCCGAAGAGCAGGCTCAACGGGCCGGGACGGTGCTCGGCCGCCGCCGCTACGGTCGCCTCGACGTCCACCGCCAGGCCGACCGCGGCCGGCGAGACCTCGCCGGTCTGGTCGCCGACGCGTACCGGGACCGGGGTGGTGAAGGTGCTGGCCCGGGAGTCCAGGTCGGCGCGGAGCGCCTGGGCCGCCTCGGCCCGGTTCTTGCCGCCCAGGTCGACACCGAGCACGCTGGTGCCCCGGGGCACCTCACCGGCGTACGCGTAGCCGGCCGTGGCGCCACCGCTGGCGACCAGCACGGCGACGGCCGCGCCACCGGCGAGAAGTAGCCGACGTAGGCGGCGCCGGGGTGCCGGCTGGTCGAGGGCGTCCGCCGGAGCGGCGGGACCGGAACCCGCGATCGGCGTCTCCCAACCGGCCGAGGTGGCGGTGACGGTCTCCGGGGTACCCCCGACACCGCCGGCCGGGCCGCCGCCGTTCTGCTGCCCGGCAGGCAGGGTGACGGCGGTGATCTGGATGGTCGGGCGTTCCCCGGCGGGCACCGTGACGGCGGCCATCTGCACGGTCGGCTGCTCGTCGGCGGGCACCGAACCTCTCTCAACCTGGACCGCGCGGTGCTCCCGCCCCGCGTCCGACCCCGCTGTCGGTGGGACCGCAGGGGGAGGTTGAAAGATGTTCACCTTGTTGTCGCCGTACTGACTCACGGACACCTCAGCGCGATGCGGCGGGCGTGCACGACAGCCGCCCGGGAGGACCTTGAACCGACTACGGTAGCCAAAACTCGGCCAGAACGGGCGACGGGTCGGCCGGCAGTGGCCTGACCTCGGACTACCGGCGCGGCGCCGGGACCTCGCGATTGACCGAACCCGAGTGGACGATGCCGGGGAAGCGGCGACGATGTCGAGGCGAAAACAGCGAATAGTCCGATCTTCGGCGCGGTACGGCCGAACATCCAGTGTGTTTCGTACACCTGGCAGATCTCGTTCCGCCACCGAGCCCGCATATGCTCCGACCGTCTACCCCCTATCGGAGGCAACTTGATGCGCCGGAACAGACGCGGACGCTCGCTCAAGGCGCTGGGTGTACTGCTCACCAGTGGTGCGCTCGGTGTGACCAACGGAGTAGCGGCATTCGCCGCCGAACCCGTGGCGACGCCCTTTCTCAGTGAAATCCATTACGACAACGTCGGTACCGACACCGGCGAGGCGATCGAGGTCGAGGCTCCGGCCGGTACGGACCTGACCGGTTGGCAGATCGTCCTCTACAACGGCAACAACGGCGCTCCGTACAACACTCGGACGCTTAGCGGGACGGTGCCGGCGGCCGGAGTGGTCGTCGCGACGTACCCGACGGACGGCATCCAGAACGGCTCGCCGGACGCGGTCGCGTTGGTCGCGCCCGACGGCGCGGTCGCCGAGTTCCTCAGCTACGAGGGCGGGATGACCGGGGTCGGCGGGCCGGCCGACGGGCTGGCCGCCGTCGACATCGGCGTGGCCGAGGGCAGCAGCACCCCGATCGGCCAGTCGCTCCAGCGGATCGACGGGACCTGGCGGGGCCCGGCAGCGAACAGCTTCGGCACCCGCAACAGCGGCGGCGACCCGGACCCGGATCCGGACCCGGTCGGCTGCGACACCCCGGCCAGCCACACCATCGCCCAGGTCCAGGGCACCGGCGACGCGACACCGCTGGCCGGTACCCGGGTCACCGTCGAGGGTGTCGTCACCGGCGACCACCGCACCGGCGGCTACAACGGCGTCTACCTCCAGACCGCCGGCAGCGGCGGGCGGGCGCCGGCCGCCGGTACCGCCTCGGACGGCATCTTCGTCTACCTGACCAGCAACGCCGCCAACCACCCCAGCGTCGCCGTCGGCGACCGGGTCCGGGTCAGCGGCACCGCGAGCGAGTTCAACGGGCTTACCCAGGTCAGCATCGCCGCCAAGGCGGACGTGCAGGTCTGCGAGCAGGGGGTCCCGCTGCCGTCGCCGGTCGCGCTCTCGCTGCCGCTGGACGCGCCGGCCCGGGAGTCGGTCGAGTCCATGCTGGTCGCCCCGGTCGGCCAGTTCACCGTCTCCGAGGTCTACAACACCAACCGGTACGGCGAGGTGGTGCTCGCCGCCGGTGACCGTGCCGCGGTGATCCCGACCGACACCGCCCGGCCCGGCACCGACGCCGCCCGCGCGGCAGGGGCGGCGAACAAGCTGGCCCGACTGCTGATCGACGACGGCCGGACCACCAACCTGGCCGACGCGGGCCTGCTGCCGCCGTACCTGGCGCCGGGCAGCCCGCTGCGGGTCGGCGACTCGGTCGAGGCGTTCGGCCCGACCGTGCTGTCGTACGGGTTCAACGAGTGGCGGCTCCAGCCGACCACCCCGGTCAGTGCGGACACCCCGCCTGCCGGCCGGACCACGTTCAAGGTGACCAACCCGCGTACGCCGGCACCCGGCAACGTCGGCGGTGACCTGAAGGTCGGCGCGTTCAACGTGCTGAACTACTTCGTGCACTTCGGCGGCGACGCCCGGGGTGCCGCGAACGAGGCGGCGCTCGCCAAGCAGGAGGCGAAGATCGTCTCGGCGATCAACGCGCTCGGTGCCGACGTGGTCGCGCTCCAGGAGATCGAGAACTCGGTCCGGTTCAACGCCGCCGACCCGCAGCAGGCGCTGAAGCGGCTCGTCGCCGCGCTGAACACGGCGGCCGGGGCGGGCACCTGGGACTACGTGCGTACCCCGGCGGAGCTGCCGGCCGCGACCCAGCAGGACTTCATCACCACCGCGATCATCTTCAAGCCGGCCAAGGCGCAGCCCAAGGGTGCGTCCCGGTCGGTCAACGACGAGACCGTGTGGTTCAACGCCCGGGAGCCGATCGCGCAGACCTTCACGGCCGGCGCGACCACCTTCACCGTGGTGGCCAACCACCTGAAGTCGAAGAGCAGCTCCGACTCGGCGACCGGCGACAACGCCGACAGCGGGGACGGCCAGGGCGCGTTCAACGGCGACCGGGTCCGCCAGGCCCGCGCGCTGACCGCCTTCGTCGACCAGCTCAAGGCCGACAGCGGCAGCGACCAGGTGCTGATGCTCGGCGACTTCAACGCGTACACCCAGGAGGACCCGATGAAGGTCCTCTACGACGCGGGGTACGTCGACCTGAACGACACCGGCAAGGCCAGTTACGTCTTCGGCGGCGAGTCCGGCTCGCTGGACCACGCGGTCGCCTCGGCGTCGCTGAAGGAGCGGGTCACCGGGGTCGACGTCTGGCAGATCAACGCACACGAGTCGTACGCCTTCCAGTACGACGGGCACCCGGCGTTCTTCGCCGCGGACCCGTACCGGGCCAGCGACCACAACCCGATCGTGGTCGGCCTCCAGACCGGGGCGACCGGCCCGGTCGACCTCCAGTTCCTCAGCGTCAACGACTTCCACGGTCGGCTGGAGTCGCCCGGCAACGCGCCGGACGGCCGCCCGGTCGGCGGAGCCGCCCAGGTCGCCGGCCTGGTCGACCAGCTCCGCGCGGAGAACCCGAACACCGCGTTCGTCTCCGGTGGCGACAACATCGGCGCCTCCACCTTCATCTCGGCGATCGACGAGGACAACCCGACGATCGACGCGCTGAACGCGATGGGCCTGGCCGCCTCGGCGGTCGGCAACCACGAGTTCGACAAGGGCATCGCGGACCTGACCGGCCGGGTGACCGACCGGGCCGACTTCCCGCTGCTCGGTGCGAACGTCTACCGGGGCAACGAGCGGGCGCTGCCGGCGTACTCGGTCAGCACCGTCGGCGGGGTGCGGGTCGGCTTCGTCGGAGTGGTGACCGAGCAGACCGGCTCGCTGGTCAGCCCGGACGGCATCGCCGGGATCACCTTCCGGGAGCCGGTGGCCGAGGCGAACGCCGTGGCCGCACAGCTCAAGGACGGCAACCCGGCCAACGGCGAGGCCGACGTGGTGGTACTGCTCACCCACGAGGGCGCGGCGACCGAGAACATCAACTCGGCCGAGGCGCTGGCGAACGACCCGGTCTTCGGGAAGTTCACCCGGGCGGACGCCACCATCGACGCCATCTTCAGCGGGCACACCCACCAGCCGTACGCCTTCGAGGTGCCGATCCCCGGCACCGACAAGCTGCGGCCGGTCGTGCAGGCCGAGGACTACGGCAAGCGGCTGGGCAAGGTCGAGCTGACCTTCGACCCGGCCACCGGTACGGTCACCGCGGCCGACGCGCAGCTCGTCGACGTGGTCGGCGCGCCGCAGCAGCCGGCGGTCGCCGAGATCGTGGCGGCGGCCAAGGCCCGGGCCCAGGAGCTGGGTCAGCGTCCGCTCGGCTCGATCACCGCGGACATCAAGCGGGCGTACAACGCGGCCGGCAACGAGGACCGGGGCAAGGAGTCGGTACTCGGCAACTTCGTCGCCGACGTGCAGCTCGCCGGGACCAGTGCGGCCGGCCGGGGCGGGGCGCAGATCGCGTTCATGAACCCGGGCGGTCTCCGGGCCGACCTGCTGTACGCCCCGGACGGGGTGGTCAGCTACTCGGAGGCGTTCTCGGTACAGCCGTTCGCCAACGACGTGGTGACGAAGACGTACACCGGGGCCCAGATCAAGCAGGTACTGGAGGAGCAGTGGCAGCCGGCGGGCGCGTCCCGGCCGGTGCTCTGGCTGGGTGTCTCGAAGGGCTTCGGCTACACCTACGACCCGGAGGCCGCACAGGGCTCCCGGATCACGTCGATGTCCCTGAACGGCACGCCGATCAGCCCGACCGGCACCTACCGGGTGACGGTGAACTCGTTCCTCGCGGCCGGCGGGGACAACTTCACCACCCTGGCCACCAACGTCGACCGGGTCACCACCGGTGACAACGACCTGACCATGCTGACCAACTACCTCGCCGAGAACTCGCCGGTCACCGCAGACCCGGCACCGCGCTCGGCGATCGGCCAGCCCGGCCCGGAGTGCACCACGACGATCACCGGTCGGTACAACCGGCCGCTGACCGTCTTCTCCGGGCTCACCTGCCTGGAGAACGCGACCGTCTCCGGTCCGGTGACGGTGCTGCCCGGCGCGTCGCTGCTGGCGACCGGGGGCAGCATCTCCGGTCCGGTGACCGCCACCGGCTCGGCGCAACTCACCCTGAGCGGTACCACGGTCTCCGGCCCGGTCTCGGTGGTCGCCGCGACGGGTCCGGTGCTGGTCGAGCGGGGCAAGGTGAGCGGTCCGGTCTCTGTCACGCTCAGCAGTGGCGGGGTACGGGTCGACACCGTCACCGTCTCCGGCCCGGTCTCGCTGGTCGGCAACTCCGGCAGCCAGCCGGTAGTGGTCGCCGGCAACACCATCAGCGGACCGCTGAGCTGCGTGGGCAACTCCCCGGCACCGGGCAACGACGACCGGACCAACACGGTCCGGGGCCCGAAGTCCGGGCAGTGTGCCAGGCTGTGAGCGACGGTTTTCTGTACTGACCGACAGTTGAGTTGACGCATCGCGACTGCGGGTCCGGAGCCGGTCACCGGTTCCGGGCCCGCAGTCGTCTGTGCTGACGTGCCCCGGGGCGGGAGCCGGGCCCGGGGCGGGGAGGACGAGGGTGGACGGCTACCAGCCCGTACGGCTGCCGACCGGTGCCGGCGCGACGTCCCGGGACGACCTGGTGGCCGGCGTGACCGGCTGGGCCCGGTCCCGGCCGCTGCGGGACCTGGTGGCCGCGTTCGGCGACGAGTTGCCCGACCGGCTCGCCCCGGCCGAGCTGCTGGGCTGGCTGGACGACTTCTCGGCCCGGCACTGGGACTTCCGGAGCCGGCACGGTGCGGTCGAGCGGGACGAGATGGCCGAGACGCTGCTCGATCCCGCCGTCGCCGACCTGGTCCGGTCGGCCGCCGAGGCGCTCGGGCTGGCCGGTCCACACCCCGTCCCCGGCCGGCGGTACGACCACCTGCTGGTGCTGGGCGGGCTGGCCCGGTCCTGCCTGCAGCGGACCGCCTACGCCGCCCGGCTGGTCGAGACCGGCACCGTCGAGGCCGGTGAGATCGCCGCGCTGGGCAGCTTCCGCCCGCTCCGCCCGATCGAACTCGACCGGCTGCACATCTCCGCCGACCAGCACTCCGCGCGGCTGGACGGCGGTTGCCTCGACGGCGGTTACGAGGTGGACGCGATGGAGTTGGGCATCCGGGCCGCGTTCGGCTGTCCGACCGCCGTCGAGCAGCGGCGCTCGGCGGGCGGGGTCGACCACCACTCCTGGTCGGTCGCCGTCTACCGGCCGGCCGCCCGGCCCGTGGTGCGGGTACTGGCGGCGCCGTCGACGGAGCCGGCGACCCGGCGGGCGCACACCTCCGACACGTACCACTTCTGGGCGGCGGAGTTGGGGCCGGCGAGCGGGGACCGGGTACTCGTGCTGACCTCGCAGATCTACGTGCCGTTCCAGCACTGCGACGCGATCCGTACCCTGAGTCTCGGCTACGGATGTCAGGTGGACACGGTGGGGCTGGCCCCGGATGTGCTGCCGGAGTACGGGCCGTCGGAGCCGTTGGGCGCGGACCGGTACCTCCAGGAGATCCGGTCCACCATCCGGTCGATACGCAATCTGTTGGGCGTACTCGGGTAATTGCCACTCGGGACGTACGCGCCGACCGGCACGGCAATGCACGGTCGGGTGTGGACGGCAAATCGGATTACTCGCCCGGACCGTGCTACATCATGGCTTTACAAGCGCCGAACCGCCGGATCGTCGGAGTGTGACTGGCCTAACGGTCCAACTTGGGCCGGAAAACCGAACCGGGGCAGCGCGCTCAATAAAGGAACCCTTAAAGTTACTCCGGCGTCGCCCCACGGGGGGCCAACCGTTCCCTATCTGGGTAGTGCGACGCGTTTCTGTTGCGAGGAGTCCCCTTGCCTCCACGTTCTATTTCACGGCCGCTGGCGCTTGCCTCGGCCGTCGCGCTCAGCGCCACCACCGCCGTTGTCGGTGCCACGGCGGCGCAGGCCAGCCACCCTGGTAACGGCAGCGTGCTGAGCGCCAGCAACGGCACCAACACCATCAGGTTCAACAACGGGTCCACGCTCCGGCTCAACACGGGCGACCCGACCGTCACCACCGCGACCGGCGCGGCCTGGGCGCCCGACGGCAGCCGGGCGATCTTCGCCACCGAGAACGGCGAGATCGCGACCATCCGCCACAACGACGGCGGCAACTACTGGTGGCTCTCTCCGCCGCCGGAGGACAACGGGCCCGTCATCCGCTACCGCGACCCGGTCTACCGCAGCGAGGGCATCGGTGTGCTCTGGTCGGCCAAGGAGCCGGGCTCGCCGTGGCGGATCGAGGCGCAGGTCGCCTCGGGCGGTTTCTACCCGCGCCAGCTCACCCCGGCCGACGGGCGGCACTACCTCAACCCGGACTCCGGCCCCGGTGCGCTCTTCGTCTACCAGTCCCAGGGCGGCACGGTCGACACGCCGTCCGGTACGTCGCAGGTCGGCGTCTTCGACGGCGACAGCTTCGACACGATCCTGGACGACGCGACCAACCCGTCCATCTCGCCGAACGGCAAGCGGGTGGCGTTCGTCCGCGGCGGCCAGATCCATGCCGCCAACATCGACGGCAGCGACGTCATCGCGATCACCTCGAACGCGGTCGCCCACGACCACCCGACCTGGTCGCCCGACGGCAACACCGTCGCGTTCACCAACGGCACCGGCGTGGCGACCGCGCCGGCGAACGGCAGCGGAGCGGCGAACCCGACCGTGGTGGCCGGCCTGTCCGGCACACCGTCATACCAGCCGCAGCGGCGCGACACCGTGGCCCGGCTCGCCGGGTCGAACCGGTTCGGCACGGCGACCGCCGTCTCCCAGGCGCACTGGGCGACCGCGTCCGACCAGAACGACCCGCGTCAGTTCGCCGACGCGGTCGTGCTCTCCCGGTCGGACCTGTTCGCCGACGCGCTCGGTGGTGCGGCGCTGGCCGCCGCGAAGCAGGGTCCGCTGCTGATGACCCCGCCGACCGCGCTGACCGCGGCTGCCGAGGCCGAGATCCGGCGGATCCTGCCCACCGGCAAGACCGTCTACCTGCTCGGCAGCACCGGCGCGATCTCGACGACCGTGGAAAACCGGGTCAAGGCGCTGGGCTACCAGGTCAAGCGGCTCGCCGGCCAGAACCGGTACGACACCTCGATCACGATCGCCAACGAGGTGAACCCGAACCCGGACTACGTGCTCGCGGCGACCGGCGCGGACTTCCCGGACGCGCTCGCGGCCGGAGCGGCGGCCGGCTCGTTCAACCTCCCGGGTAGCGGCTCCTCGGCGGTGGTCGTCCTCACCAACAACAAGACTCTGCCGGCCGGGACGAAGACCTACCTCGACCGGGTCCAGTCGACGTCGCTGATCTTCGGTATCGGCGTGCAGGGCGCGACGGCGACCGGCCCGTACGACCCGATCCCGGTGGCCGGGGACAACCGTTACCAGACGGCGCTCTTCGCCGCCTGGGTGTTCTTCGGCGGCACGGACTACGCCGGTGTGGCGACCGGGGTGAACTGGCCGGACGCGCTCTCCGGCGGTGCCCTGATGGCGACGATCAACGGTCCGCTCCTGCTCACCCGGGGCAACCAGTCCGGGCTCTCCATCGAGCCCGAGGTCTTCCTCGACGAGCACAGTGGATCCCTGGACACCGCGCTCATCTTCGGTGGGACCGGCGTCGTATCGACGGGGCAGCAGGCGCCGATCGGCGCCTGGATCAGCGGTCCGGGCGGCTACACCGTGGTGCAGAACCCGACCAACGTCGGGATCGTCGGCCTCCCCCGGGGCACGAGCGCCCAGGCGGCGACGGCGGCGGAGCCGAGCCGGGTCCGTACCGCCGAGGAACTGAAGGCGGCTGCGGCCGGGCTGGAAGAGCGGCTCGCGCAGCACTGATCCGGTGATGCGATGACGAGAGGGCCGGTCTGGTGACCGGCCCTCTCCGCGTCCCGGGACGCCGCCGTCCCTGTTCCCGCCGCCGTCCCTGTCCCCGCTGCCGGCCTCGTCTCCGCCGCCGGGGACCCGGGTTATCCGGCGCTCTCCTCGATCGCCTGCCGGAACACCCGGGAGCGGTGCGCGTAGTTGTCGAACCGGCCGTAACTGGGCGCGGCCGGGGAGAGCAGCACCACCCCGCCGGCCGGGGTACGCTCCCGGCCCAGCCGGACCGCCTCGGGCAGGTCCCCGGCGCTCAGCGTGGTGATCGTCTCCAACTCCTCGACGACGTCCAGGATCCGGGGCCCGCTGTCGGGGATGCCGATCAGGGTGGCCACGATCTCCTGCTCGGCGAGGAAGTCGCGCAGCGGCCCGTAGTCCACGCCCCGGTCCTCACCGCCGACGATCACCGTCAGCGGACGGCTCGCGTACGCCTCGATGGCGTGGATCGCCGACTGCGGGATCGTCGAGAGCGAGTCGTCTACGAAGGTGATCCCGGACGGGTCCTCGATCGGGGTGAGCCGGTGCTCCAGGACCGGCAGCGTAGCCAGCGCGGCGGCGAGCCGGTCCCGTTCGGCGAGACAGTCGACGCCGACCGCCCGCAGTGCGGTGAGCGCGACGCAGAGGTTCCATTCGTTGTGCCGCCCGACCAGCGGCAGCGCGGCACGCGGAAAGAGCTGCTGGTCCCCCAGGCGTACCCAGCGGGTGCCGTCGGGGTCGGCGGCCACCTGGACGGTCGGCTCGTCGGTGGCGGCGGCGATGGCCGAGCCGGCCGGGAGCAGGGGCAGTCCGGGCCGGGTCGCGAGTTCGGTGCGGAGCCGGTCGTCGTGCGCGTTGAACGCCACCCACCGGGGCCGGTGGTCGACGAGGTTCAGCTTGTGCCGGTAGTACTCCGCCTCTCCGCCGGCCCAGTCCAGGTGCTCCGGGGCGAGCGAGGTGAGTACCGCGACCTCGGGCGAGTCGGTCAGGTCGGCGCACTGGTACATCGAGAGTTCCAGGACGTACCGTTGCGCGGGCGGCAGGTCGAGCACCGGTACGCCGATGTTGCCGCCCATCACGTTGGGCCGGTCGACGGCGGTGAGCAGGTGGCTGATCAGGTTGGTGGTGGTGCTCTTGCCCTTGCTGCCGGTGACTCCGATGGTGCTGGCCGCGTGTTCGGCCATCCACAGCGCCGTACCGCTGGTGATCGGGACGCCGCGCTCGCGCAGGCTGACCACCCAGGGGTGGGTCTCGCCGATCACCGGGGACCGGACCACCACGTCCGAGCGGAGCAGCACGTCCAGCGCGGCGGGGCCGGTGTGCAGCGGCGCCAGCTCGGCGAGCCGACCCGTCCAGGGCTTGGCGGCGTACGTCTCCCGGTCCATCACCGCGACCAGTTCGGCCGGCCCGACCGGGGCGATCGCGTTGATCGCCGCCACGCCCTCCCGGCCGGTGCCCCAGACCGCGACCCGACGGCCGCGCAAATCCGCCAGCTGCACCTGACAACTCCCTCCGGTACGCGCCCAAACTCTAGTCCCGGCGTCCGGTCCTCCGGGTGGGGACGTCGACCCCGGGTCTGCGGGCCGGGCTCGGGCTGCCTGCCCAGCCGGGCTCGCGCTTGCCTGCCCAGCCGGT
>NZ_BONX01000014.1 GCF_016862935.1 Plantactinospora mayteni
CTCGGGCTGCCCGCCGGCCGGGCTTGCGCTTGCCCGCCGGCACGTGTGAGCTTGCGCACCCGGCGGAGTAGCAAAAATGAGTGGTGAGTGAGTGGCTCACTCATTACTGTTGCGCCGTGAACTCGCAGACTCCCTCGGGCCGGGCCCGGCCGCTCCCGCCGGAGGAGCGGCGGGCCGCGCTGGTCACGGCCACCCTGGCCCTGATCAGCGAGCACGGGATCAAGGTCACCACCCGGCAGATCGCCGAGGCCGCCGGGGTGGCCGAGGGCACGATCTTCCGGGTCTTCCCGCACAAGGACGGGCTGGTCCGGGTGGCCGTCGAGGCCGGCCTCGACCCGGCCCCGCTGCTGGACGAGCTGGCGGCGATCGACCTGGAAACCCCGTTGCCGGAGCGGCTCACCGAGCTGGCCGCGATCCTCCAGCGCCGGCTCACCAGCATCTTCAACCTGCTGCACTCCGTCGGGATGCACGGGCCGCCGGAGGAGTCGTCGGCCCGGCGGGCCGGTACGGCCAACTGCCGCCCGCCGAACGAGGAGATCTACCAGGCCATCGTCCGGGTGCTGGAGCCGGACGCCGACCGCTTCCGCTATCCGCTGCCCGAGGTGGCCCGGCTGCTGCGACTGCTGACCTTCGCCGGCTCGCACCCCCGGATCGCCGAGAACGAACCGCTCAGTCCCGAGACGATCGCCGCCGTGCTGCTCGACGGCGTACGGCAGTCCGGGACCGCCGAGCCCGAACCGCCGGCCCGGTCCGACCGGGCGCCCGAGCCCGATCGACCGGGCGAGGGGTCCGGCTCGGGACACCACGCTGACCACAACAGACCGGACCGGCCATGACCGGTCACCGCGTCCTCGATTCGGGGGGTCGTCGATGCTGAACCGACTACTGCGTACCTATCTCCGGCCGTACGGCCGACCGCTCACCGCCGTGGTGCTGCTGCAACTCGTCGGCACCATGGCCTCGCTCTACCTGCCCAGCCTCAACGCCGACATCATCGACAAGGGCATCGCCCGGGGCGACACCGGCTACATCGTCAGTACCGGCGGCTGGATGCTGCTGGTCACCCTGGCGCAGATCGCCTGCTCGATCGCCGCGGTCTACTTCGGGGCCCGGACGGCGATGAGCTTCGGTCGGGACGTACGCGGGGCGATCTTCCATCGGGTGATGGGCTTCTCCGGCCGGGAGGTCGGCCAGTTCGGGGCGCCCTCGTTGATCACCCGTACCACCAACGACGTCCAACAGGTGCAGATGCTGGTCGTGGTGACCTGCACGATGCTGGTCGCGGCGCCGATCACCCTGTTCGGTGGCGTGATCATGGCACTGCGCGAGGACGTCGGCCTCTCCTGGCTGATGCTGGTCTGCGTACCGGTGCTGGTGCTGGCGATCGGTCTGGTGATCCGCCGGATGGTGCCGCAGTTCCGGCTGATGCAGACCCGGATCGACACCGTCAACCGGGTACTCCGGGAGCAGATCACCGGCATCCGGGTGGTCCGGGCGTTCGTCCGGGAGCCGTACGAGACCCGGCGCTTCGAGGCGGCGAACGAGGACCTGACCGCCACCGCGCTGGGGGTCGGCCGGCTGACCGCGCTGATCTTCCCGATCGTGATGCTGGTGCTCAACGTGTCCAGCGTGGCGGTGCTCTGGTTCGGCGCGGAGCGGATCGACTCCGGGCAGATCCAGATCGGGGCGCTGACCGCCTTCCTGAGCTATCTGATGTTCATCCTGATGTCCGTCATGATGGCGACCTTCATGTTGATCATGGTGCCCCGGGCGGCGGTCTGCGCCGAACGGATCATGGAGGTGCTGAAGACCGGATCCTCGGTCGCCCCGCCGCCGGAGCCGGTCCGCGAGGTCGGGCTCCAGGGCGAGCTGGAGCTGCGGGACGTCCGGTTCCAGTACCCGGGAGCGGCGGCGCCGGTGCTCCGGGACATCTCGTTCCGGGCCCGGGCCGGCCAGACCACGGCGATCATCGGTAGCACCGGTGCGGGCAAGACGACCCTGCTCGGGCTGGTACCCCGGCTCTTCGACGTCACCGGCGGGGCGGTACTGGTCGACGGGGTCGACGTCCGGGAGCTGGATCCCGACCTGCTCTGGGACCGGATCGGCCTGGTGCCGCAGCGGCCGTACCTCTTCTCCGGCACCGTCGCCAGCAACCTCAAGTACGGGAACCCGGACGCGACCGACGAGGAACTCTGGGCCAGCCTGGAGATCGCCCAGGCCCGCGACTTCGTCGAGGCGCTGCCGGAAGGGCTGGACGCTCCGGTGGCCCAGGGCGGGACGAACCTCTCCGGCGGGCAGCGGCAGCGGCTGGCGATCGCCCGAGCCCTGGTCCGGCACCCGGAGATCTACCTCTTCGACGACTCGTTCTCCGCCCTCGACCTCGGTACCGACGCCCGACTGCGGGCCGCGCTGAAACCGGTCACCGCCGACGCCGCGGTGGTGATCGTGGCGCAGCGGGTCTCCACGATCCTGGACGCCGACCAGATCATCGTGCTCGAGGACGGGGCGGTGGTCGGCGCCGGCCGGCACACCGAACTCCTGAAGAGCTGTCCGACCTACGCCGAGATCGTCGAGTCCCAGCTCACCGTCGAGGTGACCGCATGAGCGAGCCGAGCGAGCAGAACCGACGCGTCGAGCCGAACGGGCACGGCCAGCCGAACGGGCACGGTCAGCAGGACGGGAGCGTCGAGCAGCACGGGCCGAGTGCCGGTGCCAACGGCCGGCCGGCGGACGACAACACCCAGGACGGGGCGATGAACCAGAAGACGGCTCGGGCGACACCGGCCCGGCTGCCGGGCGGCGGCGCCGCCCGGGGCGGCCCGGCATGGGGAAACGTGGGGATGCCGGCCGAGAAGTCGATGAACTTCGGCCCGTCGGCCCGGCGGCTGCTGGGGCTGCTCCGGCCGCACCGGCTGTCGCTGAGCCTGGTGATCCTGCTGGCGATCGCCAGCGTCGGGCTGTCGGTGGCCGGGCCGAAGATCCTCGGGTACGCCACCGACGTGATCTTCTCCGGACTGATCGGCAAGCAGCTACCGGCCGGCAGCACCGTCGAGCAGGCCGCCGAGGGTGCCCGGGCGGACGGCAACGACGGCTTCGCCGAGCTGCTGCTGAAGATGGAGGTCATCCCCGGCGTCGGCATCGACTTCGGGCAGCTCGGCCGGATCCTGCTGCTGGCGGTACTGCTCTTCCTCGCCGCCAGCCTGCTCGGCTGGCTCCAGGGCTACATCCTGAACGGCGCGGTGCAGAGCACGATCCGGCAACTGCGGTCGGACGTGGAGGCGAAGCTCAACCGGCTGCCGCTGCCGTACTTCGACGGCCAGCCCCGGGGCGAACTGCTCAGCCGGGTCACCAACGACATCGACAACATCTCGCAGAGCCTGCAACAGACCCTCAGCCAGTTGCTCACCTCGCTGCTCACCGTGATCGGCGTACTGGGGGTGATGTTCTGGATCTCGCCATTGCTGGCCGTGGTCGCGCTGATCGCGGTACCGGCGTCGGTGCTGGTCACCAAGCAGATCGCGAAGCGGTCGCAGAAGCAGTTCATCGCCCAGTGGACGCACACCGGCGCGCTGAACGGCCAGATCGAGGAGGCGTTCACCGGGCACGAGCTGGTGAAGGTCTTCGGCCGGCAGCGCGAGGTCGAGGCGGCCTTCGGCGCGAAGAACGAGGAGCTGTTCAAGGCGAGCTTCGCCGCCCAGTTCGTCTCCGGCATCATCATGCCGTCGATGATGTTCATCGGAAACCTGAGCTACGTGCTGATCGCGGTGATCGGCGGGCTGCGGGTCGCGTCCGGGGCGATGACGCTCGGCGACGTACAGGCGTTCATCCAGTACTCCCGGCAGTTCACCCAGCCGCTGACCCAGGTCGCCTCGATGGCGAACCTGCTCCAGTCCGGGGTCGCCTCGGCGGAGCGGGTCTTCGACGTACTCGACGCCGACGAGCAGAGCCCGGACCCGGCCGAGCCGGCCCGGCTCACCGAGCGGCACGGTCGGGTCGAGTTCGCGCACGTCTCCTTCCGGTACGAGCCGGACAAGCCGCTGATCGACGACCTGTCGCTGGTCGCCGAGCCGGGGCACACGGTGGCGATCGTCGGTCCGACCGGGGCCGGCAAGACCACCCTGGTCAACCTGGTCATGCGCTTCTACGAACTGGACGCCGGCCGGATCACCCTGGACGGGGTCGACCTCACCGAACTGCGCCGGGACACCCTGCGCGGTGAGATCGGCATGGTGCTCCAGGACACCTGGCTGTTCGGCGGGACCATCCGGGACAACATCGCGTACGGCAACCCGGACGCGACCGAGGAGGAGATTCTCGCGGCGGCGAAGGCGACCTTCGTCGACCGGTTCGTCCGCAGCCTGCCTGACGGCTACGACACGGTCATCGACGAGGAGGGCAACAACGTCAGCGCGGGCGAGAAGCAGCTCATCACCATCGCCCGGGCGTTCCTGTCCGACCCGTCGCTGCTGATCCTGGACGAGGCGACGAGTTCGGTGGACACCCGTACCGAGGTGCTGCTCCAGCGGGCGATGGCGGCGCTGCGGGCGGACCGGACCAGTTTCGTGATCGCACACCGGCTGTCGACCATCCGGGACGCCGACCTGATCCTGGTGATGGAGAGCGGCCGGATCGTCGAGCAGGGCAGCCACGCCGAACTGCTCGCCGCGCAGGGCGCGTACCACCGGCTCTACCACGCGCAGTTCTCCCAGCCGGCGGTCGATGTGGAGGACGCCGTACCGGCCGCCGGCCCGCCGGTCGGCGCGATGCCACACCAGCGGTAGCCCTTCGACGATCGGTAGTCCGGGCCTCCCCAGTGGGGAGGCCCGGACTAGGCCGAAGGCGGACCCACCTCATACGCTGCTGACGTCCCGGGGCGCCGAATCGATGGAGGTGCTGACGTGCCCGCCGGCGACGTTGTCAGGGAACTGGCCCGAGTCCGTCAGGACTCCGTTGCCGAGGCCCGACGGTTGCTCGCACTCGCGGATGTGTTTGCGAGCCGGCACGACTGGGTCACTGGCCTGTTTCGCGGCAGTCGTCACCCCTTGGTCGAGCAGGCCCTCGCCCAGCAGGAGGGCGCGGTACGGCGGATTCGTGAGGCGGCCCAGCACCTGAGCGAGATGGCACAGGCGCTGGCCATCTACCTCGATGTTATTACCGATGGGTGATCAGCCCCGTGGTGGTGTCTGCGGCCCCGGTGCCACCCAAGCCGGCCACTGGTGTGCCCGCGTATCGCTTCGACCCTGTGAAAGCGGCGCAGATCCGACCTCTTACGGGTCGCGAGAAGACGATCGGCCGGCTGTACGACGCCGAAGGTCAGCCGATCGGCGACCTGATCTACAGCGGCAAGGCCGGTCCTGGTGCCGGCGGTCCCGGATTGACCGGCAGGTGGAAGTTCCTGGAGTCGTTGACCGAACACACCGAGGGGCATGCGGCTGCGGTCATGCGGCGTGATCGGATCGAAGCAGCCGCGCTCTACCTGAATCGGTATCCTTGCCCGGGACCTGATGGCTGCTCGAGAACATCGCGGCGGCATTGCCGAAAGGGTGGCGCATGACGATCTGGGTCGTCAACGCGGACGGTAGTGCGGTGCGGGTCCAGCGCATCGGCACGGGCGAGGCGGTGGAACGATGACTATTCAGTACGTGCGGGAGGTGCCGGCCGTCATCGGCGAGGAGACGATCCGCCAAGACGTCGGTCGGGCGGTCGACGAACTCGACACGACGGAGGCAAGCCGGTACGCCATCGCGCGTGGAGTGCTGCCGCCGACCGAGGATCCGGCCTGGATGCTGTGTCAGCGCTTCGAGCCTGACGGATCCGAAGGTCCGCTGGTCTGGGTCCTTGTGACCGAGTCGGAAGCGGCTCACTGAAGCCTTCCGCCATCCTGGATCACCGTTGGAGGCTGTGTGACGTGGCGCCAGCGCCGCTGGGCGGACGGCCTGGTTGACCAGATGAGCGACCCGACGGCCCGGTCGGGGAGTAGTTGGTGCGTGGACTGTCGAGCTGGGTGCACAGACGGGCGCGGAGAGTCGGATTGGCCGGGACGGGTATGGCGAGCACGACCGACGTCAGGAGATCGCCAACCCTGGAGGCACCCGGAAGCAACGGGTTACCCGATCAACCGTCAAAGACGGGGCACCGGCCCGGAGTCATGCTGTGGCGGGACCCGCAGGTAGGCGCGTGCCACCCTCCGTAGGGCCCACGAGGGGTGGTCACCTCCGGTCGAGGGGCGACGAGCAGAAAGGCCCCGGCCGGGACGGCGGAGGGCTTCTGTCTTCCGTCCGAGGCGCCCCTTATTGCTGGGGCGGGGCCAGGGTCAGTTGTGCTGGCTCGCCAGGCTGACGAATGCCTGCCACTTCTCGGGGGTGAAGGTCAGGACCGGTCCGTGCTGGTCCTTGCTGTCCCGGACCAGGACCCGGCCGGGCAGGTTGTCAGCAACCTCCACACAGTCCCCGCCGTTCTGGCCGCTACGGCTGGACTTGCGCCAGGTCGGCTGCTGGGCCGTCATAGTCATTCACCAACCTCAAGATCAAGTCTCTTGACTGGTCACACGGGAGGGCGACCGCTGTTATAGTCTGCCACGTTCGCTCCAGGCCGGTCACGCGAGTGGGTTCCGCTGTCACCCGGCCTTCATAAAAGTCATCCAGCAGACCGACAGCGCCGCCACCCTCCAGGGTTGCCAGGGCGAACGACCCGCTGCGGCCGGCGTGCAGTCCGGCGGAGTCGGGGACGACGTGGACGAAGATGTTCGGCCGGGCGCCGGTATCCGCCAGGTGCAGTAGTTGGTCCTTGGCTATCCCGGGCGGGCCACACCGGAGCGCGGCGGCGTCGATGATGAACGCGAATGCGGGCCGCTCCTCCCGGTCGAGGACGGCGGCCTGCCGCTCCAGCCGGTTGGCGACCCGCTCCGCCACCTCGTCGTCGGTAAGCAGTCCCGTGCTGGCGAAGACCGCCCGCGCGTACGCCTCCGTCTGCAACAGACCGGGAATCAGGTTGGCCTGGAAGTAGCGAAGGATTACCGCTGTCTCCTCCACGTCCCGCCAGGGTCGGAACCAGATCGGGCCGGGTTTCCGGTTCTTTCTGGCCTCGGCGGACAGTTTCTGGATCTCGTCCCCGGTCTCGAAAAAGGCGTCGAGGGCTGCCGCCGTGCCCTGCTTCGGAGCGAGCCGGCTCGTCTCGAACGCCGCGATCAGCGACTTGCTGACCTGCACCGCCTCGGCTACCTGATCTTGGGTGACGCCTCGTTCGGCCCGCAGTTCCTTGAGTCGCGCCGGAAGATTACTCACGTTCAGTGCCCTCCTATAGTCGACTGCGGTCCGGAGTATCCGTCGTTTGTGCCCGCCGATTATCTTTCGTCACCGCGCGGTCACGGTCCAGGGTGGAATCAGGCGGAGGCACCGAAGCGGCCCGTCGACACGGCCGGGAATGGGATGCCCCCGGTTGGGCCGAGTCCAGCCAACCTCCGTCAATGGGATAAGGGGCGGGGGCCGCGGCGTGCGCAATATGGGCCCCCCGCCCCGCCTACCTCCAGGAGGTGACGGATGCGATTTCACCGAGTACGGCGAATACACCGGCGGGACTGGCGGCGGCTGTGGCGGTACTGCCGATGCGGGTGCCGCTGGCGTTGCCCGGACGCCCATCCCCTGACAGCGGCACCGCCGAGACCCTGGGAACCACCACCGATCCCGGCACTGACCCGCCGAAAGTATCGGGCAGCCGTCCGTGTCATGCCGCCCGCGCAGGCCATTCCGCCCAAGCCGCAGGTCGTCGCCCCCAACCTGGGAGTCCCGATCCCGCCGTCGGCATCCCGCCGGACGACCAATCAACGGGCCGGCTTGGACGGCCACACCAGCGGCCGAGCCGGCAACCTCACCCCGGCGCAGCGGCATCGCGCGCGGCTACGCGAGTGGGTGTGACAGGTGATCGGGCCGCAGGAGCGGTGGTACCGCTTCGCCGCACGGCGGCGTCGCAGGACCGGCGTCCACGTCCCGGCACACCCGTCGTACCGCTGCCGTGACTGCGGTGACGCCTGGCCCTGCCCGCAGGCACGGCTCTGCCTGCTGATCGGCTTCCAGGGCGACCGGGTGGGCCTGATGGTGTACCTTGCCGCACACCTCGCCCGCGCCCTGGAAGAACTCCCGGAGACGCACCCCGCACTGATCGCCGGACAGATCCTGCACTGGGTTCCCCGGCGCTACTGACCCGCCTCATCACCCGATCAGGCCCGCCCCGGACCACCCCGCCTTCTTCCCCCAGGTCCGGGGCGGGTCGCCCGCGCCCGGTGTCGTCACGCTTGGACCCGGAGCCCGGTTCGCGGCGGGTGGAGACGGTGTGGTGCGGGATCAGGTGCGGGTGGTCACCGCGTCCGGGTCGGACGAACTGGCCCGACGGCGCCTGCTCAGCCGGCCCAGCAGCCTCGCCACGATCATGGGCAGCAGGTGTACCACGACGACGAGCACGACCGCCAGCACGGCGATCTGGCTGGTGGAAAGCCCCTGCGTCGCCAGTACCAACCACGCGCAGGCGCCGGTGACCAGTGCGTTGATCGCCATCCGCAGCGGAATCCGGCGCGGCGACACGTCCTCGTCAGCCGCCTCGGGGGTGGCCGTGCGCCGCCTCGTCAACACCTGGACGACCGCCGTGATCGCGATCAGGATGGCGAAGAGCAGCGCCCAGAAGGCCGTCAGCCCGACGCTGGCCTCGTCGGTCACCGACGGCGCGACGATGGTCGCGACCGCGAACACGACGAAGGCCGGCGGCCAGGTGAAGACGAAGGCGGTCGTCGCTGCCGCCGCGACCATTCGCTGGAGGCTCACCTGCGGCTGAACCTCTTGCTCGATGCGGGTGATCACGGCGTCGGGGGCCCACGTCAGTTTGCCGCTGGGGCCCCTGCCGGGTGTCGAGCCTGACATGCGGGCAAGCCTAGTGCGATCGGCCGCGGATAACGAGAACAGAGCCCTCGCATCCACCTCCACAATGGATCCATTTCCACAGTGGATCTGCCTCCACAGTGAATCCTTGGCTCCGGGTAGGCCCCCCGGGTGCTGGTCGGCGCCCCGTGGCCGTACCCGATGATTTAGATCCGGGCCAGCGCGGCCCGCAGCGGGTCCAGGCCGATGGAGCCCAGGTCGAGCGCGGCCCGGTGGAATTCCTTCAGGTCGAAGTCGGCACCCTTGCGGGCCTGCGCCTCGGCCCGGGCCTGCAACCAGATCCGCTCGCCGACCTTGTACGACGGTGCCTGCCCCGGCCAGCCCAGATAGCGGTTCAGCTCGAATCGCAGGTTCTCGTCCGGCACCCGGCAGTGCGCCCGCATGAACTCCCAGCCCAGCTCGGGGTTCCACCGCTCGCCCGGATGGAAGCCGAACGGGTTGTCCCGGGGGATCTCCAGCTCCAGGTGCATGCCGATGTCCACGATCACCCGGGCGGCCCGGAACGCCTGCCCGTCGAGCATGCCGAGCTTGTCGCCGGGGTCGGCGAGGTAGCCCAGCTCGTCCATCAGCCGCTCGGAATAGAGCGCCCAGCCCTCGCCGTGCCCGGAGGTCCAGCAGAGCAGCCGCTGCCAGCGGTTGAGCAGGTCGGCCCGGACCTGGGTCTGCGCCACCTGGAGGTGGTGCCCGGGCACGCCCTCGTGGAAGACGGTGGTCACCTCGCGCCAGGTGGAGAACTCGGTGATGCCCTGCGGCACCGCCCACCACATCCGGCCCGGCCGGGAGAAGTCCTCGCTCGGGCCGGTGTAGTAGATGCCGCCGTCGCTGGTCGGCGCGAGGCAGCACTCGATCCGGCGGACCTGCTCCGGAATGTCGAAGTGGGTGCCGTGCAACTCGGCGATCGCCTTGTCGGCCAGCGCCTGCATCCAGTCCTGGAACGCCTCCTTGCCCTGGATCCGGCGGGCCGGGTCGGCGTCCAGCGCGGTCACCGCCGCGTCGATCGTGGCGCCCGGGCCGACGATCTCCGCGGCCACCGCGCGCATCTCGGCCTCCAGCCGGGCCAGCTCCTCGAACCCCCAGGCGTACGTCTCTTCGAGGTCGACGCGGGCGCCGAGGAAGTACTGCGAGGCGAGTTCGTAGCGGTCCCGGCCGGCGGCCTGCCTGGCCCGGCCCAGCGGGGCGAGTTCGTCCCGCAGGAAGTGCCCGAACTCGGCCGTGGCGGCGGTGGCCGCAGCCGCGCCCCGGCGCAGTTCGGCGGCGAGCGCCGGATCGGCGGAGAGCCGCTCGACCAGGGAGTGGAAGAAGTTGTCGCCGTCCGGGTCGGTCCAGATGTCGCACTGCTTGGCGACCTCGACGATCTGTGCCCGGGAACTGACGTGCCCGGCCCCGGCGGCGGTACGCAACGTGGTCTTGTACGCGTCGAGCGCCCCGGCGAACTGGCCCAGCCGGGCGGCGATGTTGCCGACCGCCTCGGTGCCCTCGGTCGGCATCAGGTCGAAGACCTGCCGGAGTTCGTGCAGCCCGCTGGCGATGACGTTCAGCTCGCTGGCCGTCTCGCCCGCCTCGTACCGGGCGAGTTCCAGGCCCAGCCGCTCCTGCATCGCCTCCCTGGCGGTCCGCTCCGCCTCGGTGTCCGGCTCGCTGGCGTCGAGGGCTGTGAGCGTACGCCGGGTCAGTTCGGCCTGTGCCGCGAAGCCGTCCGGCGAGAGGTCGCCGAGCTGGTCGTCGTGGCCCCCGACGCCGACGAACGTCGCGCCGACCGGATTGAGCCGGGCCCACTCGTCGACGTAGCGGTCGGCCAACTCGTTGATTCGTCCCACGCCACGACCCTACGTGATCGGCCCAGCGCTATTCATCCACGTTACGCCCCACGGCGGGCTGCGGTCTGCGGTCGGCCCGCATCGACCGGCCGACCGTGTGGTGTGGCGCCCGCCACGAGGTCCGGAAATCGCGAGACAATGTCGTACCCCTGGCGCAGAGTGTCAGGAGTGACTGCCGCTACCACTCCTGACAAGGCTGCTCTCCGCTCCTGGCTGCCGGGGTTCTTCGCGCTCGGCGCCATCTGGGGGTCGAGCTTCCTCTTCATCAAGGTCGGTATCCGGGAGATGCACCCGGTCTACGTCACTCTCGGCCGGGTCGGCGCGGGCGCGATCACCCTGCTGGTGGTGCTGGCGGTGCTCCGCGACCGGCTGCCCCGGGACCCGAAACTGTGGCTGCACACCGCGCTCTTCTCGGCGGTCGGGGTCGCCCTGCCGTTCACCCTCTTCGGCTACGGCGAGCAGCGGGTCTCCTCGATGCTTGCCGGCATCTGGAACGCCACCACCCCGCTGGTGGTGCTGCCGCTGGCGGTGCTGGTGTTCCGGACCGAGCGGATGACCGTACGCCGGGGGGTGGGGCTCGGGCTGGGCTTTGTCGGGGTACTGGTGGTGCTGGGCGTGTGGCAGGGGCTCGGCGGTGCCCAGTTCACCGGTCAACTGTTCTGCTTCGCGGCGGCGGCCTGTTACGGCGTGGCCATCCCGTACCAGAAGCGGTTCGTCGCGGGCCGGGCCGAGTCCGGTTTGGCGCTCTCGGCGGCGCAGTTGCTGATGGCGACGGCGCAGCTCGCGATCGCCGCGCCGCTGATCGCGGGTGCCCCGCCGGCACCGACCAGCCTCTCCGGCGAGGTGATCGCCAGCGTGCTGGCGCTGGGTGCGCTCGGCACCGGCCTGGCCTTCGTGATCAACCTGCGCAACATCCGGGTGGCCGGGGCGAGCACGGCGTCGACGGTCACCTACGTGATCCCGGTCTTCGCGGTGCTGATCGGGGTGCTCGGGCTGGGTGAGCACCTGGCCTGGTACCAGCCGGTCGGCGCGGTGATCGTACTGGCCGGGGTGGCGGTCTCGCAGGGACTGTTCGTACGGCGGCGCCGCCCCGCCGTGCCGGCCGGCATGTTGCCGGAACTGACCCCGTCAGCCCGGGTGTGAGCCGGTCCAGTCGAGCAGTACCTCGGCCGACCAGGTGTTGACGACCCGCTCCACCGGTACGCCGCACCGGGCGGCCCGCTCGCAGCCGAACTGCTGCCAGTCGAGCTGACCCGGGGCGTGCGCGTCGGTGTCGATGGCGAACCGGCAGCCCGCCTCCACGGCCACCCTGATCAGCCGCTTCGGCGGGTCCTGCCGCTCGGGGCGAGAGTTGATCTCGACGGCCTTGTCGTACTCGGCACAGGCGGCGAACACGGCGTCGGCGTCGAAGTCGCTCGGCGGCCGGGTACGCGCCCGGTGCCCCCGGTCACCGGGACCGGTCACCCCGGGCGGCCGGGCCGCCACCATCCGGCCGGTGCAGTGCCCGAGGATGTCCAGGTGCGGGTTGGCGATCGCCGTCAGCATCCGCCTGGTCATCCGCGCCTTCGGGTCCCGCAGGTTGCTGTGCACCGAGCCGACCACCACGTCCAGCCGGGCCAGCAGCTCCTCGTCCTGGTCCAGCGACCCGTCGTCGAGGATGTCCACCTCGATGCCGGTGAGGATCCGGAAGCCCTCCGGCAACGCGTCGTTGACCGCGGCGACGTAGTCGAGCTGTCTGCGTAACCGGGCGGCGGTCAGCCCTCGGGCCACGGTGAGCCGGGGGGAGTGGTCGGTGAGTACCAGATATTCGTGGCCCAGTTCGACGGCGGCGAGCGCCATCTCCTCGATCGGCGAGCCCCCGTCCGACCAGTCGGAGTGGGTGTGGCAGTCGCCGCGCAGCGCCGCCCGCAGCGCGGCGGCCTCCTCGTCCAGGTCGAGCCCCTCGGTGGCCAGCAGCCGGCGTAGGTAGACGGGTTCCTCGCCGCGCAGCGACTCGGTGACGGTCCGCGCGGTCACCTCGCCGACCCCGGAGAGTTCGGTCAGGGTACCCGCCTCGGCCCGGGTCGCCAGCTCCTCGGCGGGCAGCTCGGCCAGGGTCCTGGCGGCCGACCGGAACGCCTTGACCCGGAAGCTGGCCTCGTTCGCCCGTTCCAGCAGGAAGGCGATCCGGCGCAGGTCGGCGAGGGGGTCACGTCCGGTCATGCCGTCTCCTCGGTTCGCTCGGTCACGTCGCCTCCCCGCTCCGCCCGCCCCTGCCTGACCAGGCTCGCCCGCCCATGCTGCCTTACCGGGCTGCCCGCCTATGCTGCCCGCCCGTGCTGCCTGCCCATGGTCGACCGGGCCGCCCGACCAGGCTGTCCGGTCATGCAGGTCCACCCGGTCCTGCGTGACCAGGTTAGTCAGCGGTCGGCGCCGGCGCGGGACTCGCCGGCCGGTTCTGGCCGGTCGGCGCCGTGCGGCGGAGCCGGAACGGGGTTGCCGGCGTCGCACCCTCGTCGTACTGTCCGTCCGCCGCTCCGCGCCACGAGGCGGGCGGAAGCATGACACGGGGGAGGACAGAAAGTGGTCGCCACATTCCGGGCGCTGGCGTCGGTGGTGATGCTCGCCGGGTTCTACGTCGTCGCGCTCGTCCAGTTCGGCGGCGCGGTGGCGCTGGCCGTCTGGCTCAGTACGGTACTCAACGGCGTGATCGCGCTGAAGATCGTGTTCCCGCTCTTCGTGGCCACGGTCGGCGCGGTCTCGGTCGCGCTCTGGAAGGCCATCCGGGCCAGGCCGGAGCCGCCGGAAGGGCTCCCGGTCGGCCCCGACCAGGCCCCGGAACTGTGGCGTACGGTGCACGAGCTGGCGGGCGTGGTCGGCACCCGGGTGCCGGACGAGATCCGGCTGCTGCCCGAGGTCAACGCGGCGGTGACCGAGGACGCCAAACTGCTCGGCCTGATCAGCGGTCGACGGATCCTCTACATCGGACTTCCACTGCTCCAGGCGATGAGCGTCGACCAGATCCGCTCGGTACTCGCCCACGAGCTGGGGCACTACTCGGGCCGGCACACCCGGCTCGGCGCGGTGGCGTACCGTGGCCGGCTGGCCCTCGGCGGCACCATCAGCCGGATCGGCCCGCACAACCCGGTCGGCTGGGTGTTCAAGGGCTACGCGCGGCTCTACCTGCTGGTCGACAACGCCGCCTCGCGCCGCCAGGAACTGGAGGCGGACCGGGCCTCGGTGCAGGTCGCCGGCCGGGCCGCCGCCGCGTCCGCGCTGCGCGAACTGCCGGTCCTCGACGCGGCCTGGGGCTTCTTCTTCCAGCGGTACGTCCACCCCGGCTGGGAGGCCGGGTTCGTGCCGGACGACCTCTTCGGCGGCTTCTACGCGCTGGTCGCCGCCCGCCAGACGGAGTTGGCGGAGCTGCGCGGCAACGAGCCGGACGACACCGGGTCGCGCTGGGACACCCACCCGCCGATCCCGGAGCGGATCTCGGTGATCGCCACCGCTCCCGACGTACCCCGGCCGGCCGACAACCGGCCCGGGTACGCGCTGCTCCCGGACATCGCCGCGCTCGGCCGCCGGCTCCAGGACCGGATGGTCGACGTCGGCGACCGCAAGGTGCTGCCCTGGCCGCAGTTCACCCACGCGATGGTCGCGGCGGGGGTGCAGCGGCAGGCCGACGCCGTGTTCCGGGCGCTCGGCCGGTTCACCGGGGCGCCCGAGCCCGGGCTGCCGGTGCTGTTCCAGTTGGTGCAGGCGGGCCGGCTCGGCGAGTTCGCCGAGCAGTTCTTCTCGAACGCCACCCGCCGGGAGGCGGCCCGCAAGTTCGCCGAGCCGATGGAGACGCTGTTGCAGAGCGCGGCGGCCACCGCGCAGACGGCCTGGTGGCAGCACTCGTGGTCCGAGTCGGCCCGGCTGGTCGGCCGGGACGGCCAGCCGATCTCGTTCGCCGAGATCGCCGAGCTGGCCGTCGCGGCGCAGACCCTGCCCGAGGCGGTCGCCCGGCTGACCGCGCTCGGCATCGACCCGGCGCACGGCCGGGTGGTGCAGCGCCGGGCCACCGCGAACGGCGCCCGGCTGCTCGCCGCGCTCGCCAACGTCAAGGTCGACGGCGTCGACCACGACGTGCTGATGCTCAACCGTGGGCTGGTCTTCGTCGGCAATCCGGGCAAGGCCGACAAGGGTACGAAGCGGCTGCGTGAACTGGTCAGCTCCGCCCCGGTCGCCGAGCTGGCCGGCCGGCACCAGTTCCTGCCGTTCGAGGAGGTCGCCGGGGCCACGATCCGCAAGCAGGTGCCGCTGAAGGCCGAACTCGTGCTGCACGACGGGCGCCGGTTGGCGTTGCAGGAGGCGTGGAGCAGCGAACTGCTGGAGAAGGACAGCCGGGACACCCTGCTGGAGGCGCTGAAGTCGTTCGGCGAACGCTGACCCCGGGGCCGTGCGAACGGGCGGGCGGGGCCGGGGCGCGCGCGGGCTCGCCGCCCCGGGGATCCGGCCGTACCCTGGCGCTCATGCGTACGATCGACTGGGTTGACGGTGCCGTCGAACTGATCGACCAGACCGCCCTGCCGGGTCGGCTCACCGTTCTCCGGCTGACCACCGTCGATGAGCTGGTCGCGGCGATCCAGCGGCTCGCGGTACGCGGCGCACCGGCGCTCGGCGTGGCCGGTGCGCTCGGAGTCGCGCTCGCCGCACACCAGCCGGGTGACGTCGCGGCGGCGGTACGCCGGCTGGAGACCGCCCGCCCGACGGCGGTGAACCTGGCCCGGGGCGTACGCCGGGTCGCCGCCCGGCTGCCGGAGGGCGCCGACGCGGTCCTCGCCGAGGCGCTGGCGATCCGGGACGAGGAGATCGCCGCCGCGGCCGCGATGGCCAGCCTCGGCGCCGACCTGCTGGCCGAACTCTGCGGCACCCGCCCCCGCCTGCTCACGCACTGCAACACCGGCGCGTTGGCGGCGGTGGTCGGCGGTACCGCGCTCGGGGCGGTACTGGAACTGCACCGGCGGGACGCGCTCGGCGCGGTACTCGCCAGCGAGACCCGACCGCTGTTGCAGGGCGCCCGGCTGACCGCCTGGGAGTTGGGCCGGGCCGGGGTGCCGTACCGGGTGGCGGTGGACGGGGCGGGTCCGTTCCTGATGGCCCGGGGCGAGGTCGACGGGGTGGTACTGGGCGCCGACCGGATCTGCGCCAACGGCGACGTGATCAACAAGATCGGCACGTACGCGCACGCGCTCGGCGCCCACCGGGCCGGCATCCCGTTCGTGGTCGTCGCGCCGGAGTCGACCGTCGACCCGGACACGGCCGACGGTACCCAGGTCGAGATCGAGGACCGAGGCGCCGCCGAGGTGCTGTCGTACGGCCACGCGCCCCAGGAGTACGGCCACGCGCCCCAGGAGGACAGCCGCGCGACCCGAGAGCACGATCAGCCGGCCGGGGTGGATGGAGTCGGCGCGGTCAATCCGGCCTTCGACGTGACCCCGTACGAGCTGGTCACCGCGATCGTCACCGAGCGGCGGGTGATCAGGCTGGATCGGGGAGAGCGGGTCTGACCGCGGTGACCGTACGCCGGTCCTCGGCGACCCGGGTCACCCAGCCGCCCGCCCGGCCGAGCCGGAGCAGCGCGTCCGGTCGGGCCGGCAACTCCACCGAGCCACCCGGCCGGGGCGGCCACGCCTGCCGGGCCGCCGAGCCGGGCGCCAGCCAACTCCGCAGCGCCCCGATCGGGTCCGCCGAGCCGACCGCCGTGCGGGCGCCGTCCAGCTCCCGCAGTACCGCGTCCAGCGCCGGCCCGACCGCGGCCGCGTTGCCGCCGCACATCGCCGCGACCAGGTCCGGCCGGGTCGCCGCGACCCGGGTGCCGTCCCGAAACGAGCCGGCGGCCAGGGTACCGGCCAGCGGGTCGTCGGCGGCCACCGCCGCGATCGCGGTGGCCAGCAGATGCGGTACGTGGCTGACGGCGGCCACCGCCCGGTCGTGCTCGGCGGCGACCGCTGGTACCACCCGGGCACCGATGCCGGTCAGCAACGCCGCCAGCTCCAGCCAGTCGGCCACCGAGGTCGTACCCGGTTCGAGGCAGAGTACCCAGGCACAGCCGGTGAAGAGGGCCGGATCGGCGGCCCCGAAACCCGAGGTCTCCCGCCCCGCCATCGGGTGCCCGCCGACGAATCCGGCCCGCCGGTCGACACCGCCACGCAGATGCCGGTCGACCAGGGCGCGTACCGGCTCCTTGACCGAGGTGACGTCGGTGACCAGCCCGGTGTAGCCGGCTCCGGAGAGTTCGTCGAGTACTCCGGCCACCGCCGGCAGCGGTACGGCGATCACCACCAGGTCGGCGCCGGCCACCGCGTCGCGTACCGTCCGGGCGACCTGCCATCGGTGCGGCGGCGGCGCCTGCGCGGCGGCGGTCCGGGCGGTGGCCCTGGTCGCCGGGTCGGCGTCGTAGCCGAGCACCGCATGGCCGGCCGAGGCCAGTGCCCGCAGCACCGAGCCGCCGATGAGACCGAGTCCGATCACCGCGACGTCCACGACCGGAACTCTCGCACACCGGCCGGAGTTACGGCGCCTTCGGGCAGCCGTTGTCGGCGCGCCAGTCCCGGACCTTGGCGGCCGGCGAGGTGTTCCGCTTCTTGCGCCAGGCGTCCAGGAACGACGCCGGCCAGACCACGCCGCGCCGGATCCACCAGTCGGCGGTCTTCTCGCACGGCGGCGAGATGCCGAAGTGCAGGTGGCAGACGTTGTTGGCATTGCCGGTCTTGCCGACCGTGCCGACCTGCTGGCCGGCGCGCACCCGGACACCCGCCTCGATCCCGCCGGCCACGTTGGTCAGGTGCGAACCGTAGTAGCGGACCCCGTCGTCGCCGAGCAGCGAGACCGCCTTGCCGCCGTTGTTCGGACCCTGCGGCCCGGTCTTGCTGTACCGGTCGACCCGGCTCACTTCGAGGATCCGGCCGTTCGTGACGGCGACCACCGGCGAGCCGCAGTTGGCGAAGATGTCGGTGGCCGGGTACGCCGAGTGGGTCGGGTGGTAGGCGACGTTGCCGGTCTGCACCGGGAAGGCGTACCTGTTGCCGGTCGTCGGCGGTGGGGTGCTGGGCTTCTTCGACGGCGAGCTGCTCGGCTTCGCGCTGGCGGTCGGCGTCGGTGCGGCGGTCGGCGTACCGTCGGCGGACGCGCTGGACGTCGCCGACGTCTCCATCGGCTCGAAGGCCGGTGCCCCGGTCGGCTGCCGCGTGTCGGCGCAGCCCGTGGCGAGCGCCGTCACCGTCACCAACAGGACGCCGAGCCGGCCCGGTCCCGCTGATCCTCCCCATGGCATTCGGCCATAGTGGCAGACCGGCCCGGCGCCCGCCGGCCCGGCACCACCACCTCGCCACCGCGTCGCCACCGGACGGCATCCGTACCCAGCCGGCGCAGCGGCGCCTCGACCTCCGGACGCCGTGCCGCTCCCCCCGTTCGGCGTCGAGGAGGGCATCGCGGCCGGGGCGCAGCAGCGCCTCGACGTCCGCACGCCGTGCCGCCCGCACCCGTGGTCCAGGTGGAACCGGTCGGGGCTCGGGCGGCCCACCGCGCCAGCGGTCTGGCCGGTCGCGATCCGGTCGGTCTCCGGCGCCCGCCGGGTAGGCTGCGAACGGGTGGACGGTCCGAAACGGGCGGAGCATCCAGGGGCGCGTGGGTACGCGTGGCGGGTGGAAAGGAGCGGGGTCATGGCGGAACAGCCGGCTCTCCAACCCCGACCCGGCGTACCGCACCCGGGCCTGCACCACCCCGGCCACCCCGGCCACCCCGTGCACCCGGGTCACCCCGGCCAGCCCGGTCACCCCGGTCACCCCGGCCAGCCCGGTACGCAGGTCCAGCCGGGGGTGCTCCAGTTCGGCGTGGCGGCCCGGCCCGGCATGCCGTACCCCGCCCCGCCGTCGGCCGTCGATCCCCGGCCGGCCTGGCAGCCGCGCCCCTTCGGGCACAGCCCGTCCGGCCTCTTCCCGGCCAGCCCGCCGCCCATGCACACCCACCCGACCTACCGGGAACCCCATCCGGTACGCCCCGGTGCCGTCGCCGCGGGTGCCGCCTCCACCGCCGCCTGGCTGGTGGCCTTCGGCCTGCTCGGCCACGACCTGCGCGGGTACGTGCTCTGGACGCTGCTGGCCGGCGGCCTGGCCTGGCTCGTCGCGCTGTTGTTGACCGAGCGGGGCAACCGGGGAGCCGGCGTGGGCATCGCCCTGGCCATCGGGGTGGGCTGGGCGATCGCCGCGACAGCCCTCGCGATCCGCTGGTACACCAGCGCCGACTGGCCGCTGTGGTAGCCGCCCGCTACGTGTGCTTTCGTCGCCTCGGGTGCTGGTCCGTACGCCTCGCGCCGCAGCTCCCGGCCGGTGTCTGCGAGTTGCCGGAGTATCCGAGAATCGCTCGCGACAGCCGCGCTGAGTGAGGCGGCCACTGCGTACCGCGACCGGCCTTGACGAACCGGGCGCGACTCGGCACGCTCGGCGTTATGGCCTGGACAGAGCATCGGCTCGACCCTGACCGCAGCCGTCGTCGGTTGCAGCTCCTTGCCGAGCTCGCCGGGGCGAAGTCGGTGCGCGAGCGTGAACATCCCCGACGTGCCCGCGTCGACCGCCTGCGTGAACTGATCGCCACCCGTCGCCGCCTGGCGAACTGATCGGCAGCCTCGCCCACTTCGATTCCTCGCCCCTCCTTCGGGGCGTTGCGTGGGCTCTGCCGGATACGACCGGATACCGTCACGCGTGACAGAGAGCCGGCTGTGCACTGGGAAGTCGGCGTGATGTGCGGCTGGGGGCCGCTGGGCAATTGGGGGGACCGTGTCGTACTTCGCCGCGGCCGTGGTGCGCCGCCTGTCCGGCTGGGCCGCGACAGAAGTTGATCTCAATGGCGCTGGTGACATCGACGAGGTCGCCGACCTGCTCCGCGACGTCGACCAGGATGCCGAGGTCTCCTTGCTGTTCGTCGAGTCCGACGACGCCTACCTGGCCGTCATGCGGCTCGACGAGGGCGAGGACCTGCGGGTCTTCGGCTCGGACTCGGCGTTCGCCGAGGAGTCGCGGCTCGGCGCCCTGCTGGTCGGCGACATCAAGGCGCCGGCCCTGGACATCGACGACGTGGTCGAGCCGGTGGAGCGCGCGGCCGGGTCGTCAGATGACGACGACGAGGACGAGCCGACCGTCGACCCGGACGCCGACCCGGTGGGCGACGCCGACCTCCTCGCCGACCTCGGCATCTCGGCCCATAGCCTGCTCGCGCTCTGCGCGCACGAGGGGATGCTGCCGGCCGACGTGACGGCCGAGGTCTGCAAGATCATCGGCTGCGGCAACGAGGTCGAGGAACTCCGCGAGGCGTGACCGGACCAACGGGTCGACCTCCCGGCGAATCGGACCTGCCGCACCAGCCGCTGACCGGGCGCCGGCACCAGCACGAGGCGTGGATGCGGCGGGCACTCGAAATCTCCGGCGCTCCGCCCGGCCCCGGCCCGGGCCCCGCGACGACCGGCTGGGCGGCCGAGCCGGCCGTGGAGCCGCTGGCCGGGGCCA
>NZ_BONX01000015.1 GCF_016862935.1 Plantactinospora mayteni
TCCCGGTCGAGGCGCTGGCCGGGGACGTCCCGGTCGGGGCGGTGGTCTATGGCCCGGACGGTACGGAGTTGTCGAGCGCCCGCAACGAGCGCGAACTGACCGGCGACCCCACCGCACACGCCGAGATCCTGGCCCTGCGCCGGGCCGCCCGGGCTGTCGGCGCCTGGCGGCTGACCGGCTGCACCCTGGTGGTGACCCTGGAGCCGTGCACGATGTGCGCCGGTGCGCTGGTGCTGGCCCGGATCTCCACGCTCGTCTTCGGCGCCTGGGAGCCGAAGACCGGTGCGGTGGGTTCGCTCTGGGACGTCGTACGCGACCGGCGGCTCAACCACCGCCCCGAGGTGTACGGCGGCGTCCTGGCGGCCGAGTGCGCCGCCGCGCTCCGAGCCTTCTTCCGCTGATCCCGCCCAGCGCCGGACCGGTCGGCGCCCGGTAGGGCCACCTGCCCGACGCTGCCCCTGCCCGACGTCGGTCCCGCCCCGACACTGCCCCTGCCCGACGCTGGTTCCGTCCGACGTCGGTCCCGCTCAGCGTTGACCCGGCCCGAAGCCGTTCTCCACAGTTCGGGCCGAGGTTGTGCACAGCCTTGTGGATAACCTCGAACGCCTGTGGAAAACTCTCGGGTCACCCGGGCACCGGCCACTCGTCCAGCCGCCCGCCTTCTCTCCGTGGCGACGTTGCGTGGCGACGTTGCGTGGCGACGTTGCGTGGCGACTGTGCTATCTCAGCGTCCGGGCGGGTCCGGCCAGCGGGGCGGGATCACCGACGGGCAGCTCGGGGCGGGGACCGAGGGTGGCGGTCGGGACGGCCGGCGGGGCGTGGTGGTGCGGGACGGCCCGGAGCGACGCCTCGGCCGGCAACAGGACCGTCACGACCAAGCCACCGCCGTGCCGGGGCTCGGCCCGGACCGAACCGCCGTGCGTGCCGGCGACCGCCCGGACGATCGACAGCCCGAGGCCGAACCCGCGACCGCCGCCGACCCGCTCCTGGCGTAGCCGCCGGAACGGCTGGAACATCGTCTCGACCTCGTACCCCGGCACCACCGGCCCGGTGTTCGCCACCACCAGGGTCACCCAGCCGTCGAACGTGCCGGTGTTGACCCAGACCTGGCCGTTGGCCGGTACGTTGTGCCGCAGCGCGTTCTCCAGCAGGTTCTGGGTCAGCCGCTCCAGCAGTACCGGATCTCCGGCGGTGGGTGCCGGGGCCAGGTGCCGGTGCACCGGAAGCTCGGTACGCATCTGCTCGGCCACGTGCCCGACCACCTCGGCGAGGTCGATCGGGGTACGCTCCACCACCTGTTGCTCCGAGTCGGCCAGGGTGAGCAGCCCGTCGATCAGCCGTTCGTGCCGCTCGTTGACCGCCAGCAGCGTCTCGCCGAGCTGCGTCAACTCGGCCGGTGCACCCGGCCGGGTGACCGCCAGCTCCAGCAGCGACCGGTTCAGCGCCAGCGGCGTACGCAGCTCGTGCGAGGCGTTGGCGACAAACCGCCGCTGCCCGTCGAAGGACTGGTCCAGCCGTTCCAGCATCAGGTCGAAGGTGTCGGCGAGTTCCTTGACCTCGTCCCGGGGACCGTCCAGCGCGATCCGCTCGTGCAGTCCGTGACCGGCGGTGCCGGCCCCGGCGATCCGTCGGGCGGTACCGGTGATCTGGTGCAGCGGTTGCAGCGCCCGGCCGGCGATCAGCCAGCCGAAGGCGACGGCGATCGCCGAGACCACGGCGAGCGCGATGCCGCCCTGGGTGAGCAGGGTCTCCAGGGCGTTGTCCCGGGCCTCGTCCTGGATCTGCCGGGCGAAGATCCGGAACTGTTCGGCGTCGTTCGGGCTGATCACCCGGCCGGCGGTCGATTCCGGCAGCCGGGTCTTGTTCAGTGCGACCCCGACGGTGCCAGGCATCCGCTGTTCGACCAGTACGTAGGTGACGGCGAGCAGCACCACCCCGGCGAGCAGGAAGAGGCCGCCGTAGACCAGGGTCAGGCGGGCCCGAATCGTCAGTCGTTTCACCGGATCTGATACCCCACTCCCGGCACGGTCTCGACGATCTGCGGATCGCCGAGCTTACGGCGCAGTTTCATCACGGTCACCCGGACCACGTTGGTGAACGGGTCGATGTGCTCGTCCCAGGCCCGCTCCAGCAGCTCCTCGGCGGAGACCACCGCGCCGCCGGCCCGCATCAGCTCGGCCAGTACCGCGAACTCCTTGCGGGAGAGCGCGACGTACCGGCCGTCCCGGTAGACCTCGTGCCGGGCCGGGTCGACCACCAGACCGGCCCGGGTCAGCTTCGGCGGCGCGGCCGGCCGGGCCCGGCGGATCAGTGCGTGTACCCGGGCGGAGAGTTCGACCAGCGCGAACGGCTTGATCAGGTAGTCGTCGGCACCCAGCGCCAGCCCGGCCACCCGGTCCCGGACGGCGGCAGCGGCGGTGAGCATCAGCACCCGGGTCTCGCCGCCGCCCTCCACGATCGCCCGGCACACGTCGTCGCCGTGCACCACCGGCAGGTCCCGGTCGAGCACCACCACGTCGTAGTCGTTGACGCCGAGTCGCTCCAGGGCGGCGTCGCCGTCGTACGCGACGTCGACCGCGAACGCCTCCCGGCGCAACCACTCGGCGACGGCGTCCGCCAACAGCTTCTCGTCCTCGACCACCAGTACCCGCACCGTCCCATGGTGACTCGTTCGGAGATAACCCCGCCGTAAACGTCGACGGTTACGCCCCGGATACGCGCTACCGACTTGACTTTGTCCGTATCGGCCGGCGAACCGCGCCGGCCCACGGAAGGAGTTGTGCCATGCGCCGACGAATGTCGGGCATCTGGCTGGTCCTCCCCCTCCTCGGTCTGGCGCTCGCCGGCTGTGCCAAGGCCGACGAGGGGCCGGGGGTGGCCACCGCCCAGGGCGGAGCCGGAGCCGGTCCCACCGCCAGTGCCAGCGCCGCTGCTCTGAGTGACGAGGACCGCCGCCTGGAGTTTGCCAAGTGCATGCGGGAGAACGGCGTGGAGATGCCGGACCCGGAGCCGGGCCAGGGCGGGATCCGGGTCCAGCGGAACCCCGGTGACGATCCGGCCAAGACGCAGGCGGCGATGGAGAAGTGCCGCCACCTGCTGCCGAACGGCGGCAAGATGGAACTCAACCCGGAGCAGGTCGAACAGTTGCGCAAGATGGCGAAGTGCATGCGGGAGAACGGTGTGCCGAACTTCCCGGACCCGGGGCCGGACGGCACCATGCAGTTCAACCAGGGCAGTGGAATGAAGATGGACGACCCGAAGTTCCAGGCCGCCATGGAGAAGTGCCGGGGCGAGGGCCCGGTCCGGATCAGGGGCGGTGGCGAATGACGGCGGGTACCTCCGTGACCGGAACCAGTCCGTCTCCGGACGGGCCGGTTCCGGCCGCCGCCGGGTCGGGCGACACCGGATCGGGCGATACCGAATCGACCGGGACGGGGGCGGTTCCGGCGGCCGGGGGCCGGCCGGGGCGGCGGCGCCGGGGCGGCCGAGGCCGGGCGGTGGCGGTCGTGACCACCGCCGCGCTGGCGGTCGCCGCCGGGGTCGCCGCCGCTGTGGGTTTCGGCGGTGACGAGCCGGGTACGGCCACCGCCAGCAATATGCCACCGGCGAACGCACAGGTCAGCAAGCAGACGCTTGTCGACTCGGAGACCGCCGACGGTGAACTCGGGTACGGCGAGACCCGTACCGTGGCGGCCCGGAAGGCGGGCACCATCACCTCGATCGCCGCCGCCGGTTCCCGGGTCAAACGGGGCAAGCCGCTCTACTCGGTCGACAACCAGAAGGTCGTACTGCTCTACGGCGGCCTGCCGGCGTACCGGACGCTGCGTTCCGGCGACAGCGGCGAGGACGTCGAGCAGTTCGAGAAGAACCTGAGCGCGCTCGGCTACGACGGGTTCACCGTCGACGACGAGTACACCTCGGCCACCGCCGAGGCGGTGCGGGAGTGGCAGGAGGACCTCGGCCTCGACGAGACCGGCCGGGTCGAGCTGGGCCAGGTCGTCTACGCCACCGGCGAGGTCCGGGTGGACAGCACCGAGGCCGAGGTCGGCGACGCGGTACAGCCCGGCGGCGGGGTACTCAGCTACAGCGGTACCTCCCGGGTGGTCACCGTCTCGCTCGACGTGGACGACCAGCGGCTGGCCAAGCGGGGCGCCAAGGTCACGGTGACGCTGCCGGACGGCAAGGAGGTGGCCGGCACCATCGCGGCGACCGAGACGGTCATCGACACCGGGGACCAGCAGAACGGGCCGGAGACCAAGATCGAGGTGACCGTCACCGCCGCCGACCCGAAGGCGTTGGCCGGGTTCGACAGCGCCTCGGTCGACGTGGCCTTCACCGCGGCCGAGCGGGAGAACGTGCTCACCGTCCCGGTCGCCGCGCTGCTCGCCCTCGCCGAGGGCGGCTACGGCGTGGAGGTCATCGAGGGTGACGCGACCCGGATCGTGGCGGTGCAGACCGGGCTGTTCGCCTCCGGCCGGGTGGAGGTGACCGGCGACGGGCTGGTCGAGGGGGCGACCGTGGGGATGCCGAAGTGAGCCGGGACCTGGCGGCTTCGGGTACCGCGCTCGCCGATCCACCGGCCGGCACCGACGGGGTCGTGGTGCTCGACGCGGTCACCAAGGTCTATCCGGGCGGCGTGACGGCACTCGGTGGCGTCACGCTGACCATCCGGCCGGGCGAACTGGTGGCGATCGTCGGGCCGTCCGGCTCCGGCAAGTCCACCATGCTGCACCTGATCGGCACCCTCGACCGCCCGTCGACCGGGACCGTGCACATCGACGGGTACGACGTGGCGAAGCTGTCGGACCGGCAGCTCTCCGCGCTGCGGTCGTCCCGGATCGGGTTCGTGTTCCAGCAGTTCCACCTCGCACCGGGCGTACCGGTGCTGGACAACGTGGCGGACGGGCTGCTCTACGCCGGCGTACCCCTCGGGGAGCGGCGGCGGCGCGCGGAGGCCGCGTTGGTCCGGGTCGGGCTGGGACACCGGCTGGACCACCGGCCGCACGAACTCTCCGGCGGCGAACGGCAGCGGGTGGCGATCGCCCGGGCCGTGGTCGGAAACCCCGCGCTGCTGCTGGCCGACGAGCCGACCGGCAACCTCGACTCGACGTCCGGGGCCGGGGTGCTGGCGTTGCTGCGTGAGCTGAACGCCGCCGGGACCACGGTGGTGGTGATCACGCACGACCGGGAGATCGCGGCGAGCCTGCCCCGGCAGGTGCACATGCGCGACGGCCTGGTGCTGTCGGACAGCGGCGGCGGTGCCGTGGTCGGCGCCGGCAGTGCCGGGGGCAGCGACGGCAGTGCCGGGGGCAGCGGCAACGGTGTCGGTCGGTCGGCCGGCGGTGGCTTCGCGCCGATCGGGGTCGGCTGATGGCCGGGGCGAACGGCGGGGCGCGACCCCGGCTGGTACCGGCCCGGATGCGACCCCGGGACATCTTCCGGGTCGGCGGGGTCGGGCTGCGTACCCGGCCACTGCGGGCGTTCCTCTCCGCGCTGGGCATCGCGATCGGCATCGCCGCGATGGTCGCGGTGGTCGGCATCTCGTCCTCCTCCCGGGCGGAGCTGGACCGGATGCTGGACGCGCTCGGTACCAACCTGCTGACCGTCGCGCCCGGCAACACCATGTTCGGCGACGCGGCGCAGTTGCCGGAGGAGTCGGTGGCGATGATCGGCCGGATCGGGCCGGTCCAGCAGGTCTCCGCCACCGGGCAGCTCTCCGACGCCCGGGTCTACCGGTCAGACCGGATTCCCGAGGTGGAGAGCGGTGGGATCGCCGCCCGGGCGGCCCGGCTGGACCTGCTCGACACCGTTGGGGCGACCATGGCCAGCGGTACCTGGCTGAACGGGGCGACGGCGCGCTATCCGGCCGTCGTACTCGGGGCGACCGCGGCGGAACGGCTCGGGCTCGGCAGCGCCGGGCCGGACGTACAGGTCTATCTCGGCGGTCGGTGGTTCACCGTGGTCGGGATCCTGGCACCGGTACCGCTGGCGCCGGAGTTGGACCTCTCCGCGCTGATCGGCTGGGAGGCGGCGGCGACGTACCTCGGCTTCGACGGGCACCCGACCACCGTCTACACCCGGTCGGCCGAGCAGTCGGTCGAGGCGGTGCAGACCGTACTCGGTGCCACCGCCAACCCGGAGGCGCCGAACGAGGTCAAGGTGTCCCGGCCGTCCGACGCGCTGGAGGCGCAGCAGGCCACCGACGAGGCGTTCACCGGGCTGCTGCTCGGGCTCGGCGCGGTCGCGCTGCTGGTCGGCGGGGTCGGAGTGGCCAACACGATGGTGATCTCGGTACTCGAACGCCGGGCCGAGATCGGGCTACGCCGCTCGCTCGGCGCGACCCGGGGCCAGGTACGCACCCAGTTCCTCGCCGAGTCGCTGCTGCTGTCGGCATTGGGCGGAGTGGGCGGAGTGCTGATCGGCATCGGGGTGACCTCGGGCTACGCCCTGTCCCGGGACTGGCCGACGGTGGTACCGAGCTGGGCGATGGTCGGCGGGGTCGGTGCGACCCTGCTGATCGGCGCCTTCGCCGGGCTCTACCCGGCGATCCGGGCCGCCCGACTGGCCCCGACCGAGGCGCTCGCCACCCCGTGAGAAACCGACCGGGTCGGGAGTACGCGCTCGGGGCGCACTCCCGACCCGGTCGCTGTTCGGTGCTGTCCGGTGCTCTGCCGCCGGCCGGCTGTCAGGCGACGATGGTGTCGAGGGCGATCTCGACCATCTGGCCGAAGGTCTGCTCGCGCTCCTGGGCGGTGGTCTGCTCGCCCCGCTTGATGTGGTCGCTGACGGTCAGCAGCGTCAACGCCCGCGCCTTGAACCGGGCCGCGATCGTGTAGAGCGCCGCCGACTCCATCTCCACCGCCAGTACGCCGTAGTCGGCGAGCGTGTCGTAGAGGTCGGGACGGTCGGTGTAGAAGGCGTCGGCAGCCAGGATCGGCCCGACCCGCATCGCGATGCCGCGCCGCTCAGCCACCTCGACCGAGGTACGCAGCAGCCCGAAGTCGGCGACCGGGGCGTAGTCGATCAACCCGTCGAACCGCATCCGGTTCATGTTCGAGTCGGTCGACGACCCGCTTGCCGCGATCACGTCCCGGAGCTGGAGGTCCTCGCTGAGGGCCCCGCACGAGCCGACCCGGATCAGCGACTTCACGCCGTACTCGTTGATCAGCTCGTGCGCGTAGATGGAGGCGGACGGCATACCCATGCCGGAACCCTGGATCGAGACCTCGGTGCCGGTCCAGCGGCCGGTGAAGCCGAGCATGCCGCGCACCGTCGAGTAGCACTTCGCGTCCTCGAGGTAGGTCTCCGCGATCCACTTGGCCCGCAGCGGGTCGCCCGGCATCAGGACCCGCTCGGCGATCTCGCCAGGCTTGGCGCCAATGTGCGTACTCATGTGGGGTCATCCTGCCAGGTCGGTCCGGCCGATACCGCCGCGACGTCGTCCCGGTGCGTCGGGTACCCTTCTCGGCGGTGGTGTGTCCGAGTGGCCTAAGGAGCACGCCTCGAAAGCGTGTGAGGGTTTACGCCCTCCGCGGGTTCAAATCCCGCCGCCACCGCCACTGAACAGCCAAGCGCCCGGCAGGTCGGAAACGACCGGCCGGGCGTAGTACTTGTTGGTGTCGTTTTCCGCTTCAAGCCCGCCGCTGCGCGTACCCATCGGCCCCGCTCGATCGCGGTCGGGTCTTCGCGCGTGGGTTCGTCAATCGACGGGTGGATCGGTGTACCCGCGAACTCCCTGCATCTGACAGCGGAAGCAGCTGGCTTGAGCCAGTCGGGAGGTGTAGCGGACAGATGACACGAGCTGGCTTGAGCCAGTTGCGGTAGGTTGTTGTCGGCGGGGACCCCCAAATCCAGGCAGGCAGACCGTGGACGAGCAGTCCGGCACAGATAGGCGCCCTCCGAGCCGACGCATCGCTGATGACCTGCGTGCCAGCATCCGGAGCGGCGAACTGGCGTCCGGTGCCAAGCTGCCGTCCGAGCGGGAGCTTGCCGGTCGGTACGGGACGGCACGGAACACCGCCAGGGAGGCGATCAGCATCCTGCAAGGGGAGGGCCTGGTCGTGGCGCAGCATGGCCGGGGTGTCTTCGTCCGCCCCCGGACACCCCTGATGCGACTCGGCGCCAACCGCTACTCACGGCAACTCCGCAGCGAAACGGGTCTGTCGCCGTTTCGCATCGAAGTCACCAAACAGGGCCGGACGCCGAAGACCGAGTGCCGGTCCGTCACCCGGGACAAGCCACCCGCAGACGTTGCCGACCGGCTCGGACTCGACGCGAGCACCGCGACAGTCATCCGGCGAGAGAACTGGTACTACGCTGACGACGAGCCGGTACAGGTAGGTGTGACCTATATTCCCGTCGATGTCGCCGGTGAGTCGCCGCTCGCCTCGGAGCGGACCCTCGGCAAGGGCAGCATCTACGCGAGGTTCGAAGACCTCGGCTACCGGATCACGCGCATCCGGGAAGAAATCTCGGCCAGGATGCCGTATCACGAGGAATCCACCGGCCTAAGCATGCCGCCCGGTGTCCCGGTCATCGAGGTGCTACACACCAGCATTGACGAACAACATAGAGCGTTCGAGGTCACTCGTTTTGTCATGCGGGGCGATCTCAACGGACTGGACTATGAGATGCCTGTCGAGGACTGACGAAGGGTGCCTGATGAGACGCGGCAGTCTGGTTCGGCTGTTGATGCTCGCCCTCTTGTGGGGGTCCGGATTCCTCTGGATCAAGCTGGCGCTACGCGGCTTCTCCCCGGTCCAGATCGTTCTTGTCCGTCTCGCTCTCGGCTCGCTCGTCCTCGTCCCCATTGCACTTCACCGAGGTCTACGGTTCCCGGCGGACCGCAAGACATGGGGACACCTGTTCGTCGCCGCATTGGTTGCCAACTCGATTCCGTACACCCTTTTCGGAGTCGGTGAACGTACCGTCGATTCCAGCGTGGCGGGAGTCCTCAACGCCACAACACCTTTATGGACCGCGCTGTTCGCCTTCGTCGCCGGAACCGACCGCACAGCAACCTGGTCACGAGGCATGGGCCTAGCGCTCGGCTTCGTCGGAACCGTGCTCATCTTCACGCCGTGGAAATCGGCCAACGAGATAGCCAGTTGGGGAGGGCTGGCAATACTCGCCGCATCCGTCAGCTACGGCATCTCCTACGTCTACATGGGCCGATTCCTCGCCAACCGGGGCATCCCCCCGATCATGCTCTCCGCCTCACAGCTCGCGGCCGGAACCATGCTCATGGTCCTGGCGCTGCCACTGGGCGGACTCACAGCACCGCACTGGCGCCTTGACGCCGTCATCAGCCTCCTGATCCTCGGCACCCTGGGCACTGGCGTCGCCTACGTGCTGAACTACCGGCTCATCAGCGACGAGGGTCCAACTCTCGCCTCCACCACGACCTACCTCCTGCCGGTGGTCGCCGTCGTCCTCGGCGCCATCGTCGTAGCCGAGCCCGTCACCGTGCCGATGGTATTCGGCATGCTCCTCGTACTTGGTGGCGTCGCACTGACACAGCGCCACGCGCCAAGACTCATCACCCGAGAACGCGACTCGGTGACCACCCGAAACGGTGCGCCATGACTGTCGTCGACTTGGGGTTCGCCCGCCTCATGCGAGAACTTCGACAGGGACAGGGCCTGTCCTTCCGTCGACTCGCGAAGATAGTCCACTACTCACACACATACCTATGGGATATTGAAACTGGCATCAAACAACCCACGCCCCATGTCGCCGAAGCGCTCGACAGGGGACTCAACGCAAACGGTCGACTCACACGACTGATCGCCGTTGAGGCACAAGCACTCGGCACGGTGGATTCTTCATCGCTCGCAGCGGCCAACTCAGATTCGGCTTTACGCAGCGCAGACGTTCAAGCAGCTGATCGAGCACCACGAATGTCAGCCACCCGCTCCCCGGACGGCAGCGCCTCCCAATGGGCACAGGCAGCAAGCCTGCTCTATGACATCTTCGTTCGCAACCGGCCACCCCTCACGCGTCTCTGCGTAGAGCGATATTCCAGACGCTTACGACGAGAGACCGGCGCATCGCCCTTCCACATGGAAGCGACAATGCAGGGTCGCACACCACACGCAGAATGCTACGCGATATCACGACAACCAGCACCGAGCGACATAGCCGGACTACTATCCTTGGCGCCAGGTGAACAGGTCATCTGCCGCGAAAACCGATACTATGCCGATGGAGAACCCATCCAACTCGGCCACACATACATTCCGCTGAAAATCGCGAAATCGTCGGCACTCTTCCACAAGACAAACTTAGGGCCGGGTGGACTCTTCGAGAGACTTGAAGATCTCGGGTACCGTGTGGCGCGCATCAGGGAACAGGTAACAACCCGCTTTCCTACCCGCCAGGAAGCCCTTGCCCTCAAGACGCCACCCTACGTACCCGTGATCCTCGTACTGCACACCGCCACCGACGACAACGGCTCGCCTTTCGAGGTGACCCGCTTCATCATGCGCTCCGACCTCATGACTGTCCAGTACGAAATGCCGCTGGGCGACTGACAGCAGCGGCCCCGTCCGCATACACACTGGCGAACACTACGTCACTGGTCATTGCCTCTCACGATCGGAAAACTTGGGCACACGGCGCGATTGTCTAGCGTCCCTTAGCCGATGGCCCCGCATCCACGTTTGGGGCCAGAGGGAGAGGCGGTCCGGCTACGTGACTAGGGCTCCGTGGCCGGGCCTGCCGTCTCTGATTGAAGGAGCCTCGTGTCCTGGATATCAGGTTTAGCCGCAAGTAACGTGTCAGTTCCCGTCAATCTATGCGTTCGTTGCGTCACTGCCTTGGCCGCCGGGGACAGCAGACACAACTGCATCGAGAGGGACCCGGCCCGCAATCCGGCGGTTCCACTTCGGGACTGGCGGTGCCAGTGTCCATGCCAGCAAGTCAGCAGCGATGACGATGTAGTGCCGATGCACCTATGTTGTTCGCCCGTCCATCATCACTCGTCGTACAAGCCTCATATGCCCATACGACCAATCTGGCTCTGCCGATCCTGCGGCGCACCCTGGCCATGCGGACCGGCCCGCCTTTCTCTCATTGACGAGTTCCGAAACGAACCTAGCGGGCTATCCGTTCACCTGGCCGGCGCGCTGTTCGAGGCAATCAAAGATCTGTACAACCTCAATTTCCCGCCGGGACCCGACATGGTCGCGTTGTTCATGCGGTTCGTCGGCTGGGCTACTCGCGCTAAGCCCTAGTCGTGCGATTAGGAGGTTCAGTGGCACGTCGATGGTCTCCGTAATTTGCGACAGTCTTTCCGGCGCTTCCGATGGCTCGCTGCATATTGAGGCTCATGTGGGATTCAGTGAGTCGGAATTGTGGGTTGTATGCCTGGTCATCTGTTACAGGAGCACCACCGGCCTAAACGGACCTACGGCAGCAGGAGCAAGGAAATCCCGGCCAGGAGAACAACCGTCCCTGCTGCCAGTAGGGCGCTGAGCATCGGCCTTCGATGGCTTCCGACTTTATCGGCTTGCCAGGTGGCCACGAATGAGATGATGAGAATAGCTGCAAAAGCTAAAACGCCGATAAGCTGAATAGCCAACATTCGAGTTGCCTCATTAGGCCGTTGTTGTTGGCGTGTCTTCGCGCTTCGTCTCGACTGGCTGATCAAGTTGTTGCTGGCGCTTGTTCTGCTCGTCGCGCAAGCGCTCTACGGTTTCCGCGAACAACGAGTAGGCGTCTGCGTGATCTAGCTTTGCATATCGTCCAACGCGGAGCTCAACTGCCTCATACTCGCGTTCGATCGAGTCGGCCGTCTGCTGAAGGTTGTAGCTATTTTCGTGGAACTTGTAGTATCCGGTAAAGCCGGCAGATAGCCCGACGGCGGCCGTAACCGCCACTGCTATCCATCTAGTAACGTCGAAGGATACCGAAGCAGTAGTTATCGCCGAGGCGAGGATTGAACCGACAATAATCACTGTCTGGTATCTATTGTGAGTTGAGCGGAGTCGGCCTGCTTGTTCCCGCATCTGTGCGATGATGTCCGGCATGTCGTCCCGATAGCGACGCTGCCTAACCAGTGTTCCTTTGCCAGCTTCCTCGGTGTACCCATCTTGTTGCGTTTGCTTTTCACGAAGGATGAGTATCGTCTTCTTGATTCCGAGCCGGTTTGAACGCAGCCTTTTATACTGCTGATACATGACAACGGGAGAAGCGAGCGTCGAGACTATCGCCGCGCCATACAAGATCGGAACTATAGGTGCGGCGCGGTGCCACTGCAGGATATCCGCCAGGACAGTTATAGTCCATAGCGCTATGTTGCCGAGAATGGCCCAGGCTCTGCCGATCTTTAGCCAGATTCCTTGGAGATGAAGGCGTTCCTCTGCGGAAGCTATTTGACTCTTCAGAAATACAGGACTCCAGTCCTTTTCAGGCTGGTTGACGATATCCTGAATGGTAGCCCTATATGGCGTTGCTGCGGTTCCGTGCTCCATCGGCACCGTGCCCATATAACGGAATTTTAGTGGTGAATAGAAGGCTGTCAATCGCGGGTCGAGTGTCTGACCTACTACTTTAAGTGATCACTCAGCTACGGTAAGATGCGCGATCTTGATCATGAAGCTCGATCAAGGGCCGGTCCCGAGGTGCTGCGAGCGACGCGCTGTGGAAGCGCCAGGTTGGGCTGGCCTGGACCGAATTGAGACGGAAACTGAGACGAGGGCGACCACTCTGACCAGGGCAAACACGAGCAGGCCGGAGCCTAAGGTCCGGCCTGCCGCTTGGAGGATGCGAGATTCGAACTCGTAAGGGTTTAACCCAACACGCTTCCAAGTCTGTGCCCGAGTGCCCGCCCGGCAGGTCAGAAACGACCTACCGGGCGTTCGGCTTGTGGTCTCAGTTTTGGTCTCAGTTGCCGCTCAGGCGGCGGCACGCGCACCCCGGCGGCGCCCTGGTCGTCCTCGTCGGGTGGATCCTTCGGAGCCTCCCAGAGCAGCCCGCCGACCCGCTTCGCGATGTCCCGGCGGACCTGCGTCGTCAAGTGCTGGTAGCGGACTGCCATGGCGGAGTTGGACCAGCCCATGATGCCGTCCTGGTTGGCCGGCAACTCTTCGAGGGTCTTCGTGGTCACGGCCTCGACCTGGGCGTCACCGACCTTCTGCGGGCGCCTTGATCATGACGGCGTTGTTGTCCAGTTGTCGTCCAGCCGATTTCCAGTGCGCTCCGGCACTCTACCGGCCTGGATGTAAGTCCTGAGAGGAGTACGGATGTCAGTCCCCAACACCCGCGGTCCATTGCGCCGGCTCGGTATCGTCACCGTGCTGGCCACGCTGCTGTCGGCGCTGGCGGTCGCCACGACGGCGGGCGCCGCGAGCGCCGACCCGCCTGAGATTCCCTGCCCGTCGGACGCGTTCCCGGCGTTCGTTGGCACGGCCACCACGTCCGACGTCGGCACCTCGGGGATCATCATCGTTCGACGGACGCTGTACCGGTACGTCTCGGTGGCCTCGGTGTCGACGACCTTCAACATCGCCTATGCCAGGGTCTTCGACAACGCGGGAAACAGCGCTCCACTCAACACCACCATCGTGACCGAAACGAGCCAGACGTTCAGCGTGACGGTGTCCGTGGGTACGACGGCGAAGCTCAGCGAGTTCCTCACCCGCAACGTCAGCGCCCAGATCGTCGCGTCGATCACCACGAAGTTCGGAGTCACCATCAGCACCACGGTCGCGCCGTACAGCCGGCTGCTGGCCGAGTACGGGGTGGAGGCGTTCAACGTGACATACAACGTCCAGAAGATCGAACAGGTCCAGAACCGGTGCTTCGACCACGGCATCACGCAGGCGGCAACGAACGCGCCGACGTACGTCGAAGGCTGGCGGCTCAGGAACATCTAACCCTTCCATGATCAAGGCGTCCTTCATGTCGCTACGACGACTTGAGGGACGCCTTGATCATGGAGCGGGGCTATGCGACTTCAAGGTGCAGTCATATGGCCTACTGTCGTCTCGGGCCGTAGCGCCGGGAAGCCACGGAGAAGCGCGGTCAACCATGGGCACCATGACCAGGAGCGCGACGGGTTGACCTTGGTCCGGATCGGCGCTCCAGCGAGTTCTCCAGGCTGATGGTCCTGCTACCTCACGGTCCGAGTAGCTGGGAACGGTCTCAGTTGTGGTCTCATTCGCTGTCGTACGCGGTCGTCCGTGCCGGTCCGACGGACAGCCGGACTGCTGGTCACGGCCGCTGCCGGACCGGTCCGGATGCATGATCGCAGACCTCGAAAGCGTGTGAGGGTTTACGCCCTCCGCGGGTTCAAATCCCGCCGCCACCGCCACTGAACAGCCAAGCGCCCGGCAGGTCGGAAACGACCTACCGGGCGTTCGGCTTGTGGTCTCAGTTTGGTCTCAGACCTGCCTGGATCCGGGCCCCGGACCGGCCTGATCCACTAGACGGTCGGTCAGGCCGAAGCGCTCGGCGAACGCGGACATCTGGTCGCGCTGCTGCTCCGGCTCCGTACTGGTGGCGCTCACCACCATGCGGGTCACCCCCTGCGCCGCCAGCGCCTCGACCTGTTCCGTCGACATGTCGATCGACCCCCACCGGGTGTATTCGAGCGCCCCGGGGTCACGGCCAGCCCGGGCGGCGGTCGATCGGGCCAGGTCGAGTTGGCTGGCCCGCTCCTGCGGCGTGAGCGCACCGCCGGGGAAATAACCGTCACCGCGCCGCCCGGCCCGCCGGGCCGCCGCCCGACTCGAACCGCCGACGTGGATCGGCAGGTGGGTGACGCCGGACGGCTTCGGAAAGCTGCACAGGTCGTCGAAGTCGAAGAACTCGCCGTGGAAGCTGACGCCCTTCTCGTCGCCGCCCCAGAGCAGTCGCAGTACGTCGATCGCCTCGTCGGCGCGGCGGCCCCGGCTGGCGAAGTCGACACCGACCGCCTTCGCCTCGCCGGGCAGGGTGCCGAGTCCCACGGTCAGCAGCCGCATCCGCCCCTTGGACAGTACGTCGATGGTGGCCAGGCGCTTGGCGAGGGTCACCGGATGGTGGTACGGCAGCAGCAGTACGCCGGTGCCGAGCAGGATCCGTCGGGTGGCCGCCGCGACGAAGTTGAGGCAGTCGAGCGGATCGGGGTACGACAGTGACGGCGGTATCTCGGACGGTCCGTACATGGCGCCGGGATACAGCACGATGTGCTCGGGCAGATAGAGCGACTCGAAACCGCACGACTCGGCGTGCTGGGCATAGCCGACGATTTTGTCGGGGTCGACGCCGTAGTAGGGCGTGCTGTAGCTGATCGCGAATTTCATCGCTGTCTCTCCGGTAGTCGTCGATCGGTGCCACCTCCGACCACATTCGACGGGCGGGACCGGCGACCATCGAGTTCGCCGGTCAGCCGGGCGAGTTCGCCGGTCAGCCGGGCCGGCTACTGCGGCTGGCTACCGTGGCCGGACCGTGATCGCGTGGGCGAGTTGGGTCTGTAACTGCCGTCGTACCGCGCCGAGCTGGTCGATGTAGTCGTCGACCTCGGCGAGCTTGCGGCGCAGTACGGCCACCGAGTCCGGGCAGGCGTCGCCGGACGGGTTGCCGGCCCGCAGGCAGGCGACGAACGGGCGGATGTCGTCGAGGCCGAGGCCGACCGCGAGCAGTCCCCGGATCTCGCGTACGACCCGCAGCTCCGCCTCGTCGTAGCAGCGGTAGCCGTTGGCGGTGCGCTCCGGGCGTACCAGCCCGTGTGCCTCGTAGTACCGCAGCATCCGGGTGCTCGTGCCGGCCTGCTCCGCCAGCTCGCCGATCAGCATTCGACCTCCTCCACCAGCCCGTACCGGCCACGCTAGACCTTGTCGCCGGTGTCAAGGCAACGTCCGCCCGGTGACGGCCGTCTCGGTCGGCGCCGCGTTCCCGCCACCGGCATTCACCGGCCGGACTCGTCACCCGGACTGATCGTGCCGGTCGACCCTGCCCGTATGCCGCTGGTCGGCGGTCCGGTCCGATGGGTTAGCCCGATCTTCTTGATCTTGACAATAGGTCACTTCGCCTGATCTATCGGCCGCACTCTCCGATCACTTAGCGTCGATGTCGCGACCAAATCTGGTCACGGAGAGGAGTCCACTGTGCTCACATCGACCGAACCGAGCGCGCCGGCCCGCAAGCCCGGACGCGCCGCCACCTTCACACGGCGTGCCGGACTGGCGCTGGGGCTGACCGCCGCGATGAGCGGTGTCGCGTTCGTGGGGGCGAGTCCCGCGATGGCCGCTCCCGCCTGCGGGGCGGAACGGGCGTACATCCACCAGACGCCGCCGGGCGGCAGCGGTGGTGGCCCCAGCATCGACAGCCTGTTCAACCCGACCGAGTTCAACATCAGCGCCAGCGCCGCCTCGGTTCGCAACGTGTTCCTGGCCGGCGTCCACCGGCCGCGCCGCTCGATCGTCTTCAACTTCTACAACCAGGACAACGCCCTGATCCGGCAGTACACGACCACGGCGTCCGACGACGGCGGTGTGGTCCGGCAGGAGCGGAACGTCATTCCGTGGGACTACGGGGTCGGTACCCGGATCCGGTTCACCGCCGTCATCCGTACCCGGTGCGGCGGCGACGACGTGCCGAAGACCGTGAACGTGGGGTCCATCAACACCGTTCCGTGATCCGGTGCCCGACCGTGGCCAGCCGCTCGGCAGCTACCGGGCAAGGGTTGGCCACGGTCGGGCATCAGCGAAGGGAGTCCCCTGGTGGCAACGACGACAGAACGAAACACGGGTACGTCCCTGAGGGCCGTGACCGCGTCGCGGCGTACCGGCCTGGGGTTGGCGTTGGCCGCGGCGGTCGCCGTCGGCGCCGCGCTGGCCGGCACGGGTCCCGTCCAGGCCGCTCCCCCGCCCTGCGGTGAGTACGCGGCGTTCTACGTGGCGAACCCCGACGGCGGGCCCATCTTGCCGGGCGATGGTGGCAGCGACAGCCGGAACCCGCGGGACGTCTTCCTCAGCGTCAGCAGTCCGGCGCGGTACGTCGCCCTGAGCGGCGTCCACCAGACGCGCCGCTCGATCATTTTCAGCTTCTACAACCAGGACAACGCCCTCATCCGGCAGTACGTGACCGCGCCCGCCGACGACGGCGGTCTCATCCGTCCGGAGCGGAACGTCATTCCGTGGGACTACGGGGTCGGTACCCGGATCCGGGTCGATGCCGTTATCCGTGTCCGGTGCGACGGCGACGACAGGCCGAAGACCGTGTACGTCGGGGTCATCAACACCGTTCCGTGATCCGGCGCTCCACCGTGGCCAGCCCTCACCGCCCGCCCGGGCGACGGCTGGCCACGGCCGTCCTCAGCGAAGGGAGTTCCATCGTGGCAACGACGACAGCACAGAATACGGCCGCGCCGCGGCGCAGGGTGAGCGCCTCGCGCCGCCTCGGACAGGTGCTGGCGGTGGCGGTGGCGTTGGCGGTCACCGCCGGTGCCGCGCTGGCCGGCGGGCGGCCCGCCCAGGCCGCCTCCCCGCCCTGCGGCCAGGAGCACGCCTCGTTCGCCCAGACGACGGCCGACGGCCGGGGGCAGGGCCCGAGCAGCGACAGCCTTTACGGTCCGCAGGACGTCTACCTCAGTGACAGCGACCCGGAGTGGCGATACCTCCTCCTCTACGGCCAGCACCGACCGGACCGGACGATTCTGTTCACCTTCAGCTACGCCAACGGCATCCTCTTCGGGTCCGTCGAGATCTCGGCACCGACCGTGATCCCCTGGGCGGGACCGGTCGGCTCCCGACTCCTGGTGCACGCCGTCCTGCACACCCGGTGCGGCGGAGACGACGTACCGCGCCGCGTCTACGTGGGCGCGATCAACACCACCCCCTGAGCACAGGGCCATCAGGCGGCGGTCGAACTCGAGCCCTGACGCCGACCCGCTCGACCGGGCCAATTGCGAGGACCGCTGGATCTCAAGTAGCGGCCCCGACCAGTTGAGGCCCCGACCAGTAGAAGGCCCCAACCCAGTAGAGGAGCCGCCCGCCCGCCCCGCGCGATGATCGCGTTCAGTTGCTCTCCAGTTGCGCCTGCCAGCATCTCTCCGGGGAAGAAATGCCTGGCTCCGGGGGTGGAGAGTCATGTCGCAATGGTCGCCGACCGCGTGGCCCTTCGAGGGGCGGGAGACGGAACTGGCGTCCGTGGCCGAGGCGTTCACCGGGTCGGCCACGAACGCCGTACTGATCACCGCTTCCGCTGGGCTGGGCAAGACCCGGTTGGCCCGGGAGGCGCTGCACCGGCTCGGCTGCCGTACCCGGTGGGTCGCCGCGACCCGGGCCGCCACCGCGATCCCGTTCGGCGCGCTGGCCCATCTGCTGCCGGACGAGACCCTGACCCCGGCCGGTCCGGTCGGGTTGGTACGCGCCATCACGGCACAGGTCGCCGGTTGGGGCGGACGGGCCCGGGTGGCCGTCGGTGTCGACGACGCGCACCTGCTCGACGACGCCTCCAGTACGGTCGTCGCCAACCTGGTGTCCAGCTCGGCGGCGTTCGTGGTGCTGACCGTGCGTACCGGGGAACCGGTCGCCGACTGCCTGCTCCGGCTGGCCAAGGAGGGCGAGGCGGTACTGCTGGACCTGGCTCCGCTGCCGACCCCGGTCATCGACCGGCTGATCGACCACAGCACCGGGGGCACGGTGGACACGATCGAGCGGCGTCGACTGCGTACGGGCGCCTGGGGCAACCCGCTGGCCCTGCGCGAGCTGCTGCACGGCGCGGTCGCGGGCGGGCTGACCGACCTGGTAGCCGCCCGACTGGACCGGCTCGCCCCGGCCACCCGCCGGGTCGTCGAGCTGGTGGCCTGCGGCGAGCCGGTGCCGCTGGCCTTCCTCGAACGGCTCGCCGGCCCGGAGGTGGTCGCCGCCGCCGAGGAGAGCGGTCTGGTGGTCGCCGAACGGGACGGCGCCCGGGTGCAGGCTCGACTGGACCATCCGCTTTTCGGCGAGGTGCTGCGTACCCGGATGCCGGCCGCCCGGTCCCGGCAGGCGTACCGGGATCTCGCGGAGGTGTTGTCGGCGACTCCGTTGCGCCGCCGGGAGGACACCCTGCGTGCCGCGTTCTGGCAGGTGGAGGGGGGCAGGATCACCCGGGCCGACCTGGTCCTGGAGGGCGCCCGGCACGCGATCGGGCGGTCCGGGCTCGACCTGGCGGAGCGGCTGGCCCGGTCGGCGCGCGAGGCCGAACCGGGCCTGGCGGCCGACCGGATGCTCGCCGAGATCCTGGAATACCAGGGGCGCAGCGACGAGGCGGCGGCGCTGCTGCCGGTGACCCCGCCGGCCCGGTTGACCGAGCGGCTGGCCTGGGCGGGGACCCGGGCCGACTGGTACTACTGGGGTCGTGGTGACCTGGCCACCGCCGAGCGGGTGCTGGACAGCGCCGCCGGGCATCCCCGGATCGAGAGCGCGCGGGCGTTCATCCTCGTCTTCGCCGGCCGGTGCGCGGACGCGCTGCGGGCCGCCGAGACGGTGCTGGACGGTGACCAGGACGATCCGCAGTCCCTGGTCTGGGCCGCCGCCGCTGCCACCGCCTCGCTGGGCTTCCTCGGCCACCTCGACCGGGCCCAGGCGGTCCGCCGCCGTGGTCTGGCGATCGCCACCGCGCACGCCGGGACGCTGCCGTGGGGAGCGTTCCAGATCGAGGTCGCGGCCTGCCTGGCCCACCTGGCCGCCGGATATCCGGACACCGCCGCGGTGATCGCCGCCGACGGCCACCGCACCGCCAGCCGGAGCGGCGTACCGATGATGGTCAGTGCGTGGGCGCTCTACGAGGGCATCGTCGCCACCGTCCAGGGCCGGCTCCAGCACGCCGAACGGCGACTTGACGAGGCCCGCGCCGGGTTCGACCAGAGCGACACCTTCCGGTTACGGCGTGCCTGCCTGGCCGCACAGGCATTCGGGTACGCGATCCGTGGCCGGCACGAGGTCGCGGCCGAGCTGATGGCCGACGCCGACCAGACCGACAACGGTACGAACCAGGTGTTCGCGCCGTGGATCGCCACCTGGCGCGGCTGGCTGGCCCTCGCCGGCGGGGACTCCGCCGCCGCGATCCGGCACGCCGAGCGCGGTGCCGAGCTGGCTGCCGCCGCCGGGATGCCGTACGTGGAGGCCCAGGCCCGTTACGACATGGTACGGCTGGGCGGGCGCACCGACCTGGCCCGGATGGCGGCACTGCCCGGCCAGGTACCGGGGCTGCTCGGCGCCGCCGCCCAGGCACTGTCCGAACAGGACGGACCGGCTATGGTACGCGTCGCGGAGCAGCTCGCCCAGCTCGGTCACCACGTCGTCGCCGCCGAACTGGCCAACGCGGCCGGCCGGGCACTTCGCGCCACCGGCTACCACGCCCGGGCCGCCCTGGCGCAGGCCGCTGCCGCCGAGTGGCGGGCCACCTGCCCCGAGGCGCGTACGCCCCTGCTGGCCCGCCCCGACCTCGGCAACCTGCTGACCGTACGGGAACGGCAGATCGCCCTGCTGGCCACCCGGCAGGCCAGCAGGTCCATCGCCGAACAGCTCGGCCTGGCCCTGCCCACGGTCAACAACACCCTCGCCCGCATCTACACCAAGCTCGGCATCACCGGCCGGGCACAACTGCGCACCCTGCTCGAGGAGCCAACGAAAGCGGAAGCACGGCCACAGACTGACCGCTGAGAACGGGAACGGGAACGGGAACGGGAACGGGAAAAGGGAGCGCCCGGCCGATCCGGCGGGGGATCGGCCGGGCGTACCGGTCGGTGGGGTGGGAGCGGCGGCTACGGCGTCCAGAGGCCGAGGTCGATGGTGCGGGTCAGGGTCGCCTGCTCGTCGTCACCGTCCAGCGACCAGATCATCGCGCCGCCCAGCCGCTCGGCGCGGATGTAGAGCGTCTTCTGGAGCAGTACCGCCGGATCGTCGTACGTCCAGAACGTCGTACCGTCGTAGAGCCACGCGGTGCCGGCGCGGAGGTCGCGGTAGACCTGGAAGCCGTCCTTTCCGGCCTTGGTCTTCAGCACCTTGTAGTCCTCGTAGCCCGCCTCGAAGGTGGCCGGGGCGGCGCCGCCGGTGGAGGTGCCGAACAGGCCGTTGCGCCCGCCGGTCACCCCGGTCCAGCCGCGCCCGTAGTAGGGGATGCCCAGCACCAGCTTGCGCCGCTCGGCGCCTCGGTCGAGCCAGGCGTCGATGGTGCGGTCGACCGCGAAGTCCGGCTCGGTGGCCCCGGCCGGTACCCGCAGCGCGGACTGCTGGTTGGCGACCGGTTCCCAGGTGCCGTGGAAGTCGTAGCCCTGCACGGTGGCGAAGTCCAGGTTCCTGAAGACCTTCCGGACCTCGAAGCCGGCGTCGATCGCGGCCGGGTTGGCCGGTACGAACGCGGTCAGCTCGTAGTGCTTCCGGGCCGGCCTGCCGAACGCGTCGAGTTGGCGCCGGAACTCGGCGACGAGCGCGGTGAAGTTCTGCTTGTCCTCCGGCCGGTAGACCGTGTCGACGTCACCGGCCGAGCCCGGCCACTCCCAGTCCAGGTCGATGCCGTCGAAGACCCCGGCGAGCGAGCCGGGCCCGCCGGCACTGCCGTCCGGGTTGGGCAGGTTGCCCCTGAGGTAGAGGTCGATGCAGGAGGCGACGAACTTCCGCCGCGACTCGGGGGTGAGCGCCGCGTCGGAGAAGTGCGTCGACCAGCTCCACCCGCCCAGCGAGATCAGCACCTTCAGGTCCGGATGCGCCGCCTTGAGCTTCTGGAGCTGCCCGAAGTTGCCGTTCAGCGGCTCGCCCCAGGTGTCGGCGACGCCGTCCACGCTCTCCTCGGCCGGTACCGGCCGCTGGTAGTCGGCCCAGGCGTCGCCCTCGCCCGGCCCGCCGTCGACGTAGCACCGGCCGTCCGGGCTGACGTTGCCGAAGGCGTAGTTGAGGTGGGTCAGCCGGCTGGCGGCGCCCGAGTCGTGCAGCTTCTTGACGGTGAACGCCCGGCCGTAGATGCCCCACTGGGTGAAGTATCCGACCTTGACGAAGTCGCCCCGCTGGCCGCCGTCGTGCCGGGACGGTGCGCCGGGAGCGGCCGAAGCCGGGGGTACGGCGATGCCGGCGAGCAGGGCGGTGACGGCGGCAGCCGCGGTGACGGTACCGAGTCGACGGGCGGTGCCGAATTGACGGGTGGTGCTGGGTCTACGGGCGGTGCTGAGTCGACGGAGAACGGATCCGCGCATGTGCACTCCTGAAGCGGGGGTTGGAGCGTCGGCAGAACAGTTAGGAAACTTTCCGGTGTCTGCTCTGCAAGGTAGGGCGGTCGATGTCGGGCGGTCAAGTGTGCCGCGCCGGATCGCACCGAAGCTGTAGCGGTGGGTAGTTAAAGAACATTTAGGAATCTGAACTGATCCACCTTGGACCCTGCCGCCGTACCCAACCGTGGCTGCAACCGGGCAGCGGACAATCGAGGGAGCGGTGTATGAACAGGCGACGCAGGACGACCAGCCGGGCGCGCAAGGTGTTCCTGGGCGTGGCGGCGGCGGCCCTGCTCGGCGGCGCGCTGGCCGTCGGCACCGGACTCGGCAACGCGGGCGAGAGCTGCGCCGGCCTGGACACCGCGCTGCGCAACAACCTGAACTTCATCGCCGGCCAGCAGGCCAACCCGGACGCCCAGTCCGAGGCCCGGATCGCCAACCGGCAGGCCGTGGTCGACCTGATCCAGCAGCGCCGGGCCACCGCCGGCTGCACCGCCGACGTACGGGCCGACGCGCCCGCCCCGCCCGCCGCCCCGCCGGCGGCCGACCCGACCAAGAGCCCGGCGAAGCCTCCGGCTCAGCCGCCAGCCAACTCCGGTGGTGGCTCCTCCACCGATGACGGCTCGAACGGTGGCGGCTCGACCGGGGCGGGGGAGGTGGTCTGCAAGGGTTCCACGGTCACGCTCTTCAACGAGGCTGCCGGGCCGGCCGCGTCCAGCGGGACCTTCCCGATCGGTACCACCCTGAAGGTCACCAACCTGGACAACAACAAGAGCGTCACGGTCAAGGTGACCAGCCCGTCCGGCAGTTGCGTACTGCTCAACGACGCGGCGTTCGAGCAGGTCCGGGAGCCGGGCAAGTTCCTGATCCGGCGGCCGGTGATCGAGCGGATCGGCTGACACCCCGAGCCCGGGTGGCCCGGTCCGCCCCGCCGACCGGTCCGGGCCACCCTTCCCGCCTACACCTCCGACGAGGCTAAAATTCGGACATAAGCTGATAATCGGGCTATGGTCGACGGGTGAGTAGTCCCACTGGGCGAGTCTTCGCAGGCAAGGAGGGAACACCGGTGGCCTCCGACCGTACGGTTGTGCACTGGCCAACGTGGCGGCGCAGTTCGCGGTGCGTGACCGAACATCATTGTGTCGAGTTCGCTCTCAGCGGGACCGGAGTCGCGTTACGCAATTCTCAACGTCCGGCGGACGTGCTTCTGATCGGACGCGGTGTCTGGCGCGATCTCATCGCCGGAATCAAGGACGACGCCTTCGATGCTCCGGATGCCGCCAAATAGATGGGTCTTACGGCCTTATTCTCTCGCCCGCGACTCTCGGCGCCGCTGTGGGCGTACGACCTTGTCGCCGAGTCGGGCCGCCTTGTGCAGGCCGTCCCAGGGCGGATTGACCGGGAAGGTCGGCGGCTCGTACGACCGCGAAGGCGGGCCGGCCTTGACGGCACAGAGATACTCCTCGTTGACCAGTGCCATAAACCGGGCCGCCCGGGTACGTGGCTTGCGGTGCAGATGCCAGTCGCCGTGCCGTTGCCAGAAGAGTCGGGGGACCTCGCTGTCGAAGAACTGCGCCAGGAAGTTGCGCGCCTCCGGCTCGGTCAGCCCCCTGCGTTCCCATGCCCGAGTCCAGGACTTGATGACCAGGCTGCAATAGTAGAAGAGCCGTTCGTCCACGTGGTCCGGTGAGACCCGGGCGCCCCAGCACTGGCAGTACTCCGGATTCTCGACGGCGAGCTGCACGAGGTCGTCGGTGCGGTGGTAGACGGCCTGCACCCGTTCATACCTGAACTGGTTGTACTGCACGGCCAGCGAGGCGCAGACGACCAGCAGGGCGAGCGCGGCAAGCAGTGCGGAGGCGGCGCCGTACGCCTGCCCGACGTCACTGGCCTGTGAATAGTCGTCCTGACCGCTGTAGAACCGATTCAGGATGGCGGGAGATACTGTCGCGACGAGGAGGGTCCCACCGAGGAGAACCGTGGACACGGCGAGCAGTACCGGCCGACCGAGTCGGCGCCCCAGTTCGGCCGAGGCGTGGGTTTCGCGAACCGCCATCCGTGACTCCTCCGTCGGACCGGGTCAGATAGCAATTCTTGCGGGTTCCCCACGATGACTTCTCCTGTCATGCATGTTCATTCACAAACCAACGCGGGAGCTGCGGATTTGCCCGGTATCATGCCCCGGCCATCCGTGGAAGTTCCATTTACGGCGGCTATATCTGATCAGCCGTGACGTTGTCGTCGGCGAATGCGAACCCGATGTGGATCGGTGATTCGGCGACCCCCGCCAGATCGGTGAGGGCTGTCGACCGACCGCGTCTCCGGGATGTCGCCCCGTCCCCACTCGACTCCCGGATGTCGGCTTGTCCGTACTGCTGTCAGCAGGTGCCGAAGCCCTCGTCGAAGAGGCGCTTCGCGTAGTCGGTGTAGCCGGCGACGGTCTTCCGGACCGTCCGTCCGTCGTGCAGGAACAGGTAGGCCCGGTCGCCCTGCATCGCCAGCAGCCCGTCGTAGCGGTAGCTGCCGGGCGGCGCGGTCAGCCGAGTGGCGGCCGGATAGGCGGCCTCGACCTGGTCGACCGGGGTGCCGGCGGTGACCCCTTCCGGGGTACGCACCGGTGGGCTGGCCCAGAGCAGCACCAGCCGGTCGTCGGCGAAGACCGGGCTGACCGTGACCGGGTCGGTCAGGCTCGGGCCGCAGGCGGGGGCGGGTTCGGCGTGGAGTTCGCCGCGCCGGAGCAACTCCTGCTCGGTGTCGCCGAACTCGACATCGCGGACACCCTGGAGATGGAGGACGTTCGGCCCGTACCCGGGTGCCGTCGCCGGCTCGTCCGAGAACGTCCGGTACGCATGACAGAGCGCCACCGCACCCGCCACGAGTACGGCGACCAGACGTACGACTTTTCGTGCCTCCATGCAACCCTCCGGCGACACAGCGTAGTTTATCCCCGATTCGCCCAGTTCGCCGGGGTGGTGGATCCGCATCCACACCCTGTGGATAGCACATGTGTACGAGAGAAATCGGTTACGCCGCGCCGACCGCGTCGGCACAATCCGGTGATGGTGATCATCGCCGAACCGCTGCACGCCCGGCCTCGACCCGCAGCGGCACTGGCCTGGCTCGACAACGGCTGGCCGGAGTTCGTCTTCCACGACCAGGAGGCCGCTCGACACCTCGGCCGGATCCGACAGCTCTTTGCCGGCCTGGAACTCGTGCTCCTCGACGACGTCCCGAACCAGCCGAGGCACCACGCCGACGTCCGGGATCAGGCGGAGCACGATGCCGACGTCCCGAACCAGGCGGAGGAGGACGACGCCAGCCTCGAGACGAATGCCGAGATCGTGGCCGCCGGCTGGGCGGTGCCGCTGCGCTGGACCGGTACCGTCGACGACCTGCCGACCGGCTACACCGACTCGCTCGCCCGGGCCCTCGACGCGTACGACGCCGGTGAACCGCCGGACACGCTCGCGATCCTCGCCGCACAGGTCCGCCCCGAGCGGCAGGGTCGGGGACTGGCCGGGAGACTGCTACGGGCACTCGGCGACCTCGCCCCGGCCCGGCACCGGGTGATCTGCCCGGTCCGACCGACCCGCAAGGCCCGCTACCCGCTCACCCCGATCGACCGGTACGCCGACTGGCTCCGGCCGGACGGCACGCCCTTCGACCCGTGGCTGCGTACCCACCTCAGGTCGGGTGGGCGGATCCTGGCGACGGCGCCCCGGTCGCAGGTGATCAGGGGCAGCGTCGCTGAGTGGCAGCACTGGACCGGCCTGGAATACCCCGACTCCGGCGAGTACGTGATCCCTGACGGCCTGAGTACGCTGCACGTCGACCTCGACGCCGACCAGGGTACCTACGTCGAACCCAACATCTGGGTCCAGCACCGGTGACCCCTCGACCACGGCCGCCGCCCCGACACCGCCGCCCGCTTGGGAATCGGGTCACGAGGCCGGGAGCAGGTCCTTCGACACCAGTTTGCCGTGCGTGGCGCAGAGCCGGTAGACGTCCAGCCGGGGCTGGAGCACGTCGCCGTGCGAGCGGTAGTACCGGCAGTCGGCGCCGGACGGTGTCGGCAGTGGATCCGGATCCGGCGGTTCCAGCATCTCCCGGCGGGGCAGCAGCGGGAGTGCGGTGGCCCAGTCCTGCCCGACCCGCAGTTCTGCGTACCGCGCCGGGCTGAGCACCGAGTTGCTGGTCGCGTAGAGGTAGTAGCCGAGGGCAGCGCCGCCGAGGGTCCCGGCGAACGTGGCCAGCACCATCGTCGCCGCGACCAGTCCCCGCCGGGCCTCCCGATGCACCCGGCGACGCCGGTCGGCGGCCGAGTCAGCACCCGGGAGCGCATCGGACGAGTCAGCCGCCGGGAGCGCACCGGACGAGACCGGATCCGCCGGCGCGGCCGTACCCGGGCGACCGGGCCGGCCGGGCAGTCGGGCGACGACCTCGAAACCGCCGTCCCGCGCGCCGGTGTGCAGGGTGCCGCCGGCCAGCCGTACCCGCTCGCGGAGACCGACCAGGCCGCGCCCGCCCCGGGCCGGAACCGGCGGGGGCGGCGGCGCACCGGCCGGCCGGCCGTTCGTGACACTGACCAGCACCGTCCCGGTGTCGTCGGTGTCGAGCCGGACGTTGACCGCCGTGCCGGGGGCGTGCTTGTTGGCGTTGGTCAGCGACTCCTGTACCACCCGATAGACCGCCCGCCGCACCAGCGGCGGCAGCGGTCCGGTCGGGCGCCGGTCGTGCAGTTCCACCGGCATCCCGGCCGCCCGCGCCCGATGCACCAGTTCGGCGACACCCCCAGCATCGGCCCGCAGACCCGAACCGGCGATCGGATCCCGCCCCGCCACCGGATCCCGCCCCGCCACCGGATCCCGCCCCGCCACCGGATCCCGTCCCGCCACCGGATCGGCAGCGCTCGTCGGCTCAGCATCGCCCGCCAGGTCAACATCGCCTGCCGGGGCAACATCGCCCGTCGGGACGGCACCGTCCGTCGCGTCCGGGACGCCATCGTGAGTCGGGTCGAGGTCGTCCCGGAGGACGTCGATGATGTCCCGCAACTGCCCGGTGGCAGCGGCCGCGCCGGCCCGGAGCTGACCGGCCACCGCCCGGGTCCGGTCGTCCAGGTCGGTCGAGAGTTCCAGGGCGCCGGCCCGGAGCGCGAGCAGGCTCAACTCGTGGCCGAGCGAGTCGTGCATGTCCTCGGCGATCCGGGCCCGCTCACGGAGGCGTACCTCGCGGGTCAGCATCCGCTGTTCGCGTTCGAGCTGTTCGGCCTGCTCCCAGCCGGCGGCGACCAGCGCGCGCTGCTGCCGCCGGTAGCGGCCGACCAGCCACGGGAAGAGCCCGGCGTAGACCAGCGCGCCGGCCATCGTCGCCCAGGCCACGAAGCCGGACCAGCTCAGCACCAGCGGGGTGCCCAGTACCGCGAGTGCGGAGTAGCTCGCCGCCGCCGGCCAGGTGCTGGCCATCCGCCGGCCGAGCAGATAGCTGACCAGTGGCAGGCCGAAGCAGTAGTTTCCGTCCAGCGCGCAGAGCAGTACCACGGCGAAGAGCGGGACCAGCGGCAGCCGGCGCCCCGCCGCCACCGCGCCGCCCCAGACCGCCAGGCCGCCGAGCAGCAACCCGAGGGGGTACGACCGGTGGCCGGTCCAGGCCGACGTCACCAGGGCGGCCAGCGGCGCCCAGAGCAGCAGGTCCCCGAGGAGGGCCCGGTAGAGCCGCCGCCGGCCCCCGCACCGGTCTGGCTTAGCCGCAGGTCGCACCCTCCGACGGTACGCAGCCGAGCAGTCCCCGGCGATCCGGGATGTCGCCCCGCCGACCCGGAAAAGCCGGCGTCACCGACCCTGAGAAAGGTCAGGGTCGGTGGCTGACGATCGGGCGAAGCCGAGGGGCGGCCCGGGTTCGTAGCGTCGAGCCCATGCTGACAACCGAGGCCGGGCTGAGTACTGCCCAGGTCGCCGAGCGGATCGCGGCGGGGCAGGTCAACGACGTACCGGTGCGGTCCGGGCGGAGCGTCGGGGAGATCGTCAAGGCGAACCTCTTCACCAGGATCAACGCGATCATGGGTGTGCTGTTCGGGGTGATCCTCGCGGTGGGTCCGATCCAGGATGCCCTGTTCGGCGGCGTGATCATCGCCAACACCCTGATCGGGGTGGTGCAGGAGCTGCGGGCCAAGCGCACCCTGGACCGGCTGGCGATCGTCGGCGCGGCCCGCCCGGTGGTACGCCGGGACGGTCACGCCGTCGAGGTAACCTCCGCCGACCTGGTGTTGGACGACCTGATCGAGCTGGGATCCGGCGACCAGATCGCGGTCGACGGGGTGGTGGTCGAGGCGGAGCAACTGGAGGTCGACGAGTCGCTGCTGACCGGCGAGGCCGACCCGGTGGTGAAGCAGGTCGGCGACCCGCTGCTCTCCGGCAGTTTCGTCACTGCCGGTGCCGGGGCGATGCGGGCCACCAAGGTCGGCCGGGCGGCGTACGCGGCCCGGCTCGCCGAGGAGGCCAGCCGGTTCACCCTGGTCAACTCGGAGCTGCGCGGCGGGCTCAACACCATCCTGCGGTTCGTCACCTGGCTGATCGTCCCGACCGGACTGGCCCTGATCGTCAGCCAGTACCTGGTCAACTCCGACGACCTGCCGGAGGCGGTCCGCCGGATGGTCGCCGGGTTGGTCCCGATGGTGCCGGAGGGGCTGGTCCTGCTCACCTCGGTGGCGTTCGCGGTCGGGGTGATCCGGCTCGGCCGGCGACGCTGCCTGGTGCAGGAGTTGCCGGCGATCGAGGGACTGGCCCGGGTCAGCGTGGTCTGCCTGGACAAGACCGGCACGCTCACCGACGCGGCGATGGCGGTGGCCGAGGTACGCCAGCTCGACCCGACCGCCCCGGTTCCGGAGTTGCTCGGTCTGCTCGGCGCCGCCGACGAGCGGCCGAACGCCAGCCTGCGGGCGATCGTCGAGGCGTACCCGGCGCCGCCGAGCGGAACGGGGTCGACGGCGGGGTGGCGGATCGGGGAGCGGATCCCGTTCTCGTCGGTCCGGAAGTGGAGCGGGGCCACCCTCACCGACCCGGACGGGATCAGCGCGCAGTGGCGGCTCGGCGCCCCGGACGTACTGCTGCCGGCCGGGCACCCGGCGCTGACCGAGGCGGACGAGTACGGTGCCCGGGGGCTACGGGTGCTGTTGCTGGCCCGGACCACCACCGCCGACGGGTTGGCGCCGGAGCCGGTGCACCCGGTCGCGCTGGTGGTGCTCGCCCAGCGGCTCCGCCCGGAGGCGCCCGACACGTTGCGCTACTTCGCCGAGCAGGGCGTGGCGGTGAAGGTCCTCTCCGGCGACAACGCGCTGTCGGTGGGCGCGGTGGCCCGTACCCTCGGACTGCCCGGTGCCGAGCACCCGGTCGACGCCCGGGAACTCCCCACCGATCCGGCGGAACTCGCCGAGGTGGTGCAGCGGCACACGGTGTTCGGCCGGGTCGGGCCGCAGCAGAAGCGGGACATGGTCGCGGCGCTCCAGGGCGCCGGGCACACGGTGGCGATGACCGGGGACGGGGTCAACGACGTACTCGCGCTCAAGGACGCGGACATCGGGGTGGCGATGGGCTCGGGCAGTCCGGCCAGCCGGGCGGTGGCCCAGATCGTGCTGCTGGACAACAACTTCGGCGCGCTGCCGGCGGTGGTCGCCGAGGGGCGGCGGGTGATCGGCAACATCGAGCGGGTCGCGAACCTGTTCCTGACCAAGACGGTCTACTCGGTGCTGCTCGCCGTGATCGTGGTGCTGAGCCAGGTGCCGTACCCGTTCCTGCCTCGGCATTTGACCATCATCTCGTCGCTGACCATCGGCATTCCGGCGTTCTTCCTGGCGCTGGCGCCCAACCACGAGCGGGCCCGGCCCGGTTTCGTGGGCCGGGTGCTGCGGTTCGCCGTACCGTCCGGGGTGGTGGCGATGGCGGCGACGATCACGTCGTACCTGGTCGCCCGGAGCGTCTACGGCGGCGACCTGGCCGCGGAGACCTCGGCCGCGACGCTGACCCTGTTCCTGGTCGGGCTCTGGGCGGTGGCGATCATCGCCCGGCCGTACACCTGGTGGCGGATCCTGCTGGTGCTGGCCCTCGGGTGTGCGTTCGCGGTCATCCTGGTGGTGCCGTTCCTCCAGGAGTTCTTCCAGTTGAGCCTGGTCGGGACGACCGCGCCGGGCATCGCGGTCGGGCTCGCGGTCGCCGCCGGGGCGCTGCTGGAACTGATCCGGGTCACCCTGCGCCGGACCGGCGCCGACACTCCCGCGGTACGCCGACAGCCTGCCGGTACGCCGTGAAACGGCGCGCCGAACCGCGGTAACCCGCCCGGGGAGGCTCTTCGGCAAGGGGTGGTCGACAGCCGACCGCCCAGGCCGAATGCTCTCGAGGACCAGTCGTCGCCTCGGGAGCATCCGGCGGCACCCACAATTCGTGGCCTACGTGTCGCCGGCGTGGCTTACGTGTCGTCGCAGCGTTACCGTCCAAGCCCCGACCGCCGCCGTACGCCGGTTGCCGGTGTCGGGTCTCTTTCTCGGCTACCCGGAAGGGCGGCACGAATTGGTGAGTCGAGTGTGGACCTCTATCTCGTAACGTCGTTGTCGGCCGGGAGAACCCAGGTCGGAGGCGGTTCGGCCCCGAAAGAAAGTGAGTTCGGGGAACTGTCGGGGAATTGACAGTACGGGCGCCCGAACAGGGAACGAGAAATGAGGAGAGCTGCCCGATGTACGTACGACGGAATGGTGCTGGGCGTACCCGACGGATCGCCACCACGGCGGGCCTGGCGTCCGCCGCGTTGCTGGTGACCCAGTTGGCGCTGGTCGCGCCGGCCAGCGCGGTCCCCGGCCTGATGTTGAAGGTGACGGGCGGCCCGAGCAACAGCGACTGGAAGACGACGAACGCGCAGTGCCCGGTCGGCACGACGGTGCTCGGCGGCGGCGGGCGGATCGTGAGCGACAACGGGAACGGTCAGGTGACAATGGACACCATGCTGCCGCTGTTCGGCGGCGGAGGATATTCGGTGACCGGTCGGGAGGACGGCAACGGGTTCGGCGGCGACTGGTCGATCACCACCAGCGCGCTCTGCGCACCGGAAGCGGCCGGCCTGGAGACCCGGACCCAGCTCTCGGACAACAACTCCAACGTCGGCAAGACGATGGACGTCGAGTGCCCGCCCGGTAAGAAGGTCCTCGGTCTCGGCGCCGACATGTCCGGCGGGATGGGCCGGGTGGTCATCGACGACCTGCGGCCGAGCGCCGACCTGACCAAGATCACGGTGGCCGGCATGGAGGACGGCGGCCCCGACTACCTCGACAACTGGACCATGGTCGGCAAGGCGATCTGCGCGACCCCGCCGGCCGGACTGGTCCGGGTCACCGGCTTCGGGACGCTGGACTCGAACACCCCGAAGACGGCGGTCGCGCGGTGCCCGGAGGGCAAGCGGGTACACGGCGTCGGCGGCGAGATCGACAACGGCCAGGGCGAGGTCCGGATGACCGCGATGTGGGCGAACTCGTCCACCACGGTCACCGTGACCGGCGCCGAGGAGGAGGGCGGCTACGGGAACAGTTGGGCCGTCAAGGCGTACGCGATCTGCGCCTGACCTGCGCCGGCTCCGCCGTACCCCCGGATCCCCGTCCGCCCGCGCAGGGCGCACGGGGATCCGTCGTCATTCCGGCTGCCGTGGGCGCCGGCCGGCGAACTCCCGGGTTGGTATCGCCGGGACCCCGGGCAGCACGAATATCCTCTGAATCGGCCGACGGCCGACGGCCGACGAAGCGGGGTGGCGTGGTGGGTCTGCGGGGCGATCAGGGCTGGCGAGCGCTTCCGGCGAGCGTACGGGCCGAGGTCCGCCGTCGAGCGGGGAGCGGCGACGGGCATCCGGATCCCGCCGTCGCGGAGGCGGCCGTGGCCTGGGCGGGGCGGGCTCGCCTGACCCGGACCGGGTTGCTCGCGGGCTGTTACGTGGCGCTGGTGTTCGCCGCCGGCTTTGCCGCCAGCAGCTTCGCACCACTGGCCACGATGACCGGCTGGGGCGAAGGGCTCGTGGTCACCGCCGTCCTGGTGCTGCCCTTGACGGTGGTAGTCGGGGCCGCCCGCAGGCTGAGCCGGTCACCGGCCGACATCACAGCCGCCAACCTCGCGGTGCTGGTCGAGAACGAGCCTGCCGGAACGGTCGAACCGCCGTCGGTGCCGATGGTGCCGATGGCGATCCGCCTCCGCCGGCCGCTGCTCTCCTGGATCTGGCAACTGTTCCTCTCCCTGCTCTGCTTCTGGAACTTCGCGCGGGGCGAGAGCCTGCTGCGGCTGGGCTCCTGGCCCTACCTCGTACTCGGGATCCTGCTGGCCCTGGCGGCGGTGGCCGGGTACGCGCAGTCACGCAGGCCGCTGGCGCTGCTCGCCCCCGATGGCGTACGCCTCGTTCGGGCCGGGACACCCGAGCCGATCCCGTGGGCGGAGATCGCACACGTCCGGCCCCTCGTGGCGACCGTCTGGAACCCTCCGCACGGCTTCAGGGTGACGTACCGCAGCTTCGTGGCCTGGGAGATGCCGGGCGTTCCCGATCCCGAACGCCGGCTCGGAATCGACGGCGACGACGAGTATCCGGTGCTCTCCCGTCGGCCACCGGGATTCCTCTTCGACACCGCCCGGATCCAGCCCGACGCCCTGGAGGTCATCCGAGCCTGCCGCGCCTTCGCCGCCGCTGCCGCTGCCGGATCTTCGGTGGAGGTCGGTTCCTCGGTCGAAGTCGGTTCGTCGGTCGAAGTGGAGAAGCGCGCCGAGGACGGCGCACGCGTTTCCGGCACCGGCTCCGAGTGAGCTGATTTCCAGGCGAGTCGGGCCGCGCACGGCCCGACCGAGGTAGTCGACGCGGAGTACGTACCACCACGCTGCCATCCAAAGGGTCAAGGAGAAGGAAAATATGGTCATGCGCCAGGACATGGTGGAGCTGTACGGCTCCGAAAAGCTTGTCACCGTGTCGTCAGAGGATGTCGAGCGTCTTCGGCTCCGCGCAGCGGACGCGGAGGTGTTGACGATGGTCGGGCTCCCTCGGCTCAGTTCGCCGTTCTTCACGACCGACGTGCAGGGCGGGCCCGAGTTCCTGCGCATTATCGATGTCACGACGCGGGACGGCAAGGAGCACCGAGAGGTCATCATCGGCGGGCCGCCCGGTGACCCCGGGATGCGGTTCTCCGTGTCCGCGTACGAAGGTTTCATCACACTGGCCCAGTTGGAGGGGACGCGGCCGCGAGGCGAGATCGTGAACAACAACCTGAGCGAATTCGTCGAGTTCCTCTACCGGATCGAACTCCACCGGACCCGTGCGGCGGATGATCCGGCCCGCAGGGAAGAGCAACTCGAAGAGCTAAGGAACACGCTGATGAAGATTGATCCGCACTCGTTCGAGCTAGCGGACGACTGGTGGTCGATCGTTCTCCACCAGTTGGGGGGAGGCGGAATCGGGTGGTGAACATACCGCGTGGACGGCCACGGCCTGCACGTTCATCCCGCAGACGCGGTGCTTGCCGGAGAACAGGTCCTGCAGCGACCGAGACGCCAGATCGATGACCTGGACCGAAGGCCGGCCGATCGGGGCATGTCATCTCGGTTAGCATGCGCGCCCATGGCAGACATCCGGGAATTCCTGGTATCGATGAACCTGTCCGGCGACCTGTCCGACACAGAGATCGCCGAACTGCGCTGGCACCTGGGCCTCGGGCCGCAGCCCGAGGAGTTCACCATCATCACCGACTTCACGAACACGGACATCGATGAAGACGGGAACCCGGTTACGATCAACGAGCCGTACCCGGTGTGGGGTCGGGAGCCGTACCCGGCTCGACGCATCGGCGGGGTGGTCTTCTCCCTGCTGGTTCACGAGGAGACCGAGTGGGGCGGTCGCTGGGCGCTCACCTGCCGCTGGGAGATCCACCCCGAACAGCACGAAATCGTGGCGAAGCTGTTCGACTGGCTGGCGACGTACGAGACGGATCATGGCTTCATGGGCTATCTGCGCTGGTACGAGGACGACTGGCCGGAATGGCCGGTCGGCATCGAGGGCGGCGCCCTGGTGGTGCACCACGAGCAGGGCTTCGAGCCGTTCGCCCAGGCAGCCCTGCTGCGGGCCTGATGACGGAGCACCCGGTTTAAGATCCGGCAACCACACCGGAGGGGTCAGGTTCGTCGGGGGTACTCGTACCGGTCAACTGAGACCGAAACTGAGACCACAAGATCAACGCCCGGTGGGTCCGTTACGACCTACCGGGCATTGATGCTGCTCAGGTGAGCGGAGGATACGAGATTCGAACTCGTGAGGGTGTGAACCCAACACGCTTTCCAAGCGTGCGCCCTAGGCCTCTAGGCGAATCCTCCGTCCGACAGGATACAGGCTCCCCGGCGTACGCCCACCCCGCCCATCCCCCCGAAGATCCCACAGCCGGCCGGGTACACTTGGCGGCACCCCCCGTGTGGCGTCACCTCGTGAACCTCCCCAGGGCCGGAAGGCAGCAAGGATAAGCGGGCTCTGGCGGGTGCACGGGGGGCCTTGTCTTCCCCCGAACGTCCCTGATCAGCCCTCTGGCCAGGCCCGAGGTCGCCGGCCCAGCCGGGGTACGGCCCAACCCGGCCCGGCCGACCAGGCGCGCCACACCACCCGCCCGACCATGATCACCCCGGGTCCGGCACCCACCACCCGGCCCGCGTGATCGACGTGAAAACGTCGGGCGCGCGTGACAACCTGGCACGCGGCAGCGCGGCACCGGGTGGAGAATGGCCCGGTCGAGAGGAGGCGGGACGAGTGGCACTGGCGCTCTACCGCAAGTACCGGCCCCGCACGTTCGCCGAGGTGATCGGGCAGGAGCACGTCACCGAGCCGCTGTCCCAGGCGTTGCGTACCGGTCGGTTGAACCACGCCTACCTCTTCTCCGGTCCACGTGGCTGCGGCAAGACCTCCAGCGCCCGGATCCTGGCCCGATCGCTCAACTGCGCGCAGGGGCCGACCCCGGAGCCGTGCGGGGTCTGCGACTCCTGCAAGAGCCTGGCCGCCGACGGGGCCGGCTCGATCGACGTGATCGAGATCGACGCGGCCAGCCACGGTGGCGTGGACGACGCCCGCGAGCTGCGCGAACGTGCCTTCTTCGCGCCGGCCAGCAGCCGCTTCAAGATCTATGTGATCGACGAGGCGCACATGGTCTCGACCCAGGGCTTCAACGCCCTGCTCAAGCTGGTCGAGGAGCCGCCGGAGTACGTCAAGTTCATCTTCGCCACCACCGAGCCGGAGAAGGTCCTCGGCACGATCAAGTCGCGGACCCATCATTACCCGTTCCGGCTGATCCCGCCGGGCGTGCTCCGCCCCTACCTGGAGCAGCTCGCCTCGGCCGAGGGCGTCAAGATCGAGCCGGCGGTCTTCCCGCTCGTCGTCCGGGCCGGCGGCGGCAGTGCCCGGGACTCGCTCTCGGTGCTCGACCAACTTATCGCCGGTGCCGGCCCGGAGGGGGTCAGCTATTCCCGCGCGGTCGCCCTGCTCGGGGTGACCGACGTCGCCCTGATCGACGAGATGTGCGACGCGCTGGCCGCCGGGGACGGCGCTGCCGCGTACGCCACCATCGACCGGGTCGCCGAGGCCGGGCACGATCCGCGCCGGTTCGCCTCCGACCTGCTCGAACGGCTCCGTGACCTGATCGTCATGCGGCAGGTGCCGGACGCGGTCGCCAAGGGCCTGATCGACGGCCCGGCCGACCAGGCCGAGCGGATGGCCGCCCAGGCCGAACGGCTCGGCCCGGCCACACTGTCCCGCTGTGCCGACATCGTGCACAACGGCCTGGTCGAGATGCGCGGCACCACTGCCCCGCGACTGCTGCTCGAACTGATCTGCGCCCGGATGCTGCTGCCCGGCGCCGAGGACTCCACCGGCAGCCTGCTGCAACGCCTCGAACGCGTGGAGCGCCGCCTCACCCTCTCCGGCGACGCCGCCCCGCCCGCCGCCGCCAGCCGCCCGCCGGCCGCCGCCGTAGACCCGGGCACGCCCCCCGCGACCGCTCCCGCACCGCCGGCCGCAGCCAGCGCCGCGCCCATCGCTCCCCCTCGGGAGGTACCCGAAACCGCCGCACCCGGGCCCAGCCAGGCGCCCGCCGGAGCAGCCGTGGAGCACCCGGCCGCCCCGGAGCAGCCGGCTCGGCGGCCGGTCCCGCCGGAGGCGGTGATGCCCGACCCGGCCACCCCGGATCCGGTACCGGCCGGTGCCGAGCCGACGGGCGACCTCGACGCCGCCGCCGTACGCCGGGTCTGGGGCGATGTCGTCGGCATGGTCAACCGCAGCAACAAGCGGATAGCCGCCCTGATGCGCGATGCGGTCGTACGCGACCTCGACGGCGACACCCTGGTCCTCACCGTCAAGTCTCCGGTACTCGCCCAGATGCTCGCCAACGCCTCCGGTGTACTCACCGACGCCCTCTACGAGGAGCTGGGCGGGCGCTGGCAGATCCGTTGCGAGGTGGCCGGCGAGCAGCGTGGACCGGCACCGACCGCCCCGCCCCGGCAGGCGACCGGCAGCGGACCGACCACGAACAGCACCCAGCCCCGGAACGGCGGCAACGGCTCGGCCTCGTCCGGCGGCAGCCGGGGCGCGACCGGTGGCCGGGAGCGCACGACCGGCGCCTCCGGCTCGGGCAGCGGTGCGCCGTCCAGCGCCGATGACGACGACTGGCCGGAACCGGCCCGACCAGGTGGCACCGCGCCGAGCGGATCGGCCGACGACGACTGGCCGGAGCCGACCCCACCCGGCGGCAACGGTCCCGCCCCCACGACGGGTACGACACCCGGAGTCTCGTCCTCCCCGACCGGACGAGGTGACGCTCGACATCCGGGCGAGGGCGGCAGCGGTGCGCCGGCGGCCGGCAGTGGCCCGACCGGCAGCGCCGGTACCCGTACCAACGGCACCGGCGCGTCGAGCGGCAACGGTGTCCGGCCGGCGGGCAGGGGCGGCCCGACCGGCGGCAACGGGACCACGGTCGGCGGTAACGGCGTACCCGCCGGTCACGGCGCCGGCAGCGACGGAGTCGGGGCGGCGAACGGTGGGCGTACCAGCGGAGGAGCGGGCGGCGGCGCGGTCAGTTCCGGGCTCGCGGCGGCCCGGGCGGCGGCGGCCGGCCGGGCACCGAAACCCGCCCCGGCCCCGGAGCGGACGGCGGACCGGGACTGGGCCGGCGAGCCGCCCTACGACCCCGAATACGACGGCGCGCGCCCGTCGGCGGGGGTCGGATACGAGGGTTTCGACCCGGGTGACGAGCCCCTCGACGAGGTGATCGACGAGCGGACCGCCCGGCAGACCAGTGAACAGCAGGCGGTGCAGTTGTTGCAGCAGACCCTCGGCGCGGAGCGGATCGGCGAGGTCGACCTCAAGTAGCCGACCTCTCAGTAGTCGACCTCAAGCAGCAGCCGCGTCTGCTGGCCGACGTCCACCACCGGTCCGGTGAGCGGCCCGCCGTCGAGGACCTCGGTGGCCAGGGTGATGGCGGTGGGGCGGCCTGACGTCACCGATCCGTCCTGCCGGCCGGGCGCGGGCCGTCGAGCCGTCCGCGACCGGTCCGACTAGGCTGGACGCGACCAGTTTCCGCAACCGAGGAGTCGCCGTGCGCCCGGGTGGACAGCCCAACCTGCAACAGATGATGAAGCAGGCGCAGAAGATGCAGCAGCAGCTCGCCGCCGCGCAGGCGGAGCTGGCCGAGGCGGAGCTGACCGGTACGGCCGGGGGCGGGCTGGTCACCGTGACCATCTCCGGTGCCGGCGAGGTCAAGGCCATCAAGATCGACCCGAAGGCGGTCGACCCGGAGGACGTCGAGACCCTCGAAGATCTCGTGCTGGCGGCCGTGCACAACGCCCACGACGAGGTACGCAAGCTGACCGAGGAGAAGATGGGCCCGGTCACCGGCGGCATGGGCGGCCTCGGCCTGCCCGGTTTCTGAGCCACCCCGCGATGTACGAGGGTGCCATCCAGGATCTGATCGACGAGTTGGGGCGCCTGCCGGGGGTCGGTCCGAAGAGCGCCCAGCGGATTGCCTTCCATGTGCTCTCGGCCGATCCGGCCGACGTCACCCGGCTGGCCACCGCGCTGCGCCGGGTCAAGGAGCTGGTGCGGTTCTGCACCGTCTGCTACAACGTCGCCGAGTCCGAGCAGTGCCGGGTCTGCCGCGACCCACGCCGGAGCGAAGAGGTGCTCTGTGTGGTCGAGGAGCCCAAGGACGTGGTGGCGATCGAGCGGACCGGCGAGTTCCGGGGCCGCTACCACGTGCTCGGCGGCGCGATCAACCCGCTGGAGGGCGTCGGCCCGGACAACCTGCGGATCCGGGAACTGCTGGCCCGGCTCGGCACCGGCTCGGTCCGCGAGCTGATCCTGGCCACCGATCCGAACACCGAGGGCGAGGCCACCGCCACCTATCTGGCCCTGATGGTCAAGCCGATGGGCATCGCGGTGACCCGGCTCGCCAGCGGCCTGCCGGTCGGCGGCGACCTGGAGTACGCCGACGAGATCACCCTGGGCCGCGCCTTCGAGGGCCGCCGCGCCGTCTGACCCGCTCGCGCGGTCTGACCCGTGCTCTCCGCACGGTCTGACCGGCTGGCCGTTCCGTCTGATGTGCTGGTCGCGCGGGTCTGACCTGCTGGCCGAGGTCTTCCGGGCCGGCGCCGCACCACCCCCTCCGGTGCGGGGCCGGCCGCCCTTGTTCAGCCTTCCGACGGGCTTCGTTCCACCGCCGTTCAGACCCGCTGGCGACCCCGCCGTCCGTCTGACATCGCTTGTGATCAACCCGACGGACGATGTAACAAATTCGCATAGCCAGATCCGGACAAAGGCCCCGATTGTCGACTGCGCGCGACGCTCTGTCGCTGGTGCCATGACGGTAAAGACACGATCCGGTACCAACCCATTCGCGGGCCGTTTCCGCCCGGTCCGCACGGCGGCTAATGTCTCGCCATCGGTGGCCCCCGTCACCGCGTTTGTCGTATCCACAGGACGAGGTGAAGCACCATGCGTGCACCAAGACCGAAGGTCGCCATCGCGGCCGTAGCGGTCGCGGCCCTCGCGGTAGCCGGCTGTGCCGAGAGCGACCGCGGCGATTCGGGCGCAAGCCAGAAGGACACCCTGGTCTTCGGCGTGGCCGGCGACCCGAAGGTGCTCGACCCCAGCCTGGCCAGTGACGGTGAGTCGCTGCGGGTCGCCCGTCAGGTCTTCGAGACGCTGGTCCGCCCCGAGGAGGGTGGCACCAAGATCACGCCCGGCCTGGCCGAGACCTGGACCCCGGACGCGACCGGCACCGTCTGGACCTTCAAGCTCCGCTCGGGCGTGAAGTTCCACGACGGTACGGACTTCAACGCCGAGGCGGTCTGCGTCAACTTCAACCGCTGGTACAACGCCAAGGGTCTGATGCAGAGCCCGGACGTCACGCCGTACTGGCAGGACGTGATGGGTGGCTTCGCCGCCAACGAGCGGGACGACCTGCCGCCGAGCCTCTTCAAGTCCTGCACCGCCAAGGACGCGACCACCGTCGATCTCGCCTTCACCCGCGTCTCCAGCAAGGTCCCGGCCGCGCTGATGCTGCCGTCGTTCTCCATCCACAGCCCGAAGGCGCTGGAGCAGTACCAGGCCAGCACCATCGGCGGTAGCGCGGACAACATCCAGTACCCGTCGTACGCGATGGAGCACCCGACCGGCACCGGGCCGTTCAAGTTCAAGTCCTGGGACATCGCCAACAAGACGCTGACCCTGGAGCGGAACGAGGAGTACGGCGGCACGCAGAAGGCCAAGCTGAAGACCCTCATCTTCAAGACCATCTCGGACGAGAACGCCCGGAAGCAGGCGCTGCGCTCCGGCGACATCCAGGGCTACGACCTGGTCGGTCCGGCGGACGTCGAGCCGTTGAAGAGCGAGGGCTTCAACATGCTGACCCGCCCGGCGTTCAACATCCTCTACCTGGCGATGAACCAGAACGGCGGGAACCCGAAGCTCAAGGACCTCCGGGTCCGGCAGGCGATCGCGTACGCCCTGAACCGGCAGGCGCTGGTCGACTCGAAGCTGCCCCCGGGCGCCAAGGTCGCCACCCAGTTCATGCCGGACACGGTGGAGGGCTGGAACCCGCAGGTCACCACGTACGACTACAACGTGGAGAAGGCCAAGCAGCTGCTCGCCGAGGCGGGCGCCAGCAACCTGACGCTGCGGTTCCACTACCCGACCGAGGTCACCCGGCCGTACATGCCGAACCCGAAGGACCTCTTCGAGCTGCTCTCGGCCGACCTCCAGGCCGTCGGCATCAAGATCACGCCGATCCCGCTGAAGTGGACCCCGGACTACCTCAACGCCACCAGCACCGGCACCGAGCACGACCTGCACTTCCTGGGTTGGACCGGTGACTACGGCGACGGCTACAACTTCATCGGCACCATGTTCGACCGGCAGAAGCCGGAGTGGGGCTTCAACAACCCGGCGCTGTTCGAGCTGTTCAAGAAGGCCGACACCACCGCGGACGCCACCGCCCGGTACGAGGTCTACAAGGAGCTCAACGCCGAGGTCATGAAGTTCCTGCCGGGTGTGCCGATCTCGCACTCGCCGCCGGCGATCGTGTTCGGTAAGGACGTGACCGGCGTCAAGGCGAGCCCGCTCACCGACGAGCGGTTCGCCACCGCCGAGTTCAAGTCCTGACATAGAGAAAAGGGACCGCGGGCGGGCGCGCCCTGATCCCGGCCGGTAGACCCCGGCCGGAGGTCAGCCGAGCGCCCGCCCGCGCGACCCTCCGCACCCCGCCAGAGGCCGCCCGTGTTCCGGTTCATCGTCAGACGCCTGTTGCAGCTGATACCCGCGCTCTTCGGGCTCTCCATCCTGTTGTTCATCTGGCTGCACCGGCTGCCCGGCGGCCCGGAGACCGCGATCCTGGGCGAGCGTGGCACCCCGGAGATGCGCGCCGCGATCCGGGACAACCTCGGGCTCGACGAGCCGGTCCTGGTGCAGTACGGCCGGTTCATGCAGCGCATGTTCCGGCTCGACCTGGGCACCTCGATCGCCACCAAGCGCGAGGTGACCACCGAGTTCCTGCAACGCTTCCCGGGTACCGTCGAACTGGCCACGACCGCGATGATCATCGCGATCCTGGTCGGCATCCCGCTCGGCTACCTCGCCGCCCGCCGTCGCGGCCGGCTCCTCGACCACGTCTCGGTGGCCGGATCGCTGATCGGGGTCTGCATCCCGGTCTTCTTCCTGGCTTACGTGCTCAAGGCGATCTTCGCGGAGAACCTGCACCTCTTCCCGGCCAGCGGCCGGCAGGACCCGACGATCGAGGCGACCCGGATCACCAACTTCTTCGTCCTGGACGGACTGATGACCCGGGAGTGGGACGCCGCCGCCGACGCGCTCTGGCATCTCGTGCTCCCCGGCCTCGCCCTGGCCAGCATCCCGCTGGCGATCATCGTCCGGATCACCCGGGCGAGCGTGCTGGAGGTACTCGGCGAGGACTTCGTCCGGACCGCCGAGGCCAAGGGCCTGACCGAGCGGGTCGTACGCCGCCGGCACGTGCTGCGCAACGCCATGCTGCCGGTGGCCACCACGATCGGCCTGCTCACCGGCGGTCTGCTCTCCGGCGCGGTACTCACCGAGACGGTCTTCGCGTTCAGCGGCATCGGGGCGTTCATCGCCGACTCGATCAGCCAGCGGGACTATCCGGTGCTGATGGGCTTCATCATGATCATTGCGGTGCTCTTCGTACTGGTGAACCTGCTGGTCGACCTGTCGTACAGCCTGATCGACCCGAGGGTGAGGGTCCGGTGAGCGCGAGGAATGAGCTTGCGAGTCCCGCAGTCGCGAACGAAGGCGGGCTCCGATGAGAGGGCCGGCGCAGCGCGTGAGCACCGTAGTCGCGAACGGATGGTGGGCCCGATGACGATCACCGAACGGGCCAGGAAGAAGGCCGAGAAGCTCGACCGGCTCGGCGAACTCTCCGCGGCCCGCGACGAGGAGCGCGGCGTCAGCCTCTGGCAGGAGGCGTTCCGCCGGCTCCGGCGCAACCCGGCGGCCATCGTCGGTGCCGTCGTACTCGGCATCTTCCTGCTGGTCGCGATCGTCGGGCCGTTCTTCGTGCCGTTCGGGCCGACCGACACCATCGGGATCCGGGAGGGCCTGGTCAAGTCGGGCCAGGGCATCATCCCCGGCCCCTCCGGCGACCACTGGCTCGGCTTCGACCACCAGGGCCGGGACGAGTTCAGCCGGCTGATCGTCGGGGCCCGGCAGACCCTGCTGGTCGGCGTGGTCTCCACGCTGATCGGTCTGGCGATCGGCGCCCTGGTCGGCGGCGTCGCCGGTGCCGCCGCCGGGCTCGGCGGGCGCTGGGGGCGCTGGGTCGACACCACACTGATGCGGATCGTCGACATGATGCTGGCGCTGCCGAGCCTGCTGCTCGCGGTCAGCATCGCGGCACTGCTCGGCGCCAGCCTGACCACCGTGATGATCGCGGTCGGCGTGGTCTCGGTACCGGTCTTCGCCCGGCTGCTGCGCGGCGCGATGATCGCCCAGGCGAACAGCGACTACGTACTCGCCGCGACCTCGCTCGGGGTACGCCGCTCGAAGATCGCGCTCGGCCACATACTGCCGAACTCGCTGGCCCCGGTCATCGTGCAGGCCACCCTGACCCTGGCCACCGCGATCATCGAGGCGGCGGCGCTCTCCTTCCTCGGCCTCGGCAACCCGGACACGGCGATACCGGAGTGGGGCGTGATGCTCGCCGACGCGCAGCCGTACCTGGGCATCCGGCCGGCGCTGGCGATCTATCCGGCGGTCGGGATCATCATCACCGCGCTGGGCTTCACCCTGCTCGGTGAGGCGATGCGCGAGGCCCTCGACCCGAAGCTGCGGAAGTGATCTGTCATGGCACTGCTTGATGTGGACGATCTCTCCGTCACGTTCCGCCAGCGCGGAAAGCGTACGGTCCGGGCGGTCGACGGTGTCTCGTTCGCGGTGAACGCGGGCGAGGTCGTCGGGCTGGTCGGCGAGTCCGGTTGCGGCAAGAGCGTGACCTCGCTGGCGCTGATGGGGCTGCTGCCCCGGCAGCCCGGGATCTCGGTCGAGGGCCGGGCCGACTTCGACGGTACCGACCTGCTCCGGGTCGACCGGCGGACGATGCGGGACATCCGGGGCCGGGACGTCGCGATGATCTTCCAGGACCCGCTCTCCTCGCTCAACCCGGTGATCCCGATCGGCCGGCAGGTGACCGAGGTACTGGCCCGGCACCGTGGGCTCAGTGGCGACGCGGCCCGCAAGGAGGCCGCCGAACTGCTGGACCGGGTCGGCATCCCGGACCCGAACCGGCGGCTCAAGGAATATCCGCACCAGCTCTCCGGCGGGATGCGCCAGCGGGCGCTGATCGCGATCGCGGTCGCCTGCCGCCCCCGGCTGCTGATCGCCGACGAGCCCACCACGGCGCTCGACGTGACCATCCAGGCGCAGATCCTGGAACTGCTCAAGGATCTGGTACGCGACTCCGGCACCGCCCTGGTGATGATCACCCACGATCTGGGTGTGGTCGCCGGGATGTGCGACACCGTCAACGTGCTGTACGCCGGCCGGGTGGTGGAGACCGCCCGCCGCAAGCCGCTCTTCGCCGAGCCGAGGCACCCGTACACGGTGGGGTTGCTCGGCTCGATTCCCCGGCTGGACGCCGGGCGGGGCGAACGGCTCTCGCCGATCCGGGGCTCGGTCCGGGACGTGTTGCCCTGGGCGGACGGCTGCGCCTTCGCGCCGCGCTGCGACCGGCAGGTGGAGGCGTGTCTCGGGCAGCCGCCGCAGCTCGCGCTGACCCACACCGACCGGACGTACCGGTGCGTCAACCCGGTGCCGCCGCCCGGATCGGCCCCGGCCACCCCGGCAGCGGAGCCGGCCGTCCCGAAGCA
>NZ_BONX01000016.1 GCF_016862935.1 Plantactinospora mayteni
CCGGTGGAGGAGCAGGCGAAGCTGCCCGCCCCGCGCGAGGAGGAGTCGGCATGACCGACGTGAAGGCCACCGGGGAGTCCGGCAACCTGGTCGAGGTCCGGGACCTGAAGGTGCACTTCCCGATCACCCGGGGCGTACTCTTCGACCGGGTCGTCGGGCAGGTCAAGGCGGTGGACGGGGTCGACCTGACCATCCCGCGCGGCAAGACGTACGGGCTGGTCGGCGAGTCGGGCTGCGGCAAGTCGACGCTCGGCCGGGCGCTGCTCCAGTTGACCCGGCCGACCGGTGGCCAGGTGAACTTCGACGGCGTCGAGCTGACCGGGCTGCCGCCGAACCGGCTCCGGGCGATGCGCCGCCGGATGCAGATGATCTTCCAGGACCCGATGTCCAGTCTGGACCCCCGGCAGAACGTCGAGTCGATCCTGGTCGAGGGGTTGCAGGCGCACGGGATCGGCGCCGACCGGGCCGCCCGGCGGGACATCATCGCCAAGACGCTGGACGCGGTCGGGCTGCCGAAGTGGGCGCTGTCCCGCTATCCGCACGAGTTCTCCGGCGGGCAGCGGCAGCGCATCGGCATCGCCCGGGCCCTGGTGCTCGGCCCCGAGCTGGTCGTCGCCGACGAGCCGGTCTCCGCGCTGGACGTGTCGATCCAGGCCCAGGTGGTGAACCTGCTCGACGAACTCCAGGACGAGCTGGGGCTGACCTATCTGGTGATCGCGCACGACCTGGCGGTGGTGCGGCACATCTCCGACGTGGTCGGCGTGATGTATCTCGGCGCGCTGGTCGAGGAGGCGCCGAGCGACCGGCTCTACCGGGAGCCGCTGCACCCGTACACCCGGGCGCTGATGTCGGCGGTGCCGGTGCCGGACCCGGAGGTGGAGGACCGGCGGGAACGGATCCTGCTCGCCGGTGACCTGCCCTCGCCGGCCAACCCGCCGGCCGGCTGCCGCTTCCACACCCGCTGCCCGTGGGCGCAGCCGACCCGGTGTGCCGACGAGCGGCCGGCGCTGCGCCCGATCGGCGAGAGCCGGGTGGCCTGCCACTGGGCGGAGCAGATCGCCAGCGGCGAGATCCGGCCGCACAAAGTGACCGCGCAGATCGTCCGGCCGGAGGACGAGGGTGAGACGCCCGGCATCGTCTCCGCGCCGAGCGAGCCGGGCTCGTTCGTCTGAGCCCCGACACCCGGCCCGGGGAAGAAGACCCGGGCCGGGTGCATGCGTGGCTTCAGCTCTCCGCGTGGGCCTCGGCCGGTACGTTGTCGGTCGGGTCGTGGAGCCAGATCGGGCGCCAGTCCGCCAGTTCGTGGTAGCGGCGCAGCTCGGCGAGCCCGCTGAGCCACCCGGTCCAGGCCGCGTACGGCGGCCGGTCGAAGCCGCTCTGCACGAAGGAGAGCTTGGTCTTTCCTCCGCTGCCCGCCAGCTCCCAGCTCACCACCCCGGCCGGACCCCAGTCGACGGTCATCGCCCTGCCCGGGGTCAGGTCCAGCACCTTCGCCGGGTTGGGGTTGTTGTCGAAGCCGCCCATCGCATAGCGACCACCGACGAAGGGCTCGATCCCGATCGGATAGCCGAACCACTCGCTGGCCTTGGCCGAGTCGGTCAGCGACTCGTAGACCGCCTCCGGGGAGGCGTCGATGACGACCTCTTCGCGGAGCGTCGCCGAGGTGAAGTCGGTCCTCGAGGTGAGCGGCCGCCCCTCGACGTGGTCGACGAGGTTGGCGATCGCCAGTGACCAGTACGTCTCGAGCACGCCCCGGACGGACCCGCTGATCACGTCCTGGAAGCTCCAGTGGCTCTGCGAGAGCGCGATGATCGTGGAGTCGGCGCTCTCCTCGGTGAGGGTGATCTCGGTGCTGGTCTCCTCGCCGTCCAGCAGCCAGGTGAACCGGAGGCTGTGTTCGCCGACGTCCAGTAGCCGCTGGTGTGGCGCGTCGCCCTCGGGCACGTGCCGGCCCCAGAACTCGTACCGGTGCGGCAGTTCGACCTCGGCGTGCTCGGCGAGCCAGCCGCGCAGCTCGGCGGCGTCGGTCAGGGCGTGCCAGACGTTCTTGACCGGCGCGGCGGCGCGGGCGCGCAGGTTCACTGGTGCGGTCATTTCGTGCCTCCATGTGGGTAGCAGGCGACGGCGAGCTTGAAGGCGTCGCCCTCGGCTCCGCCGTAGCGGGTGAACAGCTCTTGCAGTGCGGTCTGTAGGTCGGTGAGGAACTGTTGGCGTTGTTCCGCCGGCACCCGGATCTCGCCGGAGACGCCGATCGACGGCAGCTCCGGGGCGGTCCGGTCGAGGGCGGCGATGTCGGCCTGGACCTCCTCCATCAGGTTGAGCAGGTAGCCGAGGCTCATCTCGTCCTGCGCCTTGCGCAGCCCGATCCGGCCGACCAGCCGGGGCGAGAGCCAGTACGACCGGGCGCTCGCCTGGTAGATGCCCTCGGAGATGCCGCGCACCCGGCGCTCGGAGACCTGGTCGACGAGGCCGGCCTCGACCAGGCGTTTCACGTGGTAGTAGACCCGCTGCGGGGTCTGGCCGAGCTGGGTCGCCACCTCGGTGCAGGTGTGCGGCTCGGCCAGTTGCCGCAGCACCTCGATGCGCTGCGGCTTGAGCAGGGTCTCGGCCTGCTCGATCTGCTCCAGGTACATCACGTCTCTCATGGCAAAAACAATCCTGTACGTAAAACTAAATTTTGTCAATCGGGCATGCCAAAGCCGATCGGGTCTCCTGGTGGGTGTGGAGATCAGCCCTCGGGGCGGTCGAGCAGGCCGACCGCGACGGTGTGCACCGCGACCAGGTCGGCCGGGTCGACCAGCGCCGCCCGCCCGCCGGTCACCGCATACCACTCGGCGGCGTCCTTGTACTGCACCCGCAGCACGGCGTGCTTGCCGTCCAGCTCGGTACGGAGGGTCAGCTCCCCGGTGATCACCCCGACCTCGTCGGTCATCACCCCACCCGGGCCGGCGGTGATGTCGGCGGTCTGCGCGGCGGTTCCCTTCTCGCCCATCAGCAGCTCCCCAGCATGTCGTCGAGCGCGGCCTTCTCGTCGGAGGTCACCGAGAGTCGCCAGTAGTGCTTGACCGCGATCCAGTCCTCCGCGTACTGGCACCAGTCGTCCCGGTTCGACGGCTTCCACTGGGACGGGTCCTGGTCGCCCTTCGATCGGTTGGAACTCGCCGAGACCGCCAGCAACTGCGGCCGGTCCAGGTCGTTGGCGAAGTCGCCCCGCTTGTCGTCGTCCCACTCGTCGGCACCCGAGCGCCAGGCGTTGGCCAGCGGCACCATGTGGTCGATGTCCACGTCCGACGGGTCGGCGAGGGTCCGTTTGTCGTACCGGCTCGACCAGCGGCCCCCGACCACGTTGCAGCCGGAGAGCTTGATCCCGGTGCCGTCCCGCTGGAGCACGGTGTCCCGTACGTCACAGTTCTTGCCGGCGTTGCGCCAGTGCGGGAAGTGCTCCCGACTGTAGCCGCGCATCGAGCCCGCGCTCGCCACGGTGAGCTCGGCGAGCTGGGCCTGGGTGTCGGCCGGCCCGGACGGCTCCGGTGCCGGGCTCTCCACCGGAGTGCAGGCAGCGGCGCCGAGAGCGAGCAGGCCGAGGAGCACGGCCGCGGTTCCCGACCGTGCTAGTGATCTGGTACGGATGAACGGCACGCTTCCAGCTTGCGAGGTGAGGACCGGTGCACAGGCAACCGGCGCAGGTTCCGGCGTTTCGCGGCATCTTACGACACAGGCAGGGCAGATTGACACCGTGAGTGACTCGTCAGCACCGATGCGGATCTCCAGTACGGCCGGCCGGGGTACCCTGCTCGCCGCCGTCGTCGCCTCCGGCATGGTCTTCCTGGACGCCACCGTGGTCAACGTGGCCCTGCCGCACCTCGGCGCCGAGCTGCACGCCAGCACCGCCGGCCTACAGTGGACGCTCAACGGCTATCTGCTGACCCTGGCCGCATTCGTCCTGCTCGGCGGGGCGCTCGGCGACCGGCTCGGGCGGCGGAAGGTCTTCCTCGCCGGGGTGCTGGCGTTCACCGCCGCCTCGATACTCTGCGGCGCGGCGCAGAACATCGAGTGGCTGATCGCCGCCCGTTTCCTCCAGGGGCTCGGCGGCGCGCTGCTCACCCCCGGCTCCCTCGCGCTGCTCCAGTCCAGCTTCCACCCGGACGAGCGGGGCAGGGTGATCGGCGCCTGGTCCGGGCTGGCCGGCGTGTCGACCGCGCTCGGCCCGTTCCTCGGCGGCTGGCTGATCGACGCGCTCTCCTGGCGGGCGATCTTCTTCCTCAACGTGCCGCTCGCGGTGATCGTGATCGTCGCCGCGCTGCGCTGGACCCCGGAGAGCCGATCCGAGGGCGCGACGGGAGCCCGGTTCGACGTGGCCGGCGCACTGCTCGGCGCGCTCGGCCTGGCCGGCGTCACGTACGCGCTGATCGAGGCCCAGCAGCTCGGGCCCGGCTCCGGGCAGGTGGTCGGCGCCGCCGTACTCGGGGTGGTCGCCGCCGTCGCGTTCGTGCTGCTCGAACGGCGCCGGCGCGAGCGGGCGATGTTGCCGCCGACGCTCTTCGGCACCCGGCTGTTCGGGGTACTCAACGTCTATACCGTGCTGGTCTACGCCGCGCTGACCGGACTCACCTTCTTCTTCTCCGTCTATCTCCAGAACGTCGTCGGCTACTCCGCCCTGGAGACCGGCCTGGCCACCCTGCCGATGACCATCCTGCTGCTGGTCGGCTCGGCCCGCTCCGGCGCGCTCGCCTCGAAGATCGGGCCACGCCCGCAGCTCACCGTCGGCCCGCTGATCGCCGCCACCGGGCTGTTCCTGCTGCACGGGGTGAGTCGAGGCGACTCGTACTGGACCGCCATCCTGCCCGGGATCACCCTCTTCGGGCTCGGCATGACCCTGGTGGTGGCCCCGCTGACCGCCTCCGTACTGGCCGCCGCCCCGGACCGGTTGGCCGGCGCGGCCAGCGGCTTCAACAACGCGGCGTCCCGGGTCGGCGGACTGCTCGCCGTCTCCGCGCTGCCACTGGTGGTCGGGCTCTCCGGCGGCGGCTACGAGCGCTCCGGCCAGCTCACCCCGGCGTACCGGCAGGCGGTGCTCCTGTCCGCCGGGCTGATGGTGCTCGGCGCGCTGATCGCCGCCGTACTGGTGCGTCGGCCGGGGCGGGCGCCGAAGAAGTCCCGCCCCTGCCCGTCCCTGCCGCCGCCCCCGACCCACCAGCACGAACCGGACCAGGATCCGGACCGGTCGAGGGCGGAACAGCACCGCTCGTAGCGGTGCCGACAGGCGTGCCCGGGGTCGGGTGGGGCGGGCACGTCGGCGGCGGCGTGCCGGATCGCGCGGGGCGACCGGGGTGACCGGTCCGACCCGCTACGACGCGGCGGTTCAGGGCAGGACGTGCTGCGGCACGAGGTGTGGCCTGATCGGGTGGCTCAGCGCAGGGCGCGGTTGACGGCGCTGGTCACGGCCCGGACCGAGGCGGTCACGATGTTGGCGTCGAGTCCGACACCCCAGACCGTCTGGCCGTCGACCTCGCACTCCAGGTACGCGGCGGCCTGGGCGTCGCCACCCGAGGACATCGCGTGCTCGTGGTAGTCGAGGACGCGTACCCGGACGTCGAGCGCCTGCAACGCGTTGACGTACGCGTCGATCGGGCCGTTACCGGTCGCCGAGAGCGACCGGCTGCCGCCGCCGAACCGGGTGTCGACCTCGATCTCGACCTTGCCGTCGACGGTGCCGATGGTGTAGCCCTGCATTTGGACGGCCGGCTCCGGCTGCTGGTCGACGAGGTACTCCTCGGCGAAGAGCTGCCACATCCGGCCCGGCTCCACCTCGCCGCCACCGTCGTCGGTGACCCGCTGCACCACGCCGGAGAACTCGATCTGCAACCGCCGGGGCAGGTCCAGGTGGTGCTCCGTCTTCATCACGTACGCCACGCCGCCCTTGCCGGACTGCGAGTTGACCCGGATCACCGCCTCGTAGGTACGGCCCAGGTCCTTCGGGTCGATCGGCAGATAGGGCACCGCCCAGCCGAACCTGTCGATCGGTACCCCGGCCGCCTGGGCGTCGGCGGCCAGCGCGTCGAAGCCCTTGTTGATCGCGTCCTGGTGCGAGCCGGAGAAGGCGGTGTAGACCAGGTCACCCGCGTACGGGTGCCGCTCGTGCACCGGCAACTGGTTGCAGTATTCGACGGCGCGTTTGATCTCGTCGATGTTGGAGAAGTCGATCTGCGGGTCGACGCCCTGGGAGAAGAGGTTCAGGCCCAGCGTGACCAGGTCGACGTTGCCGGTGCGCTCGCCGTTGCCGAAGAGGCAGCCCTCGACCCGGTCGGCCCCGGCCAGCAGGCCCAGTTCGGCGGCGGCGACCCCGGTGCCCCGGTCGTTGTGCGGGTGCAGCGAGAGGACCACGCTGTCCCGGCGGGGCAGGTGCCGGTGCATCCACTCGATCGAGTCGGCGTAGACGTTCGGGGTGGCCATCTCGACGGTCGCCGGCAGGTTGATGATCAGCGGCCGGTCCGGGGTCGGGTCGATCACCTCGATCACCGCGGCGCAGACCTCCAGGGCGTAGTCCAGCTCCGTACCGGTGTAGGACTCCGGCGAGTACTCGTAGAAGACCTCGGTGTCCGGGGTGTGGATCTGGTGGTATTTCCGGCAGAGCCGGGCCCCGGAGGTGGCGATGTCGGTGATCCCGGCCCTGTCCAGGCCGAAGACCACCCGGCGCTGGAGCGTCGAGGTCGAGTTGTAGAAGTGCACGATCGCCCGCTTGGCGCCCCGGATCGACTCGAAGGTGCGGTCGATCAGGTGCTCCCGGCACTGGGTCAGTACCTGGATGGTGACGTCGTCGGGGATCAGATCCTGCTCGATCAACTGCCGTACGAAGTCGAAGTCGGTCTGGCTGGCCGACGGGAAGCCGACCTCGATCTCCTTGTAGCCCATCTGCACCAGGAGCTGGAACATCCGCCGCTTGCGCTCCGGCGACATCGGGTCGATCAGCGCCTGGTTGCCGTCGCGTAGGTCGACCGCGCACCACCGGGGGGCCGTCTCGACGCGCCGGGTCGGCCACTGCCGGTCGGGCAGGTCGATCGCGAACTGCTGGTGGTAGGGCTGGTAACGCTGGAACGGCATGCGGCTGGGCCGCTGCCGGGCTATCGGATCACCATCGGTGGTGGTGCCGGCAGGTTGTGCCATGACAGAAAGCTCCCGTGGTCATGTGGCGTGAGCGCCGAGTGTCAGATCGAGATGTCGGATCGTCGAGCCGGATCCGGGTGCCTCGCGGGCCGGATCTCGGTGTCAGATCTTTCGAAGAGGCTGGCCGCAACGGGGTCCGGCCGGGATGCAGGACGGCGCGCTTCAACTCCGCGACGAGGTGCCGGCCTGGGAAGCCTCGTCGCGGCGGCGAAGGAGCAGGGCCTGCCACATGACAAAGTCACCTTAGGTGCTCGACGAGCGATCGGGTAAGCGTAGTCCGCAATCTGAGAAACGCCCAGGTGGCGGCCGGTGTGCCGGGCGGTCCGCCGGCTCGGGTCAGCGCAGCATCAACTCGGCCAGCGGGCGACGCTGGCGCAGGCCGATCTCCCGGGCCCGCAGGTCCTCGGGGAGCGAGTACGGGTCGCCGAGCCGGCCCACCGCGACCACCACGTGCGGGCGTACCTCGGGGCAGAGTTCCAGGTCGGTACGGAGTCCGGCGGCGTCGAACCCGGAGATCTGCCGTACGTAGAGCCGCAGCACGGTGGCCTGGACCGTGAGGTGCGCCACCGCCTGGCCGAGGTCGTACGCGGCGTGCGGCAGCGGCCCGCCGGTCGGCCCGGTGGTGGTGTGCGCGCCGAGCAGCAGCGCGGAGGCCCGCCCGGCCCAGCGCTGGTTGCCGGCGGAGAGGTTGGTCAGGATCCGCTTGAACGCCTCGTCGTCCCGGCGGCCCACCAGGAAGCGCCAGGGCTGGGTGTTGTCGGCGGAGGGCGCCCAGCGGGCCGCTTCGAGCAGGGACGCGACCTCGGCATCGGTGAGGTCGGCGACCGGGTCGAAGGCGTGCGGACTCCACCGGGTCGCCAGTATCGGGGAGAGCTGGGCCATGGTGCCGAGTGTGCCGTATCGGGCACTCTGTCCCCACACCGGGGTCACCTCGCGTGACCGGGCGCACCCATAACGTGAATAAAGATCATCCGCCGGCCCCGGTCGACCCGTCTGCCCCGGTCGAGCCTCCGTTCTCGGTCGACCCGCCGTCCTCGGTCGTCGCCTCGCTGTTCTCGGTCGAGTCGCCGGGTGGCGGTGCGGCGATCCGCAGCGGCTCCCGGTCGACCACCGGGCCGGGCAGTGCGACGGTGGCCGGGGCGGCGGTCGGGGTACCGGCCAGGGTCAGGGTGCCGGCGGGCAGTCGGGCCGCCGTCAGGGTGCCGTCGGGGGCGTAGCAGTAGATGCCGGGGTCAAGCGGCGGGCTGACCGAGGCCGAGGTCGACTCGACCGCGAAACAGGCGCCCTGGGCGCCCGGCAGGGCGGCGGCGGAGACCGCGAGCGGGGCCTGCCGGTCGGTGAGCACCTCCGGCCAGTCGGTGAACGGGTGCCGCATCCGGGGGTCGATGCCGGGATCGAGCGTCTGGTCGGGCTCGGCCACCCGTACGCAGCCCGACTCCGGCTGCCCGGCCGAGGGGAGGGCGCACTGGAACACCCCGGCGCCGTTCTGGGCCAGCGAGACGTCCGCGCTGCCGCCGAGCGCGCCACCGGGGACGTCCACCCGCCAGGAGCGGTCGGTCGCGCGTACCACCGAGATCGACCGGTCCGGCTGACCGGGTGCGGTGAGCGTGTAGACGGCGGTCAGGTGGCGGTCCTGAGCGGCGGCAGCCAACGCCGCGAGTTGATCCCGAGCCTCGGTCGGCTGGCTCGCCGTCGGGGCGGGGGTGGTCGCGGCCGGCGCCGGGGCCGCCGAGCCGCAGCCGGCCAGCAGCGCGGTCCCGGCGATCAGGAGTGCGCCGAACAGGGGGGCTACGCCGGGATGCACCTCGTCATTCTCGGGGTATACCCCCCGGAACGGGTGGTCAGTCCAGCTACCCTCGCGTGTCGTCGGCGGGTCGGATGGTGGGAACGGCTGGTCGGTGCGACGCCGCCGGCCGGTACCCTGAGTTGGTCTCACACGGCGCCGCCGGTCTCGACCCGGCGGCGTCGGCACGCTCAGGGCCGTGCGCCTCGCCCGGCCCAGGGGAAGGAGAGCACCGTCGTGGCACTGGTCGTGCAGAAGTACGGCGGATCCTCGGTCGCCGACGCCGAGCGGATCAAGCGGGTGGCCGAGCGGATCGTCGCCGCCCGCAAGGCTGGCGACGACGTGGTGGTCGTGGTCAGCGCGATGGGCGACACCACCGACGAGCTGCTCGACCTCGCCAACCAGGTAAGCCCGCTGCCGCCCGGCCGCGAACTCGACATGCTGCTCACCGCCGGTGAGCGCATCTCGATGGCGCTGGTGGCGATGGCGATCCACAACCTGGGCTACGAGGCACGCTCCTACACCGGGTCCCAGGCGGGCGTGCTGACCACCTCGGTGCACGGCCGGGCCCGGATCATCGACGTCACGCCCGGCCGGCTGCGGGCGGCGCTCAACGAGGGCGCGGTGGTGATCGTCGCCGGCTTCCAGGGCGTATCCCAGGACACCAAGGACATCACCACGCTGGGCCGGGGCGGGTCGGACACCACGGCGGTGGCCCTGGCGGCGGCGCTCGGCGCGGACGTCTGCGAGATCTACACGGACGTCGACGGCGTCTTCACCGCCGACCCGCGGATCGTGCCGAACGCCCGGCACATCAGGACCATCACCTACGAGGAGATGCTCGAACTGGCCGCCTGCGGCGCGAAGGTGCTGCACCTGCGGAGCGTGGAGTACGCCCGAAGGGCCGGGTTGCCGATCCGGGTACGTTCGTCATACTCGACCAACACCGGCACGATGGTGACCGGATCGACGGAGGACCTACCCGTGGAGCAAGCACTTATCACCGGGGTCGCCCACGACCGGAGCGAGGCGAAGATCACGGCGGTCGGCGTACCGGACGAGCCCGGCGCGGCGGCCCGGATCTTCGAGACCGTCGCGGCGGCCGAGATCAACCTCGACATGATCGTGCAGAACGTCTCGACCGAGGGCACCGGCCGGACCGACATCTCCTTCACGCTGCCCAAGACCGACGGCCCGACCGCGATGGCCGCGCTGAGCAAGGTGCAGGAGCAGGTCAAGTTCAAGGGCCTGCTCTACGACGACCACGTCGGCAAGGTGTCGCTGATCGGCGCCGGCATGCGCTCGCACCCGGGCGTGGCGGCCAGCTTCTTCGCCGCGCTGGGCGAGGCCGGGGTGAACATCGAGATGATCTCCACCTCCGAGATCCGGGTCTCGGTCGTCTGCCGGGACACCGACCTCGACGTCGCGGTACGGGCCGTGCACGAGGCATTCGACCTGGGCGGCAGCGAGGAAGCGGTGGTCTACGCCGGGACCGGGAGGTAAGCCAATGGCGACGCTCCCCACACTCGCGGTGGTCGGGGCGACCGGTGCGGTCGGCACGGTCATGTGCGACCTGCTCTCCTCCCGCAAGAACGTCTGGGGTGAGATCCGGCTGATCGCCTCGGCGCGCTCGGCCGGGCAGACCCGGATGTGCCGGGGCGAGGAGCTGACCGTACGGGCGCTGACCGCCGAGGCGTTCGACGGCGTGGACGTGGTCATGTTCGACGTACCGGACGAGATCTCCGCGCAGTGGGCACCGGTCGCGGTCTCCCGGGGCGCGGTGGCGGTGGACAACTCCGCCGCGTTCCGCAGCGACAGGGACGTGCCACTGGTGGTGCCGGAGATCAACCCGGAGCAGGTACGCAACCGCCCCAAGGGCATCATCGCGAACGCCAACTGCACCACCCTGACGATGATCGTCGCGGTCGCGCCGCTGCATCGCGAATACGGGCTGCGTGAGCTGGTGCTTTCGTCCTACCAGGCGGTCTCCGGGACCGGGCAGGTCGGGGTGGACACCCTGCACGACCAGCTCTCCAAGATCGCCGGTGACCGGGTACTCGGCTCCCGACCGGGCAACGTGCGGCAGGCGGTCGGCGACGACCTCGGCCCGTTCCCGGCGCCGATGGCGCTCAACGTGGTGCCGTGGGCGGGCTCGCTGCGGGACGGCGGCTGGTCGTCCGAGGAGCTGAAACTCCGCAACGAGTCCCGCAAGATCCTCGGACTGCCCGACCTGAAGGTCTCGGCCACCTGCGTACGGGTGCCGGTGGTGACCGGGCACTCGGTGGCCGTACACGCGGTCTTCGGGACCGAGGTGGACGCGGAGGGTGCCCGGGAGGCGCTGCGCAACGCCCCCGGGGTGATCCTGGTCGACGACCCGGCGGCGGGCGAGTTCCCGATGCCGATCGACGCGGTCGGCACCGACCCGTCCTGGGTGGGCCGGATCCGCCGCTCGGTCGACGACCCCCGCGCCCTCGACCTCTTCGTGACCGGCGACAACCTCCGCAAGGGGGCCGCCCTCAACACCGCCCAGATCGCCGAACTCCTCGCCGCCGAGTTCCTCGCCGCCGCCCGCTGAGCGGGCCTCGGGCGCGGGGCGCCGGGGCATGATCGCGCTACTTCCCCGAAGGAGTGCCCTCGATCCGCAGCACAGGCCCTCTCTCCCCGAAGTAGTGCGATCTTCCCGTGGAGCGGCGCGAGCGGAGGCGGCGGAGGTCAGGGGGTGGCGAGGCGTACGCCGTCGCGGCCTTGGCGCTTGACGTCGTAGAGGGCCTCGTCGGCGCGGTGCAGGGTGAGATCGGGGGGTTCGCCGTCCTGTTGGACGGCCACGCCGATGCTGACCGTCCGGCCGGTACGCCGGGCCGCCTCCACCAGGCGTTGGGCGATGCCGACCGCCTCCTCGGGGCGGAGTACCTCGACCACGGCCACGAACTCGTCACCGCCGATCCGGTACAGCTCGTCGCCGTGCCGCAGCGCGCCCTGGAGGGCACGGGCGAGATCGACAAGTACCCGGTCGCCGGCCTGGTGGCCGTAGGTGTCGTTGACGGTCTTGAAGTCGTCGACGTCGACCGCGAGCAGGGCCGTCCGGCCCGGGTGCGACTCGGCGATCCGCTCACCGAACGACCCCTGGTGACGCAGCCCGGTCAGCGGGTCGGAGCTGGCCCGCTCGCGCAACTGTGCCAACCCGCGCAGCCGTTCGAGGCAGATCCAGGACTGGGCGGCGAGCAGCTCGATCAGGTTGACGGTGGTCGGGTCGGGGCGCATCGTACGGGTGTCGCCGACCAGGAGTACCCCGCAGAACTCGGTCGGGCCGAGCGGTACCGAGATCAGCGTGCGTACCCCGGCGGCGACCAGTACGTCCTGGTCGGGTGTGGTCGGGTGATGCCCCTCGCCGAGGGTGTAGGAGGCGCCGTAGGTGTGCGCGTGCGCCCGGAGCCGTTCCAGTACCGGCAGGCCGGCGCCGGCCAGCGCGGCGTGCACCCGGGACTCGAGATGGTCGGGTTGCAGGTCCGGGGTCACCACCCGTGGCCCGGCCGGCCCGTCCAGCACGAAGACCGCCGAGGTGAGCCCGGAGACGTCCCGGGCCGCGGAGACGGCGGCGGTCATCAGGTCGGCCTCGGTGGCGGCCGAGGTCAGCGCGGAGGCGTGCCGGAGCAGCTTCTCGCTCCGGGTCTCGGCCGGTGGGCCGCCGAGCTGCCCGATCCTGGTGCCGAGCAGGGCGGCGACCCGCTCGACGGTACGCCGCCAGGCGTCCAGGTCGACGTCGGTGGTCGGCCACTCCAGGTCCAGTACCCCGATCGGCTGCCCCGCCCGGTCGAGGATCGGGGCGCAGATCTCGGCCCGCCCGTCGGGTCGCAACGGTACGTAGTCGGGCTCGTTCGTCACCTCCGGCACGGTTTCGGTCTTGCCGGAGGCGTACACCCGGCCGACCGTTCCGGCGCCGGCCGGTACCGAGGCGAAGACCTGCCACGATCCGGTCGCCGCGACACAGCGGAGCCGGTCGCGGACCCAGAGCAGCACCGCGACCCGTCCCGGGGTGTGCCGGCCCAGCGTGGCCACCGTCACCTGGCCCGCCTCGACGGCGGTGGACGCCGTGGGCAGCCGGGTGGTCACGTCGCGGACGACACGGGAGTGGTCGAGGGACACCGTTTCCGATCCGGGGAGGAGGGGTTCCGAGGGGCCCGACCAAGATTACTCAGGGTGCTGAGAATCCGCTGGGCGCGAGTGACCTCCGCCTCCCTGGAACGGCTCCCGGCTAGTTGATCAACGCCAGTGCCGCCTCGCGGAGCGGGGTCGGGGCGTTCGCCGGGGAGCCGGCGTCGAACGGCGGGTCCGGCTCGTACTCGATGGCAAGCTGGACGGCGTGCGCGGTCGGCACGTCGGTCAGCTCGGCCAGCAGGGCCAACGCCATGTCGACGCCGGCCGAGACGCCGGCCGCGGTGATGATCCGGTCGTCCCGGACCACCCGCTCGCGGACCGGCTCGGCGTCGAAGCCACGCAGTTCGTCGAGCCAGCCCCAGTGGCTGGTCGCCCGCCGCCCGGCCAGCAGCCCGGCGGCGCCGAGCAGGAACGAGCCGGCGCAGACCGAGGTGGTCCACCGGGTGTACTGGTGCGCGAGGGCGATCCAGCCGACCAGCGCCGCGTCGGCGAGCGCGGCCCGGGTGCCGGCCCCGCCGGGTACGACGATCACGTCCGGGCGGGACAGCTCGGCGAAGCCGGCGGTGGCGGTGATCGCCATCGTGCCCCGGTCGTCGACGACCGGCCCGGGTTCGGCGGCGACCATGGTCACCGTGACGCCGGGGGCGAAGGCCAGCACCGTGTACGGCCCCACGACGTCGAGGGCGGTGTATCGCGGATAGAGCGGAATCGCGACGTGCATGCTCGGTTCCTCCTTGGCGGAACGGGATGGATCGACTGCTCGGTACGGGCCCGACAGGTGTCGGGGTGGTGGTTCGTCAGGTTCGGGGCGTGGTTCGCCAGGTTCGGGCGTGCGGGATCGGCGCCGGAGGTGCGGGGCGGGCGGGATCGACTCCGGCGCCGGCGGCTTCGGGGCGTGCGGAGTCGACTCCGGTGCCGGCGGGCGCCAGCGGGTGCCGGAGGTGCTGGGGTGTGTGCGGTGTGCTGGGTGGGTGGGACGGTCAGGTCTGTTTCGACCGGAACCGGCGGCGGTAGTCGCCGGGTGCGACCCGCCAGTGCCGGCGGAAGACGCGGTAGAGGGTTTCGGCGGCGCCGAGACCGGACTCCCGGGCCACCCGGTCCAGCGGATGGCCGGTGTGTTCCAGCAGTCGGCGGGCAGCGTCGGCGCGGCTGCGTTCGACGTACCGACCGGGGGAGACGCCGGTCTGCTCGGTGAAGAGCCGGGAGAAGTGTCGTTCGCTCATCCCGGCCCGCCGGGCCAGCGCCGGCACGCTGAGGTCCTCGGCCGGGTTGGCGTCGATGAAGGTCTGGAGTTCCCGCAGCGGTTCACTGCGGGGCACCGGGGTCCGCATCGCCGTACTGAACTGGCTCTGCCCGCCCGGTCGGTGCAGATAGACGACCAAGGCTCGGGCGACGTGCCGGGCGAGTGCGTGGCCGTGGTCCGTGGCCACCAGCGCGAGCGCGAGGTCGATGCCGGCGGAGACTCCGGCCGAGGTCCAGACGTGCCCGTCGCGGATGTAGATACGGTCGGCGTCCACCTCGACCGCCGGATAGCGGTCGCTCAGATCCTGGGCCGTCAGCCAGTGTGTGGTGGCACGCCGGCCGTCGAGCAGTCCGGCCTCGCCGAGCAGGAGCGCGCCGTTGCAGACCGAACTGACCCGGTCGGCGAGGCCGGCCAGCCGGGAGATCCCGGCGATCAGTTGCCGGTCGGCGAGGTGCGCCGGTGCGGCGAGCCCACCGACCACGAGCAGCGTGTCGATCGGCCCGGTGACCTGGTCCAGCGCCAGTGGCGCCAGCGTCGCGACCCCGTTGCCCGCCGTCACCGCGCCGGGATGCACCGCCGCGACCTCCAGCCGGTAGCCGCGGCTCTCGCCGACGATCAGAGTCGCCAGCCCGAACACGTCGGCCGGGCCGGTGAGGTCGAGGCCCTGGAAGCCCTCGAAGATCACTGCCACCACCCGTCGCTGCATGTATTCATGCTGCTCGCGGCGGGGTTGTGGCGTCAATGCCACAGGTATTGCAGATTACGCCAGCGGGCCGGGTCGGCCGCCGGCCGGTACTTGGTTAGGATCGGCCACAGTCTTTGTGATCATGGTGACGCGAAAGCGGAGCCGGCAAGCGGAACTCGGAAAGCGGCAGTCGGAGAGCGGCAGTCGGAGGACGGAGAGCCCGACATGACGAGGGTGCCCGACGAGGTGGTGGCCGCGATCGGCCGGATCACGATCGCGGCCGGCGACCTGGAACTCATCCTGGCCTGGATCGGCGCCGACCAGGCGGGCGGCAACGCGTTCGAGGTACTGGCCAGACCCGGCGAGCCGGTACGCGCCGCCCGGGGCTCGGTCGAGTTCGCCACCCCGGAATACCGTCAGGCGTACCTGCCGGTGGTCGAGATCGCGGCGAAGCTGCTCGCCAAGCGGCACGCGGTCGTCTCCGCGATGTGGGTCAGCGAGGCTCCCGACGAGTCCGTACAGCGCTGGGAACTGCTCGACGACCGGACCTACGTACGCCAGCTCGTCGACCCCCGCGCCCTGGACGAGCTGTCCCGGCAACTCCTGGAGGCGCGCAACCGGCTGGTGGCGATCGTGACCGCCCAGCTCAACAACGACCCGGTGCCCGCGCACTGAGCCCGGGCCGCTCGGCAGGTCGGCCGGTGACCGGAATCCGGTTGACCGGCTGGCGATGATGACCTGGTGAACCTGCTCCACCACCATGGACGTGCCGAGGGGGTCTCGGGTGGGTGACGTACGGACCGTGACGGTCGGCTCCGACGACTGGGTGTCGTGGCGGGAGATCAGACTGCGCTCCCTGCGGCAGGACCCGGCCGCGTTCGGCTCGACCCACGAGCGCGAGGCGGCGTTCACCGAGCAGACCTGGCGGTCCCGGCTCGACGGCACGAGCGGACCGTCCGTGCTCGCGTACGCCGGAGACGAGGTCGTCGGGATCGGAGCCGGCTGGCTCCACGGGCCGGGCCGGCTGATGGTGGTGGCGATGTGGACGGAGCCGGACCGGCGAGGACAGGGCGTCGGACGGCAGGTCCTCGACCACCTGATCGGCTGGGCCCGCGAGCGTGACCTGCGGGTCGACCTGTGGGTGGCCGACGCCAACCCGGACGCCCGGCGCCTCTACGAGCGCTACGGCTTCCACGCCGACGGCCGCAACGAGCCGATCCGGGAGGGCGCGGAGGCGACCATGAGCCACCTGGTGCTGTCCGACTGATCCGGTCCCGTAGCAGGAGGGGATGTGTCGGGGCCGGCTCTGGGAGATGCCCCGATGAGGCGGCCGGGATCCTCAGCGCACCCAGCCGAGGAAGCGCCGGTGTAGCGAGCCGGCGGGGAGTCCGGCGAGATCCTGGGCGGCGCGGACGAAGTGCGCGGCCAGGTAGAGGGCGAGCGGGACCGGTTCGCCGCCGAACTCGGTGTGCAGCTCCAGCTTGCGGTTGGGGCAGGGCCAGAGGTCGCCGCAGCCGTCGCAGAGCCAGGAGGGCAGCGCCGGGACGTGCACGCTCAGCACGGGCCGCCGGGCATCCGCGAACCCGTCCAGCAGGGCCGGCTCGCCGGCTGGGCTGGCCGGCCACGCCGGCTGGTCGTCTGGGGTGAGAGATGCGGGCCGAGTCCCGCCCGCCTCCGGTCGGTCGTTCACCGCTGCTCCTCTCCCGGCCAGTGGCCCCGGTTGATCGGAATTCGATGGCGTACCCGGCAGGGCAGGTCAGCGCCGCAGCGGCAGATCCGCCGCCATCTCCGCCAGGACCAGACGGGGCGGTGCCGGCGGGCGAGCGTCGCCGCGACCGCGAAGACGTACGCGTCGTACGAGATCCGTCGCACCAGACCCCCTCGGCTCAAGGGCCCCGGTGGGCCGCCATACCGCTGAGAGGGACGCGGCGACCAGGCGATTCGCCGCACCGCCCGCCGCATCCCGTGACGGGAAAGGTACGCAGAGTTGTGAGTCCGAAGAGGTAGGGTTCCTACCCCTTCGGGTGTCAGCTGGCGAGACCGACCTTCACCGCCAGATCGTGTGCGGAGCGTCGAACCGAGGCGGGGCCGCTGAGCAGGTCCATCGTGATCTGCCGGGCATAGCCGTTGAAGCGGATGGTCTCAGGAGCCGAGTCGTACGCCTGGTGCAGGTTGCCGATGGTCGCCTCGACATCGCCCGTGCTGTGGTGGCCGCGAGCCGCCTCGATGAGGTGCCGGGCCCGTCGTGGTCGGGACGGAATGGCGGCTGGATCCGTACGTCCCGCCTGCCGGACGGCCTCGCCCGACTTCTGCAACTCGACCGCGAGGGTGACCGCGTGCGCGCCCATGACGACCCGGGAGAACGACGTCTGCGGTTGGTAGTAGTCCACTGGAAGCCGCCGCGCCACCCGGTCGGCCTGGTCCCAGTAGTGCCACGCGCGTCCCTCCTCGCCGGACCGCGCGGCAGTGTACGCGGCTTCGAAACAAAGCGCTCCGTACAGCGCCTGGAGGTTGTGGCCGCCGTCCGCCAGCCGGCCTTCCAACCCGCGCGACAGGTCGAGCGAGATCGCCATCGCGCTGTCCCAGTCCCCGGTGTCACGGTGTACCTGGCACAGAAACCATCCGGCGCGGGCCAGCGCCTCGGGGTCTCCCGACTCCTCGGCGGCCACCATCGCCCGGTCGGTGACCCGCCAGATCAGCTCGGCGGCCGGCTGGTAGGCGAGGAACATCTGGGACAGCCCGAACACCTCGGCCAGGAGGGCCTGCGCCGCCCGCCGCTCGGCGCCCTCCAGGGTGCGCGCGGCATCCTGGGCATGGCCGATCAGATCCGGCAGCAGCGCCCCGAGCACGGTCCGATGATCCGACGCCTGGTGGCGGGCTCGCCAGGCCGCGTCCAGCCGGTTGCGCAGCTGCGACAGCGACTGCGGCGGCGTGTCCGGGTGTGACGAGAAGCGGTTGATGGCATCCCGTACGGCCGGCAGCGCGGGATGCGCGGGACCGTTCACGATCTCCGCCCGGTTGCCCAGTTCACCGACGAGGACGGCGACATCGAGTTTCAGGGCGCGTGCGATCCGGTCGAGCATGTGCACCCGTGGTGGCAGGATCCGGTCCGACTCCACCGCCTTGACCCACTCGGCGCTGCGCCCCACCAGGCCACCGAGGACCGCTCGGGTCTTGCCGGAGCGCTCACGGTAGAGCCGTAGGCGCTGTCCGAAGGTCAGCTCAGGCATCGGGTCCATCGCACACCACCCCGGGTAGGCGGATCAGGAGACGGCTCGCTCAGGCATCGACGGCCCGCCACGTTCCACCGTACCGAGCAATCGGGCCAGGGCGTACGTGTCGGCGGGGGTTGCGTCGGTGGGTTACGACCTCGGCAGGCCGTACCCGATGGACCTTGCTGATGGCCGGTTGCGGTCGGCCGGAGCGCGACGTCCGTCGATCGTGGAACGATGGTGACATGCGATGGGGCGGCGCGGTGGGGCGCGATCGGATGGATCTCGTGAAGGGCGCCGGGCTGGACCGCGAGCCGGCGGAACGATCCCATGACCCGCTGGCCGCCGCTCTCGGCAACGCCTCCCTGATCGGCGTCGGCTACCTGATGCTCGGCCGGATCAGGCTGGCCGTGGCCACGACACTGGTCAGCGTCGTGCTCGTCGCATCCCTCGTCTGGGGCGCGCGATCGGGTTGGGCCGAGGTCGTCGTGTTCCTCTGGTGGGTGGCTCTCGTCGTACACGCGTGGTTCCTGGCGGGCGGGCGTCGTCAGGGCGCGGTGTCGGGTGACGAACGGCTGGTCGCGCTCGCCGTCACGGTTCCGGTGCTGCTGGCCGTGGGCTTCCTGCGGTTCGATGCGGCGAGGATCGAGCGGACCGTTACCGAAGCCCGGCAGGGCGGCGACTGCGTTCGGGCGTTGACCGCGCTGGACCGGGTGTCGTTCGGGCACCGGGTGGCCGACGCCCCGCTGACCGTCCGTGGCGAGCGGAGCGTCGACGCCTGCCAACGGCTGCGGACCGCCGAGCAGAGCCTCGTCAGCGGGTTGACCGGGGACACCGACGGGCTGAAGGCGGGCTTCGACGGTCTCGCCTCGGTCCTCGCGGACCTGCCCGGCCACGAGAAGATGGTCGACACCGCCTTGGACAGGTTCCTCGGCGGTCTGCCGGCCAGGGACCCGTGCCGGACCGTCGCGGTCACCGACTGGCTGCGTCAACGGCAGCCGACCAACAACGCACTGGACCGGGCCACCGAGGTGGTGGCGCGGACCGCACCGGCGGCGCTCGTCGGGTGCGCCGACGGTCTGATGGCCGGCAGCGAGTGGGAGGCGGCCCGGACGCGCTATCAGCAGCTTCTCGACCAGTATCCCGGCCAGGAACTGAGTGCCAGGGCCGTCGAGGGGGTCAAACAGGCCGGTCTGGCCATCGAGATGGCGAACGTCCGGAGCCTGCTTGACGGGCCGACCAGCACCCGACCCGAGTACTGCACCAAGCCGGCGCCGTACAGTGCCGCCGCCCCCTACACCAGGGGGAGGACCAACCGCGCCCTGTTCTACGGCGACGAGGAGTACACGAAGAAGCTTCCCGCCGCCTGGCGGGCCTCCGACGTCACCGCCGCGGTGCTGATCGTCTGCGTGGCACAGAAGGAGTACGGCACCACCGTCCGGACCTGCCCGTACGAGAACAAGCTCTTCCGGCAGTTTCCCACCAACGTGGCGTTCCGCAAGATCGCGATCCCCGTGCAGGGCTACGAACTGCGGACCGGAAAGCTCGTGTTCAACACGAAGGTGCAGATCAGCGGCGCAAGCTGCCCGAGGGTTCTCACCTACACCCGCTACACCGGCCTCGTCGATATCGGCCCGCCGTCCGAGGTGTACGTCACCGCGTCCGACGCCAACGTCCGGGCCGCCTTCCGGTCACTGATCACCCGAGGCTAGACGGGGCGGTCCCCTGGGCCGCTCCACTCCGCAGGTCGGCCAGCGACGGTGTCACCCGGTCCGCAGGCCGGCGAGCGGCGGGTCACCCGGGCCAGCCTTCGCACGGCCGCCGCGCGGGTTCAGCCGCGACCGCGCACGAGCGGCAGGAACACCTCGTCCACGATCTCGACCAACACCTCGTCGGGTACGGAGGGGATGCCGCGCATCGCGTACTCGGCGCGCAGCAGCATCATCGGTGTGGTCGCCACCCGGTGGTGCGCGGCTGCGGCCAGTGCCTCGCCCCGGGCCGCAGCACGCTCCAGCATCGCCAGCCAGGCGCGGTCCATGGTGTCCGCGCCGGACCGCTCCCGCATCAGGGTGAGCAGCTCGGGGTCGTCGGCCGCGGCGGCGAGCAGTCCGCGCAGGATCGCACCGTGCGGCGACGACCACGTCTCGTTCGCCCGTCGCAGCATCTCCAGCGCGTCGCTCCGCAGGGTGCCCGTGTCCGGGTTCGGCATCGTGGCGTCGGACAGGTGGCGGTACGCCGCGATGCCCAGTGCCGCCCGGTGCGGCCACCGGCGGTAGATGGCGTTCTTGTTGGTCCCGGCCCGGGCGGCGACCCGATCCATGGTCATCCCCGAGTAGCCGGACTCGCGGAGTTCCTCCGCCGCCGCGTGCAGAATCGCCCGCTCCAACTCCTCGCCCCGGCGCCTCGTACCCATGTCTTGCAGGGTACTGGACGTACCCTATAGGGTACGCGACGTACCTTACGAGCGAGGAGAAACTCCCGATGCGCGTCTTCGGCATGAACTACGACACCGGTTTCGTGAGCGCGGGGTCCACGACCCACGAGCCGTTCGACCCCGAGACCGTGCGGCGTGACCTGCGCGTCATCCGCGACGAACTGCACTGCGACGCGGTGCGGATCACCGGCGGGGTCCAGGACCGGCTCGAACTGACCGCGGGGTACGCCGCCGAGGCCGGGCTCGAGGTGTGGTACAGCCCGTTCACCAACGGCCTCGACCGCGACGGGCTCATGGCGTTCGTGCTCGACGGCGCGGAGCGGGCCGGGCGGCTGCGCCAGAGCGGGGCGTCCGTCGTGTACCTCACCGGCTCCGAGATCGCCATGTTCACCGACGGCTTCCTGCCCGGCCGCGACCTGGCGGAGCGCATGGCGCTGTTCACCGACCCGATGCGGATGCGGGAGGCGGTCCCGGCTGCGCGGGCCGCGGTGCGTGACTTCCTCACCGAGGCGGTGCCGGCGGTGCGAGAGCGGTTCGGAGGCCCTGTCGGCTACGCCTCGATCCCACTGGAGGCGGTGGACTGGGCGCCGTTCGACATCATCGCCAGCGACGCCGGGTACCGCGACGAGACCAACGCCGCGGCGTTCCCGCAGAGCCTGGCGGCTGCGGTGGCGCAGGGCAAGCCGTACGCCGCGACCGAATTCGGCTGCTGCACGTTCCGCGGCGCGGCCGACGTCGCGGGCGGGGCCGAGCCGGTGACGTACGACGAGCACGGCCGCGCCGCGACGCTCACCGCGGGGCTGGAGCGCGACGAGGAGGGCCAGGCCCGGTACGTCGTGGACCTGCTGCGCGACTACGAGGCCGGCGGGGTGGAGGCGGCGTTCGTGTACACGTTCGCGAACCGGCACCTACCGACCACCGACGACCCGGAGCGCGACTTCGACCTGGCCGCACGCGGGATCGTTCGGGTACTGCCGGACGGATCATGGACGCCGAAGGCCGCCTTCCGCGCCCTGGCCGCGTACGGCCGCTCCCGCGCGCAGAACCAGTCGACCGCCCAGAACCAGTCGACCGCCCAGGCCCGGTCGACCGCCCAGGCCCGGTCGGGCACCTAGGCTGGTACGGCGTTCCCACCGGGGGTCCGAAGGTGCGCCTGGGCAGGGCCTGGCCGGCCCGGACCCGGAACGTGCGGGCGGCGGTGCAGGTGTGGGTGGCGGGATCCGGGGGTATCGCGGGGGTCGGCTACGTCGGTGGCTGGAGGACCCGGTCGAGCAGGTTGCGGGTGGCTCGTTGCAGGCGGGCGTCAACGAGCCCGTCGACGTAGAGCACCCGCGTCCAACCCATCGTTCCGGCCGCGAAGATCCACGATCCGGAGGGTGCCCGGTAGAGCGAGGTGTGCTGCCGCTGGGACCCGCCGAGGCGGACGTACGGGGAATCGGCCAGTACGGTCCGTTCGGTCGACCGGGGCAGGTCGGCATCCGGCATTACCTGGTCAGCCTCCTTCCACACGACCTTGGGGATCTCGTCGCCGTCCCGCAGTCCGGTGCCGGCCCAGAACCAGTGCCCGCTGTCCCGGACGACCAGCGGTGCGAAGCCGTCGATCACGCTTACGTACTGCGCCCCGATCAGTTGCTGCTCCGGGCTGCCGGCCCGGCGCCACTGGCAGGTCAGCCCGGGGCGCCGGCCAGGCCGGGGGTTCACCTTGTCGCAGCTGACGATCCGTTCGTCGGGTCGCTTGTCGGGCCCGCCGTACCGGACCCGCCAGTAGCAGTTGTTGGAGCTGAGGAAGACCAGGCTCGTACCGTTGTCCCGGGCCGCCGCCACGGCCCGGCGCATCGCGATGGTCCAGTACTCGTCGTGGCCGCTGAAGATGACCGCGCGATACTGGGACGGGTTGATCCGGCCGGTGTCCAGGTCCTCGCTGGTGGCGTAGCTGACGTCGTCGCCGTTCTGCTCGGACCAGCGGATGAAGCCGATCTCATCCCCGATATGGTGCGGAAGCCCGTGAGCGTGGTAGGGCCGGTCGTGGCTGACCGCCAGGGCGCGTCGCGTGGTCACCAGTTTCCTGGACTCGTCGTACCCGTAGTAGAGGTTCGCCCCGGTACGCCCGTCGCCCGGCCACAGGTTGTACGCCTGATAGGTGCTGGTCGGCAGGATCACCAGTCCGGCGGTGCGTCGGGCCGGGTCCCGCACCACGAACGGCACCCAGTGGCACCAGCCTTCGGCATTGGTCAGTAGTGCCAGGTAGAGGCCACTGACCCAGTCCCGGCCCACCGTCAGTCGCCAGCCCGGTTCCCAGTCGCAGCTCACCATCCGGGTCTTCGGGTCCACCGAGTGGGCCGCCTGGGTACGCCCGTCGAGCCACGGGCTGGCACGGACCAGCCGGGCACCCGCCCCACCGTAGTGCCCGATCCGGTACACCTGGATCCGGTACCGCTGCGCGGGCGCGACGGACACATGGAAGTCGAGGCTGCCGCCGACCTCGACGCTCGACCCGGAGACATAGCCGGCGATCTGGCCGCGCTTGTCGTCGCCGAACCGGCGTTCGAGGAGGGCGAAGTCGGCGGTGCCGGGCCGGGCGTTCTCCCTTGCCACCTCGGACATCCTGGCCGTCGGCGTCCATTTCGGGGCGGCGACGGCGGCGCCCGGCGCGGCATCACCCGGGTAGTACGGATCCCCCGCCGGTGTCGAGTCGGTCTCCCACGACCCTCCTAGCTTGGCGGCGCCGAGCGCGGCCACCGCGCCGCTCACGCCGAGCACACCCAACGCCGTCCGCCGCGGCCATCGGCCCGATCGTTCCACCACAACTCCCCTTTGTGATCAGAAAACCACGCCCTGTAGTCCAAAATGGACAGACGTGTGCTACATCCGTCGCGCCATTCGAACCAACGACCGGTTCAGTCCGGCTACCTGACCAGGTCGGCGCAGACGTTGCAGATGAACGCGGAGGAGTGGCCTCCGGCAACCACTCCGATCGCACCGGAACTTCTGTTACGGGTTCGGCCCCTTTGCCGTCCCCTGCGGACAGTGGTCGCGCCTGCCCGCGTTTCCGAATGGGCCGCCCGGGCGACCCGTCGGGCGGGGCGTCCCCCGTCCGCGTGCTCCTCCATAACACCCCTGAGCGTCAGGCTCGGTTGCACCCGGAGACGACGAATCTCCTAGCGGGACCCCAGGGATTGCTGGCACAACCAACCGCATCGGTGGTCGGTGACCTCAGCGGCTCGGCGAGGTGTCATAGGAGTGCCGGGTGTCGTCGAGCCAGCCGGGAACGCGCATGCGCCGAACAAATAGCCCCGACCTGCGCAACGGCCAACATCACCAGTACGCGGCGGCGGCAACGGCCGCAGCCGGGCCGTGATCCGCATCGGTCGGGTACTCGGGTGCCTCCGTGGCGTGGAGGATCTGACCGGCCTTCGGGAGGCTGCCCTGGCGGCCCGGCGGGAGCGGGCCACCGGCTCTCCCGTCCCGGTTCCTGGGTCGCCTGTCGAAGGCCCGGCGGTAGGCCGCCGGGAGAGGAATCTCAAGATCTTCTGCCGGATTTCTCCCAAGGTGATCCGGGAGACGATTCAGGGCCGGTCTCACTTGCGATGAGACCGGCCCTGAACTGCACTTACTCTGGTCGGGGTGGCCGGATTCGAACCGACGACCTCTTCGTCCCGAACGAAGCGCGCTACCAAGCTGCGCCACACCCCGAGGCGTGCCGAGCAATAGTAGCCCACCCGCCCCGCCGGGCAAATTCGGTATCCCGCCCGGTGCGCCTCGGCCCGCGCCGATCCCCAAGGGGGCAGGTCAGCGCGGGATCAGGGTCAGCAGCGACGCTTCCGGCCGGCAGGCGAACCGTACCGGGGCGGTGGGGTGGGTGCCGAGGCCGGCGGAGACGTGCAGCCAGGCGTCCGTCTCGGGCCAGCGGTGCAGGCCGCGGGCCATCGAGCGGGGCAGGCCGCAGTTGGTGGTCAGCGCGCCGACCAGCGGGACCCGGACCTGACCGCCGTGGGTGTGGCCGGCGAGCAGCAGGGTGAAGCCGTCGGCGGCCATCTCGTCCAGGACCCGGGGCTCGGGCGAGTGGGTGACCCCGATCGCCAGGTCGGCCTGCGGCGGTACCTGCCCGGCGACCGAGGCGTAGTCGTCCCGTTCGACGTGCGGGTCGTCGACGCCGACCAGCTCGATCTGCCGGCCGCCGGCCTTGATCGACGTACGGGCGTTGTTCAGGTCCGCCCAGCCGGCGCCGACCAGTACCTCCCGCAGCTCCTCGGCGGGCAGTTCGACACCCTGCACGTACTCCCGGTCGGGCAGCAGATAGCTGAACGGGTTCTTCCAGACCGGTCCCCGGTAGTCGTTGGAGCCGAACACGAAGGCACCGGGGTAGTCGAGCACCGGTTGCAGCGCCCGCAGCGCCCCGGGTACCGCGTCGGGGTGTGCCAGGTTGTCCCCGGTCACCACCACCAGATCCGGGTCGGTGGCGGCCAGCGAGGCGACCCAGGACTGCTTGCGGCGCTGGTCGGGCATCATGTGCAGGTCCGAGAGGTGCAGGACGCGCAGCGGCTCGGCGTCGGTGCTGAGCACGGGTACGTCGTACCGGCGCAGGGTGAACATGTTCCGCTCGACGAGCGAGGCGTACGCCAGGGCGGCGCCGCCCGCGACGACCGTACCGGCGGCCAGCCGGAATACTGTGCGCTTTCGCATGCCGCTCAGGGTAGTTTGACCGTCCATGGGCACCTTGAAGGACCTCCTGACCACGGACATGCGGACGGCGTTGAAGGCTCGTGACGAGCTGACCACCTCGACTCTGCGGATGGCACTGGCGGCGATCGGCACCGCCGAGGTCGCCGGCAAGGAGAAGCGGGACCTCTCCGACTCCGAGGTGCTGGCGGTGCTCACCAAGGAGGCCAAGAAGCGCCGCGAGGCGGCCACCGCCTTCGGCGACGCGGGGCGGGCCGAGCAGGCGGAACGGGAGCGGGCCGAGGGTGAGGTGCTGGACCGGTACCTGCCGAAGCAGCTCGCCGACGAGGAGCTGGCCGAGCTGGTCGCGGAGGCGCTGGCCGCCGGCGGGTTCACCGAGCGCGGCCAGATGGGCCCGGCGATGAAGGTGGCCCAGGCCGCGGCGGCCGGCCGGGCCGAGGGTGGTCGGGTGGCCGCAGAGGTACGCCGGCAGCTCGGCGCCGGCTGACGGCCGCGCCCGAGCCCAGCGGGTCGCGGGAGACCGGCCCACGAAGGAGACAGCGAACCCGCGACAGCGCGCCGTGCCGCTGGCAGCGCCGGACGACGTCAGTTGCCGAACGACGGCAGCGGACACGGGCCGGCGAACGCGCGACGGCGAACGCGCGACGGCGAACGCGCGACGGCGAACGCGCGACGGGCGGGCATCCCACGTTGGGGATGCCCGCCCGTCGTCGTGACCTGCTCTGCGCCGCGGCCGTTGGCCTAGGCGGCGGCCGAACGGCTCAGCGTCGGCCGGGTGGCCGAGGGCCGCCCGGCCCGTCCGGCGGGTTGGCGCCGCCGGCCGGGGGCTTGCCGTTGCTGACCTCGATGGTCACCGCCCCACCCTTGATCGTCCGACCCTCGGGGCTGGTGCCGGCGGCCGTGCCGGCCGGGCAGGTCGAGTCGACCTGGCTGCCGACCTCGGCCTCGAAGCCCGCACCCCTGACCCGGGAGAGGGCGGACTGGATCGGCTGGCACTTGACGTTCGGGATGCTCCGCTGGTCGCCGTTGACGATCTTGCCGCCGGGCGGGGTGAACTGGATCGAGGGTTTGCCCTTCATCGCGTCCCGGAGCGTCTGGTAGACGGCGTGGTTGACGCCGCCCGGCTCGTTGTGCCCCATGTTCTGCGTGGTCTCGGCCCAGTCCGGGTCGGCGAGGATGCCGGCCACCGCGAGCTGCTTGGTCATCACGACCAGCGAGGCGGTCTTCTCGCTGTCGGTGGTGCCGCTCTTGCCCGCCACCGGCTTGCCGACGTCGCCGCGCACGTTGCGGGCGGTGCCGCCCCGGCAGCGGGAGGTGGAGGAGTTGTCGCCGACCGGGCAGCGGGCCGCGTCCACGGCCGCCCGGGCCACCTCGGGCTTGATGTTCTGCGAACAGCGCGGGTTGGCGATGTCGAGCTTGTTGCCCTCCTGGTCCCGGATCAACTGCACCGGGATCGGCTCGCAGTACTTGCCGTCGGCGGCCAGCGTGGCGTACGCGTTGGCCAGCTCCAGCGGGGTCGTCTGGGAGACGCCGAGGGTGAACGCGCCCCAGCCGTTCGCGAGCTGCTTGGTGGAGGCGAAGTTCGCGTCGTTGCTGGCCCGGAACGTGATGCCCATCCGCTTCGCGGCGTCGACGACCTTGGCCGCGCCGACCCGCTCCTGGAGCGGCACGAAGTAGGTGTTCACCGACGAGCCGAACGCGCTCCACATGTTGTGTACGCCGGCCATGCTCGCACTGGCGTTCTGCGGGCAGTACTTGTTGGTGCCCGGACAGGCGGCCGGCGAGTTGTATTCGACGATGTACTTCGTCTGGGCGACCGCCTTGGCGTTGATGGTGGTCTCCAGCGGGTAGCCGTTCTCCAGTGCCGCCACCACGGTGAAGATCTTGAAGGTCGAGCCGGCCTGGTAGCCGGTGATGTCGCCACCGCCGGTCAGCAGGGGGTTGGTGGTGTTCGGGTACGTACCCCGGATATTCTTCTTCTTTTTGGCCGGGTTCGTGCTGATCTTGTTCTGCGGCTTGTTCGGGTCGTCCAGCTTGTAGTTCCGGTTCACCGCCAGCGCGCGGACCCGTCCGGTGCCGGGCTCGACCGCCGCCACCATCATGGCTTCCTTCTTGCCCGTCCTGACGTTGCGCTCGACGGCGTCCTTGGCCGCCTTCTGCGCCTTCGCGTCCAGGGTGGTGACCACGGTGTAGCCGCCGCTCTTGAGCCGCCGCTCCCGGTCGTACTGGGTACGGCCGAAGGTCTCCTGCTGCATCCACCAGCGGTAGAAGAAGTCGCAGAAGAAGCCCCAGTCGTTCTTGCCGACGTCGACGCAGCCGTTCGGGGTGCGCTTGTCCTTGACGACGAGCTTGATCGCCTTGGCCTTCTCGGCCTCTTCCCGGGTGATCGCCTTGGTCTCGACCATCTGGTCGAGGACCCAGTTGCGCCGGTTGAGCGCCTCCGGGTAGCCGCTCTTGGTGGTCGGGTCGTTCTCCGACGGGGCCTTGACCATCCCGGCCAGCATCGCCGCCTCTTCGAGCTTCAGGTTCTTCGGGTGCTTGCCGAAATACACCTGGCTGGCGGCGAAGATGCCGTACGCGCCGTTGCCGAACGGGGCGATGTTGAGGTAGCCCTCCAGGATCTCGTCCTTGCTCAGGTCGCCGTCGAGTTGCAGGGCGTACCGCATCTCGCGCAGCTTCCGGGCGCTGGTGTCCTCAGTGGCCGCCACGACATCCTGCGGATGTGTCGCCGAATACGCGATGGTGAGCCGGACGTACTGCATGGTGAGCGTGGAGGCACCCTGGGTGGTGACCCCGGCCTGGTTGTTGGCGACGAACGCCCGGGCGACGCCGTTGACGTCGACACCGTTGTGCTCGTAGAAGCGCTTGTCCTCGGCGGCGATCAGTGCCTGCCCGACGACCGGCGCGACGTCCTTGAGCGGCACGTCACGGCGGTTCTCGTCGTACATGGTGGCGAGCGGGGTCTTGCCGTCCGAGGCGTAGAGGTAGCTGATCTGCGGGGCCCGCTTGACGGTCAGCTCGGTGGGCAGCTTGTCGAACGTCTCCGCGCCGGCCTTGGCGGCCAGCCCGGACATCGCCACCGCGGGGAACGCGGCCGCGGCAACCACCACGCCGGCCAGCAGCCCACAGATCAGCAGCGACGCGGCGTTCGTGAAGACATTGTGGTCACGCTTCCGCATCCAGGTCACCTCGACAGGGTACGTGAATCGACACAGAGGTCGCGCCCTGCGTACTTTCCCCATTTCCTGCGGGCGCTGGCCTCGTTGTGTTAAACGCACGACCCCTGGTGTGCGGTTGCGGGCTCCTGCTGCCGAGTCTCCTCCCTCCGGGAAGTCTCCGCAGCGTTTTCGCTGATCGCCGCCGGGTAGTCAGGGCCGGATTGCCGGATGGAGCGTCAAGGAATGTCCGGGTTGACGGATTTGGCTGACAACGTTGCGTAATCAGTTGACTACAGAGCATGATGGTCGGGCGAGAGAAACGCATGTCGTCCGTGGTGCCCGGGGGAGGGCGGCACGGATGGCCGGGGGGTTATCGCCGGCTGACCGGCTCTGGTCGGTAGCGGGACTGCAAGGGGGGACAGGAACAGATGGGCATGATCACAGATTGGCCCACGTTGGCGGCGTGTCAGAACGGCGATCCTGACGCGCTGTTCGTGCAGGGCGCCGAACAGAACGTGGCGAAGCGGATCTGCCGCAGCTGCCCGGTGCGGTACGAGTGCCTGGCCGACGCGCTCGACAACCGCATCGAGTTCGGCGTGTGGGGTGGCATGACCGAGCGGGAACGCCGGGCGCTGCTGCGTCGTCACCCGCAGGTGGCGAGCTGGCGGAAGATGTTCGAGGCGGCTTTGAAGAACAAGGACAAGGTCCTGGTCAACGCCGGCTGATCGCGGCACCGATCGTGCGCAGCCCGTCGACGTCGTGCACGTCGGCGGGCTGAGCCGTCACCGCCACCGTCGGTACCGCCGGAAAGGCGTCGGTGAAGACCCGGGCGACCCGCCGCTCCCGCGCCGCCTGCTGGGTGAGCGCGGCATGTGCCAACAGGGTCTCCACGGTCGCCTCGTGCCCACCCAGTTCCACCAGCCGCTCGGCCGCGGCCAGGCTCTCGGCGGCGGTCGGCCGCTCCACTGCGGGCCGGTGCACCCGGTTCAACACCAGGCCGGCCAGCGGCATCCGCTCCTGGCCGAGCCGGCCCGCGAAGTAGGCCGCCTCCCGGACCGCGTCCGGCTCCGGCACCGCGACCAGCAGGAACGCCGTCTCCCGCGCCTGGAGCACCCGGTACGTCTGCTCGGCGCGCTGCCGGAAACCCCCGAACATCGAGTCGAGCGCCGCCACGAAACCAGACAGGTCAGTGAGCAGTTGGGCGCCGAGCACCTTCTGCACCACCCGGGAGAACATCCCGAACGAGGCGGTGACCAGGCTGAACATGCTCCGCCCACCGCTGCGGGCCGGTGCCAGCAGCAGCCGCAGCATCCGCCCGTCCAGGAATCGGGAGAGCCGGGCCGGTGCGTCGAGGAAGTCCAGGGCGGACCGGGACGGCGGGGTGTCGACCACGATCAGGTCCCACTCGCCCCGGGCGTGCAACTGGCCCAGCTTCTCCATCGCCATGTATTCCTGGGTGCCGGCGAAGGTGGAACTCATCGCCTGGTAGAACGGGTTGGCGAAGATCTCCGCCGCCTTCGCCGGATCGGTGTGCGCGAGCACCACGTCGTCGAAGGTGCGCTTCATGTCCAGCATCATGGCGTGCAGTTCGCCGCCGCTGGTCTCGACGTCGATCCCCTTGACCTGCCGTGGGGTGTTGTCCAGCTCGTTCAGCCCCAGCGACTGGGCCAGCCGCCGGGCCGGGTCGATGGTCAGCACCACCGTACGCCGGCCGTGCCGCTCGGCGGCCCGGAGCGCGAGGGCGGCGGCCGTGGTGGTCTTGCCCACCCCGCCCGAGCCGCAGCAGACCACGATCCGGACGCCGGGATCGGCGAGGATCTGGTCGATGTCCAGCTCCGGCGCTGGGTGATCGGGACGCACCAACCGAGCGTATCGGGACAGCGCCGTCCCAACGGCGTGGTGCCACTCAGGTGTGAGTCAATCGGCTGTCGGGGCTTGCGCCCGGTCGGCGGTGTGCTGGTCAGCGCGGTGCCGGCCGGTGGCGTGTCAGTCGGTGGCCAGCAGCGTGTCGGCGATCAGGTCCAGGCCGGTGCGGTCCACTCCTTCGGCCAGCAGCGGCAGTTCCACCAGGGGCAGCCCGAGTTCCACCAGGTCGGCCCGGAGGGATTCCTCCAGATCCCGTCGGACGAGCTGGTCGCGGGCCTCGGCGTGCAGGCCGGCGACGGTCGTCCGGTCGGTCGGCAGGCCGGCGGCGGCCAGCCCTCGACGTAGCTCGGCCTGGGTGATCTTGCCGGCCAGCAGCGGCGGACGGGTCGCGTTCAGGATCAGCCGGCCGACCGGGATCCGCAGCCCGTTCAGGTCGCCGATCGCGTCGATGGTCTCCTGGACCGGCATCTCCTCCAGCAGCGTGACCACGTGTACGGCGGTCATCGGGGAGCGGAGCAGCGCCGCCACCCCCTCGCTCTGGGTCTTGATCGGGCCGACCTTGGCCAGCCGGGCGGTCTCGGCGGTGACGTTCAGGAACCGGCCGATCCGACCGGTCGGCGGGGCGTCCAGCACCACCGCGTCGTACACCCGGCGCTTGTCGGCCGTCCGGGTGGTGGCCTCCTTGACCTTGCCGGTGAGCAGTACGTCCCGCAGCCCCGGTGCGATCGTGGTGGCGAAGTCGATCGCGCCGAGCTTGCGCAGCGCCCGGCCGGCCGCACCGAGCTTGTAGAACATGTCGAGGTACTCGAGGAGCGCCTCCTCGGAGTCGACGGCCAGGGCGCGTACCTCGCCGCCGCCGCGCGCGGTGGCGATCGACCGCTCCTCGTACGGCAGCGGGTCGGTGCCGAAGAGCTGGGCGATGCCCTGCCGACTCTCCACCTCCACGAGCAGCGTACGGCGACCACCGCTCGCCAGCGCCAGCGCCAGCGCGGCGGCGACCGTCGTCTTGCCGGTCCCGCCCTTACCCGTGATCACGTGCAGCCGGGCCGGCCACCGGGTACTCGCCCGATCGGCGTCCGCCCGGTCGCCCGACTCCTCGCCCGCTCGCACCCTCCGAGCCTAACCAGCCCGGACCCCGACCAGCCCGGCCGGTCAGATGACGTCGCAGACCCACCACCCGGTCTCGCGTACCACCACGAAGGTCAACTGTTGGTCCACCGACCGCTCGTCGCCGGTGGCCATGGTGAGTTTGGTCGACACCAGGGCCCGCTCCCCGGTCTGCTCGTCGACCGTGGGCGTGACCCAGCGGAACCGTGCGCTGTCGTACCGCCCGGCGGACTCCGCCACCTCCTGGACCTTCGCGGCGATCTCGTCGCCGTCCCGGGCGGCCGAGCAGACCAGGCTGGTCGCCCGGTCGGCGTCCCGTTCGCCGTAGACCGCCGTCAGGAACTCGTCCACCGCGACGACCGGATCGGCGGCCCCCTCGCCCCGCTCCGCGCCCCGGATCACGAGGACGGCGGAGACCCCGCCGACGAGGCAGAGTAGCAGCGTCACGGCGAGCGCGACCGACGCGATGACCACGCCGCGCCGCTTCCCTGGCGGCTCGGCGACCCCGGGCGCCGGATAGCCGGGAGGTGCCGGATAGCCGGGTACGCCGGGGCCCGGCCCGGGCTGGCCGGGGTGGTAGCCGCCCGGACCCGACTGCCCCGGAATCGGCTGCCCCGGCCCCGGCGGACCGTACCCGGGCGGCGCCGACATCGGCGGGCCGGACATCGGCGGGCCGGACATCGGTGGTGCCGAGATCGGCGGCGCGGCCAACTCGGCGGCGGGTGCGTCGCCGGACGGTGCGACCAGCTTCTCGGCGGATGCGTCGCCGGAGGGCGTGAACTCGGACGAGGGCGCCGCCGATGCCGGGATCTCGGCCGGTTCCGTCGTCGCGTCGGCCGGTCCGTCGGCCGGTCGCTCGGGCGCGTCACCCGGGATCGATGACGTGGTGGAGTCGGTCTGCGGTGCCGATCCGGCGGAGTCGGTCTGCGGGGCCGATTCGGTCGACTCGGTGTTCGGGATCGATCCGGTGGACCCGGTCTGCGGCGAGGGCTCGGCCGGCGGGTGGGCGGGTTCGTCGCCGTCGGACGGTTGCCTCATGATCTCCCCAATCCCCACAGGGCCCCGATGCGGCGAGGGTATCCCGCCCCGGCCAACCAGAGCAGGCGCGGACCAGGGAGGAGGGATCGGGACAGCTCCACCCCACCGATCGGGAGGCGTACGCGTACCGCCGTGGCCGGAGCCCGTAGGCTGTCGCCGACAAGCCTGAGACGGAGGAGACTTCTAGCGATGCAGAAGTGGGAGTACGCCACGGTGCCGCTGCTCACGCACGCCACCAAGCAGATTCTCGACAACTGGGGCGAGGACGGCTGGGAACTGGTGGCCGTGATTCCGGGCCCGAATCCGGAGCAGCTCGTCGCGTACCTCAAGCGGGCCAAGTCGTGACGGCTGGGCCACACGGCAAGCTCGCCGAGCTGGGCCTCGACCTGCCCGAGGTGGTACCGCCGCTGGCCGCGTACGTACCGGCCGTCCAGTCCGGTCGCCAGGTGTACGTCTCCGGCCAGTTGCCGTTGCGCGACGGCAAGCTGCTGGCCACCGGCAAGGTCGGCGGGGGTGTCTCGGCCGAGCAGGCCAAGGACCTGGCCGCGCAGTGCGCGCTCAACGCCCTGGCCGCGATCGACGCGCTGGTGGGCCTGGAGACCGTCGTCAAGATTGTCAAGGTGACCGGCTTCGTGGCCTCCGCCGACGGGTTCACCGGGCAGCCTGGCGTGGTCAACGGCGCCTCGGAGCTCTTCGGCACCGTGTTCGGCGAGGCCGGCCGGCACGCCCGCAGCGCCGTCGGGGTCGCCGAACTGCCGCTGGGCGCGCCGGTCGAGGTCGAGGTCATCGTCGAGGTGGCCTGAGCCGTAGCCCGCCCGGCGGCCTGAGCCGTGGCACCGGGTGCGGTGCTGCTCGGGTGTACTGGTGCACTCCGGTGATGTCCGGGTGGTTTGTCCGACCGCCGTCACCGGCAGGTCACGATGCTGTCGCCTGCGGGTCGTACCATCTCAGCCATGACCGGGCACGTGACCGCGCCGGCGGCGGCGCTGGCCGACCAGCTACCGAGCTGGGCGACGCTGGTCCGTGCCCCCAACCCGGGGCCGATGACCCTGGACGGCACCAACACCTGGGTGCTGGGCGTCCCGGGCGCGGGTGAGGTGGTCGTGGTCGACCCGGGCCCGCTCGACGAGGGCCACCTGGCAGCCGTGGCCGCGCGCGGGCCGGTCGCCGGGGTGCTGGTCACGCACGGCCACCCCGACCACACCGAGGGGCTGGACCGGTTCCTGGAGCTGACCGGTGCCGAGCCGCTGATCTTCCGCTGCGGGTGGTCGACGATCGAGCTGGCCGGCCTGCGGATCCGGCTGCTGATCACCCCGGGGCACACCGCCGACTCGCTCTGCTTCGTGGTCGAGGGCGGCGACGAGCGGGCCGTCTTCACCGGCGACACGATCCTGGGCCGGGGCACCACGGTCGTCGCGTACCCCGACGGGGACCTCGGGGACTACCTGGCCAGCCTGGCGACGTTGACCGAGTTCTCCGGGGTGCCGGCGCTGCCGGGGCACGGTCCGCCGCTGGCCGACTGCGCCGCCGCGGCCCGGTTCTACCTGGCCCACCGGCAGGCCCGGCTCGACCAGGTCCGCACGGCGCTGGGCCAGGGGGCGCGCACCGCCGCCGAGGTGGTGGCGATGGTCTACGCGGACGTGGACCGGTCGCTCTGGTCGGCGGCCGAATGGTCGGTCCGGGCCCAGCTCGCATATCTCGATCAAGAGAACCGGGAATCCGGCCCGGGGGCCGGTGGGTTGGAAAATCCGTGACCTGCCCGGTGTGTGGAACCGTCGCCGTACCCGGTGCGCGGTTCTGCCACAACTGCGGAGTCGCGCTGCCGGCTGCCGCGACCCTGCCGGAGGCGGAGCGCCGGGTGGTAACGGTGCTCTTCGGCGATCTGTCCGATTTTACCTCCTGGTCGGAGGATCTTGACCCGGAGCGGGTCAGCACGGTCACCGACCGGGTCCTCGCCGCACTCGCCGGTGCGGTCAAGACCTTCGGCGGGCACGTCGACAAGCTGACCGGTGACGGGATCATGGCCGTCTTCGGTGCTCCGGTCGCGCACGAGGACGACGCCGAGCGGGCGGTCCGGGCGGCGCTCTCCATGCAGCGCGCCGTACGCCGGGTGCTCGACGACGAGCAGGGCGGCGGAGCCCCGCTCGGGCTGCGGGTCGGGCTCAACACCGGTGACGTGGTCGCCGGCTTCCAGGCCGCCATCGAATACACCGTCATCGGCGACACCGTGAACACCGCCGCCCGGCTGGCCGACGCCGCCGCGATCGGTGCCGTCTACGCAGGTGCCCGTACGGCGGCGGCCACCCGACGGGTCGCCTCCTGGCGACAGCTCCGGCCGCTGCGGCTGAAGGGGAAGCGGGAGCCGGTCGAGGCGTACGAGCTGCTGGGCCTGCTGGACGCCCCTGGTACCCGGTCCGGGCTCGGTGACGAGGCGCCCTTCGTCGGACGGGAGACCGAGATCGGCCGGGTCGCCGGTCGACTCGCCGAGGTGATCGACCAGGGGCAGCCCCGGGTACTGCTGATGACCGCCGAGGCGGGGATCGGCAAGTCCCGGTTCGCCGCCGAGGTGGAACGGCTGGCCGCCGGGTACGACGTCGGCGCCGGCCGGTACGCGACGCACACCGGCGCCCGGGTGCTCTCGGTGAAGTGCGCGGCGTTCGGGGAGCGCCGTCGGCTGGCCCCGCTCGCCGACCTGGTCCGGGCCGCGGTCGGCCTGCCGGACGGCCCGGCCACCGCCGTCACCCGGCCGGTGGTCGAGGAGCGGCTGCGCCGGCTCGGCCAGCGGCTCTCCCGACACCGGCCCGACCCGCCACCGGTCGCCGTCGACCTCCTGCTCGCGCTGCTGGGCTACACCGAGCTTCCTTCGGCACACGGCACCGTGCCGGCCGGCCCGGCCGAGTGGTCGGCCGGCGAACCCACCCCGGACGCCGACGCGATTCCGGCCGCCGTCGCCGAACTGCTCAGTGCGCTCGCCGCCGAGACCCCGCTCGCGGTCATCGTCGACGACCTGCACGACGCCACCCCGGAGACCACCGACGCGCTCGGCGTGACGCTGTCCCGGCTGACCGGGCCGGTGCTGGTGCTGCTGCTCGGCCGCCCCGAACTGGTCCGTACCGCCGGTGCGCTGACCCGGGTGGCCGACGCCGAGGTGCATGCCCTGCCGCCGCTGCGTGGTGCGGACGCCGCCCGGCTGCTGACCGCCTACCTTGGCGGCGGGCGGCTGCCCCAGGCCGACGTGGGCCGGCTGCTCGCCACCGCCCAGGGCAACCCGTTCTATCTGGCCGAGCTGGTCACCCTGCTGATGGAGCGGGGCGCGCTGACCACCGTGCTGGGCCGAACACCGCCCCGATCCCCGGCCGGCGCCCAGCCGACCGGTGTCGCCGGCCTCGCCGCCCGGACCGGCGCGACCGGCCCCGCCACCCCGGCCGGGCGGACCGGCGAGCGGAGCGGCGGAACGGTCGGCGCGGACGAGGGCCCCGGAGTCACCCCGACCTCCGCCGCTGCCGGCGGCCCGGGCCTGGCCGGCGGTACGGTCGGCGGCGCCGCTTCGGGGGCCACCGGCATCTGGCGGCTGGCGCCCGGTTCGCTGGGCAGCCGGCTGCTCTCCCGGGATCTCGCCGCCGTGCTGGCGGCCCGGATCGACGCGCTGCCCCCGGACGCCCGGGCGGCGCTGCGGGACGCCGCGGTGGTCGGCGACACGGTGCCGGCGGGTGCGCTGGAGGCGCTGCGCGAGCGGCGGGCCGGGCGCGAGGGGCGGCCGACCGCGGTCGTCGCGGTCGAGTTGGAGCGGGCCGTCGAGGAACTGCTCCAGCGCCGGATGCTGCACCGCAACCGGGAGGGCTACACTTTCGCCACCCCGCTGATGCGGGAGGCCGTCTACGCCGGCATCGGCAAGGCCGATCTCGCCGACCGGCACGCCGCGCTCGCCGAGTGGGCCGCGCCGCCGGCCCCGGGCACCGGTCCGGGCGAGGTGGTCCGGGTCGGCACCGGGGCGAGTGGGTTGCCGGTCGCCGAACGTGACGCCTTCATCGCCGAGCACGCCGAGCGGGCCAGCGCGCTCGCCGACGTGGTCAGCCTGCGCTCCGACGCGACCGCCCGGAACGTGGCGCCGCTCGGCATGGCGGCGCTGGGCCGCTCCGCCCGCCGGGCACTCGCCGCCGGGGAACCGGCCCAGGCCGTCGAGTACGCCGAGCGGGCCGCCCGGCTCGCCGGAGAGTCGGTACCGGGTGGCGACCGACTGGTGCACGCCCGCGCCCTGCTCCAGGTGGGGCGGATCGCCGAGGCGCTCGCCTTCGCCGAGAAGATCGGGGCGAACGCCGGGGACGACGTGGCCGTACGGGCCGGGGCACTGCTCGTCGTCGGTCAGGCACACCTCGCCCAGGGCGATCAGGCGCGGGCGGTGAACTCCTGGCAGGAGGCGTTGCAGGTGGCCACCCGGGCCAATCTGCCGGGGCCCCGGGCGTCGGCGATGCGGCGGCTCGGGATGGCCGACTTCGTCAGCGGCCGGCTGAGCCAGGCCAGCAGCCGGTTCGCCGGGGCGTACCAGGTCAATCTGGATGCCGACGATCCCCGGGGGCAGGCCTGGTCACTCCAGAACCTGGCCTGGGTCACCACCACCCGGGGCGACTTCGCCGGCACCGACGCCGTACTCGGCCGGGCGGCCCGGCTCTTCGCCGAGATCGACGATCCGGTGGGACGGGCCTGGCTGCGCGGCACTACCGCGTTCGCCCGGCTGCTCGCCGGCCGGCTCGGCGAGGCCCGCCGGCTGGCACAGGTCTTCCTGCCGTTCGGCGAGCGGGTCAGCGAGGTGTGGGCGGTGGGCACCCTGCGTGCCGTGGCGGCGTTCGCCGCCGCCGAACTGGGCGAACTCGCCGACGCCGACCGCGAGGCGCGGCGGGCGTACCGGGACTTCGCCGCCGCCTCCGACGACTGGGGCCGCGGCTTCGCCCTGGTCGTACGCGGCGCCGTGGCGCGTGGCGTGGGCGAGCCGGAGCACGCGACCGACCTGCTCACCGACGCGCTCGGGTACGGCCGGCGCACCGCGCATCCGCTGCTCACCGGGCTCGCCGGCACGCTGCGCGGGTTCGTGGCACTGGACCGGGGCGACGTCGCGGCGGCGGAACGGGACGCCGAGGCCGTGCTGGCGGCGGTGGAGCCGCACAATCCGCTGGCGCCGACCCAGCTCGGTCCCCGGATGCTGCTCGCCGCGAGCCGACTGGCCGACGGCGACGCGCCGACCGCGGTGAACCTGCTCGAACCGATCGCGACGGCCGGCGCGGTGCCCTCGGTGCTGTTCAGCCGCCGCCAGGCTCTGGCCCGATACGCGTCCGCGCTGCTCGCCGCCGGGCAGACGGCGGTGGCGCTGAACTGGGCCAGGCAGGCGGTCCAGGCTCCGGGCGAGGACATCCGCAGTCGGGTGATCGCCGCTCGGATACTCGCCGAGGCGCTGGCCGGGGCGGGTCAGCCGGCGGAGGCGGCCGAGGTCGCCGAGGAGGCGGTCCGGTTGGCGTACTCGACGCAGCAGACCAGCGAGCGGGCCGCGGCGGAGGAGTTGCGGGACCGGCTGGCCCGACCGTCGACGGATGCCACCCGGCAGGGGCTGGTGGTGGTACGACAGCGACTCGCCGGGGAGGGTACGTTCGAATCCATCGATCTTCGGGATACCGCCCAGCCCGAGCAGCCGCTAGCCTAGATCCACTGCCGTCCACAGCGGACTGGCGCCGGCACGGAGGACCGCAGGTGAGGTTGCCCCGCTCGGCCGCAGGCTGGACCATCGCCGTCTTCGGAGGGCTCGCTCTGCTGCTCGGCGCCGTCGGGCTGATCCGCCCGGAACTGACGCTGGAACTGCTCGGCTTCGAGGTGTTGGAGCCGGCCGAACGGGCCACCGGGGACCACACCCGGACCTTTGTCGTCGCCTCGTCGATGGCCTCGTTCAACATGGGCGTCTACTACCTGCTCGCGGCCTGCCTGGACTGGCGGCCGTTCTTCGGGTTCACCGTCGTGTTCCGGTTGCTGACCTTCACCGTCTTCAGCACGCTGGTGTTGACCGAGGTGGCGCCGGGGCGGTTCTTCGGGGTGGCCCTCTGGGAGGGCCTCGGTGCGGTTGCCACGGCCGCCGGCCTCTGGTACGACCGGCGCCGGAATGGCAACCAGCCGGTAACAGCCACGGGTGCGGGGGGCTGAACCCGCTCATGTTCCCGGTATTTTCGAGTCTGTGACCGACACCCCGCCAGGCGCGCTGCCGCTGCCCGTCGTGCCCGGCCTGACGGATTTGCAGGTATTTGCCCGGGGTGGTTACGCCACCGTCTACCGGGCGACCCAGCAGTCCGTGGGGCGCGAGGTGGCGGTGAAGGTCGAGAACCGCACCCTGGACAGCGAGCGGGACCAGCGCCGGTTCCTCCGCGAGGCGCGGGCCGCCGGCCGGATGTCGTCGCACCCGCACGTGGTCGACCTCTTCGACGCCGGGGTCACCGAGGACCAGCACCCCTACCTGATCATGGAACTCTGCGACGGGTCGTACGCCGAGCGGATGCGTACCTCGCCGCTGCGCCCGGTCGAGGCGCGGGACGTAGGTGTGAAGATCGCCGACGCGCTCGCCGACGCCCACCAGCTCGGGGTACTGCACCGGGACGTCAAGCCGGCCAACATCCTCTACTCCCGGTTCAACGAGCCGGCGCTGGCCGACTTCGGGCTGGCCGTACTCGCCGAGGCCCGGGACACCGCGATCACGCTGGAGGTGCTGACCCCGGCGTACGCGCCACCGGAGATGTTCCGGCACAGCCCACCCTCACCCGCCGTCGACGTGTACGCACTCTGCGCCACCCTCTACGCGGTGATGCACGGCAAGCCGCCGCGCTGGCAGGCCGACCGGAACCCCGGACTGCTCACCCTGCTGGAGCTCTTCGCCGAGCCGATCCCCGAGTTGCCGGGCGTACCGACCCGGATGCTCGACCTGCTCCGCTACGGGATGGCCAACGACCCCGCCGACCGGCCCACCGCCGAGCAGTTGCGGGACCTGCTCGCGGCCGTACCGCTGGATCCGCCGACCGTGACGACCACGCCGAACCCGACCGTGGTCGCCGCCGTGCCGGTGTCGGGGATTCCGGTCTCCGGGATTCCGGTCTCCGGCGGGTCCTGGCCGCCCGGCGCGCTCGGCGATCCGGCCGGCAGCGGTGCCGCCTCCGGAAGCGGTGGCGCGGCGCCGGCAGGCTCGGGGATGCCGTCGGCTCCCGCCGGTACGCCCTCGCCCCGCACGCCCACCTCGGGCGCGCCCGTCTCCGGCGTACCGGTGTCGGGCGTACCGGTGTCGGGCGTCCCCGTCTCGGGCGTGCCGGTGTCGGGCGTGCCGGTCTCCGGGGCGCCGACCTCGGGTGGTGCCCCGCCCAGCGTCTACCTCTCGAAGTCCTACACCCCGCCGCCACCCCGGCCCGGCTCCGGCCCGCCGGAGGTGGACGGAGAGCCCACCGTCTCTCGGCCCGGCCGCCGCAAGCGGCGCTACTGGATCTTCGGCGGGCTGGGCGTGCTTGCCCTGCTCGCCATCGTCGCCACCGGCTCCTGGGTCGTCGCCACCCGGGGCCTGCCGGGGCCGACGCCGAGCGGGCGGGCGGTGGCGACGACGACGGGTCCGACCACCAGCCGGCCGTCGACCGGGATCGGTGTGTTGCCGGGCTGCCAGTTGCCGCTGCCCAACGCCGCCCGCTGCCCGACCGAGCTGGAGTGCTTCGGGCCGGTCCGGCTCCGGGGTAGCACGGCGGAGGCCAACGAGACCTCCTGCGCCGGCCGGCACACCTGGGAGTCCTATGCCGAGGGTGACCTGCCGCCGGGGCTCGACCCGGCCGACCACGCGGCGGTGAAGGACGACACCAGCGTCCGCCAGGTCTGCAACGCGACCGTCTTCCGGCACACCACCACGCTGATCGACGTCGCCCCGTGGCGGTTCGAGGTGCTGCCACCGGCGACCGGCGGGACCGGGCGGACCTTCCGCTGCCTGGCCGGCAAGGGCGTCGACCGGCTCACCGGGCCCACCCTCACGGCGAGCTGATCTCCGCGTGGTGGTGACTACCGAAGTGGACGTTGCCGGCTACGCTCGGCGGTAGCATCCCCCTTCCCAGACCGGGGTCCGCCGATGACCGAGACATCGCCCAGAGGCCGGGTACGGCTGCTCGGCACGACCATGGCGGTCGTACTCACCCTGCTGCTCGCCGCCGGAGCGGGCTGCGACAGCCGGCGCGGTCCCGAGCCCCCCTCCGTGCAGGAGAAGCTCAAGCAGTCGCACATCTACGGCCAGAGCAAACTGCGGATCGGGGTCGCCACCTTCGAGCCGCTGATGGGCGTACTGGAGGAGAACGGCAGGTTCGTCGGGTTCGACATTGACATTGCTCGCTACATCGCGGCCTCGCTGGGCTATGCCGGCGACGCCCGGATCGACTTCGTCCAGCTCGCCACCGAGGACCGGATCCCCGCGTTGCAGAGCGGGCGGGTCGACATCGTGGTCTCCAGCTTCTCCATCACCGAGGAACGCCAGAAGCTGGTCAGCTTCGCCGGGCCGTACTTCGTCACCACCCAGGAGGTGATGATCCCGGTCGCGCTGAAGAACCGGATCCGCACAATCGAGGACCTGCGTACCCCCGGCTTCCGGATCTGCGTGGGCGGCGGCTCGACCACCGAGGCGGAACTGGAGAAACACGAGATCAAGGCGCTCGTGGTCAAGAACACCCAGGACTGCGTGAACGGGATCCGCGACGGGAAGTACGACGCGGTGAGCTCCGACGAGACGATCCTGGCCGGGTTCCGGTCCCGTTATCCGAAGGAGTTCGAGGTCGTCGACATGCCGTTCGGCACCAGCGAGCAACTCGGCATCGGCGTGCCGATCAGCGATCCCGCCCTCCGCGACCTGGTGGCCTTCTTCCTACAGAAGAGTTACCAGGAGGGGCGTGCCGGCCGGACGAGTCCGTGGCTCAGCGCGTACCACCGGAACCTGGGGCCCTGGCTCGGGCCCGACCGTCAGCAGCCGCCGCCGCTGAACGTCCCGGACCTGGTGGACTTCGACGAGAAGGCGCCGGTGTGACCCTCTCCGGGCGGGAGTCGACGGCACCCCGGCCCGACGCCTCGCAGGCGCGGGCCGGCGTCGACAGTGGATGGAGCCTGGCCGACCGGCCGGCAGGCGCCGAAACCCCGGCGACCGATACACCGGCCACCGACTTACCGGCGACCGGCGTACCGGCCAACGACCTTCCGGTGACCGACCTTCCGGTGACCGACCTGTCGGTGTCCGGCGACCCGAAGTCCGGCGCTCCGGCGGTCGCTGGCGCGGGCGGCGGCGGTGGCCGGGGCGAGCGGTGGCCCTCCGCAGCCGACGCCGCGGAGCGGAGGTCCCGGGCCAGCCAGTCCTTCTGGACGCTGGTCGTCGGGGTACCGGCGATCTTCTCGGTACTCCGGCTGGGCGTGGAGGCCGGTGGCGAGTTGCAGACCACCCTGCTGCTGGTCGCCAACGTGAACCCGGTGAACCTGGCCGCCGCGCTGGTCACCACCGCCGCTCGGCTGGTCTCGGCCGGGCTGGTCGCGGTCTTCGCGATCGGCGCCGTGCTGCTGGCCACCGCCGAGCACAACCCGGCACACCGGATCGGCCGGCATCCGCCGATCTTCGCCCGCTGGCGGGCGATCACCCCGCCGTGGGTGGTGATCGCCAGCTTCGCCGTCGCGCTCGCCGTCTGGCCGATCCTCTACCTGCCGCTGCTGCTGCCGGCGTTCGCCGCCGCGTTCCAGCTCAGCCCGGCCCGGCTGGACGAGCGGCGGATCCCCCGGCTGCTGCTCCTCGCCGCACTGCTGGCCGGCTACGCCGTACTGATGCTGCCGACCCTCGGCGACGCGTGGGAGCAGCGGGAGATCTTCGCGGTACTCGTGATCGCGGCCCCGCCGCTGCTGGCCCTGCTCGTCACCGGGCCCGTACCGGTGCTGGTGGCGCGACCGCTCGCCATGACGGCCCAGTTGGCGGTACTCGCGATGCTCTGCTGGGCGGCGCTGCCGGTGATCACCACTCCGGTGCTGCCACTGACCGTCACCACGATCCGGGGCGCCGAGGACGGCACCGGCACTGGCACCGCCACGCCGAGGCCGGATGACGGATCGGAGGTACCGGACCCGGAGGCCGGTGGCGTCGAGCGGATCCGGGGGCACGTGATCACGGTGGACGACGTCAGCATGGTGATCCTCCAGGAGCGCGGCGGTGTCCGGTACGTGCCGACCGGCCAGGTCGAGGCGCAGGTGCTCTGCCCGACCGAGGAGGAGTTGCCCCGCTACCGGCTGCGGGTGCACGGCTTCCACGTCGAGGACTCGCTGCTGGAGGGGATGGGCCGACGGGTACGCCCGGTGAACCGGATCGACGCGGAGTGCCGGACGCCCGTCAGCACGGGCTCGTCCGACTGAATACCGGCGGAGTGCCGGGGGAGTCAGTAACTCTTCGGCTGGCCGAGTACGCGCTGCGCGACGAAGTTGAGGATCATCTCCCGGCTGACCGGGGCGATCCGACCGGCCCGTACCGCGCCGAGCAGGGTGGCCACCCCGTAGTCGGTGGTCATCCCGTTGCCGCCGTGCACCTGGATCGCGGTGTCCACGGCCAGCGCCGCCGCCTCCGCCGAGGCGTACTTGGCGAGGTTCGCGGCGACGCCGGCCTCGACGTCACGACCGGCGTCGTACAGGGTGGCGGCCTTGGCGATCATCAGTCGGGCCAGTTCCACCTGGACGGCGGCGTGCGCCAGCGGATGCGAGACGCCCTGGTGGGCGCCGATCGGCCGGCCCCAGACCCGGCGGGTGGCGGTGTAGGTGGAGGCGCGCTCGATGGCGTACCGGCCGGTGCCGGCGCCCATCGCGGCGACCGTGATCCGTTCCGGGTTGAGCCCGGCGAAGAGCGCCGGCAGTCCGGCGTCCAGCCCGCCCCGGTCACCCGGCTCGGCCGTACCGCCGACCAGGGCGTCGCCGGGTAGCCGTACCTCGTCGAAGTAGAGCAGCCACTGGTTCTCCGGGGAGACGATCTCCATCTCCAGCTTCGACATGGTCAGCCCGGGGGCGTCGGTCGGGACCACGAAGAGCGCCGGCCGGAGCCGCTCGTCGGCCGTCCCGCGCCCATCGCCGCCCCGGCCGGTCGTGCCGTCGCCCTCCGTCGGCCCGGCCGGCTCGTCGTCGGGTACCCGGGCGACGACCAGGACGTACGGCGCCTCGTCCACTCCAGAGATGAAGCACTTCCGGCCGGAGAGCACCCAGCCCGCGCCGTCCCGGCGGGCCACGGTGCCGAGCCGGTGGAAGTTCGAGCCCGCCTCCGGTTCGGTGATCGCGAAGGCGATCTTCAGCGACCCGTCGGCGAGCCCGGGCAGGAAGGTCCGGCGCTGCGCCTCGGTGCCGTGTCGACCGATCACCGTGCCCGCGATGGCCGGCGAGACCACCAGGAGCAGCAGCGGGCAGCCGGTCGCCGCCAGCTCCTCGCAGACGATGGCCAGTTCGGTGATGCCGCCGCCACCGCCGCCGTACTCGGCCGGGATGTTGACCCCGAGATAGCCGAGCCGACCGGCCTCGTCCCACAGTTCGGTGGTGTGTTCGCCGGCCTTCGCCTTGGCGACGAAGTAGTCGTGGCCGTAGCGCTGGCCGAGGGACCGGACGGCCTCGCGGAGCTGCCGCTGCTCGGGGGTGGGGTCGAAGTCCATGCGGGATACCTTCCGACGAGGGGACCTGCGAGGGGACCTGGGGTGGACGGCCGGGACTACTCCGGGCCCGAACTGCCGGGCTGCGCGGCATCCGGGACACCGGTCTGCTCCGGGTCCGGCGTCGCGGACCGGTCCGGGTCTGGGGTCGCGGGCTGCTCGGGGGCTGGGTGTGTGGGGTGCTCCGGGGTGAGCACGGCGAGTACCGCACCGGTCTCCACCTGGGAACCGGCGGTGACCGGCAGCACCGCCACCACTCCGGCGGTCGGGGCGGTGACTGGGTGTTCGAGCTTCATCGCCTCCAGCACGAGCAGCGGCTCACCGGCGGCGACCCGCTGGCCGGCCGTCACCAGCGTCCGGCTGACCGTGCCGGGCATCGGTGCCAGCAGCGAGCCCTCGGCCAGCTCCGGTACCGGCTCGGCGTACCGGGGCAGCTCGGTCAGCGCGACCGAACCGTCCGGACCGTCCACGAAGGAGACCGCGCCGACCCGGTGTACGGCGAAGACCTGCCGCACCCCGTCGACCGTCAGCACGGTCCGGGTCGGTTCGGCGGCGACCAGCACCACTTCGGGCCGCCTGCTCGCCTCGGGCCGCCTGCTCGGTTCGGGTTGCCCGGTCTGCTCGGGCTGGCCGGTTGAGGTGGGCTGGCCGGTCGAGGTGGGCTGTCGGGCGGCCCAGTTGAGCAGGGTGCCGGAGCGGTCCAGTCGGTAGTCGACCTCGACCGGGCCGGTCGGGCCGGCGTACCCGATGGTCTGTGGCGTGCTGGGGACGTTGCGCCAACCGGACGGCAGGGTGCCGAGGACCGGGGCGGCGGCCCGGCGTGCGGCGGCCCCGGCCAGCGCGGCGGCCAGCCCGGCCAGCCCGACCCGGTCCGGCGGGAGCAGCGGGGCGAAGACCTCCGGATGCCGGTCGAGGAAACCGGTGTCGATCTCGCCGGCCCGGAACTCCGCCGAGCGCAGCACCCGGACCAGCAGGTCCCGGTTGGTCGTCACGCCGTGCAGTTCCGCCCGACGCAGCGCGCCGGCCAGCGCCCGGGCCGCCTCGTCCCGGGTCGGCGCCCAGGCGATCAGCTTGGCCACCATCGAGTCGTAGTGCACCCCGACCACCGAACCGTCCCGCACCCCGGAGTCGAGCCGCAGCCCGGAGTCGCGCCGTGCCTCGGTGCCGAACTCGACGGTCACCCCCGGTACGCCGAACCGGTGCAGCGTGCCGGTGGCCGGCAGCCAGTCGGCGGCCGGGTCCTCGGCACAGAGGCGTACCTCGATCGCGTGTGAGGTGACCGGCGGGGCAGCGGTCGGCAGCGCCCCGCCCTCGGCGACCAGCAGTTGCAGCCGGACCAGGTCGGTGCCGGTGACGCACTCGGTGACCGCGTGCTCGACCTGGAGCCGGGTGTTCATCTCCAGGAAGTGGAACTCGCCGGCCGGGGTGAGCAGGAACTCGACCGTACCCACCCCGAGATAGCCGACGGCGCGGGTGGCGGCCACCGCCGCGCTCTCCAGCCGGGCCCGCAGTTCCGGGGTGACCGCGACCGAGGGCGCCTCCTCGACGATCTTCTGGTGCCGGCGCTGGATCGAGCACTCGCGCTCGCCGAGGGAGAGCACGGTACCGTGCGCGTCGGCGACGACCTGCACCTCGACGTGTCGGGCCCGCTCGACGTACGGCTCGACGAAGACCGTGCCGTCGCCGAACGCGGCGGCGGCCTCCCGGCGGGCCGACTCGACCGCGCGGGCAAGGTCGGCCGGGTCGCGGACGATCCGCATCCCGCGCCCGCCGCCGCCGGCCGCCGCCTTGACCAGTACCGGGAACGCCTCGACCTGGGCCGGATCGGTGTACGTCGGCAGCATCGGCACCCCGGCGTCGGCGAGCAGCGCCTTCGCCTCGGTCTTGTCACCCATCGCCGCGATGGCCTTGGCGGGCGGGCCGACCCAGGTCAGCCCGGCGTCCCCGACCGCGCTGGCGAAGCCGGCCTGTTCGGCGAGGAAGCCGTACCCGGGATGTACCGCGTCGGCCCCGGTCCGTCGGGCCGCCGCGACCAGCAGGTCGACCCGGAGGTACGTGTCGACCGGCGCGGCGCCCGGCAGCCTGACCGCGAGGTCGGCCTCGGCGACGTACGGGGCTTCGGCGTCCGGGTCGGAGTGCACGGCGACCGTCTCGATGCCGAGCGACCGGCAGGTGGCGAAGATCCGTCGGGCGATCTCGCCCCGGTTGGCCACCAGCAGTCTGCGGATCATCCGCCGCTCCTCCTTCGGTTTCGGGATGCTTACCGGTTCGGCCGGCTGCTGCTTTGGCGGGTGCCGGGTCGGGGGCCGGTCGGCAAACCGGGGTCGTGGCGCCCCGGCTCAGTGCATGACGTCGGGGGCCTTCCCAGCACCTCGAACTGTTGCCCTCGGGCACGCTTCACAGCCGAAAGTGTCCTCGGGCACGCTTCACAGCCGGAAGATGCCGAAGGTCTCGGCGCCCCGGACGGGTCCGTTGTGGATCGCGGAGAGGCAGAGCCCGAGCACCGTACGGGTGTCCCGGGGGTCGAGCACACCGTCGTCGTAGAGCCGGCCGGAGAGGTGCAGCGCGGCCGACTCCGCTTCGATCTGCCGCTCCACCATGGCCCGCATCGCGGCGTCGGAGTCCTCGTCGTACGGTCGGCCCCTGGCCTGGGCCGCCTGCCGGGCCACGATCGAGAGCACTCCGGCGAGCTGGGTCGGCCCCATCACCGCCGACCTGGCGTTCGGCCAGGTGAAGAGGAAACGCGGCTCGTACGCCCGCCCGCACATGCCGTAGTTTCCCGCCCCGTACGAGGCGCCGAGGTTGACAGTCAGGTGTGGCACGGTCGAGTTCGACACCGCGTTGATCATCAGTGCTCCATGCTTGATGATGCCGCGCTGCTCGTACTCGGTGCCGACCATGTAGCCGGTGGTGTTCTGGAGGAACAGCAGCGGGGTGTCGGCGGCGTTGGCGAGCTGGATGAACTGGGCCGCCTTCTGCGCCTCCTCGGAGAACAACACGCCCTGGACGTTGGCCAGCACGCCGACCGGATAGCCGTGCAGCTCGCCCCATCCGGTGGCCAGGGCGCGGCCGTACGCCGGCTTGAACTCGTCGAACTCGGAGCCGTCCAGGATCCGGGCCAGCACCTCGCGCGGGTCGAACGGCACCCGCAGGTCACCGCTGGGGATGCCGAGCAGCTCCTCGGGGTCGTACTTCGGTGGCTCGGGGACGGTGCTGCGGGGCGGCGGGCCGTGCTTGCGCCAGGCGAGCCGGCGTACGCACTGCCGGGCCAGTCGCAGCCCGTCCCGCTCGTCGGCGGCGACGAAGTCGGCCAACCCCGAGGTGCTGGCGTGCATGGTGGCACCGCCCAGCGACTCGTCGTCGGCGTCCTCCCCGGTGGCCATCCTGACCAGCGGCGGTCCGGCCAGGAAGACCTTCGCCCGGCCGCGCACCATGATGGTGTGGTCGGACATCCCCGGCACGTACGCCCCGCCGGCCGTGGCGGTGCCGAACACCACCGAGATGGTCGGGATCCGGGCCGCCGAGAGCCGGGTCAGGTCCCGGAAGACCCGTCCGCCCGGGATGAAGATCTCCGCCTGGCTGGGCAGGTCCGCCCCGCCGGACTCGACCAGGTTGATCATCGGCAGCCGGTTCGCCAGCGCGATCTCACCGGCCCGCTGGGTCTTGCGCAGCGTGTACGGGTTGACCGCTCCGCCGCGTACCGTCGGGTCGTTGGCGACGACGACGCACTCGACGCCCTCGACCACCCCGATCCCGGTGACCACGCTGGCCCCGGTCGGGAAGTCGGTGCCCCAGGCGGCGACCGGGGAGAGTTCCAGGAACGGGGCGTCCCGGTCGAGCAGCAGCTCGATCCGTTCCCGGGCCAGGAGTTTGCCCCGATCGTGGTGCCGGGCCACGTACTTCTCCCCGCCGCCGGCCCGGGCGGCGTCCAGCGCGCCCTCCAGCTCCGCCAGCCGGTCCAGCATCGCCGCCCGGTTCTCCCGGTACGCCGCAGCCGCCGGATCGACGGCCGTCCGCAACGCGCTCACGCCTCGTTCCTCCTGTCCCCGGCCGACCCGCCGACCCAGAGGGTCCGCCCGCCGCCATGCCCCCGGCCGCTGAGTCCCGCCCCACGTCGGCGCTGAGTCCCGCCCCACGCCGTGGCTGGTCGTCGCTGAGTCCCGCCCCGCGTCGGCGCTGGTCGTCGCTGAGTCCCGCCCCGCGTCGGCGCTGGTCGTCGCACGGTCAGATCCCCAGGCCCTTGGCGGCGATCTCGTTCATGATTTCCGTGGTGCCGCCGCCGATGCCCAGGATCCGGGCGTCCCGGTAGTGCCGCTCCACCTCGGCGTCGCGCAGGTAGCCGTAGCCGCCGTGCAGTTGGACGGCCCGGTCGACCACCCAGGCGCAGGCCGCCACGGCGGCGTTCTTGGCCATCGCCACCTCGGCCGGCACCGGCTCACCGGCCGCCACCCGGTCGGCGACCTGCCGGACGTACGCCCGAGCCGCCGCCGTCCGGGTGGCCATCTCGGCGAGCCGGTGCCGGACGACCTGCCGCTCGGTGAGCGGACCGCCGAAGGTGTGCCGGTCCCGGCACCAGGCCAGGGTCAGGTCGAGGCAGCGCTGCGCGGTGGCGTACGCCTGGGTGGCCAGGGAGAGCCGCTCGGTACCGAACTCCCGCATGATGGCGGCGAAGCCGGTGTGCTCGGCGCCGACCAGGTTCCGCACCGGAACTCGTACGTCGACGAAGGAGAGCGCGGCCGTGTCGGAGCAGTGCCAGCCGAGCTTCTCCAGTCGACGGTCGACGGTGCAGCCCGGTGCGTCCTTGTCGATCACCAGCAGGGAGATGCCGGCCGCACCCGGCGCACCGGTCCGGACGGCGGTGGTGACGAAGTCCGCCCGTACCCCGCTGGTGACGAAGGTCTTCGTACCGTTGACGAGGTAGTCGTCGCCGTCCCGCCGGGCGGTGGTACGCAGCGCCGCCACGTCCGACCCGCCGTCCGGCTCGGTGACGGCGAGTGCCCCGATCCGGGTCCCGGCAAGGGTCGGCCGGACGTACCGCTCGACCAGTTCGGCACTGCCGCCCGACTCCGGCCGACCGTCTCCTTGCCAGGCGGCGACGATGTGCGGCAGGGCGATGCCGTGGGTGAAGAGCGCGGCGACCAGCCCGGAGGAGCCGCCGGCCCGGATCAGTTCCTCGGTGACCAGCAGGCTGTCCCGCAGGTCGCCGCCGCTGCCGCCGACCGCCTCCGGAAAGCCGACCCCGAGCAGCCCCAGCTCGGCGGCGACCCGGTGCAGCGCCCGGGGCACCTCGCCGGCCCGCTCCCACCCGTCCAGATGCGGCAGTACGTCGCGCGTGACGAACCGCCGGGTCAGCTCGCGGAGCTGCCGCCGCTCCAGGCTCTCCGGCTCACTCATCCCAACTCCGCCGCCGCCGCTCGCCCCGTCGGCGCCTGTCCCGCCGCCGCCTCCCCGGGCCGCGTCGCTGTCTCCCCGCCGGCTTCCGCCGCCTGCCCGGCCTGCGTCGCTGCCTTCTCGCCGGTTCCCGCCGTCTGCCCGGCCTGCGTCGCTGCCTTCTCGCCGGTTCCCGCCGTTTCCACTGGCGGCTCGTCGAGTAGCTCGGTCGGTAGGTCGACGACGCGGGCACGCAGCAGTTCGCCGAGCGCCTTGGCCTGCGGGTCGAACCGGGCCGAGTCGGCCGCGCCCGCGCCCAGCAGCCCGGTGAGCACGAAGTTGACCGCCCGCAGGTGGGGCAGTTCGTATCGCCGTACCGGCAGCGCGGCGGTCTCCGGCAGCAGCGCGCGCAGCCGTTCGACGGTCAGCCAGCCGCGCAGCCAGCGGTGTCCGGCGGCCGACCGGGCCCAGACCCCGAGGTTGGCGTCGCCGCCCTTGTCCCCCGAGCGGGCGCCGACCAGCATCCCGAGCGGTGCCCGCCGGGTCGGCCCGGCCTCGAACACCGGACCCTCGTCCGGACCGGCGGCCGGCTCCTCGCGGTACGGCGCGGTGACCGCCGGAGGCGCGATGTCGACCCGCTCGCCGGAGGGGAGCACGGCGACCTGCCGTACCCGGTCCTGGGCCACCTCCTCGGCGGCGAACGTCCCGTACGGGCTGGCGTCGCCGGGCGGGGTGGTCAGGGTACAGCCGGGGTAGGAGGCCAGGGCCAGTTCGACGGCGGCGGCCGAGAACGCCCGCCCGGCCCGCTTCGGGTCACCGTCGCTCAGGTGTACGTGCAGCAGCGCGCTCGCCGTCTCGGTGTCGACCGCGTCCACCCGGTCGGTACGGGCCAGCGTGAACTCCAGCCCGTCGCCGCCGATCGCGTCGGTGAGCTGGGCCCGGACCAGTGCCGCCTTCGCCTCGATGTCGAGTCCACAGAGGACGAAGGTCATCGAGTTGCGGAAGCCGCCCAGCCGGGTGACCCCGACCTTGAGGGTCGGCGGTGGAGGGGTGCCGCGCGCCCCGCTGACGCGTACCCGGTCCGGTCCGGCCTCGGTCAGGGTGACCGTGTCGAGCCGGCTCAGCACGTCCGGGCCGAGATAGCCGGGGCCGGCGATCTCGTACAGTAGTTGCGCGGTGACGGTCTCCCGGGTGACCGCGCCACCGGTGCCCGGATGCTTGGTGAGCACCGCCGAGCCGTCCCGGTGCAGTTCGGCGAGCGGGAAGCCGGGGCGACGCCCGCCATCCGGCAGTTCGGTGAAGAAGCTGAAGTTGCCGCCGCTGACCTGGGCGCCACACTCCAGCAGGTGGCCGGCGACGGTCGCCCCGGCGAGCGCGTCGAGGTCGGCCCGGGTCCAGCCGAAGTGCGCGATCCCCGGGCCGACCACCAGCGAGGCGTCGGTGACCCGGCCGGTGACCACCATCTCCGCCCCGGCATCGAGACAGGCGGCGATGCCGAACGCCCCCAGGTACGCGTTCGCGGTCAACGTGCCCGGCCGGTCCAGCGCGTCGCCCTCGACGTACCCGATCCGGACCGGCAGCCCGAGCCGGTCGGCGAGGGTACCCAGTGCGGCGGCCAGCCCGGCCGGGTTCAGCCCACCCGCGTTCGTCACGATCCGTACGCCCCGGTCCAGCGCGGTGCCGAGGCAGGGTTCGAGCTGCCGCAGGAAGGTACGGGCGTAGCCGAGTTCCGGGTCGCGCTGCCGGTCCCGGCCGAGGATCAGCATGGTCAGTTCGGCCAGGTAGTCGCCGGTCAGCACGTCGAGTTCGCCGCCGTCGAGCATCTCCCGCCAGGCGCTGGACCGGTCGCCGTAGAACCCGGAGGCGTTGCCGATCCGCAGCACGTCCGGGCTGGCGCCGATCACGACACCCCGCCCGGCCGGCGGTGCCCCCGGCCCGGCTCGCGGCGTTCATCCGGCTCGCGGTCTTCGGCGGGTTCGCGGCCGGGGCCGGGTGGGCCGGCGAAGACCTGGGCGATGCCGAGCCACTCGGTGGCGACCGGCCCGACCGCGACCAGGGCCAGGTCGGTGTGGTGCCGTCGCTGAGTGACCAGCAGGCAGAAGTCCAGTGCCGGTCCGGAGACCCGGTCCGCCGCATCGGCCGGCCCGAACTGCCAGAACTCGCCGTCGGGGCCGGTCAGCGCGACGCGTACGGGTGCGTCGGGGATCGGGCGACCGTGGGTGGCGAAGGCGTGTCCGACGGTACGGGCGCCAAGGTAGGCCACGTGTCGGAGCCGGGCGGTCGGGGTACGGCTGACGCCGAGCGCGTCGGCGACGTCCTCGCCGTGCGCCCAGGTCTCCATGATCCGGGCGGTGGCCATCGAGGTGGCCGACATCCGGGTGCCGTACCACGGCATCTTCACCCCGGCCGGTACGCCGCGCAGCGCCCGCGCCAGGGCCGACCGGCCGGCCCGCCACCGCTCCAGCAGTTCGGGTACGGGTGCCAGGAACTCCGTCGCGCCCCGGTCGATGAAGCCGTGCGGATCGCTCGCCGCGTGCCGGATCGACTTGGCGAACGCGTCGACGTCGGTGGCGGCCAGCGTGGCGACGTGGTCGGTCCAGGCGAGGTGGGCGACCTGGTGGGCGACGGTCCAGCCCGGCGCCGGGGTGGGGCGGGCCCAGTCCGCCTCGGGCAGCTCCACGACCAGCGCCTCCAGCGCCGCCGACTCGGCGGCCAGGTCCGTCAGCAGACTGTCGAGGTCGACCATGCGCGGCCTCCTTGCCGGTCGCGGTGCGAATCAGCGGTGGCATAGCGGTGCGAATCAGCAGTGGCATAGCGGTGCGGATCAGCGGTGGGGTAGTGGTGTGGATCAGTGGTGTGTGGTGGCGACGATCGAGGCGAGTTGCCGTTTCCAGATGCCGAGCAGGGCGCCGCGCCGGGCCGAGTCGTCGGAGAGCAGGTTGGCCACCCCGAGCCCTCGGAGCAGGTCGAGGGTCGCCTGGATCGCCTCGCGTACCCCCGGTTGCCGCTCGTCGGCCCCGAGCAGGTCGACGGTGAGCCGGTGCATCTCCCGGCCGACCCGGGCCTCCAGCGGCACCAGCGCGTCCCGTAACTCCGGATCGGTCCGCCCGGCGACCCACAACTCCAGGGCGGCGACGAAGAGTGGGCCGGTGAACGCGCTGGCCAGCATGTCGATGACCCGGTCGAGCCGCTCGGGTCCGGCCGGCAGGCCGGCCGCCTCGGCGCGGATCTCCGCCGCCCGGCGTTCGGCCAGGTGCTCGACGGCGGCCATCACCAGGGTGCTCTTGGTCGGATAGTGGTGCAGTTGGGCGCCCCGGGAGACGCCGGCCCGGGTGGCCACCACCGTGGTCGTGGTGCCGGACCAGCCCCGCTCGACCAGACACTCCACAGTGGCCTCCAGCACCCGGGCCTGGGTGGCCCGGCTGCGCTCCCGCTGAGGCGTGCGGGTCGGTGTGGTGGACACGGGGACAAGCCTGCCGCGCCACAAACAAACAGTCAAGACTGCTTGTTTTTCGCCCGCTGGCTCGTCGATTCCACTTCGTATTGGAGGACGTCGGCATCGACGTCGAGATCGACGGGGAGTGACCGTCCGGAGTGGTCGACCGGGGTCGACTGCCCCAGGCGCCGTACCCGCCGCCGGTGGTCTCGGAATCTTGGCAAGTTAGGGCGCGCGGCGAACCACAATTCGCCAAGGATCTTGGCGCGACCACCCGGGCGCGAGCGGCATGGAACGGCCCCGCACCATCCAGGGTGGGTGCGGGGCCGAGGGCGTACGCGGGGGTCAGACCCGGGCGCGGCGGGCCAGACGCTCCGGGTCGAGGATGATGATGCTCTTGCCGTCCAGCCGCAGCCAGCCCCGCGAGGCGAAGTCGGCCAGCGCCTTGTTGACGGTCTCCCGGGAGGCGCCGACGAGCTGGGCGATCTCCTCCTGGGTCAGGTCGTGGGTGACTCGGAGTACGCCACCGTCCCGGGTGCCGAACCGGCCCGCCATCTGGAGCAGGTTCTTCGCCACCCGGCCGGGAACGTCGGTGAAGATCAGGTCGGCCAGGTTGTCGTTCGTCCGGCGCAGCCTGCGGGCGAGTACCCGGAGCAACTGCTCGGCGATCTCCGGCCGGTTGTTCAGCCACGGTCGCAGCGCCTGCTTGCGCAGCCGGGCGAGCCGGGTGTCGATCACGGCGGTGGCGGTCGCCGTACGCGGGCCGGGGTCGAACAGCGAAAGTTCGCCGACCATGTCGGACGGGCCCATCACGGCGATCAGGTTCTGCCGGCCGTCAGCGGCCCGGCGGCCAACCTTGATCTTGCCGCTCAGGACGATATAAAGACTGTCGCCTGGTTCGCCCTCGTTGAAGACGATTTCGCCCTTGCGGACCTCGATCGTCTCCATGTCCTTCGCGAGTGCCTCGGCAGCCTCGGGGTCCACGCCCTGGAAGATCCCGCTCCGAGCCAACACCTCGTCCATCGCGCACCTCCGCCCACGCGAGCCGTCCGCGGCCGGGTTCCGGCCGGTGATCGGCGCGCGCCGCCAAGTCTAGGCGCATGTGAAGAGTAATCGGAGGAGCACCCCTGGAATCTTGATCCGGTGCCGGGCCGCGTAACCCCAGATAACCCGGGGGTACGCCCGGTTTGGCGCGTCCCGTGTCCAGCCGGGCGAGTCCCATTGCTCCCACCGGGGCCAGATCGCTATCGCTGGCGACGATCTGGACACCAGATGCGTTACCGGGCCGGCGTAACGCCTCCGGTGTCCAGGTGGAGGCTCGGGTGATTGTCGGGCTGGCCGGCGGCCTAGGGGTACGGGGGCGGAACGTAGGGTCGGGCGGTGTTTGGTGTACCGGAGTTGACCTATCGTGCCGAGGGTGGGCGGGAGGTCCCGCTGCTGGTCTGGCGGCTCGACCGGCCCGTGCTGGCGATCAGCTCCGGCCCGCTCGGCGGCGGGATCGGCGTACGACACTGGGTGGTCAACGCGACCGTGCCGATGTCGTACCGCCGGGACGACCCGGACGTCCACCTCGGCGAGCTGGCCGACCAGCTCGGCCTGCGCGGGCCCGGGGTCGGACTGCTCACCGGCGTCGACGTCACCGAGGTGGTGACCGCCGACGACTCCGGTGTCCGGATCTGGGCCACTGTCGGTCTCGGTGCCCCGATCTGGGCGGCGGACGACCCCGACCCGGCCCCGGCCCCGGCCCC
>NZ_BONX01000017.1 GCF_016862935.1 Plantactinospora mayteni
GGACCCGGGATCGGCATCGGCATCGGCATCGGTCGGCAGGGTCAATCCGGTCGGCACGGTCAACATTGTCGCGCTGTTGCCGGAGCGCCTCGGCGACGCTGCCCTGGTCAACGCCGTCGCGACGATCACCGAGGCGAAGGCGCAGGCGTTGCGCGAGCTGGGCCTGCCGGGCACCGGTACCGCCACCGACGCGGTGACCGTGCTCTGCCCGCCGGACGGCCCTGCCGCCCCCTACGGCGGCCCACGGTCGCGCTGGGGTGCCCCGCTGGCCCGCGCTGCCCGCCGGGCGGTACGTGCCGGCGGTGCCCGGCCGACCGTCCCCTGGTCGCAGCGGTGAACGCCGCCGTGCCACCTGCCACCGGAACCGGACCCCGTGCTGCCGGAACCGGACCCTGCGCTGTCGAAGCCGGACCCCGTGCTGCCGGAAGCGGAGGTCGAGGCGGTGGTCGGCCGGAGGTCGACATGCCGGACGGGACCCGGTGCTGACCGCAACGGCCGTTCGCCGGGTGGGGCTGCGACGGTAGCTTGCGTGGGCCATCATGACTCACGTCGATCTGGTTGACACGGCGGCGGTACGGGGGAGCGATTCGATGCGACGACTCGGCGGCATCCTGCTGATACTCGCGTTGAGCGGCGGGACGGTCGGCTGTGGCGGTGCCGACGAACCCGAACTGCTTCCGGTCCCCGACACCTTCGTCGTCGAGGGCACGTCCCGGCTGTCGGATCCGTTCGGCGACCTGGAACTCAATTCGTGGGAGTTTCCCGAGGACGCCGTACTCGTCGGCGCGGAGTACGAGGTGGCGCTGAGTCGTTACGGGGTGGCGACCAAGCTGACCGAGGAGGCGGTCCGGGAACTGCACCTGCGGGGCCAGGCGCAGGCTCCGCCCTGGCTGGCCGGTGCGGGCCGGGAGTTCCTGATGGTCCACCTGACCGAGCCCGAGCAGCCCAAGCGTCGTCTCTCCAACCGGTTTCCGAAGGCGGCCGTGCTGGTGGACGGCGAGGCCCGGGAACTCGGCGAGACGGCGCTGCTGCCGAACAGCGTCGTCGTCGTGTCGGTACCGGGAGGGGCGGACGCCACCCTCGCCGTCACCGAGGGCGGGCAGACCCAGTCGATCAGCATGCGTACCGGAAAACTTGTCGGACCGTCGCCGGAGCCGGTGGCGCCGAGGACGTCCGCGCCCCCGACGGACGACCGGGCGGTCGCCTCGGGTTCGGCCCGGCTGGCCGACTACATCGCCGTCCCCCGCCGCGACCCGGGCCTCGGTTGGGACGCCCTGGTCGACGTCGATGTCGATGTCGAACTGCGCCGGTACGACGAGAAGCGGGGCGCGGCCCCGGACGGCACCCTCTGGGCGCAGGTCAGCGTGAAGCTGAACGCCAACCCGACCCGGGTCAGGTTCAAGATCGATCTGTCGCGGAGCCTGACCATCCGGACCGCCGCCGGGCAGGTCCTCCGGGTCCCGGCCGGTACGACGATGTCGGTGCCCAACTACCAGGCGCCGGGTTCGACGCTGACGGTGCCGATCACCTGGTCCGAGTCGTTCGAGGTGCCGGCGAAGACGCGGAAGCTGTCGGTGACCTACCGCACCCGGGCCACCGTCACCGCGGAGGACGGCAGCAAGGCGGGGTTCGAGCGGCGCGACACCCGCAACACCGGCACCATCACCCTGAAGTGACGGCTCCGGTGTAGTCGACGGAACGCGCTGGTCGCGGACCCTCCGGGCCCGCCCCGGTGCCGACCCGTCCGGCGGCCAAACAGGCGGCGAGGCAACATCGGCCGGTTGGGCGGTCGCCCCGGATGCCCGATCCCGGTACTGTCACCCAGCGATGTACGACACCAACCCGCCGACCACACCCAGGTCCCGCCGGGCACCCCGCAGTGCCGGCCGGACCGCCCTTGTCGTCACCGCGGTCCTCGCCGTGCTTCTCGGTACGGGCGTGGCCGGAGTGGCGGCCTTCAACATGCTCGGCGACGACCCGGCCGGGCCGCAGACCGCGCCGAGCGCCGCCGGCTCCGCCTCCGCCGACCCGTCCCCGACCGGCGAGCCGGAACCGAAGGTCATCTCCCTGTCCGCCACCGGCGACATCGTGATGGGCAACGCCCCGGGGCGGTTGCCGGCCAACGGTGGCAAGGGCTTCTTCAACTCGGTCAAGAAGGCGCTCGCCGCCGACCTGGTGATGGGCAACCTGGAAGAGCCGCTGACCGACGACACCGGCACCTCCAAGTGCGGCGCCAACTCCACCCGCTGCCACCAGTTCCGGGCCCCGCCGTCGTACGCGGCGCATCTCAAGGAGGCCGGCTTCGAGCTGCTGAACCAGGCCAACAACCACGGGTACGACTACGGCAAGGCCGGCTACGAGAACACCCAGGAGGCGCTGGAGAAGTACGACCTCCAGCACACCGGCGCGCCCAACCAGATCACCGTGGTCGACGTCGAGGGCGTCAAGGTGGCAGTCGCCGGCTTCTCGTCGTACGTCTGGTCCAACAGCCTGGTCGACATCAGCTCGGCGAAGAAGGTGATCCAGAAGGCCGCCACCATGGCGGACCTGGTCGTCGTGCAGGTGCACATGGGCGGTGAGGGCTCGGAGAAGACCCGGGTCCGGCCGGGTACCGAGATGTTCCTGGGCGAGAACCGGGGCGACCCGATCAAGTTCTCGCACTCGATGATCGACGCCGGTGCCGATCTGGTGGTCGGGCACGGGCCGCACGTGATGCGGGCGCTGGAGTTCTACAAGGGGCGACTGATCGCGTACAGCCTCGGCAACTTCGCCGGTGGCGAGGGGACGCTCAGCAACAACGGCCGGCTCGGCTGGGGAGCCGTACTCAAGGTCTCTCTGACCGCCGAGGGCGAGTGGTCGGGCGGGCAGCTCATCTCGACGTACATGAACGGCGCGGGTAAGCCGACGATGGACTCGGAGCGGCGGGCCGCCGGGCTCGTCCAGGACCTCTGCAAGTCCGATTTCCCGAAGACCGGCGCCCGGGTGGCCGCGGACGGCAAGATCACCCCACCGGCCGCCGCGAGCTGAGCCGGCGCCGCCGCGAGCTGACGCGGGGGCGGAGCGAGCTGAGCCGGGCGCCGAACTGGCCACGCCGAACTGGCCACCCCGGGCGCGCGCAGGCAGTGCGCGGCAGGCAGTGCGCGACAGGCTGGGGCGGGGCTGCGGCGTAACGGGCGGGGCGGGGCGGGGCGGGTGAGCTTCCCAGGGTTCGGCCGGGTCGGGCTCCCCGGCGTCGATGTCGGCGCCGCGACGTAGGCTGGCCGGCGTGAGTGCCAGAGACGACTCCGTGGAGACCGGGGTGGGAGTCGCGCCCGGCGAGGCGACCCGGGCGATCCGGGCGGCGCGGCCGACCCGGCGTACCGTCGAATCCGAGCTCGGCCGCAAGCGGCGGGCCCGGCGGATCGGCCGGATGCTGACCGAGACGCACCCCGACGCACACTGCGAGCTCAACCACCAGGGTCCGCTGCAACTGGCGGTGGCGACCATCCTCTCCGCGCAGTGCACCGACCAGCGGGTCAACGAGGTGACGCCCAAGCTGTTCGCCCGCTATCCGACGGCGGCCGACTACGCCGGGGCGGACCGGGCCGAGCTGGAGGAGATGATCCGGCCCACCGGCTTCTTCCGGAACAAGACCAACTCCTTGATCAACCTCGGCCAGCAACTCGTCGAGCGGTACGACGGCCAGGTGCCCCGCCGGATGGCCGACCTGGTGACCCTGCCCGGGATCGGCCGCAAGACCGCCAACGTCATCCTCGGCAACGCCTTCGGAGTGCCCGGGATAACCGTCGACACCCACTTCGACCGGCTGGTGCACCGGTGGGAGCTGACCACCGAGACCGACCCGGTCAAGATCGAGCACGCCGTCGGGGCACTCTTCGAGCGGCGCGACTGGACGATGCTCTCGCATCGGGTGATCTTCCACGGCCGGCGGGTCTGTCACGCCCGCAAGCCCGCCTGCGGCGCCTGTACCCTGGCCCGGCTCTGCCCCTCCTACGGCATCGGCCCGACCGACCCGGCCGCCGCCGCGAAACTGCTCAAGGGCCCCCGGGCCCGCGAGCTGGCGGTGCAGGCCGGGGTCGATCCCGACCTGGTGCCGGCGACCGCCGCCGTCGGCGACACCCCGTGAAGCGGCTGGCACTCGGCGGGCCGCTGCTGGCGCTGGTGTTGCTCGGCACCGCCTGTACCGGGCCGGACGCGGAGCAGCAGGCCGACCCGGCACCGGGTGGCGAGAACGCCACGACGGCCGCCTTCGCCGACTGCGCCGCCCTGACCACCCCGCTCGCCGCACCCACCAGCACCCCGCCCGGCTCGACCACGAGCACCCCGGCCGGTTCGACCGCCAGCACCCCGGCCGGCTCGACCGGCACGCCCACGAAGACTCCGGCCGGTTCGACCGGCACGCCCACCAGCGTGCCGGCGGGCTCGGCGCCGGGGTCGGGACGGTCGTTGCCGGCGCTGAGTCTGCCCTGCTTCGTCGGGACCGGCGAGGTCGCCGTCGGCGAGTTGCGCGGGCCGGCCGTGCTCAACCTGTGGGCGTCGTGGTGCGCGCCCTGCCGCAAGGAGCTGCCCGCCTTCCAGCGGCTCGCCGAGCGGGCCGGCGACCGGCTCCGGGTGGTCGGGGTGAACAGCGGCGACGCCCGGTCCGCCGCCCAGTCGATCGGCGAGGACTACGGGCTGGAGTTTCCCAGCCTCTACGACCGCGACAAGAAGCTGCTGACCGGGCTGGGTGGCCGGGCCGTACTGCCGGTCACGCTCTTCGTGGACGCCGAGGGGCGGATCCGGCACCGGGACGAGACCGGTGCCCTCGACGACGCCGAGCTGGCCACGCTGACCCAGCGGCATCTGGGGGTGGCGGTGCCGTCGTGACCGAGCCCGAACTTCCGGCGTGGTGCGAGCCGCTGCTCACCCGGGTCCGGTCGGCCCGTACCGAGGACTTCACCCGGGTACGCACCCCGGTCGACGGCGGGCGGGCCAGTGCCGTACTGGTGCTCCTCGGCGAGCAGCCGGAGCACGGGCTCGACGTGCTGATCCTGCAACGGGCCGCGACCCTGCGTACCCATGCCGGGCAGCCGGCCTTTCCCGGCGGGGCATGTGACCCGGACGACGAGGACGCGTCGGCGACCGCCCTGCGGGAGGCGCACGAGGAGGTCGGCCTCGACCCGACCAGCGTCACCGTGCTGGCCCAGCTTCCCCGGCTCTGGATTCCGGTCAGCGACTTCGTGGTCACCCCGGTACTCGCCTGGTGGCACCGGCCGCACCCGGTGCACTCCCGCGAGCCGGCCGAGGTGGCGCACGTCGCCCGGCTGCCGATCACCGAACTCGTCGATCCGGCCAACCGGGTCCGGGTACGCCATCCCAGCGGCTGGATCGGCCCGGCCTTCCAGTCCCGGGGCATGCTGGTCTGGGGCTTCACCGCCGGGGTGCTCGCCGCACTGCTGGAGATGGCCGGCTGGGCGCGGCCCTGGCCGCAGGACCGGATCCTCGACCTGCCGCCGACGAGCCCGCCACCGAGCCCCGCGCCCGGCACCGAGCAGCCCGACGAGGCGGACGAACTGACCGGCCCGGCGACACCCTCCTGACCCGACCGCCCCGCCCCGCCGAGCTGAGCCGGGCGGCCTGCCGAGCTGAACCGACCGACCGGCCGCCCTGCCGAGCTGACCCGACCGGCGGGCCTGCCGAGCTGAGGCGGCGTCCGGCCTGCCGAACTGAGCCCGGCCGTCCGGCGCGCTGAGCTGAGGCGTCCGCCCTGGTCGACGGGGTGGTGCACAGCTCGGGAGCGGGTGGTGCGGGAAGTTCGCGGCGGGTGGTGTGGAAACTGATTCGGCGTCAAGCGCCGGTGGCCCAGGCCATTCCCAGTTCTCCCCCGTACCCTTAACGGGTGTCGGTGGTGGATGTGGTCCTGATCCTGCTCATGTTGCTGTTCGCGATCAGCGGCTACCGGCAGGGATTCGTCATCGGTCTGCTCTCCTTCACCGGCTTCTTCGGCGGCGCCCTGATCGGGTTGCAGGTCGGCCCGCTCCTTGCCGAGCAGTTCACCAGCAACTCGACCCGGGTCGTGGTCGCGCTGGTCTCGATCTTCGGTCTGGCGGTACTCGGCCAGGCCCTCGCCGGCTGGCTCGGCTCACACCTGCGGCACGCCATCACCAGCCAGGCCGGCCGGACGGCCGACGACGTCGGCGGTGCGCTGGTCTCGCTGTTCGCCGTACTCCTGGTGGCCTGGCTGGTGGCCGTCCCGCTGGCCTCCTCCTCGCTGCCCTGGCTGGCCAGCGCGGTCCGGAACAGCGCGCTGCTGACCGTGGTGGACCGGGTGCTGCCGCCGGAGGCGCAGGCGCTGTCCCGGGCGCTGCGGGACACGGTCGACACCAACGGCTTCCCGGACGTGTTCGGCGGGCTGACCCCGACCCGGTCCCGGGAGGTGGCCTCGCCCGACCCGGCACTGGCCGGCTCGCAGGTGGTGGTGAACGGTCGACGCTCGGTCGTCAAGGTGCTCGGCAACGCACCCAGTTGCTCCCGGCGGATCGAGGGTTCCGGTTTCGTGTACGCCGAGAACCGGGTGATGACCAACGCGCACGTGGTGGCCGGCACCCGGAGTGTCCAGGTCGAGGTGGCCGGCGAGCGGCACAGTGCCCGAGTCGTCGTCTACGACCCGGACCGCGACCTCGCGGTGCTCTACGTCCCGGAGATGTCCGCCCCGGTGATGCGGTTCGCCACCGGTGAGGCGGCGATCGAGGACGACGCCATCGTGCTCGGGTTCCCGCTGGACGGGCCCTACAACGCCCAGCCCGCCCGGATCCGCGACGTCGGCGAGATCGCCGGTCCGGACATCTACGAGTCGGGGCGGGTCAACCGGGAGATCTACACGATCCGGGGTCTGGTCCGGAGCGGCAACTCCGGCGGCCCGCTGGTGGCCCCGGACGGCCAGGTACTCGGGGTGATCTTCGCGGCGGCGGCCGACGACCCGAACACCGGCTTCGCGGTGACGGCCGACGAGGCCCGCTCCACCGCCAGCACCGGGCTGGACCGGACCCGGGTCACCAACACCGGCGCCTGCACCTGACGCCTGCACCCGAGCCTGCACCCGACGCCTGCACCTGATCGGGGACGGGACCGGGGACCGGGGCCAGGGGACGGGGAACCGGCGGCCTGGAAACGCCGCCGCCCGCGTGGTGCCGGTTCAGGGGTGGTCGCGGTGGAATCGGCGCCGGACCACCAGCACCGCCCCGGCGACCACCATGAGGAAGAGGATGCCGCCGCCGCTCCAGAGCCCGGGCAGCGGATGGCTGACCTGGTGGCCCGCCGCCTGCGCGGTCCAGTCGGACGAGCGGCCGGACGCCGCCGTACCCACGGTCTCCGGCCCGTTGGTGGCCGGCGGTGCGGTCGACTCCTGGCCGGGCGCCGAGCCGAAGCCGGCGACGCCGGGCGGTGCCGCGCCGTCGTCCAGCGGATTGCTCCGTACGCTCGACACCTCGCCGTTCAGCGCGGCGATCGGATCGACGACCCCGAAGCCGAACCGGTCGTCCCGGCCGGACGGCCCGACGTCCCGAGCGGTGTTGATGAGGCGGTTGACCACGTCACCGGCGGACATCTTCGGCCAGTGTGACCTGACCAGGGCCGCCGCCGCGGCCACCAGCGGCGCGGCGAAGCTGGTGCCCTGGACCCGCCAGTAACCGCCGGGCCGGGCGCCGGTGAGGCCGGTGGCCGGGGCGGAGAGCACGGTCTCCGGGCCGGTGATCGAGCCCGACCAGAGCGCGTCGCTCTCGCGTTCCAGGCCCGCCACCGCGACCACGCCCGGCTCGCGGGCCGGATACCAGACCCGTTTGCCGGCGGACGATCCCAGGTTGCCGGTGCAGGCGACGACGACCACGTCCCGGGCGGAGGCGTAGTCGAGGGCTGCCGCGAGCGCGGGGCTCTCCCCGGTACCGCCCAGCGACAGGTTCACCACCTGGGCGCCGTTGTCGACCGCCCACCGTACGCCCTTCGCCACGATCAGCGCGTCGTCGTAGCGGTTCTCCTCGTCGAGTACCCGGACCGGCAGGATCTTGGCTTTGGGGGCGAGCCCGGCCACCCCTCGGGTGTCGTCGTTGCGGCCGGCGATCAGTGCGGCGACGGTGGTGCCGTGCCCGACCGGGTCGGTCTGCCCGTTGCCGCTCCCCTCGACCAGGTCGATGCCGGGCAGCACCTGCCCGGCGAGGTCCTCGTGCGAGGCGTCGACCCCGGAGTCGACCACCGCCACCGTGACGCCCTTGCCGGCGGCGATCTTCCAGACCGCCGTGGAGTTGAACTCGTCCAACTGCCACTGCTCGTCCCGCACCGAGTCGGCCAGCACGGGCAGGCTGACCGGCGGCGCCGGCACGGCGGCCGTCGCCGGTGCCGGACGCGGACCGAACAGCGCTCCGGCGACCCCGGCCGTGGCGAGCAACGCCGCTCCGGCGACTCGGGCGACAGCACGTTCGTGTATATGCGGCAGCCTGGTCACAGCATGGTCATTTCACCCCGGGGGACACATGATGCACGGAGGTTACCCCGTTTCACCCCTGTCGCGTGGTGAAACTTTGCAACCGATCCGAGATCCACTGTCCACCGCCCCGAGACCGAGGGCCCGACCACCCGGGTGATCAGGTAGGTCGGGCCCTCGGCGGGAGACGAAAAGATCAGCTAGCCGGCAGGTAGGCGAGCTGCACCAGCCGGATGCCTTCCTTCCGGGTCACCAGCCGACCTCGGCCGGGCGGCATCGGGCCGGGGCGTACCGAGCCGATCAGGGCGCCCTCGTCCTTGCTGCCGGACATCACCAGACCCGGGGAGGAGAGTTCCCGGAGGCGCTGGATGATCGGCTCGTAGAGCGACCGGCCGGCGCCACCCGAACGCCGGGTCAGCACCACGTGCAGGCCGACGTCCCGGGCCTGGGGGAGGTATTCCACCAGCGGCAGCAGCGGGTTGTTCGGGCCGGTGGCGACCAGGTCGTAGTCGTCGACGAGTACGAACAACTCCGGCCCGGTCCACCAGGAGCGGTCCCGCAACTGCTGCGGGGTGACGTCCGGTCCGGGCAACCGGCGCTGCATGTAGCCGGCAACCGACTCGATCAGCTCGCTGGTCGCCTGGGCGGCGGTGCCGTACCCGATCAGGTGGTCGGACTGGATCACGCCCAACAGGCTGCGCCGGAAGTCGACCAGGATGATCCGGGCCTGCTCCGGGGTGTACCGGCTGGTGATCGAGGTCGCCAGGGCCCGCAGGAAGGACGACTTGCCGCACTCGGCGTCGCCGAAGAGCAGGAAGTGCGGCTCGGAGGCGAAGTCGACCGCCACCTGCTGGAGGTCCGCCTCGGAGATGCCGATCGGCAGCCGCAGGCCGGCCGCACCGGCGACGTCCAGGTCGGCGTAGGGCAACACCGGCGGGAGCAGCCGGACCCGGGGGGCCGGTGCGCCGCTCCAGTTGCCGGCGACCGCCTTCACCAGCGCCTGGGTCTGCCCGCCACTCAGGCTGGACAGCTCCGGCATGACGGTCAGGAAGTGCAGGCTCTCGGCGGTGATACCGCGACCCGGCGTCTTCTCCGGCACGTTCGCCGCCGCCTTGCGGGAGACGATCGAGTCGGTGGGGTCACCGAGCCGCAGCTCCAGCCGGGAGCCGAAGAGGTCCCGGATCGCCGGCCGGAAGTCCATCCAGCGGGGCGCCGCCGCGACCACGTGCACGCCGTACGAGAGGCCCCGGGTGGCGATGTCGGTGACCAGGGGCTCCAGGTCGTCGTACTCGCCGCGCAGGGTGGGCCAGCCGTCGATGACCAGGAACACGTCACCGAACGGGTCCGCGCCGACCCCGACACCGCCGGCCGAGGCGCGCCGCTTCCGGTACGCCGGCATCGACTCCACGCCCAGCTCGGCGAAGCGCTGCTCGCGCTCGTTGAGCAGGGTGGCGATCTCGCCGACGGTACGCCGCACCGCCGCCGCCTCGGAGCGCCCGGCGACCCCGCCGACGTGCGGCAGGTCGCGCAGCGCGGCGAGCGAGCCACCACCGAAGTCGAGGCAGTAGACCTGCACCTCGGCCGGGGTGTGGGTGAGCGCCAGCCCGCAGATCATGGTGCGCAGCAGGCTCGACTTGCCGGACTGCGGACCGCCGGCCACCGCGACGTGCCCGGCACCGCCCTCCAGGGAGAGCCAGAGCAGGTCACGGCGCTGCTCGAACGGCTTGTCGATCATCGCGACCGGCACCTGGAGCGCGCCGTGCAGCTCGGGGTTGCCGAAGGTGAGCCCCCGGGACGGGTCGGTGACCACCGGGCCGAGGATCTCGTCCAGCGCCGGGGCCTGGGACAGCGGCGGCAGCCACACCTGGTGGGCCGGCGGGCCCTGGCCGACCAGCCGGGAGACCATCACGTCGAGCAGGCTCTCCGCCGTGGGGTCCTCCGGGGCCGGCTTCGGGGTGGCCTGCACCACCGGTTTCGGCACCGGCACGAAGTGCGTCGAGTACGACAGCAGCAGGGGGCCGGTGTAGCCCTGCGCGCCCGGCCCACCCACGGCGGTCTTCTGGTACGGACCGGAGACGTACGCCGCCTTGAACCGGACCAGCGGCTCGGTACCGAACTTCAGGTAGCCGTGCCCCGGCGCCCGGGGCAGCTCGTACGCGTCCGGCACGCCCAGCACCGCCCGGGACTCCAGCGCGGAGAAGGTCCGCAGACCGATCCGGTACGACAGGTGCGTGTCCAGCCCGCGCAGCCGGCCCTCCTCCAGCCGCTGCGAGGCGAGCAGCAGGTGCACCCCGAGCGACCGGCCCAGTCGACCGATCTGCACGAAGAGGTCGATGAAGTCCGGCTTGGCGCTGAGCAGCTCGGAGAACTCGTCACAGATGATCAGCAGCGAGGGGAGCGGTGCCAGCGCGGCCCCGCCGGAGCGGGCCTTGTCGTAGTCCTTCAGGTTGGCGTAGTTGCCCGCCTTGCGGAGCAGCTCCTGCCGGCGGATCATCTCGCCGTTGATCGCGTCGACCATCCGGTCGACCAGTGGCAGCTCGTCGGCGAGGTTGGTGATCACGGCGGCGGTGTGCGGCAGCCGGTCCAGCGAGGCGAAGGTCGCACCACCCTTGAAGTCGACGAGTACGAAGTTGAGCGCCTCGGACGAGTGCGTGGCCGCCAGCCCGAGCACGAGGGTACGCAGCAGTTCGGACTTGCCGGAACCGGTGGCACCGATCAGCAGGCCGTGCGGGCCCATGCCGTCCTGCGCGGACTCCTTGAGGTCGAGGTCGACCACGCCGCCGTCGCCGCCGACGCCGATCGGTACCCGCAGCTTGTCCCGGTTGGGCCGGGGTGCCCAACCCTGCACGGTGCTGAAGTTCTCCGGGTCGCCGACCCCGAGCAGCTCGCCCAGGGTCATCTCCTTGACCAGCGAATCGTCCGAGGAGCCCTTCTGGGCGGCGGCGAGCCGCAGCGGGGCGAGCCGGCGGGCGACCGCCTCGGCCTCCTCGACGCTGAGCCGGTCGGGGGTGCCGACCTCGGCCTGCCCGTCCATCGAGTAGGTGTTCAGTCGGCCGCCGTCGGTCTCCAGCACCAGCATGGCCCGGTCCAACAGCCGGGGCGGCGGGCTGTCCAGGTCGACGATGGTGACCGCGTCGATGCCGCTGTCCCCGGCCAGGTAGCTGGCGCCGTTGAGGTCACCGCCGTCGAGCACGATCATCACGTGCGGGCCGTCGGTCGCCGGGCCGGAGAGGCTGAACCGGGACCGGTTGCCGACCACGTCGTCGATGAGCTTCTCCAGCTCGACCGCGGAGCTGGCCACCAGGCGTACCGGGCCGAGCGCGTCTACCGCGGTCGGGTGGTGGGTGTGCGGCAGCCACTTGGCCCACTCCCACCGGGCCCGGCGCTCCGGGCCGGCGCAGATCGCGATCAGCAGCTCCTCGGGGGCGTGGAAGACCGAGAGCTGGGTCAGCACCGCCCGGGCCAGCGCCTGCGGGTCGCCGCCGGCCGCTTCGCGGGACTGGTCGCGCTGACCGGGCGCGCTGCGGACGAAGACCCGGGCGAAACCCCGGATGGAGAGCGCCACCGGCAGGTCCGGCACCACGGAGTAGGCGTCGAGGAACCGGCGCAGCGCACCGGCGGTCATCGGCTCCAGGTCCTCCAGTGGCCGGGTCACCGGCGGCACCAGCGGGGTGGCCAGGGTCTGCGGGCCGACCGCGACCCGGACGACACCGAAGTCGCCGTCGCTGGGGCGCCGTTCCCAGACCCGGTAGCTGCCCACAGTGGACCAGAGCTGGGCCGGTTCGGGATGCCGGTAGAAGAGGCCGGCCCGCTGCTTCGACGCGGTCTCCCGGACCCGGCGCCGCAGGGTGGCCAGGTGCCGGAGGTATTCCCGGCGGGCCTGCATCATCTCGGACTTCTTCGGCGAACCCGAGGCGCTGCCCCAGGAGGAGGCCACCATGGCGAGCGAGGAGACGCCGAACATCGCGCCGACGACGTACGAGTAGGCGCCGCCGCCCCGGCCGAACATCATCGCCATCGCGACGGAGCCGCCGAGCATCGGCAGTACCATCATGATCTGCTGCCACTTGCCGCCGGCCGCCTGCGGGATCTCCGGCGGCGGCTCGACGGCGAGTTCGCCGGTCGGGATGTCCGGCGCCGGTCTGCGCGGCGGACGCTTGATGACGACGGTGCTCATCGGTCGCCTCCCGCCCGCTGCTCCGCGCTGTCCCGCCGATCGGCGCCCACCCGCCCGGACCAGCCGCCACCCGGCCGTACGTCGAGCTCAGGGGCACGTCCGGCGCGGTCGCCGCCGCTCCGGCCCCGGCTATCCGTGTCCATTGAGACCTCCCCTAAGGCCGCGCCGACGGTTGCGGTGAACCGTCCCGGCGGGCCATCCGACGCCCCCGCGTCGCAAATGTCATCGCGCTCGGTCGGACGAGTGAGACCCATCCTAGGTAAAGTGCGGTCGTCCGCGCAGCCATGGGTTGCCCCTTCGATGGAGGACTGTCGATGAGTACCGGGCTCGCCCGCGTCACGATCAGCGCGCCGCAACGACGGGTGGACGTCGCGCTGCCCGAACACCTGCCGCTGGCCGAACTCCTGCCCGAAGTTCTCCGGCACGCGGGCGAGGGGCTGGCCGACGACGGGGAGAAGCACGGCGGGTGGTTGCTGCGCCGTACCGACGGCGAGCCGCTGGCCGCCGGCAAGGCCCTGTTGCCACAAGGGGTACGCGACGGCGACGTGCTGCACCTGGTGCCGGCCCGGGCGCAGTGGCCGGAGCTGGAATACGACGACGTGGTGGAGGCGATCGCCGACGGGGCGAGGCGCCGGGGCAGCGCCTGGTCCGGCCGGAACACCCGGATCGGCACGCTGAGCGCGGCCGGCGGTCTGCTCGCCGTCTGCCTGCTCGCGGTGATCGGCGGCGGCACGTTGTGGGAGCTGGGCGCCTTCGTCGCGCTCGGTGCGGCCGTACTGCTGTCGTTGAGTGCGGTGGTGGCCTCCCGGGCGTACGGCGACGCCACCGCCGGTGCCGCCCTCGGCGGGTACGCGATGCCGTTCGCCTTCTTCGGCGGCGCCCTGCTGGTCGCCTCCGGTGACCCGGTGGGCGTGATCGGCTGGATCGGCTGGCTCGGTGCGCCGGAGGCGCTGGCCGGCTCGGTCGCACTGCTGCTGGTCGCCGTGCTCGGCATGGTCGGGGTCGCCGCCGGGCTGCGGGTCTTCGCCGCCGGTGTCTCGGTCGGGCTGCTCGGCGCGCTGACCGCGCTGGTCGGGTTCGTGATCTCGGCGGCCGGGTCGGCCGCGATCCTGATGGCCGCACTGGTCTGCGCGATCGGCATGCTGCCGCTGCTGGCGATCCGGTTCGGCAAGCTGCCGATGCCGCCGATCACGCTGCCCACCGGTGCCGAGGCGGCGGAGGGATTCACGGCGGCCAGCCCGGTGTCGAGCGGCGTACGGGAGCGGCCGGACCGGGGACGGGTCTTCGCGGCGGTCGCCCGGACCGAGGAGATGCTCACCGGGATGCTGGTCGGGCACGCCGTACTGGCCGTGGTGGCGGCGCTGGTACTGGTGGTCGCGGGCGGGTTCTCCGGCCGGCTGATGGTCGCGGTCTCGGCGGCGGCCCTGCTGCTGCGGTCCCGGCTCTTCGTCACGGTCCGGCAGCGGGTGCCGCTGATGGCGGCCGGGATGGGCTCCGCCGTGGTACTCGGGATCGCCCTGCTGTTCCGGATGCAGGAGACCGGCCTGCTGCTGCTCACCGCCGGCGGGCTGGTGCTCGCCCTGGTGACGATCGGGGCCGGCGCGACCTACTCGAAGCGGGAGCCCGGGCCCTACCTCGGCCGGACGGCCGACATCGTCGACACCCTGATGGTGATCGCGGTGGTGCCGGTGGCCTGCGCCGTACTGGGCCTCTACGCCCAGGCCCGGGGCCTGCTCGGCTGACTGGCCCGGCCCGGCCCGGCCCGTCCCGCCTCGGGCCGGGACCTCGCGATCGACGGCCGGGTCCTCGTGATCGACGGTCGGGTCCTCGTGATCGACGAATCGGCCGGTGGTCCCTGACGGGATACCACCGGCCGATTGCTGTCGTCGTGGGCGTCCTGGCCGCCCGTTGGGTCAGTGCGGTCGCCCGTGGGGTCAGTGCGGCGACTCGCCCCGTTCGACCGCTTCCTGGTGCCGGCGGTAGGACGTCCGGATCTCCGCCTCCGCCTCGGTACGGCCGACCCAGGTGGCACCCTCGACCGATTTGCCCGGCTCCAGGTCCTTGTACACCTCGAAGAAGTGCTGGATCTCCAGCCGGTCGAACTCGCCGAGGTGGTGGATGTCCCGCAGGTGCTCCTGGCGCGGGTCCTCGTACGGCACGCAGAGGACCTTGTCGTCGCCGCCCTTCTCGTCCGTCATCCGGAACATGCCGATCGTCCGGCACCGGATGAGGCAACCTGGAAACGTGGGTTCGGGTACCAGCACCAGAGCGTCGAGGGGATCGCCGTCCTCACCGAGGGTGCCTTCGATGAAACCGTAGTCCGCCGGGTACTGGGTCGACGTGAAGAGGGTCCGGTCCAGCCGGATCCGGCCGGTCGCGTGGTCCACCTCGTACTTGTTGCGGTGACCCTTGGGGATCTCAACCGTGACGTCGAAATCCATCTTCCACGCTCCCTCGTTTGCCGGCGCTGGCCAACGGAACCACAACGGCGGGCACCTGCGCGGGTGATCTCGCGATTCACCTTGCCGCGCCGGCCCCCGTGCGGTGTTCGGACCAAAGTAGTGTCGCCTAGGCAGAATTCGACGCGGAGGAGGGGCCGGTGGGGAGTGAAGATTCACACTCGGGCCTGACCGGAGAGAACCCGCCGGAGCACCCGGCACAGGGCCGCGTGGTGGTGCCGGGGGCCAGCGGGCCCAAGCCGCCCGCCGCGTCTCCGCCGGTCCGTGGCCGGGCCGTCGTGCCGCTGCCGACCAGCCTACCGATCCCGCCCTCGAACACCCCGAATCCCCCGCCCGGACCGTCGACGGACCCGCTCGCCTGGTCGGCCCGGCCCGCGCCGCCGGCCTGGCCCGGCCGGTCGGGCGGCGACCCGCCGGGCGGACCGGGTACGCCGGCCGCCGGCAACCGCCCGCTCCCACCTGGCACGCCACCACCCGGCAGCCCGCCGGCGGGGGTGACCGTCGGTGGGGCGGTGCCTGGCGGCGTACCGCCGACCGGTCGGCGCCGGGGCGGGCTGCTCGGCGTACTCGCCACCGTGCTGGTGCTCGCGCTCGCGGTCGCCGGGGTGGCCGTGCTCCGCCCCGGCCCGGTGGACGGCTGGCTGGGCGGGGACGACTCGGCCTCTCCCGGTGCCGTCGACCCGACCGAACCGCCGCCACCACCCGTACTCGCCGCCGCCGGGGCGAACGCTCCGGCACCCACCCCGGAGGGCGTACGGGCCGCGCTGAGCCCGCTGCTCACCTCGTCCGCGCTGGGCAAGGAGGTGAACATCTCCGTCGTCGACGCGGTCACCGGGCAGGCGCTCTACCAGAACGGCCAGGACACCCCGACCATCCCGGCGTCGACCACCAAACTGGTCACCGCGGCGGCCGTACTCGCGGCACGTGGTCCGGCGTACCGGATCGCGACCCGGGTGGTGGCCGGGGCGAGCCCGGGCGAGGTGGTGATCATCGGTGCCGGTGACCCGACGCTGGCGGTGAACGGCACCGGCTGGTACCCGGGCGCCGGGCGGCTCGACCGGCTCGCCACCCAGGTCAAGAAGGCGCTCGGCGGCACCGCGCCGACGAAGGTGGTCGTCGACGGAAGCCTCTTCCCCGGCCCGGTCGTCGAACCGGACTGGGACTCGGACATCCCCACCGGTGGGTTCGGCGCGGTGATCACGGCGCTGATGACCGACGGCGCCCGGAAGGACCCGGAGGACAAGGGCAAGGGCCAGGAGCGGTACGCCAAGCCCGACGAGGCGGCCGGACGGGCCTTCGCCAAACTGCTCGGGCTGCCCAACTCGGCGGTGGTGATCGGCAAGGCGCCGGCAGCCGCCGCGACCGCCCCGGCCGCGGCGGCCAGCGCCAGCCCCGGTACCCAGAGCGCCGGCACCGAGCTGGGCCGGGTCGAGTCGCCGCCGATGATCCGGCTGGTCGAGTTCATGCTCCGGGAGAGCGACAACGTGGTGGCCGAGGCGCTGGCCCGGCAGGTCGCGCTGAGCCGGGACAAGCCGGCCTCGTTCGTCGGCGCGGCGGAGGCGGTCGACGAGATGGTCGGCGAACTCGGGCTGCCGGCGGCGGAGAGCGCGCTCGCCGACGGCAGCGGGCTGTCCCGGGCCAACCGGGTCACCCCGAGCCTGCTGACCGACGTGCTGACGATGGCCGCCAAGCGGACCCGGCCGGAACTCGCCGACCTCTTCCCCGGGCTGCCGGTGGCGGCCTGGTCGGGCACGCTCAGCGACCGGTTCGACCGGTCCGGCGAGAAGGCGACCACGGCCGGCGCGGGTGTGGTGCGGGCCAAGACCGGCACGCTGAGCGGGGTGCACGCGATCTCCGGCGTGGTGACCACCGCCGACGGCCGGCTGCTGGCCTTCGCCGTACTTGCCAACAAGGTGCCGGTGGGGCAGGACGAGGCGCAGCCGGAGCTGGACCGGATCGCCACCACCCTGGCCCGGTGCGGCTGCCGCTGACCTCCGAGGTCAGAGTGGGGGTGTGAGCACCCGGGTACGGTGGTGTTATGGCGCAGTTCGTGGACTGGGATCTGGCCGCCGCCACCGCAGGGGCGTTGGGAAAGTCGGGACCACGGGTCTCGTACGACGAGGCGACCGAGGTGGTGTCCGAGCTGCGCCGGCTGACCGACGAGGCCGCCGGTCACGTGCTGGCCTACACCGGGCTGCGCTCGCAGGTGGCCCATCCACCGGTACGGGTGGTGGACCGGCGGGACTGGGCGGCGACCAACATCGCCGGGCTGCGTGAGGTGATCACCCCGCTGATCAGCCGCATCTCCGGGGACAAGCCGCCGGGGGTGATCACCGACACGATCGGTTCCCGGCTGACCGGGGTGCAGGCCGGCACCGTGCTCGCCTACCTCTCCGGCCGGGTCCTCGGCCAGTACGAGGTCTTCTCCGCCGATCCCGGTCAACTGCTGCTGGTCGCGCCGAACATCGTCGAGGTCGAGCGGAAGCTCCAGGCCGACCCCCGGGACTTCCGGCTCTGGGTCTGCCTGCACGAGGTGACCCACCGCACCCAGTTCACCGCCGTACCGTGGATGCGCGGGCACTTCCTCGGCGAGGTGCAGGCGTTCGTCGACGCCTCCCAGGCCGGCGGGGACAACTTCCTCGACCGGATCCGCCGGGGCGTCGGTACCCTCTCCGACTCGATCCGCAACCCGGAGAGCCGGGCCAGCGTGCTGGACATCGTGCAGACGCCCGGCCAGCGGGCCGTACTCGACCGGCTGACCGCGCTGATGACCCTGCTGGAGGGGCACGCGGAGTTCGTGATGGACGGCGTCGGGCCGGAGGTCATTCCGAGCGTCGAGTCGATCCGGGCCAAGTTCAACCGGCGCCGCGAGTCCGGCAACCCGCTGGAGAAGGCGATCCGCAAGCTGCTCGGCGTCGACGTCAAGATGCGCCAGTACGCCGAGGGCCGCAAGTTCGTGCACGGTGTGGTGGACCGGGTCGGCATGGAGGGCTTCAACCGGATCTTCAGCTCGCCGCTGACCCTGCCCCGGCTGGAGGAACTCTCCGACCCGGACGCCTGGGTGGCCCGGGTGCACGGCCCGGTCGGCCCGGTCGCCGCCACCGGCTGACCGGCTCCCGATCGTGGCCGCGCTGCCGCCGCCGGTCGCGGCGATCCGGGTCGCCGTCCGGCGGGCGCTGCACGGCGTACCCCGGGACCGGCCGGTCCTGGTCGCCTGCTCGGGCGGCGCCGACTCGCTCGCGCTGGCCGCCGGCACCGCCTTCGTGGCTCCCCGGCTGGGCGTGCCGGCCGGGCTGGTCACCGTCGACCACGGCCTTCAGGAGGGCTCGGCCCGCCGGGCCGCCGACGTCGCCGAGTGGGCTGGCGGGCAGGGGTTCGCGCCGATCGAGGTGGCGACCGTGCAGGTCGCAGGCCGGTCGGGCGGGCCGGAGGCGGCGGCCCGGGAGGCGCGGTACGGCGCCCTGGTCGAGGCCGCCCACCGGCACGACGCCAGCACGGTGCTGCTCGGGCACACCCGCGACGACCAGGCCGAGACCGTGCTGCTCGCGCTGGCCCGGGGCGCCGGCCCGCGCGGGCTCGCCGGTATGCCGGCCACCCGGGAGTACGTCGGGGTGACGCTGACCCGTCCCCTGTTGGAGATCACCCGTGAGCAGACCCGGAAGGCGTGTGCGCTGCTCGGGCTGACCCCGTGGGAGGACCCGCACAACACCGACGACCGGTACGCCCGGGCCCGGGTCCGGGCCGACGTGTTGCCGGTACTGGTCCGGGCGCTCGGCCCCGGGGTGCTGGACAACCTGGCCCGGACCGCCAGGCTGGCCGCCGAGGACGGCGCCGCCCTGGACGACCTGGCCCGGACGGGTTACGCCGAGGCCCGGATCCGGCCGGCCGGCGAGCCGGAGGGGACCGCCGGGCTGGCCGTACCGGTGCTGGCCGGGATGCCCCCGGCGGTGCGTACCCGGGTGCTGCATCTCTGGTGCCGTGAGTTGGGCGCGGCGCCGGCCGCGCTGTCGTACCGGCACGTCGCGGCGCTGAACGCGCTGGTGAATGCGTGGCGCGGCCAGGGCGCGGTGCACCTGCCCGGCGGCATCCGGGCGACCCGGCGCGGCGGGGTGTTGATCGCGGAGTAGCCCTTGGGGGTCGCCTCTTCCCGCGACAGTCGCGAATTGGTCTGCAACGCTCCCCTCGCCTGGCATGTGTTGCCCCTGAACGGCTGGGGAGGTCGGCCGCACCAGGGGAGGAAGGCAGCGTGATCGCGTTGCAGGGCAAGGGCGACCCGCCGGCGGTCGCCGACACCGGACCACCGAGTCGACCCGGTTTCGAGGAACTCTACGTGGCGTACTTCCAGTCGTTGACGGTCCAACTCTTCGCGTACACGAACGACATGGGTGTCGCCCAGGAGGTGGTACAGGAGGCGTTCTGCCGGGCGCTCGCACGGTGGAAGAAGATCGCGCTCTACGACGACCCCTCGGCCTGGGTGCGCCGGGTGGCCTGGAACCTCGCCACCAACCGGTGGCGCCGGGCCAGGACGGCTGCCCAGTTCCTCCGGCGCCAGCGCGAGGAGTACACCCCGGCGCCGAATCCGGACCGGGTGGCGCTGGCGCAGGCCCTCAAGGCACTGCCGGCCCGGCAGCGGCGAGCGGTGATCCTCTACTACCTCGCGGACCTTCCGGTGAACGAGATCGCACGCCAGGACGGCGTCGCCGAGGCGACGGTCAGGTCCTGGCTGCATCGCGGCCGGTTGGCACTCGCGGCCCAACTTTCCGGACCGGGGGAGCGTCATGTCTGACTTCGACGACAAGTTGCTGACCGGTGCCTTCGCCGAGTTCCGCAACGAGGCCATGCCACGGGTGAAGCCGGTCGGGGTGGCGGCGGCGTACGCCACGGTGCGCGGCCGGCGCCGGACCAGGACGATCACCACGGTGGTGCTGGCGGTGCTCTTCGTGGTCGGACCCGTCACGGCGTACGCGGCGGTCGGTCACGACTCGCAGCGCCCACCGCCGTCCGAGGTCGCCGACACCCCGACTCCGCAGCCCGAGCCGACCACGCCGCCGGCGACCATGCCCTCGTCCGCGACCGCGACCGCGACCACGCCCCCGGCGGCGCCGGATGGCCGGATCAGCCAGGCGGAGCTGGGCCGGACGACCTTGGAGATTCCCGCCTGGCCGTCCGACGCGATCGTTTCGGGCTGCGTCTCGGGCTCGGTGCGCTTCTCGAACGGGGAGTACCGGATCCGCGACTCGGTCGCGATGAACTTCGACAAGGTGGTGCACACCGACCTCGACCGGGACGGCGCGCGGGAGACGGTGGCCCGGCTGAGCTGCGGCGACCAGGGCAGCAGCACGTTCCAGGTGCTGGCCTTCGACCGGGACGCCGCCGGCAAGATCCGTACCCTCGGCCGGGTGGTGGCGCAGACCGGCCCGATCAAGGGGATCTGCGACGTACGTGCGGGCTCCGCGAGTACCGTCCAGGTGCGGGTGGTCGACTATCCGACTCCGCACCGGTGCTTGGAGCCACTGCTCATGCCCGCTTACGCGCAGGAGCAGTGGCGGACGTACGCCTGGGACGGCGACCGGTTCACCCAGACCGGCGAGCCGACCGCCTTCCCGCCGAACAACGGCGTCAGCGATCTGACCGTGACCAGTTCCGACCTGACGTTCGGAGCGCCGGACGGCGGTGTGCGGCGGGGCACGATGACGGTGACGGTGCGCAGCCTCGGCCCGGGAATGGTGCCGTACGAGGTCCGCCTCAACCTGCCCCGCGGGCTCACCCTGCTGCGGCCCGATGGTTGCGAGGTGGAGAACCACCCGACCGGCAGCATGGCCGTGAGCTGTGACTACCCCGCGCTCAACCGGAACGGGAGCCGGACCTTCACCTTCGAGTTCACCGTGCCGAAGGCGGTCGAGTTCGACATCGTGCCGAGGGCGGGCGTCTGGCCGGACGGTTGGGGTGACCCGGAGCAGGACAACAACTACACGGAGTTCTCCATCACGTTCTGATCCTCCGGCATCGATGTCCGACCGGTGGCCGGTCGCTCCCCGGAGCGGCCGGCCACCCCGGGGTGTCGGTGCGGCTGCGGTCAGCCGGGGAGGAGGGCCTGGTCGTGCGGGACGCGGCCTCGGAAGGTGGACCGGTAGGCGTGCGGGGTGGCGCCGAGCCGGCGGCCGAAGTGGTGCCGCAGGGTGGCCGCGTCACCGAAGCCGGCCCGGGTGGCGACCGCCTCGATGCTCAGCTCGGTCTCCTCCAGCAGCCGCCGGGCCAGCAGCACCCGCTGGTTGGTGATCCAGTCGTGCGGGGTGGTGCCGGTCTCGGCCCGGAACCGCCGGGCGAAGGTGCGGGGCGCCATGTGCGCCCGGCCGGCCAGGTCGTCGACGGTGAGCGGCCGGTCGAGGTGCTTCATCAACCAGCCCAGCACGGGCTCCAGGGTCGGCGCCGCCGGGGTGGGCGCGATCGGTGCCTCGATGTACTGCGCCTGCCCGCCGTCGCGGTGCGGTGGCACCACCATCCGCCGGGCGAGTTTGGTGGCGAGCGCCGAGCCGTGCTCCTGGCGGATCAGGTGCAGGCAGGCGTCGATCCCGGCCGCCGTGCCGGCACCGGTGAGCAGGTTGCCGTCCTGCACGTAGAGCGAGTTGCACCGCACCTTGGCCAGCGGGTACATCTCGGCGAGCCGGTCGGCGTACTTCCAGTGGGTGGTGCACTCGCGCCCGTCCAGCAGACCGGCGGCGGCCAACACGAACGCGCCGGAGCAGACACTCAGCACGTACGCCCCACGGTCGGCGGCCCGGCGCAACGCCGCCAGCACGGTCTCCGGGACCGGGTCGCCGATGGTGTGGATCGCCGGTACGGCGACCAGGTCGGCGTCCTCGACCGGGGTCAGGTCGGCGCTCGGGGTCAGCCCGAAGCCGGACCGGGTGCGTATGGGCTTGCCGTCGTGGGTGCAGACGTCGAAGCGGTAACTGGGGAAGCCGTCGATGACCCGGTCGGTCCCGAAGACCTCGCAGAGCACGCCCAGCTCGAAGGGGGCCACCGGCTCCAGGGCGATCACGGCCACGTTGCGAAGCATGGGATCGAGGCTAGCCGAGAAGTGGCAGAAAATCGATGGCCGATGGCAAAGCTGCCACTGTCCGGGTAGTACCCAGCGGCGCAGACTGGAGTCGCAACAGCCGGTGCGCACCGGCGGCGAACCAACAAGACCTGGTCAGGCCCGAGATTTCGGGTCGGCCGTATCGACTGGAAGGTCGCGCCGCCATGGAACTCTTCGTCCCCCTCTTCTTCCTCGTCCTGCTCGTCGCCTCGATGCTCGGACTCACCGCCGACAGCCGTGACTCGGCCGACTGGCGGCCCAGCAACGGTGGCTGGCGGTCGTCGCCCCGTGGCTGACGAACCGTGTCGAACAATCCACGCCTGGCCAGCCGGGGTGGGCACCGCGGGAAGGTGCCGCCCCGGCGACGGGCGCGAACCGGCGTACGGCAGGCTAGGCGCATGGCTCAGGGCTCCTGGTACGACGCCGACATCGACCACGTGATCATCTCGGAGGAGCAGATTCGGGAAAAGATCGCGGAACTGGCCAAACAGGTAGCAGCGGACTACGCCAGCACGAAGGACGGAATCCTGCTGGTGTGCGTACTCAAGGGCGCGGTCATGTTCATGGCCGACTTCGCCCGGGCGCTCGGCCGGCACGGCCCCTCGGCCGAGCTGGAGTTCATGGCCCTCTCCTCGTACGGGCAGGGCACCACCTCCTCCGGCACGGTACGGATCCGCAAGGACCTGGACCGGGACATCGCCGGCCGGCACGTGGTGGTGGTGGAGGACATCGTCGACTCCGGGCTCACCCTCTCCTGGCTGCTGCGCTATCTGGAGTCCCGGGCGGCGGCCAGCGTCGAGGTGGTCGCGCTGTTCCGCAAGCCGGACGCGATCAAGGTCTCGGTTCCGGTGAAGTACGTCGGCTTCGACATCCCGAGCGAGTTCGTGGTCGGCTACGGGCTGGACTTCGGCGAGCGCTACCGCGAGGTGCCCTACGTCGGCGTCCTGAAGCCGGAGGTCTACGCCCGGTCCTGATCCGGGCCTCTGCCCCCTTCGCCCGGTCCTGATCCGGGCCCCCATTTTCGCCCGGGTCTCGACCCGGTCGTCCGGTCGTCGACCCGAATCGTTGTCCGGTCCGCCCCGGCCATCCTGAATGTCGGCGCCGAAATATCGAGTGGACGTACAGCGCGCTCCCAGGAAACGCGGTTACGGTATGCGGTGGTGGCGCGGAAGCATCCCGCGCCGGGCCTCCTGCCCAGTTTGACCCGAAAGATGGGGCCGCACAGGGCCAGGCGTCCGGCACTGGTCCGTGGTCACCCGGCACCCGGGCGGAAGCGGACCTGTTACCCCAGGGCTCGCAGGCTCGCTCCTCGCGTTCACGGTGTACCGTCGAATGACCGCGGCGCGGTACCAAGCGCCCGGCGTCGAGGCCGACTCGCAGGGGACGGCTTCGGCCCGCCGCTCCGGCGGCGGCAGAAGGCAACCAGACGATCAGGACGTCGATCAGGAGGGTCCGGGCGTTACGGCGCTCGACAACAGCATGGAACGTACGCGTTTCTTCCGCCGCCCGGTGGTCTGGATCATCCTGGTGATCATCGGTGCGATAGCGCTCAGCTCATTCTTCAGTGGCGGCCCGAGCTATCACAAGGTCGAGACCAACGTGGTGCTCGACCAGCTCAACAAGGGCGACATCGAGAAGGCCATCTTCCAGGACAAGGAGCAGACGCTCCAGCTCGACCTGAAGAACTCGGCCAAGTTCGGTGACACCGACACGGACAAGATCCAGGCCCAGTTCCCGTACGAGGTGGGCGACGAGGTCTGGAACTCGGTGGCCGCCGCCAAGGCGGCCGGGCGGATCAGCGGTCCGATCGACACCGAGGTCTCCGGTGACAACCTCTTCGTCTCGCTGCTGGTCAACCTGCTGCCGATCGTCATCCTGGTGATCCTGCTGCTGCTCTTCATGTCGCAGATGCAGGGCGGCGGCTCCCGGGTGCTCAACTTCGGCAAGTCCAAGGCCAAGATGATCACCAAGGACACTCCGAAGACCACCTTCGCGGACGTCGCGGGCTCGGAGGAGGCCGTCGAGGAACTGCACGAGATCAAGGATTTCCTACAGAACCCGGCGAAATACCAGGCCCTCGGCGCCAAGATCCCCAAGGGCGTGCTCCTCTTCGGCCCACCCGGTACCGGTAAGACGCTGCTGGCCCGGGCCGTGGCCGGCGAGGCAGGGGTGCCGTTCTACTCCATCTCCGGCTCCGACTTCGTGGAGATGTTCGTCGGTGTCGGCGCCAGCCGGGTCCGCGACCTCTTCGAGCAGGCCAAGGCGAACGCCCCGGCGATCGTCTTCGTCGACGAGATCGACGCCGTCGGCCGGCACCGTGGCGCCGGCATGGGCGGCGGCCACGACGAGCGGGAGCAGACGCTCAACCAGCTCCTGGTCGAGATGGACGGCTTCGACACCAAGGGCGGCGTCATCCTGATCGCCGCGACCAACCGGCCGGACATCCTCGACCCCGCGCTGCTGCGCCCCGGCCGGTTCGACCGGCAGATCGCGGTCGACACCCCGGACATGGAGGGCCGCAAGGCGATCCTGCGGGTGCACGCCAAGGGCAAGCCGTTCTCGCCCGACGTCGACCTCGACGCGGTGGCGCGGCGTACCCCGGGCTTCACCGGTGCCGACCTGGCCAACGTGATCAACGAGTCGGCGCTGCTGACCGCCCGCAGCGACAAGCGGGCGATCTCCAACGAGTCGCTGGAGGAGTCGATCGACCGGGTGGTCGCCGGCCCGCAGCGCCGGACCCGGGTGATGAGCGACAAGGAAAAGAAGATCACGGCCTACCACGAGGGCGGGCACGCCCTGGTCGCCTGGGCGCTGCCGCACTCCGCCCCGGTGCACAAGGTCACGATCCTCTCCCGGAGCCGCTCCCTCGGGCACACCCTGGTGTTGCCGACCGAGGACAAGTACACCCAGACCCGGGCCGAGATGATCGACACCCTGGCGTACGCGCTGGGTGGCCGGGCCTCCGAGGAACTGGTGTTCCACGAGCCGACCACCGGTGCCGCGGACGACATCGTCAAGGCCAGCGCGCTGGCCCGAGCGATGATCACCCAGTACGGCATGAGCAGCAAGCTCGGCGCGATCAAATACGGCACCAGCGGGGATGAGCCGTTCCTGGGCCGCAACATGGGCCACGAGCGGGACTACTCCGATGCGGTGGCCGCCGAGATCGACGCCGAGGTCCGGTCGCTGATCGAGCTGGCCCACGACGAGGCATGGGAGATCCTGGTGGAATACCGGGACGTCCTGGACAACCTCGTGCTGGAGCTGATCGAGAAGGAGACCCTCTCCACGGCCGACATGGCGCGGATCTGCGCCCGGGTGGTCAAGCGCCCGCCGATGGCCCCGTACAACGGGTTTGGGAAGCGGCAGCCGTCGACCGAGCCGCCGGTACTCACCCCGGCCGAGAAGGAGAAGCTCAAGGCGCAGGCCGAGGCCGACGGCGTCCAGGCGACCGTCGGGGGCAACACCAACAACACCACGCCCAACTCGGACGGCCCACACTGAGCGCAGCGAACCATCGGGCCGCCGGCGGTAACGTCGGCGGCCCGTCCGCGTCCAGGGACAACGGCGGTCTGTCCGGGTCGACGGACGACGGCGGCCGGTCCGCGTCTTCGGGCGGCGGTGGTCTGTCCGGGTCCGCTACCGAGCCGGACGGTGACGAGGAGCTGGACTACCTCGCCGCTCGGCTGGTCAACGGCAAGCTCGGCGGCGGGCCGGTCGAGGACGCCGTCGACCTGGCCCGGATCGAGAAGGCGGTCCGGGAGATCCTGATCGCCGTCGGCGAGGACCCGGACCGGGACGGCCTGCGCCAGACGCCGGCCCGGGTGGCCCGGGCGTACGCCGAACTCCTCGCCGGGCTGCGGGTCGATCCGGCCCAGGTGCTCAGCACCACCTTCGAGGCCAACCACGAGGAACTCGTACTGGTCCGGGACATCGACGTGATGAGCCTCTGCGAGCACCACCTGCTGCCGTTCCGGGGTTCGGCGCACATCGGTTACATCCCGGGCGAGAACGGCCGGATCACCGGGCTCTCCAAGCTGGCCCGGCTGGTCGAGGTCTACGCCCGCCGGCCGCAGGTGCAGGAGCGGCTGACCTCGCAGATCGCCGACCTGCTGATGGCCAGGCTGGAGCCGCGTGGCGTGATCGTGGTGCTGGAGTGCGAGCACATGTGCATGGCGATGCGCGGCATCCAGAAGGCCGGCGCCAAGACCATCACCTCGGCGGTACGCGGCGCGCTGCAACGGGACGCCAAGTCCCGCGCCGAGGCGATGGCCCTGATCCTGAACGCCGGCCGTACCCTCTGACCGGCCGCCCCGGTCGTGCCCGAAGCCCGACGAGCAGGCCAGCCCGGCCCGCCGGTCAGCCGCGCCACCTGACCAGGTAGAGGCCGCCGAGGCAGAACACGGTCAGCAGGCCGAGCAACGCCATCACGAGCGCGCCGTAGAGCAGCACCCGGGTCCAGGGCAGCGGGCCGGCGCCGGGCAGCCGGGTGGCGGCGTCCGCCGCGTCCGCGGTCGCCCGGGCGTCCCGCAGCGCCGCCAGTACCGCCTGGGGGCCGCCGGCCATCGCCTGACCGGCCGCCGCGACCTCCGGCTCGGACGGCACCAGCTCGGCCTCGGAGACGCCCAACGCCCGCAGCCGGGACTGCTGGGGTACCAGCCGGGCCCGGATCCCGGCCAGTTCCTCCCGGGCGCTGTGCACGCCCCGCTCCTGCTCGGCGGCGGCGGTGGCGGCGGATCGGCGTACCGTGTCGAGCCGCTGCGTGGCGGCCAGGTAGTCCTGCCAGGCGTCTCCGCTCACGGCGTACCCTCCCCGTCCGGTGCGCCGTACGGGACGACCAGGCTGGCCAGGTCGGTGCGGCGGTCGTAGAGCAGGGCCCGGCCGGGGCGGGGGTGCCACCGTACCGGCCGACCGAGCAGCCGGGTCACCTCCGCCTCGGGTACGTCGAGCAGGAGCAGCCCGTCGACGGTGGCCGGAGCCGCGACGGCCGTCCCGGCGTCGGCCCCGGGTTCCGGGTCGGCAGGTGGTTCGGGCCCCGCCGGTACGGCGACCAGTTCGGCGAACGGGCCCACCGCCCGCCACCAGCCGAGCAGGTGTACCCCCCGACCCGGCCCGTCGCGCAGCAGGGTTCGGAGCCGGTCGGGCGGCAGGTCACCGGCCGTCGTCAGCTCGTCCACCCCGAAGGCGACCAGATAGCCGGGCCCGGCCAGCTCCAGCGCACCGGCCAGCCCGGTGGCGTCCACCCGGTGCACCGGATGCCGCCGGGACAGCTCGGCGGCCAGCGCCGACACCGCCGGATCCTCGGCTGGCGCGACGATCACGAACTCGACGCTGCCGGCGGGATGCCGCGCGGCAAGTCCCCGGGCCGCGCCGGCAAGTATCCCGGCACCGCTCGGATCCGCCCCCAGGATCGCGAGGTGCCGGCCCGGCGCCCGGTCGAGCGGCAGCTCCGCCGGACGCGGCGACACGTCGACCAGCAGCCCGACCGGCGCCCCCACCGGCTCCGATAGCTGGCCAACCCCGGCTGGCCGGCCCGCCACGTCTGACCCGTCGACCCCCGTCGCCCCGTCGCCCCCTGCCGGCCCGTCGCCCCCTGCCGGTCTGTCGCCCCCTGCCGGTCTGTCGGCCACGGCTGGTCTGTCGGCCACGGCTGGTCTGTCGGCCACGGCTGGTTTGCCGGCTCCGGCTGGCCCGTCGATCCCCGCCGGTCCGTCGATCCCCGTCGGTCTGTCGGCTCCGGTTGGCCCGTCGGCCCCGGTCGGGTCCGGTTGGTCCGTTGGCGTCGGGACCGGAGGTGGCGGTGGGGTCAGGTAGCCGGTGAAGACGGCCGGTGCGGGTGTGCCGGCCGGGCGGTCCGCCCAGAGCCGGTGCCGGAGCCCGCTGAGCGCGCCCGGGTCGACGTGCGGATCGGGAAACCGGACCGTCCGTTCGTGCCCCCGGGTCGCGCCACGCGGCCCGCCCAGCCCACCGGCGGTGTTCACCACCGCCGTACCGAGCGGCAGGCCCGCCGCCGAGTCGTTCGTCGGCTCCAGTACGTCCGCGCCGCCAGGCAGCGCCACCCGGACCGGGAACTGCCCGAGGAACGAGTCCCGGCGGGCGCGCAGCGCGGTCAGGACCGGCGCCGGCCGCCCGGTCAGGATCAGGTGTACGCCCGCCGACCGCCCTCGCCGGGCCACCGACTCCAGCCGGGCCAGCGCCTCGGTACCGATCGCGTCGTCCTCGGCCAGCAGCAGCGCGTGCTCGTCGAGTACGCAGAGGATCCGGGGGGTCGGGCGGTCGGCGTCGGCCCGCTGGGCGGGTACCGGTGCCGCCACCGGGCGATCCGGTCCCACCGGTACCGGGGACGGGTCCGCCGCGCCACGGCGGTCCAGTTCGGCGTCGAGTTCGCGGAGCACCGCGATCCCGTACTCCCGGTCGGCCTGCACCCCGACGGCCCGGACGTGCGGCAGCCACGGCCCGCCCGGCCCGGTGCCGCCGGACCCGTCCGCCGGCTCCGGCACGAACTCGGTGAACGCCGTCCCGTCGGCGAAGTCGACCAGATAGAGCGCCAACTCGTCGGGGTGGTAGCGGGTGCAGAGCCCGTAGAGGACGTTGACCAGGAACGCACTCTTGCCGGCATCGCCCCGGCCGCCGACCAGCCAGTGCGGGGTGCGCTCGTCGAAGCCGAGCGACACGGTCCGGTCGCCGGCGTGCCCGACCGGGGTGCTCAGCCCGTCGGCCGCGGACTCGGTCCAGAATCCGTCCGGCGGCTCCGGCAGCAGGTCGTCGAGGGTACGCCGGTAGTCGGCCTGGAACCGCGCGGCCAGGTCCCGGCAGACCCGGTCCAGCAGCGGGACCGGCGGGCACTCGTCGAGGAACACGGGCGCGTTGAGGCCGGTGCCCGGCAGGTGCGGTACCGGAGCGCTGAACGAGGCCCCGGGCGGATCGCCGACCAGTGCGTACGGGTTGCGCATCGCGATCATGGTGGATCGGGAGAGCGGTGCCTGACTCGTCTCCGCGGTCAGCGGTGGCGGTGGCCAGCCGGCGACGATCAGGTGCAGCCCCGCCTCGGGACCCTCCCGGGCCAGCGCGCCGATCCGGGCCAGGTCGGTCGCCTCGGTCAGCTCCGGCAGCGAGCCGACCACCAGCAGCAGGGTACGGTCGTGCCGGTTGTAGCGGGCGGTGGCCGGCCGGGTGGGGCGTACCCACTGCTCGGCCTCGGCCAGCACGGCCCGCAGGCCGGTGCGGTCGGTGACCGGCGGCGGCATCAGGCCGGCGGCGGCGAGCGGCCCGAACGGCGCGAAGAGCCGGCCCCCGGCGGTGGCGTCGACGCCCCGCACCAGCAGCGAGCCGGCCGGGGCGGCGGCGAGCAGCCGGAGGAGTACGGACCGGAGCAGCCCGGCCACCCGGGGATCCCGGCTGTCCGCGTCGACGGTGAGGTGGCCGGTGCCGAGCAGCGGCACCAGGACCGGAAACCGGGCGTCGTCCAGCGGCTGGGCGGTGCCGACCCGCACGTAGGCCGGCTGGGCGGGGCCGCCGAGCGGGGCGTCCTCGGACTGGGCGTCCAGGGGCGCGCCCAGCCAGCCCGGGGCGAGCTGGCTCGCTGCGGCGCGCAGCCGTTCGGCGAGTTCGTGCTGTTCCCGCTGGTCGGCGGGGATCGGCCGGATCGCCTCCAGGGCGGTGGCCGCGGCGGCGGTGGTGGCGGCGGCCCGGCGGTGGAGTATGGCCGCCGTGCCGGCGGCGGCCCGCCAGCGCAGCGTGGCGGCGTGCCCGGTCGGCCCCTTCCAGGTGTCCACCGCACCAACTCCCTCGTCCTGGCATGAGACGGTATCCCAGTGCGGCGGCATCGTCGCGGACCCGCCTGGACGGTCGTGGCACAGATAGCCGGGTTAGCGGAGAGTCATCGGTTGCTCCCTTTTGGTTATCAAGCTGGAATTCTCGCCCATTGGGTACGGAGGCGCCAGCGGCTAGCCTCAGGGGGTGGAATCAGTGCACCCCCCGGCCGATTCCCAGGTGTCCCGGGTACCCACCCAGCGGACTCCGCCCGGACAGGCCGCTCCCGAGCCGGTCGCACCTCCACCGGCGCCGCCACGTCGGCGACTGGGCCTGGTGCTGGCGGTGGTCGGTGGCGCACTGGCACTGTTCTGCCTGGCCGGCGCCGCGTTCGCGTACGTCGCCTACGACCGGTTCACCGCACCCGACCGGAGCGCCCCGGACGTGGTCGTGGACAACTACCTGCGGGCCTTCCTGGTCGACGAGAACGACGTACTGGCCGAGCAGTTCGAGTGTGCCGACCCGGCCGGACTCGCTCCGCTGCGGACCCTGCGCGCCGACCTGACGGCCCGGGAGAAGCAGTTCCAGATCACCTTCGTGGTCAAGTGGGGGCCGCTGGACGTACGCACCCAGGGCGAGCGCGCCGACGTGTCGGTGGAGCTGGTGATCTCGTACCTGGTGGACAACCTCGCGCAGACCGAGCACCAGCGGTGGCGCTTCGGCACCGAGCAGGACGACGGCTGGCGGGTCTGTCAGGCCAACCCGGTGACCTGACGGGTTGCCCGGGCCGGGCTCCCGCTCATTCGATCCAGAGCAGGTGGACCGGTACCTCCAGGGTGGTCGGCGGCCGGCCGCTCCACGCCCAGCGATACCAGTCGAGTTCGGCGGTGACCCGTACGCAGATGTCCCCGTCGCCGCTGGTGTAGACCTCGGTGACCGCGCGCAGGTCGCGCCGCTCGACCGCGTCGGCGACCTGGACCACCCGGCGGCCGGCGACCGCGTCCGCCTCGACCACCGGCACCGGAGCCCGGTGCGTCGGCGCGTCCAGCGAGACCAGCCGGGAGATCACGTCCGGCCGGGCCGGTCGGGGGATCGGCGGTGCCCCGGCGTCCCACGGGGAGACCTCGCCGAGGGTCTCCACCCAGACCCGTTCCGCCGGTACCAGCGGGGCGAAGACCTCGATCTGCTCGGCCTCGGCCCTGTACCACTCGTGCTCGGCCAGTACCGGCACGTAGGTGCGGCTGCCCTGCACCACCCGCTCGTCCGCCCGCAGGTCACCCCGCCAGCCGAGCCCGGGCAGCCCGACCAGGACCCGACGGCCGCGCAGGTCCACCCGGTTCGCGGCGGCGGCGATCACGATCGGTCGGGGCGGCGTCGGGGCCCAGTCGGGCTGGCCGGCGAACGGATCGGGAAGTGGATCGTGGCTCACGAGTCGCTCCGGCTGCCTTATCCGCCGTCCGTCAGCGGTGCGCCCCGGTCCCGCATGAACGGCACCGGGTCGATGGCGCCGTGCCGGCTCCGGTCGGCGCGCAGGTGCACCTCGAAGTGCAGATGCGGCCCCGAGGAGTTGCCGCTCGATCCGACCCGACCGATCACCTGTCCGGCCTCCACCATGTCGTTCTTCGAAACCATCGGTCTGCTGACCATATGGCAGTACCGGGTGATCACGTTGCCCGCGTGCAGGATGTCGACGAACCAGCCGCAGCCGCCCTTGCCCGGGAAGCCGTCGACGTCGCAGCTCAACCGGCCGCGGTTGTCGGGGTCGCAGCGGGACACCAGTACCCGGCCGGCCGCCACCGCCCGGATCTCGGTGGTGTACTTCGCCGCGCCGATGTCGACGCCGTTGTGCGACGGCCGGGCGGCGGTACGGAATCCGGAACCGACTCCACCGGGGATCGGCGCGGTCCAGCCGGAGGCGGCGATCTCCGCCCCGTCGGCGCAGCCGAGCCCGAGGTCGGTACCGGCGGCCCGGGCGGCCCCGCCGGTCAACGCGTTCACGATCTCGGTGGCCAGCGGCTCGTGCTTGGCGTACGCGTCCGGGAAGGCGCTGACCTGCACCGCCTGGGCGGCCCGGGTGAGCGAGCGCTTCTGCCAGTCCCGGATGGTCTTCAACTTCTCGTAGAACTTCCGGGCCGCGTACTCCGGGTTCCGGATCTGCTCCGGGGTGCCCCAGCCGGTGCTGGGCCGCTGCTGGAACAGCCCGAGCGAGTCGTGGTCGTTCCGGTCGCCGAGATGTCCCAGGTTGGTCAGGCCGGACTCCTGCATCGCGGTGGCGACCGCGATCACCCAGGCCCGGGGCGGCAGCCCCATCTCCCGACCGACCTTGATGATGATCGCCGCGTTCCGCATCTGGCTGGCCTTGTAGGGCCCGACCAGCGGCAACTCGCCCTCGATCTTGATCGGGTCGGTGTTGCCGCAGCCGATGGCGGCCGCCGCCAGGTTCTCCTCCTCGGAGGCGAACATGGTCACCAGGAACGCACCGGTGCCCCCGACGCAGCAGAGCAGCGCGAGTACGCCGGTCAGCGCCGTCGCCAGCGCGACCCGGCGTACCGGCCGCCGGGCCGGACCGCGGTCGGTCATCCCCCACCCACCTCCCCGCGCCCGCTCAGCGCCGTTGCCAGTCCACCGTGTCGACCCGCCAGCGCCCCTCCGGGGCCACCAGGCCGAGCCGGAGTTCGCCGGAGTCCACCGGTACGACCACCTCGACCAGGCTGTCGTTCTGGGGTACGACCAGCAGCTCGCCGGTGATCCGGTCGGCCGGCACGGTGACCGGGTCGACCCCGGTCAACTGCTCGGCCAGGTCCTCGGTGGCGAGCGGCCGGAGCCCCTCGTGCCACTCGGCGGCGGTCACGTCCCGGTGGTCGAGCCAGGCGGTGGCGAACGACCGGGCCACCGCCGCCGGCTCGGGCGCACCGGGGCTGGTCCGCGGCGACGGCTCCTCGGTCACGGTCAGCCCGTCGTCGCCGGCCTCCGGGTCGGTGACGCTGATCGGGCCGGGGGTACCGCCGATCAGTCCGGGCCGGTCGTCGCCGGGTCCGGCGACCAGCCGGGCCGCGCCGACGATGCCGACGACCAGTACGGCGATCACGATCGCGATGCCGAGCCGGGACCGGAGGAGCCGGGTGAAGAGGAACTCGAGGGCCCGCCGCATCGGGTCACCTCGCCTCGGAGCGGATCCGCGGGGCCCGCGCGGGTGTCGGGGCGGGCGCGGGTGCGGAATCGGGCCGGTAGATCACGTAGGAGGGGTTCTCCACCGGTACGTCGGGCTCGGTCCACTCCGCCGGCCGGCGGCGGGACGGCCGGCTCCGGCCCGGGCGTGAGCCGGAGCCGCTGTCGGGGGCGCCCGACGGGGGCGTGTCGGGTGCCTCGGTACCCCGGTCGGTGCTGCTCTCCGCGCGGCTGCCGGCGCCGGACTGTGCCGGATCCTCGTGCCGGGTCTCCGGGCGTACGTTGGTCTGTTGGATCACCACGTTGCGGTTCTTGACCCGGATATCGGTGTGGTGGTCCGAGTCGTTCTCCAGCCGGGAGGCCGAGCGGACGTCCCGGAAGAACCGGCGGTGCCACGAGCCGGCCGAGGCGATCACCTCGGTACTGTCCTTGCCGCCGAGCTGGGTGATCCGGCGGTACGGCCGCAGCAGCAGCCAGCCCACCACGCCGCAGAGCCAGACCAGCACCACCTGGAGCCAGCCGGGAATGGTGGGTGTGCTCATCACCAGGTCGACTGCGAAGAGATAGATCGCCGCGCCGGTGCCGAAGATGGCGATGTTGAACACGGCGGCCACCACGGCGTTGCCCAGCCGGCGCAGTCCGGCGCTGGCCGGGCGGAGCAGCCCGACCGTGCCGAGCACCGGGGCGGCGATCACCGCCCACCGGAACAGCAGGAAGCCGAGCAGCACCAGCAGGGACGCGGTCAGGTCGAACATCGCGAAGACGATCGCGGCCAGGATGGCGATCAGCCCCGCGCCGATCCGGTCCGAGTCGCGGGCGCCGCGCAGATATTCGTACGCCTCCGCGTCCTCCTGCCGGATCTGCTCGGCGACCTTCATCCACTGTTCCTGCTTGGCCTCCACAGTGGTCTCCCGGGTGGCCGGGTTGGCGGCGATCTTCGCCGTCTCCTCCCAGGTGAGCGCCTTGGCGTCGTAGAGGGCCCGACCGTATTTCCGGGCCGTCTCGCTGTCCGAGGAGCCGAGCGCGCCGCGCAGCCAGTTGCGGTAGAGCATCGTCTCGGTCGCGGTGTCGCTGGCCCGCAGCGCCGGCGGCCGGTTGTCCTTGCAGGCGGCCGGGTTGAGCGAGCCGCACCGGTCGGCCGGGATGCTCTTGTCCCGGGGGCCGACCGCCTCGTGCACCACGTTCAGCGTGGTGACCAGGGTGCCGTCGGCGACGTTGGCGGACTTGACCGGCCAGGCGGCGATCGCGGTCACCGCGACCATCACCAGTACCGCCCAGCCGGCGGTGGTCATCGCGTTGCTCATGTCGGACTGCCGGGAGCGCCAGAGCAGGTAGATGCCGACGATGCAGAGGGTGATGATGCCGAAGACGCTGAAGACCCGCTCGTAGACGGCCTTGGTGGCCTGCTCGACCAGCGGATCGGCCCAGTCCCACATGCTGCTCGGATCCCAGGCCCGCTCGCGCAGCGCGTTCGAGGCGCCGATGATCGCGGCGGCGATCCGGATCTCGCCGTCCGCGATCTTGTTGAACACCTTGCTGCCCGGGTCGATCACGTCCGAGGCACAACCGCCGGTGTCGTCGTACGTCTCGTAGCTGTAGCCGGCGTTGCCGTACTCGGAGTACATGCCCTTGACGCCCGGCTGGCCGCTCGCCTCCGGCCGGGTGGCGAACCAGCCGCCGAGCCCCTGGTCCGGGGCGCTCGGCGTGGGCGCCTTCACGCAGTCCCGGATGTTCTGGCCGACGTCGGCGAGCCGGTCGACACAGGCCCGGAAGTCGGCCTCCCACTCGGCGGTGGTGCAGAGCGCGACCTTGGCCCGGGTCGGGATCGGCGCGGCCGAGGCGGGCGCGGCGCTGCCCAGCACCGGCCAGACCAGCGTGGCGGTCGCCAGCACCCCGATCGCGAGCAGCAGAGCGGCGAGCCGGGCACCGGTCCTCGTCGAACCCTTTCCAACCTGGGCAGCGGGGCGCCGACGGCCACGGCGGACCGCGAACGGCGGTTGGAAACGGTCCATCGGTCAAGCCTCCAGGTCCGCGATGGGGGAGGGCAGGTTGGCCGCGGCGGCCTTCGCCGTGACCGGGGTGGTGTCCAGGTGGTCGAGCAGGCCGGGCACGTACGAGACGTCGACGCGTACCTTCTGCACCCGGCCGTCGACGTCGCGCATCACGAACTCCCGGAAGCCGAGCCGGTCCGCCGAGGACGCGTCCACACTGGACAGCGAGGCGAGGGTCGCCTCGTAGCCGTCGTTGACCGGCACCCGGAGCAGTCGCAGCGCCTCGGAGGCGATGTCGACGTCCTCGGCGATCCGGCCGACGAAGACGGTGGAGACCAGGTTCTGCACGTCGAGGCCGAGGATGTCCTTCGGGTTCTGCGAGGAGACCAGCGCGGCGAGGTTCCACTTCCGGGAGTCCCGGGCCAGCCGGACCAGGAAGGACCGGCCGGAGCGCCAGCCCTCCATGAAGTGCGCCTCGTCCAGGCCGACCAGCTTCCGCGACGACATCGCGCCGCCGTAGCAGCGGCGTACCGCCAGCCGGTGCGCGGTGTGCAGCATCGGCAGCGCGAGAGCCTCCTCGGCCGACCAGTACTCCCGCTCGATCTTCAGGTCGGGGAGCCGGAGCCCGGCCATGGTGATCACGGTCAGCGTGGCGTCGGGGCCGAGCAGCCCCTCCGGCGGACGGCCGAAGAAGAGCAGCGCGAGCGGCATCTCGGCGGTGTCCAGCAGCAGGTTGGCCAGCTCCCGGCCCTCGTCCTCCAGCCCGGCCAGGCAGGCCACCACGTCGTCCAGTGTGGACGTCTCCTCGGCCGGTACCTGCCGGACCGCGTGCCGGAACAGCGTCGCGGTGGACGCCTCCCTGGCCACCTGTGGCGGCACCAGCATCATGCAGATGTCCTGCACCAGCATCCGCCGCTCGGCCCGGGCGTTGGAGACCGCGATCTGGAACTCCCGGTCGCCCGCCGCCCCGGTGGGGAACTCGCTGCGCAGCGGGGTCGGGATCAGTGCGTACGGCGCCAGGGTGCCGTGCTCGGAGCCGGTCAGGTTCAGCACCCGTGAGTACGGTCGCAGCTCCGGCATCGCGCAGAGCCGGGCCAGCGGGCCGGACGGGTCGAGCAGGGTCACCTGCACCCCGCGCCGGGCGGCCAGATAGCCGAGCGCGCCGAGCAGGGTCGACTTGCCACCGCCCGGCTCGGCGACGAAGACGGCGAGGCCGGAACGCTCGCGTACCTCCATCGGGAAGTGCATGTCGAGGAAGACCGGCCGGCGGCAGGTGCCGGCGGTACGCCCGATCAGGTCGCCGCGCCGGTCACCGACCGTGGAGGCGGCCTGCGGCAGCGCGGCGGCCAGCAGCGGAACCGGCATCCGGCGCAGGTAGCCGGTGTTGGCGATCGGTTCGCCGGGAATGAACTCCCGGGCCAGCCAGTCCTGGTTCTTCGGATGCTGGAGCGAGATCCGCAGCTCCCGCGAGTAGAGCTGGATCAGTCGCCGGGCCCGCTCCAGGCACTCTTCCCTGGTCCGCCCGCCGACCGCGATCCGGTGCCAGCCGTGTGCCCGGGCCGAGTCCACCGGCAGTCCGGTGGTCATCTCGTCGCCGATCACCAGGGCGCGCTTGGCCAGCCGTTCCAACTCGGGCGGGGCGTCGATGCCGTGCTCGGCGTAGTCGAGCTGCTGGGACCGGATCATCCGCAGCCGGTGCTCCAGATTGCGGAACGAGTCGCCGGAACCGAGGATGTCGACCCGGGTGGACAACTCCATCGGCCAGGGCAGCCGCTCGTGGAAGTGCAGCCACGGCTCGTGCCGCTCCGGGATCTCCAGCGGCTCCATCCGGCCCACCGCGAGTACGGCGACGTGCCGCTCCTCCCCGGTCATCCGGTTGACCAGCTTCACCGTCGACCCGTACGGGGTGCGGTAGCGCTCCACCTGCTCGGTCAGGGCGAGCAGGTCACCGCGTTCCCAGCGGCCGTTCGTGACCGGAGAGAGCTCGCCGGGCGGGGCCATGCAGAGCGCCACGGAGCGGTACATCAGCCACTCCAGCTCCTCGGCGGTGACCTGCCGCCCGCGCATCCCGAACGCGCCGAGCACCTCGTCGAACTGCTCGACCGTCCGGCCCAGCTTGCGGCGCTCCCCGTCGGCGACGCCCCGGCCGAAGGCCCGGAGGATCCGCTCGGTCAGCGAGTTGCCGAGCGACCGGCGGGCGAAGGTGACGCCGAGATAGGTCTGCCCCTCGGCGTGGTTGACCGAGAGCAGGTGCCGCTGGGCGGCGACCAGGTGGTCCGACCAGCTCGGCGCGCCGGCCACGGTGGCCAGCGGCTGCGGGGTGTGATGGTCGATCGTCCGGGCCCACTCGTCGGCGGGGAACGGTCGGGTGGTCCGGCGCAGGTGCAGCCGGAAGCCGGCGAGCCCGGCGTACTGCTCGGAGATGGCCGAGAGCAGCGCCTCCCGTTCGGCGTCCGGCCGGAACGCCCAGCGCACCTCCGGCAGCCAGTACCAGGCGGTCACGGTGTTCGGGGTGAAGGTCAGGTGGCCGGCGATCTCGGTGATGGCCAGCTCGACGGCGGGATCCCGGTCGCCGAAGCGGACCTTCGGTGCGCGTACCCGCTGGGGTTTGGTCAGCGGTTGCGGCCGGGTCGGCTTCGGCGTGCTCCGCCGCTGCTTCGGCGCGACCGCTCCGGCGTCCCGCTCCGAGCGCCTGCCGGGCCGGCGGGTCGGCTGCTCGGCGGGCTCGCGGACGATCGGCAGCGCCCCGGAGTGCTCGCCACCGCGCTGCTGCGGCGCCGGCCGCGCGGAGGACGTCTCGGCCGGGCCGCCGGCCAGCGCTCCGGCCGCACCGCCGGGCATGGCGCGGTTCGCCGCTGCTCCGGGCGGCCACCCGGTGCCGTCGACCGGGCCAGGGTCGAGACGGGCGGGCTCGACCCGCCGAGCGGCTCCGGTGTCGGCTCGGGCGGCCGTGCTGTCCGCCCGAGTGGCTGTGGTGTCCGCCCCCCGGGTGGCTGTGCTGTCGGCCCGGGCGGCAGTGCTGTCCTGGTGCACCGGCCGGGAGGGCTGGGCGAGCTGGGAGGGCTGGGCGGCCGGCGGAGCGTACCGGGCGGTGGGCTGGCCGGGTGCGGTCTCCCGCTGGCCGGTGCCGCCCGCCGGAACGTCGTCCGGCTCCCAGGCCGGCAGGCCGACGGCGGCGTCCGGCTCCTCGCCCCAGCGCCCGCGCGGATGCGGCGAGGGCGGACGGTGCGTCGGGCGGGCTGCCGGCGCGGCCGGCGACGCGGGCTGGACCGGGCCGGCGCCGAAGAGATCGAGGAAGGGGGAGTCGATGTCCGGGTGCTCGACCGGGGCCGGCGGCCGGGCCGGCGGCGAGGCGGCCGGGCGGTTCCGGGCCGGTGGCTGCGGCGCCTGGAAGACCGCGACTCCGCCGTGGCCGGTGTTGCTGAGCAGCGCGGCGTCGTACTCGTTCTCCTCGGCCGGCTCAGACGGCTGGTAGCCGGAGGACTGCGTACCGTTACCGGCGTTGTCGGCCGGGCGTCCTGCCGGGTGCGCGGAGCCCGGCCGGGAGGGGCGGGTCATGCCGCCGCCTCGGCCAACCCGACGGGCTCCTCGGCCAACCCGACAGGCTCCACTGTGGAGTGGCAGAGGAATCTGGTTCGCTCGGTCACGCCGTCACCTCGCTGCGGTCGGTCATGTCAACTGCTCCCGGATCCGGATACGGGTCGCGACCAGTCGGGGATCGCGCTGCTCTGTCGCCGGTTCGCGGGTGCGCCGCCAGTCGGTCAGTGCCGTTCGGATGACCATCCGGGCGGGCCGATCGGGGTCGACGTACCGGAAGACGAACGAGGTGGTGACGATCGCGAGCGCGATCTCCCAGGCGGGGATCAGCTCGACCTTGAGCGTGAAGAGCCAATGAATGAATATGAAGAGCGGCACCAGCAACATGAACAGCCCGTACTGCGTGTAAGGCAGGTGGATGGGCAGCGTGTAGCCGGGCGGCCCCAGGTAGACCAGGCGGGCCCGATAGATGTCGTCGTCGGTGCGCAGCCGCATCTCGTGCTCCGCGGTCTATTCGAAGATCAGGTTGATCAGGCTCTCGCCGACGAAGAACAGCGTCGCCGCCCCGGCGATGAAGGCCAGCCCGAGCAGCGCGATCGCCGAGCTGGTCAGCACCTTGGAGACCTCGCCCTTGCTGGCCCGGCCGATGAAGATCACGCCGAGTACGGCGAGCAGGATGGGCGCGATGTTGCTGGCGAAGAAGCCAACGATTCCCTCGGTGTTGATATTGCCCTCGGACGGCGGCTCGGCCGCCGTGACGGACGCGAGGGTGTGGAGCGCGTGCGTGGCAGCCGGCCATGCCGTCTCCACCAGCTCCATGGCGAACATCGGAATCCTCCCCGGGTGCGGCGACACCTCGCCTCCGCACTGCTGTCAAGCCCGGTCAACCGGGTCGGTCGTGGGGTGTTGATCGACCCTGCGTCTCGCAATCACCGCGAAGGGTGATGGTTTGTGGGCATCTTTGTCCTGATTCGGCCCATCTCTTAAGTTCTGGCATCTGGCTGATGCGAGCGTACGGCGCGTGCCTCTTTGGAACAAGCGGTCCCGACTGCCACCGAACCACCCCGACCGCCCACTTTTCACGTGCCTGCCCCGCGCAAGATCGCACTGCTTCCGGGGAGGAGTGGCCCCCGCGCCGGGTCCAGGGGACTCTTTCGCGGAAGTAGCACCCGCACCCGAGACGCGCCCCGGGAGGTGGGTAGCGTCGGGGCGTGAGTGAGTCAGGGGAGGACGGGGGGCTTCGGTCGCCGGTGGTGGTGGGCGTACTCAATGTCACGCCCGACTCCTTCTCCGACGGTGGCCGGTACGCCGACCTCGACGCCGCGGTACGACACGGGGTGCGGATGTACTCCGACGGCGCCCAGCTCGTCGACGTGGGTGGCGAGTCCACCCGGCCCGGCGCGGACCGGGTCGACGCGGAGACCGAGGCGGCCCGGGTGCTGCCGGTCATCCGGGAACTCGCCGCCCGGGGAGTGCCGATGAGTGTCGACACCTATCGGGCCAGTGTCGCCGCCGCCGCGCTGGCCGCCGGTGCGACCGTGGTCAACGACGTCTCCGGCGGACTCGCCGACCCGGACATGGCCAAGGTGGTCGCCGAGGCGGGCTGCCCGTGGATCCTGATGCACTGGCGCGCGCACGCCAAGCGGATGCAGGAACTCGCCCGCTATACCGACGTGGTCACCGACGTGCGGGCCGAACTGGCGCAGCGGGTCGAGGACGCCCTGGCCGCCGGGGTCGCCGCCGACCGCATCGTGCTCGACCCCGGGCTCGGCTTCGCCAAGCGGCCCGCCGACAACTGGCAGCTCACCGCCCGGCTCCCCGAGCTGCTGGCGCTCGGCTATCCGCTGCTCTTCGGGGCCAGCCGGAAGTCGTACCTGGGTGCGTTGCTGGCCGAACCGGACGGCACGCCACGGCCGACCGAGGGGCGTACCGCCGCCACGATCGCCACCAGCGTGCTCGCGATCGCGGCCGGCGCCTGGGGGGTACGGGTGCACGACGTACGGGAGACCGTGGACGCGCTCGCGGTCTGGGTCGCCAGCGGCCGGCCCCGGCTGGTGACCGGGGAGGTGGCCGGATGACCGGGCCGGTGGGCGAGCGGGGTGGGCCGGGCGGCGGGCACACTGGGGCATCCGGGCCGGGGACCGACCGGATCGTGCTGACCGGGCTGCGGGCGCGCGGCCGGCACGGCGTCTACGACTTCGAGCGGGCCCAGGGGCAGGACTTCGTCGTCGACGTGGTGCTGGAACTCGACCTGACCACGGCGGGCCGCTCCGACGACGTGGCCGACACCGTGCACTACGGCGAACTCGCGGAGCGGCTGGTGGCGATCGTGACCGGCGAGCCGGTCAACCTGATCGAGACGCTGGCCGAACGGCTCGCCGCCGCCTGTCTCGCCGATCCACGAGTACTGGTCAGCACGGTCACCGTGCACAAGCCGCAGGCGCCGATCCCGCACGACTTCGCCGACGTGGCGGTGACCGTGACCCGGCGGAGGTGACCCGGTGACCCAGGCCGTGGTCTCGCTCGGCAGCAACCTCGGCGACCGGCTCGGCCACCTGCGCACGGCGGTGACCGGGCTGCGGGACGTACTCCTGGTGGCGTCCGGGGTCTACGAGACGCCGCCGTGGGGCGACCCGGACCAGCCGGCGTACCTGAACGCCGTGCTGCTGGTCGCGGACGCCGCCGCCGGCCCGCGCGACTGGCTCGACCGGGCCCGGGCCGCCGAGGCGGTGGCCGATCGGGTCCGCGACCCGGAGCGCCGGTTCGGGCCGCGCAGCCTGGACGTGGACGTGATCGCGGTCTGGTCGGCCGACGGCGAGCCGGTGCGCAGCGCCGACCCGGAGCTGACCCTGCCGCACCCCCGGGCCCACCTGCGGGCGTTCGTGCTCCGGCCGTGGATCGACATCCAGCCGTACGGGCGGCTGCCCGGCCACGGCTGGCTGACCGACCTGATGTCGACCGAGCCGGTCGCCACCGACGTGCTGGACCTGCGCCCCCGTCCGGATCTGCGGATAGAGTCGGATTGACGGTGACCGCGGCGCGGACCGGAGGAGTCCGCCGACCCGCGGGACGCGGTGCCGACGAGCGGAGTGAGGAATAGTTGTGACCGAGCGCAGACCCCCGACGCGCGGCCCGGCCCCCGAGCGCGGGCGGATGGGTCCGACCAGACCCGCCTCCCTGGTGGTGGCCGGACTGGCCTCGGCGGCCCTGGCCTGGTTGCTGGTCAGCAGCTTCTACAGCCACATCCCGCCGCTGCCCTGGCTGCCCATCGTCACGCTCCTCGGGCTCGCCGCCCTGGAGGGGTACGCGGCGGCGAACACCAAGGCCCGGATCGAGCGCAAACCGGGCCGGGATCCGGTCGACCCGCTGGCGGTGGCCCGGTTCGTCGTACTGGCCAAGGCGTCGGCGCTGGCCGGGTCGATCTTCGCCGGCTTCTACGCCGGGCTGGACGTCTGGCTGCTCATCGAGCGGACCCGGGCCGCCGCGAACGACGTACCGGCGGCCAGTGCGGGACTCGGCGCGTCGCTCGCGCTGGTGGGGGCGGCGCTCTGGTTGGAACGGGCCTGCCGGGTGCCCGATCGTGATGACCGTGATTCGGAGAGTGACGATATGGGCCGGCGCGACCAGCGCTGAGCAGGTCGCGGGCCGAATCAATGCACACCGGGGGTGACGACCGGGCGTGCACGCGGGTACGGTGCCTCCGACCGGGCCAGATCCGTACACCCCACTGGATCGGGCCCACGTCCGACCGCTCCGGTCCCGGATGGCGCCCCGGGTCGGAGCCCGCTCGGCGGGACCAAACAGGAGGCGCGCGAGATGGCGTACGACGATTCGATCTACCGGCGACGGGACCCCGGGATGGATCCGGTGGGTACCAGCGAGCGGGAGGATCCCCGGTACGGCGGTGACCCCGGCTACGACGCCGACCCCCGTACGTCGTCCAGCCACGTCACCGGCCGGTTCATGGGTGGCGAGCCGGCCACCGCGACCGACCCGGAGTCGACCGAGCCGACCCGGCGCCGGAACGTCTCGCCGGCCGCGCTGGAGAACGTCTTCGACGATCCCGCACACGGCGAGCCCGGACGGGACCGGATCGGCGTGCACCTGCTCTGGGAACTGGTGCTGCTGGTCGTGGTGGCGGTGCTGCTCTTCCTGTGCAACCGGGACTATCCCGACCTGCTCCGTGGCGCGCAGCGGGAGAGCCTGCTGGTCTTCGGTACCGCGATCGGGCTGCTCACCCTCGGTGCCGGGCTGACCCTGCGGACCGCCGCGCCCAACCTGGCGCTGGGTCCGGTCGCGGTCGCCGCCGCGCTGCACTTCGCGGAGAACTCCGACCGGGGTGTCGTCACGGCGATGCTGCCGGCGCTGGCCGCCGGGGTGGCCGTCGGGCTGGTGATCGCCGTACTCGTGGTGGGCTTCCACGTGCCGAGCTGGGCGGCCAGCCTCGCCGCCGGACTCGCCGTGATCGTCTTCATCGAGCAGCGGAGCGCCCCGGTCGACGTGCAGGGCGAGTACGACCCGACCCAGCACGCGGTCTACCTCTTCGCCGGCTTCGCCGCCGTCGCCGTACTGGCCGGCCTCTTCGGCACCGTCAAGACGGTACGTCGGGCCGTCGGCCGGTTCCGCCCGGTGGCCGACCCGGCGCGGCGCCGGGGCGGGGGCGCCGCGGTCGTCGTCACGCTCGGCCTGGTGCTGTCGACGGTCTTCGCGGTCGCCGCCGGGATGCTGCTCGCGGCCGGTGGCACCGGGCCGGTGGCGCCGACCACCGGCATCGAGTGGACGGGTCTGGCCATGGGCGCCGCGCTGCTCGGTGGCGCCAGCGCCTTCGGGCGACGCGGCGGGATCGCCGGCGGGCTGCTCGCGGCCGTCGCGCTGGCCCTGTTCATCCGGTACGCCGACGAGCGCAACCTGGACATCGCCCCGGCCGCCCTCGCCGCCGTACTGGTGGCCGTCGGTCTGGTGGTGACCCGGCTGATCGAGGCGAACGGCCGTCCCCGGTCGTCCGCCGAGCGGGATCGGGACTGGGTGGAGGAGCCGGCGACGACGGCGAGCTGGGACACCGCACAGGCCCAGCCGCCGGAGCCGTGGACCTCCTCGCTGCCCGGCCAGCCGACCGACCGCTGGGGCGGCGACCGCTGGGACGGCCCGGACCGCTGAGGTGTACGGCCCGGACCGCTGACGCGTGCGGGGCGGGCCGGTGGTGCGGCTTGCGGTGGTTCGGGCGGATAGGCTCGGCCTATGACGGAATCGGGTCCCGAGTCTCGTACCACGCCGACCTTTGCCGAGCTGGACGCGCTGTCCACGGAGGAGTTGCGCGAGCGGGCCTTCGCGCTGGCCCGGGAACGGCGGGACATCGGCTTCTTCTGGTCCGTGATCCGGCACCTGCCGAACGCGGACGAGGCGGCGGCGCTGGACGGGTCGCCGAACGCGGCCGGCCCGACCGTGGACGAGGCGGTCGCGCTCTGGCGGGAGTTCACCGGCCACGGCTACGAGGAGACCGCGCCGCTGCTCCGGGCCGCGTTCATCGACTATCTTCAGCAGCACTGACCAGGCGGGGTTTCGCGATCAGATTCCGCAGGGAATAAACCTGTGCATGGCTCTCACCAACAGATACAAGACGGCCACGGGTGCGGGTACGCTCGCCGCACTCGTACTGGTCCTGGTCTTCGGCGGCCCCTGGTATGCCGACTGGGCCCGGGACGAGACCGACTCCGACACGGCGGGTGGCTGGTTCCTCCGGCTGCTCGGCTGGCCGGCCTGGCGGTTCGACTCGGACGACACGATCCAGAACATCATCGCCGCCGACCTCAAGGCCATCCTGGTGGTGGTACTCACCTGCGTCTTCCTCTACCTGTTGCCCGGCTCGCAACTGGCCCGGGCCCGGGGCACCCTCAGCCAGTTCCTCGCGGGCTGGTCGGCGTACGTCTTCGCCGGTGCGTTCGCGGCGATGTTGGCCACGCTGATCGGCAGTAACCCGTCGTCGCTGGGCGCCTTCCAGGCCGCCGGCAGCGGTGCCGGGTACGGCTTCTTCGTCGGCTGGATCATCGGGCTGGCCACCCTGGGCGGCTGGCGGGGCCGCTCCTGAACCCGCGGCAGTCCCGGACCACGACAGTCCCGGACCACGACAGTCCCCGGACCACGGCAGTCCGGGTTTCGTCGACGGTGGCCGTCGGGTGGCCGGGCTGGCCCTGGCCGGGCTGGCCCTGGCCGGGCTGGCCCTGGCCGGGCTGGCCCTGGCCGGGCTGGCCCTGGGCGGGCGGGCCGGGGAGCGGTTATCTGCCGACCGGGTCGGCCGGGTAGTCGATGCTGAGGATCTGGTGCCGGCTCACCGTGCCGACCGGCTCGCCACCCTGGTCGGTCACCCGGGCGTCGTCCGAGTTCGTCCGGAGCAGTACCGCCAGCGCGTCGTAGAGCGACGACCCTAGCGGTACGGACGGCAGCCCGGCGGTGGTCGCCGGATCGGCCGGCAGCGGACGCAGCAGGTCCCCGGTGACCGGGGTGACCGCGAGTCGCCGGATCGCCCGGTCGGCCCCGACGAACTCCCGGACGAACGCCGAGGCCGGCTCGCCGAGCAGGGTCGCCGGGCTGGCGTACTGCTCCAGCCTGCCGCCCTGGGAGAGCACCACGATCCGGTCGGCCAGCCGGACCGCCTCGTCCAGGTCGTGGGTGACCAGCACGATCGTCTTGCGTACCTCCGCCTGGAGCCGGAGGAACTCCTCCTGGAGCCGGGCCCGCGCGATCGGGTCGACGGCCGAGAACGGCTCGTCCATCAGCAGCACCACCGGGTCGGCGGCGAGCGCCCGGGCCACCCCGACCCGCTGCCGCTGGCCGCCGGAGAGTTCGTGCGGATAGCGCGGGCCGAAGGTGGCCGGGTCGAGACCGACCAGGTCCAGCAGTTCGGCGGCGCGTTCCGCGATCCGGGCCTTCGGCCAGCCGAGGAGCCGGGGTACGGTGCCGACGTTGGTGGCGATGGTCTGGTGCGGGAAGAGCCCGACGTTCTGGATCACGTAGCCGATCCGCCGCCGGAGGCGTACCGGGTCGGCCCGGGTGACGTCCTCGTCGCCGAGCAGGATCCGCCCGGAGGTCGGCTCGATCAGCCGGTTGATCATGCGGAGCACGGTCGACTTGCCGCAGCCGGACGGCCCGATCAGCACGACCAGCTCGCCGGCCTTGACCTCCAGACTCAGCTCGCCGACCGCCACCGTGCCGTCGGGATACTGCTTGCGTACCTGGTCGAGGGTTATCGCGGCGGCACCCGTGGTGCCGGCGGACCCGGCGGAGCCGGCCTCCGGGGTAACGTCCACGTATGTCCTTCCGGGTGATCGACCGGGCTGACCCGGGTAATCCGTGGTTCTCCTGGGACTATGTGCAGGGCAATTCCGAGACGATTCTCGCCGCGCTGCGGGAACACGCTGCCCTCACCGCCCAGGCCGTACTGATCGCCGCCCTGGTCGCGATCCCGCTGGCCGTGCTGGCGTACTGGTTCAGGCCGCTCACCGGGCCGATTCTCGCACTCTCCGGCGTGCTCTACACGATCCCGTCACTGGCGCTGTTCGCGTTCGTCGCACCTTACCTGGGTACGGGGACGGCGACGGTACTGCTCGGGCTGGTCCTCTACGCCCTGCTGCTGATCATCCGGAACGCGCTCGCCGGGCTCAACCAGGTGCCGGACGAGGTCCGGGACGCGGCCCAGGGCATGGGGTACGGCCGGTTCGCCCGGCTGCTCCGGATCGACCTGCCGCTGGCGTTGCCCGGCATCTTCACCGGCCTGCGCCTGGCCACCGTCTCCACGGTGGCCCTGGTCACCGTCGGGGTACTCGTCGGGCACGGCGGGCTCGGGCAGCTCATCCTCGGCGGGTTCCGGAACAACTTCTTCAAGGCCGAGATCATGACCGGGACGCTGCTCTGCGTACTCCTGGCCCTGGTCCTCGACCTGGTCCTCGCCGGCCTGGCCCGGCTGCTCACCCCGTGGGCACGGCGTCGGGGAGCGACCGGATGAGGCCGGCCCGACAGGACGGGACGACGCTGGGGAGAGCCGCCGGATGAACCCGATCGAGCAGGCCGTCGTCTGGCTCAACGACCCGCTGAACTGGACCAACCCCGGAGGTGTACTCGACCGGCTGGTCGAGCACCTGGGCATCTCCGGCGCAGCCGTCGCGCTCGGCTGTCTGGTCGCCTGGCCGCTCGGGCTCTGGCTCGGGCACACCGGTCGGGGCGGCGGGGCCGTGGTGCTGGTCTCCAACGTGACGCTCGCCATTCCGACCATCGCACTGCTCACCATCCTGCCGCTGACCGCGCTCGGCTTCGGCAAGCCGCCGGTGATCATCGCGTTGGCGGTCTTCGCGGTACCGCCGCTGCTGGCGAACGCGTACACCGGGATCCGGCAGGTCGATCCGGAGGTGCGGGACGCGGCGCGCGGGATGGGGCTCTCCGGCGGCCAGTTGCTGCGCCGGGTGGAGTTGCCGCTCGCGGTGCCCTACCTCGCGGCCGGATTCCGTACCGCCGCAGTGCAGGTGGTGGCGACCGCCGCGCTCGCCTCGTTCGTGAACGGGGGCGGGCTGGGCCAGATCATCAGTGCCGGGTTCGGGCTGGGCATCTCGGTCGGCGGCGGGCAGATCCTGGCCGGCGGGTTGCTGGTCGCCCTGCTCGCGCTGCTGGTCGAGCTGGTCTTCGCGCTGGTCGAACGGGTCGTCACACCCCGGCCGCTGCGCCGGGCCCGACGCCGGATCATCCGGCGGGCCGACCAGCGGGCGGCGGCGGCGATCACCGGCTCCTGACCGGTGGACCGGTGTGGGTCTCGTCACTCGTCGCGCCCTCGGCGGGATCCGACCGGCCTCCTCGGCACGCGTGACTATCACACCGAGTGACCGCCTCTGCGCGTCTCGTGCCCCTTTGCGTGACGATCCGGTGACGAAGCCCGCAGCGGATTGTCGTACCTGACGAGAGGATGTTTCGTGGGAAGTCGCGGGCGACCGTCCTGACATGTCGCCCGTCGGACACGCGGCCGGCCCACCCGGGCCGCGCCGGGACACAGGAGGCGGGCGTTTTCATGCGTACACGTACACGTCTGGCAGTCGGCGCTGTCGGTGCCGTCGTCGCGGCCGGGTTTCTCGCCGGCTGCGGTGGGGCCGGCTCGTCCGGCACCCAGGCCCCGGCCAGCGGGGCGCAGGGCGCCGGTTGCGTACCGGTGGCCGGGTCCAGCCTGGTCGTGCTCGATGACGACAAGAAGCTCCAGAACACCGACAACATCATCCCGGCGATCAACAGCAAGGTGGCCCAGCCGCAGCTCGTCGCGGCCCTGGACAAGGTCTCGGACAGCCTCGACACCAGCAAGCTGATCGGCCTGAACAAGGCGGTGGACGTCGAGCGCAAGACCCCGAAGGTGGCCGCCGAGGAGTTCGCCTCGGCCAACAACCTGACCGCCGGCATCCCGACCGGCGGCACCGGCAACATCACCGTCGGCGCGGCCAACTTCAGCGAGAACCAGACGCTGGGCGAGCTGTACCGGATCGCCCTCACCGCCGCCGGCTACCAGGTCAAGGTCCAGCAGATCGGCAACCGCGAACTCTACGAGCCGGCGCTGGAGAAGGGCGACATCCAGGTCGTCCCGGAGTACGCCGCGACGATGGCGGACTTCCTGAACAACAAGGTGAACGCCTCGTCGGGGGCCACCCCGCCGCCGATCTCCTCGCCGGATCTCGACCAGACGGTGACCGGGCTCAAGGCGGCCGGCGAGAAGGTGGGGATCACCTTCGGCAAGCCGTCGGCCGCACAGGACCAGAACGCGTTCGCGGTCACCAAGGAGTTCGCCGACAAGTACGCCGTCCGGACGCTCAGCGAGCTGGCGGAGAAGTGCTCCGGCTCGGCGACCGTGCTCGGCGGCCCGCCGGAGTGCCCGCAGCGGCCGAAGTGCCAGGCCGGACTGGTCCAGGTCTACGACTTCAACGCGGGCCGGTTCGACTCGCTCGACGCCGGTGGCCCGCAGACCAAGTCGGCGCTGACCAGCGGCACGATCAGCGTCGGGCTGGTCTTCTCGTCGGACGGCGCGCTCGCCACGAGCTGACGACCGGCGCGGGGGGCGAACTCTCCGCGTGGGGAACGGGTCTAACCGAGGGGTCGGTTGACGTCACCGTATGTGTCGTCGACCGGCCCCTCGTTTGCCGGCGCTGCCATTTCGGTCCCCGGTAAGTGTGGGTAGGCTCGACTGCCATGTCAGCCCGCGAGGCCCCCGAGGACAACCGCCGCCGGCCGCTGCTGACCGTACTCTTCTGGGTCGGGGTGGGGCTGGCGCCGCTGGCCGCCCTGTTACTCCTGGTCGGACAGGGCAACGGGCCGCTCCGGATCGCGGCGGTGCTCGCCGTGCTGGCGGTCGTACTCATCGGACTGTCGATCACGTTGCGTGGCGACTCGGAGGGTGTCCGGCTGGACATGGAGGAGACCCTCATCGAGGAACTCGACGACCTGCGGGGCGAACTGCGCAACGACATCGCCACCGCCGCCCGGGCCACGCACAAGGCGTTCGGCGAGAAGCTGGAGGTCGTACAGGGCAACGTCGAGGCGTTACGTGGCCAGATCGAGGCTGTCCGGGCCGGTACCGCCGCGCCGGCCCCCTCCGCTCCCGCCGCGTCGACCGCCGCGACCGGTCCGGTCGGTGCCGCGGTGGTGGTCGGCGGCCCGGTCGGCGCCGCCAGCGTGCCGGCCGGACGGGCGTCGACCGAGCCGGGTCAGAGCGGCTGGGCGGCCACCGATCCGGGCCGGGCCGGTCGGGTGCCGGACGAGCCGGCCTCGGCGGGTTGGGCGCCGGGCGGTCCGGCCCGGGACGGATCCGGCTCGCGCCCGGACGGGCCACGCCGGACGGCCGGCGGCCCGGCCACGTCGCACTCCGCCGCCCCGTCGCACTCTGCGGCCCCGTCACACTCTGCGGGTCCGTCGCACTCCGCCGACCAGGGTGATACCGGCGAGTTCCAAGGCCGACCGGGTGGCGGTTACCAGAGTGGCGGTGCCCACCAGGGCGGTGGCTACCAGGGCGGCAGTTATCAGGGGGGCGGCCATCCCGACGGCGACCGGGCCGGGTCGGGCCGGGGGCGGTACGGCCGGGACGACGGCGGCGCGGGTGAGCCCGGGCAGTACGGCCACTCGTGGGCGCAGGGCGCCCGGCCGAGTCGGGGCGGTCCGTCGGGCAGCCCCGGTGGGGTGTCCGGGCCGCCGCTGGGCCGGGGCGTCGTCCGGCACACCGAGACCGTGCAGGTGACCACCCGGCAGACCATTGTCGGCGGGCACGAGGACGACTCTGGCGGCTACGGCGGCGGGACCTACGGCGGCGGCGTCTACGGCGGCGGTGCCCAGTCGGGCGGCCACGGCAACGCCAACGCCGGTTACGGCGGCGGCGCCCAGGCCGGCACCCACGGTGGCGCCGGACAGGCTGGCGGCTACGGCAGCGGTGACCAGACCGGCGGCTACGGCAGCGGTGGCACCTATGGCAGCGGTGGTCAGACCGGCGGCTACGGCAGCGGTGGCACCTACGGTGGCGGTGGCCACGGCGGCGGCGAGGAGCGGACCGGCGGTCCGGGCCGGGGCGGTGACGAGCGCCAGGGCGGTGCCGAGCGTCGAGGTGGTGACGAGCGCCGGGGCGGTGGCGGTAACGGCGGTGACCGTCGTGGACCCGGTGGCGGCGACGATCGAGCTGGCCACGGCGACGACGATCGTGGCGGTTACGGCCGTGCCGGGGATCGTGCCGGCCACGGCGGCGGGGATCGTGCCGGTTACGGGGCCGGTGACCAGGGCGGCGGCTACCAAGGCGGCACCTACGGCGGCGGTACGTACGGCGGTGGCACCTACGGCGGCGACGGTCGCGAGCGGGACGGGCGGGACGAGGACCCGGACGACCGGCGCTCGGCGCGGGGCGGGCAGTACGCCGAGCCCGCCGACGAGGGGCGGGACGGACGTCGGTCCGGCGAGGGCGGCTGGCGTGGCCGCTCGGCCGACCCGGAGCCGGAGACCGGCGACCCGGCCGACGACTCGTACTGGGCCGAGTTGCGGGCCGGTGACCGCTGGGCCTCGGTACGCAGCGACGACCGGGGCCGGGAGGTCCGGATGGGCGAGCGGCGGGCGTCGATGCGGTCCGACGAGTCGGGTACGGAGCTCCGGGTCGAGGACCGCTGGGCGGAGATGCGCCGGGAGGAGCCGAGGCCGGACGAGGACCGGCGGGCCGGTCGCCAGTGGTCGGAGCCCCGCGACGATGACGACCGGCGGTCCGGCGGTCAGCGCGGCTCGGGCGGCTGGTCCGGCGACGACGATG
>NZ_BONX01000018.1 GCF_016862935.1 Plantactinospora mayteni
CCTCGGTGGCGGTGCCCGGCGTGGCGGCGGTGGTGATCTCGGCGACGGCCGGGGCTGGGAGCGGTCCGGCGGTGCTCCAGCACTGCCCGCCGGAGGGGTGGACCCGGCGTCCGTCTGGGGTCCGCCCCGGCAGGAGCCCGAGCCGGAGCCGGCCCGGCGGGGGCGGCGGCACCGGGAGGACGAGGAGTACGGCTACCCGCCGCTGGACGAGTCACCCCGGGCCGGCGGCACCCGACGGTCGGAGTACGGCTATCCCGCCGACGGCGACTGGCGCTGACCACCGCGCCACTGAACCTTTTCAACCTGAACCGCGCGGCGCTTACGCACCGCGTCCGACCTTGCGGCCCGTCGGACCGCAAGGGGAGGTGGAAAAAGGTTCACCGTCCGGGGCTGACCCGGCCGTTCCACCTGGACGGGGAGAACGTCACTTGTCGATGTCGCCGACGACGAAGAACATCGAGCCCAGGATCGCGATCAGGTCCGGCACCAGAGAGCCGGGCAGCAGCGTGGCCAGGGCCTGCACGTTGGCGTACGAGGCGGTGCGCAGCTTCATCCGCCACGGGGTCTTGTCGCCCCGGGACACCAGGTAGTAGCCGTTGATCCCGAGCGGGTTCTCGGTCCAGGCGTAGGTGTGCCCCTCCGGCGCCTTCACCACCTTCGGCAGCCGCACGTTCACCGGACCGCTGATCCGGTCCACCTGGTCCAGGCAGCGTTCCGCCAGGTCGAGTGAGACGTACACCTGGTCGAGCAGCACCTCGAACCGGGAGTGACAGTCGCCGGCGCTCCGGGTCACCACCGGCACCTCCAGCGACCCGTACGCGAGATACGGCTCGTCGCGGCGCAGGTCGAGGTCGAGCCCGGAGGCCCGGGCGACCGGCCCGGAGGCGCCGTACGCTGCGGCGTCGGCGGCGGAGAGCACCCCGACCCCGACGGTACGGGCCAGGAAGATGTCGTTGCGCCGGATCAGGTTGTCCAGGTCCGGCAGGCGGCGGCGTACCTCCCCGATCGCCGCCCGGACCCGCCCGGTCCAGCCGGCCGGCACCTCCTCCTTGAGCCCGCCGACCCGGTTGAACATGTAGTGCATCCGGCCGCCGGAGACCTCCTCCATCACCGCCTGGAGGGTCTCGCGTTCCCGGAACGCGTAGAACATCGGGGTGATGGCGCCGATCTCCAGCGGATAGGAGCCGAGGAACATCAGGTGGTTGAGCACCCGGTTCAGCTCGGCCAGCGCGGTACGCAGCCAGACGGCCCGCTCCGGCACCTCCATCCCCATCATCCGCTCGACCGCGAGCACCACGCCCAACTCGTTGGAGAACGCCGAGAGCCAGTCGTGCCGGTTCGCGAGCACGATGATCTGCCGGTAGTCGCGTACCTCGAAGAGCTTCTCCGCGCCCCGGTGCATGTAGCCGACGATCGGCTCGCAGGCGATCACCCGCTCGCCGTCGAGCACCAGCTTGAGCCGGAGTACGCCGTGGGTCGACGGATGCTGCGGCCCGATGTTCAGCACCATGTCGGCGGTGTCGAGGCCCGCCCCGGTGCCGACGGTCAGCTCCCGCAGCGCCCCGGTGTCGGCAGTCATGCCCGCCATCGTGCCACGATCCGCCCGCCCGCACCGCTGGCCGAACTGGGCGGCCGGTCCGGTTCGCGACTACGAGGTCATCTCGCGGGCCGCCCCGGTGCCGGTCCAGCGGGTTCTGCACCGAGCCACCCGGACGGGCCCGGATCGACCCCGACCGGTTGGAGCAGCCACCAGTGGCCGCCGAGGCCGGCCGGATCGGTGAGTTCGGCCGCCGTGGAGGCCCGGGCGAGCGCCCGGACGTAGCCGGCCGGGTCGGCCGAGGCCAGCGCCAGCGCGGGTCGGCGCCCGTCGGCCCCGAGCGCCCGCAGCGCGGTGTACTGCCCGACCAGGGTGTACGGCCGGCCAGCCAGCGCCGTACCGGCCGCCGCCACCGAGTCCATCGCGACGTGCGCGGTCAGGTCGCAACTGCCGTCCGGTACCGGTGCCACCTGCCGGCCGGCCCGGAATCCGGTGAGCGTGCCGTGGCGTGGGCGGCTGTCCCGCAGGTGTCCGTAGTCGACGGCGAGGGCCAGCCCCCGGTGCAGACTGCCGACCGCCTCGGCCCAGGCGGCGTCCCGGGCCAGCCCGATCTCCACCCGGCCCGGCAACGCCTCGTCCGGCTCGGCCCGGCTGGGCGACGGTTGGTCCGGCTCGGTCCAGCCCGTCGACGGTTGGTCCGGCCCGACCTGGCTGGTCGACTGCTGGTCCGGCTCGGCCCGGCCCGGTGACTGCTGGTCCAACTCGGCCCGGCTGGGCGACTGCTGGTCCGGTGGGGTCGGCCACCAGCGGGTCAGCCACTCCGTCTCGGCCGGGTCGAGCGGGCCGCCGGGCGACTCCGTACCGGTGGCGGGGTCGACGAGGATCCGTCGCCAGCCGGCGGGGCTGGGCTCCGCCACGTCCAGCGGTACGTTGTCCAGCCACTCGGTCGCGAGCAGCAGCCCGACGACCCGCTCCGGCAGGTCCGAACGCCATTCGACCGTCTCCGGCAAGGTGTCCGGGCGCGGGGCAAGCTCGACCGCGGTCAGCCGGAGCCGGGCGGCGAGTTCCGGCGGGGCGAGCCGGGCCAGGGTGCCGAGCAGTTCACCTCGCCCGGCGCCGACGTCGACCACGTGCAGCGGGTCCGGCCGGCCCAGCGCGGCGTCGAGTCGGTCCAGCAGCCGCAGCAGGGCGCCGCCGAGCACCGGTACGGCGTGGGCGCTGGTCCGGAAGTGCGCGGCCGGTCCGGCGCCGCTGACGAAGAACCCGTGGGCACCGTAGAGCGCGGTGGTCATCGCGGCTCGCCATCCGATCGGCATCGGCCCAGGTTATGCGGCACAGATCCCCCGGGTTCACCCGCCGTTCAGCGGCCGGCACCGCTGCGCTCCTACGGTCGGCGGTCATGAGAAGACCGCTGCTCGCCACCGTGCTCGCCGTACCCCTGCTGCTGGCCGCTCCGGCGGGCCCGGCCGCCGCGACGCCCCGCCCCGACGAGTCGCCGAGCCCGGTCCGGGCCGTGCTGGAGACTCCGGCTCTCTACGACGACGAGGCCGGCGGTGACGCGGACGCGGACGACCCGGCGATCTGGCTGCACCCGACCGACCGGGGCGGGAGCCTGGTGATCGCGACCGCGAAGAATGGCGGGTTGCGCGTCTACGACCTGCGAGGACGGGAGCGGCAGGCGATCGCCACCCCGCCCCCGCCCGGACCGGAGGACGAGGCCGGGCGGTTCAACAACGTGGACCTGGCCACCGGCTTCCCGCTCGGCGGTCGGCGGGCCGACCTGGCGGTGGTCAGCGACCGGGGACGGGACAAGCTGCGGTTCTATCTGGTCGACCCGGCCGGGCGGCGGCTCGTCGACGTGACCGCCCCGGACGTCCCGTACGCGTTCAGTCGGGACCAGGCCGAGGTGAACGAGCAGCGTACGGCGTACGGGCTGGCCACCTATCGGGACGCCGACGGCACCTGGTACGCCGTGGTCAGCCGGCGCAGCACCCCGGAGGTAGGGCTGTTCCGGCTGGTGGCCCGGCACGGGAAGATGTCGTACCAGCGGGTCGACGGGTTGACCCTGCCGGCGTCGTTCCGGCTGCCGGACGGCTCGCAGTGGCAGCCGTGCGCCGACCCCGGGGACGGCCCGCAGGTCGAGGGCATGGTGGTGGACCCGGCGGACGGCACCGCCTACCTGGCCCAGGAGACGGTGGGGCTGTGGCGGGTCGGTGTCCGGGACGGGCGGTTCTCGGGGCGGCCGGTGTCGGTGGAGCGGACCCGGGAGTTCGGCATACCGGCGGCGTTCGACCCGGAGGAGGACGACTGCGTGGTGGACTACGACGCCGATCCGGGCTTCGGCGGCCGGATCGCGGCCGACGTGGAGGGGCTGACGATCTACCAGACCGGGCAGCGGGACGGCGTACTGGTCGTCTCCAGCCAGGGTGACGACACGTTCTACACGTACGACCGCCGGACCAACCGGCCGCTCGGCCGGTTCGCGGTGGCCGACGGCGTGGTGGACGGGTCGCAGGAGTGTGACGGCGCGGCGGTGGTCTCGACCCCGCTGCCCGGTTACCCCGGCGGGCTGCTGGTGGTGCACGACGGCCAGAACACCCCGGACGAGACGGACTCGACCGGCGAGGCCCGGCCGAACACCAACTTCAAGTTCCTCGACGCCGGCTTCCTCCGCCCGACCCGGCACTGAGACTCCCGCCTCGTTGATCCCGGCCCACCCGTCGGGTGGCGGCGGCGCTCCCGTTAGAGGGCGTCGCCGCCCCGGCGCGACCGGACTCCGGCAGGGCTTCCGCAGGACTCCGGCAGGGCTTCCGCAGGACTCCGGCAGAGCTTCCGCAAGGCTCCGGCAGGGCTTCCGCGGGGCTTCGGCAGGGTTCCGGCGGGCGGTGAAGGTTTTCACAACCCCTTGGTCCTGAGCTGGCCGGACGGCGCATACTTGCGATCGACCGGTACCACTTATCGAGGACTGGATCACCGCTATGAGCGCTTCCGCGCGCCCGCGTACCGCCGCCTCCGGCGGGTCGGCCCGGCCACCGGCCGCCGCCCCGAGCCGTGACCGCGCCGGCCAGGGCCAGTCGCCCCCGCTCTTCCCCCGCCAGCTCACCGTCGGCGTGATCGGCGCCGGTCGGGTCGGTGCCGTACTCGGTGCCGCGCTCGGCCAGGCTGGGCACCGGGTAGTCGCCGCCGCCGGGGTGTCGACCGCCGCCCGGGACCGGATCGACCGGCTGCTGCCGGGGACCGCCGTACGCCCCGCCGACGAGGTGGCCCGGGCCGCTGCCGACCTGCTGCTGGTCGCCGTACCGGACGACTCGCTGGGCCCGGTGGTCGCCGGGCTGGCCGGGACCGGTGCGCTCCGGCCGGGGCAGGTACTGGCGCACACCTCCGGCGCGCACGGGCTCGACGTGCTCGCCCCGGCCGTGGCGGTCGGGGCGTACGCGCTGGCGCTGCACCCGGCGATGACCTTCACCGGTACCGCCGAGGACCTGCACCGGCTGGCCGGCATCTCGTACGGGGTGACCGTCCCGGAGCCGCTGCGGCCGTTCGCCGTCCGGCTCGTCGCCGACCTCGGCGGGGTACCCGAGTGGGTGGCCGAACTGGACCGCCCGCTCTACCACGCCGCTCTCGCGCACGGCGCGAACCACCTTGTCACGCTGGTCAACGAGGCGGCGGACCTGCTCCGGGCCGCCGGGGTGACCCAGCCGGCGAAGGTGCTCGGGCCGTTGCTCCGGGCCGCTCTGGACAACTCGCTGCGGCTCGGCGACGCGGCGCTGACCGGGCCGGTGTCCCGGGGCGACGCCGGTACGATCGCCCGGCACCTGGACCGGCTGGCCGCCACCGCCCCGGAGTCGGTGCCCGGCTATCTGGCGCTGGCCCGCCGCACCGCCGACCGGGCGATCGCGGCCGGTCGGCTCCGCCCGGCCGACGCCGAGTTCCTGCTCGGGGTACTGGCCGACCGGGACCGCAAGGTCGCCGCCGCGTGACCGGGGGAAGTGGGGAGCCGAGATGACCACGGTGTTGCGTACCCGGGCGGAGCTGGCGGCCACCCTGGCGTCGCTGCCCGGGGAGCTGGCGGTGGTGATGACCATGGGCGCCCTGCACCCCGGGCACGAGGCGCTGTTGCGGGCGGCCCGGGAGCGGGCCGACCGCGTACTGGCGACGATCTTCGTGAACCCGCTCCAGTTCGGCCCGAACGAGGACTTCGACCGGTACCCCCGGACCTTCGAGGCCGACCTGGCGGTCTGCCGGGCGGCCGGGGTGCGGTACGTCTTCGCCCCGTCCCGCGAGGAGCTGTATCCGGACGGCGGGCCGATGGTCCGGGTCGACCCGGGCAGTCTCGGCGAGGAGTTGGAGGGGGCCAGCCGCCCCGGCTTCTTCACCGGGGTACTCACCGTGGTGGCGAAGCTGCTCAACCTGCTCCGGCCGGACGTCGCGTTCTTCGGCGAGAAGGACTACCAGCAGCTCACCCTGGTCCGCCAGATGGTCCGGGACCTGGAACTGGACGTGGAGATCGTCGGCGTGCCGACCGTACGCGAGCCGGACGGGCTGGCGCTGTCCAGCCGTAACCGCTACCTCTCGGCCGAGGAGCGGACCGCAGCGCTGCGGCTGTCGGCGGCACTGCGGGCCGGCAGCGCCGCCGCCGAGACCGGCCGGGGTGCCGACGGTACGCTCGCCGCCGCCTACCGCGCCTTCGGCGAGGGTACGACCGGCGCCAAGCTCGACTACCTGGTGCTGACCGCCCCGGACCTGGGCCCGGCACCGGCCACCGGACCGGCCCGGATGCTGGTGGCCGCCTGGGTCGGCGCCACCCGACTGATCGACAACCTGCCGGTCGAGCTGGCCCCGCCTCCCGCACCGGCTGACTGAGGCGTGGCGACGACCGCCCGCGAAACCCCTGCACCACGGAGGACGTACCCGATGTTCCGCACCATGCTCAAGTCGAAGATCCACCGGGCCACGGTGACCCAGGCGGACCTGCACTACGTCGGCTCGGTGACCATCGACGCCGACCTGCTGGACGCCGCCGACCTGCTCCCCGGCGAGCAGGTCGCGATCGTGGACGTGACGAACGGGGCACGGCTGGAGACGTACGTGATCGCCGGTGAGCGCGGCAGTGGCGTGATCGGCATCAACGGGGCCGCCGCGCACCTGGTACACCCCGGCGACCTGGTCATCCTGATCTCGTACGGTCAGATGGACGACGCCGAGGCGCGGACGTACCAGCCCCGGATCGTGCACGTCGACGCGGCGAACCGGATCATCGAGCTGGGCGCGGACCCGGCGGGCGCCGTACCGGGAATGGCCGGCGACCCGGTCCGGGGCGACCTCGTCGCCACCGGCTGACCGGCCCGCTCCAGTCCCGCTGACCGGCCCGCTCCAGTCCCGCTGACCGGCCCGCTCCAGCCCCGCCGACCCGCCTGCTCCAGTCCCGCCGACCGCCGCTCCATTCCGCTGACCCGGCCTGCTCCAATCCGGCTACCCGGGCCTGCTCCGTCACGCTTGCCCGGGCCCGGTCGGCGTCCCCGGCGGCCTCCCCTGGGCGACCCGCCGGGGCGATGATCTCGCCGTCCGGATGACGCCGCCGGTTAACCTAGGGTGCAGCCATCCGGACTGTTTGTCGCCCTGGGGAGGACGCGATGCGCCGTTGGATGAGCGCCCTGGCGGCGGCCGGGGCAGTGGTGCTCGGTGCCGCCGGCTGCGCGCCTCCGGCCGGTACGGACGGCGACCTCACCAACAACTGGGCTCCGGTCGGCGAGCCGACGGTCTTCACCCCGGCGGCCGAGACCTGCCACTCGGCGGACTTCTCCGAGACGGTCTACCTGTCGTCGTACGTGCCGGTGGACTGCACCACCAACCACCGGCTGGAGACCGTGCACGTGGGCACGTTCGCCGGGGCGGCCAGCGAGGCGGAGAAGCCGCCGGCACCGGGCTCGCCCCAGTTCACCACCGCGTACGCCGAGTGCGACAACCGGGCGCGCGGCTTCCTCGGCGCGGACTGGCGTACCGGCCGGCTCTGGCTCGGGGTGGCGGTGCCCTCCCCGCAGGGCTGGGCGGCCGGGGCCAGGTGGTTCCGCTGTGACATGACCGAACTGTCCAACGTAGAGGAGGACGGCGACGCGGTCGGCCGGACGGCGAGCCTGAAGGGCGCGCTCCGCGAGGCCGGGCCGCTGCTGCTCGGCTGCTACGCCACCACCCTGACCCGGACCGAGACGATCGACCGGATGCCCCCGGCGGAGTGCTCGGCCCGGCACAATTCCGAGTTCACCGGGGTGTGGCGGGCACCGGCGACGTTGAAATATCCGACGGCCGAGCGGGACTGGCAGCCCTTCTACGACGGCTGCTACACCGTCGCCGCCCGGTTCGTCGGGGTGTCGCAGAGCACGATCCGGTTCCGTACCGGCGTCGTGACGCTGCCGGGCGGGCGGGACGACTGGACGTCGGGCAACCGGGGGGTCCGGTGCTACCTGTGGGTCTCGGACGGCAAGTTCACCCGCTCGCTCAAGGGCGCCGGCAACAGCGGCCTGCCGATCCGGACCGGCTGATCCCGGTCGATCTCCCGGGGCTGACCTGCGCGATCATGGCCGGGCACTCCCGTCGATCGGGGCGGGCCCGCTCGGCCGGCCCTTCGGTCGACCCGGAACGGGTCGGCCTCTCCGACCCGGATCGGGGAGCGTCGTAGGCCACTTCTGCCGGCCCCGGGCCACCCGATCGCACCGGTACGCGGTTGACTGGAGTGATGCAGTTTCCGACCGTCGACCTGCCGGTGGTACCCCGGTTGCTGGCCGCGCCGGCACCCGGCTGGGTGGAGACGACCGACGTGATCGTGATCGGGTCGGGCATCGCCGGGCTCACCGCCGCACTGCACCTGCGCGAGGCGGGACTGCACGTGACCGTGGTGACCAAGGTCAACATCGACGACGGCTCCACCCGGTGGGCGCAGGGCGGCATCGCGGCCGTACTCGATCCGCTGGACACTCCGGCGGCGCACGCCTCGGACACCGAGCTGGCCGGGGTCGGGCTCTGCGACCCGGCGGCGGTCCGGGTACTGGTGGAGGAGGGGCCGACCCGGCTGCGGGAGCTGATCCGGGTGGGTGCGGAGTTCGACCGCAACCCGGACGGCTCGCTGATGCTGACCCGGGAGGGCGGGCACCGGGCCGACCGGATCGTGCATGCCGGCGGCGACGCGACCGGGGCCGAGGTGCAGCGGGCGCTGCACGCGGCGGTCGGCCGGGACCCCTGGATCCGGCTGGTCGAGCACGCCCTCGTCCTCGACCTGCTCCGGGCCCCGGACGGCGGCTGGGCCGGTCCCGGCCGGGCCTGCGGGATCACCCTGCACGTACTCGGCGAGGGCAGCGAGGACGGCGTCGGGGCGATCCTGGCCCGGGCGGTGGTGCTGGCCACCGGCGGAATGGGGCAGGTCTTCGCCGCCACCACCAATCCGGCGGTCTCCACCGGCGACGGCGTCGCCCTCGCCATCCGAGCCGGTGCCGCCGTGACCGACCTGGAGTTCGTCCAGTTCCATCCGACCGCGCTGATGGCGCCGGCCGCCCCCAGGGCCGACGGGGCACGGGCGGCACAGCAGCCGCTGGTCTCCGAGGCGCTGCGCGGCGAGGGCGCCCACCTGGTCGACGCGGACGGCAAGCGGTTCATGGTCGGCCAGCACGAGCTGGCCGAGCTGGCGCCCCGGGACGTGGTGGCCAAGGGGATCCATCGGGTACTGCTGGCCACCGGCGCCGACCACGTCTTCCTGGACGCCCGGCACCTCGGCGCGGAGTTCCTGGCCCGGCGCTTCCCCACCATCGTCGCCTCCTGCCTGGCGGCCGGGATCGACCCGGCCGAGCAGCCGATCCCGGTTGCCCCGGCCGCGCACTACGCCTCCGGTGGGGTACGCACCGACCTGCACGGCCACACCTCCATCCCCGGCCTGTACGCCTGCGGCGAGGTCGCCTGCACCGGCGTGCACGGCGCCAACCGGCTGGCCAGCAACTCGCTGCTGGAGGGGCTGGTCTTCGCCCGCCGGATCGCCCAGGACATCGCCCGGGACCTGCCGGCGCAGGTCGAGCCGGCACCGACCGGGGCGTGGCGGGGCGGCGAGGGCGCCACGGTCGACCCGGCGGTGCGGGAGAGCCTGGCCCGGGCGATGACCCGGGGTGCCGGGGTGCTCCGCTCCGCCGACTCGCTCCGGGCCACCGCCGCCGAGCTGGTGACGCTGGGCGCGACCCGGGGTGCGCCGCGTACCGCGAGTTGGGAGGCGACCAACCTGGTGACGGTGGCGGCGGCGCTGGTCGGCGCGGCGTACGCCCGGCAGGAGACCCGGGGCTGCCATTGGCGCGAGGATTACTCGGATTCACGCGACGATTGGCTCGGACACCTGGTCGGGTCGATCGGTCCGGCGGGCAACCTCGAACAGGACTGGGAGGCACTGTGCTGACAGACTCGACCACGCAGGCGCTGCGGGCTGCCGGGCTCGACCCGGCGGAGGTGGAACGCATCGTCCGGGGGGCGCTGGACGAGGACCTGGGGCCGGAGCGACTGGACGTGACCAGTGTGGCCACCGTTCCGGACGAGCAGGTCGACACCGCCGACGTGGTGGCCCGGGCCGCCGGGGTGGTGGCCGGGCTGGCCGTGGCGGCGGCCGTCTTCGAGCTGGCGGGCGGCGCGGGCGTACGGGTGCTGCCGGTGGCCGCCGACGGTGCCGAGGTCGCCGAGGGGGACGTGCTGGCCACGGTGACCGGGCCGACCCGGGGACTGCTCACCGCCGAGCGGACCGCGCTGAACCTGCTCTGCCGGATCTCCGGGGTGGCGACACACACCCGGGCCTGGGTGGCGGCGCTGGGCGGCAGCAAGGCGACCGTACTGGACACCCGGAAGACCACCCCGGGGCTGCGCCCGCTGGAGAAGTACGCCGTCCGGGCCGGCGGCGGCGCCAACAAGCGGCTCGGGCTGTACGACGTGGCGATGATCAAGGACAACCACAAGCTGGCGGCCGGCGGCATCGGTCCGGCGTACCGGCGGGTCCGGGCGGCGTTCCCGGCGGTGCCGGTCCAGGTCGAGGTGACCACGGTGGCGGAGGCGCTGGAGGCGGTGGAGGTAGGTGCCGACTTCCTGCTCTGCGACAACATGTCCCCGGCGCTGCTGACCGAGGTGGTGGCGGCGGTGGGCGACCGCGCCGAGCTGGAGGCGACCGGCGGGCTGACCCTGGAGACCGCCGCTGACTACGCCGCCACCGGCGTCGACTACCTCTCGGTTGGGGCGCTGACCCACTCCTCGCCTATCTTGGACATCGCACTGGACCTCCGCTCGCGCGCCGCGTAGCGGCGGGACGCGCCACGACTCGGGGCCCGGGACTGACGACATGCTGCTCTGTATCGACATCGGTAACACCAACACCGTGCTGGCGACCTTCGAGGGCGAGAAGCTGGTGCACTCCTGGCGGATCAAGACCGATGCCCGGTCCACCGCCGACGAGCTGGGCCTCAAGCTGCGCGGACTGCTGGCCGGGGACGCGGTGGAGATCACCGGGGTGGCCGCCTGCTCGACGGTGCCGGCGGCGCTGCGCTCGCTGCGTACGATGCTGGCCCGCTACTACGGCGACATCCCCAACGTGATCGTCGAGCCGGGGGTGAAGACCGGGGTGCAGTTGGCGATCGACAACCCGAAGGAGGTCGGCGCCGACCGGGTGGTGAACACCCTCGCCGCGTTCACCCTCTACGGCGGGCCGTCGATCGTGGTCGACTTCGGCACCACCACCAACTTCGACGTGATCAGTGGCCGGGGGGAGTTCCTCGGCGGTGCGTTCGCGCCCGGAATCGAGATCTCCTTCGACGCGCTGGCCGCCCGGGCGGCGCAACTGCGCAAGGTCGAGCCGGCCGTACCCCGTTCGGTGATCGGCAAGAACACCGTGGAGTGCCTCCAGGCCGGGATGTACTTCGGTTTCGCCGGCCAGGTGGACCGGATCGTCGAGCGGATGGTCGGTGAGTTGGGCGAGGTGCGGGCGGTGATCGCCACCGGCGGGCTGGCGTCGCTGGTGATCGGCGAGTGCCGGACGATCACCCACCACGAGCCGATGATCACGCTGATCGGGCTCCGCATGGTCTACGACCGCAACCGCTGACACCCCCGTCGGTCGGCCTCCGCCACCCGGCTCGGCGTCGTCGCCCCTGGAAGAGCCGCCCGGCTCAGCGCCGGGCCCCGGAAGAGAGTCGCCCGGCTCAGCGTCGGCGGCCCCGGAAGACCAGCGTCCGGTACGGCAGCGCGAAGCTCTCCCGCCCGGCCAGGTCCGGATGGCTGGCGGTCAGCTCCCGAATGGCGTCGGCCACCTCGCGCTGCCGCTCCGGGCTGGCGGTGAGGTAGTGCGACCGGGTGCTGACCATCCCGACCAGGGCCTCCGGGGTGAGCGTCACGCTGTGCCGGAACTCGTTCCGTTCGACCGGCGCGAACTCCGGGCCGTACCCGTCGATCCCGGGTCCGTCGCTACTCCGGACGCCGCCCCCGCCGAGCAGCTCGACGGTGATCGCGGTCAGCGCGGCCACCCAGCCCACCGACTCGTCCCGGTGGTTGAAGATCGCCGCGTACGTCCCGCCGGGGCGGAGCAGCCGGACCCCCTCGGCATGCGCCACCGGATGGTCGAACCAGTGGTACGCCTGCCCGGCGACGACCGCGTCCACCGACCCGTCCGGCAGCGGCACCCGCTCGGCCGAGCCGGCCCGGGCAACCGTGCCGGGGGTGGCGGCGTCGAGCCTGGCCCGCATCCCCGGATCGGGCTCGACCGGTGTCACCCGATGGCCGACCCGCAGCAGTACCCGGGTGAGGATGCCGGTGCCGGCGCCGAGATCCAGCACCTCGGCCGGGGCGGGACGGCCGACCGCCCACCCCACGGCCGGCTCCGGATAGCTCGGTCGGTACCGGTCGTAGCTCTCGGCCGCGACACCGAAGGAGAGGGCGTGGGACTGGTCGACCATGCCTGGAGGTTATCCAGTGCCCCACCGCCCCGGCACTTGAGTACGCTCGGGGCCGAACTCCGCCGACACACAATTCCCGAGGAAGCGTGCCGTGAGCCAGCAGATCCCGAACCCCGCCGACCCCGTGGACGACCTTCCCGAGCAGATGCGGGTCCGCCGGGAGAAGCGGGACCGCATGCTCGCCGAGGGCGTCGAGCCGTACCGGGTGGGATATCCGCGTACCGCGACTCTCGCCGAGATCCGGGCCCGTTACGCGGACCTACCGACCGACACCGCGAGCGGGGACGTCGCCGCGGTCACCGGCCGGGTGATCTTCGTACGCAACACCGGCAAGCTCTGTTTCGCCACGCTGCGGGACGGTGACGGCACCGAACTCCAGGCGATGTTCTCGCTCGACCGGGTCGGCCCGGAGCGGCTCGACGCCTGGAAGCGGCTGGTCGACCTCGGCGACCATGTCGGGGTGACCGGTGAGGTGATTACCAGCCGGCGCGGGGAGCTTTCCGTGCTCGTCGATTCCTGGGAGCTGACCGCGAAGTCGCTCCGGCCGCTGCCGGTGGCGCACAAGCCGCTTAGCGAGGAGGCCCGGGTCCGGCAGCGTTATGTGGATCTGATCGTGCGCCCCCGGGCCCGCGAGATGGTACGCACCAGGGCGGCGACGCTGCGTAGTCTGCGCGATTCGCTGCACGCCCGGAGTTTCATCGAAGTGGAAACCCCCATGCTGCAACCGCTGCCGGGCGGGGCCACGGCCAGGCCATTCGTGACGCACAGCAATGCGTTAGACACGGATCTGTATCTGCGAATCGCCCCCGAGCTTTTTCTCAAGCGGGCGGCGGTCGGCGGCATCGACCGGGTCTTCGAGATCAACCGTAACTTCCGTAATGAGGGGGTCGACTCTTCGCACTCGCCCGAGTTCGCCATGCTCGAGACGTACGAAGCGTACGGTGACTACGACACGATGGCGGCTCTCACCCGTGACCTGGTGCAGGCCGCCGCGCTCGCCGCGGCCGGGTCGCACGTGGTGACGCACGCCGACGGCACCGAGTTCGACCTCGGTGGCCAGTGGCCTTCGGTGACCCTCTACGGCACCCTTTCCGAGGCGCTCGGCGAGGAGGTGACCGTTCGCACCGGCATGGCCGACCTGCTGGGATACGCGGAAAAGGTCGGACTGGCGGTCGACACCAAGTGGGGTCCGGGCAAGCTCGCCGAGGAGCTTTTCGAGGAACTGGTCGTACCCACGTTGCGCCAGCCGACCTTCGTCCGGGACTACCCGGAAGAGACCAGCCCGCTGGTCCGGGCGCACCCCGACGAGCCGGGGCTGACCGCGAAATGGGATCTCTACGTGCTCGGTTTCGAGCTGGCCACCGGCTACACGGAGCTGGTCGACCCGGTGGTGCAGCGGGAGCGGCTGGTGGCCCAGGCCCAGCGCTCGGCCAAGGGCGACGACGAGGCGATGCGCCTCGACGAGGACTTCCTCCGGGCCATGGAGTACGGAATGCCGCCGCTCGGGGGCATGGGAATGGGAATCGACCGGCTGCTGATGGCCCTCACCGGCCTCGGAATTCGGGAAACCATCCTCTTCCCGATGGTCCGCCCGGAGTAGTTGCCGCCCCCGGCTTGTCGCGTAGTTTCGCCGTCCTATTGACGGAGCAAGCATCTAACGGGCTATTGTGCTCTTGTTTGCGGCGAACCTGCTCGAAAGGATAGCGACACGTGGCCAAGCAGATCATTCACAAGCTGGTCGATGACCTGGACGGCGGAGACGCGGACGAGACCGTCAAGTTCTCGCTCGACGGCGTGCAGTACGAGATCGACCTGTCGGACAAGAACGCCGGCAAATTGCGGGACCTATTCGCCCCGTACGTCGCGGCCGGCTCGAAGGTGGGCCGGGGCGGCGTGGTGGTCGGTGGTCGTGCCGCACGGGGGCGGGGTGGCGCCACCGCCGACCGTGAGCAGAACAAGGCGATCCGGGCCTGGGCCAAGAAGGAAGGCAAGGACATCTCCGACCGCGGGCGTATCCCGCAGGAGATCGTGGACGAGTACCACGCCAAGGCGGGCCGCTAGGCATCGGCGCTCCTTGACCCTCGCGGGGTGGGTGGACGGCTGGGGTCCACCCACCCCGCATATATTTTTTCTCCGTGCCGGGCGGTATGAGACGATTGGGTCGAGTGTCCGCTTCGTCGACCGGTCGGTGCCGCCGGTCGCTCCCCGGCCCCGCCACGCACCCCGGCGAGGCTCCGCCGCACGGGTTGCCAGCGTGCGGTGAACGCCCACCCGGCGCCGTGCGGTTGACGCCGGCCCGGCGCCGTCGGGGAACGATCATGCCGAGCAGGGAACATCCTGGCGGCCCAGGCGTTGTCCACACCCGGTGGACGAAGTTGTCCACAGCCTGTGGATGACGCGGGGCCGCGTCGCCCGGGCGGGGGCTCGAATTTCGCTCTGCGCGTACAGCGGACGGTCTGGGAAGCATCGCTGAGCGTGGGCGGTTGGGAAAAACGTCGCGTACATGGCTCATTCCGGGAACACACGACCTCAGGAGAGTCGGCTCGCGGCGATAGAGTAAGGGAGCACGGATGTCCGCCTCGGGCGTCCGGGTGGTGGCCCCGCCACGATGCTTGGCCATCAAGATCGAGTGCGCACGGCACGTGAGGAGCACGAGGGCATGTTCGAGCGGTTCACCGACCGAGCGCGGCGGGTTGTCGTCCTGGCTCAAGAAGAAGCCCGGATGCTCAACCACAACTACATCGGTACGGAGCACATCCTGCTCGGCCTCATCCACGAGGGTGAGGGCGTGGCGGCAAAGGCCCTGGAGAGCCTCGGCATCTCCCTGGAGGGCGTCCGCCAGCAGGTGGAGGAGATCATCGGCCAGGGCCAGCAGGCGCCGAGCGGGCACATCCCGTTCACGCCGCGGGCCAAGAAGGTGCTGGAGCTGTCGCTGCGCGAGGCGTTGCAGCTCGGCCACAACTACATCGGTACGGAGCACATCCTGCTCGGCCTGATCCGCGAGGGTGAGGGCGTCGCCGCCCAGGTGCTGGTGAAGCTCGGCGCCGACCTCAACCGGGTCCGCCAGCAGGTCATCCAGCTCCTCTCCGGCTACCAGGGCAAGGAGCCCGCCGCCGCCGGTACCGCGCCGGGCGAGGCCGCGCCGTCGACCAGCCTCGTGCTGGACCAGTTCGGCCGCAACCTCACCCAGGCCGCCCGGGAGGGCAAGCTCGACCCGGTCATCGGCCGGGAGAAGGAGATCGAGCGGGTGATGCAGGTGCTCTCCCGCCGTACCAAGAACAACCCGGTCCTGATCGGCGAGCCCGGGGTCGGCAAGACCGCGGTCGTCGAGGGGCTGTCCCAGCGGATCATCAAGGGCGAGGTGCCGGAGACGCTCAAGGACAAGCAGCTCTACACGCTTGACCTGGGTGCCCTGGTCGCCGGCTCGCGATACCGCGGTGACTTCGAGGAGCGCCTCAAGAAGGTGCTCAAGGAGATCCGCACCCGCGGCGACATCATCCTGTTCATCGACGAGATCCACACCCTGGTGGGTGCGGGTGCCGCCGAGGGCGCGATCGACGCGGCGAGCATCCTCAAGCCGATGCTGGCCCGTGGCGAGTTGCAGACCATCGGCGCGACGACGCTGGACGAATACCGCAAGCACCTGGAGAAGGACGCCGCCCTGGAGCGGCGGTTCCAGCCGATCCAGGTGGGTGAGCCGTCGCTGGCGCACACCATCGAGATCCTCAAGGGCCTGCGGGACCGCTACGAGGCGCACCACCGGGTGAGCATCACCGACGCCGCGCTGGTCGCGGCGGCGACGCTCGCCGATCGGTACATCTCCGACCGGTTCCTGCCGGACAAGGCGATCGACCTGATCGACGAGGCCGGTGCCCGGATGCGGATCCGCCGGATGACCGCGCCGCCGGACCTGCGCGACTTCGACGAGCGGATCGCCCAGGTGCGCCGCGACAAGGAGTCCGCGATCGACGCGCAGGACTTCGAGCGGGCCGCCCAGCTCCGGGACAAGGAGAAGCAGCTCCTCGGCCAGAAGGCGCAGCGGGAGAAGGAGTGGAAGGCCGGCGACCTGGACGTGGTCTCCGAGGTCGACGACGAGCAGATCGCCGAGGTACTGGCGAACTGGACCGGCATCCCGGTCTACAAGCTCACCGAGGAGGAGACCTCCCGGCTGCTCCGCATGGAGGACGAGCTGCACAAGCGGGTCATCGGCCAGGAGGACGCGGTCAAGGCGGTCTCGAAGGCCATCCGGCGTACCCGGGCCGGCCTGAAGGACCCGAAGCGCCCCTCCGGCTCGTTCATCTTCGCCGGCCCGTCCGGTGTCGGTAAGACCGAGCTCTCCAAGGCGCTCGCCGAGTTCCTCTTCGGCAGCGAGGACGCGCTGATCCAGCTCGACATGTCCGAGTTCCACGACCGCTACACCGTGTCGCGGCTGGTCGGGGCGCCTCCCGGCTACGTCGGCTACGACGAGGGTGGCCAGCTCACCGAGAAGGTGCGGCGACGGCCGTTCTCGGTGGTCCTGTTCGACGAGATCGAGAAGGCCCACCCGGACGTCTTCAACACCCTGCTCCAGATCCTGGAGGACGGGCGGTTGACCGACGGCCAGGGCCGGATCGTGGACTTCAAGAACACGGTCATCATCCTGACCACCAACCTGGGCACCAGGGACGTGGCCAAGGCGGTCTCGATGGGCTTCCAGGCATCCGAGGATTCCGACTCGAACTACGAGCGGATGAAGCAGAAGGTCAACGACGAGCTGAAGCAGCACTTCCGGCCGGAGTTCCTCAACCGGATCGACGACACGATCGTGTTCCACCAGCTCAACGAGATCGAGATCCTCTCGATCGTGGACATCATGATCCAGCGGATCGAGACCCAGCTCCGCAACAAGGACATGGGCCTCGAGCTGACCGACAACGCCAAGAAATACCTGGCGAAGAAGGGCTTCGACCCCGTGCTGGGCGCCCGGCCGCTGCGGCGGACGATCCAGCGCGACATCGAGGACAACCTGTCGGAGCGGATCCTGTTCAACGAGTTGACGCCGGGCCAGATCGTGGTCGTGGACTGCGAGGGCAACCCGGACGACGTCGACAAGTCCAAGCTGGTGTTCCGCGGCGCGGAGAAGCCGGTCCCGGTGCCCGACGCGGTGCCGGCCGACCTCGGCAACACCGCCCCGGCCGGCGCGGACGAGTAGCCGACCGGCAGCTCAGGTAACCGGCGGTTCGGCCCGGTGGCAGTCGCCACCGGGCCGAATTCGTCTGCCCGGGGACTGCCGGCACCGGCGCGTTCGCCGGGGCGGCGCCGGTTATCCGTCGACGCGCCCCTCGCCGGCCAGTACGCAGGTGTCGTCGACCATCTCCACCAGGCCGTCCTCGATCAGCCCGGCCAGCGCCCGGGAGCGTTGCAGGTCGTCCGACCAGACCAGGTCCAGCCGGACCCGGGGCACCGGACCGGTGGCCTCCCGGAGTACGGCCAGCAGCCTGCCCCGGACCTGGCGGTCGGTACCGGCGTACCGCTGTGGGCGGCGGCTCGGGCCGGACGGCGCGGTACGCCCCGACGCCCGCCAGGCGCACCGGGCGGCCAGTGGACAGTCGACGCACCGGGGTGCCCGGGCGGTGCAGACCAGCGCCCCCAACTCCATGAACGCGGCGCTGGCCCGGGCGGCCCGCTCCGGTACCGCCGGCAGCAGCGCCTCGGTGGCGACCAGGTCGGCGGGACGGGTCGCCGGCCCCGCGTCCGGCTCTCCGGCGACGGCCCGGGCCACCAGCCGGCGTACGTTGGTGTCAACTACCGGGTGCCGCTGCCCGTACGCGAACGCCGCCACCGCCCGAGCCGTGTAGTCGCCGACGCCGGGCAGCGCCAGCAACTCGTCCAGCCCGGTCGGCACCTCGCCGCCGTGCCGTTCCAGTACGGCCACCGCGCACTCGTGCAGCCGTAGCGCCCGCCGGGGATAGCCGAGCCGTCCCCACATCCGGATCGCCTCGGCGGGAGTGTCGGCGGCCAGGTCGGCCGGCCGGGGCCATCGGGTCAGCCAGGCCCGCCAGGCGGGGAGTACCCGCACCACCGGGGTCTGCTGCAACATGACCTCGCTGACCAGGATCGGCCATCCCCCGATCCCGGGCTCCCGCCACGGCAGGTCACGGGCGTTCTCGTCGTACCACCGGATGGCGTCGGCGGCGAGCTGCGTTGGTGTCGACATGGCGCCGTCGATCCTGTCATGCCGGCCCGCCCGGCGGCCGTGGCGGGCACCCGGGTGTCCGCCCATCCTGGAGCGTGGGCCGGACGCCGGGTCGAGCCGCCGGACCCGAAGACCGTGCCGGGCGCGCCGTGGTGTCCGCCCATCCTGGAGCGTGATCCGGACGCCGGGTCGAGCCGCCGGACCCGAAGACCGTGCCGGGCGCGCCGTGGTGTCCGCCCGTCCCGGAGCGTGGGCCGGTTACCGGGTCGAGCCGCCGGACCCGCGCCGAGTGCCCAGGTGTCGGTCCGTCCCGGAGCGTGGGCCGGATGCCGGGTCGGGGTCCGGGTGGGGCGGATGATCGGGCAGACTGCCCGGATGAACGAGCTCGCGATCACCGTCATCGGTCCGGACCGGCCCGGCATCGTGGCCGACGTGACGGAGGCGCTGGCCCAGGTCGGGGCCAACCTGACCGACTCGACCATGACCCGGTTGCGCGGGCACTTCGCGATGACGCTGATCTGCGTCGGCCCGTCCGGTGCCGAGGCGGAGGCCGCGCTGGCCCCGGTTGTCGCGGACGGCCCGCTGGTGGCGACGGTCCGCCAGGTCGGCGCCGAGGCGACGAGTACGCCGTTCGGCGAGCCGTACCTGATGGCGGTGCACGGCGCCGACCGGCTCGGCATCGTCGCCACGCTGACCCGGGTACTCGCCGAGGCCGGCGGCAACGTCACCGACCTGACCACCCGGCTGACCGGGCCGCTCTACGTGCTCCTCGCCGAGGTGGAGTTGCGGCCGGACGCGGCCGAGGCGGTCGCCGCCCGGCTGGCCGAGGTGGGCGCCGGGCTGGACGTGGAGGTCACCCTGCGGCGAGCCGACTCGGATCTGCTGTGACGGCGAAGGACGCTTCCGGGACGGCCGAGGAGTGCGGCCTGGGCGACTGGACACCCGAGCTGCTCGGCGACCCGGGCCGGGTACGCCCGGTGGTGACCGCGCCGGCCGGGGTGTTGAGCCGGGCCGGTGCCACCGTCGACCCCTGTGCCGACGAGGTGGTCCGGCTCGCCGCCGACCTGGTGGCCACCATGCGGGTCTCGCCGGGCTGTGTCGGACTGGCCGCACCGCAGATCGGGGTCGGGGCCCGGGTCTTCGCGGTGGACGTGACCGGGCATCCCAAGGCCGTCACCCTGCACGGCACCTTCGTGCTCTGCAACGCGGAGGTCGTCGAGGCGAGCCGCTGGCGGCCGGGCCGGGAGGGCTGCATGTCGGTCCCCGACCTCACCGGCGACGTGAAGCGGGCCAGTCGGGTGGTGGTGCGGGGGCTCCTGCCCGGCACCGGAGCGGCGGTACGGCTGGTCACCGACGGCTTCGAGGCCAGGGCGCTCCAGCACGAGATCGACCACTGTGCGGGCCGGCTGTTCCTGGACCGGGTGGCCGGCGCGCACGCGGTCTACCAGCGCAAGGTCTATCTTTGACCGGCTGCGCCGATACCGCGTGGTGGGCCTCCGGCGCGTCGCGGGCGTCCCGGCCACCCGTGCCGATACGGTGAAACCATCATGCGTCTGACGGTTGGCCCCCTTCCGCCCGCCGTGTATTGGCGGCGTCGAGCCGTCGTGCTCGGCGCCATGCTGCTCTTCCTGATCGTGGTGCTCTACTCCTGCGTCAACACGGGTGGGGCGGACGACTCCGGAAGGGACAGGACCGCCGGCTCCGGGCCGTCCCCGACGCTCACCCCGGAGGTCGACCCGTCGGCGTCCGGCCCTCCCGAGTCGGGTGCACCGGAGTCGGGTGGTCCGGGCGGGGGTGACCCGTCGGACGCGCCTCCGGCGGACGAGGAGGAGACCTCGGTCGAGCCGGCGGGCGGCGGTCAGGTGCCGACTGCACCGCCGCCGGTCGACAACGAGTGCACCGACCAGGAGATCTCGGTGATTCCGGTGCCCTCGCAGACCTCCGCGCAGCGGGGCGTGCCGATCGAGCTACGAATCAAGATCAAGAACATTTCCAGCCGTACCTGCAACCGGGACGTCGGCGCCGACCTCCAGGAGCTCTACATCAAGTCCGGGGCCCGGAAGGTCTGGTCGTCGGACGTGTGCAGCGAGGTCCGGTCCAACGACATCCGGCCGTTCCCGCCCAGCCACGAGAACGCGTACACCATCTCCTGGAACGGGCGGGAGAGTTCCAAGTGCGCCAACCAGCTCGCCGCCGGGCCCTATCCGGCGGCCGGCACCTACCAGCTCTTCGGCCGGCTCGGCAACAAGCACAGCGACCCGGTCCGGATAACCATCACCGGCTGACCTCCGGCACCATCCCGCTGCCGGAGAGCCGGGCGGCAGGGACGACCCGGCCGGCGCCGACGGTCAGGGTCAGACGTAGCGCTCCAGAATGGACGCCTCGGCGAGCCGGGACAACCCTTCCCGTACGCCCCGGGCGCGGGCGTCGCCGACCCCGTCGACGGCCTGTAGGTCCTCCACGGTGGCGCCGAGCAGCCGTTGCAGGCTGCCGAAGTGGCCGACGAGCCGGTCGACCACCAGCCCGGGCAGCCGGGGCACCTTGGCGAGCAGCCGGAACCCGCGCGGGCTGACCGCCGCGTCCAGCGCGTCGGAGGCACCCGGGTAGCCGATCGCCTTGGCGACCGCGACCAGGTCGATCAGCTCGGTGGCGGTGAGCAGGTCCAGCTCGACCAGGGCCTCGTCGAGGGTCCGGGCCTTGCGCCCGGTCGGCAGGTAGTCGCGGATCACCAGGGTCCGGTCGGCGTCCACCCCGGCCATCAGCTCGTCGAGCTGGAGGGCGAGCAGCCGGCCGTCGGTGCCCAACTCCACCACGTAACCGGCGATCTCGTCGGCTATCCGCCGGACCATCTCCAGCCGCTGCACCACGGCGACCGCGTCCCGTACGGTGACCAGGTCCTCGATCTCCAGCGCGGAGAGGGTGCCGGAGACCTCGTCGAGGCGGAGCTTGTAGCGCTCCAGGGTGGCCAGCGCCTGGTTGGCCCGGGACAGGATCGCGGCCGAGTCGTCGAGTACGTGTCGCTGGCCGTTGACGTAGAGGCTGATGATCCGCATCGACTGGCTGACCGAGATCACCGGGAAGCCGGTCTGCCGGGCGACCCGCTCGGCGGTGCGGTGCCGGGTGCCGGACTCCTCGGTCGGGATCGTCGGGTCGGGCATCAGGTGCACGGCGGCCCGGACGATCCGGGTGCCGTCACTGGAGAGCACCACGGCGCCGTCCATCTTGCACAGTTCGCGGACCCGGGTGGCGGAGAACTCGACGTCGAGCGGGAAGCCGCCGGTGCAGAGCGTCTCGACGACCCGGTCGTAGCCGAGCACGATCAGCGCGCCCGTACGGCCGCGCAGGATGCGCTCCAGCCCGTCCCGCAGGGCCGTGCCCGGCGCCATCAGCGCCAGGTTGGCCCGCAACGGATCCCCGGTCGGCCCTGTCCCGTTCATGGTCATGCCGACGCCGACGGGGCGGGCCGAGGCACCGGCACTGGTGCGGACAGGAGGAGCCGCGCTGGCGGTTCGGTTCGCGTCGCGGTCGATCGGCACTCGGACATTCTACGGACTGCCCTGCGTTCGGTGCTGTCGCGGTTACTGTGACGTGCCACTGTGCCTGCTTCCTCCCATCGGCGCGCCGTCGGTACCGTCCGGGACCGGCCGCGTAGTGTCCAGTTTGTAGCTGATTGGCAAGCCTTGCCGGGCGTGGCCGTCCCGCCCGGCCGCAGGTGGCAACGGCCGTAAGCATGCCACGCCCCGACCAACCACAGCCTGGTGTGATCGTATGGTTACTCAGCCGACACCCGCGCCACGGCTTGCAGCGCCGATCGTACGTCGGTGACTTCCATCACCCGCATGTTCTCCGGAGTCACCCCGCTGGCGCTCGGCCCGCAGCCGGTCGGCACCAGGGCGTACCTGAAGCCGAGCCGGGCGGCCTCGGCCAGCCGGCGCGGCACGGCGGCGACCCGGCGCACCTCACCGGTCAGCCCCACCTCGCCGATCGCCACCAGGTCCGGCGCGATGGCCAGGTTGAGCCCGCCGGAGGCGACCGCCAGGGCGACCGCCAGGTCGGCGGCCGGCTCGACCACCCGGATCCCGCCGACGGTGGCCGCGAAGACCTCCCGGTCGTGCAGGGTCAGCCGTTCCGTCCGGCGTTGCAGCACCGCCAGCACCATCGCCAGCCGGGCGCTGTCCAGCCCGGAGACCGTCCGCCGGGGCGACCCGGCCACCGTGGCGCCGATCAGCGCCTGGACCTCGGTGACCAGCGCCCGCCGACCCTCCATCGCCACCGTCACGCAGGTGCCGGGCACCGGGTCGGCGGAGCGGGTCAGGAACAGCCCGGACGGGTCGGCCAGGCTGCTGATCCCGCCCTCGTGCATCTCGAAGCAGCCGACCTCGTCGGCGGTGCCGAACCGGTTCTTGACGCCGCGCACCATCCGCAGCGAGGAGTGCTTGTCGCCCTCGAAGTGCAGCACCACGTCGACCAGGTGCTCCAGCACCCGGGGCCCGGCGACCTGGCCGTCCTTGGTGACGTGCCCGACGAGTACGGTCGCGAGGCCCCGCTCCTTGGCGACCGCGACCAGGGCGGCGGTGACCGCCCGGACCTGGGTGACCCCGCCCGGCACCCCCTCGGTGCCCGGGGTGGAGACGGTCTGCACCGAGTCCAGCACCAGCAGGCCCGGCTTGACCGCGTCGAGGTGGCCGAGCACGGCGGAGAGGTCGTTCTCGGCCGCCAGATAGAGCTGGTCGTGCAGGGTGCCCATCCGCTCGGCCCGCAGCCGGACCTGGCTCACCGACTCCTCGCCGCTGACCACCAGCGACGGGCTGCCGGCACCGGCCGCCCACTGCTGGGCGACGTCGAGCAGCAACGTCGACTTGCCGACCCCCGGCTCACCGGCGAGCAGCACCACCGCGCCGGGGACCAGACCGCCGCCGAGCACCCGGTCCAGCTCGGGCACGCCGGTGGGGCGGGCCCTGGCCGGGGCGGCGCTGATGGTGGCGATCGGCCGGGCCGGCTCGGCCGGCGCCCGGGAACTCACCACCCGGCCGGAGACGGTCGGACCGGTGAGCGTCGACTCGACGACCGCGCCCCACTCGCCGCACTCCGGGCACCGGCCGACCCACTTGGGCGGCTGGTGGCCACAGGCGTCGCACTCGTAGGCGGGTCTGGGCTCGCGGCTCGCGGCCCGGCCGCGCCCGGCGGCGGGGCGGGACGTGGCTCGGCTGGTCGTCACCCGAGCACGCTAACCAATCGGTACGACGGAAGCCGACTCACCCGGCCGGCGGCCTACTCGTGCTCCTCTTCCTCGCCGACGACCGGAGTACCGACCGGGGCCGGCACCAGCGGCACCGCGACCGGGGCCCGTACCGGCACCTGGGTGCCGCCGAAGTCGAAGCTCAGCTCGACGATGCCGCCCGGCGGCAGCGGCTCGGACAGCCCGGAGAGCTGGAGCCAGTTGCCGACGGTCTTGTTCAGGATCACGAACCCGCCGGCCGGAATCCGGATCTCGGCCGGCAGCGTCGGGGACGCCGTGGGCGACGGGGTGGCGGCGGCACCATCGGTCGGGGCCGCCGACGGCGAGCCGCCCGGCTCCGGGCTGCCCGAGGTGGCCGCCGGGGACGGGCCGCCGGTGGTCGGCGGCGGGCTCGCCGAGACGGTGCCGCGCGGGGTCGGCGCGGCCGAGGCGCCGGCCAGCGCCACCGAGCGGGCACCGGCGGAGCTGATCCGCACCGTGACGGCCTCGCCGGAGTCGTTGTAGAGGGCGACGTTCATCGGCGCGTCGCCGCCGGCCGGGTAGCCCTGGATGTTCAGGTAGTCGATCGACAGGTTGCGGACCTTGAAGGTGTTGTCGGCCGACTGGGCGTTGGCGCCGACGCTGGTGGGCACCTTGGCGGCGGTCTCGGCGATCTGGCCCGCGCCGCACCCGGACAGCAGCAGGGTGGCGGCGGCTGCCGTACCGGCCAGCACCGCAGCGGCTCGCCGAGCCCCCCTGATCGAGCGCGTCACCTGGTCCTCCTCGTGTGCGATCCCGGTCGCCATCGCGTTCCCGGGTCGGCGGAACGGGCACGGTGGCCGTACCCGGGCCCAACGGGCTCCAGGGTAGTGGGCGGTGATCGGCTCCCGTACGGCGACCCGGTATCCCGGCCCGGCCCGCTCGGGCGGTACGGGCCGGTGGAGTGGGGCGGTCAGACCACCCGGCCGCTGGTCACCAGCAGTACGACATCGATCAGCGCGACGAGCATCACGGCCCGGAAGACGGCCACCGGGCGCTCGCCCCGGGCGGCGGCGGCCCGGCTGGCGTACCAGCCGACCGCCGGGACCACGGCGGCGACCGCGACCGCCGCCAGGCCGGCCCAGGACGGCGGCCCGGGCGGCCCGACCACCAGGGTCGCGGTGGCCGCCAGCAGCAGCCCGGCGGCGGCCAGCCGGGAGCCGGCCGGGCCGAGCCGGTGCGGCAGGCCGCGTACCCCGGTCCGCTCGTCGTCGGCCAGGTCCGGCAGCACGTTCGCGAAGTGCGCCCCGGCGCCGAGCAGCGCGCCCGCCGCGACCAGCCAGGCCGGCGGGGTCGGCGCGCCGGGCAGCCCGAGTACGACGACTGCCGGCAACGTCCCGAACGAGACCGCGTACGGCAGCACCGAGAGCGGGGTGGACTTCAGCGGCCAGTTGTAGAGCAGCGCGGAGACCAGGGCGAGGGTGGCCGCCCCGGCGGCGGTCGGGTTGAGGGTGAGTACGGGCAGCGGGGTGACCAGGGCGGCCAGGACCCCGGAGACACCGACCAGCCGTCGGCTGATCATGCCGCTGGCCACCGGCTTGTCCCGGCGGCCGACCGCGGCGTCCCGGTCGGCGTCGAGCCGGTCGTTGACCCAGCCGATGGCGAGCTGGCTGGCCAGCACGGTGAGGGCCACCGCCGCGATGCCGCCGGGCGGATGCCCGACGCCCCAGGCGAGCAGGGCCGAGACGGCGGTCACCGCGACCGCCGGCTCGGGGTGGCTCGCCCGGACCAGCCCTAACACCACATGCGACATATGGGAAGTCTGGTTGTTACCGCTCGGTCGTGCCAGGCTCGATCGCATGCGGAGAGCGCGGACCAGGGAGGATGCCGGGGCCAGCACGCCCGGCAGCCGGGTCCGGCGACTGCCGCGCAACGACCCCCGGCAGTACGACGACCTGGCCGACGAGTGGTGGCAGCCGGACGGCGCCTTCGCGATGCTGCACTGGCTGGCCGAGGCACGGGCCGGGCTGGTGCCGCCGGCCACCCGTCCCGGGGCGGTCCTGGTCGACCTCGGCTGCGGAGCCGGGCTGCTCGCCCCCCGGGTGGCCGGCAGGGGCTACCGGCACGTCGGGGTGGACCTGGTCCGCTCCGCGCTCGCCCAGGCCGCCGCGCACGGCGTCACCCCGGTCAACGGGGACGCCGGGGCGGTACCGCTGGCCGACGGCTGCGCCGACGTGGTGGCCGCCGGTGAGGTACTGGAGCACGTACCGGATTGGCGGCGGGTGGTGGCCGAGGCGGCCCGGCTGCTCCGGCCCGGCGGCACGCTGGTGCTGGACACCCTCAACGCCACCCTGCTGAGCCGCCTGCTGGCGATACGGGTGGCCGAACTCTTCCCCGGCGTACCCCGGGGCATCCACGACCCCCGTCTCTTCGTCGACGCCGGGGAGTTGGTCCAGGAGTGCGCCCGGCACGGGATCGCGCTGCGGGTCCGGGGCATCCGGCCGGCGGCCTGGGGCACGGCACGCTGGCTGCTGCGCCGGGCGGTCCGGCGCTCGGGCCCGGCCGGGGACGGGCGGACCGAGGCCCCGGACGCGCCACGGATCGTGCCGACCTGGTCGGCGGCGGTGCTCTACCAGGGGTGGGGGACCAGACAGGAGTAGGGCGGGCGGCAGCGCCGGCCATCCCGGCCGGTGCGGGAAGGGACACGCATGACGGTGGACGCGCTCGCAGCGGCGCGCCGGGTGGCGCCACGACTCGCCGCCCGGGCGGCCGAACACGACCGGGACGGCACGTTCCCGGTCGAGGACTTCGCCGACCTGCGCTCGGCCGGGCTGCTCGGGCTGATGGTCCCGGCGAGGCTGGGCGGGCTCGGGGCCAGCTTCGCCGGGTACGCGGCGGTCGCCAGCGAGCTGGCCCGGGGCAACGGCGCGACGGCGCTGGTCTTCAACATGCACGCCTCGGTGACCGGTGCGCTCGGCGCGCTGACCGAGGAGTTGGCCGAGGCGCTCGGCGTACCGTCCGAGGCGCTGGCGGCCCGGGACCGGCTGCTCGCCGAGGCGGCGGCCGGCGCCTGGTATGCGGTGGCGATGAGCGAGCGCGGCGCCGGCTCCCGGCTGTCGAAGCTGACCACCACGTACGAGCCGGTGGACGGCGGCTACCACATCAAGGGTGCCAAGACCTTCTGCTCCGGGGCGGGACACGCCGACGGCTACCTGGTGGCCGCCCGGAGCGTCGCCGACCAGTCGGTGGTGTCGCAGTTCCTGGTCCCGGCCGGGCCGGACGGGCTGCACGTCGAGCCGACCTGGGACTCGCTCGGGATGCGGGCCACCGCCTCGCACGACCTGCACCTGGACGTGACGGTGCCGACCGACCGGCTGCTCGGCGGGGTGGAGGGGCTGGCCCTGGTGGTCGCGCAGCTCATGCCGCACTGGCTGGTGGCCAGCTATGCGGCCGTCTACGTCGGAGTGGCCCGGGCGGCGATCGACGCCGCCGTCGAACACCTGACCGGACGCGGGCTGGACGGCCTGCCGGCGGTACGCGCCCGGGTCGGCCGGGCCGACGCCGCCACCGCCGCCGCCCAGTTGGCGGTGACCGAGGCGGCCCGCCGGGTCGACGAGGCGCCGGGCGACGCCGAGACGAACCGCTGGGTGTGGCGGGCCAAGCTGCTGGCCGGGACGACCGCGGCCGAGGTGGCGGCCTCGATGGTGGAGGCGGCCGGCACCTCGGCGACCCGGCGGGGCCATCCGCTCGAACGCCTCTACCGGGACGCCCGGTGCGGGTCGCTGCATCCGGCCACCTCGGACGTCTGCGCGGACTGGCTCGGCATCGCCGCGCTCGGCGGCGACCCGGACCGGGACGCGTCGACTCCCCGATGGTGAGGGGTCCGGTGACCGAACCCCTTTCACCCTGAACCGCGCGGCGTTCACGTACCGCGTCCGACCTTGCGGTCCGCCCGAGCGCGAGGGGAGGTTGAAGAAGGTTCACTGGTACCTGACAGTGGCGAGCCGGCCGCCCGGCCACCACCGGCGCGGTCGGGCCGTACCGCGACCGGGCGCGTCCGGTCGGCGCGAGTCCCGAGGTCACGCTCGGGGGTTGGGCTCGGTGGGGCGCGTGGAGCGCGCACGGTGCGTTCGGCACCGGCGGTCGCCGGGGTCCAGTGCAACTGCACCCCGAAGAGCAGTCGCGATCGGAGGACGGCATGGGAAGCGGAAGCGGGCAGGACGGCTCCGGGGTGATCGTCGGCGTGGGCGTGGCGCTGCCGCCCACGGCCAGCCAGCAGGAGCTGTGGGCGGGCTTCTTCGCGGGGCACTTCTCCGGGTCCACCCGGGCGCTCGCCGAGCGGATCTTCGCCAACTCCGGGGTACGGCACCGGCAGGCGGCGGTGAACCCGCTGCTGGAGGACGTCTCGGACTGGCCGACCGAGCGCCGGATGCGCCGCTACCAGATCGAGGCGCTGCCGCTGGGCAAGGAGGCGGTCGCCCGGGCGCTGACCGACGCCAGGCTCTCGGCCGGGGAGATCGGCCTCTTCGTGGTCTGCTCCTGCACCGGGTACGCCACGCCGGGGCTGGACATCCTGCTGGCCCGGGACATGGGGATGGCCCCGGACACCCAGCGGATGTTCGTCGGCCACATGGGGTGTTACGCGGCCCTGCCGGGGCTGGCCGCCGCCAACGACTTCGTCACCGCCCGGGGCCGCCCGGCGCTGCTGCTCTGCGCCGAGCTGACCAGCCTGCACATCCAGCCGTCGACGGCTCGGATGGACACCCAGCAGATCATCTCGCACGCGCTCTTCTCCGACGCCGCCGTCGCCGTCGTGGTCGCTCCGGGAACCCGTTCCGGGTACGCCGTCCGCGAGGTCACCGCCGTCACCGACACCTCGACGGCCGACCACATGACCTGGGAGTTGACCGACACCGGCTTCCGGATGGGACTGTCCCCAAAGGTGCCCCAGGTACTGGCGGCACACGTCCTCGATCTGGTCACCGACCTGCTGGCCCGGCACGGAAAGCGGATCTCCGAGGTGGACGGCTGGGCGGTGCATCCCGGCGGTCCCCGGATCCTCAACGTGGTGGAGACGGAACTCGGCCTGCCGCCGGAGGCCCTCGCCGCATCCCGGGCGGTACTCGACGAGAACGGCAACTGTTCGTCGCCGACCTCCCTACTCATCGTGGAACGACTTCGGCGGTCGGCCGTTCCACCCCGTACCGTGGTGATGCTCGCGTTCGGACCCGGGCTGACCCTCTACGCGGCACTGCTGGACCGGCAGCCCGGGGCGGCACGGGCGGACGGCACGCGGCCGGCCCACCAGGTCGGCCAGGGTGGCTCCTAGCGAGATCTCGGCTCGACTGGCGAGATCTCCGTTCGACCGGCGGGAGGAGGCGACCGGTGCGCAGGGTGGCGTTGACGATGGCGGCGGTGCTGCTCGTCGGGATCGGCGGCTGGTGGTCGGTCCGGTCGGCACCGGAGCCGGCCCGGCCGGGGCGGACCGGGGTCGGCCTGCCGGAGGTGGCCCCCGGGATCGGCGGGGCGGATCTGGCCGGCGAGCGGGCTGGAAGTGTGGCCGGGCAGAGCCTGCCGCGCTTCCCGGACACGGTCTGGCGGGAGACGGCCACGCTCAACCAGCGGCGTTTCGTCACCTGGTCGATCGACACCCGCCCGGGCGGTCGCTACCTGCTCCAGTACGTCTGCCTCAGCCCGGGCGAGCTGCACATCCGGGCGCTCCGGGGTGTGACGGAGAGCTGGTCGAAGTCGGTGAGCTGCCCCGGACCCTTCGGCAGTGTGCAACTCGTCGCGGCCGGCGACGAGCTGTCGATCGGGGCCCGACGGCTGAACCACCGGCACGTGGAGATCGCCCTCCAGGTCGTGGCACTCCCCTGACCAGCCTTGTCGATGGGCCAGCTCAGGCAGATGGCCGGCTCAGGCGGGATGGCCGGTTCGGGCGGGTGAGTGGTCGGCAGGCGGATGGCCAGCCGGGCGGGGAGACCGGTTCAGACGGCGGTCAGCAGGCGGGGCAGGTCGGCCTGGTAGTCGCCCGGTGAGCTGAGTACCGGCACGGTCCGGAGGATCTGCCCCGACCGGCTGGCCAGTACGGCGGCGCCCCGGCCGCTCCCGTCGGCCAGGTGCAGCGCGGTCCGCAGCTCGGAGGTCGGGTCGGTCAGGAAGCGCGGTACCCCGCCGCCGGGCGCTGGCATGGTCCGGGTGCCCGGTACGGTCCGGCGGGTGCTGACCGCCACCACGGCGACGCCCGGCGGGACGGCCCGGACGGCGGCGTCGAGGTGCTCGTCGCAGGTACAGCCGTCGATCAGGATGATCACGGCGGGGAGCAGCCCCCGTAACGGGACGACCCGTCCGTCCTCTCCCACCAGGTCGAGCGCGGGCAGGGACCGCCCGGCGGGGTTCGTCGGGTCGCTCGGGCTGCTCTGGTCGCTCGAGCTGCTGCTCTGGTCGCCCGGGGTACCGGGAGTGCTCCGGCCGGTCGCGGTCGGCCGGTACGGGGTGGGCCAGGTGAGGGCGAAGAGGCTGGCCATGGTGGCCAGCAGGGCGACCGACATGATCAGCAGGGAGAGCCGGAGCGGGGCGGGGCCGGCGGTGGCGGTGGGGAGCCCGAGACGCCTGCGCCAGCCGTTGTGACGGGCCTGTAGTCGCAGCTCGCGGCGGACCTGCGCGGCTTCGGCGGCCAGTTCGGCCGGATCGTCGGGGATGACGATCCGGCCCCAGTCGGCGGGTAGGTCGGGCACGCCGTCGAACGGGCCGTTGTCCGGCCGGCCGTCGCCGTCCGCCGACGTGCTCATGGCGCACCCCCTGGCTGCTCACCTGAGGTGTGAATCGGGCTCCGCTCCAGCCTCCCCCACCGGGGGTCGGATCGCCAGTGGGCGGCGGTGCCGTGTGCCGAAGAGATATGCTGGTGGGACCGCAACGCCCTACATCCGATTTTTCCGATCCGTCTTGTCGGCCGGTGATCCGTGTGTCACGCAGTGTGCCTAAATCCATGGATCGCTGCTGTGTCAAGCCGAAGAAAGACCTCTCACAGGGCCTCTGAGCTGCGCTAACGGTCAGGACTGCGGTGGGACATCGGTGCCTGAGCGTGTTACCCTAGACACAGCGAAAGGGGTTTCGAACCTATGGTTTTCAGTGTCGGCGAGACCGTTGTTTACCCCCACCACGGGGCCGCACTCATCGAGGCAATCGAGACTCGGGTCATCAAGGGCGAGCCCAAGCAGTACCTCGTCCTCAGGGTCGCTCAGGGTGATCTGACGGTCCGGGTGCCCGCCGAGAATGCCGAGATCGTGGGCGTGCGCGAAGTGGTCGGCGAAGAGGGCCTGGGCAAGGTCTTCGATGTCCTCCGTGCCCCGCACACCGAGGAGCCGACCAACTGGTCGCGGCGTTACAAGGCAAATCTGGAGAAGCTGGCCTCCGGTAACCCTCTCAAGGTGGCTGAGGTTGTCCGCGACCTCTGGCGCCGGGAGCGGGAGCGGGGGCTGTCGGCGGGTGAGAAGCGAATGCTCGCCAAGGCCCGCGACATCCTCGTCGGTGAGGTCGCACTCGCCGAAAAGAGCACCAAGGACGAAGCGGAAACTCTTCTCGACAAGGTGCTCACCGAGGCATAGCACCCCCAAGCTGGCACTTCCGCCAGTGCCTGCGACGTACCCCGAAGAAAGTCCGAGGACCGCGACGTGACCGCGCAGCTCAATCCGCGCGGTGACGTCGCGGTCCTCGTTCCGGCTGCCGGTGCCGGCGTCCGGCTCGGGCCGGGCGGCCCCAAGGCGCTCCGCCGGATCGGCGGCGAACCGCTGCTGGTGCACGCCGTACGGCGGATCGCCGCCGCACCCTCCGTGCACACCATCGTGGTGGCGGCGCCACCCGGTGACGACGACGCGGTCCGCGAGCTGCTCGGGCCGGTCGCCGAGCTGACCGTGGTGGCCGGCGGGGCCACCCGGCAGGAGTCGGTCGCCGCCGCGCTGGCGGCGGTGCCGGCCGGCCCGGAGATCGTCCTGGTGCACGACGCGGCCCGGGCGCTCACCCCGACCACCCTGGTCGAGTCGGTCGCCGAGGCGGTACGGGGCGGCGAGGACGCCGTGATCCCGGTGCTCCCGGTGGTCGACACGGTCAAGGAGGTCTCGGCCGCCGGCGTGGTGCTCGGCACCGTCGACCGGTCGGCGCTGCGGGTCGTGCAGACACCGCAGGGCTTCCGGCGGGCGGTGCTGGCCGCCGCGCACGCCGCCGCCGCCGATCCGCTCACCGACGACGCGGGCCTGGTCGAGAAACAAGGGGTACGCGTCGCCTGCGTCCCCGGCTCGGAATACGCGCTGAAGATCACCCGCCCGTTCGACCTGGCCCTGGCCGAGCACCTGCTCAGTGCCGTGCCGCTCGCCGGGCACCACTGATCGCCTACGCTTTCGCACGTGATCCTTCCGCTGGTCGGTGTCGGTACCGACGTGCACGGGTTCGAGCCCGGTCGGGCCTGCTGGGTGGCCGGCCTGCACTGGCCGGGCGTGGACGGGCTGGCCGGGCACTCCGACGGTGACGTCGCCGCGCACGCCGCCTGCGACGCGCTGCTCTCCGCCGCCGGCCTCGGCGACCTGGGCAGCAACTTCGGGGTGGCCGAGCCGGAGTGGGCCGGCGCCGCCGGGGTGGCGCTGCTGGCCGAGACCGCCCGTCGGGTCCGGGCCGCCGGCTTCGAGATCGGCAACGTCTCGATCCAGGTGATCGGGGTACGCCCGAAGATCGGTCCCCGCCGCGACGAGGCCCAGCGGGTGTTGACGGCGGCGGTCGGCGCCCCGGTCACGGTCTCCGGTACCACCACCGACGGTCTCGGTCTCACCGGTCGGAGCGAGGGGCTGGCCGGCATCGCCGTCGCGCTCGTCCACCGGCGGTCCTGAGGTCCTGCCCGAGGCCACTTTATAGGGAAGTAGTGCAATCTTCCTCGCCCGCTCCAGTCTGGACCGCTGATCAGAGGTGGCAGAAAATGGGCGGAAGGCATTAGAGGCGGATGCCCCGCATCGATTTCCGAGACAGGGGCGGATATGAGCGATCTTCGGGCACTTCTCAAGAGACTGCGGGCCGAGAAGAAGCTGACCCAGCAGCAGGTGGGCAGAGCGATCAACGTCAGTACGTCGCTCTACGCCGGATTTGAAAGCGGTCGACTGGTGCCGCGACCCGAAACGGCCGAGCAACTCGACGGGTTCTTCGGCACCGGTGACGAGATCCAACGGGCTTCGGACGCGGCCCGGGAGGACGCGCTGGCGGTCTGGATGCGGCCGTGGCGGGAGAACGAGAAGCGCGCCGTGCTGCTGCGGACGTTTCAACCCAACCTGATCCCCGGGCTGCTCCAGACCGAGGGATACTCGCGGGCGGTGCTGCACGGCGGTCGGTTGCCCGACGAGGCGATCGCGCGGACCGTCCAGGACCGCCGGGACCGGCAGGCGGCCACGGTGGACCGGCCGGACCCGCCGATGCTGACCGGGATCCTCGGCGAGTTCGCGCTGCACTGCGGCCCGCCGGACGTGCTGAAGGAGCAACTCGAGCACCTGGTCAGTGCCAGCTATCGCCACCGGGTGCAGGTGCGGGTGGTGCCGCGGTCCGCCGGGCTGCACATCGGATTGTCCGGCCCGTTCGTGCTGGCGACCCTCGCCGGCGGGGCCCGGGTCGGCTACCTGGACTCCCAACTGCGCGGCGAGGTGGCGACCGACCCGGAGGACCTGAGGAAGTTAGAGTTGGCCTGGGATATCGTGACCGGGCTCGCACTCCCGGTCGACCAGTCGAGAGACCTGATCGTGAAGGCGGTTGAGGAGCATGGCTGAGCAGCCGAACTGGCGTAAGAGCAGCCGTAGCAGCGCCAACCAGGGCAACTGTGTGGAGGTTGCGGACAACCTCCCGGGTCGGGTGTTGGTGCGGGACAGCAAGGATCGGTCGGGGCCGGTGCTGGCGTTCGGTCCGGCGACCTGGCGGGCCTTTGTCCGAGACGTTCGCGGATAGCCTCCGCCGAGGCGACGAACCGCCCCCGCGACCCGTGGCAGCACGGGTCGCGGGGGCGTTGTCGTTATGGGATGGCCGCCCCGATCACCGGTTCACCCTCGGCCTCTCCCGTCCGTCGGCGAGCGCCTGCTCGTCGAGGACCGGTCGTCTTCCCCTAACGGCCGGAGACGCCGTGTAACAGGGTGTCGATGATGCGGGCGGCGAGCCGGTCGGGATCGTCGTCGGTGGTGCGTGGCGCGCCGTGTGCGGTCTCGCTGATCAGTGCGATGTAGACCCGCCTCGTCCAGGTCAGGTCGGCGTCTGCCCGGATGATCCCAACCTGCTGTGCCCGCACGAGCACCCGGTCACAGGCGGCGAAGACGTCGGCCTGGGCCTGTGCCGTGGTCGGCGCGACCGCGAGCTGACCCATCGCGAAGGGCCAGCCGGACTTGATGCGCAGGATGTTCGCGGTCGCCTGATGTAGCGCCACCAGTGGTGGCGCGGTGTCGGGCCGGGCCTGCTCGACCGCCTCGCGGACCTGCTGCCAGGCGGCGTCGGCCATGCTCCGGACGAGCGCGTCCCGGTTGGCGAAGCGGCGGTGGATCGTCGTACGCGCGACGCCCGCTGCCTCGGCGATCTGCTCCATGGTGGCGTTCGGGTCGTCGCTCAGGATGCGCTCGGCGGCCTCCAGGATGCTGCGGATGCTGCGTTCGGCATCCGCCCTCAGTCGCCGGTCACCGTCGGCCATCTCGCCCCCGTCCCCTTCCGCCCTGCTGCGGTGATGTTACACCAGGATGCAGCTCGCCTGATATCTGCAACACGACGTTGCAGTTGTGGAAGCAAATTGGTACGGTCTGTTGCATGAATGAGACAGCTCTCGTCACCGGCGCGTCGTCTGGCATCGGCGCCGAGTTCGCCCGTCAACTCGCGGCCAGAGGCCACGACCTGGTGCTCGTCGCCCGTTCGGCCGCGCCCATGCAGGAACTGGCCGCAGTGCTGCGGCAGACCCACGGCGTACGCGTCGAAGTGATCACGCAGGACCTCGCCGAGCCCGACGCCGCCGCCTGCGTACTCGACGGGTTGCGGTCTCGCGGGCTGAAGGTGGACCTGCTGGTCAACAACGCGGGCTTCGGCACGTGTGGCAGATTCGAGGAGATCTCCCGCCTGCGCGACCACGAGCAGTTGATGGTCAACGTCGTGGCCCTGACCGATCTGACCCACGCGCTGGTCCCGCCGATGCTGAAGCGCGGTCGCGGCGCGGTCGTCAACGTCGCCTCGACCGCGGCCTTCCAACCCACGGCATACTTCGCGGTCTACAGCGCGGCCAAGGCATTCGTGCTCAACTTCAGCCTCGCGCTCTGGACCGAATACCGCGATCGGGGCGTGAAGGTCCTCGCGCTCTGCCCCGGCCCGGTGCAGACCGGCTTCTTCGACGTGATCGGCACCCGTAAGGCGGCCGTCGGGCGGATGGAGACGCCGGAGCCGGTCGTCAGGCGGGCGCTGCGGGCGCTGGACCGCAACCAGGGCTACGTGGTGCCGGGGGCGAGCAACTTCGCCGGGGCGCACCTTCAGCCCCGCCGGCCACGCAAGATGGTGGCCATGGTGAGCCGGCTCGTCACCCGGGGCGTACTGACGACCTCGTGACGGCTCGTCGAAGGTGAGTCGGGCTCGGGTGCTCGTCGGGGAGCGTGGCAAAGCCCAGCGGAGGTTCCGGCAGTGGAGGCTGCGGAGGCTGTGGGAAGGGCTGCTCGGCGGACCGGCGGTAGATAGGGACCAAGCCTGACACCACGGGGGGAGCGCCAGGCTTGGTCCCGTCTACGGTACCGCGCATCCGCCGACCTGGGGAGTGGGCATTCGGCGGGTCGCCGGTTAACTGGCCGGTGGCCGCCATTCAACTGCCCGGAGAGTGGGTGTTCGGCAGGTCGGGCGTGGAGATCGGGCGGGACAGCGCCGGATAGGCTCGGCCCGTGTCCAGCGACGCCGATTCCGACCAGTCCTCCTCCGCCGAAGGGTACGTCCAGCGCGCCGAACTGCTCGCCGAACTCGGCCGGTACGACGAAGCCGCCGCCGAAGTCGGGTTCGCGATCGCGCTCGACCCGTCGAATGTGCGTGCGCTGCTCATGCTCGCGATGGTCAAGCTCGCCGCCGACAAGCCGGAGGAGGCGCTGACCGCCGCCGACTCGGCCGTGGCCGTCGCCCCGGAACTGGTCCATCCACTGGTGATCCGGGGACATGCCCTGGCCGACCTGCGCCGGTTCAAGGAGGCGGCGGCGACGGCCGACGAGATCCTCGCGCTCGGGCCGGACGACGCGTACGCCCAGCGCAGCGCGGCGGCGATCCTGGCCGAGTCGCGTAACGGACAGCAGGCGCTCAACGCCGCGTGGCGGGCTGTCGAGTTGGCGCCGGAGGAGCCGCAGGCGCACCTGGTGCTGGGCCTGGTGGCGGCCAGGATGCAGATGTTCGACCTGGCCGAGCGGGCGTACCGGGAGGCGCTGCGGCTGGACCCCGAGTTGGCGGCGGCCCAGCACAACATCGGAGTGATCCGGCTGGAGCAGCGGCGCTACTCGGAGGCGCTGGAACATCTCGCGGATGCGGCGGCCCTGGAGCCGACCAGCCGGGACGGCGCCCGGACCATCGGTGGCGGACTACGCCAACTCCTGATGTACGGCGCCGGCTACACCATCGTGGTGTCGGTGCTGGTCGCCTGCCTGGCGGCGGCGAACCCGGTGTCGTCCCGGCTCTGGGCCGGGCTCGCGGCAGTGACCGGCGGCATCCTGGTCTGGCGGTTCGCCAAGCGGGTGCCGAACCTGGGCCGGGGGCGGCTGCCCGACCTGATCCGCTCGGACCGGCTGCTGGCCCTCGCCGTCTACACCGTGATCGCCGGACCGTGCCTGATCATGCTCTACGCGATCCTCGGTACCCCGTGGCCGCTGGTGCTGGCGATCCTCGCCACCGCCGCGACCGAGCTGGCGGTGCTCTTCGGCTGGTCACCCGATCGCGACTGACGGCACGATCCGTATCGGACGGCGTGGATGAACAGGTAGAGTCCGGGACAGAACATCCCGTTTCTTCTCGGCCTGCCCGTGCCGACCGGACGATCGGGGGTGCGATGGCTCGGCAGTGGACCCATCGGTGGAGTCGCCGACTCGGCATGGCGTTGTGCGGGGTGTTGTTGGTGCTCACCGGCTGCACCGACGAGACCGGGCCCGAACCGCCGGCGCCGGTGGTGACCGCCGAGGAGTTCGAGCAGCGCCTCACCGAACACCTGTCCCGCGCGGTGAGCGGAGCACTGGAACCCGAGGCGCAGGCCACCCCGCCGAGCCATTCCCGGACGGTGGGCTGCGCCGACCTGCCCGAGGGCGGCCCGACCTGGGGTGTCCGGCCGCGGGCCGAGCTGGCAGTGTCCGCTGGCGAGAAGGCCGAGAAATACCTCGACGACGTGGAAATGTGGATGCTTCGCGAGGGCTTTGCCGAACATGACAAGCGGTGGCGGGTTGGCACGCCCGCCGACGTCCGGGAGGTCACCGCCACGCATGAGGACGGCACTCAGTTGCTCATGGAGATGGCACGGGACAGTGGGCGGTTCACCGTCGCCGTGACCGGGCCGTGCACGTGGCCGCCGGATCGGCCCGGCGGCCCGCCAGCCTCCGGACGGCTCCCACCCCTCGCGCCGCCGTCCGGGCCGACGCAGACCCGCAACGAGGATTCCGCCGACCCGTGCCGGTCGCCGAAGCTCTATGTCTACAACCTCACCTCCCGGCCTTTCGCCGGGCGTGGGCCGCACCTGATGGCGCTGGTCGGATATCCCGACGAGCGGGAGATGGAGTACGCCGAGGTCCTGCTGCCCAGGGAATGGGAACCTCGGTACGAGCCTGGCACCTCCGACCGGGATCTCGATCAGGTGCAACTGTTCGTCTGCGTACGCGTGACGGCGACCAAGGATTCGCGCAAGGACGTCACCTGCAACTACGCGAGTGAACAGGCAGCGCCGGGCGGGGGCAGACCGTTCACCTTCGACCTGTTCGAGAGCGTCTATCACGTCACGGTACGGGAGGCCCGCAGCGGCAGGATGGTCAGCGAGTTCATCGTGCCGGGGCGACAGGGCGCCGAGGACAGCTGCCCATATCGCATGAACTACAACCGGAAGCTGGCCCGGGGCATCGACGAGGCGGCCTTCCAGAAGAGGCTGCGGCCCCTCGCCGAGGCACGTCGGTGACGAGGTCGTCGTCGCGCTAGGACTCAGCCGGTGGTACGGCCGGACCAGGTCCAGGCGTACCCGGTGTCCTCGCAGGAGAGTGCCGGGCCGCAGAGGTCGAGCGGGCGGAAGGTGTCGACCATGACGGCCAGCTCGTCGAAGCGCTCCGCCCCGATCGCCCGCTCCGGTGCGCCGGGCTGCGGGCCGTGGGTGAAACCGGCCGGGTGCAGCGAGATCGACCCTTGCTCGATGCCGGAGCCGCGTCGCGCCTCGTAGTTGCCGCCGGTGTAGAAGAGCATCTCGTCGGAGTCGACGTTGTGGTGGTTGTACGGCACCGGGATCGCCAGCGGGTGGTAGTCGACCTTGCGGGGGACGAAGGAGCAGATCACGAAGTTCGGCCCCTGGAAGGTCTGGTGCACGGGCGGGGGCTGGTGGATCCGGCCGGTGATCGGCTCGAAGTCGTGGATCGAGAACGCCCACGGGTAGAGGTGGCCGTCCCAGCCGACCACGTCGAACGGGTGGTTGGCGTACACGTGGCGGGTCCAGCCCCGGCGGTGCTGGACGTACACCTCGACGTCGGTCTCCTCGACCAGCAGCGGCGCCTCCGGGCCGCGTACGTCCCGCTCGCAGTAGGGGGAGTGTTCGAGAAACTGGCCGCGTACCGAGAGGTAGCGCTTGGGCGGGCCGATGTGCCCGGACGCCTCCATGGCGAGCATCCGGAGCGGTTCCGGGGCGACCGGGACGATCCGGTACACCACCGAGGTCGGGATGATCACGTAGTCGCCGGCGGTCACCCCGAGCACCCCGAAGCTGGTCTCGACCCGGGCGGCGCCGGACTCGACGTAGAGGCACTCGTCGCCGATCGCGTTGCGGTAGAGCGGGGAGGGCTGGTCGGCGACGACGTACGAGATCCGGACGTCGTCGTTGGCCAGCAGGTGCTGCCGGCCGAGGATCGGGTCGGCGCCGGCACCGCCGTCGAGTTTGTGGGTACGCAGGTGGCGCGGCTTGAGCGGCAGGTTCGGCACCCGCTGCCAGGCCGGTGGGGTGAACTCCTCGGCGGCGACGATCGCGGTCGGCAGATAGCGGTGGTAGAGCAGCGACGAGTCGGAGGAGAAGCCCTCCTGCCCCATCAGCTCCTCGGCGTAGAGGCTGCCGTCGGGTTGCCGGAACTGGGTGTGGCGCTTCCGGGGAACCTCGCCGACGCTGCGGTAGTACGGCATGATCGCCTCCCTTTTGTCCCAGTCACCGGCCAAAAGCGTCCGATAATCGGACGGTGTTGTCCGCTAGTCGTAGCGTCCCGTAAGTTCTCTGTTCGTGTCAACGCAGGTGCCCCGGCTCTTCGCCGGGCTGGTCGACGACGCCGCCGTCTTCCCGCCCGGCAGCGCCACGCTGCCCGAGGCGGTCGCCGCGCACCGCCGGCACCGCAGAGCCTGGTACGCCCCACTGGTCGGCCCCCTGCTGCTGCCCGCCTCCGCCCTGCCCGGCCTGCCGGCCCTGCTCGACGACGACGAGCGGATCGACGTCGGCGTGATCGGCGACGTACCCGTGCCGGAGCTGTACCCGCTGCGCGAGCGGACCGACCCGCGGATCCGGATCCGGCAGGTCGAGATGGCGGTGGCCAAGCGGGGCGAGGACCCGCTACCCGGGCTCGCCGCCCTCGCCGGCCTCCCCGCGCACCTGGACCACGACGCCGACGTCTACGCCGAGATCCCGCTCACCTGGGGGCTGCTCGGCGCGCTCGACAAGCTGGCCGACGAGCGGGCCGCCGGCAGCCGGATCGCGGCCAAGTTCCGCACCGGCGGGCTGGCCGCCGAACTCTTCCCCACCCCGGTCGAGCTGGCGGCGGTGATCGGCGCCTGCCGGGACCGGGACCTGCCGTTCAAGCTCACCGCCGGGCTGCACCACGCGATTCGGCACATCGACCCGGAGACCGGCTTCACCCACCACGGCTTCGTCAACATCCTGGCCGGCACGGCCGTGGCCTGCGCCGGAGCCGAGGTCGCCGAGGTGGCCGAGACGCTGGCCGCGACCGACCCGTTGCCGCTGGTCGAGGCGGCCCGGTCCCGCCGCCAGGAACATCGTCCACTCTGGATCGGGTTCGGCTCGTGCAGTGTGATGGAACCGCTGATCGACCTGGTCCGGCTGGGACTGGTGAACGGAGGCTTGAAGCCGTGACAGTTGGGGGACGCGGGTGACCTGGGTGGCGGAGGCGGCGGGATCGACGTACGGGGTGCAGAACCTGCCGTACGGGGTCTTCCGGTCGGCGGGGCGGGCGCCCCGGATCGGCGTACGGGTCGGGGATCTCGTCCTCGACCTCGACGGCGCGGAGGCGGCCGGACTGCTACTGGCCGGCGGCGCGCTGCGGCAGCCGACCCTGAACGCGTTCCTGGCGCTCGGCCGGGCACAGTGGAGCACCGTCCGGAGCCGGATCGTGGAGCTGCTGAGCGACGAGCGGCACCGGGCGGCGGTGACCCCGCTGCTGCTCCCGCTCGACCGGGTCGAGCTGGTCATGCCGTTCGGGGTCGCCGACTACGTCGACTTCTACTCCTCCGAGCAGCACGCGAGCAACGTCGGGAAGATCTTCCGGCCCGACGGGCGGGCGCTGCTGCCGAACTGGCGGCACCTGCCGGTCGGCTACCACGGCCGGGCAGGCACGGTGGTGGTCTCCGGTACCCCGGTGGTCCGCCCGACGGGGCAGCGCGGCACCCCGGACGGGCCGGTGTACGGGCCGTCGACCCGGCTGGACATCGAGGCCGAGGTCGGCTTCGTGGTCGGCGTACCGTCGCCGCTGGGCGGGCGGGTCGGGGTGCGGGACTTCCCGGCGCACGTCTTCGGGGTGGTGCTGCTCAACGACTGGTCGGCCCGGGACATCCAAGCCTGGGAATACCAACCCCTCGGGCCGTTCCTCGGCAAGTCGTTCTGCACCTCGGTCTCGCCCTGGGTGGTGCCGCTGGAGGCGCTGGCCGACGCCTGGGTACCGGCCCCGGCGCAGGAGCCGGCGGTGCTCGACTACCTGCGGGACGTACCGCACCTGGGGCTGGACCTGCGGCTGACGGTGGACTGGAACGGCACCCGGGTCAGCGAGCCGCCGTTCGCCGGGATGTACTGGACGCCGGCCCAGCAGCTCGCCCACCTGACGGTGAACGGGGCGGCGCTGCGTACGGGTGATCTCTACGCCTCCGGCACGGTCTCCGGGCCCCGCCGGGAGCAGGTCGGCTCGTTCCTCGAACTGACCTGGGGCGGGGCCGAGCCCGTGCGGCTCTCCGACGGCTCGACCCGGACCTTCCTGGACGACGGCGACACGGTCAGCATCGGCGCCACCGCGCCGGGACCGGACGGCAGCACGATCGGGCTCGGCGAGGTCGTCGGCACGATCGCCCCGGCCCGCCCGAACTGAGGTCCGGCGGTACGGGATCTGGTTCCGCTCAGTGCCGCACCGACGGCCCACAATTCCGCCCAGCGTACGCACAGCCGGTCTCCAGTCGGCATTCAGTCAGCTCCCGCACAGCCGGTCGGACGAAGTGTGCGATTGACCGGCCGGGACGAGTAACAGGATTGCTCATCGCGCGTTGACTTACCCGGACGGTGACAAACCCGTCATCAAGTGTCATACGCCTTGAAAGGGTACAAAAATGTTCAACGCGGAAGTTGCCCGCTGGCGCAAGAGCAGCCGTTCCAACGACCAGGGACTCTGCGTCGAGGTGGCCGACAACCTGCCCGGAGTGGTCGGCGTGCGTGACTCGAAGGACCCGGACCCGGTGCTGTCGTTCGAGGCGGCCAGTTGGGCGGCCTTCGTGGCCGCGACCAGGACGGGCGCGTTCGGAAGCTGATCGAAAACCGCGCGGTTCCGAGCGTTGCCGGGACCGCGCGGTCACGGGGAACCATCGCCCTGGCTCGGGGTTGGTCCGAGCGCTGCCGGGACGGCGCGGTCACGGGGAACCTCGCCCGAGCCCAGGGTCGAATACCGGCCGAGGCGGCGTCGGGCTCGCCCGGGGGCGGCGAGGCACGGCTATCTGTTTCGCTCACTGCGGTCCGTTCGCGCGTCGCGCTGTCACGTTCTGATCACTCTGCGGCGGTCCGGGCTGTGATCGGCCCCGCCCGGGTCGTACCGTCGTGGTTGGGGGAGGTGCCCAATGTCGACGGTGGCGTTCAGCCGGCTGATCGAGGCACCCGCCGACGAGCTGTGGCGGGTCTTCACCGACCTGCCCGCCCGCCACCGATGGCTCTGCCAGGTCGACGAGGTCGAGGTACTGGACCCGGCCGGGCCGCCGGCACCGGACGAGATCTCCGCGCCGCCCGGCCCCGGCAGCGGGCCTGGCACGGGCAGCGGGCCTGCGCCGAGCAGCGGTTCTGGGACGGGCAGCGGGCTCGGGGTCGGCACCGTCTGGCGGGAGAGTCGGACCGGGCCGGACGGCACCGTGATGGTCGAGGAGTTCACGGTCCAGGAGGTGTCACCGCCCCGGCGACTCGTGGTCGGCTCGTCGGGCAACGGCGTGGACTACCTGACGACGTACACCTTCGTTCCGGTGCCGGCGCGGCGGCCGGGCCGGCACCGGACCGTGGTGACGGTCAGCCACGAGGGTGTGCCCACCGCGCGGTACGGCCGGCTGCTGGCGGTGCTCTTCGGCGGGCTCGCCGCGCGGGCCGGCGAGGGCGCGCTGCGCCGGGACCTGGCCGACCTGGCCGCCACCGCCACCGGCCCTGGCCGGAGCGGCCCGGCCGTCGCCGCCTGACCGACCGCCGCCTGAAGACCGCCGCCTGAAGACCGCCGCCTCACCAACTGCCACCGACCTATTCGCGCACCTGCCAGGTGGTGGCCGGCCGGTGGCCGATAGGGTTCCGGCGGAGGTGTCCGGGCATGGCAACGCCGAACGGCGCGCGGAACTGGCCGCGAACGGCGGTCGCCATCACGGTGGCGGTGCTGCTCGTGGTCGGGTCCGCCGTGGTCGTCTACCGGGTGCTGGCGCCGGCCGAGGTGAGCACCCCGGCCTCCGCCGACTACCCGGCTCCGGTGACCGTCCGACCCGGTGTGGTCGGCACCCTGAACGCGGCACCGCTGATCGTCGACGACCGGATCAGGGTCTACGCCACCACCCGACAGATCCGGGCCGACCGGCCGGTCGACGCGCCCACCCGGCGCACGCCGTACTGGTCGTACCGGCGCTGGCCGGCGCAGGTGGCGGGGCTGGTGGCCGAGGGCGGCACGGTGGTGACCCGCTGGTCGGACGGCGAACTGGTGGCGCTGGACGCGCGTACCGGGGCGGTCCGCTGGCGGGCCACCGGACCGCGCCCCGGGCACGGCTATCACGGTCGGCGCACCGGAGCCGCCACCGTCTACGCCCCGACCGGCCTCTACACGGCCCGTACGTCAGCCGGCCGACCCGTACTCGTGGTCGGCGGGACCGCCGACCGGCGCGGGATCGACCTCGACACCGGCCGGGAACTGTGGCGGCTCGCCGCCGACCCGGCCTGCTCCGACGGTGGTCCGGACGACGAGGCCGCCGCCGGGGCTGGTCAGGGGCTGACCACCACCGACGGGTTCTTCGCGGTCCTGGACAACTGTGCCGGGGCACGCGACGTCGAGTTCCACGACGTGGCCACCGGTACCCTCGCCGGTCGCTGGCGTCCCGACGACTCGGGACAGCCGATCCAGGTCAGCCCGGTCGGCTGCGCGGCCGGGCGGTCCGGCTGCCGCGCCCTGCGAACGGTCAGCGGTGGCGTGACCCGGGGCTGGCTGGTCGACGGGGTCCGCCCGGTGCCGGCCCCGGCACTGGACGCACCCGAGGCCGTACTGGTCGACGAGGTCGCGGTGGCGCCGGGCGGGACCGGGCTGGTGGCCCGGTCGGTGCGGACCGGTGCCGAACTGTGGCGCTGGTCGGAGGCCGGGCAGGCCCGGCTGGTCGCCGCCCAACCGGGCCGGGTGCACCTGCGTACCGCCGGAGGTGACCTGGTCACCCTGGACGCCGCGACCGGGGCGGAACTGTCCCGGTTCCCGTTCACGTACGGGCGGGACTCGACCACCTGGTCGCCCGGGTTCGCGTACGCCGCCGGTGGTTTCGTCGCGGTGGAGCGGCTCGCCGAGCCGGTGGACCCGGCCGCCGGGGACGACCGCTACTACCTCGCCGCCCAGCCGGTGATCCTGGCCGGTACCTGACCGGGGCCCGGACGCGGCTCGTCAGCCCGGCCGGCGGCGTCGGGTTCAGGCGTCGACTTCGGTCCCGACCCTGCGTCGCTGGCGGATCCGGCGGGCCACGACGAAGAGCACCCCGGCGATGACCAGGCCGCTGGCCAGCGAGGTGCCGAGGATGCCCCACGGGGTGGCCAGGGGTGCGAAGAGCCGGCTCGGCTTCCCCACCTCGCCCGGATCCGGGAAGGTCACCTCTCCGGTGGCGTTCTGGCGTACCGTGCCGCTCTCCAGCGCGATATCGATCTTCCACGGTCCGTTTGGCAGTTCCCGGGGGAACCGGACGGTGACCGTGCCGGTCTCGCCGAGGCCGAGAGTCGTGCCCTGGACGACGTCGAACGGCCCGGCCCGCAGGTCGGCGGGACCCTCCGACAGGGACACCGACCCGCCGACGTCCAGCGCCCGCTGCCCGGTGTTGACGACCCGGATGGCCACCGACGGTACGCCCTGCGGGTCCCGGGCCGGCACCAGCTCACCGATCGTGAAGTTGGACGGTGGCTCGCCGCCGAGACCGACGTCGAGATAGACGCGTACGCCGACGCGGTGGATCTGGTTGATGCCGTCCGACTCGTTCGGCCGGGACTTCGTCGATGCCCAGATCACCGCGTACCGCTCCCCGGCCGAGGTCGGTGGTGGCACGTCGACGGTCGCCCTGACCCGTGCCCTGTCGCCCGGCGCCAGGTCCAGCCGGTCCTTGTCGAGCGAGATCCACGAGGCCAGGTCGTTCTGGGTACGTCCCTCGCCGAACTGGAACCGGCCCTCGTCGACGCTGGCGGCTGCCGGGTACAGGTCTATCCGCTGGGTCCTGGCGGTCTTGTTCACCACCAGCAGGTTCCGCCGGATGACCGTGCCGGGTGGCAGGTGGTCGACGATGTGCCGCCGGGCCCGGGGGTCGGCGCGACGCTCGACGGGTGCCTCCAGCAACTGGATTCCGATCGTCGGCGCGTCGTCCCGCACAGCCGCCGCCGCCTCGCCGGCCCCGGCGGTCAGGCCGGGGCCGGCGAGGCAGAGCAGGGCGAGGAGCAGGTGTCCGACGACCCCGCCGCCGTTACGCGACCGAATGCGTCACCGTCCCGGTGTAGGTGCCGGCCTCGTTGTCGAGCGGGACGTTCACCACCAGGGTCGGGTTCCAGGCCGCGCTGTTGTTGCCGGTGCCACCGGTGTGGCTGAAGGCGGTGAGCGGTGTCGTGTTGTCGAGCGGCGCCGCGGCGGCGGCGTTGACCTGTCCGGGGGTGAAGGTGCCGTTGCCGGTCGTCGCGGTGGCCGGTCCGGACCAGTAGTCGACCTCGGAGGCGAGGATGGTCTCGCTCGCGGTGGCCGTACCGGTGGTGAAGTCCGTGGAGGTCACCGTCGCCGTCCAGGAGGCGTCGGCCGAGGCCCGCTCGTCGGTCACGGTGACCACGCCGAGTTGCCCGTCGAGCGGGCTGCCGGGCGAACCGGTGCCGAGGTCGGCGGTGGCGGGAACGGTGATGTCCAGCGTGCCGGCGAGGAGTTCGAAGGTGACGTCGGTGTCACCGGTCGGAGCGGCTGCGGCGGGCGAGCCGAGCAGCCCTGCCGCCAGTACGGCGGCGGAGCTGACCAGCAGGGCTTTGGTGATACGCACGATTCTGATCCACCTTGATCTGGTTCCGGGCAGGCTGTGGGCGGTCGACAACCGTCCAACTGGTCCGAAAGTACCCCGACACGGCGGAACAAGGGCATAAAAGCTTAAAAACGGAAAAAGCGGGCGAAGGACCCGAATTCACCTACAGAGCGGAGTCGGCGGCGGCGAGGAAGGCGTCGTTCTCCGCCGGGGTGCCGATGGTGACGCGTACGCCCTCGCCGGCGAAGGGGCGGACGATGATCCCGCGTGCCTCGCACGCCTGTGCGAACGGCACCGACCGGTCGCCGAGCGGCAACCAGACGAAGTTCGACTGGCTGGCCGGTACCGTCGCGCCGACCGGCCCGGCCGGCAGCCGCTTGCGGAGCGCCTCGGTGACCCGGTCCCGCTCGGCGACGACCAGCGCGCAGCGCCGCCGTACCTCGTCGGTCTGGGCGAGCGCGGCCAGCGCCCCGGACTGGGCGGCCAGGCTGGTGGAGAACGGGGTCACCACCTTGCGTACCGCCGCCGCCACCTCCGGCTGCCCGACCAGGAAGCCGATCCGCAGCCCGGCCAGCCCCCACGCCTTGGAGAAGGTGCGCAGCACCACCACGTTCGGCCGGTCGCCGTAGGCCGCGAGGCCGTCCGGCACCTCGGGGTCGGTGACGAACTCCCGGTACGCCTCGTCGAGCACCACCAGCACGTCGTCCGGCACCGCGCCGAGGAACCGGTCCAACTCGGCCCGGCGCAGACTGGTCCCGGTCGGGTTGTTCGGGTTGCAGACCAGGATCAGCCGGGTCCGGTCGGTCACCGCCGCCGCCATCGCGGTCAGGTCGTGCCCGTGCCCGGCGTCGTTCGGCACCCGCACGCTGGTGGCGCCGCTGGTCGCCGCGATGATCGGGTACGCCTCGAAGGAGCGCCACGAGTAGACGACCTCGTCCCCGGGCAGGCAGGTGGCCCGGACCAGGTGCTCGGCCAGCGCCACCGACCCGCAGCCGGTGGCGATCCGGTCCGCGTCCACGCCGTGCCGCTCGGCGAGCGCCGCCCGCAGCGCCAGTACGCCCATGTCCGGGTAGCGGTGTGCCTCGGCGACCGCCTCGGCGACCGCCTCGACCACCCCGGGCAGCGGCCCGTACGGCACCTCGTTGCTGGCCAGCTTGATCGCTTCCGGCAGGCCCAGTTCCCGGGCCAGGTCCGCCGGGCTCCGCCCGGGTACGTAGTTGGGCAGCGCGTCGAGATCGGCGCGGGTCAGCCGGGGCGCCCGGGGCTGCCGGTCGGGGCCGGGGGTGGAACTGGTCGGACCGGTCATGACGGGGGGCCTCCAGAGCTGTCGTGCGGGGTGCCGGTGGGCTCGGCCGGGGGAGTGGCCGCCGAGGAGGACCGCACCACCACGGTCTGGCCCCGCTTGTCGTGCAGGGCCTGCCGCAGCGGCCGGTCGAAGAACGGAAGCGCGCAGTCGACGAGCTGGATCAGGAAGCCGATGCCGCAGCAACTCCAGAGGAAGACCGGCAGGCCGAGCATGTTGAACCGCCGGAACGAGCGGCCGAAGCCCAACTGCTCGGTCTCGGCCAGCGGTACGACCTTGATCCCCATCACCCGCTTGCCGAAGGTCTGCCCGGTGTTGGCCACCGACGGCACCTCGTAGGCGAACCAGAGCGCGACCGCGATCAGCAGGATGACCACCTGCAAACCGTCGGCCTGCGCGCTCGCCTGGGGCAGGCCCTCGGTGGTCGACTCGCCGGCCAGGGCGCGCCGGAAGATCTCCCGGGTGACCGGCTCGATCTCCTGCACGAAACGCCAGACGAACCAGCCGTTCACCACCACGTTGAGCAGCAGCACCAGGCTGATGTCGATCAGCCGGGCGACCACCCGGGCGCCGAGTGGCGCCAGCTCCAGCCCGTGCGGCCGGGGCGGTGGCGCCCCCCAGTACGGCTGCGGCCAGCCTGGCGGCGGCGGCCCGTACGGCGCCCCGGGCGGCGGCGGCCCGTACGGCTGACCGGCCGGTCCGGCGCCGGGCCAGCCGGCCGGTGGTCCGGAGGCCGGTGGCCCGCTCGGTGGTGCCCCGCTGACCGGCGGTGCCCCGCCCGGCGGCGGACCGCTGACCGGTGGACCACCCCACGGCGGTCCGCCCCAGGGTGGTCCGCCCCAGGGCGCGGCCGGTCCGCCGGGCGCCCCGGGCGGGGGCGGCGTCGCCGGTGAGCCGGGCGCGGCGGGGGAACCCGGTGCCCCGGCACCGCTGGACGGTGCGGGGGCCGGCTCGGGCTCCTCGGCCGGCGGCGGACCGGGTGGTGGGGTGGCGTCGACGGGCAGCGCCGCGCCGATCCAGCCCTCGCCGTCCCAGTACCGCTGGGTGGTCGGCTCGGCGGGGTCGGCGTACCAGCCCGGTTGCACCGTCACCGGGACGACCTTGGTTGAGTCCTGACGTTCACGCTGGAACCTTAACCACCACGGTCCTGGCGAACTTGTCGTGGAGGCACTGCTGGTACGGCTTGTCCCAGAGCTGCCAGAGCCCGTCGATGTAGCTCAGCCCGGGGACCAGGCCGCCGCCCGCCTGCACCAGGTATCGCCGGGCGAGCGGGGCCCGGCCGATCGAGCCGGCCGGATCCAGCGGGACGATCTTGATTTTCATCACCCGCTTGCCGACGGTCTGCCCGGTCCGCTTCGTCAGTTCCACCTGGTAGAGGTATTGAATGGCGAACGCGACCACCAGCAGGGCGGCCTCCAGCAGCAGGAATGGCACCAGGAAGCCGAGCGGGTCCGGCTCGACGACGTAACTGTCCGGATCGGGCACGGTGAAGAAGTCCCTGCCCACCGTCAAGAAGAAGACGACGAACGCCGGGATCATGATCACCATCATCGTCCCGCCGAGGATCGCCGCGTCGATCAGGTACGCCAGCAGCCGGTCGACGAACGAGGCGAGCGGCTGACCGGACGGGCTGACCGGCGGCGGCGCCACCGGGTAACCGGGCAACGGACCGTAACCGGTCCGACCCGGCGCGTACTGCGGCGGGGCGTAACCCGGCGGCGGGCCGTAGCCGGGCGGCGGAGCGTAGCCCTGTGGTGGCGGAGGCATGGGCGGAGGCTGCTGGGTCACGCAGGACAGTGTTACAGGTTTCCGCGCGCCTCTTGTTCCCGCTCGATGGCCTCGAAGAGCGCCTTGAAGTTGCCCTTGCCGAAACCGAGGGATCCGTGCCGCTCGATCAGCTCGAAGAAGACCGTCGGCCGGTCCTGCACCGGCTTGGTGAAGATCTGCAACAGGTAGCCGTCCTCGTCCCGGTCGACCAGGATCTTCCGGGCCTTCAGCTCCTCGATCGGGGCGCGTACCCGGCCGATCCGGGCCCGCAGCTCCGGGTCGTCGTAGTACGAGTCCGGGGTGTCCAGGAACTCGACGCCGGCCGCCCGCATCGCGTCGACGCTGGCCAGGATGTCGTTGGTGGCCAGCGCGATGTGCTGGGCACCCGGCCCGCCGTAGAACTCCAGGTACTCGTCGATCTGCGACTTGCGCCGGGCCACCGCCGGCTCGTTGAGCGGGAACTTGACCTTGCGGGTACCGTTCGCCACCACCTTCGACATCAGCGCCGAGTAGTCGGTGGCGATGTCGTCGCCGATGAACTCGGCCATGTTGGTGAAGCCCATCACCCGGCGGTAGAACTCCACCCACTCGTCCATCCGGCCCAGCTCGACGTTGCCGACCACATGGTCGACGGCCTGGAAGAACCGCTTCGGCTGCACTCCCGCGTCGATCATCGGCTGCCGGTCCACGATCGGGCCCCGCGCGACGAAGCCGGGCAGGAACGGGCCCTGGTAGCGGGACCGGTCGACCAGCGAGTGCCGGGTGTCGCCGTAGGTGGCGATGGTGGCGATCCGGACCGTGCCGTGCGAGTCGGTGACGTCGTACGGGGCGGCCAGGCCGGTCGCGCCCTGCGCCATCGCGTACGCGTACGCCGCGTCCACGTCCGGCACCGCCAGCGCGATGTCGAGTACGCCGTCGCCGTGCCGGGCCACGTGGTCGGCGTCCGGGGCGTCCGGGCGGACCGCACCGGTGAAGACGAACCGGGCCGATCCGCTGGTCAGCACGTACTCGGCGTGATCCCGGTGACCCTGCTCCGGCCCTCGGTACGCCACCCGGGTCATCCCGAACGCGGTCGAGTAGTAGTGCGCGGTCTGCTTCGCGTTGCCGACCATGAACCGGATGTGGTCGATGCCCTGCACCGGGAAGGGGTCGGCGGCGTCCTCGTGTGCGACGGCCCCGACGAGCCGGTCGAGGTCGACCTCGGAGTCCAGTTCCGTGCCGACGGTGGACGGCTGGTGGAGTGCGCTGGTCATCGTTCTGCCTCCCTGGGGTGCCGCGACCGACCGGCGGCCCGGCCCGACCTTTCCGGGAGCATCCCGCTCGCCCGCCGACCTGGGCAACCGATCGGCGAAATGCTGGGCAGGTTGTGCATTTAGTATGGTCAACAGCCGTGACTACTGTGCAGGATGTGCAGCTCGACCAGCTCGACGTCAGGCTGGTCGAGCTGCTCGACGCCGAACCCCGGATCGGCGTCCTGGAGTGCTCCCGCCGGCTCCAGGTGGCCCGGGGCACCGTGCAGGCCCGGCTCGACAAGCTGCTCGCCCGGGGCGTGATCGCAGGGCTCGGGCCGCAGCTCGACCCGGCGGCGATCGGCTTCGCGGTGACCTCGTTCGTCACGCTGGAGATCCACCAGCGTCCCGGCCACGACCCGGTGACCGCGCACCTGCGCGGCATCCCCGAGGTGCTGGAGGCGCACACCATCACCGGCTCCGGCGACGTGCTCTGCCGGATCGTCGCCCGGTCCAACGCCGACCTGCAACGGGTGCTCGACCAGATCCTCTCGCACGAGCAGATCGCCCGGGCGTCCAGCATCATCGCGTTGGCGGAGAAGATCCCCTACCGGGTGCTGCCGCTGCTCCGCTCGGCCGTGGACACCGCGCCGGAGGGCGGCGACTCGGCGGCGAGCGCGTCGCCTAGCGCGGTGCGCTCGTAGCGGACCGACCGGCCGAGCCGGGTCCGGCTGACTAGCCCGGCGTCCCGGAGCACCGCCAGGTGCCCGCCGACGCTGCCCAGCCCGCTGCCGAGCTGGGCGACGAGTTGACTGGTGGTGGCGGGGACGGCCAGGGCCCGCAGCACCGCCGCCCGGGAGCCGCCGACCAGCCGGTCCACCGCGTCCGGGGTACGGCCGGGCGGGGGCGGGCCGAGCAGGTCGGCGACGCCCCGGGCGGGATAGACGATCGCGTACGGCCAGGGCGGCTCGGTATAGCTGATCAGCGTGCCGAAGGCGCTGGGTACGAAGAGCAGCCCCCGGCCGGCCAGCGTCCGGTTGCCCCGGTCGGTGCAGTCGACCTCGATCACCCCGTCCGTCCCGTCCGAGATCCAGCGCAGCCGGGGATCGAGGTCGGCGAGCGCGGCGGCCCAGCCGTACGTGCCGAGCTGACCGGCCCGGCGCAACAGGTCCCGTTCCAGCACCGCCCGCAGCCGTGGCCAGTCCGGCGCCACCAGCGTGCTCCAGACCGCCTCGATCCCGTCGGCGATCCGGTCCACCACGTCCGGTGCCTCGAAGATCCGCCGCGCGTACTCCGGCGGGGTCCGGTGCCCGGCCAGGTTGCGGGCCAACTCCTCGCGGGCCTGCTCCAGCGGGGTGGCCCGGATCGCGGCCAGCTCGTCGGCGAAGGTCAGCCCGACCCCGGACGGCGGCGGCTGTACGAAGTCCGCGTTGTAGCCGCCCCGGCGTAGCAGCGTCAACAGCGCCCCGACCGCCGGCCGGTCCCGCCGCAGTCGCAGGTAGCGGTCCCGGACCCGGGCCACCCAGGGAGCCAGCGGGGCCGACCGGTATTGACCGGCGCAGAGCCGCAATGCCGACATCGCCTCGCCGAGCGGCGAGATGGCGAACCGGCTGGCCGCCACGTCGGCCGAGGTCACCTCGATCCGGATGGTCACCGACGGGCTCCTTCCGCCGTTACCGCGCCGACGCGCCCACCGACGGAGTGCCCGCCGACGGAGCGGGCTCCGACGGCGCGGGCTCCGACGCGGAGTTGCCGGCACCTTTCGCTGCTGCCCGAAACCCTAGTCCGGTGCGGCGGGTTCGCGCACGCTGGCCGGGTGAGCACCGCGACAGGGCCGGCCGAGGGCCGGGCGAGCACGGCGACGGGCCCGGCCGAGGACCTGGCCAGCCGGCCGGCGACGTTCGGCAGTGTGCTGGCGGTACCCGAGTTCCGGGCGGTCTTCGCCAGCTTCGGCGTGTTCATGGTCGGCGAGACGGTGAAGATGCTCGCCCTCGCCGTACTCCTCTACGAGCGGACCGGGTCGGCGCTGCTCGCCGCGCTGGCGTACGTGGTCGGCTTCCTGCCGTACGCCGTCGGCGGCGTGCTGCTGCTCGCCCTCGCCGACCGGTGCCGGCCCCGGGCCCTGATGGTCGGCTACGACCTGCTCCGGCTCGCCGCGGTCGCGGTACTCGCGCTCGGGGTACTGCCGCCGGCCGGCATGCTCGGGCTGGTCTTCGCGGTCGGGCTGCTGGCCCCGGTGAGCAGCGCCGCCCGCAACGCGCTGCTGCCGGAGTTGCTGGCCGGGGACGGCTACGTGCTCGGGCGCTCGCTCTTCACCGTCGCGGCGGGTGCGACCCAGGTGCTCGGGTTCGCCCTCGGCGGCCTGCTGCTCGGCCTGGTCGGCCCGTACGGCGCGCTCTGGCTGACCGTACTCACCTGCGCGGTCTCCGCCCTGCTGGTCCGGTACGGCGTGCGGGAGCGGCCACGCCGGGCGGTGGCCCACGGGGTGGTGCGGCAGACCTGGCGGGTCAACCGGCTGCTGCTGCGCGACCGGCGGGTCCGGGGACTGCTGCTGGCGCACTGGCTGCCCGGCTCGCTGCTGGTCGGCGCCGAGGGCGTGATCGTGCCGTACGCCGACGGGCTCGGCCGGGGTGCGAGCGCCGGTGCGCTCTTCGCGGCGTCCGCGTTCGGCATGCTGACCGGCGACCTGGTGGTGGGTCGGTGGGTCGCGCCGGCCCGGCGGGAGCGCCTGGCCCCGTGGCTGGCGCTGCTGCTCGGTGCGCCGATCCTGGGTTTCGCCGCCGGGCCGGGGCTGGCCGCCGCCATCGCGCTGTTCGGGCTGGCCACCTTCGGCTTCGCCTTCCAGCTCGGGTTGGCCCGGCGGTTCCTGGCGGCGGTGCCGGAGCAGCGCCGGGGGCAGGCGTTCGGGCTGCTCTCCACCGGGCTGATGACCGTGCAGGGGCTGGCCGCCGGGCTGGCCGGGCTGCTCGCCGAGTGGATCGCGCCGGGCCGGGTGATGGCGCTCGCCGGGCTCGCCTCGCTGGCCGCGACCCTGCTGCTGTGGCGCTGGCTCCGCCCCGAACCCGCCGAACCGGCCCCACCGTCCGCCGCCGACCTGGCCCGACTGCCCACCGACTCCGCTCGACTGCCCGACGGCCCGGCTCGACTGCCGAACGGCCCGGCTCGACCGTCCGGCGCCACTCGTGCCGGAGCGTCGGATGGGCAGGAAAGTGCGAAGATCCACGACACGGACATAACGCCCTAGCGGCACTTGCCGGACCGACCTCGTTTACGGTATCGGGATGGCCAAGGGGAGCGCCCGGAGCGCGGGCGTCATGTCCGCCCTGGCCATCGCGCTGATCGCGGTGATCGTGCTCGCCGCGACAAACGTCTGGAATCCCTTCCCCGGCGTCTGGGACTGGGTCAACCGCGACGAGCCGATCTCCGAGCCGGACGTCGTCTGGCAACAGCGGATCGGCGGTACGCCGCAGAGCGTCACCATCGCCGGCAACGCGGTGGTGATCCGCTACCGTACCCGGATCGAGTCCCGCAGCCTCGCCACCGGGCTGCGACTGTGGGAGCGCAAGGCCGACTGGGCCGCCGTCGCGGGTGGCGACCGCGACGCCGTCGTCGCCGTCGGCAAGCTGCTGAGCAAGGGCTACGAACTGCTCGACCCCGAGACCGGAGCGGTACGCCGCAAGGACAGCGCGGCGGTCGGCGTCTGGACGTACCGCAACGCCGTGGTCGACGTGCGCTGTCGGGAGCCCGTGGACTGCACGCTGACCGCCTGGGATCCCCGGGGCAGCAATCCGATCTGGACGACCTTCCTGCCCGGAGTGCAGACCGGGCCGCTGGCCGGCAACCCCGACACCCTGGGTACCCGACGGTTGACCACCCGGCAGGTGCACGAGGGGGCCGGCGGCCCGGTGGAGATGCCGCCGCTGCTCGGGCTCTCCGCGGACGGCCGGGTGCACATCGTGGACACCGCGACCGGCCGGGTGATGCAGGACGTGAAGCCGGGGCAGCAGGACCGGATCGTGGTGGTCGGCGGCCGGATGCTGCGTATCGAGGCCCGCGCCGCCGACGGCACCTGCTACTTCACGGTGGTGGCCCGGGATCCGGCGACCGGGCAGGAGGTGTGGCGCCGGGACGGGCTCAACCTGCGTACCGCGGACGGTGCGGGCTGCGTGCAGCGGAAGGATCCGCAGGGCGGGGAGAACGTCTTCGTCGGGGTCGGGCCGGACGCCCGGGAGACGGTCGTCGACGCGTACGACGGCCGGGTGCTCTGGACCGGCCCCAAGGGTGAGAAGCTGCTCGCCGTCGACGACCGGTACGCCCTCTCCCGCTCCGCCGACCAGCGCTCGATCATCGGCAGCGAACTCGCCATCGACCGGGCCCGGTGGACCCGGCCGGTCAACTCCGAGGGCGGTGCCGCGCTGGCCAGGAACGCCGCGCTGCTGATCGACCGGCGTCCGAACCGGATCATCGCGCTCGACCCGCGCAGCGGCCGGGAGTTGGCCAATCTCCGCTCGTCGGCCGAGGTGCTCGCGGTCGGTTCGGCCGGGATGGTGATCGGCGACGGGCGGGACATCGGATACTTCCAGTTCGCCGGGGCCTCGACCGGCGGCCCGGCACCGACCGCCGGCCCGGGCGGCCAGGAACCCGAGCCCGGCACCGAATGCGGCGGCCCGAAGCAGCCGGAGTGCCCACCGGAGAACGGCAAGGACGGCTGACGCTGCTCCGGTCGGCGCAGGCGTTTCCCGGATCGTGGACCTCGAATCGTGGACCTCGAATCGTGGGCCTCGAATCGTGGGCCTCGAATCGTGGGCCTCGACAGGAGGTTTCCCGGACCGGGTCGACGTGCTCCCCGCACCAGGCCGGCAGGTGTTTCCCGGCCTCGGTCGGCAGGTTCGGCCGCGGTCGGGGCGGGTCGGGTGAGAGCGGCGTCGCAGGGTCGACCCGGCGGGTGGGCCAGGCCCGGCCGGCTGGCCTAGGCTTGCCGGCTATGAGCAGTGGCGCGCCGTTCTCGTACTCCCCCCTGTTGCCCGTCGGCGCCGACCAGACCGAATACCGACTGGTCACCGACGAGGGCGTCGACGTGGTCCACGGGCCGGGCGGGCGGCGTTTCCTGACCGTGGAGCCGGCGGCACTGACCGCGCTGACCGCCGAGGCGATGCACGACATCTCGCACTACCTGCGGCCGGCGCACCTGGCCCAGTTGCGGGCCATCATCGACGATCCGGCTGCCTCGCCGAACGACCGCTTCGTCGCGCTGGACCTGCTGCGCAACGCCAACATCGCCGCCGGGGGCGTACTGCCGATGTGTCAGGACACCGGCACCGCGATCGTGCTGGGCAAGCGGGGCCGGCACGTACTGACGGACGGCTCCGACGACGAGGCGCTGTCCCGGGGCGTCTACCAGGCGTACACCCGGCTCAACCTGCGGTACTCGCAGCTCGCCCCGCTCACGATGTGGGAAGAGAAGAACACCGGAAGCAATCTGCCGGCCCAGGTGGAGATCTACGCCGAGGACCCGGACGGGCACCCGGACGCGTACAAGTTTCTCTTCATGGCCAAGGGTGGCGGCTCGGCCAACAAGTCGTACCTCTACCAGGAGACCAAGGCGCTGCTCAATCCCACCCGGATGATGCAGTTCCTGGAGGAGAAGCTGCGGCTGATCGGCACCTCGGCCTGCCCGCCCTACCACCTGGCCGTGGTCATCGGCGGCACCTCCGCCGAGTACGCCCTGAAGACCGCGAAGCTGGCCTCCGCGAAATACCTGGACAACCTGCCCACCCAGGGCTCGATGCTGGCGCACGGCTTCCGCGACCTGGAGCTGGAGGCCGAGGTACTGGAGCTGACCCGGCAGTTCGGCATCGGCGCGCAGTTCGGCGGGCGCTACTTCTGCCACGACGTACGCGTGGTCCGGCTGCCCCGGCACGGCGCCTCCTGCCCGGTCGCGATCGCGGTCTCCTGCTCCGCCGACCGGCAGGCGATGGGCAAGATCACCCCGTCCGGCGTCTGGCTGGAGCGGCTGGAGACCGATCCGGCCCGGTTCCTGCCGGACGTCACCGACGCCCAACTCGACGAGGGTGCCGAGGTCGTCCGGGTCGACCTCAACCGGCCGATGGACGAGATCCGGGCCGAGCTGTCGAAATATCCGGTGAAGACCCGGCTCTCCCTGACCGGCCCGCTGGTGGTGGCCAGGGACATCGCGCACGCCAAGATCGCCGAGCGGTTGGACGCGGGCGAGCCGATGCCGCAGTACCTGCGCGACCACGCCGTCTACTACGCCGGCCCGGCGAAGACCCCGGAGGGGTACGCTTCCGGCTCCTTCGGCCCGACCACCGCCGGCCGGATGGACGCGTACGTGCAGAAGTTCCAGGCCGCCGGCGGATCGCACGTGATGCTCGCCAAGGGGAACCGCTCCGGCCAGGTGACCCGCTCCTGCCATGAGCACGGCGGGTTCTACCTCGGCTCGATCGGCGGCCCGGCGGCCCGGCTGGCGCAGGACTGCATCAAACACGTCGAGGTCCTGGAATACCCGGAACTCGGCATGGAGGCGGTCTGGAAGATCGAGGTGGTGGACTTCCCGGCCTTCATCGTCGTCGACGACAAGGGCAACGACTTCTTCGCCGAGGTGACCAAGCCGGTCCTGACCGTCGGCCGCCGCTGACCCGGCACCGCACAGCGCTGCGGCTCAAGATTCTTGTCGACCTATGGTTCGTAGTCGACCACAAGTCGCCAAGAATCTTGACGTCAGGGCCGGCCGTGCCGCTATGAACTGCTTCGCCGAGGTGAACCGTCGGTGCTGACCGTCGGGCGACGCTGACCGACGGACAACGCTGGCGCGCTGTCTAGCCGGCGCGGGACAGGGCGCTGGTGCGGACCAGTACCTGCCGTTCGGGGCCGGCGCTGCCGTCCCGGCGCAGCTCCACGCCGCGCAGGGACAGCCACTCGAGTTGTGGATACCGGCCGAGATCCGCGCCGACCCCGGTGACCCGGAGGACGAGCGGGCCGGTTCCGTAGCAGTAGTCGGATTCGGCGAATTGCAACACGTCTCCGGCGGTTGGCACCGGCCGGGTCCGATCGGGTCTTGCAGAGGCGTCCATGTCCTGGCGTCTCCTCAGGTGTGGAAGGCGGCGAAACCGCTGCTCCGACACGGTGCGTCCGTCGCCCCCACGGGCCGGCGGACGCACCGCCCCCGTCGATGTGTCTCACCTGGTGTCGTGCGTCCCAGCGCACAGTGTGGGCGGTGGCACTCTCGTTCCACTGCCACCCCGCTATCAAGTCGATTCTGCTGCGCGTGATTGTCGGGTTACTCTGCTGCCGGATGCGACCTCGGTCAGGAGCTGGCATGCGGTTCGGAATCCTTGGGCCGCTCCAGGTGAGCGGCGGTGAGTCGGCGGTGACCGCCGGCCGGGACATGGTCGTCCTGGCGGTGCTACTCCTGCATGCCCCGCAGGTGGTACCCGTCGACGAACTGGTCGACGCCATGTGGGACGCCGATCCGCCGGCCACCGCGCGGGGGCAGTTGCAGACCTGCGTCTCCCGGCTGCGCCGGCTGCTTGCCGCCGCCGGGGTGCCCGGTGAGACGATCGTCACCGGGCCGGCCGGCTACCGCATCGTGCTCGGGCCGGACGACCTGGACGCGCACCTCTTCGAGCGGCTGGTCGCCGGGGCCCGGAACGCCGCCGCCGAGCAGGACTGGCCGGAGGCGCGGGAGGGCTACCGGGCCGCCCTCGCGCTCTGGCGCGGTCCGGCGCTCGCCGGGATCACCGGTACGGCGGTCCGCCGGGGCGCGGCCTCGCTGGACGAGCAGCGCATGCTGGCGATGGAGGACGGCTTCGAGATCGAGCTGCGGCTCGGCGGCCGGAGCGGCGACCTGGCGGCCGAACTGACCGACCTGGTGGAACGCCACCCGCTGCGGGAACGGCTCCGAGGTCAACTGATGCTGGCGCTCGCCGACAGTGGCCGCCGGGCCGAGGCACTCGCGGTGTTCCGAACCGGCCGCGAGATCCTGGCCGGAGAGCTGGGCATCGAGCCCGGATCGGCGCTGCGGGAGATCCACCGGCGGGTACTCGCCGGTGAGGTCGGGCCGGCGGACGACGAGCCCGCGCCCCGGTCACCGGTACGCGCCCTGCCCCGGGCCATCGAGGACTTCACCGGCCGGCACGAGACCGTCACCCGGCTGCGCAAGGAGATCGAGGAGGCGGGGCCGAACTTCTCCGCCGTCTACGTCATCGACGGCATGCCGGGCAGCGGCAAGACGGCGCTGGCCGTACACCTGGCGACGGCGCTCGGTGCGGCGTACCCGGACGCGCACCTCTTCGTCGACCTGCACGGGCACAGCCTGCACAGCCCGCTGCCGGCGAGTACGGCCGTCGGCACGCTGCTGCGGCAACTCGGCGTACCCGGGGAGCGGATCCCGGCCGACCTCGACGACCGGCTGGCGCTGTGGCGTACCGAGTTGGCCAGCCGGCGCGTACTGCTGGTGCTCGACAACGCGGCCAGTACCGCCCAGGTCGGTCCGCTGTTGCCGGCCGGCCCCGGCTGCCTGACCGTGGTGACCAGCCGACGCCGACTGGTGGGGCTGGACGGGGTACGGGCACAGTCGCTGACCGTGCTGGAGCCCGCCGAGGCGGTCGACCTGCTGGCCCGGATCGCCGGTCCGGAACGGGTCCGGGCCGAGCCGGCGGCGGCGGAGGAGGTGGTCCGGCGCTGCGGATACCTGCCGTTGGCGATTCGGCTCGCCGGTGCCCGGCTGGCCCACCGTTCGCGCTGGCGGGTGGCGGACCTCGCCCAGCGACTCGGCGACCCGGACCGCCCGGTACTCGCCGAGTTCACCGTCGAGCACCGGACCCTGGCGGACGCCTTCGCACTGTCGTACGCCCAGTTGCCGGAGCCGGTCCAGCGGACGTTCCGGCTGCTCGGCGTGCACCCCGGGGTGCAGTTCGACCAGTACGCCTGTGCCGCGCTGACCGAGCTGCCGCTCGGGGTGGCCCGGGAACACCTCGACGAACTGGTCGACGCCCACCTGGTGGACGAGGTGGACGCCGGGCGGTTCCACCTGCACGACCTGGTCCGGGAGTACGCCACCGAACTGGTCACCGTGGTCGGCGGCGAGCCGGAGCGGCGGCAGGCGTTGCGGGCCCTGCTCGACTACTACCTGCACACCGCCGCCTCGGTGAGCCAGGTGCTCGAACCGACCGGAAACCTGCGGATGGCCGTACCGGGGGAGCCGGCCCGCACCGACCTGGTGGCCGCCGCCGCCCGGGAGGGGCGGGACTGGCTGGAGGCGGAGCGGCGCAACCTGGTGGCGCTGGTCGAGCTGGCGGTGCAGGAGGGCCTGCACCGGTACGCCTGGCAGCTCGCCCGGGCCAACTGGCGGCAGCTCTATCTCGGCGGCCACCTGGACGAGCTGATCCAGACGCACACCGACGGGCTGCGGGCGGCGGAGGCGCTCGGCGACGACGCCGGGATCGCGATCATGCACAACTACCTCACCTCGGCGTACTTCCGGCTCGGCGAGTTCCAGCGCTCGGTCGAGTCGCTGCGGGTGGTCATCGCCATCTGGGAGCGCCTCGGCGACGTCGCCGGCCGGTCGGTGGCGACGGTCAACCTCGGCCTGCCGCTGATGATGCTCGGCCGGACCCGGGAGGCGGTGCACTACCTCGAACTCGGGCTGGAGCTGGCCCGGCAGACGCCGGACTGGCACGCGATGCCGAACGCCCTCACCAACCTGGGCAGCGTCTATCTGACCCTCGGCCGCTATCCGGACGCGCTGCGGGTACTGCGGAACCGGCTCTTCATGGCCCGCCAGGTCGGCAAGATCGCCATGGTGGCGGACACGCTCGGCTCGATCGGCGCGATCTACGGACGGCTGGGCCGGCGCGACCGGGCGCTCCACCAGATGTCCGTGGCGCTGCGGGTCCAGCAGGCCCGGGGCAATCCGTTCGCCGTGGCCGACCTGTTGAACGAGATCGGCAGCATCGAGCGGGAGTGCGGCCGGCCGGAGGTGGCGGTGCAGCGGCACCGGGAGGCGTTGGCCGCGATGCGGGACGCCGGGGACCGGGCCGGCGAGTGCGCGGCCCGTAACCTGCTCGGCCGCGCCATGCTGGCGCTGGGGGACACCGCCGCCGCCCTGGACCTGCACCGGCAGGCCCTGCTCGGCGCGACGAAGATCCAACTGCCGTACGAGCAGGCCCGGGCGCTGGACGGGCTGGCCCGATGCCTCCGGGAGACCGACCCGGCGGCGGCCCGGTCGTACTGGACCCGGGCGCTGGCCCTGCTGATCCAGGTCGACTCCCCGGACCAGCACGAGATACGACGGCAGTTGCGCGACCTGGGCTGATCCGGTCCAAGTCAGCCGGCCGTCGCCAGCCGGCCGCCGTCAGCCGACCCGGTCCCGGCCCCGTCAGCCGGCCCTCGTCAGCCGGCCGCCGCCAGGCCGAGGGCGGTGCCGCCGGGCACCCAGTGCGCCGATCGGTGACGGCGATCATCTGCGGGCCGGCCCGGGGCGGGGCAGGATGGAACGCGTGACCACACCAGAGGCGGCCGGCTACCGGATCGAACGCGACACGATGGGCGAGGTGGAGGTACCCGTCGACGCGCTGTGGCGGGCCCAGACGCAGCGGGCGGTGCAGAACTTCCCGATCTCCGGACGCGGGCTCGAACCGGCGCACATCCGGGCGCTGGCCCAGATCAAGGGTGCCGCCGCGATGGTCAACGCCGAGCTGGGCGTGATCGACGAGGCGGTCGCCGGAGCGATCGTCACCGCGGCCGGGCACGTCGCCGACGGAGGCTACGACGCCGAGTTCCCGATCGACGTCTTCCAGACCGGTTCCGGCACCTCGTCGAACATGAACGCCAACGAGGTGATCGCCACGCTGGCCGCCCGCGAACTGGGCCGCGAGGTGCACCCGAACGACGACGTGAACGCCGCCCAGTCCAGTAACGACGTCTTCCCGTCCTCGATCCACCTGGCCGCCACCTACGCCGTGGTGCACGACCTGCTGCCGGCGCTGCGGCACCTGGAGTTCGCGTTGGAGTCCAAGGTGGACGAGTTCGCCGAGGTCGTGAAGGCGGGCCGTACGCACCTGATGGACGCCACCCCGGTGACCCTGGGCCAGGAGTTCTCCGGCTACGCCACCCAGCTCCAGTACGGCATCGAGCGGCTGGAGAGCTGCCTGCCCCGGCTCGCCGAACTGCCGCTCGGCGGCACCGCGGTCGGCACCGGGATCAACACCCCGGCCGGCTTCGCCCCGAAGGTGATCGAGAAACTGCGCGAGATGACCGGCTTGCCGCTGACCGAGGCGCGCAACCACTTCGAGGCGCAGGGCGCGCGGGACGGGCTGGTCGAGGTCTCCGGCCAGCTCCGTACGGTCGCAGTCGGCCTCTACAAGATCGCGAACGACATCCGCTGGATGGGTTCCGGACCCCGGGCCGGGCTGCGCGAGTTGCAGATCCCCGACCTGCAACCGGGCTCGTCGATCATGCCCGGCAAGGTCAACCCGGTGGTCTGCGAGGCGGTCCGACAGGTCTGCGCCCAGGTGATCGGCAACGACGCCACGGTCACCTTCGCCGGTTCGCAGGGCGACTTCGAGCTGAACGTGATGCTGCCGGTGCTGGCCCGCAACGTACTGGAGTCGATCCGGCTGCTCGGCAACGTCAGCCGGCTCTTCGCCGACCGCTGCGTGGTCGGCCTGGTCGCGAACGTCGACGTGGCGCTGGCGTACGCCGAGGGGTCGCCCTCGGTGGTCACCCCGCTCAACCGCTACCTGGGCTACGACGAGGCGGCGTCGATCGCCAAGGAGGCGCTGGCCAAGGAGCTGTCGATCCGCGAGGTGGTGCTCGCCCGAGGCCACGTCGAGGCGGGCCGACTCACCGCCGACCAACTCGACCAGGCCCTGGACGTCCTCCGCATGACCCACCCCTGACGCGCCGGGCGCACCGGCCACCGTCGCCTACCCTCGAACGCGTGGACCTGCGCACGGTGGTGTTCGACGCCGACGAGACCCTGGTCGACCTGCGTACGGCGGTGAACGGAGCGCTGGTTGCCGTGCTGGCCGAGATGCGGCGACTGACTCCGGCGGCCCGGGACGTCACCCTGGCGGAGATCGAGGGGGACTGGGACGCCGTCTACGCCGACCACGCCAGTGCCCCGGTCACCGAGGTACGGCGGGCCGCTCTGGCCAGGTCACTGGCCCGGGTCGGCCTGACCGCCGAACTGGAGCCGATCGCCGAGCTGTACTTCGCCCGGCGGTTCGCGCTGACCCGGCCCTTCGAGGACACCCTGCCGGCGCTCGGTGTGCTACGCCGGTCGTACACGCTCGGGTTCGCCACCAACGGCAACAGCCGGCCCGACCGGTGCGGGCTGGCCGCCGAGTTCGCCTTCGAGATCTACGCGCACATCGGGGGCGTACCGAAGAAGCCGGCGCCGGAGTTCTACGCGGCGGTGCTGACGGCGGCCGGAATGCCGCCGTCCTCGGTGGTACACGTCGGCGACTCGCCGGTTAAGGACGTCGAGGCCGCCCAGGCGGCTGGGCTGCACGCGGTCTGGCTCAACCGGGCCGGCCTGGACCGCCCGCCCGGCCTGCGCCCCGACGCCGAGATCCGTTCCCTGTCCGAACTCCCCGCGGTACTCGGCCACTGGCGCCAGAGCCCGTAGACCACGCACCTCCAGGGACCCGTAGAGGACGCAACTTCCCGGAAAGAGTGGGCATCAAGGACCAAGAGGCCACTCTTTCCCGGAAGTTGCGCAGTCTAGGAGAGCGCGGCGGCGATCTCGGTGGCGGCGGTGCGGACGTGGGTGCCGATCTTCGTGATGTCGAGGGGGGTTAGGGCTACTACGCCCACGCTGGCTTCCAGGCCGGGGACGCCCAGGACGGGGGCGGCTACGCCGTGGGCGCCGGGTTGGAGTTCACCGCTGGTCGCGACCGGGTCGGGTCGGCCCTGGCGACCGGCCAGGATCGCCCGGCCGGCCGCGCCCTGGCCCAGCGGATGCCGGGCGCCGGTCCGGTACGCGACGTGGAACGCCGTCCAGCTCGGCTCGACCACCGCCACCGCCACCGCCTCGGCACCGTCGACCACGGTCAGGTGCGCGGTCGCCCCGGTCTGCTCGGCCAGCCGGCGCAGCGCCGGCAATGCCCCGTCGGCGAGCAGCGGCTGGGCCCGGCGGGCCAGGTGCAGCAGCCCTGCGCCGAGCCGCAGCCGGCCACCGGAGTCGCGGCGGAGCATGCCGTGTTCGGTGAGCGCGCCGAGCAGCCGGTAGACCACCGCCCGACCGACACCCAACTGGGCCGCCGCCTCGGTCACGGTCAGCCCGCCGGAGGCGTCGGCGACCAGATGCAGCAGCCGTAGTCCCCGGTCCAGGGTCTGTGCCGTCTCGCCGGCCCGGCCAGCGGGCTCCTCCGCCGGGCCGGCCGTCGCGCCACCCGCCGCCCTCGCCACACCAGGCAGCGTACGGCCGGGCACGGCCGGCGCGGGAGCCGGCGCGGGAGCGGGCATGGCGGGGGGACCTTCCGGGCGGTGGTCGCGGGGTGAGCCCCGACAGACATCGGTCGGTACCCTTGTACGGTGACGCTACGCCTGTATGACACCGCCACCCGATCGGTGCGGGACTTCGTCCCCATGCACGCCGGCAGGGTGGGGATCTACCTGTGTGGCCTCACCGTCCAGTCTTCGCCGCACATCGGCCACCTCCGGGGTGGGGTCAACTACGACGTGCTGCGGCGCTGGCTGCTGCGCGGCGGCTTCCAGGTGGACTTCATCCGCAACATCACCGACGTCGACGACAAGATCCTGACCAAGGCGGTCGAGCAGGACCGACCGTTCTGGTCGATCGCGTACGCCAACGAGGTGCTGCTCGGCGCCGCATATCGCAGCCTCAACGTGCTCCCGCCGACGTACGAGCCGAGGGCGACCGGGCACATCCCGGAGATGCACGAGCTGATCAAGAAGCTGATCGCCGACGGGCACGCCTACGTGGCCGAGGACGGCTCGGGCGACGTCTGGTTCGACGTCCGGTCCTACCGGGAATACGGCGACCTGTCCGGGCAGCGGCCGGAGGCGACCCAGACCCAGATCGCCGGGGAGGCGGCCGAGCGGGGCAAGCGGGACGCCAACGACTTCGCGCTCTGGAAGGGCGTCAAGCCGGGCGAGCCGGCGGACGCGGCCTGGCCGTCGCCGTGGGGGCCGGGTCGGCCCGGCTGGCACATCGAGTGCTCGGCGATGTGCTGGCGCTACCTCGGCGCCGAGTTCGACATCCATGGTGGCGGGCTCGACCTGACCTTTCCGCACCACGAGAACGAGCAGGCCCAGTCCCGGGCCGCCGGCCTGCCCTTCGTCCGGTACTGGGTGCACCACGGGCTGCTCAACCTCGGCGAGGCCAAGATGAGCAAGTCGCTGGGCAACGTGGTCGACCTCGACCACGTCGCCTCGATCGGGATCCGCCCGGTCGAGCTGCGCTACTACCTGGTCGCCCCGCACTACCGGTCCCGGATCGACTATTCCGCCGAGTCGCTGCGCGATTCCGCGGTGGCGTACCGCCGGGTCGAGGGCTTCGTGCGGCGGGCCGTGGAACGGGTCGGCGTCGGCCCGCTCGGCGAGCTGCCGGTCGAGTTCGGCGCGGCCCTGGACGACGACCTCAATACCTCGGCTGCGGTCGCGGTACTGCACGACACGGTCCGGGACGGCCAGATCGCGCTGGCTGGCGGCGACGACGCCGGCACCCGGGCGGCGCTCGGGGTGGTCCGGGCGATGCTCGACGTACTTGGACTCGACCCCCTCGACGCGGCCTGGAGCACGAACGGGCAGGATGGTGAGCTGCGGTCCGTGGTCGACTCGCTGGTGGCGCTGGCTCTGGAGCAGCGGGCACAGGCCCGCAGCCGCAAGGACTGGGCCGCCGCCGACTCGGTACGGGACCAGCTCAAACACGCGGGCGTGGTGGTCGAGGACACCCCGCACGGGCCGCGTTGGACGATCGGAGAACAGGACTGATGCCCGGAAACTCGCCACGAAGAGGGCGTCGGGTCAGCGCCAAGAAGGGCTCCACCACGGGCTCCGGCGGCAAGAACCGGGATGCCCTCAAGGGCCGGGGCAAGACGCTGCCGGCCGACGAGCGCCCCTGGCACAAGGCATACTCCGGCACCGAGCAGTTGCCGCAGCGCACCGCGTGGAAGCAGGCGAAGGAGCGCCGGGCCGCCGCCGAGGAGGGCCGGGCACCGAAGATCGGCGTACCGGGGAGCAAGGACACCACCTGGGGTGCCGGTGGCGCCGGTACCAAGAAGGGCGGCCGGAAGTCAGCCACCGCCGGGCGGGGCGCGGTCAGCGCCGGGCGGGGCGCGGCCAGCGCCGGGCGTACCGGTGGAAAGCCGGCTCCGCGGCCGGGTGGGCCCCGGGTCGCGCCGGGTCGCCGCTCCGCTCCCGGTCGGGATGCGGCCGAGCTGCTGGTCGGGCGCAACCCGGTGGTGGAGGCGCTCCGGTCGCAGGTACCGGCCACCGCGCTCTACGTCGCGCAGGGCATCGACATCGACGACCGGGTGAACGAGGCGGTCCGGACGGCCGCCGACCGGGGCATCGCGATCCTGGAGGTCAGCCGGGCCGAGTTGGACCGGATGACCGGCGGGGTGCTGCACCAGGGCATCGGTGTGCAGGTGCCGCCGTTCGCCTACGAACCCTACGAGGACATGCTCGCGGTGGCGCTGGAGCAGCCCTCCCCGCTGCTGGTCGCACTCGACGGCATCACCGACCCGCGCAATCTCGGCGCGGTGATCCGCTCGGCGGCGGCGTTCGGCGCGCAGGGCGTCTTCGTACCCGAGCGGCGGGCCGCCGGGATCACCGCGACCGCCTGGCGGACCAGCGCCGGCGCGGCGGCCCGGGTGCCGGTCAGTCAGGTGACCAACCTCACCCGGGCGCTCAAGCTCGCCCAGCAGGAGGGGTTCCTGGTGGTCGGGCTGGACGCCGACGGCGAGACCGACCTGTACGACCTGGAGGCGGCGATCGGCCCGCTGGTGGTGGTGGTCGGCTCCGAGGGGCGCGGGTTGTCCCGACTGGTCGGCGCCACCTGTGACCTGCGGGTCAGCATCCCGATGGTCTCCGAGGTCGAGTCGCTCAACGCCAGCGTGGCGGCGGCGGTGGCGCTCGCCGAGGTCTCCCGGCGCCGCCTGGCAGCCTGACCCGGCGCGGTCGGGCCGATCGAGCCACCTGTCGGGCCGGTCGAGCCGCGCTGTCGGGCCCGCCTGACCCGCGCCGTCTGGCTTCCTGGGACGGCGTGGGCCTGGCCACTCGGCCTACGTCCTTGGCGGCCTGACCCGGCGTCTGCCTGGGGAGCGGACCGCAGGGACATTCCGCTGCGCGCACTGACGAGCCGGTCGCGGTGCTGCTTCCGCTCCGCCGCCAGCGGCAGGAAGGTCAGCCAGAGCCAGTCGAGCTGCCCCGCCTGCGCGCCCACCGCGAGCTGCGGTCCCCGGCGCCGGTCGCCGGTCGCCGGTGTCCCCGTAACATGCAGGGCCGGGCAACCCCTCGCCCTTCGGAGGAGTCGGTTCATGGCAGGTCAGGACGGAGGCTACGGGCTCGGCGTCGACCTCGGGACCTCGCACACCGTGGCGGTGCTGCGCTGGCCCGACGGCCGGACCAGGCCGCTGCTCTTCGACGGGCAGCCGATCCTGCCGTCCGGCGTCTTCCTCGACAGCGCCGGTCGGCCGCACGTCGGGCGGGACGCCCAGCGGCTGGCCCAGGCCGACCCGGCCCGCTACGAGCCGAACCCGAAGCGACGGATCGACGAGCCGGCCGTACTCCTCGGTGACCGGGAGATTGCCACGGTCGACCTGCTGGCCAGCGTGCTCGGCGCGGTGGCTGGCGCGGCGGTGGAGGCGGTCGGGTTCCTGCCGCCGGCCGTACTCAGCTATCCGGCGAGTTGGGGAGCCCGTCGCCGGGACACCCTCGCCGCCGCCGTCGCCCAGGCGGGCTGGCCGCCGGTGCCGGCCGGCGGCGACACGGCGAACCGGCCTCCCGGTGCCGATCCGGCGACCCGAGCGGCCGGCGGCACGCTGCTGGTGCCGGAGCCGGTCGCCGCCGCCCGCTACTTCGCCGACGTGCTGCGCCGGCCGGTACCGGTCCGGTCCGCGCTGGCGGTCTTCGACTTCGGCGGTGGCACCCTGGACATCGCGGTGGTCCGGAACGAGGGTACCGACGAGACCGGCCGGGCCCGGTTCGTGGTGGTCGGCTCGGGCGGCGTCGCCGACCTCGGCGGGCTCGACCTCGACTCGGCGCTGGTCGAGCACCTCGGCGGGGTACTCCGGACCGCGCACGGGCCGATCTGGGAGCAGCTCAGCCGCCCGGCCACGGCCAGTCAGTGGCGCAGCCGCCGGCAGTTCTGGGACGACGTACGCGGAGCCAAGGAGATGCTGTCCCGGGCCGCGACCGCGCCGGTTCCGGTGCCCGGCGTCGAGCAGGCGCTGCACCTGACCCGGGACGAGTTGGAGAGCGTGGTCGGCCCGCTGCTGCGCCGAGGGGTCTTCGAGGCCGCGTCGGTGATCGCCAACAGCCGGCTCGGCGTCGACCAGCTCGCCGGGTTGTTCCTGGTCGGCGGCTCGTCGCGGGTCCCGCTGGTGGCCCGGATGCTGCACGCCGACCTCGGCATCGCGCCGACCGTACTCGAACAGCCGGAGTTGCCGGTCGCGGAGGGTGCGCTCGCCGAACTGGCGGCCACGACCGCCGGCGCGGACGCCGGGGTGCCGACCAGCCCGGCCGCCGCCGGCAGCGTCGCGGTGCCGGGACAGACCGGGGGGTACGAGGCCGGGGCCGTCGCACCACCCGCCCAGGTCGCTGTCGGCGGCTATCCGCCGGCCCCCGCCAGCTATCCCGGACAGCCGGGTCAGCCGGTCCCGCCGGGCAGTCCGGCGCCGTTCGGAGCCGGCGGGCCGGGCCAGCCGGCCGGGCCGGCACGCCCGGCCGGCGGCACCGCACCGGCGGGGCTGGCCGGCCTGGTACGCCGCCGGGCGGTCTGGATCGGCGCCGGGGCGCTGGTCGCGCTGGTTGGTGTGGTCGCCGCGACGCTGCTCTACCTGACCCGGGACCCCTATCCCGGCCTCGACTTCGCCCCGTTCCGGGAGGTCGACCGGATCGCCACCCAGGAGGAGAACCCGTCCGAGTTCTTCACCGCCACCGCCGGCCAGCGGGCGTATGCCGGCTACCAGCGGGCCGACCGGCGGCTGGACATCGCGGTGCTCGACGCCGAGTCGGCGAAGGTCGACCGGTGGATCACCACGAAGACCGGTGCCGAGGGGTGGCACTGGATCCAGGCGCTGCCGGACGTGCTGCTGGCCAAGACAGAGGGCATCGGCAGTGCTACCCCGGTCGACCTCATCGCCCTCGACCCGTCCAATGGCAGGCAGTTGTGGAGCCGGCAGGTCCGGGGCGACGACACGTTCTACTTCTTCGACGAGTACGTCGTGGTGCTCGACGAGACCGCCCACACGTTGATCGGGATCAACGCCCGTACCGGCAAGGGTTGGACCCAGCCGAGCCCGAAGGGCGAGTACGCCAGCGACTCCGCGGTCTATCCGGTGCGGACCGCCCGGGAGGTGGGCGGCGCCACTGAGCCGGACGGCGTCGCGGCGCTGCCGAACAGCGGTACCGAGCCGCGACTCGTGCAGATCGGCGCGGACGACTCGATCCGGGTCGTCGACGTGACCAACGGCAAGATACTCAAGTCCCGCCCCGACGCCGCCGACACCGACGCCAAGGTGCTGGCGTACGAGGGTCAGCTCTTCGTCGCGCCGACGACCGACGGCTACGGCCTGGCCCGGTACGACCTGGAGACCCTCGCCGCGCCGACGAACATCTACAACGCGGACAAGAGTCGCCGGCCGACCGCCCTGGAGCCCTGCGGCGCGAAGCAGGTCTGCCTGCTGGAGACCGCCGGCTCGGGCACCGAGACCACCACCGAGCTGGTGGCGGTCCGGACCGACCAGAGCGGCAGCCAGCAGGCGGCATGGCGGAAGAAGGTACCGCCGACGCAGAGCCTGCTGCCGGTCGGCGAGGGTGCCCTGGTCCAGATGGGCTCCAGCAACCCGGCGGCGAAACTCTTCTCCGCCGACGGGGACGAGAAGCTGAGCCGGGACGGGGTCGCCGTCCGGGTGGACGGCGGAAACCTGCTGGTCTTCGCCGAGCAACCGAATCAGTACAACCAGGACGTCAGCGTCGCCGGGGTGGTCGCCGAGTCCGGAAAGCTGACCGAACTCGGCCAACTCAAGCAGGTCGTCGGCGCTTCCTGCTCCTGGAACACCTCGGTCATCGTCTGCGGCGCCCGCTCCGAGTTCCTCGTCGCCCGCTTCACCACCGGATAGCCCGAGCCGGGTCGGCGTCCGACGCGGCGGCCACCACCTCGGCGCTTCCGGGCAGCGACAACTGTCCAGTCAGGTGGGCGGTGACCCCGATCTGATCGGGTACGATCCTCATCCACCACGTGCCTGAACTGCGGTTTGGGGCTCCGTCCTGCCCGGATCTTCCGCTCGAAGGTGATCATGACACCTCTGCTCTCGTCCGGTCGTCCCTCGCCCGGGGGCCGCTCGGTGTGGTCGGCCGCCTTCCTGCTCACCGCCCTGGCCGGTACGGCGGCGGTGGGCGCCGCGCTGCTCGGCACCGACCCGCCGGGGTTGGCGGTCACGGTGCTGGCGGCGGTGGCTGCCGGGCTGGCCCTGGTGCTGCTGGCGGTGCTCCGGCGCCGGCAACGGGCCGCCCGGGCGGCGTTCGACGAGCGCGAGCGGGAGTTCGAGCGGCAGGTACAGGGCTACCAGCACCAGTTGGCGGAGCGCGAGACGCAGTGGCGGGACCGGGCCGAGGCCCGCTCGGCGGCGGTGGACGACGCCCTCGAACACCTGCTCCGGGTCCGGCTCCCGGCGGTGCTGGCAGGGGCGCCGGTGCCGCCCGCCGCAGGTGACCCGCTACTGGCCGACCGGGCGGCCGGTCTGGTGGACGGGATCCTCGCCGAGGCGACCGGCGCGCTGAAGGGGTCGGACGAGCGCGAGGAGTCGTTGCGGCTCGCGGTGGTGGCGCTCTCCCGGCGGGTACAGACGGCGGCGCACTCCATCCAGGAGCAGGTCTCGCTGATGGCCGAACGGCACCAGCACGACCCGGACGTGGTGGAGTCCAGCATGCGGGTCGACCACGCCGCCGCGCAGCAGGCCCGGCACGCCCAGAGCCTCGCCGTGCTCTGTGCGGAGTGGCCGGGGCAGCAGTGGCAGGAGCCACTGGCCATGGTGGACGTGGTACGTGCCGCCTCGGCCCGGATCCTGGCGTACCAGCGGATCGAGGTCTCCGGCGACCAGGACGTGGCGGTCGCCGCCGAGGTGGTGGAGCCGGTCATCCACCTGGTGGCGGAGCTGCTGGCCAATGCCACCCAGTCGTCGCCGCCGGCCACCACCGTTCCGGTGACGGTACGGCGGGTGCAACGCGGTGCGGTGATCGAGATCGACGACGGCGGCATCGGGATGGACGACCACCGGCTGGAGCAGGCCCGGGAGACGGTCTCCGGGCGCCGCCCGGTCGGGCTCGGCGAACTGGGCGAGATTCCGCAGACCGGGCTCGCCGTCGTCGGCCACTACGTACGCCGGCACGGTTTCCGGGCGGACCTGAGCGAGTCCCCGTACGGTGGGCTGCGGGCCGTGGTGCTGATCCCGTCGAAGGTCGTGGAGACGGTGGAGCCGCCGGAGGCGGTGCTGATGCGCCCGCCACCGGCGGTGGTGACCGAGCCGCCGGCCGTACGACCGGAACCGGGACCGAGGCCGGTCGAGGCGGAACCGGCCGATCCGGCGGTCGGGGTGACCCTGCCCCGTCGGCGGTCCCGCCGGGGCGAGACCGTGTCGGCCGCCCCGGAAGCGGCGGAACCGGTCGCCGCCGAGCTGGCGGAGCCGGCGGCGGTGTCCTCGGAGCCGACGCCGGAGCAGGCCGGCTCCTGGATGGGCGCCTTCATCGAGGGCGGCCGGACCGGTGGTGAACCGGATCCGGAGGGCTCTCGCTGACCGCCGACAACCACGGAGGAAGACGAACGATGAGCGCGAAGCAAGACCAGAACTGGATGCTGGCCGAGGTGGTCTCGGTGCCGTACGTCCGGCACGCCGTGGTGCTCTCCGCCGACGGTCTGGCGATGGTCCGGTCCGAGCACACCGAGCAGGACGTCGCCGACCGGCTGGCGGCAGCCTGTTCCGGGTTGCAGTCGCTCGGCCGGAGCGTGGGCCGGGAGTTCGGGTCCGACGGGCGGTCCCTTCGTTCGCTGCTGATCGAGTTCGACGGCGGATACCTCTTCGTCCGGCGGGCCGGGGACGGCTCGCACCTGGCGGTGGTGACCGAACCGGCCGTCGATCCGGCACTCATCGCCCAGCAGATGCAGGCCCAGGTCAACAAGATCGGTGAACGTAACCTCGCCACCACGGCCCGGCACGGCGCCGGGGCATGATCGGGCGCGGCGAGGTCAGGCCAGGACAGGACAGACCGGACCCGGGGAGCGTGGATGACCCCTCCTGACGACCGGAGCCGCGAATACCGCGACTCGGCGCTGCGGCCGTACGTGCTGACGAAGGGGCGGGCCCGCCCGTCGCGTAACACGATCAGTGTCGACACGCTGCTGATCGCGACCGATCCGGCGCCTCCGCTGCCGATCTCGGCCGGTCGTCAGGAACGTGCCCTGCTGGCGATGTGCCGGGGACTGCTCTCCCTGGTCGAGGTCGCCGCCCGGCTGGAGTTGCCGGTCAGTGTCGTACGCGTGCTCGCCAGCGACCTGGTCGACTCCGGCCACCTGACCGCGCGGGCCGGAAGTCCCCGCTCCGCGCAGCTTCCCCGGGAACTACTGCAAGAGGTGCTGAATGGTCTCCGTGCGCTCTGACGGCTACCTGCCCGGGACAGTGACCAAGTCGGTGAAGATCCTGGTGGTCGGCAGCTTCGGGGTCGGCAAGACCACCCTGATCGGCGCGGTCAGCGAGATCAGCCCGCTGCGTACCGAGGAGATCGTCACCCAGGTCAGCGAGGGGGTGGACGACCTCGCCGGGGTCGACGACAAGCGCACCACCACCGTGGCGATGGACTTCGGCCGGATCACCCTCGACGACACCCTGGCGCTGTACCTCTTCGGCACCCCGGGGCAGCGGCGGTTCTGGGACCTGTGGGAGGGGCTCGCCGAGGGCGCCGCCGGGGTCCTGGTGCTGGTCGACACCCGGCCCGGTCGGCTGGAGGCGAGCTTCGAGGTCTTCGACCAGTTGGAGATCGGCACCGAGCTGCCGTTCGTGGTGGCGGTCAACCACTTCCCGGACACGGTGCCGCACTCCGCCGACGAGCTGCGTACCGCCCTGGACCTGCTGCCGGATACGCCGGTCCTGGACTGCGACGCCCGGGACCGCGGCTCCGCGCTGGCCGCGTTGACGACCCTCGTCCAGTACGCCGTCGACACCTCGGCCACCGGGCCGGCTGACGCCCCGCAGCACCTTCCCGTCTCCCAGGAAATGGTCTCGTGACAACCTCTGCCGCGATCGAGAGCCCCGCCGCCCGCAAGCCGCTGGCCGAGCTGACCGGACTGATGCCGCTGGCCGCCACCACCGCCTGCCCCGACCCGCAGCACGTCTTCGCCCGGCTCCGGGCCGAGCACGGCCCGGTCGCCCCGGTGGAGTTGGAGCCGGGTGTGCACGCCTGGCTGGTCATGGGCTATCCGGAGATCCTCACGGTCACCCGGCAGGAGCAGGTCTACTCCTGCGACCCGGACGACTGGGCGGCGCACCACGACGGCAGCCTGCCGGCGGACTCGCTGCTGCGCCCGATGATGTCGCCGTACGACAACGCCTTCTTCGTCAACGGCGAGCGGCACCGCCGGCTGCGGGCCCCGATCTCCGGTGGGATGGCCGAGATCGACCAGCGGGCGATGCGCCGGTCGGTCGCCGCGCTCTGTACCGACGTGATCGGTTCGTTCGCCGGCCGGGGCGAGGCGGACCTGGTCGCCGACTACGCGGCGATCGTCCCGGTACTGGCCGTCGCGGACCGGTTCGGCCTGGACGCCGTGCAGAGCCACGAACTCCAGGCCGGGCTGGCCGCGATGTTCGCCTGGGGCGCCGACGCGCTGGCCGCCCGGGAGAAGGTCATGAAGATCCTCGCCGACGTCGTGGCGGCCCGCCGGGCGACCCCGTCGGCCGACCTGACCACATATCTGGCCCAGCACCCGAACCTGCGGGGCGACGCCGAGGTCTACGACACCATGGTGTTGATGCTGGTCGCGGCGAACGAGAACACCATGAGCTGCATCGCCCAGACGCTGCGGCTGATGCTCACCGACGAGCGGTTCGCCGGACGGCTCCGGGGCGGCCGGCTCGGCGTGGACGACGCCATCGACGAGGTGCTGTGGCGGGACCCGCCGATGACGAACGCACCGGCCCGGTACGCGCTGCGCGACACCGAACTCGCCGGGCAGCCGGTACGGCGCGGCGACGCGATGATCCTCGGGCTGACCGCCGCCAACGCGGACCCCCGGATCCACCCCACCGGTGAGCCGTGGCGGGAGGTCGGCAACCGGGCGCACCTCTCCTGGGGTGCCGGCCCGCACGCCTGCCCGGCGCAGATCCCGGCCCGGCTGATCGTGCGTACCGCCGTCGAGACCGCACTGCACCTGCTGCCCGGGGTACGGCTGGCCATCCCGGCCGAGGAGTTGCAGGCGGTCCCCTCCCCGTGGGGGCGTACCCCGAAGTCGATCCCGGTGCGGTTCACGCCGGTCCGGCACACCGCCGACGGAGAGTCCTGACCAGCCGTTCCGGGTGCACGCCGATGCGCGGGGCGGAGGCGGTGGCAATTCGGCGTCCACTGTAGAGGGCGGGCGCGGGGCAGAGCTGGCTATCCGGCGTCCCCTGTGGATTACGGCGCGCCGGCCAGCCGGCGGGTGGTGGCGTGCAGCCCGAAGAGGGTGTAGCCGACCAGGATCGGGGTCAGCGGCGGCAGCACGAGCACGCAGAGCAGGGTCGCCAGCGCGACGGTGCCGGCGGTGCCGAGCAGGATCACCGGACGGTCCCGCCCGGTCTGCGCCGCCGCCCGGAGCGCGTCCCGCCAGCCCTGGCCGCCCCGCTGGCCGAGGCGTACCACGGTCAGCCCGGCGAAGCCGCCGGCCGCCACCGCCAGCGCGGCGGTGACCAGCACCAGCACCGCGCCGCCGGGTACGACGCCCCGGGTCAGCGCCAGCAGGTTCACCGCGAGTACGACCCCGGCGACCCCGGCCAGCACGGTCGGCAGGATGCCGGGCAGCACCGCGCGACGGAAGTCCCGCAACACCGGGCGTACCCCCGGCCAGTTCCCGGTCTCGATCCAGTGGTGCAGCGCGGCGCTGCCGGTGGCGACCGCGGCTCCCGCGGTGACCACCGGCAGCGAGGCGAGCGCGACGACGATGCCGAGCAGCGCCAGGTCACTGGCGGTGCGGAGCGTCTCCCGCCAGTCCGGCCGGGCCGCCGCCGGCAGCGGCTCCTCCGGCCAGTTCGGGGCGGGTGGCGGGGTCATCCCTTGAGCCCGCTGGTGTTGATGCCCTCGACCAGCATCCGCTGGAAGGCGATGAAGAAGAGGAACACCGGCAGCAGCGAGAGCAGCGACATCGCGAACATCGGGCCGACCGCGCTCTGGCTGGTCGAGTCGATGAACAGGGTCAGCGCCACCGGGACCGTGTAGTCCTCCAGGTCGGAGAGGTAGACCAACTGCCGGAAGAAGTCGTTCCAGGTCCAGATGAACGAGAAGATCGCCGTGGTGACCAGCGCCGGCCGGCTCAGCGGCAGGATGACGTGCCGGAAGATGCCGTACGAGGTGGCGCCGTCGATCTTGGCTGCCTCGTCCAGTTCGCGCGGGATGCCTCGCATGAACTGCACCATCAGGAAGACGAAGAACGCCTCGGTGGCGAGGAACTGCGGCAACACCAGCGGCAGGTACGGCCAGGCGGCCCCGACCATCCCGGTCTTCTGGAACAGGATGTACTGCGGCACGATCAGCACGTGCCCGGGGAGCAGCAGCGTACCGATCATGACGGCGAACCAGAGCCCGCGCAGCCGGAACCGCAGCCGCGCGAAGGCGTACGCGGCGAGCAGGCACGAAACGCCGTTGCCGACCACGGTGAGCAGGCTGACCACCGCGCTGTTCAGGAAGAACCGGCCGAAGTTGACGTCGAAGTTGGTCCAGCCGTCGGCGAAGTTGCCCGGGGTGAACTCCCGAGGCAGCAGCCCGATGTTGCTGACGATCTCTTCCTGCGACTTGAACGAGGTGCCGACCATCCAGAACAGCGGATAGAGCACCACCGCGAGGATCGCGACCAGGATCAGCAGCCGGACCGCCTGCCGGCCGGCACCGCTCGGGCGGCGGCGGGTGGCGGCCGGCGTACCGCCGGGCCGGGGCAGGGTCGGAGTCTGGGCGACCATCAGTTTCCGTCTCCGTCCGAGTAGTGCACCCAGAACCGGCCGGTGCTGAAGAAGACCACCGTGATCAGGGCGATCGCGACCAGGAAGACCCAGGCCATCGCGGAGGCGTAGCCCATCTCCAGCTCGGTGAAGCCGGTGATGTAGAGGTTCAGCGTGTACATCAGGGTCGAGTCGACCGGGCCGCCGGTGCCGTTGCTGAGCACGAACGCCGAGGTGAAGCCCTGGAAACCGTTGATCGTCTCCAGTACCAGGTTGAAGAAGATCACCGGGGAGAGCATCGGCAGCGTGATGTTGACGAACTGCCGGAGCTTGCCGGCGCCGTCGACCGCCGCCGCCTCGTACAGCTCGGTCGGCACCTGCTTCAGCCCGGCCAGGAAGATCACCATCGGTGCGCCGAACTGCCAGATGGCGAGCACCATCAGGGTCTCCAGGGACCACTCCGGGTCGTTGACCCACGGCTTGCCCTGGATGCCGAAGAGGCTCAGGAACGAGTTGAACGCGCCGTCCCGGTTGAACATGCTGACCCAGACGATGGCCAGCGCCACGCTGCCGCCGAGCAGCGACGGCAGATAGAACAGACCCCGGAACAGCCCGACTCCGCGCCAGGCACGGTTGAGCAGCAGCGCGACCCCGAGCGCCGCGGCCAGTTTCAGGGGTACGGCGATCAGCCCGAACGACAACGTCACCTGCACCGCGTGCCAGTACGACGGGTCGGCGGTGAACATCCGCTCGTAGTTCGCCAGCCCCACCCACTCGACGTCGGAGAGGTCGGTCAGGATGTCGTAGTTGGTGAAGCTGAGATAGAGCGACAGCAGCATGGGTATCGCCGTGACGGCCATCAGGCCGAGCAGCCAGGGCGACAGGAAGACGTAACCGGCCAGACCCTCGCCGTGCCGGGTCCGTCCGGGCCTCCGCGACTTGGCGGAGGCCCGGACGGTTTCCCTGGCCGGCGGAGTCGGGTTGGGCGCCGTGGTCAACGCCACGAGCCAACTCCTCTCCGAACGTGTGACCGCGCAGCGGCTAGGCGATCGCTGCCTTGGCGGCCTCGTAGTAGGCGGCCGCGGCCTGGGCCGGGGTCTGCCGCCCGTACTGGACCTCCTCGGCGAACTTGATCAGCTCCGACCGGACCTTGCTGTGCCCCTTCAGCGGTACCTGCGGGGACGGGCCGAACTTGGCGCCGAGTTCGTTCTCGACCTGGATCGACTGCTTCATCGCCGGGTCGGTCACCGAGTCGCTGACCGTCTTGCGTACGTCCAGGTTGGACGGCAGGCCACGGTCGGTACCGAGAATCTTGCCGGCCTCCGGGTCGTTGGCCAGGAAGTTGATCACGTCCACCGCGACGTCGGCCTTCTTGGTCTTGCCGAACACCGAGAAGTACATCGAGGCCCGGGCCCACTGCGCGCTCGGGTCACCCGGGTACGCGATGACGCCCAGCTCGTCCTTGGTGTTCTTCTTCAGCTCCGGCATCTGGTTGGCCCAGACGAACGACGTACCCGCCTTGCCGGTCACCACGAGCTGCTTGGTGATGTCGGTGGCGTTGCCCTCGTGGATCACGTCCGGCGTGGGAGTGGCCCCCTGGTCGCGGGCGCCCTTCCACAGCTCGAACCACTTGGTCAGGTCGTCGGCGGTGAAGCCGAGTTCCTTGCCCTTGTAGAGATCCTTGCCCTGCTGGCGCAGCCAGACCCAGAGCGCCTTGTAGTCGGCGCTCGGGTCCATCGTGCCGGGAACCTTGGTGACCTTGCTGGCGTTCGCCGCCCAGGCGATGAACGCCTCCCAGGTCATCCCGGTGGTCGGCTCCGGCAGGCTGTGCTTCTGGAGCAGCGACTTGTTGTAGACCAGGCCCTGGGTGTTCTCCCCGAACGCGACCCCGGCGAGCTTGCCGTCCACCACGCCGTACTGCCAGAGGCTCTCCGGGAACTTGGAGACGTCGAGCTTGCCGTCGTCCTTGTGCTTGGTCAGGTCGAGCGTGGTACTCCGGGACGCGTACTCGGTGAGGTAGTTGTCGTCGATCTGGAAGATGTCCGGCGCGTCGCCGCCGGCGGTCAACGTGGCGAGCTTGTCGAAGTAGCCCTGGTTGGCCTGCCAGGTCTTCTTGAACGTCACGTTGGGGTGCTTGGCGGTGTAGAGCGCCAGGGCCTCCTCGGTGAGCTTTGCGCGCGCCTCCCCGCCCCACCAGAAGATCGAGAGTTCGACCTTGGCGTTCGGGTCGGTGCTCGCCTCGTCGTCGCCGCCGCAGGCGGTGGCGCCGAGGACGAGGGGAAGGGCGACCATCGCGGCGGTGATCCGGAGCAGGCCTCGACGGTGCAGGGTACGGTGGCTACGCGCGGCAGGCGCGTTCGCCGTCGGGGGTGTGGCGGGGTGCATTTTCGCTCACTCCTTGGCGTTAGGAGGCGACACTTTCGGGGGTGGCCGCGGTCGCGCCGCCCGGGGCCGGATGGCCGTGCGGGCCCGGGCGAGCAGGAGATGCCGCGCCCGGGCGGTCGGCTGTTGCCGCCGTTCCGGGCCGGTCGGCCGAAGCCGCCGGACCGACGCCCGTCGAGTCGCGGATGACCAACTCGGTCTGCAGGCTTACCTGTGCGGTGGTGCGACGGTCGTCGGCGGTACTGGTCCGTCCGCCGCCGCGCCCGGCGCGTGCGGTGGAGGAACCGTCGTGTTGCAGGAGCATGTCGACGGCCGTCCGGCCGGCGGCCGCGGTTGGCGTGGCCACCGTCGTCAATTTGGGCCGGGTGAGCCGGCTCAGCGCGATGTCGTCGATCCCGACGACGCTGATGTCCTGGGGCACCCGTAGCCCGAGCGAGTCCAGCCCTTCCATCAGGCCGATCGCCATCAGGTCGTTGTAGGCGAGCACGGCGGTGGCGCCGGTCCGGCGGACCTGTTCGGCCATGGCGATGCCGCCGCCCTCGGTGGGCGGGTTGGGCCCGAGCACGGTCAGGGAGGCGTCCGCGGCCCGGGCGGCGGCGGTGGCCGCCCGGCGGATCTCCCGGTTGGTCCACGAGCCGCGCGGCCCGCCGAGCAGGGCGAGTTCGCGGTGTCCGAGCCCGGTCAGGTGTTCGACGGCGAGCCGGGCGCCCTGGCCGACGTCCATCACCACGGCCGGCAGGCCGGTGACCTGGCGGTTGATCACGACCAGCGGCACCTCGCGGCTGAGCTGCTCGATCAGGCTGTTGCTCATCCGTGGGCTGCACAGCAGCACGCCGTCGACCTGCTTGGCCAGGGCGTGCACCAGGTCCTCCTCGGCCGCCGGGTCCTCATTCGTGTCGGCGATGAAGATGTGGTAGTCGCGCTGCCGGGCCTGGCTCTCCGCCGCCTTGATCAGCGGCGGGAAGAACGGGTTGGCGATGTCGGCGATGATCAGGCCGATGTTGTGGGTGCGCCCGGTGATCAGTGCCCGGGCGGCCCGGTTGGGCCGGTAGCCGAGGTGTTCGGCGCAGGCCAGCACCCGGTTCCGGGTCTCCGGGTTGACCAGGTGTGGGGCCGAGAACGTCCGCGAGACGGTGGAGATGTGCACCCCGGAGGCCCGCGCGACGTCTCGAATGGTGGCTGGCACGCGAGTCCTCTCTGTGGCTGCCGGTGTGTCTGCCGTCACTTGGTTGGCCAATTAATGCAAACGGTTGCTCAGGTGTCAACGGTGCTTGGTTACGGCTCTGTTGCGGTACGCAGCGATGGGAGCACTCCCATAGTTACAAATTTGGATAAAGGCCGCAGCTTTGCTACGGGTCGTTGACGGCCGCCCGGCGTGCGTGGTTACTTCTCCTGCAAACCTTTGCAGCCAACGGAGGCGAGCTGGGATGTCGGTTACCCCGGGAAGGCAGCGCTTCGCCCTGGTCGGTACGGGCGCGCGCGCGGAGATGTTCGTCCGAGCACTGGTGCTGGACCACCCGAACACGGCCGAGCTCGTCGCCTTCGCCGACGTCAACCCGGCCCGGATGAACGCGCACAACGGCTGGCTCGCGGAACTCGACTTCGACCCGGTGCCGACGTACCTGGCCAGCGAGTTCTCCTCCATGCTGGAGAAGGAACGGGTCGACGTGGTCCTGGTGACCACTGTGGACCGGACGCACGACGACTACATCGTCGCGGCGCTGCGGGCCGGGTGTGACGTGATCACCGAGAAGCCGATGACCACCGACGTGGTCCGGTGCGAGCGGATCCTGCGTACCGTTACGGAAACCGGCCGGAAAGTTTCGGTCGCCTTCAACTATCGCTACAACCCATTGCACGAGAAGGTCCGGGAGGTACTCGCCGAGGGCGCCATCGGCGAGATCGGCTCCGTGCACTTCGAGTGGCTGCTCGACGTACGCCACGGTGCCGACTACTTCCGGCGCTGGCACCGGGACAAGGCCAACTCCGGCGGGCTGATGGTGCACAAGGCGAGTCACCACTTCGACCTGGTCAACTGGTGGCTGGACGCGAGGCCGGTGCAGGTCTACGCCTCCGGCCGGCTCTTCTTCTACGGCGACGTGGCCGGCAAGCGGCACGGCTACGCCCGGCCGTACGACCGGGCGCACGGCTCGCCGGCCGCCGCGGACGACCCGTTCGCGCTGCACCTGGCCGACCACCCGAGGCTGCGGGCGCTCTACCTGGAGGCGGAGGTCGAGGACGGCTACCACCGCGACCAGAACGTCTTCGCGCCCGGGGTGACCATCGAGGACGACATGGCGGTGCTGGCGCGGTACGACAGCGGTGCCACCATGACCTACCACCTGACCGCGTACGCGCCCTGGGAGGGTTACCGGGTGATGTTCAACGGCAGCCGGGGGCGGCTCGAACTCGAGGTGGTGGAGAGCGACTTCGTCAGCCCGCAGGCGGCCGGCGAGCTGAAGGGTGCCGCGCTGCACGGCGTACAGGCGGCCGTGGAGGAGGGCTGGGCGAAGATCACCGTGCGGCCGTTCTGGGAGCAGCCCCGGGAGGTACCGGTCTCCGGCTACACGCGTACCGGACACGGCGGCGCGGACGCCCGGATGACCGCGGTGCTCTTCGGCCGCCACACCGACCCGATGGACCGGGCCGCCACCGCCCGGGACGGCGCGCTCGCCCTGCTCACCGGCCTGGCCGCGAACCGATCCTTCGAAACCGGGCAGCCGGTACGCGTCGCCGAGCTGCTCACCATCCCCTGATCGCGAGGAGCCAGCCCGTGTCCGCACCATCCGACCGGCCCGACCTGCTGTTCCCGTCCGAGCCCAGCCAGCGGGCGATCGCCCGCGAGCTGTACGCGCTGGTCCGGGACCGGCCGCTGATCTCGCCGCACGGGCACGTGGACCCGGGCATCCTCGCCGACGACCTCGCATTCCCCGACCCGGCGCGGCTGATCATCGTGCCGGACCACTACCTGACCCGGATGCTGCTCAGCCAGGGGGTCACCCCGGCCGAGCTGGGCGTACCGGCGGTGGACGGCGAGCCGGTGGAGACGGACGGGCGGACCATCTGGCGGCGGTTCGCGGCGCACTGGCACCTGTTCCGGGGTACCCCGAGCCGGCTCTGGCTGGAGGAGACCTTCCGGAACGTCTTCGGAATCGAGACCCGACTCTCCGCGGGCACCGCCGACGAGATCTACGACGCGATCTCGGCGCAGCTCGGCCAGCCGGAGTTCCGGCCTCGGGCACTCTTCGACCGCTTCAACATCGAGGTACTGGCCACCACCGAGTCGCCGCTCGACGAGCTGGGCCGGCACGCCAAGCTCGCCGCCGACGGCTGGGGCGGGCCGGGTGGCCGGGTGATCACCACCTTCCGGCCGGACAACGTCGTCGACATGGAGTTCGACGGCTGGGCCGAGAACGTCGTACGGCTCGGCGAGATCGCCGGGGAGGACACCGGCCGGTACCCCGGCTATCTTGCCGCGCTGCGCGGGCGCCGCCAGGCGTTCATCGCCGCCGGGGCGACCTCCAGCGACCACGGCCACCCGACCGCGCTGACCCTGCGGCTGGGTGAGGCCGAGGCGAGCACCCTCTACGAGCGCGGCCTGCGCGGCGAGGCGACCGCCGAGGACGCCGAGGCGTTCCGGGCGCACATGCTGGTCGAGTTCGCCAAGATGTCCATCGAGGACGGTCTGGTGATGCAGCTCCACCCCGGCTCGGTACGCAACCACAACAGGTGGCTCTACGCCAGACACGGTCGGGACGTCGGCGGCGACATTCCGCAGGCCACCGAATACCTGCACGCGCTCACCCCGCTGCTGGACGCGTACGGCAACGATCCCCGGTTGCGGGTGGTGGTCTACACGCTGGACGAGTACACCTTCACCCGGGAACTGGCCCCGCTGGCCGGCGGTTACGCGGCGCTCTACCTCGGCGCGCCCTGGTGGTTCCTGGACTCGCCGGAGGTGCTGCGCCGGTTCCGCGAGGCGGTCACCGAGACCGCCGGCTTCTACAACACCGCCGGTTTCGTCGACGACACCCGGGCGTTCTGCTCGATCCCGGTACGCCACGACGTGGCCCGGCGGATCGACGCCGGATTCCTGGCCCGGCTCGTCGCCGAGGACCGGCTGCCGCTGGACGAGGCGGCCGAGACCATCGTCGACCTCGCCTACCACCTGCCCAAGAAGGTCTTCAAGCTCGGGAGCACTGACCGGTGAGCGCGAGGAATGAGCGAGCGAAGCGAATGAGTCCCGCAGTCGGGAACGAAAGGCAAGCCCGGTGAGCGCGAGGAATGAGCGAGCGAAGCGAGTGAGTCCCGCAGTCGTGAACGGAAGGCAAGCACAGTGACGGTCACCATCACCGGCGTCGACGTGCACGACGTGCGGTTTCCGACGGCGGCGGCCGGGGACGGCTCGGACGCGATCAACCGGGGCGACTACTCGGCGACCTACGTCGAGTTGCGCACCGACGCGCCGGACGGGGTCTTCGGGGCCGGGTTCACCTTCACCAACGGCCGGGGCAACGAACTGACCTGTGCGGCGGTCCGGGCCCTGGCCCACCACGTCGTCGGCAGGTCCGTCGACGGCATCGCCGCCGAGCCGGTGGCGTTCTGGCGGTCGCTCAGCGCCGACGTGCAACTGCGCTGGCTGGGGCCGGAGAAGGGCGTCATCCACATGGCGACCGGCGCGCTGGTCAACGCGGTCTGGGACCTGCGAGCCAAGCTGGCGGGCAAGCCGTTGTGGCGGCTGCTCGCCGAGATGCCGAGCGAGGAACTGGTCCGCAACGTCGACTTCCACCACATCGTCGACGCGATCAACCCGGCCGAGGCGGTCGCCATCCTGGACAAGGGACAGGTCGGGCTGGCGGACCGGCTCGCCGAGTTGGAACGGGACGGTTTTCCCTCCTACACCACCTCGGTCGGCTGGCTCGGCTATCCGGACGACAAGGTCCGGGCGCTGACCCGGGAGGCGTACGCCCAGGGGTGGCGGGCGATGAAGATGAAGGTCGGCGGGCCGGTGGACGACGACGTACGCCGGGCGCGGATCATCCGCGAGGAGATCGGTCCGGACGCGCTGCTGATGATGGACGCCAACCAGGTCTGGGACGTGGACGAGGCGATCGCCAACATGGCGAGACTGGTGGAGTTCGACCCGTACTGGATCGAGGAGCCGACGCACGCCGACGACGTACTCGGGCACGCCCGGATCGCCGAGGCGGTGACCGGGCTCTCCGGCGGGCGCTGTCGGGTCGCCACCGGTGAGGTGGCGGCGAACCGGGTCATCTTCAAGCAGCTCATGCAGGCCGAGGCGATCCGGGTCTGCCAGATCGACGCCTGCCGGATCGGCGGGGTCAACGAGGTGCTCTCGGTGATGCTGATGGCGGCGAAGTTCGGCGTGCCGATCTGCCCGCACGCCGGCGGCGTCGGCCTCTGTGAATACGTGCAACACCTGGCGATTTTCGACTATCTGCGGGTCGGCACCTCGCTGGACGGCCGGATGGTCGAGTACGTCGACCACCTGCACGAGCACTTCGTCGACCCGGTACGCACCCGCGAGGGCCGCTACCTGCTGCCGGAAAATCCCGGTTACAGCGCCACGATGAAGCCCGACTCGATCGCCGAGTACTCCTTCCCGGACGGGCCGGTATGGGCGTGACCGTCGGCGCGTCCCGGCTCGGCCTCGGCACGCTGCGCCGGCTGCCGGCGTCGAGCCGCCCGCTGGTCCGGCCCGGTGCCGTACCGGCCGGGATCGTGCACCTCGGGCTGGGCGCGTTCCACCGGGCCCACCAGGCGGTCTACACCGAGGAGGCGCTTGCGGCGGCCGGTGGCGACTGGGGCATCGTCGGGGTGGCACCGCGCAGCACCGACGTGGTGACCACGCTCGCCGCCCAGGACTGCCTGTTCAGCGTGACCAGCACCTCCGGGGCGGGCAACCAGACCCGGGTGGTCGGGGCGCTCGCCGAGGTCCGGCACGCGGCCAGCGACCCGGCGGCGATCGTCGCGCTGCTGGCCGACCCGGCGATCCGGGTGGTCACGCTGACGGTGACCGAGAAGGCGTACCAGCTCGACCCGGCGACCGGCCGGCTCCGGCCGGACGAGGCGGTGCTGGCCGACCTGACCACCGACCGGCCGCCGCAGACCGTGCCGGGCCTGCTGGTCCGGGGCCTGCTCACCCGGGCGGTCCGCGAGGCCGGGCCGATCGCGGTGGTGAGCTGCGACAATCTGCCGTCGAACGGGGTCCGGCTGCACAGCCTGGTCGGCCAGGCGCTGCGACTGGTCAGCGCGGGCGCGGGCGGCCGGTCCGAGCGGATCGCCGACTGGCTGCGCGAGAACGTCAGCTTCCCGGGCACCATGGTGGACCGGATCGTGCCGGCGAGTACCCCGCAGACCCTGGCCGACGCGGAGGCGGCGCTCGGGGTCAGCGACCTGGCGGCGGTGGCCGCCGAGCCGTACCGGCAGTGGGTGATCGAGGACCGGTTCCCGGGCGGGCGACCGGCCTGGGAGCGGGCCGGGGCGGTACTGACCGACGACGCCGGCCCGTGGGAGCGGCTCAAGCTGCGGGCGCTGAACGGCGTGCACTCGGCGACCGCGTACCTCGGCGCGCTGGCCGGCCGAGAGACGATCGCGGAGGCGCTGGAGATCCCGCACCTGACCGGGGTGCTGCGTCGGCTGATCGCCGAGGACGTGGCGAGCAGCTTCACCCCGCCGGACGGGGTCTCGGTGGTCGACTATGGCGAGGAGGTGCTGGAGCGGTTCGCCAACCCGGTGATCCGGCACCGCACCATCCAGATCGCCATGGACGGCTCGCAGAAGCTGCCGCAGCGGGTACTGCACACCATCGCGGACCTGCGCGCGGCCGGCGCCCGGCCCCGGTGGGCGGCCCTGGTGGTGGCGGCCTGGATGCGCTTCGCCCAGGGCCGGGCCGACGACGGTACGCCGCTGCCGCTGGACGACCCGCTCGCCGACCGGATCCGGGCGGCCCTGGCCGCCGGCAAGGACTCCCCGGCCGGTGCGGTGGAGGCGCTGTTCGGGTTGACCGAGGTCTTCCCGGCGGAACTCGCCACCGACGACGAGGTACGCGACCTGGTCATCGAGTGGCTGACCGCGCTGGACCGGCACGGGGTGGAGAAGACGTTGGCGGGTGTCGTATGACAACGGTCGGTGCGCCGCCGAGGGTGGCGCTGGTCGGGGCGAGCGGGCACGGACTGTGGCACCGCCGGTACCTCGCCCCGCTGCACGACGCCGGGAAGCTGGAGCTGGTCGCCCTGGTCGACGTACGCCCGGTGGAGGCGGCACCGGACGCGCCGGTTCCGCCCGGGACGGGGGTCTTCACCGACCATCGGGAGATGCTCGCGGCAACCCGGCCGGACGTGGTGGTGGTCTGCACCCCGCCGCACACCCACCTGCCGATCGCGCTGGACGCGATCCGGGCCGGCGCCGACCTGCTGCTGGAGAAGCCGCCGGTGCTCTCGCTGGCCGAGCATCGCACCCTGGCCGCCGCGCTGGCCGAGGCGGGTCGGGTGGCCCAGATCGGGTTCCAGGCGCTCGGCTCGACGGCCCTGCGCGAGCTGACCTCGGCGGTGGCCGGCGGCCGGCTGGGCCGGGTCACCGGGATCTCCACGGTGGCCTCCTGGCAACGCACCGACGGCTACTACGCCCGGGCACCCTGGGCGGGTCGGCGCAGCCTCGACGGGCGGCCGGCGCTGGACGGCGTACTCGTGAATCCGCTGGCCCACGCGGTGATGCAGTGCCTGGCGGTGGCCGGCGCGGCGGTGACGGCCGGCGCGGTCGCACCGCTAACCACAGTGGACGGTACGCCGCCGGACTGGCCGGCGCAGGTCGAGCTGGAGCGCTACCGGACTCGGCCGATCGAGGTGGACGACACCGCCGCGCTGCGGGCGACCCTCGGCTGCGGCCTGCCGGTGCTTGCGGCGGTGACGCTCGCCGGGGAGGAGTTCATCGCCGGTGAGGTGATCGTGCACGGCACGGCCGGCCGGGCGGTGCTGGAATACACCACGGACCGGCTGACGCTGCCCGGTGACCCGGGGTCACGCGAGGTGCCGGGCCGGGTGAACCTGCTGGAGAACCTGCTGGCGCACCGGGCCGACCCCGGGGTGCCGCTGATCGCGCCGCTTGCCCGGACGGCGGCGTTCACCGCCCTGGTGCAGGCGATCTCGGCCGCTCCGGAACCGGAGCTGGTCGGCGGCGAGCGGGTGGTGGCGACCGGTGCCGGGCCGGACCGGGTACTGACGATCCGGGGGGTCAACGCGGTGCTGCGCCGGGCGGCGGCCGAGGGCGCGCTGCTGTCGGAGTTGGGTGTGCCGTGGGCGGTGAAGCCGCACCGGGCGGCGGTGGAGAGGGAGGCGGGCGATGCGTGACGACCGGGCCCGCTGCGTGAAAACGTACGACAGGCTGCAAATCACGGGGACAACTGTCCGATAGAAATCGGACCGAATAGCCTCTACTCGGCATACGGCCGCCGAGCTAATCGATATTGTCTTTCTTCAATGCAAAATACCTGCAAACAGAACGCATTGACACTTTTAAGTGATCCTACCTACCGTTCAATAACAAGAGGATTTCGTAACCGTTACGAGATCCGGTAAACGGTAGACAGACGCGGAGAGTGGGATGCGATCGAGCAGGTTGACCGCAGCCATGGTCGGCAGTCTTCTCGCGGTCTCCGGCGCCCTGGTGGCGGCGCCCGCGACGGCCGGCACACACGGAAAAGACGGACTGTCCCGGGGAGCCCGCCTGCTGGGCCGGCAGGCGTTGCCGGCCGGTGACGGTTGGGCCGCGGCCGGCCCCGGCACCACCGGCGGTTCGGCGGCCACCCCGGAGCAGGTGCACGTGGTCGGGACCCGGACCGAGCTGGTGGACGCACTCGGTGGCGACAACGCCACCAACAGGAGCAACGCCACTCCGAAGATCATCTATGTCAAGGGGTCGGTCGACGGGTTCGAGGACGCCGACGGGCGGCTGCTGGACTGCGCCGACCTGGCCGACCCCGGGTACTCGCTGGACGCGTACCTGACGGCGTACGACCCGGTGAGCTGGGGGCGGGTGGCGCCGTCCGGGCCGCTGGAGGAGGCCCGGGTGCGGTCGGTGGCGAACCAGACCCGGCAGACCCAGATCAACGTCGGGCCGAACACCACCATCGTCGGGCTGCGCGGCGCCACCCTCGCCGGGTTGACCCTGATGGTGGACACCGCGAACAACGTCATCGTGCGCAACCTGACCTTCGCCGACGCCCGGGACTGTTTCCCGGCGTGGTCGCCGACGGACGGGGAGGCCGGCAACTGGAATTCCCAGTTCGACCTGATGTCGGTACGGCGCAGCGAGAACGTCTGGGTCGACCACAACACCTTCACCGACGGCGACAACCCGGACAGCGGGCTGCCGGTCTATTTCGGCCGGCCGTACATGGTGCACGACGGGTCGCTCGACATCACGCACACCGCCAGCCGGGTGACCGCCTCGTACAACCGGTTCGTGGCCCGGGACAAGGTGATGCTGATCGGCTCGTCGAACACCGTCGGCCCGGACGTCGGCCGGCTGAACGTCACGCTGCACCACAATCTCTTCGACGGCACCATGCAGCGGTTGCCCCGGGTGCGCTTCGGCCAGGTCGACATCTACAACAACGCCTACCAGCTCGCCGGTGACGGGTTCGGCTACGCGATCGGGATCGGCGTGCAGTCGGCGGTGCACGCCGAGAACAACCACTTCACGCTCGGCTCCGGCATCACCGCCGCCGAGCTGCTCTACGACTGGGGCGGCACGGTGCTCACCGAGCGGGGCAACTGGGTACGGGAGGGGCGGAAGCCGGCCCGGCCGGTGAGCCTGCTGGCCGCGTACAACGCCGAGCACGACCCCGACCTGGGCGGCGACGCCGGTTGGACGCCGACGCTCCGGGCCGGGCCGGTGCTGCCCGCTCCGCTCGTACCGCTGGTGGTGCAGGCCCTGGCCGGAGCCGGTCGGCTGCCGGTGTGACCCACCTGCCCGGTCGTCCCGCCGGGCAGGTCGCGGCGGCGCGGCGCCGCCGGTAACGCAGTACCCCCACACTGCCGCCGTCGCCGCGCCGGCGGCGGCCCACCACCCCCACCACCACAGGGAGGTTCACTGTGCACGCCAACCAGCCCCGGGGCCGACCGAGGTGGCGGCTGACCGCCGTCGCGGCTGCGGCCGGGATGCTCGGCGCCGCCGCGATCAGCGTCGCGATGCCGGCCGCCTTCGCCGACACCCTGTTCACCGACGACTTCGAGGACGGCAACTCCGCCGGCTGGTCCAGCTCCGGCGGAAGCTGGTCGGTGGCGACCGACGGCAGCCGGGTCTACCGGCAGTCCGGGCAGAGCAGCGACGCGCGTACCCTCACCGGCACCACCTCGTGGAGCGACTACGCGGTGCAGGCCCGGGTCAGGCCGACCGGGTTCAACGGCGCCAACCGGCACGTCGGGGTGATCGCCCGGGCCCAGAGTTCCAGCCGCTACTACGCGCTCGTGGTGACCAGCAGCGGCGGGGTGCAACTGGTCAAGCGGGACGGTTCGGCGCCGGTCGCGCTGGCCAGCGGTTCCGGCGCGGTACCGGTGAACACCTGGGCCACGCTGCGGCTGGAGGCCACCGGCAGCACGCTGCGCGGGTACGTCAACGGCAGCCTCTCGGTGCAGGCCACCGACTCGGTACTCTCCTCCGGGCGGATCGGCCTGGCCGCCTCGTACGCCAGCGCCTCCTTCGACGACGTCGAGGTGGCGACCGTGACCGGTACGCCGCCGACCGGTGGCCCGACCGGCGGGCCGACGCTGCCGCCGACCGGTCCGCCGCTCGACCCGGGCGCCCCGCCGATCGGTTTCGCCTCGGTGAACGCGCTGGGCCAGAACGGCACCACCGGTGGGGCCGGCGGCCCGACGGTGACCGTCGCCAACGCGACCGACCTGCTCACCGCGATCAGCCAGCCCGGCCCGCTGAACATCCGGGTGCAGGGCATGATCGCGCTGCCCGGCCCGATGCACGACGTGATGTCCGACAAGACCATCGTCGGAGTGGGCGCCACCTCCGGGATCACCGGCGGCGGGCTGAACGTCGGGCTGCCGGTCAGCGACGCGACCAGCCCGCCGGCGAACGCCGTGCACAACGTGATCATCCGGAACCTGAACTTCCGGAACACCGTCGACGACGCGATCAACGTGCAGATGTTCTCGCACCACGTCTGGATCGACCACAACGACCTGTCGGCCGGTTACGACGGCCTGATCGACGTCAAGCGGGGCGCCAGCTACGTGACGGTGTCGTGGAACCACACCCACCACCACACCAAGAACATGCTGCTCGGGCACGACGACTCGAACGCGGCCCAGGACACCGGATATCTGAAGGTGACCTACCACCACAACTGGTTCGACCGTACGCCGCAGCGCAATCCACGGGTCCGGTTCGGCGATCCGGTGCACGTTTTCAACAACTACTTCGTCTACAACACCGACGTCGGGGTGGCCTGCCAGATGAACTCGGGCTGTGTGGTCGAGGGCAACTACTTCGAGGACGTCGAGGTGCCCTGGTCGATCAGCTATGCCGGAGCCCGGGGCCGGTTGGTCGCCCGCAACAACGTGCTGGCCGGTACGAGTGAGCCGGGTGACTCCGGTGGCTCGGTGACCGAGCCGAGCAGCTACTACCCCTACACCGTCGCCGACCCGAACGGCATCCGGGCGACGGTGATGGCCGGCAGCGGTACCGGAAAGCTGCCCTTCTAGGGACTCCGCGTGGCGGTACGGCCCCGCACCACCGCACCGCCGCGCGGACCCGGGCGGACCACTCCCGGGTCGGCCCGCCACGTCAGCGGGCCACCGCCGTCCGTCCTTTCCTGCGTACAACCGGGTCGAGTCTGGCCGTTGTGGGTCGAGTCGGCCCACAACTACTACTACGACAACGAGTACGGCGTCGCTTCCACGATGAACGCCGGGGTACTGGTCGAGGGGAACTACTTCGAGAACGTCGACGAGCCGACCCTGGTCGGGTACGCCTCCTCCGACCCCGGAGCGATCGTGCAGCGCAACAACCACTTCGTCGGCTCGGGCAGCCCGCAGAGCGGCGGCGGAAGTGTGGCGGGGATTCCGTACTCGTACCAGCTCGACAACGCCAGCAGCGTGAAGTCGATCGTGACCAGCGGTGCCGGTACCGGCCGGATCGGCCTGTGACCCTGTTCTGAACCGATCGGGGCGGTCGCTTCGACGAAGAAGCGACCGCCCCGACGCGGTTGGTCCTGCTGCCGGATCAGATCCGGTTGCCGGTCACGGCGTGGAAGGCGTGGTTCCGACCGGTACGCGGCTTGACGTAGACGGTGTCACCCATGTTCGGCATGTGCCGGCGGTCGGTACGCACCACGAACCGCTCCGAGGTGCCGTCGATCGCGGCGTGCCCGTAGACGTTCGCGTCCGAGCCCAGGTCCTCGACCAGCTCGACGACGAGGGCGAGGCCGCCCTCGCTCTCCGAGACCAGGTCGCAGTCCTCCGGCCGGAAGCCGACGGTCACCTTGCCGTCGCCGCTCTCGGCCTGGGCGGCGGCGATCTGCTCCCGGGTCAGCGGCACGGTCAGCTCGGCGAAGGTCGCCCCGCCGTCGGTCAGCGGCACCGTCTTGATGTTCATCGCGGGGGAGCCCATGAAGCCGGCGACGAAGACGTTGGCCGGGGTGTCGTAGAGCTCACGCGGGGTGTCGACCTGCTGGAGTACGCCGTCCAGCATGACCGCCACCCGGTGGCCCATCGTCATCGCCTCGACCTGGTCGTGCGTCACGTAGACCGTGGTGACGCCGAGCTTGGCCTGCAACGTCGCGATCTGGGTACGGGTCTGCACCCGGAGCTTGGCGTCGAGGTTGGAGAGCGGCTCGTCCATCAGGAAGACCTGGGGCTCGCGGACGATCGCCCGGCCCATCGCGACCCGCTGGCGCTGACCACCGGAGAGCGCCTTCGGCTTGCGGCTGAGGTAGTCCTCCAACTGGAGCAGGGCGGCGGCTTCCTTGACCCGGCGGTCGATCTCCGACTTCGAGGTCTTGCGGAGCTTCAGCGCGAACGCCATGTTCTCGTAGACCGTCATGTGCGGGTAGAGCGCGTAGTTCTGGAAGACCATCGCGATGTCGCGGGCCTTCGGCGGCAGGTGGGTGACGTCCCGGGTGTCGATGTAGATCGAGCCGTCGTCGACGTCTTCCAGCCCGGCGAGCATCCGCAGGCTGGTGGACTTACCGCAGCCGGAGGGGCCGACCAGGACGAGGAACTCGCCGTCGCCGATCTCCAGGTCGAGGTGGTCGACCGCTGGGCGCTCCGTACCCGGGTAGATCCGGGTGGCCTTCGAGTAGGTGACCGTAGCCATGATGCAACGCTTCCTTTCACCGGCAGGAACGTGCCGGACGATCCGAGTGAAAGAGCGACCGGGGCGTCGTCACCGCACCGGTCCGTGGAGGGCGTCCGGGCGGCCGTGGGCAGCCTCGGGTGTCATCCGCGTCACGCCACGGTAAACGGGTTTTTCTCACATGCCAAGGTCGGGCGGCCGTCCTGGGATGTATCTGACTGAACATTTCGGGCATCCGGGCATGCTCCGCCACCAAGCGTGCGGCTGCCGGCCGGTGTCGGGTATCGGAATCAGTGCCGCCCATGGTAGGAGGGCATCTGTGGCTATGCTGACCACGAACATCGCGCCCCTGTAGCTCAGTTGGCCAGAGCACTCGCCTTGTAAGCGAGTGGTCGTCGGTTCGAGTCCGACCGGGGGCTCCAACTACATCAGGCGTTCCACGACGGGAGCCCGTCCGTCCGGCCGGGCTGACAGCAGCGGTGACAGCAACGCCGGTCACGACAGCCGCCCGTCGAGCTTGCCGATCGGGGCGACAGCGGGCGCATACCATCGGTTCCGATGCCACCGGCCGGGGAGCGCGGATGACCAGGTACGTGATCGTGGGCGGCGGGATCCTCGGGCTCGCGGTGGCGCACCGGCTGCGTACCGACCGGCCCCGGGACAGGGTGACCGTGCTGGAGAAGGAGTCCGGCTGGGCCACCCACCAGACCGGGCACAACTCCGGAGTGATCCACGCCGGGGTCTACTACAAGCCCGGCAGTCTCAAGGCGACGCTGTGCCGGGCCGGCAGCGCCTCGATGGTGCGGTTCTGCGCCGAGCAGGAGTTGCCGTACGACGTCTGCGGCAAGCTGATCGTCGCGGCCGAGGTCGCCGAGCTGCCCCGACTGCATGCCCTGCACGAGCGGGCGGTCGCCAACGGCCTGCCGGTCACCCTGCTCAACGCGATCGAGGCGGCCGAACACGAGCCGCACGTCGCCGCCGTCGCCGCGCTGCGGGTCGCCTCGACCGGGATCGTCGACTTCGGCGCGGTCTGCCGGCGGCTCGCCGAACTCCTCGCCGAAAGCGGTGCCGAGCTGCGCCTCCACACCAGGGTCACCGGGATCCACGGCCGGGCCGGCAGGCCCGTGCTGAACACCAGCGCGGGCGAGGTGACCGGCGACGTACTGGTGAACTGCGCCGGGCTGCACGCCGACCGGCTCGCCCGGCTGGCCGGCGTCGACCCGCCGGCCCGGATCGTGCCGTTCCGGGGCGAGTACTACGAACTGGTCCCCGAGCGGCGGAAGCTGGTGCGTGGACTGATCTATCCGGTGCCCGACCCGCAGTTCCCGTTCCTCGGCGTGCACCTGACGCGCATGATCGACGGTACCGTGCACGCCGGCCCGAACGCGGTACTCGCCACCGCCCGGGAGGGGTACTCGTGGCGCCGGTTCGACCCGCGCGACGTCTGGGAGCAGGTCGGCTACTCCGGACTGTGGGCGCTGGCCCGCCGGCACTACCGGTACGGGCTGACCGAGGTGACCCGGTCACTGTCCCGGAGACGGTTCGCGGCCAGCCTGGCCCGGCTGGTGCCGGAGCTGACCGAGGCCGACATCGTCCCGGCCGGCGCCGGCGTACGCGCCCAGGCCGTACGCCCGGACGGCGGCCTGGTGGACGACTTCCTGATCGTCGAGGCGGACCGGCAGGTGCACGTACTCAACGCGCCGTCCCCGGCCGCGACCAGCTCGTTCGAGATCGCCCGGCACATCGTCGACCGCCTCCCCGTCGACCGTTGACGATCGCCGCCCGACCACGGGCCACCGACCACTGGGCGCCGTGCCGTTACGGTGCGTCACCGGATTGGGTGATGGTGGTCGTCGACCGGTGCCGGTGACACTGGCCTGGTGGACCGCCCCGGTGTCGCCATCCTGCTGGTCGGAGTGGCGTTCGGCCTGTTCGTGGGCGCCGCGTACGCGGTGGCCCGGCGGGCCTGGGCGGACTACCGCAAGGCCAGGGCCAGCCTGTCCGGGCTCCGGAAGACCGCGTGGACGGTCACCCGGATCGCGACCAGTCGCGGCGGCATCGTGCTGCTGATCTGCCTGGCCGCCGTCGGCTGGGCCGCCGTCGGCGGCGAGCACTGACCGCTCGTCGTCAGCGCTGAGCCATCCCAACGGGCTCAGCCTTGAGTCCGCACAACGGGTTCAGCGTCGAGTCCGCACAACGGGCTCGACGGCCCCCGGACACTGATCACAGTGACTACCATCCGGGCATGGCGGATCTCTGGCGTACCCGGGCCCGGCGCGCGTTCGAGACCCGGTTGCGGGACGGCCTGCGGACCAATGGGGACAACCGCCCGCACTACGTGGTGTGCGGCCAGGACGCCCTCGCCGTCCACCTCGTCGCCGAACTGCTGGGCAACGATCCGCAGGGCAGCGGCATCCGGGTGACCGTGGTCGTGCCGTACCGTCGCCGGCCGGACGGGCCGGACATCCGGTCGATCCGGGGCGTCCGGGTGATCCAGTCGGACCGGCTCGACGAGGAGACGTTCAAGACGGCCGGGCTGGTCGGGGCGACCGGGCTGGCCCTGCTGCACCAGGACGACGTGGGCAACATCCACGCGGCGCTCTGCGCCCAGGAGGTCGAGCCGGACCTCCGGGTGGTGCTGCGGATGTTCAACATGAGCCTCGGCAACGGGATCCGCCAGCTCTTCCCGAACAGCGCCGTACTCTCCGACGCCTCGATGGCCGCGCCCGCGTTCGTCGCGGCGGCGCTCGGTGAGATCGCACCGTCGTACTTCCGGCACGGCGGTCGTACCCTCTTCGTCGCGCCCCGGGCCGAGGTCCGGGCGGAGCAGGTGGTCTGCGGCCTGGCCGACACCCGGGACCCGCACCACCCGGTGGTGCTGCCCGCCAACCCGGCCGACGCCGACCTGGTACTCGCCGAGGCGGTCGGCCAGGTCGGGCAGGCCGGCACCGAGCAGGCCACCCGGCGGCGGCTGCGGCGCACCCAGCGGTGGTGGCGGCGGCGCCGGCTGTCGGTGCTGCTCCGGGCGGTGCGCTCGTTCGCCACCCGCAAGATCGGGATGGCCACCATCGCGGTGCTGGCCGTGGTGGTGGTACTCGGTTTCCTGCTCTCCACCGCCGAGCACACCAGCATCGGAGACGCGATCTACCTGACCATGGTGACCACGATCGTCGGCGCCGATCCGGACACCACCAAGGGTGCGGCGGCCCAGGTCCTCCAGGTCGTGCTGAACCTGGCCGGGCTGGCGCTGATCCCGCTGATCACGGCCGCCGTGGTGGACGGCATCGTCAAGGCCCGGCTGGCGCTGGACGCCGGACTGCTGCCGAGCGAGCGCAACGGGCACGTCGTGGTGGTCGGCCTGGGCAACGTCGGTACCCGGGTGATGTGGCAGCTCAACGACCTCGGCGTCGAGGTGGTCGCCATCGACAAGGACCCGGAGGCCCGGGGCGCGGCGGTGGCCCGGCGGCTGAACATCCCGCTGATCGTCGGTGACGCCGCCCGGGAGGAGACCCTGGACAACGCCTCGGTCGGTACCGCCCAGGCGCTGGTGGTGGTCTCCACCGACGACGTCAGCAACCTCCAGGCGGCGTTGAACGGCCGGGCACTCCGGGCCGACCTGCGGGTGGTGCTGCGGCTCTTCGACGGCGACTTCGCGCAGCGGATCCAGAAGACCTTCCGGATCGGCGTGTCCCGCAGCGTCTCCTATCTCGCCGCACCGTCGTTCTCGGCGGCGCTGCTCAACCGGGCGGTGATCGCGACGATCCCGGTCGCCCGGCACGCGCTGCTGGTCGCGGAGGTGCCGATCGCGTCCGGCGCGGCACTGGCCGGGCAGACACTCGGGGTGGTCAGCCAGGCGGAGTGGGTCCGGGTGGTCGCGCTGACCGGTGCCGGCCAGCGGCGCGCCGAGTGGTCCCCGCCGCCGGAGCACCAACTCCGGCCCGGGGACGTGTTGACCGTGGTGGTCCGGCGGGCCGGACTGAACCGACTGCTCAGAGAGGCGAGTACCCCGCTGCCACCGCCACCTCCAGCGGAGCCGAGCGGCGGGTCGGCGGGTCGGCCGGGTGAGCCGGCGGGCTGGTCGTCGGATCCGAGCCGGCCCAGCCGGCGGACCGTACCCCGGCAGCCCGGCCGTTCGGCGTCCCGGGAGCGCGGCGGCGAGCAGCCCGGCCAGCCGGGGCGGGCGGGTGGCCGGAGTCAGCCTGGCCGGGCGGCCCGGCGGAGCCAGTCCAACCCGCCGCCGGCCCGCCGGCCCGATCCCCCGAACTGAAACTCGGCTCCCCGGGCCGCTTCCTGGTCGGCTTCCCGGCGGGCGACGCTCAACTGACCTCGACGCCGAGTACGGCCTGCTCGTCCGGGCGGTGCACCAACTCGTCGGCGAGGAACGACTGCACGGCGGGGGCCAGCCCGACGTCCCGGCCGGCCCGTTCGGAGAGCCGCCAGCGGTGCTCGATGACCTGCACGAAGAGTTCGGCCGGTTCGAGTTTTCCGCGCAGGTGTGCCGGCACCGCCCGGACCACCGGCTCGAAGACCTCGGTCAGCCAGCGGTGCGCCGCCTGCTGCTCGTCGGTCAGGTCGCTCTCCGCCCGGTAGGTGTCCAGGTCGTTGAGCAGCCGCCGGGCCTGGTTCTCCTCGGCGTCCAGTCCGGTCAGCCGGAGCAGCCGGCGGCTGTGGTAACCGGCGTCGACCACCTTGGGCCGGACCAGGTAGCGCCCGTTGTCCACCACCGACATCGCCACCTCGGCGACGTCGAAGCCGAGTTCGTTGAGCCGGCGGATCCGGCCCTCGATGTCGTGCCGGGCCTCACGCTCGATCTGCTGCTCGTAGGTGATCTCGTGCCACAGCCGCTGGTAGCGCTGGACCACCTCCTCGCAGACGACCTCGGGGTCGATCGAGGGGTGCAGCAGCCCGGCGGCCTCCAGGTCGAGCGCCTCGCCGAAGATGTTGACCCGGGCGATCTCCAGGTCCTCGTCCCGCTGACCATTGGAGAGCCGGGAGCGCAGCGCGCCGGTCTCGGCGTCGACCAGGTACGCCGCGAAGGCGCCGGCGTCCCGCCGGAACAGGGTGTTGGAGAGCGAGCAGTCGCCCCAGAAGAAACCGGTCAGGTGCATCCGGACGATCAGCGCGGCCAGCGCGTCCAGCAGCCGGTTCAACGTCTCCGGACGCAGCGTGTGCGAGAAGAGCGCCCGGTAGGGGAGGGAGAACTGGAGGTGCCGGGTGATCAGTACCGGGTCGAGCGGCTCGCCCCGCTCGTCCTGCCGGTCGGCGACGATCGCGACCGCCTGCACGGACGGGAAGTCGATCCGCTCCAGCGAGCGGAGCAGGTCGTACTCCCGCTCGGCCACCCGTTCGCCGGTCTCCTTGACCGCGTACACGGTGCCGGCGAGGCGGACGAATCGCACGATGTGCCGGGAGATTCCCTGGGGTAGCGCCACCAGTTGGTCGGCGGGCCACTGCTCCAGCGGAGTCGACCAGGGAAGGTCGAGCAGCGCCGGGTCGACGAGGGCCGAGGTGATCCGCACGGCACCAAGCATGCCGGTCCGGGCCGCCCCGCGCCGCCCCACGTGTGCGGGCACACATCGCCGGCCGTCACCCCGGGGTCGGCCGGGTCGGAAACCGGCCGGCCGCCGTCCTGCGCCGGCTCCGGGCGGCCGGCCCGGTAGCGTGGTCGGGTATGCGGGAAACCACGACGGTACGCCGACCGCTGCGGCTGCGCCCCGTCCGTCCGGCCGGCTGGTGGCTGGACGGCGTACTGGTCGCGGCGCTGGTCGCGTTGACCGCCGCGCTCGCCGCCGGCCAGTTGCTCGGACTCGACCTGGCGGTACGGGACTGGGTCGACGCGCACCGGCCGGAGCCGGCGTACTGGGTGGCGCGGGTCTTCAACTCGCTGGGCCAGGGCGGCTGGTTCCTGATGCCGATCTCGTTCGGGCTGGCGCTGCTGGTCGGCTGGCGTACCCGGTCGGTCCGGCCGCTGCTGGTGCCGATCGGCGCGTTCGTGTTGACCTCGTTCACCATCGGCCCGTTGAAGCTGTGGCTGGACCGGGGCTATCCGCACAACTTCGCGCTGGCGCACCCGGAGGAGCTGTTCAGCGACCCGGCGGGCGGCACGGCGTACCCGTCGGGGCACGTGGCGAACGCCATCGTCTGGTACGCGGCGATCGCGCTGCTGCTCGCCGCGCTGCTGCGTACCCTCGGTCGGCCGGACGGCCCGCCCACCCTGTACGCCGTGATCCGGCTGGCGCCCCCGGTCATCGTCTTCTGCTCCACCACCTACCTGGGCTGGCACTGGATCACCGACTCGGTCGCCGGGCTGCTGCTCGGGCTCTTCCTCGGCCGGCTGCTCGGCCGGGTGCCGTGGGACGACCTACCGCTCCCGGCCCTGCCGGGCGGGGTGCAGCGACGCGGAGTGTTCACCGACGACCTCTAGGTTCGGGGTCGTGGAGAAGGCCGTGCAGGAGCTGGAACGCCGGTTGGGCGTACCCGATGCGGTGGTCATCGGCCTGGGGTCGATGCTCGGGGCCGGGGTGTTCGTGGTCTTCGCCCCGGCGACCGCCGCCGCCGGCAGCGGGTTCGGCCTGCTGGGCGCGCTGGCCGTCGCCGGCCTGGTCGCCTACTGCAACGCCACCAGTTCGGCCCGGCTCGCCGCCCGCTATCCGGAGTCCGGCGGCACCTACGTCTACGGCCGGGAACGGCTCGGCCCGTTCGCCGGGTTCCTCGCCGGCTGGGGCTTCGTGGTCGGCAAGACCGCGAGCTGCGCCGCGATGGCGTTGACCATCGGGGCGTACCTGTGGCCCGGGTACGCGCGACCGGTCGCGGTGGCCGCCGTGCTGGCGGTGACCGGGGTGAACCTGCGGGGCGTACAGAAGACGGCCCGGGTCACCCGGTGGCTGGTGGCGGTCACGCTGGGCGTACTCGCCCTGGTGGCGCTGGTGGGGCTCTTCGGCGGGGAGTTCCGGCCGGTACGCCTCGGTGACGGCGTCGGCGGACCGGCCGGTGCGGGGATACTCACCGCCGCCGGGCTGCTCTTCTTCGCCTTCGCCGGATACGCCCGGATCGCCACCCTCGGCGAGGAGGTACGCGACCCGGAGCGCACCATCCCCCGGGCGGTACCGGTCGCGCTCGGACTGGTGCTGGTGAGCTATCTGGGACTGGCCGTGGTCGCGCTCTCGGTACTCGGCCCGGCCCGGCTGGCGGGCTCCGCCGCACCGCTGGCCGAGGTGGTGGACGCCGCCGGGCTGCCCGGGTTGGCCTGGCTGGTCCGGGCCGGGGCGGCGGTGGCGGTACTCGGCGTGTTGCTGGCGCTGGTCGCCGGGGTCGGCCGGACCACGCTGGCGATGGCCCGCCGCCGTGACCTGCCCGGTGCGCTGGCCGCCGTGCACCCGACCTACCGGGTGCCGCACCGGGCCGAACTCGCCGTCGCCGGGGTGGTGGTGCTGGTGGTGCTGGTCGGCGACATCCGGGACGCCATCGGCTTCTCCAGTTGCACCGTGCTGGTCTACTACGCGATCACCAATGCCGCCGCGTTCACCCTGGACCGGGACCCGGACCGCAGCCCTCCGGCCGGCAGCCCTCCGGCCGGCAGCCTTTCGACCGGCAGCCTTTCGACCGGCCGGCTTCCGACCGGCAGGCTTCCGACCCGGGCCCTGGCCGGTCTCGGGCTGGTCGGCTGCCTGCTGCTGGCGGTCACCCTGCCGGTCGGCAGTGTGCTGGCCGGTTTCGCCGTGCTCGCGGTCGGCGCGCTCGGCTACGCCGCCCGCCGGCTCGCCTGGCCCCCCGGCGGCGCCACCGGGTCGCAATGATGCCGCGCTGCCGCCGGACGCGTCGGCGTGGGCCGACGAGGGCGACGAACACCGGTCGAGGTGCCGACCGTCGCGCCACGCGATGACCGGTCGCCAGGACATACCCTCCTGGTACGAGGCCAGCGGTGCTACCCGCGGGTGACGCGGACGCGCGCCTCTATCTCCTAACGTCGAGCGCATGAAGAAGGCTCTCGGCGCCGTCGGAATCCTGTTCGGGCTCTATCTGATCGTTCGTGCCGTCGCCGAGCCGTTCGTGATCGACATGACCGATCCCGCCAGCTACCGGCAGGACTGGGGCGGGCCGAGCCTGGCCGGGGTACTACTGGTCCACTGTGGTCCGGGTGTCGTCTCCGCAGTGCTGATCGGGCTGGCGCTGCGGTCGCGGCGACGCCGCCGGGCGACAGCCGCCAGGAGCCGGGGCGGTACGTGAGCCAGCGGCGTCCGGTCGTCCGGGTCGGTGATCTGGGGCCAGTCCCGGGCGAACGCCTGGTAGGTCCGCCGTCCGAGCAGCAGACCGTCGGCGAGATCCAGCCATTCCGAGGTACGCCGGACGAACAGCTCGTCCAGGTAGGGCACGAGCCAGCCGCCCCGGGTGAAGCCGTCGGTCGTGTCCTCGGTCGGCGAGCCGGGCCCCTGGCTGACCCCGTCCAGGGTGACGAACTCGGTGAGGCCGATCTTCATCGTGCCGCCTCGCCCTCGACAACCCCGGCGAGTTGTTTGGTGACCGAGCCCCAGCCCTCGGCGAAGCCGAGTTCCTCGTGGCGGGCGCGGGCGGCGGGATCGCCGTGCCGGACCACGACCCGGTAGTTCGTGCCATCCGGATGATCAGTCAGGGTGATCTCGGCGGTCATCGGGACCGGGGCCGGGCGCGTCGGTCGCCACGCGCTGTCGATCGCGTTCGTGAAGACGATCCGTTCCAGTTCGTCGACGACGAGGAAACTCGCGTCCATGTGCGGGACGAACTCCACCCCGTCGTCGCTCATCCGGGTCACCAGCCCGCCGCCGGGCCGGACCTCCAGGCGGTCGACGCGACACAGGGTCGGAGCCGGAAGCCACCACTTCGCGAAGCGGGACGGATCGGTCCAGGCACGCCACACCACGGCGCGGGGGGCGCGGATGATCCGTTCCAGGGCCAGGTCAAGGTCGGGGTTCATGGTTGGTTCTCCTCCGGTTCGGTGACCAACTGTTCGAGGCGGTCGGTGCGCTCCTCCCAGATCTGGCGCTGCTCGGCCAGCCAGTCGTCGAGGAGGGCGAGGCGTTCGCGGTTGAGCACGCAGGTGCGTACCCGGCCGGACTTGACCGTGCGGATCAGGCCGTTCGCCTCGAGCGTCCGCACGTGCTTCATGAACGAGGGAAGGGTCATCGGGAACTCGCGGGCGAGATCGCCGACGCTGATCGGACCACGGCCGAGGCGTCGGACGACGTCGCGCCGGGTCGGGTCGGCCAGGGCGACGAACACGCCGTCGAGCTGCGCCGCCACATACTGTGCCATGCGGCTAAGTATTGCCGCCTCGAATACTTAGCGCAAGGGCAAAGTATCCGGGTCCGAGGCAACGCCGAGCTGGACGGCAACGCCGAGCTGGACGGCGGCGCCCGACCGGCGGTGATCCGCCTCGGGGCACGCCGCCCGCCTGGTGCGTCCGGTGCGGGCGGTCCGCCGCTACCGGGTGGTGGTGTTCCCGCCGCCGCAGGGCGCCCCGGGCTCGATCGCGGCAGTCTGCCGGTAGGCCGAGATGAACGCGTCGATCGCCTCGTCGTCCGCGTCGTCGACGGTGAGCTGGTAGCCCCACGCCTGGAGCGAGATCGGCGCCGACTGCCCCGGGTACGGACTCAGCATCATGTACGCCAGCCCGCGTACGCGATCGATCAGCTTGCCCACCTCGGGCGGTGCCAGGCCCGGCCGGTAGGTGATCCACACCGCGCCGTGTTCCAGGCTGTGTACGGCGTTGCCGTCCACCAGCGGCTCGGTGTAGACGTCGCCGTTGCAGTTCTGCCAGCGCTGGAAGTGCGGTCCGCCGACCGGCGGGCTCATCGGGTAGCTGACCGGCTCCTCGACGTGGTCCGGCGAGAGCGCACCCGGGTTCGTCTCCCGATAGTTGACCAACCCGGAGAGGTCCCCGCCACTTCCGCCGTCCCGCTGCTGATACCAGAGGAACACGCCCACCCCGCAGGCGATCAGCAGGAGCAGCGCGACCCCGCCGGCCACGATCCCGATGATCAGCCCGTTACGCGATCCCGACTTCGCCGGCGCCACCGGCTGACCGTCCTGGTACGGGTACCCCGGCTGTCCGTGGCCGGGCTGCGGGCCGGACGGCGGGGCGTACCCGGGCTGGGGCTGTCCGTACCCCTGCTGCGGTAGCGGCGGGGTGCCGTAGCCCGGCTGGGTTCCGGCCGACGGATATCCGGGTTGCGGCGGGTATCCGGGTTGCGATGGATATCCGGGTTGCGGCGGGGGCGGGTACGGTGCGGCGCCGGGGCCGGGGCCGGGCTGCGGCGGGGCCGACGGGTAGCCGGGGGGCGTCGGGAACTGTCCGGGCACCGGTGCGGACCCGGCAGGTGGACCGGGCGGTGGAGCGTACCCCGGCGGCAGCGGGCCCGGCGGGGAGGCCGGCGGCTGCTCGGTTGGCGGTTCAGGGTTGCTCATCGTGATTCGCCTCCGACCGGGGGTGCACGGGCCACGATCCTACCGAGGACGTACCCGACCCCATCGAGGACGTACGCGAGGCGTCGTCGAGCCGGATCCGACGCCGTCCGCGCGGTGCTGCGCCGTCCACCGTGGACGCTCCATGCCCGGCGGTCGGACCGGGCACCTCACCGGCGCACGGCGATCGGCCTTCCGGACCGGTCTGACCGGAACGCTCGGCTGTGGTTCGCCCACCGATCGGGTATCAGACGGGGCGGTTGACGGCACAGCACGAAATCGGGGCGGCGCGCGGGCCACTTGGTCCGGTAGCTTCCCGCCTCATGTCCCCAACCCGAACCCGATGGGCTGCCGCTGCGGCTGCCGCCCTGCTCACCGGTCTGTCGGTCAATGTCGCCACACCCTCGGCGGCGGCTGCGGCGAGCCCCGACCTCTCCGTGTCGTACGCCATCGAGGCGAGGATCGACAACACCGAGACGACAGTCCCGACCTATCTGTACAACTACGGTGATGCTCCCGCCACCGACGTGACCGTGGCCTTCGACGCCAGCGGGTTGCGCGACGTGACGATCAAGCCGTGGGAGTACGCCGAGGAGTGCAAGCTCGCGGGTGCGGTCGTGACGTGCGAGTACCCTGACCTCGCGCCCGGGCAGGTCGAGACGGTCTATCCGTTCACGCTGGCCAGCAAGCCGCGATCGGAGCCGGGCCCGGCGGGCACGGTGAAGGCGACCATTCGGGGCGTGGCGCCCGACGGCACCACCTACAGCGGTGGTGGCGATCTCGACGTCACGATCGTGCCGACCGGCCCCGACCTGGTCGCCGAGGCCGAAAACCTCAACACCCCGGAGAACCGCGTCGGTCCCGGAGACGAGGTCGGGTTCCGGGGCGCCCTCTACAACGACGGCGACAGCCCTGCCGAGGGCTTCTTCGTGCGTATCCAGCTTCCGACCGGTGCCCGGTGGATCGAGCAGTACGAGGACTGCACCTACCTCGACCACTGGCCGGGGGAACACCCCGACGGCTACGCGTACGGGCCGTCCGAGGTGGTCTGCACCGCGCCGCTGACACTCGCACCTGACGAGGGATTCCTCCTCTTCGATCCGGAGAGCGGCGAGTCGATCTTCAACGCGTACTTCGGCAAGAACATGCAGGGTCCGACCGAGACCGAGGGTTACTACGAGGTCGGGCTCCTCGACGACCTGGGGGAGAACGCGGCGCGGGTGACCGCGCGCAAGGGGACGGGCAAGTCGTTCGCCGACGCGGTGCAGGGCCTGCGAAGCACCAAGAAGGCCGCGGCGGCCGTTGCGCGGGAGGTCGACACCGAGGACAACGTCGTCTTCTACAAGATGTGGACCAAGGCGAACACCAATGACTTCGCGGTGACCGCGAAGCCGGTGAGCGGCGCGGTCGGCGACACCGTGACGGTGCCGTACACCCTGGTCAACAACGGCCCCTCGGACGGCGCGGCCGGCTGGCAGATCGTCGCGCCGAGCGGCACGGTCCTGGTCCGTGGCGGCGACGAGTGGTGCTACTTCCTCGACGAGAACGGCCACCAGACCGACGAACTGCCCGAGGTGCGCTGCGGCATCGAGAGCGAGTGGCCGTCGAAGGCGTCCGGTGTCGGCCCGGTGAAGGGCGCGATCAAGGTACGGATCATCTCCGCGCCGGGCGACGACGGCACGATCAAGGTCACCAGCTTCGGCGCGTCGAAGGACCCCGAGCCGGGCAACGACGTGGCGGCGTTGTCCATCGACACGACCGGTGGCGGCGGTGGTGGCGGCGGTCTGCCGATCACGGGTGTGAAGGCCGGCATCGCCGGTGGCGTGGGAGTCGCGGCGATCGCCCTCGGCGTGCTGCTCTTCGTGCTCACCCGGCGCCGCCGGATCGTCATGGTGACGCCGAAGCAGTAGTAACGCTTCACTACCGGTGGGAGGGTTTGGGCCGCGCTGTGGCGCCCCAAACCCTCCCACCGTCGCGTTGGGCGAACCGGGATAGCGGTGTGCATGCGCGAGGGCTGGCGAGGATGCCGAGCTAACCTGGCAGATAGCCCGGGATAATGATCGAAGGGCGAGCGTTTCTCCGTGCACAAGACCATGAACGGGGACCCAGGTGCTCCAACTCGAGTTCGACACCGAGGATCTGCCCGCAGCGGAGCGGTTTGCTCACCTGCGTGATTTGATGTCCAGCGTGCCCGTGCCGTACGACGTCAGCAGTGACCACGCCGACGGATTCCGGTTTCGAAAACGCGACCTGCTTCTGGACTCCCTGCGGGTGTGCGACATGGCGATGCAACCGGTGGTGCTGAACCGCACCAGACAACTGATCCGGCAGTCCGACCCGCAGATCTACAACATCCTGCTACTCCAGAACGGCACCGTCGCTCGTACCTGGCGCCGGAACGAGGTCACCTACAGCCCGCACGACCTGCACATTTTCGACCCCTCGCAACCCTGCGAATCGCGGGCGCACAGTACGCAGGGCATGATCAGGTGTATCGGGGTCGTGATTCCCAAGAAACTGTTGCCACTGCCCGGCTCCGGGACCGAACGACTGCTCGGACGGCGGTTGCAGGGGCAGGAGGGCGTCGGGGGTCTACTGGCCGGGTTTCTCACCCAACTGACCACGAACCCTCGCTCGTACCTGCCCTCGGACGGCCTGCGGCTGAGTAGCGTTCTGCTCGACCTGACGTCGGCGCTGATCGCACACGCCCTGGAGGCCGACGACATCCTGGTGCCGGAGAGCCGCCAGCGCGGCCTGGTCCTGCGCATCCGCAACTTCGTCCAGCAGAACCTGCACGACCCGCGGCTCACCCCGGGTGCCATCGCCACCGCGCACCACATCTCCACCAGCTACCTGCACCGGCTCTTCCAGCGCGACGGCACCCAGGTCGCCGCCTGGATCCGGGAACGGCGGCTGGAACGGGCCCGACGCGACCTGACCGACCCCGCGCTGGCCGTCGTGCCCATCGCCGAGATCGCCGCCCGATGGGGCTTCATCCATGCGGCGGCATTCAGCCGCGCTTTCCGCGCGGCCTACGGCACCACCCCGAGAGACCATCGGCATCGGGCGCTCGACCCGCGCCACGAGCAGGATCCGGTGTACCCGTGACTGTCCCTGCCGGCCTGGAAGGTGCGGCGGTGGGGGTGCGCCTCGGGACGCACCCCCACCGGACGGGGCCGACGCGGTGGTAACCCGCTCGGGCCCGCCGAGCCTGCGGTCAGGAAATCCGCAGTGAACTGGCCCGGTTGTTCCAGCCGCCGCCGATCGCGGAGAGGTCGGCAGCCCTGTCGATCCAGGTGGAGCCGCCGGTCAGATTGGGATCGCTGGGCGGACCGGCCGCGTCGTAGAGCTTGACGTCGCAGCTGTTGAACGTCTCCACTGAGCTGGCCCGGTTGTTCCAGGCGCCGCCAGCCATGTTGTACGAGTACTCGTGTTCGTACGCCGAGGTGCACGACCTGGTGGTGGTGATGGTAAATGTGCCGGCGTCGGGGTCGAAGTTCTTCCGGTCATACAGCTTGACGGCGTTCACCGCGAGTACGCCGACGTCGGCGAGTTGCCGGGCCTGCTGTTCAGTGTCGTCGCAGGCGACCTTTCCGGTGTCGAGATTGACCACGCAGTGCGCCCCCTGCGCGCCGGAGGACGCTCCGGCTGACGCGGGGGACGCGGTGAATGTCACGACCCCGGCCAGTGCCGCAACCAGCCCGGCGACGATTCGGATCCTCATGATTTCTCCTCCAGAATGGAATGAGTCGTGGAAGGACATCGGTTTCCTTCCTCTTGTCGGTTGCCCGAGTTCCGGGCGGGTCGGCGCGCGCCTCCTTTCTGCCTCCCCCGTAGCGATTTCTCTGCCAATCCGTGCGGTTTTGCGTTGCTCAGCCAATGATGCGGCGACGTGAGCACATTGCCATTGGCAACGGCTGCACAGTCGCTTGACGATGCGTCTACAGCGGAATGACGGCGAACCCTCGCCGACCGGCTTCGGGTGCTGCGGAGGGAGCACGCCGACCGAAGCTGGTGCTGGCGGGGCGCCGTTGGATCGGCATGGTAGGGCCGAAGGGAGTCAGCTCAGTGGGAGGACTGGGCCGTTGCGGTGGCCTGCCCTGCCTCCGACCGGCGTGCTAGGCGACCTCGGTAGCCGGCGTCGCCCTCGCCCGTACGGCGTCGAGGATCGTGATGATCCGGTCGACATCCTCGGAGGCGAAGAGGGTCTCCGGGCCAGCTACGGTCGACGCGGGACAACCTCAGGGGCTCCCTGGGGACCATTTGAGCTGTCCGGACCTACACCAGCGGTGGGTTCTCCGCCACGAAGGTTCCCTTGCCTTGATGACCTTCGACAAGGCCACGCTCACGAAGAATTCGTAGCGCGTTCTGAGCCGTGGTCACGCTGATCTTGAACTGATCGGCAAGCTGCGCGTAGGTCGGCAGCTTGTCTCCAGGCGCCAGTTCACCAGCGCGGATCTGCTCCGTGATCGCGTCGATGACACGTTGGTAGTCAGCAGGTCGGTTGGGCATGGGTGGGCACTCCTCGCTCGGCCCATCCATCTCACCATGTGAGTTCCTTACCTACAACATCGTAGGTGGCTACGTTGCCTAAGATCGCCCCCGGATCTACGCATCCGGCTTCGTCGCGTACAAGGTGTCACCCCGATCCCAATGTTCATTAACTTAGACGTCTAAGACGCTTAACGTCTCCTGTGTGGAACTCCTCGCTCGGCGGCCTGGTGTTCCGCTTCCCCCGGGTTGTACGGCCCGGAAACGTGTCGGGGTGGCCACCGGGCCACCGAGCGGTGACCCGAACCTGACCTGGTGGTTCGGGCTGCCCCGGCACGCCAAACACACCTCGTGGAAGGGGACCAGGTGACAGTGACGGAAGTGGCCGGCACACCCGTGACCGACCGGAGTGCCTACCTCGAACTCATCCGAGAGTTGGCCAGGAGTGACGCGGAGGCTTACCGCCAGCGCTGCGCGGAGCTGGACGAGCAGGGCTGGAGTGAGCTGGGCCTGGTGGTCGGGGCCGGGTTCTTCCTGGCGGCCCGACGGCGGCTGGCGACCTTCTCGGACCAGGCGGCGATCATCCAGTTCGTCGCCGACACTCGGGTCGCGCTGGTGGGCACGGTCGGCGACCTCGACCCCAAAGTCGCCGAGCGCCTGATCGAAAGCGCGACGACCGGCGACATCAGTGCGGTCGAGCAGCTCGACCCCAACCTCGTCATCGAGGTGGAGATGCTGCTCCTCTGGGGCCTGCTCCGACCGCTGTCGGATGACGAGCTGTCCCGGTTCCTGTCCGACGTCGGTTCGCTCTCCCACCAGTGGGCTGCCGACGCACCTACCGGAGGTGTGCGGTGACGGTCCCGGAACCGAGGACGGACGGCGCGACCCCGGAGAACGTACCGACGGACACCCCGGAGGCGAGTGCGGCGTGGGCGGCGGAGCAGGTCGCGGGCGAGTTGCGGGACGCGTACCTGACCGTCTCGGCGGCTGCCGCGCTGCTGGAGCGGACCGGCGCCGGCTCGGCGCATCCGGAGCTGCGCCAGGCCCGCCGCTGCACCGAGGACGCACTCGACCTCGCCAGCCACGCGGAACAGTTGGTCGGCGGCGGCATCCGGCGCGTGCACGAACGCTTCGGTCGGGATGACGTGACCAGCATCGGGCAGGTCGCCGGGATGCTGACCGTGTCGCAGACCCAGTTCGCCGAGGCGGCCGAACGGATCGCCGGGCTGCCCGACCGGCTGCGCGGCGCCGGCCAGCGGCTCCGGGACGCGGGTGACCCCGACTATTCCACCGACACCGTGACCGAGCAGTGGGCGCAGGCCGCCGACCAGCTCGGCCTGATGACGGCCAGCCTGACCGAGGCGGCCGGCGCGCTGGCGTCGTACACCGATCGGCTGACCGGCGCGACCAGCTAGAGCCTCTTCCGGACGCTGCGGGGCGCGGCGGCCGGAAGCGGGAAAGGGCCCGGGGCGGGTGCCGGGCTCCGGCCGCCGGCTGTCCGGGCAGCCGACGGCCGACCCCGCCCGCCTCGGTGCCGCCCCTCGCTACCCCTGACGGAGGACCGACGTGCAACACACCCATCTGCTGGCAGCGGCCCGAGTGCCGCGATGATCTATCGAGCCGGGCAGCGCATCCAGCCGTCCCAGGTCCGCGCGGCCACGTTTCGTTCGCGGCGGCGCGGCCTCGACCCCGAAGAGGTGTACGCCTACCTCGGCCGCCTCGCCGACGAACTGGAGAACCTGCGGCGGGCGGAGAGCATGGCCCGTACCGAGGCGGAACGGATCCGGCAGGGGCTGCGGCAGTGGCAGACCCGGCACGCCCGCTGCTGGTTCGTCCACTCGTCCCGGCCGACGCCCAACCGAGGGCCGTGGTGAGCGGGAGCGACCTCGACACGGCCGACCGAAGTGGCTGCTGGAGCGGCTACCTCGAACTGATCCGGGAACTGGTCCGGGGCGATCCGGCGGCGTACCGCCAGCGGTGTACCCAACTGGACGAGACCGGTTGGGCGGACCTGGGGCTGGTGATCGGCGCCGCCTACTTTCTCGCGGTCCGGCTGCGTGGGGGGAGGTTTCCGGACCAGGTGGAGATCATCTGGTACGTCGCGGGCGCTCGGGCCGAGCTGGTGGGTACCGGCTTCGACGTCGACCCGAGAGTTGCCGAACGGCTCATCGGGGCCGCCACGATCAGCAACCCCGACGACCTGGGCGACATCGACCCCAAGCTTGTCGTCGAGTCCGAGATGCTGCTGCTCTGGAGGCTGCTCCGCCCGCTGCCGGACGACGAGATGTCGCGGTTCCTGGCCGAGGTCGACCTGCTCGCGACCCGGTGGGCGGCGGAGTAGCGACCGTGCCCCCGACACCTCTGGTAAGCGCGGCCGGTGACGGTAACCGGCGGGACGGAAAATTCCGGGACCGGAACTACACTGCTCGATGACTCGGGCCGGGAGGGCTCTGCCGTATCCATCAGGTCGACCGTTCCGCCCCGACGGTCACGGAATACCCGATGAACGAGAGGTCGTCGAGGCTGATGCGTACGCCTGAGCCGGAACCCCCGACCCCGATCCGTCCGGGAGAGGCCGCCCCGCCCGACGTACCGTTGGCGGGTTTCCTCCCGCACCAGGTCGTCCCGGCCGAGGCGTCCGCACTGGCGCCGGTGGAGCCTCCCCCGGCCGCCGGTCCGTCGCAGCAGTGGATTCCCCGGCAGTTGCCCGTTCCAGACGTCGAGGCGCTGCGCCAGGCCAGCCGCGCGGTGGCTGGCGGTGCCGCGCAGACCGCCGCCTCGCTGGCGACGGGAGCGGCACAGACGGCCGCCTCGGTGGCCACCGGCGCCGCGCAGACGGCCGCGACGGTGGCGACCGGAGCGGCCCGGACGGCGCGGACCGCCGCCTATCGGGGTACCCGGCCGATCGTGAACTTCGGCGCCGGGATCGGCTACTTCTTCCGGGGCGCCGGGCGGTTCCTCGGCAGCCCGGCGCTCTGGCTCTATGCGTTCGCCCCGCTCGTGCTGCTGGCGCTGGTGTTGTTCGGCATCGCGCACACCGTCGAGGCCGGCGCCGCCGCCGTGATCGGTTGGCTCACCTCGTTCGCCGAGAGCTGGCCGGAGTGGATCCACAGTACGCTCGGCGGGATCCTGCTCTGGGGCGTACGGATCGGTGTGCACTTCGCCCTCGGCTATCTCGTACTGCCGCTGAGCATCGTGCTCGGCGCGCCCTGCTACGTGCTGCTCGCCCGCCGGATGGAGCGTCGGCTCGGTACGGTCGAGCCGGTCGCCGACGCCACCGGCCGGGCACCCTCGTTGTGGCGGGCGTGCGGGGTCGCCATCCGGCAGGCCGTCCTGGTCACCCTGGTGGTCCAGTTGGGCTGGCTGCTGCTGGTGCCGCTGCTGCTCGTGCCGGGGCTCAACGTCTTCGTGGCGATCGGCGCGGTCGCCGTCTTCAACGGGTTCCTGGTCGGACTGCTGATGCTGGCGATCCCGCTGCACCACCACGGGACGTCGACGTTCCGAGGGCAGCTCCGGGCGGTCTGGCGGCACCGGGCCAGCGTGATCGGGTTCGGTGCCACCAGCGGGCTGCTGCTCGGGGCGCCGTTCACCTCGCTGCGCGCCCTCGTCGCGCCGATGGTCTTCACCGGTGCGGTACTGCTGCACCGCCGGATGCGCCGGGTCGACGCGACGACACCCGGACCGGCCACCCCGGCGCCGCTACCGTCACCGGGGCCGCTACCGGGGCCGCTACCGGTGCCGCTACCAGGACCGGGACCGGGGCCGCTATCAGGGCCGCTACCGGGACCAGGAGCAGGAGCACAGGCGCTACCGCCCGGCTGAGCCTCTTCCGGCAGAAGGCGGGTGGCGGCCCCGCTCCGAAGGGGACGTTTGCCCGGTGCCCGGATTCTGTCGGTCCCCGGGACTACCGTCTGGTCCGTCGCTGCCGCTGGTGTTGCTACCGCCGGCTGTCACCCCCACCCCGGAGGCCCAGACCCTTATGTCCCAGGAGACGACCTACCTCGAACTGTCCGAAGTGGACGGCAGCTCGCACAAGTTCTACGAGGTGACCGTCGACGGCCCGGAGTTGACCGTCCGCTACGGCCGGATCGGTGACGCGGGCCAGGTCAAACGGAACGTCTTCGCCAACGCCGATCGCGCCCAGAAGGAGGCGTCCAAGAAGATCGGCGAGAAGGTGCGCAAGGGCTACGCTCCGGCCGTCCGCGGGGTGCGACAGAAGCGCTCGGTCTCCCGACGGCAGATCGTCAGCACCCGCTCCACCGCCCGCCGGGCACCGGTGCTCTGGCGCTACGACTCGGGCGCTCCGGCGTTCGGCATCTTCGTCGACCGGCAGGGCTGCCTGGTCGGCAACGAGCACGGCGTGATCACCACGCTCGACCACAACGCCGAGGTGGTCCAGCAGTACAGGCTGCCGGACGGGGTCAAATGCATCGTCGCCGACGACGACTGGCGCTACGCCGGCTGCGACGACGGCAACGTCTACGACATCTCCGGCAAGGTGCCCCGGCTGGCCTACCGGATCGCGCCGGACATCGACATCTACTGGCTCGACATCCACGACGGTGTGCTCGGTGTCTCCGACTCCGGCGGCGGAATCGCCGCGATCGACCACGAGGACGAGTTCATCTGGCGGCGACAGGGCCACGGCTCGGCCGGCTGGATGGTGCGCTGCGACGCGGACACCATCTATCACGGCGCCTCGAAGGGGGTGACCGGCTACGACTGGCGTACCGGGCAGCAGCGTTGGCACCGGCCGACCAGTGCGGTGCTGTTCGGCTGGCAGGAGCCGGGCGAGGTCTACGCCGGTACGGTGGCCAACCAGGTGACCCGGCTGAGCAAGCAGGGCCAGTCGGAGCGGATCTACCGGTGCGACGCCCCGATCTACTCCTGCGCCACCGCGCCCGGCGGCGAGTACGTCTTCGCCGGGGACAGCTCCTCCTCGATCTACTGCTTCGACGCCGCCGGCAACCGGCTGTGGAAGCTCGGCACCGGCTGCGGCTCGGCCTACTCCATGCAATACCACGAGCAGCGGCTCTACATCGTCACCACCACCGGCGCGCTCTCCTGCATCGACGCCAGCGAACCGGCGATCCGCGCGGCCGAACAGGGCAGTGTGCCGGTGGTGGTGGACGTGAAGGCGCCACCCCGGCTGCCGGCGGTGCTGCCATCCACCACGGTCGAGATCACCCACGACGCGGGCGACGGCGTGCTGGTGGAGTGCGTCGACGAGGGCGGCCGGCTGCGGATCCGGGTGCTCTCCGACGGATTCCGGCGGGACTGGCTGGTGCAGTTCCCCAAGGGCATCCGCGAGCCGATGGCCCGCTACCTGGTCAGCGAGGTACGCGAGGCGGGGCGGGGCGGCTTCTACCGGGCGTACGGCGACATCCGCCGGCTCGTCTGAGGCGTTGCCCGCCGTGACCCGGGCCGCCCCGCTAGCGAAGCCCGTTGATGCCAGTGCTGTTGTCCAAGATTTACGAGCTTGATATCGTCACCATCCGATAACTCAGGGTTGTCGCATCGTCGGGGGATGTCATGCCTTCTGGTCGTGTCCGTCTGCTGTCCGTCACCGGCGGTTGGCGCCTACCGGTACTGCCGGCCGTGGCCGGTGCGCTGATCGCCGCCATGGTCGTGGCTCCGACCGGTCCTGCCGCTGCATCACCGGCGCACGACCAGCTCAGGCAGTGGGCCCGCGCGGCCTCGGGTCCCGCCTCGGACACCGTCGACGTCACTCCGCCGCCGATGCCCGGCGCCGTGACCTCGACCGACTACCCGGATGGCGGCGCACCGCACGGGGCGGTCGGCTGGCCGGGAGTCTTCGAGATCGCGCCACCCGAGGTGGATCCGGGCGACGTCGAGGAGTACGCCTGGACCTTCGATTCGGGGATCACCCCGGCCACCGCTGCCAGGATTCCGGCCCGGCCGGCGGATCGTGGGGCAACGTTGACGGTCAGCCCACCCCGCGACGGAATCAACACCCTGCGTGTGTGGTCGAGGAACGACTCCGGCCGGTACTCGACCACGGCACGGACCTATACCTTCAGCGTACGGGCGCCGTGGGGGCCCGCCGGGCGGTGGACCTTCGAGGAGGCCGGCGGCGACGCCGTTGACGTGAGCGGGCACGGCAACACGGCCGCCCTCGACGGCTCGGCGGCCCGGGTGCCGGGGCGCTCGGGAGTCGGCACGGCGCTGGCCCTTGACGGGAGCGCGGCCGGCACGGTGACCGGGCCGGTGACGCTCACCCGCCCGAGTGAGAGCGCGGCGGTGCCGGTCCGGACGGATGCGAGCTTCACGGTCGCCGCCTGGGCCAGGATCGGTGCGCCGCCCGGCCCGGCCGAGCAGGTCGTGTTGGCCGGGAACGGTACACGTACCTTCTCGTATTCGTTGAGCTACGCGGGCGGCGTCGACCGGTGGCGGTTCTCGATGACCGGCGCGGACGCGGACGACCCGGCGGTGTCTTCGGTGCCGTCCGACGCGGTCGCGGTGGTCGGGAAGTGGACGCATCTGGCCGGGGTCTACGACGCGTCGACCCGGACGCTGACCCTCTACGTCGACGGGGTGCCGCAGAACACGACCACCACGTTGACCACCGGCTTTGACGCCGCGACCGACACGACGATCGGCAAGCGTCGGTGGAACGGTGCCGACGACGGGTTCTTCACTGGTGCTGTTGACGACGTACGGATCTACGACTACCTCGAAACCCCGGCCACGCTCGCCCAGCTCGCGGTGCCGCTGCAACCGGCGATCACCTTCCCCAACGGGACGGTCGTCGACGTCGGCGGCCAGCTCACCGTCGTGTTCGACGCCGGTGGCGACACCAACGTGGTGAAGTTCCGTTACAGCGTCGACAGCACCGGGTTGGGCGCCGAGGTGGCGGCAACGGAGCCGGGCGGCACGGCCACGGTGACCGTCGGCGTCGGCAGCCACATCGGCGACTGGTCGTTGTACGCGGTCGCGGTCGACGGCGGCAACCGGGCCAGCGGCTTGGCGCGGGGGCAGTTTACCGTGGTCGGGCAGCCGTACCTCACCGGTGCCGTGATCGATGTCGAGACGTTCACGCCGGTCGTGGGCGCCACGGTGCGGTTGGAGCCGGGCGGCTTCGAGTCGGTCAGCAGTGCCGACGGAACCTACTCGTTCACCGGTATCCCCGCCGGCACCTACACCGTGTCGACCAGCCATGAGGGGCTCTGCGGCAGCGTAACGATCGACGTCTCCCCAGCAGGGGTGTACTTCGATCTCTATCTGCTGCCGTGTGCCGCGACCTGACGTTGCTGGAGGCTTGGCTGCTGCGTTCCTCGGCGGGACCCCTCGGCAGGGTGCAAGGCGACGAACCCGCCGTGGCGCCCTCTCCGGTGGGTACGCCCTCCTACTCGATCCACTCGCCGGCGCGCATCACCCGGACGACGTTCAGGTCGTCGTCCAGTACCACCAGGTCGGCCCGCCAGCCGGGCATCAGCGCGCCGACCCGCTGGCCGAGCCCGATCGCCCGGGCCGGGGTGGTCGCGGCCATCCGGCAGGCGTCCACCATGGACACCCCGGCCGCCACTGTCGCGCGCAGCGCCGCGTCCATGGTCAGTACGCTGCCGGCGATCGCCCCCGGCGAGGAGTCCGAAGTGGCCAGCCGGACGGTGCCGTCGGCCACCACCACCGGCTGGCCGCCCAGTTCGTACTCGCCGTCCGGCATTCCGGCGGCGGCCATCGCGTCGGTGATCAGCGCGGCCCGGTCCGGTCCGGCCACCCCGGCGGCGAACGCCAGCGTGCCCTGGTGCAGGTGTACGCCGTCCGCGACCAGCTCGCAGACCACGTTGGGGGAGCCGAGCAGCGCGAACACCGGCCCCGGCTCCCGATGGTGCGCGCTGGGCATGCCGTTGAACAGGTGGGTCGCCACGGTCGCCCCGGCGATCACCCCGGCGCCGGTCTGCTCGTACGTGGCGTCGGTGTGCCCGATCGCCGCGACGACCCGCCGGGAGACGAGTAGTTCGATCGCGGCCAGCGCGCCGGGCAGCTCGGGGGCGAGGGTGACCATCCGGACCGTACCGTCGCCGAGGGCGAGCAGTTCGGTCAGCTCGTCCAGGGACGGGGCGCGGAGGAACTTCGGGTTCTGCGCCCCGCAGCGCACCCCCGACAGGTAGGGCCCCTCGTAGTGCACGCCGGCCAGCACGCCCTCCTTGACCAGCGGCGCGTACGCCTCGGTGGCGTCCCGCATCAGCTCGTACGGCGAACTGACCAGGCTGGCCAGCATGCTGGTGGTGCCGTGCGAGAGGTGGAACGCGGCGGCGGCCCGGGCCGCGTCGGCGTCGCCGGTGGTGAAGGTGTGCCCGCCGCCCCCGTGACTGTGCATGTCCACGAAGCCGGGCACGATCCAGTGCCCGTCCCGGACGGACGGGTATTCGGCGACCGCCGAGATCCGATCGCCGTCCAGCTCCACGCATCCCTGCCGGATCACGCCGGTCGGGGTTACCACCTTGCCACTGACCCGGACGGTCATGTCGTCTCCTTGCTGCGCTCGTCGTCGCCATGACATATCAGACAGGGCCGACCGACGATCTCGTCAGGCCCGGTCATGTCGTCGTACCCGATTCAGGGTGTCGAGGGCGAGCAGGGCGGCGCCGAGGGAGCCGGCCTCGTCGCCGAGGGCCGCGCGCAGCAGCCGGGGCTCGGTCTGGAAGGTCAGCCGCTGCCGCAGCGCCACGCCGAGCGGGTCGAGCAGGTCGGCACCGGCCTCGGCCAGCCCGCCGCCGAGTACGACGACCTCGGTGTCGTAGAGCGCCTGGGCGATGGCCAGCCCGTCGGCCAGGGCGTCGATGGTCTCCCGCCACACCCGGGTCGCCGCCTCCTCGCCGCCGGCCGCCCGGGTGACCACCTCGGCGGCGGTCGCCGGACCACCGGTCAGCGCCGTGTAGCGCCGGCCGACCGCAGCGGCCGAGGCGACCGCCTCCAGACAGCCGCGCCGGCCGCAGCCGCAGACCGGCCCGTCGGGGCGTACCACGACGTGGCCCAGTTCGCCGGCGGCGCCGTGCGCGCCCGCGAAGGCCGACCCGCCGACCACGTGCGCGGCGGCGATCCCGGTGCCGATGGCCAGGAAGAGCACGTGCCGGGTGCCCCGTCCGGCGCCGAGCCGGGCCTCGGCGAGCCCGCCCACCCGCACGTCGTGGCCGAGCGCCGCGGGCAGGCCCAGCCGCGCGGTGAGCAGCTTCCGCAGGGGTACGTCCCGGAAGCCCAGGTTGGCCGACCAGATCGCCCGGCCGGTGGTCTCGTCGACCACCCCCGGCACGGCGAGCCCGACCGCGACCGGGGTGAGCCCGTCGGCCCGCGCCTTCCCGGTGAGCCCTTCGGCGACATCGAGGATGCTCTCCACCACGGCCGCCGGCCCGCGCTCGGCCCGGGTGTGGTGCCGTTCGGTGTGTACGACGCGCCCGTCGGGTCGGACCAGGGCACACTTCATCCCGGTCCCGCCGACGTCGAGCGCGACGACCACCTCCCCGACCCTGCCGCCGGCGGGCGCCTCGCCGGCTGGCGCGATGCCGGCTCCGGCGGGCGGCTCGGCGGGGTCGGTCATGCGAGGACCACGGACCGGGTGAGGTGCCGGGGCGCGTCCGGGTCGAGGCCGCGCCCCTTGGCCAGGGCGACCGCGAAGCGCTGCGCCAGGATCAGGTCGGCCATCGGGTCCAGCGGCGGCCGGCCCGCCGCCCAGCCGCCGATCACCGCGTGTACGCCGTTGGTCCGGCTGTGCACGAACGCCGCCCCGGTGGCCGCGATGTCCTCGGCCAGCCCGTCGGGGATCTCGCCGAACGCCCAGACCACCCGGCCCGGTGCGGCGATCGAGATCGGGCCGTGCCGGTAGTCCATCGCCGGGTACGCCTCGGCCCAGGCGGTGGCCGCCTCGCGGCACTTGAGCGCCGCCTCGTGGGCGATCCCGACCGTCCAGCCCCGGCCGAGGAAGGTGATCTGCTCCACCCGGGAGGGGTCGAACGGCAGCGGGGCGCGTACCGCCACCTCGGCGTCGGCGGCCAGCGCGGTGATCCCGGTGCCGAGGTGGGTCCGGAGCAGGGCCAGGGCGCTGGTGGCGAACCGGGTCTGCACCACCGAGCGCTCGTCGGCGAAGGGCATCGCGACGGTCTGCTCGGCGAGGTCCACGGCCGGCGAGCCGGGGTCGCCGACGATCACGGTGCTCGGCCGGCGCCCGCGCAGCGCGGAGAGTACGTCCAGCACCTCGGTGGTGGTGCCGGACCGGGTGATCGCCACGACCCGGTCGTACCGGCGGTCGAGCGGGAACTCGGAGGACTGGAAGGCGTCGGTCTCGCCGTGCCCGGCGCGCTCGCGCAGCCCGGCGTACGCCATCGCCATGAACCAGGAGGTGCCGCAGCCGACGACGGCGACCCGTTCGCCGGGCCGGGGCAGTGCGGAGGTGGAGTCGGCGGCCAGCCCGGCGGCCTGTCGCCAGCACTCGGGTTGACTGGCGATCTCCGCGTCGACGTGGCCCATCGCAGCTCCTCGCGGGCGGGAGGCCGCACCGGCGGGGCGGCGCCATGTGACGGCGGACCGCCCTGCGCAATACGGCTCAGTTTGACGATCTTTCGCGCGTTATTCTGCGCGAAACATCACGGTCGTGGCAACCGTGTGCAGCTTCGCGCAGAACACAGTTTTGCGGCGGCGCGTTTCGCGCACTATTGTGCACGGAATCTCCGCAACGAAGCTGGAGGCCCGGGGTGGACCGCTACGCGAGATGGAACGCGCTGCTCGAACTGCTGACCGACACCGGTCGGGTCAGTGTGGAGGACGCCGCCGCCCGGCTGGACGTGTCGCAGGCGACCATCCGGCGTGACTTCGACCAGCTCGCCCAGCAGCAGATGATCACGCGTACCCGGGGCGGAGCGGTCGCCAACGGCGTCTCGTACGACCTGCCGCTGCGCTACAAGACCGCCAAGCACTCGGCCGAGAAGCAGCGGATCGGTGCCGCCGCCGCGGCCCTGGTCGCCCCGGGGATGGTGGTCGGGCTCAACGGCGGCACCACCACCACCGAGGTGGCCCGGGGGCTGGCCGTCCGGCCCGACCTGAACAGCAGCGCCGACGGCGCCCAGTTGACCGTGGTGACCAACGCGCTGAACATCGCCAACGAGCTGCTGGTCCGGTCCCGGATGAAGATCGTGGTGGCCGGCGGGGTGGTCCGGCCGCAGTCCTTCGAGCTGGTCGGCCCGCTCGGCGGCGCGTTGCTCCGCGAGGTCACCCTGGACGTGGCGCTGCTCGGGGTGGACGCCATCGACGTACAGCTCGGTGCGGCGGCGCATCACGAGGGCGAGGCGTCGATGAACAACCTGATGGTGGCTCGGGCCAAGCGCGTCGTGATCATCGCCGACTCCTCCAAGCTGGGCGGGCACGCCTTCGCCCGGATCTGCCCGATCGAGCGGGTCGAGACCCTGGTCACCGACTCGGGTGCCGACCCGGCGACGGTCCAGGCGTTCCGGGACGCCGGCGTCAGCGTCGTCTGCGCCTGACCCACCGGAGCGTCTACCCCACCGGACCCGTCTACCCCACCGGACGGTCTACCCCACCGGACGGTCTACCCCACGGGACCGTCTACCTCACCTGAGCGCCTACCGCACCTGAGCGTCTACCCCACATGGTCGATCTTGCTGGGCGCTTGACATGCTAAAGCTAATGGCCTTAGCTTTGTGGCTATGAAGAATCCTCGGCCCACCACGCCCTCGACACCTCCTGCCACTGCCACCCGCACCCGGCCCGGTGCTCTCCTGCTCGCCGCCACCGGCATCCTGTTCGTCCTCTATCCGGCCCTCCGGCCCTGGGAGGACGAATCCACCCTGGCCGGGGCGATCGCGGCGTTGGGTTCCACCGCGTGGGTGGCCTCGCACTTGTTCGCCATGATCGGCTTCATCCTGCTGCCGCTCGGGCTCCTCGCGCTGCGCCGAGCGGTCGCCGGCACCCCGGGCGAACGGCCGGCGGTCGCCGGGCTGCTGACCGCGTGGATCGGTGCCGGGCTGGTCCTGCCGTACTACGGCGCCGAAGACTTCGGCCTGAACGCCATCGCCCGCGAGGCCGCCGAGGGCCAGCGGTTCGACCTGCTCGCCGTGGTCGAGACCGTACGCTTCAGTCCGGTCGCGGCCACCACCTTCGGGATCGGACTGCTCGCGCTCGCCGTCGGCGCGGTGCTGGCCGGGGTGGCGGTCTGGCGCTCGGGGACGCTGACCCGCTACAGCGGGATTCCGTTCGCGCTGGGATTCGCCCTGTTCCTGCCGCAGTTCTTCACGCCCGCCCCGGTGCGGATCACCCACGGCGTGCTGGTCGGGATCGGCTCGGCCTGGCTGGCCCGGGAACTGTGGAGAACGGAAACCCGCCAGCCCGCACAACTCAGCTGAACAGATCCGCTGAACAACTCACCCGAACAACTCACCCGAGCGACTCAGTCGAACGACTCAGTCGAAGGGCGGGCCGGAAGGGCCTCTCCGGCCACCAACGGGCGATGTGGACGAACCGGGCATCGCCGTACGGTCTCTCCGTCCAAGTCCGAATCAGTGATGGCGAGGTGTTCCAGATGACCGGACACGACGACGACCGGAGGCGGTTCCTGCGGCATGCCGCGGGTGCCGGCGCGGTGGCGCTCGGTGCGGCGGTAACCGCGAGCGGGGTGGCGGTGGGTACGGGCGGGCCTGCCGAGGCGTCCCCACTGGACCGCCGGAGGCAGGACAGCCCGGTCGTGGGTACCTGGCGTGGTGTCGTCACGTTGCCGCACGAGGACGAGGTGGCACTCTTCACCTTCCTGCCGGACGGCTTCTTCCTCTCCTTCGCCCAGGGGATGCACATCGCCACCGGGCGCTGGGAGCCCACCGGGCGGCGTACCGTCACGTTCACCCTCTGGCAGGTGCTGCCGGAGGACCTGAAGGGGATGCCGCTGCGCTACAACGGCGAGGTCCGGGCCCTGCACCACGCCGAGGTACGCGGCGACACGCTGACCAGCCAGGGCACCTACCGAGGGCTCGACATCGACGGCAACGAGACCGGCCGGGGGCCGGTGAGCGCCCGGGCCACCCGGTTCGACATCAGCACCTTCTGGGCATAAGCACCTTCTGGGCATCCGGCGGACCGGGCCGGCCGACCCGGCTCAGCGGAGCAGACCGGCCGACCTGGCTCAGCGGGCCGGCCCGGCCGTCCCGGCTCGGCGACCGAGCCAGCCGTCCCGGCTCAGCGGACCAGGCCGGCGCGGTGCGCCAGGATCGCCGCCTGGACCCGGTTCGTGAGCTGGAGCTTGGCGAGCAGTCGACTGACGTGGCTCTTCACGGTGGCCTCGCTGAGATAGAGCCGCCGGCCGATGTCACTGTTCGTCAGGCCCTCGGCGAGCGCGACCAGCACCTCCCGTTCCTTGTCGGTCAACACGTCGAGCCGGCGGAGGGCGTCGTGCCGGTGCGGGTCGGCCGGCTCGGCGAACCGGTGCAGCAGCTTGCGGGTGACCTGCGGCGAGAGCATGGCGTCACCGGCGGCGGCGCTGCGTACCGCGGTGGCCATCTGGTCGGCGGTGGCGTCCTTGAGCAGGAAGCCGACCGCGCCGTGCCGGAGCGCCGTCGCCACGTACTCGTCGAGGTCGAAGGTGGTCAGCACGACCACCTTCGGCGGTACCGCGGACCGGGCCAGCGCGGCGGTCGCGTCGAGCCCGTCGGCGCGGGGCATCCGGATGTCCATCAGTACCACGTCGGGGCGCAGTTCGCGGGCCTGCCGTACCGCCTCGTCCCCGTTGCCGGCCTCGCCGACCACCTCGATGTCGTCATACGCGGCCATGATGGTCCGGAGCATCGCCCGGACCATCCACTCGTCGTCCACCACCAGCAGCCGGATCACCTGTGGACCTCCAGATCCGGGTCGGTCACCGGCAGCCGGGCCGACAGCTCGAACCCGCCGTCGGCCAGTTGGCGGGTATCCAGGGTGCCGCCGACCAGCCGGACGCGTTCGGCGATGCCGAGCAGTCCGTGCCCGCCGCCCGGCGCCACCGACGGCGCACTGGTGCCGCCGTCGTCCCGGACCACCAGCCACAGTCCGTCGCCGTCCGACCCGACAGCCACGGTGGTACGGGCGTCGAACGCGTGCTTGTGCACGTTGGTCAGCGCCTCCTGCACCACCCGGTAGACCGCGTGCTGCACCAGGGCCGGGGCGGAGAGTCCGGCCTCGACGGAGAGTTCGACGGTGTGCCCGAGCGCCCGGGACGCGGCCACCAGCTCGGCCAGGTCGTCGAGGCCGGGCTGTGGGCGCAGCGGCGCGTCGGCACCGTCCCGCAGCACGCCGACCAGGGTACGCAGCTCGGCCAGCGCCTCCCGGCCGATGCCCTGGATCCGGCCGGCGATGGTCACCGCGTTCCGCCCCTGCGCCGACTCCAGCGCGGTGGCGTGCAGCACCATCAGCGCCACCCGGTGGGTGACCACGTCGTGCATGTCCCGGGCGATCTGGGCCCGCTCCTCGGCCCGGGCCTGGTCGATCCGGAGCCGCTCCTCGCGTTCGTTGCGCCGGACGCGTTCCTCCAGGTTCGCCAGCACCTCCCGGCGGGACGACAGGTAGAGCCCGACCAGCACCGGCAGGATGCAGAGCGCGATGCTGAGCGGTGCGCCCGCGTCGCCGCCGTTGGATCGCGAGATCGGCCAGGCCACCGCGATCACCATGACGGCGGTGAGCGCGATCCGCAGCCGGGCCGAGCGCAACTGGGCGCCGACGGCGTACTGCGCCAGGATCGTCCCGGGCCACGCCCCGACGACGGCCCAGCAGATCAGCGCGGAGCCCCACAGCAGCAGTGGCCGGTCGCGCCGGAGCAGTACGGCGAGTCCGGTGAGCAGCCCGAGAGCCGCGTTCACGGCCAGCGGGGCACGATGGTCGACGAGCGGGGAGCCCGCGAACAGCCCGGACTGGAACACGTCCCAGACGCCGGCCACCACACAGAGCGCCGCGAGCGGCAGGTCCACGGCGAGGCGCTGGCGGGGACCCATGTCGGAGAAGTCTAGGCAGCTCGGCCTCGTACCGCCTCCGCCGTCGGATTCATCCGAAAGTAGTGCCGGGTCCCGGCATCGGGCGACCATCGGGCGGCGGGTCGAATCAGCTCGGCCGATGGCGGCCGGATCGGCCGAACCTAGCGTCGGAGGCATGTCTATCGATCTCCGAACCGAGCCCGCCGGCCCGGCCACCGGTCGGTCCCGGCCTGCCCCCGTCACCGTGCTGCACTGGGTCTTCGTCGGTTTCGCCGCGCTGACCTTCGGGATGCTGCTGGACGGCTCCGATGCCGCCGTGTTCCGGACAGCGGCACTGGTCGGCTATCCGGTGGCGGTGCTGCTGTCGGTGGTCGCCGCGCTGCGCGGGCCGGAGCGCGGTCGCCGGATCACCATCGTGTTGCACCTGGTCCTGGCGCCGATGCAGTTCGTCTTCAGCATCCCGGCCACGATCGCGCTGCTCGGCATCCCGCTGTCGCTGACGATCCTGGGGCTGAGCCGGCCGAGGTTTCCCCGGATGTCGCCCCGGACCCGGAAGATCTGGCTGATCCTGCACGTCGGCTTCAGCGTCGGCTGGCTCGGCGTGGCGCTGACCATGACCGTAATGGCGATCATCGGCAGCGCCGCCGAGTCGCACGCGCTCCGGCACGGCGCGTACGAGGCGTTGCACGTGATCGACCTGGCAGCGGCGATCCCGTCGATGTTCCTCGCCATCATCACCGGCCTGGTGCTCTCACTCGGTACGAAGTGGGGCCTGGTCCGGCACTGGTGGGTACTGGTCAAGTTCGCCATCTCGGTGAGCATCCCGCTGCTCGCCGGGACCGTGGAGAGTGCGCTGGCCGACGAGTTGGCGCTGCGTACGGTCGATCCGGCCGCCGAGCCGGGTTCCACCGGTGTGGCCCTGACGGCCTGCCTGGCCGGGTTCACCATCGCGCTCTGGGTCGCCACCATCCTGTCGGTGGCGAAGCCGTGGCCGCGTACCCGATGGGGGCGCTCGGCCGACGCCCGGGAGCGGGCGGCTCGCCTGCACGCGCAAGCCCGCGGGTGAGGTGCACGCCGAGGTACCTCATCAGTCCCACCCGGTCGCCCTTGAAGCCAACCACAGCAGTCGGCCGCCCTCACCTGTACACCAGATGCGCTACCAGGCCCCTGTAACGCCTTCCACGTCCAGGTCACCGGTCCGGACGTCGCAACCACCCCACCCCACCGTCGCAAGCCGACCGTTGCGGCGGATCGTCGCAAGCGAAGTAGCGTGTATAGCGTGGTAGCGCGTAAAGCGATGGTACGGTGTCGGTCGTTACCGGACGTAAGCGATGCCGGACGTGACCAGAGAGGCCGAGATGGCTGCCGTACTGGAGATCGAAGGTCTGCGCAAGACCTACCGGAGCAGACGTCGGGGCACCCGGCAGGCGTTGGACGGCTTCGACATGCGGGTCGAGGCCGGCCAGGTGCACGGGTTCCTCGGCCCCAACGGCTCGGGCAAGACGACCACGCTGCGTACGCTGCTCGGGCTGATCCGGCCCAACGGAGGCCGGATGGCGATCCTCGGCCAGGAGGTACCGGCGGCGCTGCCCACGGTCGCCGGCCAGGTCGGCGCGATCGTCGAGAGTCCGCAGTTCTTCCCGCACTTCTCCGCCCAGGACACCCTCTCGCTGCTGGCCGGGGCCGGCGGCGTGTCGCAGACCCGGGTGATGGAGGTGTTGGAGCTGGTCGGGCTGCGGGAGCGGGCCAAGGACCGGGTCAAGACCTACTCGCTGGGCATGAAGCAGCGGCTCGCGGTTGCCTCCGCCCTGCTGAAGAACCCGAAGCTGCTGATCCTGGACGAGCCGGCCAACGGCCTCGACCCGGGCGGCATCCGGGAGATGCGCAGCCTGATGCGCGATCTCGCCGCCTCCGGCATGACCGTGGTGGTCTCCAGCCACATCCTCGGCGAGGTACAGCTCATCTGTGACTCGGTCACCATCATCTCGCTGGGCCGTCGGGTCGCCGCCGGTCCGGTCGCCGAGGTGCTGGCCGAGCACTCCGGCGGTGGGCTGCGGGTCCGGCTGGAGGCGGTCACCGACCTGCCGGCCGCCGTCGAGCTGCTCACCCGGGCCGGCGCCCGGGTCAGCCCGCACGACGACCACCTCCTGGTGTACGAGGTGGACAAGCCAGCCACCGTCACCCGTACGCTCGCCGCCGCCAACCTCTACGTCAGCGAGCTGGCCCCGATCACCGTCGACCTGGAGAGCGTCTTCCTGGAGCTGACCGCCACCGCTCCGGTGCCGGGCCAGCACCGCCAGGTGGACCAGTCCGTCGTCGTCGACGGCACCGACTCCAGGACGAACGGGGGGTGGGGGGTGTGAACCTCTACACCACGGAACTGCGCCGGCTCGCCAAGCGGCGGTTCGTCCGCTATCTGACCCTGGCCGGGCTGCTCGTGCTGGTCGCCGTCGCGGTCGGGATGTTCTTCACCAACCAGAAGATCGGGCCGGCCCAGATCGCCGAGGCGGAACGCGTCGCGGACCGGGATTACCGGCAGAACGTCGCGATGACCGAGCAGTACCGCAAGGAGTGCGAGCAGGCGAAGGCGGCCGGCGACACCTCGACGGACCGGTTCCCGACGGAGTGCGCGGACATCCAGCCACCGCCCCGGGAGGCGTTCCAGGCCGACTGGCACCTGCCGGCCAGCTTCGACTTCCGGGAGGAGTTCGGCCGTACCCTCACCACCCTCACCGCCGTACTCGCGCTGGTGGCGTTCGTCGGGGGTGCCTCGTTCGTGGGTGCCGAGTGGAGTACCGGCGGCATGATGAACCTGCTGCTCTGGCGACCCCAGCGGATCCGGGTACTCCTCACCAAGCTGGGCGCGCTGCTCTCCGCGCTGTTCGGCGTGACGGTGCTGACCGGCGTGTTCTGGACGGCGGCGTTCTGGGCGACCGGCAGCTTCCGGGGCAGCACCGCGAAGATGACCGCCGGAGTCTGGCAGTCGTTCGGCCTGACCGGGCTGCGCGGGCTCGTCCTGATCCTGGTGGCCGGGGCGCTCGGCTTCGGCCTGGCCTCGCTCGGCCGGCACACCGCGCTGGCCCTGGGCGGGGTGCTCGGGGTGATGGTGGTCGGACAGTTCGGCCTCGGCATCGTACTGGCGATGGCCCAGGTCAGGTTCATCGAGAGCTGGCTGCTGCCGACGTACCTGCTGGCCTGGATGGACAAGAAGGTCACCTTGCAGAACTGGGACGCCTGCCAGGCGTCGTTCACCGGTGAGTGTCAACCGCTGACCAGGGACATCACCTGGCAGAACTCGTCGGTCCTGCTCGCCGTCGGGCTGGTGGTCGTACTCGGCGGGGCGATCTGGTCGATGCGGCGCCGGGACATCACCTGACCTGTCTGCGGCGGCGAGTGACGGGGGTCGGGGCGGCGGGTTACGGGGGTCGGGGGCGGCGGCCGGGGGGCGCCGCCCCCGACGGCCGCCGCGCCGGTCGGCATCCGTCTGACGGTGGTCGGCACTCCGCCCAGCAACAGCGAGCCTCCGCCCACCAACAGCGAGCCCTCACCGGAGTCACGGAGCCGGGCGGCCGTCCGGAGGTGACGGTTGTCGCCGGTCGCGCCCGATGCGGTCCTGGCCGGGCGTCGGTAGGCTGGTGAACTGTTCGCAGGTCGTGCCGTGTCTACGGTGTCTACTACCGGAGGAGCGCCATGAGGAACGCCTCTGCTCCGGCCGACGACGACGAGGCGGACGACACCGCCGCCGGGCACGCCGAGACCGCCCACGTTCCGCAGCCGAGGCCCGCGCCCGGTGTCGAGTCGGAGGACGTACCCGGGATTCCCGCCCCGGCGCCACCGGCCGACCCGGCACTGTCCGAGCGGGAGCGCGAGATCCTGGCCTTCGAGCGGCGCTGGTGGAAGCATGCCGGCGCCAAGGAGCAGGCGATCCGGGACGCGTTCGACCTCTCCGCCACCCGCTACTACCAGCTCCTCAACGGACTGCTGGACAATCCGGCCGCACTGGAGGCCGAGCCGATGCTGGTCGCCCGGCTCCGCCGGCTGCGCGCGGCCCGCAGCCGCAACCGCCGCCGCTGACCCCGCCTGGGTCCCGTTACTGCTCGTAGCCGCGCAGCCCGTTGCCGAGCGCGATGAAGGCCGGCGCCCACTCGCCGACGAAGATGCCCCAGCGGTCGGCCCGGTCGATCCCGGTGTACGCCAGCCGTCTCGACAGGCACCAGCTCAGGAACGACAGCCCGATGCCGGCCGCGCCCGCCAGGTACATGTGCTCGGCCCGCAGGCCCATCCGGTGCAGGTGCTCCAACATCTGCGCTTCCCCCTCGCGGTCGAGCCCCGCTACCGACGCTACCGTCGGTAATCGTCGTCGGTCGGCGGGTTGCTCCGAACGGCCCCGGACCTCACCCGCACCGCGACCGCGCGCCGGGAGCGCCTGCCGGCGTTCCTGGCCCCACCCCGCCGACCGGTCACTGAAACTCTCCGAACCGTCGATTCCGGCCGGTCCGGGCGTCGATTCGCGGTAGACAGGAGAGGGAGAACCACCCGTCGGAGCGCCGGGAGCCGCCGATGACACCGCCAGGCCGCCCGCACCCGCACCCGCACCCGCAGCCGGAGCCGGAGCCGGAGCCGGAGCCGCGCCGATGATGCGGGTCCGGTCGGCCTCGGCGCCCGCGCCGGGGCGGCTGGAGAACGAGGACCACGTGTTCCAGTACGGGGAGCTGGTCGGCGTACTCGACGGGGCGACGGTGCCGGACGGCTTCGACACCGGGTGCGTACACGGACCGGCCTGGTATGTCCGGCGGCTGGCGGCGCGGCTCGGCCTGGCCGCCGCTGACCGGCCCGCCGCCGCGCTGACCGGCAACCTCGCCGCGGCGATCCTGGCGGTACGCGCCGACCACGGCGGTACCTGCGACCTCGACCATCCCGGCACCCCGTCGGCTACCGTCTGCCTGCTGCGGCACGGTGGCGATCACGTCGACTACCTGGTGCTCTGCGACAGCCCACTGGTACTCGACCTCGGCGAGCGGGTCCAAGTGATCTCCGACGAGCGGCTGCGCACGGCAATGGCCGACCTGCGGCAGAAGGCGACCACCGCCGCCCGGGTCGGTGGCGAGGCCGATCCGGCGACCCGGTTCCGCCGGGCGGTGGCGTTGCAGCGGGAGCAGATGAACCAGACCCACGGCTACTGGGTGGCCGCCGCCAACCCGGACGCGGCGTACCACGCGGTCGCCGGCAGCCTGCCGCTGCACGGCCCGGAGCGGGTCCGCCGGGCCGCGCTGCTCACCGACGGGGCCTCGGTCGCGGTCGAGCAGTTCGGTCTCTTCGACTGGCGTGGCCTGCTCGACCTGCTCAGCGAGGCCGGGCCGGGCGAGCTGATCCGCCGGGTTCGGCTGGTCGAGGCCGGCGACGGCCAGCGCCGCAGCGGCTTCAAGCGGCACGACGACGCCACCGCCGCACTCTGCGAGTTCTGTGACTGAGCGCCGGCCCGGGTGGAAACCGGGTGGCGGCGGGCCTCGGGTACGGCGACGATCGGCATCGTGTCGATTCCCCTGCGGCAGGTCCGGGCCGGCTACACCGACGAGACGATCACGGTCTACCAGGCGTACTCGGCGGCGATCGTCGATCCGGCGCTGGCCGCCGGCCGGTTCGTGGCCCCGTTCAAGCGGGAGCGGATGACCTGGATCAAGCCGTCCTTCCGGTGGATGATGTACCGCTGCGGCTGGGCGGAGAAGCCCGGTCAGGAGCGGGTACTCGCGGTCGAGATCACCCGGGACGGCTTCGAGTGGGCGCTCGGCCGGGCCTGCCTGAGCCACTACGACCGGGACCGGTACCCGAGCCGGTCGGACTGGGCCGCGCGGCTGAAGACCAGCCCGGTACGCGTGCAGTGGGATCCGGAGCGCTCGCTCGACCTGGCACCGCTGCCGTACCGGTCGCTCCAGGTCGGGCTGAGCGGCCCGGCCGTCGCCCGGTACGTCGACGACTGGATCGTCGGCATCCGCGACGTCACCGCGACCGCACAGGCGATCCGGGCACACCTACGGGCCGGCGAGCGGGACGCCGCGACCGCACTGCTCCCCGCCGAGCACCCGTACCCGCTGCCGGAGCCGGTGGCGGCGGTCGTCGGCGCCTCCTGACCAGGCCGGCGCCGGCCGTGCCGTTCGGTGCGGCACCTTGGGGCCGGTTCGCCGGCCGGTATTGAACCTGCCGTCGCCGGTCCGCCGGCCGGCGTAGGTTGTGCCGGTTCGGTGCGGCACCCCGCAGTCGGGTCCGCCGGCCGGCGTCGGGGGCGGCACGACCAGCCAGGCGGTGAGGGGGTCGCCCGGTCGGGGCGGGATGGCCCGAACGGAGCGGGTCTGGCAAACGGGTGGACGTGGCGGCGGCGCGGCGAGAAGCATCGGGATCGTGACTCGTGAAGTACGGCTGACGCCGGTAGACGAGCAGAATCTCGAACCGCTGCTGTCGGTGGCGGTCGCCGAGACCGAGCCGGACGAGGTGATGCCGCCGGTCGAGGCGCCCGCTGGCTGGTCACAGGCCCGGCGCGACGCGTTCCGCGAGTTCCACCGGGCGAACTTCGGCGGCCTGGACGGGCCGACCGGCAACCTGATGTACGCGATCGTCCAGGACGGCGACGTGGTGGGGATGGCCCGGCTGGGCCGGCACGCCGAGCCGGGCACGCTGGAGACCGGGATGTGGCTCGGCAAGTCCACCCGGGGGCAGGGGATCGGGCTGATCGCACTGCGGCTGCTGCTCGCCGAGGCGGTCGACGCCGGCGCCCGGCGGGTGGTGGCCGAGACCCGGGCGGACAACCTGCCGGCGCTGAACCTGCTGAGCCGCTGCGGGGCGGTGCTGGGCGGCGACGGTACGGCGATCCGGGCGGAGATCCGGCTCGGTGTCAACGAGGACGTGGCCGGCGCCTGGTAGACCCGGGCAGCCGGGACCGTCGACCGCCGGTCAGCGGGGCGCGCCCGGCCGCAGCCCGGCGAAGATGATCGCCAGGGTACGTTCCCGCAGCTCAGCGTCCCAGCCACCGTTCAGGGCACCCTGGCAGGTACTGGCGAGCAGCGCCATCACCTCGGGCAGGCGTACCTGCCGGTCGACCGTCCCGGCGGCCTTGGCCTGGCGCAGCAGGCCGTGCACCGCCTCGCCCAGTACGTCGAGCAGCTCGGGGAGTTGGATCTCGACGCCGGTCCGGGCGAGCAGGTCGGCCACGGCCTTCTCGGTGGCGGCCTGCTCGACGGTCCGAGCGAAGAACGTGAACAGCCCGGTGCCGTCGCTGTTGTCGCCGCCCAGCGTCGCGGCCTCCTCGACCAGCCCGGCCAGTACGCCCTTCATGATCGCGGCGAGCAGGTCGTTCTTGGTCGGGAAGTGCCGGAAGACGGTACCGATGGCGACGCCGGCCCGGGCCGCGACCTCCTCGGTCGACGCCGCGACCCCGTACTCGGCGAACACCTCCTCGGCGGCGGCCAGGATCCGGACGCGGTTGCGCTGCGCGTCGGCGCGCAGCGGCCGGCCGGGGTCGGTTGTCCGGGACGTCATGCGGGTCCGCCCTCCTTGCAAAGTGAGTCCAGACTCATTATCTTCCTAAGTCGAGTAGCCACTCATTTTATCTCGGAGGAGATTTTTCGATGAGCGCACCCAGCGAAGCCTTCGCCCGGATCCGGGAACACTTCCTGGCCAACACGGCCGTCTTCGAGGAGGACCAGCTCGCCGAGGACGTGGTGGTGGAGATGCCCTTCGCCCCAGCCGGGCGGCCCAACCGGATCGAGGGCCGGCGGGAGTTCCTCGAATTCGCCGCCGCCGGTCGGGCCAACCTCCCGCTGCGGTTCGACGACTGCCGCAACGTGGTGATCCACGAGACAGCCGACCCCGAGGTGATCGTCGTCGAGTACGAACTCGCCGCCACCGTGACCACCACCGGCGTCTCCGCCTCCGCCCCGTTCATCGCGGTGCTCCGGGTCCGGGACGGCCTGGTGGCGCACTGGCGGGAATACCAGAACCCGGCCGCGCTCGCCCTGACGACCGGCCAGGGCTGACGCCCCACCGACCAGACCCGAGCCACCGGGTGGACCCGAGACGGGAGCGGGCTCACCGCTGCGCGGCGTAGGCGGCCAGCCAGGCGACCTGGCCCGGATCCAGGGACGGCCGGACCCGGGCCCGGGCCGTCGCCACGTGCCCGGCGTGCACCGTGCTCGCCTCCAGCGACTCCCGCATCGCCGCGAGCGCCGCCTCCCGGACCAGCGCCGCACAGTCCGCGGCGGAGAACCCGGCCAACTCCTCGGCCAGCGCCGCCAACTCCACCTCCTCGGCCAGCGGCACCGACCGGGCCGCCGCCTTCAGGATCTCGGCCCGGGCGGCGGCGTCCGGCGGCGGTACGTAGACCAGCCGCTCCAGCCGGCCCGGTCGGAGCAGCGCCGGATCCACCAGATCGGGCCGGTTGGTGGCACCGACCACCACCACGTTGCGCAGCGCCTCCACCCCGTCCAGCTCGGTGAGCAGCGCCGCGACCACCCGGTCGGTGGTACCGCCGTCGGTGGCCTGGCCGCGTACCGGGGCCAGTGCGTCGACCTCGTCGAGGAAGACCAGGGTCGGTGCCGCCTCCCGGGCCCGGCGGAACAGCTCCCGGACCGCCCGCTCGCTCTCGCCCACCCACTTCGAGAGCAGCTCCGCGCCCTTCACCGACAGCACGTTCGCCCGCCCCGTACCGGCCAGCGCGGTGACCAGGAACGTCTTGCCGCAGCCCGGCGGGCCGTAGAGGAGTACGCCGCGCGGCGGCTGCACGCCGAGCCGGGCGAAGGTGTCCGGATAGTTCAGCGGCCAGAGCACCGACTCGGTCAGCACCTCCTTGACCTCGGCCATGTCGCCGACGTCGTCCAGGGTCACGTCGGCCAACTCCAGCACCGAGGACTCGGCCATCGAGGTCGGCCGGACCACCTCCAGCGCCGCCGAGAAGTCCGCCATCGCCACCGTCGGAGCGGTCGCCTCCTTCTGGCGCAGCGCGGCGCGTACCCCGGCCTCCCGGGTCAGCGCGGCCAGGTCGGCGGCGACGAATCCGGGCGTACGGGCGGCCACCTCGTCCAGCCGGACGTCCTCGGCCAGCGGCATCCCCCGGGTCAGCACCGTCAACTGCTCCCGGCGCAGCGCGGCGTCCGGCAGCGGGATCGCGATCTCCAACGAGAGCAGGTCGGGGGAGCGCAGTGCCGGGTCCACCGACTCGGGTCGGCTGGTCGTGCAGACCACGGCGGCTCCGGCGCGTACCGTCTCGGCGAGCAACTGCCGGAAGACCGTACCCAGCGGTCCGGGTGTGTCGCGCGGGGCCAGCGCCTCGACGTCGGAGACCAGCAGCACCGCGGGCGGCGCGTCCCGGACCGAGGCGGCGGCCTCGCGCAGCCGCCGGGCGGCGGCGTCGTTGGTCAGCGCGGCGATCTCGGGCGCCCAGATCGCGGCGAACCGCGCGCCCACCACCCGGGAGACCGCCCGGACCAGTGCCGACTTGCCGGACCCGGCCGGACCGGTCAGCAGTACGCCGAGCGAGACCGTCGTACCCAGCCGGCCCAGCACCTCGCGGTGGTGGAAGCCGAGGTCCAGCAGCTCGGTCAGCTCCTCGGCCTGGGTGCGCAGCCCGGGCAGCTCGTCCAGCCCGGGGGCCGGATCCGGCACCGGCCCGGTCGCCGCCCCCGGGCTCGGGCCACCGGTCACCGCTCGCAGCTCGGCCACCGTCGTGCCGTGCGTGGCGTGGCCGTGCTGCCAGCCGACCACGCTGTCCATGGTCACCAGCACCGAATCGGTCCCGCCGTCGGCGCCGGTCGGCCCGGTCGGCCCAGTCGACCCGTTCGCGGACTCCGCCGAGGTGACCGTCAACAGGGTGCTGGTCCAGGCATAGCCGACGGTGTTCGCCAGGCTGCGCCGGGCCGCCTCGACCAGGGTCCGCACCGCCGCGTCCGGGAGTACGTCCTGGGGTAGCAGGGAGACGTCGTCACCGGTGGTCACCATCTTGCCGAGCAGCGCGAGGCGGAGCATCTCCGGCGAGACCACGGCGACGATCTCCGGCGGCCCGGTCAACACCACCCGGCGGGCGGCCACCACCGGCGTCGGGGTGACGGTGACCTGGCTGCCGTCGCGTACCCCGAGGTTGCCGAGGACCAGGTCGTCGGCGTAGAGCAGGGCGCGGCTCGCCGACGGTTCCGCCCGGGCCACGATCCCGGCGGTGGTCCGCCGCCCGGTGAGCCGTACCGGAGCGCCGGGGTGCAGACCCAACGCGGTCAGTACCTCCGGATGCAGCCGGACGATGCCCCGGCGGGCGTCCAGCGCGGCCGGCCGCAGGCTGGCGGTGAGCGTGAGATCCCGACCCGTCACCGGCTGAGAGTACCGACCGGCAGCCAACCACCGGCACGCGACGAGTCCCCGGGTCGGTGGAATGTCTCAGCCGTGGTCGTCGGGGCCGAGCAGGGACGGGTCCCGCCGGATCAGGTCGGCGAGCCGGGCGGCGGCGTCCGGGGCCGGTGGGTCCTCCGGGGGCGCCCAGCTCGGCACCGTGCGTACCGACATCGGCCAGGAATGCGGCGGCTGCCCGGCGGTCGGCAACGCCGGCTCGGCGGCGGGGCGTACGGTGACCTCCCCGTCCGACCAGGCCACGTGCATCGCCGAGATCTTCGGCCCATCGGCGACCCACATCGTGACCGCCACGTTCGGATATTGCGCGACGACCCGCTGGACCGCCTCGGTCACCTCGTCGACCGGTGATCCGGCCCGGGCCGCCGCCTCCTGGGCCCGTCGTCGTTGCAGCGCCTCCCGGCGCTCCATCCGTGCCAGTGCGTCGTCCAGTTCGCCCCTCATCGTGTCACCCTTCCCGGCCAACCGCCGACCCGTCGCGGCCGGACCGTCGCGGGCTAAGTCTCCCGCTCCCGGATCGCTCGATCCAGGGCCCGATCCAGCACGATCAGTAAGGCATCGCGCACCGAAAGTCGATCTCTGGCGTCGAACTGGACCAATGGGACGTGTTCTCCGATCGCCAGCGCCCACCGGATCGCCGTCAGGTCGTGCGCGATCTTGCCGTCGAACGCGTTGACCGCGACGACGAAGGGTAGACGGGCCCGCTCGAAGTAGTCGATGGCGGGATAGCAGTCGTCGAGCCGGGAGGAGTCCACCACCACCAGCGCCCCGAGCGCACCCCGGGCCAGGTCGTCCCACATGAACCCGAACCGGGCCTGCCCGGGGGTACCGAAGAGATAGAGCTTGAGACTGCGGTCGATGGTGACGCAGCCGAAGTCCATCGCCACCGTCGTGGTGGTCTTCTCCGAGCGGATTCCCGGATCGTCGACGCCGATCCCGGCGGTCGTCATCTCCGCCTCGGTGGTCAGCGGCGCGATCTCCGAGATGGCGCCGACCGTGGTGGTCTTGCCGACCCCGAAACCACCGGCGATCAGGATCTTCACCGGAATCGGCGCTGCGGTGCCGCGCCGCTGTTCGGGCCCTGTCGCCCCGGCCGGGTCGGCGTCGGTCTCCCGGACATGCCGGGGCGGCAGGTGGCGGGCCGGCGGGGCGTACCCGGCCGGTAGCCCGCGGGTGCCCGCGACGCCGTGTCCCGCCGGGCTGCCGTACCGGCCGGGTGCGCTGTTCGCCAGGGGGCCGGGCGGCAACGAGGCGGGCCAGTCAGGAGATCGCACGAAGTCCATCGATCACTCGCATAATGAGGTCGGGGTCGTGGGCATCCTCGACGGCACAGACGTGCACGTCGAGGTGGCCGGCGGCCCGCAGGTCACCGACCAGGATCTTGGTGACGCCGAGATGCATCCGGAGCCGCGCGGAGATCTCCGCCACGGACATCGGCTCGACGCACAGCGCGACGATCTCCTGGAGTTCCGAGGAGAGCCGGTTGACCGGCGGGCTGGTCCAGGACGCACCGTCGATCCTGGCGGTCACCTGGGTCTCCAACCCGATCGCCGGGTCGGCCCCGGAGACCCGCCCGGCGGTCAGCACGAACGGGCGCAGTCCGGTCGGCGCCGGTCGCACGATCGGCAACTCCCCGGTGTCGGCCTCCGGCTCCGCCTCCTCCTCGGCCAGTGCGGCCTGGAGATAGGGACGGATCCGGACCGTCGGCAGTACCTCCGGTTCCGGCTCCGCGTCCGGCTCGGGCACCTCGCTCCGCTCGGTGTCGCCAGGCCGCCGGCCGGGCTGGCCGATGCCCTCGGTCCGCTCGGTCATGCCGGTCCCTCACTCCGCCCGGAGCCGTTCCACGGTGTACGGCGCAGCACCCGTGGTCACGACTGGACGGAGTTCTTCAGTTCGACGATCAGCCGAGGGGTGAGCGCTCCTCCGGCCCGACCGGCGAACAGGGTCATCTCGTAGGCGACGGTGCCGAGGTTGGCCGTCCGGTCGGCGACCACCCCGAGTACCGAGCCGCTGCTGATCGCGCTGACCAGCAGGTAGCCGTCGGTCATGTCCACCACCACCCGGTTGAGCGCGCCCAGCGTGTACCAGTTGGCGGCGCCGCTGGCCAGGCTGGTCATCCCGGAGACGACCGCGGCCAGACGCTCCGCGTTCGACCGGTCCTTGATCGACGACATGGCCATCAGCAGGCCGTCGGAGGAGACCGCGATCGCCTCCTGTACGCCGGCCGTGCCGGACGTGAACGAGTCCAGCAACCAGTTGAAGGTGCGCGCCTCCTGGCTCAGCTCGCCGGTGCCCGCTGCCTGCTGGTCCTGCTCGGTACGGATGAAGGGAGTGCTCATCGTGGGGTTCCCTCTTCGTGGCGGTGTTCTGTTCGGACTTCGCTCAGCGCGCGGGCGACACCGGACTCGAACTGCATCATCAGCTCGCGTACCTCCTCGGGGTCGCCCGGGCCGGCGATGGCCGGCGTCTGGCCGAGCGGGGTGGTCGGCAGCGGAACGCTCAGGTTGGCTCCGGGGACCCGCCGGTTGAGCCGTGGCGGAGCACCCGTCGCGGCGGGGGTGGCCGCCGAGGTGCCGTTGGCCCGGGATGCCGAACCTGACGGCGTGGACTGCTGCTCGCGCTGCGCCCGGCGTACCCCGGCTTCGAACTCCTCGATCAGCGCCCGGACGACGGACGGGTCGGCCGGGGTCGGTTCGGGGCGGGTCCTGCTGGCGGTGTTCGGCAGTTGAGCGCCCGGGACCCGCTGGCGCAGCCCGGTGCCGGGGCCGGACGAGGCGGGTCCCGGGCTGCTGTCGGCGGAAGGCGTCACCGGCGCACCGGAGGTCGCCGCGCCACCTCCCGCATCCCGGCCGCCGGGTGGGTCGCCCGGCACGGCGCCGCCCGGTTGCCCCGCCTGGTCCGCGCCGGTCCCGGCGGCGGCGCCCGGCCAGGCGGTGGCCACCGGGCGGGTCAGGAAGGCGTTCCAGGGCTGGCCGGAGGCGAGCGACCGGGTGGCCCGACGGATCAGCTCCTCGTCGAAGACCGGTCCGGCCGATGCCGCCACCGGCATCAGCTCCGGCAGCCGGAACACCGGTGCCGGCTCGGCGGGCCTCGGCGGTGCCGGCTCGGCGGGCTGGCTGTGCCCGGGCGTCGGGTCGGCGGGCTGGCTGTGCCCGGGTGCCGGGGTGGCGGGCTGGCTGTGCCCAGGTGCCGGGGTGGCGATCGGGGCCGGCACCCGGCTGGGCAGGGCGCCGACCTCCGGGAGCTTGACCGGTCGGACCGGCAGCGGCGCCGACGCGCTCGCCCGGGGCGTCGGCAGGTCGGCTTCCGAACGGCGGGTGACCAGGAGCCGGTCGTCGATCTCCACCCCGACGGTGACGCCGCCGCCGGGCGTGGTCGCCGAGAGGGTGACCCGCCAGCCGTGCCGGCGGGCCAGCCGGCCCACCACGAACAACCCGAGCACCTCGGTCGGGACCAGGTCCAGCCGCTCCCGCCGGGTCAGCCGGGCGTTCTCCTCGGCCAGCCGCTCCGTGGTCATCCCGATGCCGTGGTCGACCAGGTTGAGGCGTACCCCGCCCGGGACGACCTCGGCGAGCACGGTGACCCGGGTGTGCGGCGGGGAGAAGGCGGTGGCGTTCTCCATCAGCTCGGCGAGGGTCAGCACCAGGTCCCCGATCACCCCGGGCGCCACCCCGACGTCGAGCCGGACCTGCACGTCGACCCGGGTGAAGTCCTCGATCTCACCGAGCGCCAGCCGGACCACGTCACCCAGCGGCAGCGGGGCGACGTGCCCGTCCCCGCCGGCTCCGCCGGAGAGCACCACCAGGCTGCTCGCGTTGCGGCGCAGCCGGCTGGAGACGTGGTCGAGCCGGTAGAGGTGCTGGAGCCGGCCCGGGTCCGTCTCCTGGTGTTCCAGCCGGTCGATCAGGGCGATCTGCCGGCCGACCAGGTTCTGGGTACGTCGTCCGACGTGCCCGAACATCTGGGCCACGTTCCGCCGGCTGGCGGCCTGCCGCTCCACCAGCCGGGCGGCGGTACCCTGCACCCGCTCGAAGGCCCGGGCCAGGTCGCCGATCTCGTCGCGGCCGTCCACGTCCACCGGGTCGAGCCGGATCGGGTGGTACGACTCGGACTCGTCGTCGACGATCCGGGTCAGCTCCTCCTCGGCGGCCCGGGCCATCCGGTCGGCGGAGACGGTCAGCCGGGTCAGCGGCCGGGCGACGGTACGCGCCACCGCCAGGCTGAGCAGCATCATCAGCGCGATGATCAGCAGTACCAGCAACCCGACCGTGTACGCCTCGACGATGGCCCGCTCGCGCTGGTCGGTCACCTCGGCGACCACGTCGGTGACGATCTTCTTCTCGATGAACTGGCCGAGCGTGATCAGCGAGGTGGCGGCCGGGAACAGCTCCGCCAGGTTCAGCTCGGCGATCGCCTCGGTCGGGTCGGCGGCGCCGGCGCTGAGGAAGTCCGGTCCGGTCCGGGCCGCCGTCGCCCGCTCGATGAGACTGTAGAGCTCGTTCTGGGCCGGGGTGGCGAAGCTGCGGAACCGGGCCAGGTTGGATTCGAGCCCGGCCATGGTGCCGACGTACGCGATGCCGGAGGCCGGGGTCTTCGTCCCGGCGACCAGCACGATCAGGCTGGCGGCGGCGCTGATCCCCTCGTCGGTGTGTAGCACCGCGTCCAACGCGATGAGCTGGCGGCCCTCGGGCGTGGTCGCGTCCGCGGACCGGGTCAGCCCGAGCGAGGTGATCAGTGCGGTGTGTACCTGCCCGAACGCGGTGATCACCTGGTCCGGCCGGACCCGCCGGGTCAGTACGCCGGCCCGCAGGTCGGCGAGCCGATCGATGTCGCCGATCGCGCTGTCGACCTCCCCGGTGAGCTGCTCGCCGAGGTCGGCCCGCAGGTCGGCGATCCGGTCGGCCACCTGCGCGCCCTGCTGGACGAGTGCGGAGCGGTCGACCACGTTCAGCAGGTAGCCGACGGAGAGCAGCCGCTCCCGTTGGAGGTCCTGCACGAGAGTGCCGACGTGGCCGGCCCGGCGCACCGCGTCGGCGGTGTCGGCCGCCTTCCGGGCCGAGTCGATCCGGCCGACCAGCACCGGGACGGCGAGGCCGATGGTGCTGAGCAGCGGAAGGACGACGAGCAGGGCCAGCCGGCCCTGGATCCGGAGCCTACCGAGCATCGGGACGTCCCCACGGCGCCTGGCTGTCCGCGGCGGTGGACTGGGCAGCCTGGCCGGCGGGTACCGGATCCTGCCAGTCCGCCAGCGGTGGCCGCCGGCCCGGGTCGCCCGTCGGGTCGGTCCCGCGCGGCCGGCGCTCGGGCAGCGGCGGCAGCCCGCCGGCCAGCGCCGCGCCGACCGGCAGCGCCGACTCGGCCAGTGGCGGCCCGGCCGGCGGCGGCCCGGATTCGGTACCGGTGGTGGGGCGGAGCCCGTCGACGGTCGGCTCGTCGGCCTCGGCCGGGGCGCCGCCGTTCCGGGCGGACCGGGCGGCCAGCACCGGCAGGGCGGCGAGGGCGAGCACCAGGAGTACGGCCAGCACCAGCGCGCCGACCACGATCCGCCGCTCGCCGGTCAGCCCGTCGACCCGGTCCCGGAGCAGGGTGTCGAGTTCGGCAAGGATGATCGTGGTCAGGCCGGATCCGGCGAGCTGCGCGGAGGCCCGGGCGGCACCCACCTGGATCGGGTCGGGTGCGGCGGTGTCCCGGGTGAGCGTGGACAGCTCCTCCACCGCGCGCTGGTAGCCGTCGAGCCGGCTGAGCAGGTTGCCGCCGAGGGTACGGCTGGTGGTGTTCTCCACCGCGGCCCGCAGGTTCTCGACCAGGTCGTCCGCCGGGCTGAGCACGTCGGCCCGGGCCAGGGCCAGGTCGCTGGCGGTACGCAGCCGGTCGGCACCCGAGCGGCCCGCCGCCAGTACCGCGCGGTCGGCGAGGCGTCCGGCCGCGATCAGGGCCTCCGGCAGCTCCTCGCCCGCCGCGTCCTGGAGGTGGTAGGTGTCCGACTCCGGGTCCCGGATCAGCCCGGAACTCTCCCGCACCTTGGCGTAGAGCGCCAGCAGCAGGTCGGTGGTCTCGGTGTAGACCGTCCACGCCTCCTGCGGGTCGGCCGGCGGCCGGTCGGGCAGCGCCTCGATCTTGGCGTGCAGCCCGGCCCACCGCTCACTGGTACGCAGCTCCGCGCCGTACCGGACGTCGATCGCGCTGGTCTGCTCGACGGCGCCACGCAGCGCGGCGGCGGCTGCCGCCCGGCCCGCCACGGCACCGGACTGGGCGTCGACCAGGGCCAGCGTCACGTGCCCCAGGGAACGCAGGTATTCGACCCCGTGCCGCTCGCGCTCGGTGACGGTGAGCCGCTCGTCGTTGCTGCGCCAGGCCGAGTGGAACAGCACGCCGGCCGGAACGAGCACGGCGACCGCGAGCAGCACTCGCAGTGCCGTACCGGTCCGGTTCGGCGCGCGCCGGGACCGTTGCGCGGGAACTGTCATCGTCCATCTCCATCGGCGCGAGGGGGCGAACTGCGTGGCGGGCGTGGGGAGGCCGCCCGGTCCCGTCCACCGGACCGGAAAACTAGTAGACGCCGGGTCCGCTCGATCCGGGCCGAGCAGTCAGTTATGCGTCACTTGGGTGCAGGTAACACCGGGTGACCAAAATTGTGACTCCTTGTGCATAGTTGCCTAGGCGCATGTATCGATTAGTGGCTTGGTGCACCGAAAGATCGGAATTCACAGGATCCGAAGTTGCCGCGCCGGATAACCGGTGGTGAAGCGCGGACGACGACTCGCGGAGACCGAACGGGCCAGCCGGACAGACGTACGGCGGATCTCAGCCAACGCTCAGCTCCGGCGCCGTACGGTGTGACCCATGCCTTCCCGACTGCTGGCGCGGCTGCGCCGTGCCCGGCCGACCCGGCGCCGGATGGTTGCCGGATCGACCGTGCTGGTGTTGCTGGCCGCGCTGGTCGGCTGGGCGGTGTGGCCGGAGCGCCCGCCCTACTCCACAACGGACTCCATGATCACTGTCCGTTCCGGACCAGCCGGCGACCAGCCGGTCGACCTGGACACCAGGTTCTACCTGCCGGACGGGGCGAGCGCGGCCCGGCCGGTACCGGCGGTGCTGCTGGCGCACGGCTTCGGCGGTACGAAGCGGTCCGTCGAGTCCGACGCCGAGGACCTGGCCGGGCTGGGCTACGCGGTGCTGACGTACACCGCCCGGGGGTTCGGGCGCAGTGGTGGGCAGATCCACCTGGACCACCCCGACTACGAGGTACGGGACGCGGCCCGGCTGCTCGACTGGCTCGCCGCCCGGCCGGAGATCCGCAAGGACGCCGCCGGTGACCCCCGGGTGGGCGTGGTCGGCGGCTCGTACGGCGGCGGCCTGGCCCTGCTGCTCGCCGCCCAGGACCAGCGGGTGGACGCCATCGTGCCGATGATCACCTGGAACGATCTCGCCCGCTCCTTCCTGCCCGAGTCCACCGGGCGGGAGCCGGCCGACGGGGTGTTCAAGAAGGGCTGGGCCGGGATCTTCTTCGGCAGCGGGAGCGGTACCGGCCTGGGCGGACTGGCCGCCCCCGGCGCCGCGCAGGGCGGCGACTCCGGATCGGAGGGTACGGACGGGCCGGCCGGCGGCCAGGATCCGGTACCCGGTGCGGTGCCGGGCGCCGCTCCGGGCGGTACCCCGGCCGACCCGGCCTGCGGGCGCTTCGCCGCCGACGTCTGCGCCGCGTACCTGCGGATCGCCACCACCGGCCGGGCCGACCCGGCGGCGGTCGAGCTGCTCCGCCGGTCCAGCCCGGCCGGGGTGCTCGACCGGATCAAGGCACCCACCCTGCTGGTCCAGGGCGCGGCGGACACCCTCTTCCCGCTCGCCGAGGCGGACGCCAACGCCCGGGGCATCGCGGCCGGCGGTACCCCGGTCCGGGTCGCCTGGTTCACCGGCGGGCACGACGGCGGCGAGGGTCCGCAGACCGACCGGGACCGGCTGCGCTTCCTGATGGCGCAGTGGCTGGAGCACTACGTCAAGGGGTCCGGCGAGACGCCGTCGACCAGCTTCACCTGGTCGCGGATCGCCGGCTTCGACGCGCTGGACCGCGGCCTGGTCGCCACCGGCTTCTCCGTCACCGACTACCCGGGCGTCGGCGGCACCACCGCCGAGCCGATCGCGGTCGCCGGCCCGGCACAGCGGATCGCGAACCCGCCGGCCGGCAACCCGGCGGCGATCTCCGCGCTGCCGGGCACCGGCGGCTTCTCGTCGCTGCTCGACGGGGTCGCCGGTGACCTGCCCGGCCAGCACGCCCGGTTCGAGTCGGCGCCGCTGGACCGGGCCGTGGACGTGGTCGGCTCGCCGAAGGTCACCATCCGGGCCGCGTCGCCGACCGGCGAGGCGGTGCTCTTCGTCAAGCTCTACGACGTCGACCCGAACGGCCCGGCCGCGCTCTCCAACGGGCTGGTCGCGCCGGTCCGGCTGACCGGGCTGCCCGCCGACGTCACGGCGGCGACCCCGGTGACGGTCACCCTGCCGGCGATCGTGCGCCGGATCGAGGCCGGGCACCGGCTGCGGATCGTGGTCGCCACCTCCGACCAGGGCTACGCCACCCCGGTCGAGCCGGTCACCTACACCGTCGCGCTGGCCGGACCGGCCGCCGGGACCATGCCCGGAATGCCGGCCGGCGCCGCGCTGACCGGCGCCGAGGTGTCGCTGCCGACCGTGGTCGGCGAGCCGATCGCCACCCCGGCGGTGGTCTGGCGCTGGGCGCTCGCCGGCCTGGTCGCCGCGATCGTGCTCGGGCTCGTCGTGCTGGTGGCCGTGCTCCGCCGCCGGCACCGCCGGCACGACACCTCGGTGCATCCCGAGTACGCCGACACCCCGCTGGTCGTCCGCGAGCTGCGCAAGGAGTACGCCGACGGCTTCGTCGCGGTCTCCCGGATCGACTTCGAGGTGCACCGGGGCCAGGTGGTCGGCCTGCTCGGGCCGAACGGCGCCGGTAAGACCACCACGCTGCGGGTGCTGATGGGGCTGACCCAGCCGACCACCGGCGAGATCCACGTCTTCGGGCACCGGCTGGTGCCCGGCTCGCCGGTACTGTCCCGGATCGGTGCCCTGGTGGAGGGGCCGGGCTTCCTGCCGCACCTCAGCGGGCTGGAGAACCTGCGGGCGTACTGGCGGGCGACCGGGCGGCCGTGGGCGGACGCGCACTTCGACGAGGCGCTGGAGATCGCCGGGCTCGGCGACTCGATCCACCGGAAGACCCGGAAATACAGCCACGGCATGCGCCAGCGGCTGGCCATCGCCCAGGCCATGCTCGGCCTGCCGGAGCTGCTGGTGCTGGACGAGCCGACGGACGGGCTGGACCCGCCGCAGATCGCCGAGATGCGCCGGGTGCTCCGCCGGTACGCCACCGACGGCCGGGCGGTGCTGGTCTCCAGCCACCTGCTGGCCGAGGTGGAACAGACCTGTACGCACGCGGTCGTCGTACACAAGGGGCAGATCGTGGCGGCCGGCAGGGTGGAGGAGATCGTCGGCGAGTCGCCGAGTACCCAGTTCGACGTCTCCGACGTGGACGCCGCCCGGGCCGTACTGGACCGGCTGGCCGGGGTACGGGTGCTGCCGGAGACGAACGGGGCGCTGGTGGTGGACACCAACGGCACCGCCCGGAGCGAGGTGGTGGCCGAACTGGTCCGGGCCGGCGTCGGGGTGGACCGGGTGATGCCCCGCCGCCGCCTGGAGGACGCCTTCCTCGCCCTGGTCGGCGAGAACTCTCGGGGAAGCGGGGACCGCTGATGACCGCCACGGAGACTGCGACGGCACCGGACGCGGCCGGCGGTGCCGCCGGGTACCGCCCCCGGGCCACGCTCTCGATCGGCGCCGAGTGGCGGCGGCAGGCGTCCCGGCGTCGGACGCAGTTCGCGCTCGGCTTCATGGTGCTGCTGCCGCTGATCATCCTGATCGCGTTCCAGTTCGAGAGCTCCGGCGACGACGACAACGGCGGGGGCGAGTTCGGCAGCCTGATCGAGCTGGCCACCACCGGCGGGCTCAACTTCACCCTCTTCGCGCTGCTCGTCTCGTCGTCGTTCCTGCTGGTCGTGGTGGTGGCGCTGTTCTGCGGCGACACGGTGGCCAGCGAGGCGAGCTGGGGCAGCCTGCGCTACCTGCTGGCCGTACCGGTGCCCCGGGCCCGACTGCTGGCCGTCAAGCTGGCGGTCGCACTCGGGTACTCGCTGCTGGCCCTGCTGCTGCTCGCCGGCACCGCCCTGCTCGCCGGCACCCTCCGGTACGGCTGGTCCCCGCTCTCCAGCACCGTGGCCGCGCAGATCCCGGCCGGGGAGGGACTGCTACGGCTGCTCGGCATCCTCGGCTATCTGGCCGTCGTACTTCTGGTCGTGGCCGGCCTGGCATTCCTGCTCTCGGTGAGCACGGACGCGGCACTCGGCGCGGTCGGCGGCGCCGTGCTGCTCTGGATCCTCTCCAGCATCCTCGACCAGATCACCGCGCTCGGGGTGCTCCGGGACTTCCTGCCGACCCACTACAGCAGCGCCTGGCTCGGCCTGCTCTCCACTCCGGTGCAGACCGACGACATCGTCAAGGGCGCCATCTCGGCGATCTGCTACGCCACCGTCTTCTGGTCGCTCGCCTTCTGGCGCTTCACCCGCAAGGACGTGGTCTCGTAGGGCTGGCCCACGACGGGCCGGCACGGGTGGTCGGGGCGCGAGCCCCGGCCACGCGTACCCCGGGTCAGACCTGCTGGTCGCGGCTGGCCAGTCCGGCCGGCGCGGCGGCCAGCGCCGCCTGGATCGCCTCGACCAGGGCGAGTGCGGACTCCTCGGTCAGCTCGACCGCGACCCGGGCACCGGGTCCGGCGGCCGGGTTCAGGAAGTCGATGTTGAGGGTGTGTGCGTACGGGGCGTGCGTCGGATGGTCCACGTAGACGCAGGTGTGGCTGACCGGGAACCAGCCGTCGGCACCCTTGCCGCTGCCGTCGACCTCGCGCTTCACCGTGACGTACGTGCACATGCCGGCCTCCTCGGGCTCGGAGTGGAAGGGGTCAGGCGCCGAGTTGGCGGTCGAAGAAGTCCCAGACCCGCCGCCAGCCCTCGGTGGCGGCCAGCGGCCGGTAGCCGGGCCGGTCGACGGCGAAGAAGCCGTGCCCGGCGTCGGCGAAGGTGTGGAACTCGTGCGGCTTGCCGAGCCGGGTCAGCTCCTGGGACAGCTCGTCCATCTGGGCCGGCGACGGGTACCTGTCCTCGGCGCCGAAGAGCCCGAGCAGCGGGCAGGAGAGCTTGTCGGCCTGGTCGAGCAGCGGCTTCACCGCCAGCGGGAAGGTCTCCGGCGGGTCGCCGACGACGAACGCGCCGTAGCAGTCGACGGCGGCGTCCAGCCGCAGCCGGGTGGCGGCCAGGAACGACTGCCGGCCACCGGAGCAGTACCCGATCACCCCGACCCGGCCGTTCGAGCCCGGCAGCCCGCGCAGGTGCTCGGCGGCGCCGCCGACGTCACCGACCAGCCGATCGTCGGGTACGCCGCCGGCGGCCCGGGCGGTGGCCGCCGCGTCGTCCGGGCTCGCCCCCGGTGCCTCCCGGGAGTAGAGGTTGGGGCAGATCGCCGCGTACCCGTAGCTGGCCAGCCGGCGGGTGATCTCCTTGGTCGCCTCGTCGTAGCCGGGCATGTGGTGGATCACCACCACCCCGCCGTGCGGCGTGGCTCCGAGGGGCTGGGCCAGGTACGCCTCGATCTCGTCGCCGCCCGCCCCGGTGATCCGGACCGTTCCGGCCTGCATCGCGTCCTGCAACGTCGCGCTCCCGTCCTGCTCGGCCGGTCCGTGCCGGCAGGCCGCACCGAATTCCGTCGGCCTGGGTAACTGTTCCGGTCTGGGTGGCCGTTCCAGCCTGGCAAGCTGTTCAACTGTTCCAGTCGGCGGTCGACGGCGCCCCGGCGGCCCGGCGCGGGGATCTTGCTCACACCGGGAAGAGACCCGGGACAGCGGATTCCGGGGCACGTAGACTGACGACACAACTTCATACCTCATCCAGAGGGGCTGAGGGATACGGCCCGATGACGCCCCGGCAACCACTCCACGGCGGAGCAGGTGCCAAATCCGTCCCCGCCGCGCGGTGCGGCGCCAGGGAAAGATGAGAGGACGGCCCTCGCCATGACGTCGATCATCGACGCGACCCCCAGCCAGACCGGCCCGGTGGCCCCCAACCCCGCCCGGGTACTCGTCTGTCGCGGCTGTGGCACCGAATATCCGCTGATCGCCCAGCATGCCTGCTACGAGTGTTTCGGCCCGCTGGAGGTCGGCTACGACGCCGCGACCCTGGCCCGGGTCACCCGGGCCGACATCGAGGCCGGCCCGCAGAACCTCTGGCGGTACGCCGCCCTGCTGCCCGCCGGCCAGGACCCGACCGCCCGGGTCACCCTCGACCCCGGGCTGACCCCGCTGGTCCCGGCCGCCGGCCTCGCTGCCGAGCTGGGCATCCGGGCGCCGCTCTGGGTCAAGGACGACAGCGCCAACCCCACCCACTCGTTCAAGGACCGGGTGGTGTCGGTGGCGCTGACCGCCGCCCGTGGCCTCGGCTTCACCCGGTTCGGCTGTGCCTCGACCGGCAACCTGGCGAACTCGGTCGCCGCGCACGCGGCCCGGGCCGGGGTGCCGTCGATCGTCTTCATCCCCGGCGACCTGGAGCAGGGCAAGGTGGTCACCACCGCCGTCTACGGCGGCGACGTGGTCGCCATCGACGGCTCGTACGACGACGTCAACCGGCTCTGCGGCGAGCTGGTCGAGACCGACGAGTTCGAGGACACCGCGTTCGTCAACGTGAACGTCCGGCCGTACTACGCCGAGGGCTCGAAGACGCTGGGCTACGAGGTCGCCGAGCAGTTGGGCTGGCGGATCCCCGAGCAGGTGGTGATCCCGATGGCCAGCGGCGAGCTGCTCACCAAGATCGACAAGGCGTTCAGCGAGCTGGTGGAGATCGGTCTGGTCGAGGCACCGGCCAACGGCTGGAAGGTCTTCGGGGCCCAGTCGGCCGGCTGCAACCCGATCGCCGTCGCGCTGCACGCCGACACCGACGTGATCACCCCGGTCCGGCCGACCGGGATCGCCAAGTCGCTCAACATCGGTGACCCGGCCGCCGGGCTCTACGCCCTGGAGGCGGTGCGCCGTACCGGTGGCTGGATGGACTACGCCGACGACGACGAGATCCGGGCCGCCATCCGGCAGTTGGCCCGTACCACCGGGGTCTTCGCCGAGACGGCCGGCGGGGTGACGGTCGCGGTTCTCGGCAAGCTGGTGGCGAGCGGCCGGCTGGACCCGGACGCCGAGACTGTCGTCTACAACACCGGCGAGGGCCTCAAGACCCTGGACGCGGTGGCGGCACAGGTCGGTCCGACGTACCGGGTCAAGCCGTCGCTGCGGGCGGCCCGGGACGCCGGCCTGCTCGGCTGAATTTCTTCGAGAAAATTTTCGGCATCTGCGCGGACCTGCCCGGGCAGATGCACGTGCAACTTGCAGGTGAGATCGTTCGGATCCTTCCGACGAGTGGTCGACCCGGTGGTACGGATGCGGTGCGTAGCTGCTGTTTTGCCGCCTGTGACGAAAACACGCGGAAGAGGGCTTGACGCCTGCATCTGCACGACGCAAGATGCTCCGTGCGGGAGGACGCACCGCCGTAGACTTTCAAAGCTCTTACGACCCGACGCCGGAGGCGTTGTGCGGGCGTCCTCCCGACCAAATCCCTCCTGAGGCCCCGGCTGACGCCGTTGCCCGCCCACTTTGGGCTCAACGCGGATCCATCGACTCCGGTGACGGTCGACCGATATTCGGTCGCGGCCGGTTCGTGTAACCGGCACCCTCCACAGCATGGACATCGTGGTCACCTCCCTGGACGTCGCCGACGTCGCCGCCACCGAGCGGGCGTACGAGATCGAGTCGGCCGCCCGGGCGGCCGACCAGCCCGACATGCCCCCGTCGCCCCGACAGCGCTTCTTCACCGCGCTCCGGCGGCCGTGGCCGGGTGACGACGACCGGCACGCGCTGGGCTATCTCGACGGGGTGGCCGTGGGCTACCTGGCGGTCTCGCTGCCGCAGCGGGAGAACCTGGAGAACGCCGGGCTGGTCCTCGCCGTCCTTCCGGAGTACCGCCGGCGGGGCGTGGGCCGGGCCCTCTACGAGTACGCGGTGCGGCTGGTCCGGGAGGAGGGCCGTAAGCGGATCGTCGGCGAGGTGGCGAACATGAGCCCGGAGTCGGCACCGACCACGCCGGGCGACGCCTTCGCCGCCGCGATGGGTGCCAGGCCGGCACTGGCCGACATACGCCGCCGGCTCGACCTGAGCAGGCTCGACGAGCCGGAACTCGACAGGCTGCTGGCCGAGGGACTGGCCCGGGCCGAGGGCTACTCGCTCGTGCGCTGGCGGGGCGCGACCCCCGACGAGTACGCCGAGGACGTCGCCTACCTGGACAGCCGCCTGGTCAGCGACGCGCCGATCGGCGACCTCACCTGGGAGGCGGCCAAACCGGAGGTGTCCCGGCTGCGCGAGATGGAGCAGGCGCACCACGAACGCGGCCAGTACTGGTACAACAGCGGCGCCCGGCACGACGCGACCGGCCGGCTGGTGGCCTGGACCGGGATCGGCACGAACGCCGGCTGCGACTGGCACGCGTTCCAGCAGATCACCCTGGTCGAGCCGGCGCACCGGGGGCACCGCCTCGGCACCGTCGTCAAGGTCGACAACCTGCGGCACATCCGGGCACACGAGCCGGCGCTGCGGGTCATCGACACCTACAACGCCGCGTCGAACGACTACATGATCTCGATCAACGAGGCGCTCGGCTTCCGCGCGGTCGCCGGGCTCAACTCCTGGCAGACGACCCTCTGACCAGCGGTGCCCACCCGGGTGCGGAGGCTGGGACCGGCCGGGCGGGTGCGGCATGATGGCGGCATGACGGAGACCCCGCACCCCCTCTTCGCCCGGCACGCCGACACGCTGGACCGGGCGCTGACCGCGATCACCGAACGGGCCTACTGGTCCGCCTACCCCGAGTCACCCAGCCCCCGGGTCTACGGCGAGACCGCCGCCGCCGAGGGCGAGGCGGCGTTCCGGGCGTACCTGGGCGGCAAGTTCCCGCTCGACCAGCCCGGCACCGGCGACTGGGTGGCGACCGAGGCGAGCCCGTTCGGCATCGACCTCGGGGTGAGCTACCCGCATGCCGACCCGGAGGTGCTGCTGGCCGCCGCCGCGACCGCGCTGCCGGCGTGGCGGGACGCCGGGCCGCAGACCCGGGTCGGGGTCTGCCTGGAGATCCTCGCCCGGCTGCACGCAGGCGTCTTCGAACTGGCCAACGCGGTGCACGCGACCACCGGGCAGGCGTTCGTGATGGCGTTCCAGGCCGGCGGCGCGCACGCGCTGGACCGGGCGCTGGAGGCGCTCGCCTACGCGTACCGGGAGATGACCCGGCACCCGGCGACGGCGGCCTGGGAGAAGCCGGCCGGCAAGGGCGACCCGCTGCGGATGACCAAGAACTTCCACGTCGTACCGCGCGGCGTGGCGCTGGCGATCGGCTGCAACACCTTCCCGACCTGGAACACCTACCCGGGGCTCTTCGCCTCGCTGGTCACCGGCAACCCGGTCGTGGTCAAGCCGCACCCCCGGGCCGTACTGCCGCTCGCCATCACCGTCCGGTGCGCCCGCGAGGTGCTGGCCGAGGCCGGCTTCGACCCGAACGTGATGCTGCTGGCCCCCGAGGCGCCCGGCGAGAGGCTCGCCTCCACCCTGGCGCTCCGCCCCGAGGTGCGGATCGTCGACTTCACCGGCTCCACCGAGTATGGCGACTGGCTGGAGGCGAACGCCCGGCAGGCCGCCGTCTACACCGAGAAGGCCGGCGTGAACACCATCGTGGTCGACTCGACCGACGACTTCGTGGGGATGTGCCGCAACATCGGTTTCTCGCTGACCCTCTACAGCGGACAGATGTGCACCACCCCGCAGAACATCCTGGTGCCGCGCGACGGGATCGAGACCGACCAGGGGCACAAGAGCGTCGACGAGGTCGCCGCCGGCATCGCCGCAGTGGTCGGCAAGCTCACCGGCGACCCGGCCCGCGCGGTCGAGCTGATCGGCGCGATCGTCAACGACGGGGTGGTGGCCCGGCTCGACGAGGTGGCCGGGATCGGTGAGCCGGTACTCCCGTCCCGGCCGGTCGAGCACCCGAACTACCCGGGCGCGGTGGTGCGTACGCCGCTGATCGCGAAGCTCGGCGCCGCCGACCTCGGCACGTACGGGCGGGAGTGGTTCGGGCCGATCTCGTTCGTGATCGCCACCGACTCCACCCCGCACAGCCTGGCGATCCTGCGGCAGACCGTCGCTGAGCGGGGCGCACTGACCGCCTCGGTCTACTCGACCGACTCCGCCGTGGTGGACGCGGCCGAGACCGCGGCGATCGAGACCGGGGTGCACCTCTCCTGCAACCTCACCGGCGGGGTCTTCGTCAACCAGTCGGCGGCGTTCTCGGACTTCCACGGCAGCGGCGCCAACCCGGCGGCGAACGCCGCACTGACCGACGGCGCGTACGTCGCCAACCGGTTCCGGGTGGTCCAGGCCCGCCGGCACAGCTGACCGGCGTTCCGGAGGGCTCCCGCCGGCTCGGGCGGGACGGAGAGGTCCCGCCGGGTCGGGCGGGGTCCTTCCGGCGCCCGAAGCCGGTACGCGGGCCGGGCGGGGTCCTTCCGGCGCGCCCGGAGGCGGCACGCGGGCCGGGGCGTGTCCGGCTCAGGCGCTCCGGCGCATTTGTAGCTCCCGGAGCACGGGGACGGTCGGGTGCACCACCCGTACCCCGGTGTCGACGAAGCCCAGCCGCTCGTACGCCCGTACCGCCCGGTCGTTGCCGACCACCACCTCCAGCAGCAGCTCCGGTCGGCCGGCCGCCCTGGACCAGTCGGCCACCGCCTCGACCAGGGCGGCCAGCAGGCCACTGCCCCGCCAGGCCGGGGTGAGGTAGACGGCGAAGACCACGGTGATGCCCGACTGACCGGGCGCCGCCTGGCCGCCCGCGTGCCCGACCACCCGGCCGTCGACCTCGGCGACGAAGGCCGCCGTCCGGAGCCCGATCGACATCCCGGCGATCCGGGCCGCGAACTCGGCGTGCGACCGGGCCGCCGCGTCGGCGAGCGTCTCCAGGAAGGCCAGCGGGGAGTCCGCGAGCATCTCCAGACGGATCGCCCGGACCCGGGCGGCGTCGGCGGGGCGTACCCGGCGGACCGGTGGCAGGTCGAGGCTCGGCCGGAGACCGGAATCGGCCGTACCCACGGACCGTTCCGGCGGAGCTGACTCCCGGCCGGTGGGAGGCGCGGACTCCGGCTCGGCGGCGGTCTGCGGGGTGGAAGCCGGCACGTCCGCCATGGTCGCACGGCGTACGGTGACCAGTTTCGTGGGGTGACGGGGCCGCCGGCGGTTCGGTGTGTGCCGGTTGAGCTGGGCAGCGACGGTCGCCAATAGGTGAGAGGCGAGAAAACGGGCGCCCGGTTGCCAACCTGGTGACCGTTTTGGCCTAGTGCGCTGCCACCCGACCTTGGTGTACGGTGCGGGTTCGGCCGCTCGATTCGTTGGATCCGTTCAATTACATGATCCATTTCGGCTAAAGCGACTCGTCGGCCCCGGCAGGCATACGGCGTCGCCGGAGCTCGGGCAGCTCCGACGCGACCGAAGTAAGGAAGTGCACCGTGGCGCAGGGCACCGTGAAGTGGTTCAACAGCGAAAAGGGCTACGGCTTCATCGCGGTCGATGGCGGGCAGGACGTCTTCGTCCACTTCTCCGCGATCGAGATGGACGGCTACAAGGCGCTTGACGATGGTCAGCGCGTCGAGTTCGAGATCGCCCAGGGGCAGAAGGGCCCGCAGGCGGAAAAGGTCCGGGTCATCGCCTGAGCTGTTGGGCCGTCGGCCCGCCGCTCTTCGGACTCGCCTCCCGTTCCACACCTCCCGACGGCCGGTACGCCGCCGCTCGGGACCATTACCGGCCCAGCCCGGACCCTCGCCGTGCCAACAACCATGGCGATGGCACCATGCGGCTGGCCGGGTTGCCGCGCCATGTCGCTGGGCATGTCCGGCGGACCGGTGTGACGCCCACTCCCGTGCCCGTGCCCGGTCACCCAACCACCCACCCCGCCCCCCCAAACCTCTGACCGGAACAGCAACTTCCCGGAAAGAGTGGGCGCCGGGGCGCCGGTTCGCACTCTTTCGCCGATCGTGCGTGGTCGAGGCGGCGGGGTGGCGGCGCGCGGTCGTCGGGCGAGGGTGTTCGGGCGTGCCAACCCGTTCTCGGGGCCGGAGTGGGCCCGCGTTCTGGTACCGCCGGTTTGGCTGTTGTTCCGCTCCGGTTCGGGTGCTGGCTGCCCGCCGCGCTGCGGCCACCCGTTGGCCGGTACCGGGGGTGGGTCGACCGGCTCACTCGCTTGCACTCGGCAGGGGAGAGTGCTAAACAAGTGTTTGGCACTCGCACACCGTGAGTGCCAAGGTCGGGGCGGTAGGGCCACGGTCGCGGGCCCGTGGAGCGGGTGCGCGGCACATGGCCGGTCGTCGCGGGCTGTCCGGCCCGGCCGGCGGACGTCACTGTCGCACAGCGCGACGGAGCAAGCAGGCACCTGCGGGTGCCGGCGGACCCCGTCCGCCAGTGCCGTAGTGACGTCCGAAGGTGCGTAATCAGGCGGCAGGTCGGGGTCGACAAGGCTCCGGCGGCCGTGAGTGTCCAGGAGGACAACGCCGTATGGCCAAGATGATCGCGTTCGACGAGGAGGCGCGCCGCGGCCTTGAGCGGGGCATGAACACCCTCGCCGACGCCGTAAAGGTGACGCTGGGCCCGAAGGGCCGCAACGTCGTGCTCGAGAAGAAGTGGGGCGCCCCCACCATCACCAACGATGGTGTGAGCATCGCCAAGGAGATCGAGCTCGAGGACCCGTACGAGAAGATCGGTGCGGAGCTGGTCAAGGAGGTCGCCAAGAAGACCGACGACGTTGCCGGTGACGGCACGACGACGGCGACCGTCCTCGCCCAGGCGCTGGTCCGGGAGGGCCTGCGCAACGTCGCGGCCGGTGCCAACCCGATGGCCCTGAAGCGGGGCATCGAGGCCGCCGTCGCGAACGTCTCGGAGGAGCTGAGCAAGCTCGCCAAGGACGTCGAGACCAAGGAGCAGATCGCCTCCACCGCCTCCATCTCCGCTGGTGACACCAGCGTCGGCGAGATCATCGCCGAGGCGATGGACAAGGTCGGCAAGGAAGGCGTCATCACCGTCGAGGAGAGCAACACCTTCGGGCTCGAACTGGAGCTGACCGAGGGTATGCGCTTCGACAAGGGCTACATCTCGGGGTACTTCATGACCGACCCCGACCGGATGGAGGCCGTGCTCGACGACCCGTACATCCTGATCGTCAACAGCAAGATCTCGACGGTCAAGGACCTGCTGCCGATCCTCGAGAAGGTCATGCAGTCGGGTAAGCCGCTGGCCATCATCGCCGAGGATGTCGAGGGCGAGGCCCTGGCGACCCTGGTGGTCAACAAGGTCCGGGGCACCTTCAAGTCCGTCGCCGTCAAGGCGCCGGGCTTCGGTGACCGCCGCAAGGCCATGCTGGGCGACATCGCCATCCTGACCGGCGGGCAGCCGATCAGCGAGGAGGTCGGCCTCAAGCTGGACGCCGTCGGCCTCGACATGCTGGGCCGGGCCCGCAAGGTCGTGGTGACCAAGGACGAGACCACCATCGTCGACGGTTCCGGCGACGCCGACCAGATCAACGGTCGGGTCAACCAGATCCGTGCCGAGATCGAGAAGAGCGACTCCGACTACGACCGCGAGAAGCTCCAGGAGCGGCTGGCCAAGCTGGCCGGCGGCGTTGCGGTGATCAAGGTCGGCGCGGCCACCGAGGTCGAGCTGAAGGAGCGCAAGCACCGCATCGAGGACGCGGTGCGCAACGCGAAGGCCGCCGTCGAGGAGGGCATCGTCCCCGGTGGTGGTGTCGCGCTGGTCCAGGCCGGCAAGACCGCCTTCGACAAGCTGGACCTGGCCGGCGACGAGGCGACCGGTGCGCAGATCGTCAAGATCGCGCTGGACGCCCCGCTGCGGCAGATCGCCGTCAACGCCGGCCTCGAGGGCGGCGTCGTGGTCGAGAAGGTCCGCAACCTGGACGCCGGGCACGGCCTCAACGCGGCCAACGGTGAGTACGTCGACCTGCTCAAGGCCGGCATCATCGACCCGGCCAAGGTGACCCGTTCGGCGTTGCAGAACGCGTCGTCGATCGCGGCCCTGTTCCTGACCACCGAGGCTGTGGTGGCGGACAAGCCGGAGAAGACCCCGGCTGCCCCGGCCGCGCCGGGCGGCGGGGACATGGACTTCTGAGTCCAGGCTCCACGTCGTGGGGGCGGGCCGCGTCAGCGGTCCGCCCCTTCGTCATGTCGGCATCCGTCGCTGGTTACGTCGTTTCTCTGTCTGGCTGAACGGTTCTCGGATCGACTTCGGCGTGTCCACCAGCGCCACGGGCTCTTCGGGAGACATCTCGTCGACCCCGTCCATTTCCGCCCGTTGGTCGGCGTCCCCGTAGTCGAGCCGGGACACCGGAGGATGGCTGGAGAGATCCGGGGGCGCCCAGGCGACCGAATGGAGATCGTCAACCGGTTCGTCGTCTTTTGCCATGGCTTCCTCCTCCACCGCAAACGGTAGGAGGTGCCGGCCGATCACACCGGTAAATGGCGCGGTATCGATATGAGCCGCTCCTAGAGCTGCTTGCGGTAGAGGAAGAAGACCCGTTCGATCCGCGCTCCGGCGCTGGCCGCGTAGAACGGTACCGGGCCGACCCAGCCGATCTCCGCCCGCAGGTGCCCGGCCGCCCGCTGGTCGCGTAGGCAGCGGCGGAGGAGTACGCCACCGATGCCCAGACCCTGGGCGGCTGGCGCGGTACCCATCGGCCCGAACCAGCTCGGCCGGGACGAGCCGTACGCGGCGAAGCCGAGCAGTTCCGGCGTACCGCCGCCGGTGGGCGTACGGACGGCGAGGTGGCAGCCGGCTCCCGGTCGACCGACCGAGTGCAGCAGTTCCAGGTCCCAACTGCCGCCGAAGGTCGACCGGGCGAACCCGGTCAGCAGTTCCAGGTCGGCCGGCTCGGCCCGGCGTACCGTGACGCCCTGCTCCGCCAGCCGTCGTTCGGCCGCCTCGGTGGGCCGCAGCGCCGGAGAGGACTCGGTGGAGAGGTCGGCGGTCATGTTCCAGGCGGTACCCTCCGGGCTGTAGCCGAGCGCCAGCACGGTGCAGATCGCCGGGGTGTACCGGACGTCGATGCCGGGCCAGACGTAGTGCGGCGGGTTGCCGACGACGCGTACCTGGGTGGCGCCGAGCCCGGCGAGCGCCTGCTCCAGCCGCGACACCAGGGCGCGGCCGATGCCCTGCCGTCGCCGGTCCGGGTGCACCGCGACCAGGTCGAGGTGCCCGGCGGTCGGGTCCGGACCCCGGTCCGCCATCGAGCCGAGCGCGACCCCGGCGAGCGCGCCGTCCTGCCACCCGAGCACCCCGACGGTACGGCGGGGCCCGGCGGCGCCCGGCAACGCCGAGTCGTCCCGGAGCCGGGTCACGATCTCGGCCGCCTCGGCCGAGTCGTCGGGCAGGTCCAGGGCTGCCCGGCAGAGTTCCACCACGGCGGGTAGCTGGTCGTCGGTCAACTCGGTGAGGGACAGCTCGACGCTCATGGTCGCTGACCATAACCGAGCCCGGCCGGCCCGACCGGCCCCGGTTCACCCGCCCCTGACCATCCGGTTCCGTTGCCCCGGACCATCCGGTGCCGTTGCGGCGCAGGGACCAGCCGTCGGCTACCGGTCGGGCTGGCCGAGTTGCCGGCTGGCCGAGCTGCCGGTCGGGCCGGTGGAGGTGCCGGTTAGCCGAGGTGCCGGGCGGCCTGGACCGCCTCGTACGCGTCGACCAGGCCGGCGCCGATGATGTTGCGTTCCGAGCCGCAGGTGTCGGTGTTCGGCTCCGACGGGTTGGTCGGCTCGGCCGGGCTGACGGTGTCGAGCAGGATGCGACGGGTCGTCTCCAGGTCGCCGACCAGCGCCGGGTTCGCCGACCACATCAACGCGACCACCCCGGCCAGGTGCGGCGCCGCCATCGAGGTGCCGCTCATCCTGCCGTACCCGCCGCCGGGCAGCGCCGAGAGCACGTCGTCGCCGGGCGCGACCAGGTCCGGTTTGGACACCCCGCCGGGCGTCGGGCCACGGCTGGAGAAGGAGGTGACCTGGCGCTGCCGGTCCACCGCGCCGACGGTGAAGACGTCCGGGTACGGGGCGGGCGGGTCGTCGACCGAGCCGCAGAACGAGCCGGTGTTGCCGGCGGCGGCGACGAAGAAGACCCCGGCCGCCGCCAGCGCCGAGGTGGCCGGCTGGAGGGTGTCCAGGGCGCAGCCCTCGATCGCCGGGCAGCCCCACGAGTTGGTGAGTACCTGGGGTGCCCGGTCCGGGCGGCCCTCGGTGAACGGGTCGGCGCCGGGCGGGAACGGCGCCAGCATGAACTGGAGACAGTCGAGGTAGCGCGCCGGATTGCCGAGGTTCCGGTCGAGGTTCACGCAGCCGACCCACTGCGCCCCGGGCGCCACTCCGACCTGTTGGTCGCCGACGGCGGTGGCCAGGGTGTGCGTACCGTGGCCGCCCAGGTCGGCGGGGGAGCGGGAGTCGTTCCACGGGTCGTACCAGGAGTCGTCACCGCCCCGGAAGCCGGCGGAGAGCGCCGGGTGTCGACCGTCCACACCGGAGTCCGAACCACCCACCACGACGCCCGAGCCGGTGACGTCGAGCTGCGACCAGACCCGGTCCGCGCCGATCATGCGGAGGTTCCAACTCGGTACGGCCGGTGCCGGCTCGTCACCACGCGTCGGTGACCCGCTCGCCGGCAGCGGGCGCAACCGCTGGCTGACCAGTACCTGGTCGACGTCTCCCCGCCGGGACAGCCAGGCCCGTACCGCCGTGCCGCCGTCCACCTCGACCGCGTTGACCAGGTAGTAGGGCGTGTAGTCCAGGCGCAGCCGGTCCAGTTCCCGGCGCAGGTCCGCCTGGGAGCGCTCGGCGGTCTCGACCAGCCGGCGGTACACCTCCCGACCCCGGGCCTGCCGACCGTCCGGGCCGGTCTGCGCCACCACTCCGGTCAGGTCCGCCTGCTCCTTCAGCACCACGAAGAGCCGCTCGCCGTGCCAGCCCGGCGAGCCGAGGCCGACGTACACCGCGCCGGTGGCGAGCAGCAGGACTCCGGCCACGGCCGCGGCGACCGGGCGGCGCGGTCGGGGCGCGGCGCGGCGGCCGAGGCCGACGCCGTACCCGATGCCGAGCAGCACCGCGACGGCGAGCGAGCCGGCGGCGGCGACGGCGGCCCAGAACGGCACGTCCCGGGCGCCGGAGAGCAGCAGCGTGACCTCCTCCGGATCGACCAGGGTCAACGGCCCGGCGGCGGCGATGCCGACCAGCCAACCGACCGGGGCGGAGCCGACCGGTCGGAGCCCGGCGTCCGGCGTGTCGGCCCCGGCCGCCGACCGGGCCCGGGAGGTCACCCGCAGCGCGGCGATCGCGAAACCGGCCGGCGGGAGGACGAGCAGCGCGGCGAGTTGCGCGCCGGACTGGCCGATCCCGCCCGCGAACAGCGCCAGCGTCACGCCGGCCACCAGCCCGCCGACCAGGACCAGCCGGGCCCCGCCCACCGGGCGCTCCGGGGCCGGGACACCGCTGCGGCTCGCGGCCGGCCGCTCGTAACCGGCCCAGAACCGTCCATCGAGGACGGTGGCGGCCAGCCAGCCCACCGCGGCCGAGGCGAGCAGCCCGCACACCGTCTCCAGTACGCCACCCAGGGCGCCCAGCCAGACCCAGGGCAGCAACAGGGCGAGTCCGCCGGCCACGGCCAGACCGGTCGCGGCCGGCTCGGCCCGGACCCGTTCCGGCCGGTCGGGAACCCGCTGGGGGTCCGGCACAGCGGGGTCACCCGACCGCCGATCCGCCGGGCCTGGGCCGCCGAGGCGCCGGATCAGCAGGGCGCCCAGTCCGGCCACCCCGGCCAGCCCGGCGAGATAGACCTCCGGCAGGGTGGGCGGTACCGCCCGGAGCAGTCCCAGCACGCCGAGCGCGATCGCGCCGAGCAGCCAGGCGCGGCCGGCGGCCCGGACGGCCGGGGAGCGGGGCAGCGCGGCCAGCAGTCCGGCCGGCGCCCCGACGACGAGCGCGGTCACCACGCCGGTCACCGGCCAGAGCCAGTCCTGCTGGTCCAGGCCGCTGACGAGCAGGACCTGTTCGACGAGCCAGGTGACGGTCTGGCCGCCGACGGTCGCGCCGACCGCCCAGACCCCGACCAGCGCGGCGGCGACCACCGGCCAGACCCCGCCGCCGGCGCCCGGCACCGGCCGGACCGGAGCCACCGGCCACGGCTGGTGCGGCCCGCCGGACCACGGCTGCTGCGGTGTCACCGGCCACGGCTGCTGCGGTGTCACCGGCCACGGCTGCTGCGGTGTCACCGGCCACGGCTGCTGCGGTGTCGCCGGCGACGGCTGGTTCGGCGGGGACGGTTCGTCGGGTGGCGGCGGTGTCGGACCATCCTGCATGACCGAACAGTACGGTGCCGCCCAACCCACCACCGACCTCGGCCGCTGGTGTCTGTCTCAGGGTGGTTAGTTGACGACGAAGAGCAGCCGGTTCGGCGAACCAGTACCCGGGCTGGTCACCACCCCTGCCGTCGCGTTGGCGGTGATGAAGCGGGATACCTGGGCGGCGGTCCAGGTCGGGTTCGGCGAGACGACAAGTGCGGCGTCGCCGGTGACGTGCGCGGTGCCCATCGAACTGCCGCTGATCGTGTTCGTCGCGGTGTCGTTGGTGTACCAGGCCGAGGTGATGCCCTGGCCGGGCGCGAAGATGTCCAGGCAGGTGCCGAAGTTGGCGGAACCCATCTTCGCGTCCGTGCTGGTGGTCCCCGCGACGGTGAGCGCCGTCGGTACCCGGCTCGGCGAGAAGTTGCACGCGTCGGTGGCGGAACTGCCCGAGGCGACCGAGTAGGTCACGCCGGACGCGATCGAGTTGGTCACGGCGGTATCCATCACCGCACTGGCCGTACCACCGAGGCTCAGGCTGGCGACCGCCGGGCGGATCGCGTTCGCGGTCACCCAGTCCACCCCGGCGACGACCCCGGCGATGCTGCCGCTACCGGTACAACTGAGCACCCGGACCGCGACCAGCCGTACCTCCTTGGCGACCCCGTAGGTCCGGCCGCCGACGATACCGGCCAGGTGGGTACCGTGCCCGTTGCAGTCGTCGGCGGTGCCGCCGTCGACCGTGTCGATGCCGCTGGTGGCCCGGCCGCCGAACTCGGTGTGAGTCAGCCGGATCCCGGTGTCGATCACGTACGCGTGCACGTTGCGCGCCGTGTTCGGGTAGCGGTACTGGTTGTCCAGCGGCAGGAAGCGCTGGTCGATCCGGTCCAGTCCCCAGGACGGCGGGTTGGGTTGCGCGCCGGCCAGCGAAACGACGTGGTCCTGCTCGACGTACGCCACGGCCGGGTCGGCGGCGAGCCGGCGGGCGCCCGCCTCGGACAGCCGTACCTCGAAGCCCCGCACGGCCGACCGGAAGACGCGGCCGAGCGTGCCGCCGTACCGGGCGGTCAGGCTGTCGGCGGTGGCGGCGACGGCGGCGGGTCCACCGGCCGCCCGCAGCGCGCGGTCGTGCAACACGACGAGGTAGTTGCCCGGAATGGCGGTGACGCCGCCGGCGTTGTGGATCTCACCCACCGGCGGGGCGGGTCGCGCCGTTCCCGCGGTCGCCTGGGCCGGACCGGGCAGGGCGGCGATGCCGGCGGCGGCGAGGACCGTGGCGAGGCCGAGCGCCAACCGGCGCCGGCCGGGAACAGTCGAAGTGTTCATCGGTCTCCTCACTCCCGAGCACATCGGCCCCGGGGCGGTAACCGTCCCGGGGCCGATGGATCTCACTGGGTCAGGCAGTCGGCGCCATGTAGAGCAGGCGGTTCGGCGAACCGGTGCCCGGGTTGACCACCACGTTGGTGGTCGCGTTGCTGGTCAGGTACGAAGCCACCTGGGCCGGGGTCCAGGAGGGGTTGCTGCTGAGCACCCGGGCAGCCGCGCCGGCCACGTGCGGGGCGGCCATCGAGGTACCGCTCAGCGAGGCGGTGGCGGTGTTGCTCGTGTACCAGGCCGAGACGATGGCCGAGCCGGGCGCGAAGATGTCCAGGCAGGTACCCCAGTTGGAGTACGAGGCGCGGACGTCGGTGCGCTCGGTCGCGCCGACGGTGATTCCCGCCGCCGTGGACGCCGGCGAGAAGCTGCACGCGTTGGCGTTGGAGTTGCCGGCCGCGATCGCGTAGGTCACGCCGTCGGCGATCGAGTTCGCCACCGCGTTGTTGAGCGACGTGTTCAGGCCGCCACCGAGGCTCATGTTGGCCACGGCCGGCTGACCCGGCTGGTGGTTGCCGGTCACCCAGTTGATGCCGGCGATGACCTGGTCCCAGGTGCCGCTGCCGGCGCAGTTGAGTACCCGGACGGCGACGAGCCGAACGCTCTTGGCCACCCCGTACGCCGTGCCACCGGTGGTGCCGGCGACGTGCGTGCCGTGCCCGTTGCAGTCGTCGGCGGGCAGGGCGCCGTCGATCGCGTCGAAGCCGTGCGAGGCCCGGCCGCCGAAGTCGGCGTGGCTGGTCCGGATCCCGGTGTCGATGATGTAGGCGGTGACGCCGGAGCCGGTGCTGGTGTAGCTGTACTGCGCGTTCAGCGGCAGGTTGCGCTGGTCGATCCGGTCCAGGCCCCAGGACGGCGGGTTGACCTGCGTGGCCGACGCGGTGACGGTGTGGTTCTGCTCGACGTAGGCGACCGACGGGTCCGCGGCGAGCCGCTTGGCACCCTGCTCGGACAGCTTCACCGAGAAGCCGTTGAGCGCGTGGCCGTAGACGTTGCCGAGGGTGGCGCCGTACTTGCTGGCGAGGGCGCTCGCCTTGCCGTTCACCGCGGAATTCCGGGTGCCGGCCTTGCCGCCGACCGCGCTGTCCTTGAGTACCACGATGTAGCTGTCGGCAACGGCGGTGGCACCGCCAGCCTGCAGGATTTCACCGGTGGCCGGTGCCGCCGTCGCCGGAGCGCCGACCATGGCGGTGACCATGGTCGAGGCGACGAGGACACCGAAGGCCGCCAGCCGGTGCCGATGCGTACGGGGGAGTGTCATCTCCCGGACCTCCTCACTCTGGCCGTCGCCGCGGGCGGGCTCGTGGCCCCGCGGCGACGGTCCCGGGCATTGCGGAGAGCCTACAAACGAGATCCAAAATCTTGTATATAGCGAAATATCTATAGCATCCAGGTGGTTGCCGCACGGCCCGGTTCAGCTCTCCGCCTCCGGCTCGGCGGTGGCGCTGCGCAGCCGGCTCACCAACTGCTCCAGCGCGGCTACCTCGGCGCGCAGGGCGGCCCGGCCCTGTCGGGTGAGCCGCAGCCAGGTGCAGGGGCGGCGTCCCTCGTACCCCTTGATCACTCGGAGCAGTTCGGCCTGTTCGAGGATGCGCAGGTGCCGGTTGAGGTTGCCGTCGGTCAACCCCAGCTCGTCCCGGAGGGTGGCGAACTTGCACTCCCGGGTCTCGCTGAGCACGGTGAGGATGCCGAGGCGTACCCGCTGGTGGACGGTGTCGTCCAGGGCCAGTGCCGGGTGTGCGGGAGCCGGCCGGTCGTCAGGCATTGGGTACGCGTCTGGTGCGGGCCGCGCGTACGGCGGCGAAGACGACGAGCGGCAGCGCCATCAGCACAAGGTAGTGCCCGGGGCGGAGCGAGAGCTGGCCGCCGAGTGAACCGGATCCGCCGCCGAGGAGGTTGGTGGCCCAGGGCGGCAGGTAGCCCAGCGGGAACGTGCCACACAGCCAGACGGTGAGCAGGGCGATCCAGGTCCCGGCGGCGGCGAGACCCGGACTGCGCTCGGCCCAGGCGAGCGCCAGTACGGCCACCGCGACCGGCAGCAGCGGGGTCAACAGCCCCTGCCAGATCCAGTCGGGTGCCGGGGCGAGGGCATCGGACCCGACCTCCGACTCGGGTACCGCCGCGAGGACCGCGAGCAACAGCAGCACGCCGAGACCGGCACCGGCGAAGATCGGCCAGGAGACCCGCAGGCCGAGCCGCCGGGCGCGCAGGGTGTACCAGGCGGCGGTGGCGGCGAACAGCAGCGGGGTACCGACGAACCAGAAGACGTACGACAGGACCGGTTGGCGCTGCTGGTCCGGGAGCCCGGCCCAGTAGGGATGGTCGGCGCTGATCGCGGTCAGTTGCCCGAAGGGCATCTGGTAGAGGGCGATGCTGGCCAGCAGCAGCGCGGCGATGGCCAGTGCCGGCAGCCAGGCGCCGCCGTGGGTCCGGGTGCGGGTGCGGTTACGCAGCCGGTCCAGCTCGGTCAGGATCTCCGCGGAGCGTTCCTCGTCGGTGGAACTCATTCGTTGCCTCCTCAACTTTGCATCAGCACTTCACTCTGCAACGCAAAGTCTACGGCCACTGTCAATCCTCCGCCGACGACTCCGCCGGAGGTGACACCGGGGACTCCGCTGGGGGTGACACCGAGGGCTTCGCTGGAGGTGACACCGGGGGCTCGGCCGGAAGTGGCACCCGGGGAGCCCGCCCCGGGCACCGCTGCCGCTACCGTGGACGGGTGCGTGACCCCAGCCTTTCCCGGAACACGGCCAGCCGGCTGTCCCCGTCCCGCCGCGCCGCCGACCTGCGTCGGCTCCGGAGCGAGCGGTTCGACGTACTCGTCATCGGTGGTGGGGTGACCGGCGCGGGCGCCGCACTCGACGCCGCCTCCCGAGGGCTCAAGGTGGCCCTGGTCGAGGCCCGCGACTTCGCCTCCGGCACCTCCAGCCGGTCCAGCAAGCTGATCCACGGCGGGCTGCGCTACCTGGAGCAACTGGAGTTCCACCTGGTCCACGAGGCGCTGACCGAGCGTGGCCTGCTCGCCACCCGGCTCGCCCCGCACCTGGTGCGCCCGGTGCCGATCCTGGTGCCACTGCCGCCCGGCAGCGGCCCGGCCGGGCTGGTCAGCCGGGCCTGGCGACGCTCCTACTACGGCACCGGGGTGGCGGCGTACGACGCCTTCGCCGGGGTCTTCGGCGGCGGGCGGGGGATGCCACTGCACCGGCACCTCACCCGCGAAGGGGCCCGGCGGACCTTCCCGAGCCTGCGCGCCGACGCCGTCTCCGGGGCCATCCGCTACTACGACGGGCAGGTCGACGACGCCCGGCTGGTGGTCACCCTGGCCCGCACCGCGGCCAGCCTCGGCGCGGCGATGGTGACCAGCGCGCGGGTCGTCGGCCTGATCCGGCAGGCCCGGGAGGTGACCGGGGTACGGGTCCGGGACATGGAGGCACCGCCCGGCTCACCGGACGCCGAGTTCGAGGTACGCGCCCGGACCGTCATCGCCGCCACCGGAGTGTGGAGCGACGACATGTCCGAACTGCTCGGTGACGTCGGGGTGCGGCGCGGACTGCGGGTACGGGCCTCCAAGGGCGTACACCTGGTGGTGCCCCGCTCGGCGATCACCGGCGAGGCCGGGCTGATCCTGCGTACCCCGACCTCGGTGCTCTTCGTGATCCCGTGGGGCGGGCACTGGATCATCGGCACCACCGACACCGACTGGCAGCTCGACCGGGCCCACCCGGCGGCCTCGGCCCGGGACATCGAATACCTGCTCGACCAGGTCAACACCGTGCTGGACCGGCCGCTGACCACCGCCGACATCGAGGGCGCCTACGCCGGGCTGCGCCCGCTGCTGAGTGGCGAGGCGGACTCGACCTCGAAGCTCTCCCGCGAGCACGCCGTCTACGAGCCGATGCTCGGGCTGCTGCTGGTGGCCGGCGGGAAATACACGACGTACCGGGTGATGGCCGCCGACGTGGTCGACCGGGCCGCCCGCCGGCTCGGCGGAGTACGCCCGTCCCGCACCGCCGACCTGCCGCTGCTCGGCGCCGACGGATACGCCGCGCTGTGGCGGGACCGGGCCGACCTGGCCCGCCGGCACGGCGTACCGGCCGGGGTGGTCGAACACCTGCTGGAGCGGTACGGCAACCTCACCACCCACCTGCTGGACATGGTCGACGCCGACCCGCTGCTCGGCTCCCCGCTGGCCGGAGCACCGGAATACCTCGCCGCCGAAGTGGCGTACGCGGCCCGGGCCGAAGGCGCGCTGCACCTCGACGACGTGCTGACCCGGCGTACCCGGATCTCGTTCGAGACGCCGCACCGGGGCGTCGAGTCGGCCGAGCAGGCGGCCGAGATCATGGGCCAGGTGCTTGGCTGGGACGCCCCGGTCCGGGCCCGCGAGGTGGAGCACTACCTGGCCCGGGTACAGGCGGAACGGCAGTCCCAGCGGATGCCCGACGACGCCACCGCCGACGCGGCCCGGGTGGGCGCCCCGGACGTCCGGGGTTTCGCCGCCGACCGGGGCGCGGGCGCCGGCCTCGACGGGGTGGAGTTGCCCGGCTGACCGGCTCAGAGCCCCTGCCGGGGTTGATCAGAGCACCTTGCCCGAGGTTGATCAGAGCACCTTGCCGGGGTTGAGTAGCCCGGTCGGGTCGAGCGCGTCCTTGATGGCCCGGTGCACCCGCAGACCCACCGGCCCGATCTCCCGGGCCAGCCAGTCCCGCTTCAGCAGGCCGACCCCGTGCTCGCCGGTGCAGGTGCCGCCGAGCGAGAGACCCAGTTCCATGATCGCGTCGAACGCCCGCCGGCCCCGCTCCAGGTTCGCCGGGTCGGCCCGGTCGACCACGATGTTCGGGTGCATGTTGCCGTCCCCGGCGTGCCCGACCACGCCGATCGGCACGTCGTGTTCGGCGGAGATCCGGGCCACCCCGTCGAGCAGCGCCGCCAGCGCGTCCCGGGGTACGGCCACGTCGTCGATGACCAGGCCGCCATTGCCGTCCGGATAGGTGGCGGCGGCGTACCGTTCCATTGCCGGATGCGCCAGCCGGCGGGCCGCCAGCAGTGCGGCGGCCTCCTCCGCGTCGGTGGCCGCGAAGACCTCGTCGGCACCGCTCGCCGTGCAGACCTCGGCCAGTTCCGCCAGGTCGGCGGCGGCCCGGGTGCCGGTGTCGGCGGCGGCCAGCAGCAGCGCCTCGGCATCGGTGCGCAACCCCATCGGCCGGTACGCCTCGATCGCGCCGAGGTGGGTGCGGTCCAGCAGTTCCAGCAGGCTCGGGGTGAGCCCCTGGGCGGAGATCTCCGCGACCGCCCGGCCGGCGGCGGCGGTGGACGGGAAGACCGCGACCAGGGTCAGCGACTCCTCGGCGGCCGGACGCAGCGAGACGGTCACCTCGGTGATCACCCCGAGGGTGCCCTCCGAGCCGACGAAGAGCCGGGTCAGGTCGTAGCCGGCGACCCCCTTGGCGGTACGCCGCCCGGTGCGCAGCACCTCGCCGTCGGCCAGTACCACCTCCAGGCCGAGGACGTACTCGGTGGTCACGCCGTACTTGACGCAGCACATCCCGCCCGCGTTGGTCGCCACGTTGCCGCCGATGGTGGACGACTCCCAGGAGCCGGGGTCGGGCGGATAGCGCAGGCCGTGCTTGGCGACGGCGGTGGCCAGGGCGGCGTTGACCACCCCCGGCTGGACCACCGCGATCCGGTTAACCGGGTCGACCTCGCGGATCTCGTCCATCGACACCGTGGAGAGCAGTACCGCCCCGTCGACCGCGTTGGCGGCCCCGGCCAGCCCGGTCCGGGCCCCCTGCGGCACCACCGGTACGCCGTACCTGGCCGCCGCCCGGACCACGGCGACCACCTCCTCGGTGGTCCGGGGCCGGACCACCACGGCCGGCATTCCGGCCGCGCAGAGGTCGGCCTCGTCGCGCTGGTGGCCGCGGAGCAGATCGGGATCGGTCAGTACGGCGGACTCGCCGAGCGCCGCCCGCAGGTCGTCGAGAAGATCCAGCATGCCTGGCAGGCTAACCGCCCGACGAGTACGCCGACCATGGCGGTTTCCGGCCGTCGGGGGCAGACCTCGGACAACTCAGGTCGACCCGCCCGGACGGGCCGACGGTACGGGTTCGGCGGGTTCGTCAGTGGGTAGTCCCCGCCATGCGCTCCCTCCGGCACACCGTGGCCAAAACGCCCGTGGAGCTCGATCGGGAGCGGATCACCAAGCTGGCGAAGGACTTCCGAAACCGGTCCCGGGCCACCGTCCGGGACCGCTGGTACGCCGTCCGGTTCAACCTGCTGCTGGCCCTCCAGGCGGGGGTGGCGGCCGCGCTGGCCTGGATCGGCTCGCACGAGTTCCTGGGCAACCCGTCGCCGGTCTTCGCACCGATCTCCGCGATCGGTACCCTCGCCTCCTCGGTCGGCCAGCGGCTCCGCCGGACCTTCGAGCTGATCATCGGCGTGGCGGTCGGCATCGGGCTCGGCGACGCCTTGGTCTTCGCCGCCGGCACCGGGCCCTGGCAGCTCGGCGTGATCGTGACCCTGGCGATCGTGGTCACCATCTTCCTGGGCGGTGGCCCGGCGGTGGTGACCCAGGCGGCGGCGACCGCCGTACTGATCGTGACCGTCGAAATGCCGCACGAGGCCAACATCGAGTCGCCCCGGGTGATCGACGCGCTGATCGGCGGCGTCGCCGGGCTGGTGGTGATCGCTCTGGTGCTGCCGTTGAACCCGTTACGGGTGGTGGACCGGGCGGCCCGGCCGGCGCTGGGCCGGCTCTCCGAGGACCTCTCCGAGACCGCGGAGGCGCTCAAGACCCGGGACGCGCCCCGGGCGCAGGCCGCGCTGGAGCGGCTCCGCGAGGTGGAGGACCACCTCCAGGGCTTCGAGGAGGCGCTGGAGGGCGGCCGGGAGACCTCGATCCTCTCACCGGTGCGCTGGCACCGCCGGGGAGCGCTGGCCCAGTACGTGGAGAGTTCCGAGTACATCGAGCACGCCGTGCACAACAGCGGAACCCTGATCCGGCGGGCGGTCACCGCGCTGGAGGACGAGGAGGCGGTTCCGGAGGAGATGTCGAACGCGGTGGCGCTGCTCGCCGAGGCGGTACGGCTGCTGCGCAGGGACCTCGGCCTCGGCGTGTGCCCGGAGTCCGCCCGGGAGCAGGCGTTGCAGGCGATCGGCCAGGCCGGCCGGGCGTACGCCGAGGGGGTCGGGTTCTCCGGCAGCGTGGTGATCGCGCAGGTGCGTACCACCGGCAGTGACCTGCTCCGGGCCACCGGCATCGAACGGCAGGAGGCGAACCAACTCGTCCGCCGGGCGGCGGGCGGGCATGCCGGCAAGGCTGCCTCGGAGGCCGCCCAGCAGCCCGGGATCCGGCCATCGGACCGACCCTCCGGCACCCCTTCCTCGGAGGCGGGCTCGGCACGGTAGTCAGGGATGTGCCAGCGCTCACCGCCTGTCGGGCGGACGATCAGCCATTGGCCCGCCGTGTCAAAGATCAGGCTGATGCCGTTGTCATCGATCTTCCGCTCCGACTTCAATCCGTAGTGAGGGATACGATCTTTGCTGTTAATCGGACATATTTGCCGGGGTGGCCAGAGCAAATTACCCCGGCCCGTATGACCGGCGCTCGGCGCCCCGGGCCGGTGCCGGAGAGGACAACAGCGACCCGGGGCGCCTTGCCTGTCGGCGCCGGCCCCGGGCGATGCGCGGGGGAAGCGAAGGCCGGTGCCGACGTTTCGGGAATGCCGGACCGGCGCTAACGAGCAGATGACACCAGTTGGTGTCATCCCCGGCGACGGGGCACCCAATAAATGATCTGCCCGACAATCAGCGCGGGATGCCGATCGGGCATCGCTTGTAGTGCGCGGGTGAGGTGCACGGCGAGGTACATCATCAGTCCCACCCGGTCCCCGTCGAACTCGACCAGCAAGGCCAGGCGGGCATCCTGACAGGGCCAGTCGTGGTCACAGTCTCGACAGGAGTACATGTCCGTGGGGACGTGTTCTCCGGCCGCCAGGCGCTCACGCACCCTTGACCGCCGTCGTGCGATGTGCCGTTCCCACCGCACCCACGGCCCGATCACGGTCTACACCCGCTCGGCGTGCCGGGCTCGGTGCCACTGGGCCGGAGTCAGGTTCCCCGCCCGCGCGGTGTTCAACGTGGGGTGCGCCCGTGTCGGCCCGTTCCACCCGTCGTACCGGTTCGCGGGCTTCGGGGCGGTCGCTGCCCCGCCGTCAGTCGCCGCCCGCGCCTCCCGGGCGATCCTCGCGTCAACGGTGGCGGACCGGACCGACCGCCGGAACTCGGTGGCCGGCACCGGGGCCGAGTCGGGGCAAGTCCATCGGTGCCCGCAACGACAGAAGATCCAAAGTAGCCACCATGCCCGGCGGTGGCGTGGCTTGGTGGCGAGTGCGTGTCTCATGTGTGTGCCCTCCCGTTCCGGCAAACAACAAGGAAAGGGGGCGGTGCCCGTGTCCCATCCGAGCAACCGCCCCCGTTGACGGAAAGACGACCCACCATCGGGGCGGATCTTTTGCGGGCCACGCCCCCGGCATGTGAAGCGGGCCGCTGTAAAGGCTCCTCCGTCTGCCATCCACCCTGGACCGTGACCGCCCGGTGACGGAAGATGTGTCAAGTGCAGTAGTGGCCTACAGACGGGCGGAGAGGGACAGTTGGCCGACACGAACGAGTTTCGTCACCTGTTGCGCAAGCTTCGGACGGAGCGCGGAATGTCTCAGGACGCCGTGGGCGCCGAGGTGCACGTCACCGGCTCCCAGATCGGTCACTACGAGTCGGGCCGATCGGTCCCGGTGGACGACATGGCCGCGCGGCTGGACGACGTCCTTGGGGCTGATGGCGAGCTGCGAAAAGCCGCCGAGCAATCCCGGGGGGAGGTCGTGGCGCCATGGTTGCGCCCCTGGGCAGATAACGAGGAACGGGCGATAACCCTCCGGCTCTGGGAGCACTCCATCGTGCCCGGCCTGCTCCAGACGGAGGCGTACGCACGGGCCGTCTTCGGAACCGGCTGGCACACCCCGAACCAGGCAGAAGAGGCGCTACGCACCCGCCTGGAGCGTCAGGCGGCGGCACTAGACCGTCCGGACCCAGTGACGCTCGCCGCCATCATCGGAGAGTCCGTTTTGCACCAAGGGGCGCCGGGCGTCATGAAAGAGCAGCTCACCCACCTGTTAGACATCGGTCACCGCCCCAACGTCCACCTGCGCGTGGTGCCGACCTCTGCCGGGATACACGCGGGAGTAGCCGGCGCGTTCGCTATCGCAACCTTGGCCGACGGGTCAACGGTCGTCTACCTGGACGACCTGGTGGAGGGTAAAATTGGCAGCCGAGCACGAGATCTGCGGCGAGCGGTCACCGCGTGGGAGAGCGTGTGTGCCAAGGCGCTACCCTCTGGGCAGTCCCGCCAACTCATCATGAAGGCGATTGATCACCATGGAACCGAACTGGCGTACGAGTAGCCGGAGCAGCGATAACGGCGGCAACTGTGTCGAGGTGGCCGACAACCTCCCTGGCCGCGTCCTCGTCCGGGACACCAAGGACCGAGACGGCGGCACGCTGACCTTCGAGCCGGCCGCCTGGCAGGCGTTCGTCAACCTGGCGAAGTAGCACGGCTGACGCGGGCCGCGCTTCCCGCGCGGCAACCCGGTCGAGCACCGGGCCGAGCTGGCGGCGCTCCCGCAGAGCGGCCCCGACCGTCCGCACGTAGGGCGTGCAAACGACCAGGACATTCGGCCGATTCGACAGGCGATGGCCTCACGGTTGCCCTTCGACGAGCCGGCGTGCCATGCGCCGTACCGCCTCGTGTGCTTCGTCGGGGTCCGCCACCGGGTGAAGTGACAGCGCGATATGCGACAGCGCTCCCCGGATCGGCCGGGTGTCGCCCGACGTCCACGGGGCGGCTCCGGTGCCGGGCGCGGGACGGGTCACGGCCTTCCCCGGACGGTTGGGTAACCCACGGGCGGGGTGGGGGTCAGCGGGTGGCCGCCAGGGCGGTGAGCAGGCGGTCGACGTGTGCGACGGTGCTGCCCAGCCCGATGCTCGCGCGCAGCGCGGTCGGTGGCAGGTCGCGCCGCCCGCTCCGGGTGGCCGCCTCGGCGAGCAGCCGCCGGGCCAGCGGGTGCGCGCAGAACAGCCCGTCCCGGAGCCCGAGCTGCCAGTGCTGGGCGAGGTCGGCCGCGACCGCCGCCGATTCCCGGCCGGCGACCACGAACGACACGATGCCGACCCGGGGCGCGTCCGCCTCGAAGGTACGCAGTTCGGCCACGTCCGGCAGGGCGGCGAGCCCGGACCGGAGCCGGGCGAGCAGGGCCTGCTCGTGGGCGTACTGCGCGGCGCGGTCCGCCTCGGCCAGGGCGGTGCAGACCGCTGCCAGGGCCACCGCGCCGAGCAGGTTGGGAGTGCCGGCCTCGTGCCGACCGGGCCCGTCCGCCCAGCGCACGTCGTGGGTGGCCGCCCCGACCCCGAGGGTCGCCCCGCCACCAGCCAGGTACGGCGGGGCGGCGTCCAGCCAGTCCGCCCGTCCGGCCAGTACGCCGATCCCGAACGGGGCGTACAGCTTGTGTCCGGAAAGAGCCAGGTAGTCGACGGTCAGGGCGGTGACGTCCAGTTCGGCGTGCGGGGCGAGCTGGGCGGCGTCCAGCGCGATCCGGGCGCCGTGCGCGTGGGCGACCCGGGCCAGCTCGGCGATCGGCCAGCACTCGCCGGTGACGTTGCTCGCCCCGGTCACAGCGACCAGGATCGGCGCGCCGCCGCCGCTGCCCCGGCGCAGTTCCCGCAGTGCCGCGTCGACCGCCCGCACGGCGTCCCCGGCCGAGCCGGGCACCGGCAACCGGACCGTACCGGTGGGCCAGGGCAGCAGGTTGGCGTGGTGCTCGGCCGCGAAGGTCACCACCCGGGTACCGGGCGGCAGGGCCCGGGCCAGCAGGTTGAGCGCGTCCGTGGTGTTGCGGGTGAAGACGACGTGGTCGTCGGGGCGTACCCCGAGGAAGTCGCCGACGTCCTGCCGGGCCCGCTCGTACGCCAGCGTGCTGCGCCGGGACAGCGCTCCGGCGCCCCGGTGCACGCTGCCGTACCAGGGCAGCAGCTCGGCCACCGCGTCGGCGGCGGCCCGCGCGCACGGCGCGGTGGCGGCGTAGTCGAGGTTGACCTGTCCCGGCACCCCGAGCACGCCGAGCGGACCGGTCGCGGTGGAGCCGCACCCGGCGGGCGTCGACCCGACCGGGGTCGCCGGGGTCGGCGCGGCCACGCCGGTCGGCGCCACGCCGGTCGGCGTGCCGGGTGCGGAGACGAGAGGCGGTGCGGAGACGAGAGCGGGCGGGGAAACGAGAGCGGGTGCGGAAACGAGACTGGTGCTCATCGGGCAGACCTCCGGTGTCCAGGGACCCCGGGGCGGGCGGGAACGGGGTCCGCGCTTGCCCGGTGCGGACCTGCACCGAGCCCGGTCATCACCCGGGGCACCCCACCGCGAACCTCGACGAGGGTTGCCGGCCAGCAAGCCGGGGCTTGGACGCTGGCACTCGTGACCTGCCGGTGAGCATAGCCGGGCCGGATGTGGTCCGGCCAGGCTGTCCGGAGGAACTACGCTGATCACATGGCCGACACCCCGCCCGGTGCGGCGGCGCCCCAGCCGCCGTCGCCGACCCCGCCGTGGCCGCCCGCCCCGTCGCAGCAACTCCCGCCGTCGCCGGGCACCCCGCCTGAGTGGTCGCCGGGCACCATGCCGGAGCTGGCGGCGACGCCCGAGCGGCGGAGCCGGGCCCGCCTGCTGATGGTGATCGGGGCGATCACGCTCATCGTCGTCTGCACGGTGCTGATGGCGTGGGAGCTGGTGTCGCCGGCCGGGGTCACGCCGCCGCTGATCGGGCTGGCCGCGGCGGCGCTGCCGGTGCCGGTGCTGGTGGCCTGCTTCCTCTGGCTCGACCGGTACGACCCGGAGCCGGTCAAGTATCTCGCCTTCTGCCTCGGCTGGGGCGCGGCGGTCTCCACCTTCGCCGCGCTGCGTACCAACACCTTCGCGGCCGACACCCTGGAGCTGCCCCTGCCGGTGGTCGGGGTGCTGGTCGCGCCCTTCATCGAGGAGCTGACCAAGGCGCTCGGGCCGTTCCTGCTCCTGCTCTACCAGCGCCGCAAGTGGTCCGGGATCACCGACGGGATCGTCTACTGTGGCCTGTCGGCGGTCGGCTTCGCGATGGTCGAGAACATCCTCTACTTCGGCCTGCACGGCTACGCCCAGGGCGTCGACCAGTACGGCCCGGCCACCGGTGCGCAGAACGTCTTCGGGATCTTCATCCTGCGGGTCCTGATCAGCGGCTTCGCCCACCCGCTCTTCACCTCGATGACCGGCATCGGGCTCGGCATCGCCGTACGGTCGGCCAGTCGCCCGATCCGGATCCTCGCCCCGATCGCCGGCCTGCTGCTGGCGATGATCCTGCACGGCGCCTGGAACGGGGCCGCGACCATCACCCAGCTCTTCGGGGAGGCGCTGATCCTGCTCTACAGCTATGTCGGGCTGATGGTGCCGATCTTCCTGGGCGTGGTCGGCCTGGCCGTCTGGGTGCGTAGCTGGGAGGGTCGGCTCACCCAGCGCCGGCTCCCCGAGTACGTGTCGGCGGGTTGGCTCACCCCGCCCGAGCTGGCCGCGCTCGGCACCCTCGGCCGGCGGCACGCGGCTCGTCGCTGGGCCCGCCGGGTCGCCGGTGACGAGGGTGCCAAGGCGATGCGGGCGTTGCAGATCTCCGCGACCCGGCTCGCCCTGCTCCGCGACGGGCTGGTGCGCGGGCTGGAGAGCCGGCCCGGGCAGCTCGCCCGGCGGCTCGCCGAGGAACGCCGGCTGCTCGACGCGATCCAGGCCGCCCGCAGGGTCTTCGTGGGGCGCGATCCGCAGACGCCGGCCGGGATCTGGGACGGTTCCCGCTATCACCTGTCGTTCCCGGACGGCTCCCGCCGGACCCTGCCGGCGCCGGCCGAGCCGGTGGTGCCGATCCCGGTGCTCCTGGTGGCACCGCCGCGCCCGCCGGCCCCGGTCGGCCCCGGCTACCCACCCCCGGGATACGGCCCGTACGGCGGCGCACCATCCGCGCACGGCGGCGCACCAACCCCGTACCCCGGTGCACCGGGTCCGTACCCTGGCGCACCATCGCCGTATCCCGGCGTGCCGGGTCCGTACCCTGGTGCACCATCGCCGTATCCCGGCGCGCCGGGTCCGTATGGTGGGCCGCCCGCATCGGGTGCCGGGCAGGTCGGGCCCTGGTCGGGGCCGTACCAGCGCTGAGTGGGGCCCGCCGGTCAGTGCCGGCGGCCGGGCGGTGGGGGTGGGGAGGTCACAGGTAGAGGCCGGTGGAGTCGGTCTCGACCCGCCGGGCGGCCACGGCGTGCACGTCGCGCTCGCGGAGCAGCACGTACTCCCGGCCGTGCAGTTCGACCTCGGACCGGTCGTCCGGGTCGAAGAGCACCCGGTCGCCGGAGACGATCGAGCGCACGTTTGGACCGACACCCACCGCGGTCGCCCAGGCCAGCCGCCGGCCCATCGAGGCGGTCGCCGGGATGACGATGCCGGCGGTCGAGCGCCGCTCGCCCTCGCCGCCGTCCGCCCGGACGAGCACCCGGTCGTGCAGCAGGCGGATGGGCAGGCCGTTGTCGGTGGTCTCCTCGGCGGTCACGACCGAGACGGTACCGCGTGCCGCCACCAGCCAGGTTGGTGGCCGTCACCCCCGCCGGCCGCTCCGAGCCGGGCTGTGCCGGTGCGGCTACGGTAGGAAGGCCGATTCCGCCGTGGGAGGTGCGCGCTTGCGCCGTTTCGAGCAGCTACGAGCAAGGATCCGTCGCGCGTACGCGTTCGGGCGGTCGTCGGACCCGTCCGGCGGGGCCGCCGAGCCGGCGGAGGATCGACCGGCGGCCACCGCCGAGCCGGCGCCGGTGTCGACGTCGGCCGAGGGTGAACCGGCCGGGGAACTCCACCCGTCGACGTCGAGCCGGGACGACGCGGACGTGCCGCACGCGCTGCGGATTGCCGCCGCCTGGTCGTGGCGACTGATCGTGATCGGCCTCGTCGGCTGGGCGCTGCTGCGGGTGGTCGGCACGATCCGGATCGTGATCATCCCGTTGGCCATCGCCCTGCTGCTCTCCGCCCTGCTGGCCTCGCTGGTCGGCATGCTGCTCCGGGTCCGGCTGCCCCGGTCCCTGGCCACCGCCGTGGTGCTGGTCGCCGGCCTGGCCGCCGTGGTGGGCACGCTCACCCTGGTGGTCAACGAGTTCGTGAAGGGCGTACCGGACCTGAGCCGCAACGCCACCGGCGGCATCCGGCAGATCCAGGAGTGGCTGAAGACCGGGCCGCTGCACCTGTCGGACAACCAGCTCAACTCGTACATCGAGCAGGGCGAGCAGTGGATCAACGAGAACACCCAGGCGCTGACCAGCGGCGCGGTCTCCACCGCCGCGACCGTGGCCGAACTGCTCACCGGGGCGCTGCTGGTGCTCTTCGCCACCTTCTTCTTCCTCCGGGACGGCGAGAAGATCTGGCGTTTCCTCGTCCGGCTGCTCCCGGTGGCCGCTCGGTGGCGGGTCGACGACGCCGGCCGGGCCTCCTGGGCGACGCTGGTCGCGTACGTCCGGGCGACCGTACTCGTGGCGTTCATCGACGCGGTCGGGATCGGCGTCTTCCTGGTCGTCTTCGACATCCCGTTCGCCTTCCCGCTGGCCGCGCTGGTCTTCCTCGGTGCGTTCATCCCGATCGTCGGCGCCACCCTCTCCGGCGCGGTGGCGGTACTGGTCGCCCTGGTCGACAGCGGTTGGGTGCGGGCGCTGGCCATCCTCCTCGTGGTGATCGGGGTGCAGCAGGTCGAGGGGCACATCCTGCAACCGTTGATCATGGGACGGGCGGTGGCGATCCACCCGCTCGCGGTGATCGTCGGCATTGCCGCCGGGGTGGTGCTGGCCGGCATCGTCGGCGCCCTGGTCTCGGTACCGCTGATCGCGGTGCTCAACACCGCGGTCCGGCGACTGGCGCACCGCCGCCCGCCGGAGGTGCCGCCGGACGCCGTGGTGGTCGCCGCGAAAGCCCCGTAGCCCGGATCCGCCCCCCGACAGCCGGCCCGGCCCGGGGGCGGTTCAGGACTTGCCGAGCCGCTCCAGCGCGCCCCGGGCGACCTCCGGCCGGGTGGTGTACCAGAACGGCGGCAGCGACTTCCGCAGGAAGGCGCCGTACCCCCGGGCGGTCTCCAGCCGGGAGTCGAGTACCGCCACCACGCCCTTGTCGCCGGTGGACCGGATCAGCCGGCCGACCCCCTGCGCCAGACGTACGGCGGCGATCGGCACGCTCACCGAGGCGAAGCCCGAGCCGCCCGAGGCGTCCACGGCGGCGGCCCGGGCCGCGGCCAGCGGCTCGTCCGGGCGGGGGAACGGCAGCCGGTCGATCACCACGAGCTGGCAGGCGTCGCCCGGCACGTCCACGCCCTGCCACAGCGACATCACGCCGAAGAGGCAGCTCGCCCGCTCCTGGCGGAACCGGCGGACCAGCAGCGGCAGCGCCTCCTCGCCCTGGAGCAGGATCGGCAGCTCGGTACGCGCCCGGAGCAGCTCGGCGGCCTGCAACGCCGCCCGGCGGGACGAGAAGAGCCCGAGGGTACGCCCGCCGAGCGCGCCGACCAGCCCGAGCAGTTCCTCGCCGGCCGCCGCCGGCAGGCCCGAGGCGCTGGGCCGGGGCAGGTGCGAGGCGACGTAGAGGATGCCCTGGCGCGGATAGTCGAACGGGGATCCGACGTCGAGCGAACGCCAGCCGGCATCCGCCTCCGGCCCGTCCGCCTTCGAGGTCTCCGCCGGCGAGGCGTCCCCTGTGGCGGCGCTGTCCCGGCGACCGGCCCCGGACCGGTCACCGGCGGAGGGCTGCGCCGGGCGGGTCGCCGTCCCGGCACCGGCTTGCGCCGGGTCGGGTCGTCCGGTGCGCAGCGCCGCCGCCCGGGGGTGCGGCCGGGTCGGGTCGACTCCCGGATCCGCCGGGGCGGCCAGCCCGAGGGCCCGGGCCACGGTGTCGAACCGGCCGCCGAGGGCGAGCGTGGCCGAGGTGGCGACGACGGTGCGGTCCTCGTAGAGGTGCGTGGCGAGGGTGCCGGCCACCGAGAGCGGGGCGACGACCAGGGCCCGCCGGCCCGCGCCGCCGCCGTCCGGCTTCTCCACCCAGGCCACGTCGTGGTCGGCCTCCTCCAGCAGCCGCTGGGTGGTCTTCGACAGGTCGTCGAGTACGGCCTTGGCCTGCTGCTTGCGTACCGGGTCGGGATCGTCGGCCTTGACGTCGCCGATCTTCTCCAGTGCGGCCCGGGTCGCCGCGTCCAGCAGGGTGCACGCCTCGCGCAGTGGCCCGGGCAGCTCTCCGGTGATCCGCCCGCCCGGCGCCTCGGCGAGCCCGACCGCCAGCGAGTCGCCGGCCGCCACCAGCGACTCGGCCAGCTCCGGGGTGAGCAGGGGGCGGCTGCGCCGGGCGGCCCGGTCGATCAGCTCCGGAATCAGCTCCGCCTGGGCCGCCGAGGAGACCCGGTCGGCCAGCTCGTGCGCCTCGTCGATCACCAGCAGCTTGTGCGGCGGCACGATGTGCCGGCCGGCGAGCATGTCGACGGCGAGCAGGCTGTGGTTGGTCACCACCACGTCCGCCTCGCGGGCCCGGGCCCGGGACGCCTCGGCGAAGCACTCGGTGCCGTACGGGCAGCGGGCGGCGCCGACACACTCCCGGGCCGGCATCGAGACCAGCCGCCACGCCTGGTCGTCGACGCCCGGGTCGAGTTCGTCGCGGTCGCCGGTCTCGGTCTCCATCGCCCAGTCCCGGACCCGCTCGATCTGCTTGCCCAGCCGACCCGCCTCACCGAGCCACTTGGTCCCGCCACCGCCCCGGCTCGGCGCGTCGAAGAGGGTGTCCTCCGGCTCGTCCTCTGTGGAGTTCTCCAGCCGGGCCAGGCAGAGGTAGTGGTGCCGGCCCTTCAGCACCGCGAAGGTCGGCCGCTGGCCGAGGACCGGGGTGACCGCGTCGGCGAGCCGGGGCAGGTCGTGGTCGACGAGCTGGGACTGGAGCGCGAGGGTCGCCGTGGAGATCACCACCGGGCCGTCGACGGTCAGCGCCGGGGCGAGGTACGCCAGCGACTTTCCGGTGCCGGTGCCGGCCTGCACCAGCAGGTGCTCGCCGGAGAGGATGCTCTCCTCGATCGCGGTCGCCATCTGCTGCTGACCCGGCCGGGCACTGCCGCCCGGCACGGCACCGACGGCCGCCGCGAGCAGTTCCGATCCGGCGGGGCGGTCACCTCTGCGTCGTCGGCGGGACCGGGGCGCCGGGGGTCGGCCGGAGTCCGCCGCCTCGGAGTCGATCAGGGTGGGGGCGTTGGCGTCGGTGGCGGGCACGGTCACCGTGCGACCGTACCCGCCGATCCCGACACCGCCGCGCCGCCTCGCCCCGGCGGGTCCGCGGCCGGGCCGGATCGGTGCCCGGACCAGGGATGCCGGCCCGCCGCCGGGGCCCGGATGATGTTGTCGATTTCGACGCCTGCCGGACGCTTCACGCACCGCACGCATTGGGTGACATCGGCTAGGGTGCGGGCATGTCGAGCGATGTGGTCCGAGTCGTCTACCGCAAGTACGACGGCACCGCACACCGGGACTACCCCGCCCGCAGACTGACCGAGGACGACCTCGGTGTGTGGCTCGGCGTGACCGCCGGGACGGAGTCGGTCTACCATGGCCGCCCGTCGGTGGAACAGATCCCGTTCGTGCTGCTGGTACCGCACGACGCGTGGTGGAGCACGATGTTCAACCCGCCGCCCCGGACCAGCGAGGTCTACTGCGACATCGCCAGCCCGGCCCGCTGGGAGGGGGACACCGTCCACCTGATCGACCTCGACCTCGACGTGGTGCGCCGGCGGGGCACCGGTCTGGTGGAGTTGCGCGACGAGGACGAGTTCGCCGAGCACCGGGTCCGGTTCGGCTATCCGGAGGAGACGGTGGTGCAGGCCCGGGCCGCGGCGGAGTGGCTCTACGGCGCGCTCGGCGACGGTACCGAGCCGTTCGCGTCGGCGTACCGGAAATGGCTGGCGCTGGTGGTCTGACCCGGCGCCCCCACACCCGACCTAGTGCTGGACGTGCCAGGGGTGCTCGTCCGGCGCGATCCTCGGCACCCCGGCCAGTTTCTCCGGGTTGAGCTGGGTGTAGGCGGCGGTGATCCGGCCGTCGGCGACGGTGAACCACATGACGCCGTGCAGCGGCAGGCCGGGCCGGTAGTCCGCCTCGAACTGGAGGCCGAGCGTGCCGTTGACGAGTACCGGCCGCATCCGCAGGTTCTGGGTGTCCCACGCGGCCCGGCGCATCAGCCCGAACGCGAACCGGGCGACCTTGGTCGCGCCGACCACCGGATGCCGGGCGGTCGGGAAGAGGCCGCCGCCGTCGCCGACGAGGAGCACGTCCGGGGCGAGCACCTCCAACAGCCGCTCGGGTTCGCCGGACTCGACGGCCTCGCGGAACGCGCTGACCAGCCGCTGGTGTTCGGCCGGGTCGGCGGAGTCGCGCGGGCCGTCCTCGGTGACCGCACGCCGGGCCCGGGAGGCGAGTTGTCGGGCGGCGGCCGGACTGGTCGCCAGCACCGTGGCGATCTCCGCGAAGGGTACGGCGAAGACGTCGTGCAGCACGAACGCGACCCGCTGCTCCGGGGTGAGCCGTTCCAGCACGGTCAGCAGGGCGATGCCGACCTGCTCGGTGTGCGCGGCCCGCTCGGCCGGGTCGGGGGCGAACCCGTCCGCCGCGCCGGCCGGGTCGGGCAGCCGGCCGACGATCGGCTCCGGCAGCCATTCGCCGTGGTACGCCTCCCGGCGTACCCGGGCCGAGCGGAGTACGTCGAGACAGAGCCGGGCGGTGGTGGTGGTGAGCCAGCCCCGCAGGTCGCGTACCTCGGCGCGGGCCTGCGGGGTGCCCAGGGCGGCGGCGTAACGCAGCCAGGTCTCCTGTACGGCGTCCTCCGCCTCCGCCCGGCTGCCGAGCATCCGGTACGCGACCGTCCCGAGGTGCTCCCGTTCGGCCTCGAACTCGCTGGCCAGATCCCGCACCCCTACCTCCCCCGCCGCCGTACGTCCTCCCGCGAGGTTAGCCCCGTACGCCGAGGCACCGCTTGGCGCGGGTCGGACCGGCTGGAACCGGACGGTGTGGTCAGGCCGCTCGACGCCGTGCGGGATCAGGGTGTGGTGACACCCCTGCGGGTCGTCGGGGCGGCGAATCTCACAGCACACCGAGGCGCGGGCCGTTCGGTGGTGTTCGTGCCGGACTGTCGGCGTTCAAGGTGAACATCAGGTGAATGACAGGTGAATCACCCCTGACCAGGGGTGGGCGGGCGAAAACTCCGATCCGAGGTTTCCTAGCATTCCCCAGGGGCAGCCTCCTGCGGCCCGTCACCCGTCCGCCGACGCAACGAGGTTCCGTGCCGTGAAGTTTTCCCTCCGCCCCTCCGAGGGCGCGTTCTACGAGTTGTTCAGCAGAGCCGCTCAGAACCTCGTACGGGGTACCGAGTTGCTGAACGAGCTGTCCCTGCCAGGGGTGGACGTGCAGTCGGTCAGCGAGCGGCTCACCGAGGTCGAGCACGACAGCGACCAGATCACCCACGAGCTGTACAAGAAGATCAACTCGACGTTCGTCACGCCCTTCGACCGGGAGGACATCTACCGGCTCGGCTCGCTGCTCGACGACGTGATGGACCACCTGGAGGCGGTCGGCAACCTGCTCTACCTCTACGGGCTGACCAAGCTGCCCTCGCTGCCCCGCGAGATGCACGAGCTGGTGAACGTCCTCGACCAGCAGGCCAAGCTGACCGCCGAGGCGATGCCCCGGCTGCGCGCGATGAAGGACCTCGAGGACTACTGGATCGAGTGCAACCGGCTGGAGAACGACGGCGACCAGGCGTACCGGATGTTGCTGGTCCGGCTCTTCTCCGGCGAGTACGACGCGCTGACCGTGCTGAAGATGAAGGAGGTCGCCGACGAGTTGGAGGCGGCCTGCGACGCGTTCGAGCACGTGGCCAACACGGTCGAGACCATCGCGGTCAAGGAAAGCTGACCTCCGGTGACCCCTGAACTCATCGCCGTACTGGCGGTGATCGCCGTCGCGCTGCTATTCGACTACACCAACGGGTTCCACGACGCCGCGAACGCCATCGCCACCAGCATTTCCACCCGGGCGCTGACCCCCAGGGTCGCGCTCGCGATGGCCGCGGTCGGCAACTTCATCGGCGCGCACTTCGGCGCGGACGTGGCCAAGACGGTCGGCTCCGGCCTGGTCGAGTTGCCGCCCGGCGTCTCCAGCCTGGGCATCGTCTTCGCCGGGGTGATCGGCGCGATCACCTGGAACCTGGTCACCTGGTATTTCGGCCTGCCCTCGTCGTCCTCGCACGCGCTGATCGGCGGGCTGGTCGGGTCGACGCTCGCCGCCTCCGGCACGGTGCTCTGGAAGGGGATCGGGGAGAGCGTCGTACTGCCGATGATCCTCTCCCCGCTGGTCGGTTTCCTGCTCGGCTACCTGGTAATGATCGCGGTCCAGTGGATCTTCCGGAACGGGCAGCCGGGCAAGCTCAACCGGGGCTTCCGGTGGGCCCAGACCGCCTCGGCGGCGGCGATGTCGATCGGGCACGGCATGCAGGACGCGGCCAAGACGATCGGCATCGTGGTGCTCGCCCTCTTCGTCGGCGGCTACCAGGGCAGCGCCGAGCACATTCCGGAGTGGGCGTTCTGGACCTCGGCGACGGTGCTGGCCCTCGGCACGTACGCGGGCGGCTGGCGGATCATCCGTACCCTCGGACGCAAGATCATCGACCTCCGGCCGCCGGAGGGCTTCGCCGCCGAGACCGTGGCCAGCGGGGTGCTCTACTTCAACGCCCTGGTGCTGGGCGCCCCGATCTCCACCACGCACACCATCACCTCGGCGATCATGGGCGTCGGGGCGACCAAGCGGCTCTCCGCCGTCCGCTGGGGCGTGGCCGGCAACATCGTCGGCGCCTGGATCCTGACCTTCCCGGCCGCCGGCTCGATCGGCGCGCTCATGTATTTCCTGGTCCGACCGCTCTTCTGAGCGATCCCGCCCCGGACGGCCAGCCGTCCGGGGCGGTCCGGTGGCCAGGTGCTCGCCGCGCTGCCGATGCTCGCGCGGTCAGGGGTAGGTCACGCCGATCTGCTCGCGGATGTCGTCGAGCAGGCCCATCACCTCCAGGGTCGCGGCGTGCGGCACCAGCGGGCTCTCCAGCAGCCCGGCCGCGAGGCAGCGCTGCACCTCGGCCGCCTCGTGCTGGTAGCCCGAGCCGGTCAGGTCGACCGGCAGCAGCTCCGGGTCGGCGCCGTCCCGGAGCAGGGTGACCTGGCCCGGCCGGTAGAACGGCGGCGCCAGCTCGATCCGGCCGGTCCGCCCGGTGATCACCGCCGCCACCCGGGTCGCGCCGATCATGCCGCAGCTCAGCGTGGCGACCGCGCCCGACTCGTAGCCGAATATGATCCCGGTGTTCTCGTCGACCCCCTCCGGGCTGATCCTGGCCCAGGAGCGGACCTGGTCCGGCAGGCCGAGCAGCAGGTGCGCCAGGCTGATCGGATAGACCCCGAGGTCCAGCAGGGCGCCGCCGCCGAGCGCCCGGGCCCGCATCCGGTGCTCGGGCGGGAACGGCCCGCCGACCCCGAAGTCCGCCTGCACGCTGGTCACCTCGCCGATCGCGCCGTCGGCGATCAGCTCCCGGATCCGGAGTACGACCGGATTGCACCGCATCCACATCGCCTCCATCAGGAAGCGGTCGTTGGCGGTCGCCACGTCGACGAGTCGCTGGGCGGCGGCCCGGTCCAGGGTGATCGGCTTCTCGACGAGTACCGCCCGGCCGGCGTCCAGGCAGGCCATCGTGGCGTCGAAGTGTGCCGCGTGCGGGGTGGCGACGTACACCACGTCGATCTCGTCGTCGGCGGCGAACTCCTGCCACGACCCGTACGCCCGGGGCACCCCGTGCCGGTCCGCGAAGGCGCGGGCGGTCTGCTCGGTACGGGAGCCGACGGCGACGACCTCGGCGTCCGGCAGCAGCCGAAGATCCTCGACGAAGGTGGCGGCGATGTAACCGGTGGCCAGGATGCCCCAACGTGTCATGCCCGGCACCGTAGCCGAGCACCGTCCCGCCCCGGTCGGCTCCCCCGGCAGGCAAGATCGCGGCTGCCCGGACGGCCGCACTACGCTCGCCACATGACCAGCTTTGCCGCCCCGGAGTCGATCGCCGCCCACGCCCGCCGGTTCTACGCCGAGGCTGGGGTGCCGGTGCCGGCCCGGCCGGCCGCGACCGTACTGCTGCTCCGGCCGGACGCCTCGGGTCGGGACGGCTTCGAGGTGTACATGATCCGCCGCGCCGCCAGCATGACCTTCGGCGGCATGTACGCCTTCCCCGGCGGCAGCGTCGACCCGGGCGACTCGGAGATCCGGCTGGACTGGTCCGGCTCCGGCCCGGCGGACTGGGGGAACCGGCTCGGCCAGCCGCCCGGACCGGCCCAGGCGCTGGTCTGTGCGGCGGCCCGAGAGGTCTTCGAGGAGGCGGGCGTACTGCTCGCCGGCCCGGACCACGACAAGGTGGTGGGCGACGTCAGCGGCGACGAGTGGGAGCGGGCCCGGCAGGCGCTGGTGAACCGGCGTACCGGCTTCGCCGACCTGCTCCGGGACTGCCGGCTCACCCTCCGGTCCGACCTGCTGCTGCCGTGGAGCCGGTGGGTCACCCCGGAGTTCGAGCCGCGCCGCTTCGACACGTACTTCTTCGTCGCGCTGCTGCCGGCGGGTCAGCGGCCCCGGGACGTCTCCGGGGAGGCCGACCACACCATGTGGATCCGGCCGGCGGAGGCGCTGGCCCGGTTCGAGGCGGGCGAGATCGCCATGCTCCCGCCCACGGTCATCACGCTGACCGAGATCGCCGACTGTGCGGACCTGGCCGGGGTGCCCGCCGCCGCGGCCGTGCGGGACGCCGGCACCCCGGTCATGCCCCGCTTCGCCCAGGCCGAGGACGGCAGCGGCCACTTTCTCCTGTAGTGAAACCCCGCAGCGAAACGTGATCCCGGAGAGTTCGGCCAGCGTGCGCCGTACTCTCCGGGATCACGGAACAGCAGGTGGGGCGGGGTCAGCCGAAGCGGCCGGTGATGTAGTCCTCGGTCTTCTTCACGTTCGGGTTGCTGAAGATCTTCTGGGTGTCGTCGTATTCGATCAGCCGGCCCGGGTCGCCGGTCTGCTCGATCGAGAAGAAGGCCGTCCGGTCCGAGACCCGGGCCGCCTGCTGCATGTTGTGCGTCACGATGATGATCGTGTAGCGGTCCTTGAGCTTGAACATCAGGTCCTCGATCGCCAGCGTGGAGATCGGGTCCAGCGCCGAGCAGGGCTCGTCCATCAGCACCACCTGCGGCTCGACCGCGATGGTCCGGGCGATGCAGAGCCGCTGCTGCTGCCCGCCGGACAGGCCCGCGCCGGGCTTGCCGAGCCGGTCCTTGACCTCGTCCCAGAGGTTCGCCGAGCGGAGCGCCCGCTCGGCCGCGTCCTCCAGGACCGACTTGCGGCGTACGCCGTTCAGCCGCAGCCCGGCGACCACGTTGTCGAAGATCGACATGGTGGGGAACGGGTTGGGCCGCTGGAAGACCATCCCGATCATCCGGCGGACCGCGGTCACGTCCACGTCCCGCTCGTAGATGTTCTGGTCGTCGATGGTGAGCTTGCCGTCGACCCGGGCGCCGGGCAGCACCTCGTGCATCCGGTTGATGGTGCGCAGGAAGGTCGACTTGCCGCAGCCCGAGGGTCCGATGAGCGCGGTGACGGTCTTCGGTTCGACGGTGAGGTTGATGTCCTCGATCGCCTTGAACGAGCCGTAGTACGCGGTGACGCTGGTCGCGTCGATTCGCTTGGCCATGATCATTCCTTCGGGGTTAGCGGCTGAACCGGTTGCGGCGGGCCAGCAGTTTCGCCGCGATCGTCAGGATCAGTACGAGGGCGACGAGGGTGAGTGCCGCGGCCCAGGCGCGGGCCGGCGCGTACCGGGAGGCGTCCCCGGCCTGCTGGTAGACGTAGAGCGCCAGCGACGACTGGTTGTTCTCGAACGGGTTGAAGTTGATCGCGGCGCCACCCCCGGCGACCAGCAGTACCGGCGCGGTCTCCCCGGCGGCCCGGGCAACGGCCAGCATCACGCCGGTGACGATCCCGGGCAGGGCGGTGGGGAGCACGATCCGCAGGATCGTCTTCCACTTCGGGATGCCGAGCGCGTACGCCCCCTCGCGCAGCGGCGCCGGCACCAGCCGGAGCATCTCCTCGGTGGACCGCACGATGGTGGGCAGCATCAGCACGCTCAACGCCAGCGAGGCGGCGAAGCCGGAGTAGCCCGGCCGCCCGTCGTTGAAGTACGGCGAGACGATCAGGATCCAGAAGGCGAGTACGAAGAGGCCGGCGACGATCGACGGGATGCCGGTCATCACGTCCACGAAGAACCGGATGGTGAAGGCGAACCGGCCCCGGCCGTACTCGACGATGTAGATGGCGCAGGCGATGCCGAGCGGCACGGTGATCAGGGTGGCGACGCCGACCTGCTCCAGCGTGCCGATGATGGCGTGGTAGGCGCCACCGTTCGGGTCCCGGGCCCCGATGTTGTTCATCGAGGTGCCGAAGAAGTTGCCGTCCAGCCGCTCGATGCCCTTGCTGACCAGCGTCCAGGTGACCGAGGCCAGCGGCAGCAGGGCGAGTACGAAGGCGGAGTGGATCAGCGCGCTCCACGTGCGGTTGCGCGCCTGCCGCCGCCCCTCCACCGCGTTGCTGGCGAGGAAGAGGCCGACCAGGTAGAAGACCACCGCGAGGGCGACGACCAGGGCGGTGCCGCCGATCCCGGCGCCGTAGACCACGGCGGCGGAGAGCACCACGGCGGCCACCGCGATGCCGAGGCTGGCCACCACCGGCAGCCGGCGGGTACGCAGTTGCGGGCTCTGCCCCGGCGCGGTCGAGGGAGGTGCTGTCGTCGTTGTCGTCATGCTGCGGACTCCGTGAACTCCCGGCGCCGGTAGATGATGGCCCGCGCGGTGATGTTGACGATCAGCGTGATCGAGAAGAGCACCAGGCCGGAGGCGATCAGCGCGCCGCGGCCGGTGTCGTTGGCCTCGCCGAACGCGTTCGCGATGTTGGCGGCGACCGTGTTGCCACCGTTCTCGATGATGTTGAACGAGATGCTTGAGACGATGCCGAGGGTCATCGCCAGGGCGATGGTCTCGCCGAGCGCCCGGCCCAGGCCGAGCATGGTGGCGCCGATGACGCCGGGACGGCCGTACGGCAGCACTGCCGTCCGGATCATCTCCCACTTGGTGGCGCCGAGCGCGAGCGCGGCCTCCTCGTTGGCGGTCGGGGTCTGCCGGAACACCTCACGGGAGAGCGAGGTGATGATCGGCAGCACCATGATGGCCAGCACCAGCGAGCCGAGCAGGATCGACCGGCCGAACGGCCCCTCCCCGCCGAAGATCGGGATCCAGCCGAAGTACTTGTTCAGCCAGACCGAGAACTCCTGCACCGGGCCGTAGAAGAAGTCCCGGCCCCAGAGCCCGAAGACCACGCTCGGCACCGCGGCCAGCAGGTCGACCAGGAAGCCCAGCGCGGTACCGACCCGGCGGGGCGCGTAGTGCGACAGGTAGAGCGCGATGCCCAGCGCCACCGGTACGGCCAGCAGCAGGGCCAGCACCGACGTGAGTACGGTGCCGAAGGCCAGGGCGCCGATGCCGAACCTCGGCTGCGCCTCGTTGGGGAACCAGCCCTCGAAGGTGAAGAAGTTGGCGGTGTTGGCGTTCAGCGCAGGTACGGCCTTGGCGATCAGGAAGATCGCGATCGCCACGATGATGACCAGCACCATCGCGCCGGCGGCCATGGTGAAGCTCTGGAAGAGGCGCTCGGCGCCGAAGGCGCTCCGCCGGGGCAGGGCGCCGCCGCCACCCAGGCCGGTGCCGCCGCCGCCACTGCCGCCGCCGCGCCGGCCAGCTCCGTCCGGAGCGCGGTCCGCGGGTGTCACTGGTACGTCGACCGACAGCGCGGCACCGGCGGACCCTGCGTGACCGATGGTCACACGGGGTCCGCCGGTGCCGGCGTTGGCCGAGCGGTCTGGGGTGTCGCCCATCTGCTCGCTCGCTCCGTTGACGAAGTTATGAGGATGATCTATTGAGAGATCAGGCGAGAGCCTTGACCGACGCCTCGACCTTGGCGCGAACCGTCTCCGGCAGCGGGGCGTAGCCCAGCTCGGTCAGGTCGGCCTGCCCGTCGGTGCTGGCGGCGTAGCTCAGGAAGCCCTTGACCAGCGCCAGCTTGTCGGCGGCGAGGCCCTTCGAGCAGACGATCTCGTAGGTCACCAGGACGATCGGGTACGCCCCGGCCTCCTTGGTGTTGAAGTCGATCTTCATCTTCAGGTCTTCGCCCTGGCCGACGACCTCGGCACCGGCGATGGTCTTACCGGCCGACTCGGGGGTCAGCTCGGCGAACTCGCCGGCCCCGTTGCCGATCTTGGCCATCTTCAGGCTGCTGTTCTCGGCGTAGGACATCTCGACGTAGCTGATGCTGCCCTCGGCCTGCTTGACCGCGCTGGCCACACCGTCCGACTTGGCCGCACCGGTGCCGCCCGGGGCCTTCCACGCCTTGCCCTTGCCGAAGGTCCAGTCGGCCTCGGCGGTCTTGGCGAGGAAGTCGGTGAAGTTGTCGGTGGTGCCCGACTCGTCCGACCGGTGCACGGTCTGGATCGTCGCCGACGGCAGGGTCGCGCTCGGGTTGTCGGCCTTGATCGCGGCGTCGTCCCACTTGGTGATCTTGCCGGCGAAGATCTTGGCAAGCGTGGCCGGCTTGAGCTGGAGGTTGTCCAGGCCGTTCACGTTGTAGACGATCGCGACCGGGCCGATCACCATCGGCAGGTGGATCGCCTTGCCGCCGGTGCACTTGGCGTCGGCCTTCGGCTGCTCGTCGTCCTTGAGGGCCGAGTCCGAGCCGGCGAAGTCCGCGGTACCGGCGATGAAGGCCTGGATGCCCGCACCGGAACCGCTCGGCTCGTAGTTGATGGTCGAGCCGGTGCACTTCTGCTGGTACGCCTTACGCCACTCGTCGACGGCGTTCTTCTGCGCCGACGAACCCTGGGCGTTGACCGTGCCCGTGGCGCAGTCTTCCGCCGCGGAAGACCCGGAGGCCGACGGCTCGGTGGGCTCGTTATTGTCCGAGCCGCACGCGCTGACTGCCAGTGCCGTGGCCAGAGCGAGACAGGCAATGGTGCCGTGCCGCTGGAGCTTCACCTGAAAGGTTCCCTTCACCTTGTACGAAGCAAGCCCGAGGCGCCGCCCCGGGAGCCGACTAGTGGTCGGCTATGTAGGGAAGTTAGGAGCGCCAGGTAGCCGGTTCGCCGGTCGCGAGTGAACGCAGGGTGAACAGGGATAGCCGGGTGGATGGCCGGATCCTGAGGGCAAGATGTCCGTTCCGTGAACCGTGGGACCGGTGCGACATCTAGGGCTATTAGCGCGGTTCGTGACCCGCCCGGGCCAACCGGACGGCCGGTGACCGGTACTCCGTACGGACCGTGTCGGTCAGCCGACCGGATGGTGGCGGTCCGCCGGGTGTCGTCGTCGGACGGCCTCCCGGGCTCGGACGGTCCACACCGGATGGACGGCGCGTCAGGCCGGACCCTCCGGCGGCGTCGACGACCAACGGTACTGCACGTGTCGCAGCCAGTTCGCGAAGCCGAGCCGGGTGTAGAGCGCCATCGCGCCGGTGTTGGACTCGTCGACGTAGAGCATCACCCTGGTCAGCCCTCGGTCGCGCAGGTGGTGCAGGCCGGCGAGGGTGAGCGCCCGGCCCAGCCCGAGCCCGTGGCTGTCCGGGTCGACCCCGAGCACGTACACCTCGCCGATCGGCGCCGACCCCTCGGCCCGGCCGGTCGGGTCCGCTTCGCTGGTCGGGTCCGCTTCGCTGGTCCGGTCCGCTCCGCTGGTCGGGTCTGACCGGCCGTGCACCTTGGTCCAGTGGAAGCCGAGCAGCCGCCCCGACGACTCCTCGACGGCGAGCAGGAAGCCGGCCGGGTCGAACCACGGCTCGGCGAGGCGCAACCGCAGGTCGGCCCGATCCCAGCGGCCCTGCTCGGGATGGCTGGCGAAGGATCGCCGGTTGACCTCCAGCCACGCCTCGTCGTCGCTGCCGGGCCGGAACGCGCGTACCGAGACCCCGGCGGGCAGCTTGGGCTCGGGCAGCGGGTCCCGCAGCGAGCGGCGTAGCTGCCACAGCACCCGGGACCGGTGCAGCCCCAGGTCGAGAGCGAGTGCGGCGGCCGACGGATGGTCGCTGTGCGCCCAGACCAGCAGTGCGCCGGTTCCGGGTACCCGCTCCAGCGCCGCCGAGACCAGCGCCCGGCCGAGCCCCTGTCGGCGCCACATCGGATGTACGACGAGTTCGGCGGCGACCTCGGCCGTCCCGTCCACCGGCTCCAGGTGGGCGTAGCCGACCATCGCCCCGGCTGGTCCCCGGACTACCAGGTGGACGGCGGGGCCTCCCTCGGCCTGTCGGAGTCGCAGCGTCACGTGCTCGGAGAGCGGGTCGGCACCATCGGCGGCGCCCGCCACACCGGACAGTGCGAGTATCGCCTCGACCTCGTCCGGTGTGAGCCGGTCGAGGCTCGACACCCGTACGTCCGCCGCCCGCTCAGTGGTCACCTTCCCACCGTAGCCGCCGCTCCGGCGGCGCCCGCCTGCCCGGCCTGCCCGGCTGGCGGGTTACCCGTTGCTGGCGCCCCGGCCGGCGGGGTGCCGGCCGACGGCTGTCCACCCGGCTGTCCACCAGGCGGGGTGCCGGTCGACGGTGGACCGGTCGGCGGTGGACCGGTCGGCAGTGCGGCGAGGGCGTACTGCCGGACGAGGTCGGGCAGCAGCCAGTTGAGCGCGATCATCGTGCCCTGCCGGTTGCCACCGGAGTCGTGCAGCAGCACGATCGCCCCGGGCGCGATGCCGGCGCTCACCCGCGCCGCGATGGTCCCGGCACCGGGCCGGGTCCAGTCCTGCGGGTCCACCGCCCAGTGCAGCGAGGTCATGCCCAACTGCCGGGCCACCGCGACCACGGACGCGGTCCAGGCGCCGCCGGGCTGCCGGAAGTACTCGATCCGCGCGTCGGGCACGGCGGCCCGGATCGCCTCGTTGGTGCGTACCAGGTCGGCCCGGATGGTGGCGGTGGACCGGCTGCCCAGCTTGACGTCGTGTTGCCAGGAGTGGTTGCACAGGGTGTGCCCCTCCGCCACGATCGCCCGGACCAGATCCGGGTACGCCTGGACGTTCTGGCCGACCAGGCAGAAGGTGGCCTTGACGTCGTACTCGCGCAGTGCTGACAGGACCTGCGGTGTGTACCGGGGATCGGGCCCGTCGTCGAAGGTCAGCGCCACGTTGCGGGCGCCGGTACTGATCCGGGCGCCGTACGGCCCGTCCTGCTCGGGGGGCAACTGTGCCGGCCCGTCCCCCCGGGTCCGATCCGGTTCCGCACCGCGGGGTCGCGGCGTGCCGCCTGGCGTCGCCGTGCCCGACGGTGCCGGAAGCGCCCCGTCCGCCCCCTTGGCCGACCCGCTCCGCTGCCCCGGGTCGGCCCGCCCCGCGACAGGCCCGCCGGCCCGGTCTCCCGACCGCTGGTCCGACGGCCCGTCCGGCTGTGGGTCGGTCTGGTGCTGGGCCCGGTTCTCCGGTATGGCCAGTGGGCCGCCGGGCCGGCCGAGGGCATGGCCGAGCGCGTACGCGCCGCCGAGGATGGCGACGGTGACCAGCGTCGCGACCGCGAGCATGTGAGTTCGGGACATGGTCGGCATCAGCGGACCGCCTCAGGGAATTCTGTCCGTCCTGCCCCGAAAAACACCCTGGAAACCGCTGATGTCACCTCTGCCTCCTCCGGACGCTTCCGGTCAAGGCTACGTACGTCGCGCCCGAATTCTCATGTTTTCTCCATTTATTGTGAACCGCCTTCAGGTGACCGGTACGCCAGAAGGCCACCCGGCCGTACTGGGTGGCCTTCTAGACGGGTCGGATCAGACGGGCAGTGGCACGTTCTCCGACTCGGGCAGCGGTCGGGACGGCGGGGTGACGAACTTGTAGCCCACCTGCCGGACGGTGCCGATCATCGACTCGTACTCCGAGCCGAGCTTGGCCCGCAGCCGGCGTACGTGCACGTCGACGGTGCGGGTGCCGCCGAAGTAGTCGTAGCCCCAGACCTCGCGGAGCAACTGGTCGCGGGTGAAGACCCGGCCCGGGTGCTGGGCGAGGAACTTGAGCAGCTCGAACTCCTTGTAGGTCAGGTCGAGCGGCCGGCCCTTGAGCTTGGCGGCGTAGGTGTCTGGGTCGATGGTCAGCTCACCGGCCCGGATCAGCCCGCCGGCCGCCGCGGTCGCGTTGCTGAGCCGGCCGACCGCGAGCCGCAGCCGGGCCTCCACCTCGGCCGGACCGGCGCTGGCCAGGATCACGTCGTCGACGCCCCAGTCCGCGTTCAGGGCGATCAGACCGGCCTCGGTCACCACCGCGACCAGCGGTACGCCGAGCCCGGTGGCGTGCAGCATCCGGCAGGTCGCCCGGGCCTCGCTCAGTTCCGAGCGGGCGTCGACGAGTACGGCGTCCGGGCTGGGCCCGGAGACGAGGGTGCGGACATCGCGCGGGGCGGTACGCACCGAGTGGGGGAGCAGGTCGAGGGCCGGCAGCACGACGGACGGTTCGCCTGCGCGCGCGGTCACCAGCAGCAGGATCTCCACACATCACCTCCGTCCCGGCGGCACCTGGGCGCCGCGCGGTGGCCAGCGGCACTCGGGGCGGGGACTCCGGGACCGCTGGGGATTGGGGTCGTCCCGGCGTCACTGACGGGCAGGTAAGGCTTAACCTTATCGGAACTTTCGCCGGACGCTCTCACACGATCGGTTCATGGGTTGTGTGATCGGTCATTACCGGCAGGTTTCCGGATCGTGTTTCGGTTCGGGGATGCCGGGCCCGGCGCGTCGGGTGGTCGGTCTGGCACGATCGGGGCGTGTACCCCTCGACGCCTCCGGAGACCGGCCGCGACTCCTGGCCGGAGAACCGCCCCGGTCCGGCCGGCCCGCACCGCGCGCCGGATCCGCGCGGTCGCCCCGCCGGCCCGGACGCCCGCAGCCCCTTCGACGGTCCGCGCCCGGCCGACGGCCCGCGCCTGCCGGACGGTTCCCGGCACGGTGACGGAGCCAGGCCCGGCGACGGCCCCCGGAACCCGGACGGCCCCCGTCCCGGCGACGGGCCCCGGGGCACCGACGGCCCGCGGCCGGACGGCGGGGTGGATCCGGCGGAGCTCGACGGCGAGGAGGAGCTGCCGCCGGTACCGGTCCGCCGACTGTTGTCGGTGGCGATCGCCGGCTTCGCCGGACTGCTCGGGGTCGGGCTGATCTTCGGCGCGCAGACCGCCGGCCCGGGTGCCCGGCTGCCGTTCGCCGTGGTCGTCCTCGGGGTACAGCTGCTCTTCGTCCTCGCCTGGACCATGGCGATGCGCCCGCCGGCCCTGCCGCTGGTCGGCGGGGTCGCGGTGGCGGTCGCGCTCGCCGCCGACGCGGCTGCCGTGCTGCCGCAGATCGCCGTGCTCGCCCCCCTCGGGTACGTGGCCGCGGGCGGGTTCCTCGTCGGCGTGCTCGGGCAGCTCGTCCGCCGGGCCGACCGGGCCCGGGTGACCGAGTCGCTCGGCGCCACCCTGTTCATCGTGGTCGGCGTGGTCGCCTTCGGCACCCTGATCGTGCTCAGCCGGATCCCGAAGGGTACCCAGGCGATCTTCGTCTGCCTGACCGCGGCGGCGGTGGCGCTGACCGTCGCCCGGGTGACCGACGCGGTGCTGCCCTGGCCCCGACTTGCCCCGCAGGTGCCGCGCGGTGCCGCCGGTGTGGTGATCGGGGCGATGCTCGGCACCCTCGCCGCCGGCATCCTCGGCAGCTACCTGGTGGCGTTCACCCCGACCAGTGCCGCGGTGGTCGGACTGGTCACCGCCGCGGCGGCGGCCCTGGCCGACCTCGGGGTGGGCTACGCCGAGGCGGGCCGGCAGATGGCCGGCGAACCGCCGACGATGTGGGTGGCCCGGCACATGCAGGGGCCGCTCGGCGGGTTCGCGCTGGCCGCACCGGCGGCGTACGCGATGAGCGTCTTCTTCCTCTGAGCAGGGGCGGCACCGGGGAAAGGAAGGGTGCTTCCCGGCACCCGACCCGGTGCCGTACCTCGACGGTTGGAGATGTGCCCGTTCGGGTAGATAGTGGTCCCGACGACGGCGGTAGGCGGGTGCGACGGCACCGGATCAGGGAGGCGGCGTGGCGGACAGCTATCCGGCAGACGGCGGGACGTACGGCGAACGGCCCCGTCGGCGCAGGGGGCGTCGGGCACTCGTCATCCTGGTGATCCTGCTTCTCGTGCTGGCCGGGCTGCTGGTGGTGGCCGACCGGGTCGCCGCCGGGGTCGCAGAGCGGGTCGTCGCGGACCAGATCGACCAGGAGATCTCCCGGCAGAACGTGCAGTCCGCCGCGCCCGAGGTGACGGTCGGCGGCTTCCCGTTCCTCACCCAGGTGCTGAACGGCCGGTACGACTCCATCAAGGTGCTGCTCCGGGACGTACAGGGGCCGGTGCAGGGTACCGACGCGGCGGTGAAGGTGCCGGAGTTGACCGTCGACGCCCGGGACGTGACCGCGTCGCTCGACACGCTCCGCTCCGGCCAGGGCGAGGTGACCGCGAAGACGGTCCAGGGCACCGGGACCGTCGCGTACGACAGCGTGGTGGCGTTGATCGACCGGCCCGGGGTGCGGTTGCGGGAGCAGGACGGCAAGCTCGCCGTGACCGCGCCGGTCCGGGTGCCGATCCTGGAGCAGGAGCTGACCGTGCAGGGCACCGCGAACGTGGCCATCGACGGCGACGACATCGTGATCACCTTCGACCGGCTCACCTCCGCCGACCTGCCGGACAACCCGGTCGTGCAGACCTTCGTCAACAACTTCGCCCGGCAGCTCTCGGTCCGGGTGCCGCTGCCGCCGTTGCCGTTCGCGCTCCAACTGCACGAGGTACGGCCACTGCCGAACGGACTTGCCGTGACAGCCAGCGCCCGAGATGTCGCGCTGAGCGAGGTCGGCTGATCAGAGGGGTCGGAACCGGGGTCACGCGATCCCGGATCGTGGTTGGTCCTGGGTAACGACTCCGTAGCACTGGTAGGCTCCCGGTTCATGGGGACGCTCCTCACCAAACGGCGCGCGGTCGACCTGTGCCGCGTGGCCACCTGCCTGTGTCGCCCCGTCATCTGACGGCGGGGCTGTTCTGCGTACCCTCTGAGTCCTTCCCTCACGCCCGGCAGCGGCGCCGTCGCACGTACCCGTGATCCCTACCTGTCAATGGGTCCCGCGCGTGACATGCGACAACAACATCGGTCGATCCACACGCGCAGGCTCACACAAATCCTCACCAAGGAGTGATCTGATGAGTCGCGACACCGCACTCGTCTCGGCCGACTGGGCCGAGAAGAACCTCGACGCTCCCGGCGTGGTCTTCGTCGAGGTCGACGAGGACACCACCGCGTACGACGGTGGGCACATCGCCGGTGCGATCAAGCTCGACTGGAAGACCGACCTCCAGGACCCGGTACGCCGGGACTTCGTGAACAAGGCGCAGTTCGAGGCGCTCCTCTCCGAGCGCGGCATCTCCAACGACGACGTCGTCGTGCTCTACGGCGGCAACAACAACTGGTTCGCCGCCTACGCGTACTGGTACTTCAAGCTCTACGGGCACGGCGACGTCAAGCTGCTCGACGGTGGCCGCAAGAAGTGGGAGCTGGACGCCCGCCCGCTCGTCGCCGACCAGGTCTCCCGGCCCGCCACGCAATACACCGCGCAGGAGCCGGACCTGTCGATCCGGGCCTTCCGCGACGAGGCGGTCGCCGCGATCGGGGTCAAGAACCTGGTCGACGTGCGCTCCCCCGACGAGTACGCCGGCCGGCTGCTCGCCCCGGCGCACCTGCCGCAGGAGCAGGCGCAGCGGGCCGGGCACATCCCGACCGCGATCAGTGTGCCGTGGTCGAAGGCGGCCAACGAGGACGGCACCTTCAAGTCCGACGACGAGCTGGGCAAGATCTACGGCGAGGCGGGGCTGGACGGCAGCAAGGACACCATCGCCTACTGCCGGATCGGCGAGCGCTCCTCGCACACCTGGTTCGTGCTCAAGGAGCTGCTCGGGCACCAGAACGTGAAGAACTACGACGGATCCTGGACCGAGTACGGCTCGCTGGTCGGCGTGCCGGTGGCGCTCGGCGACGAGCCGGGGGAGGCGTGACGACCATGACAGTTCCGATCACCGCCGGCTGCGCGGCGCCGGACCAGGCGGCTCCGCTGCCGGCGAGCCTGGACCTGGAGAAGGAAACCGTCATCACCGGGATCGTCAGCGCCGAGAACGGCGAGGTCGTCCCCGGGGCGTACGTCCGGCTGCTCGACTCCACCGGCGAGTTCACCGCCGAGGTGGTCACCTCGCCGGTCGGGCAGTTCCGGTTCTTCGCCGCGCCCGGCACCTGGACGCTGCGGGCGCTCTCCCGGCACGGCAACGGCGACCTCTCGGTCACCGCGGGCCGGGGCATCAACGAGGTGGCCGTCACCGTCGCCTGATTCCCTGACCTTCACCGACAGCGCGAAGGGTCCCGTCGATCTCCTCTGGTCGGCGGGACCCTTTCGGGTGTCGGACGTGTGCGACGGGTGGGAACGGGAACCCGCACGGGCGGTGAGAACGGGCGGGAGCGGTCGATGGAGGACGTCATGCCGAAGAACGACGTCATGCCGGAGAACTCGGCCGAGACCGAGACCGAGACCACGACCGTGGGCGAATATCTGCTCTGCCGGCTGCACGACCTCGGGGTACGGCACATCTTCGGGCTGCCCGGCGACTACAACATGGAGTTCCTCGACCAGGTCGAGGCGTTCCCGGACATCGGCTGGGTCGGCAACTGCAACGAGGTCAACGCGGCGTATGCCGCCGACGGGTACGCCCGGCTGGCCGGCATCGCCGCCATCGTCACCACCTTCGGCCCCGGCGAGCTGTCCGTGGTCAACGGGCTGGCCGGCGCGATGGCCGAGTCGGTGCCGATCGTCTCGATCGTCGGCGGCCCGACGACGGAGATCATGGACCGGCGGGCCGCCATGCACCACTCCCTCGGCGACGGCGACTTCGACCGGTGGGTGAGGGTCGCCCGGGAGGTGACGGTCGCCCAGGCCACCCTGACCGCCGGCAACGCCACGGTCGAGATCGACCGGGTACTCAGGGAGTGCTGGACCCAGCAACGCCCGGTCTACCTGCGGCTGCCCGGCGACGTCGCCCGGCAGCCGGTCCCGAAGCCGCCCCGCCGGCTCGACCGGCCGGCGCCGATCCACGACCCAGACCAGCTCGACGCCTTCGACACCGCCGCCCAGCGGCTGTTGAACGGCGCCACCTGCCCGGCACTGCTGGTCGGCAACCTGGCCCTCCGGTACGGCCTCGGTGCCGAGATCGCCGCGCTGCTCGCCGACCGGCACTGGCCGGCCGCCACCCAGGGCCTCGGCCGAGGGCTGCTCGACGAGACCGGCCCGAACTACGTCGGCGTCTACGACGGCGGGGACAGCGTCGAGCCGGTACGGCGGATCGTCGAGGAGGCCGACGTGCTGGTCTGCGTCGGCGTCAAGTTCTTCGACTGGGACGGGCTGTTCACGGCCGACCTGGATCCGGACCGGATCATCTCGATCGGTCGGCGGGCGAGTTCGGTCGGCGGGCGACTCTTCCACCCGGTCTCCCCGGGCGCCGCGCTGGCCCGGCTGCACAGCATCGGTCCGGTCCGCGCGGTCGACTGGGCCACCGCGCCCGATCCGGGTCGGCCGCCGGCAGCCCGGCTCGACCCGGCCAGCAACGCGCCGATCACCCAGGCCCGGCTCTGGCCGGCGATCTCGGCGATGCTCGCCGAGGGCGACATCGTGGTGCCGGAGACCGGTACGCCGTCCTTCGGGGTCGCGTCGATCCGGCTGCCCAGGGGCGCGGTCTGCGTCCAGGCACCGTTGTGGGGAGCGATCGGGTACGCCGTACCGGCCGCGTTCGGCGCGGCGACGGCGGCACCGGAGCGGCGGATGGTGCTGATCACCGGGGACGGATCGCTGCAACTGACCGCGCAGGAGATCAGCCGGATGATCGCCACCGGCCAGCGACCGGTCATCTTCGTGCTGAACAACGCCGGGTACACGGTGGAACGGGCTGTCGACGGGCGGCACCAGCCGTACAACGACATCGACAACTGGCGGTACGCCGACCTGCCGGCCGTCTTCACCCGGCAGATCGCGGTCGACTCGCACCTGGTCAGCACGGAGGGGGAGTTGGCCCGGGTACTGGCCGGGCTGGGTGCCGGGATACCGGACCGGCCGACCGTGGTCGAGGTACTACTCCACCCGCTCGACCTGCCGGCCGGGATGCCGCAGTGGGGCCGGGAGACGACAGCGGTCGACTACCAGTCGACGCTGGGCAGCACGCCCCGGCTCTCCTGGCGCGGCCTGCCCGACCAGTGAGCCCCGATCATTCCGGCACGTGCACCCGGCACCCCGTACGCCCGAGTCGGGCGGTGACCGGCTGCCCCGGATGCCGGGCGGCGAGGTCGAGGAGCTGCCGGGTCGGGTCGCAGTGGCCGAGGAAGACCAGCCATGGCGCGTACGCCGGCTCAGCGGTCATCGGGGTCGATCCGTTGGCAGTCGTTGATGTGCCCGGTACGCAGCGGGCACCGGCCGCCGCCGCCGCCGTCGAGCGGGCGGGCGCAGAAGACCGGGTGCCGGGTCGCCGGATCGCCCGCCAGGGCGACGGTCGTCTCGCCGGGGACGAGGTCGGGCAGGAAGCGCAGCGACCGGGTGAGGGTACGGGCCAGCAGTTCCGCCGTCGGCAGGTCCGTGCTGGTGACGGTGAGCTGGACGACGTACCGCTGGCGGGGGCCGCCGGTCGTCGCCTCGTCGTCGGCGACGGTGGTCTCCCGGCTCATACCCGGCCGGCCGGGCGGTAGCGGGACTGCCAGTCACGCAGCGCGGACTTGATCCGGTTGTTCTCGGTGCGGGTCCGGGCAAGCTCGGCGCGGACCTCGGCGAACTCGTCCGCGACCCGGTAGAGGAAGGTCCGCACTTCTTCCGGATCGAGTCCGCGCCGGACGCCGGAAAACCGCTGGAAGCGGATCTGGCCGGCGGTCAGCGGCGGGTACGCGACCGGTGGGTGGGCGACGGGCGGGTAGTGGCTGCCGGCGTTCGGCGGCCCGGTCCGGGTGGTGGGTGGCGGTGAGGTGGTGAAGAGAGATCGGAACAGTCTGCGCATGCGGAGCACCTTTCCGACGAGTGGGGATGGGTGGCCCGGCTCGCCGACAGGGAGCGCACGAGCCGGACCACCCGCCCTGCGGACCGCAGCCTCGACCAGCGGCGGTACGGCCACCGGGCCGACTGCGAGGGGGCCGGGACGGGCGATCCCCTTTCCTGTCGTCACCCGCCCCGACCTGGGGACGAGCGCTCCTAGCTGCCACACGAGGAGTGCTCGACGCTCAACTTAGGCATTGAAGCCATGAAAGGCAAGACAGTTGGCTTCCTCTTGTAAAAATCCATCGGCTCGTGATCAGATTGGAGGTGCCACGCGAGGAGTGCTATGCCAGCGACCCCGGACTACATCCGGATCTCGGACGAAATTGCCGCCGACGTCAGATCTGGAAAGTACAAGCCAGGAGACAAGCTGCCGTCGATCGCTGAGCTTTGTTCGCAATACAAGGTCAGCTCATCGACGATCCAACTCGTCTTCGTGCGCTTGGAGGCGATCGAGGCGATCCGGCGGCACCAGGGCAAGGGTGTCTTCGTGACCGATCCGAAGACCTGGCTGCGGAAGCCTTAACTAACCCGCAGGTTGTCGAGCTGCCCCGCCTGTGCGCCCGCCTCAGCCTCGATTCGCGTTCGTGACGCCGGAGAGCACCACCACAAGGGCCCAGTCCGAGCTGCCTGCCCGACTCGCGTCGACGGGAAAGTCCGGACTGGCGGCGTTGACCGCCCCCGGGCTTTCCTCGGCTTCTACGGTGACCCACCGTCCGTCCTGGAGCCGGAAGGTGTACTCGCCGAAACCGGTGGTGGTGTCGACCTCGTCGAGAAGCCCGAACTCGGGGTGTTCGATCGTCTCCACCGTCGCCGACCGATAGTCCCAGTTGGTGCCCAGGCCGTTGGCGAAGACCAGGTCGTATCCGGGCGAGACGATGCCGTGGTGGAAGGCGAACCGGTCCTGCCGGCCGACCTTCAACGGCTGGTCGAGGTCGTACCAACCCGGGTCCCATAACGCGAGGGAGGTCATGTCGGTACGCACGCCACGACTGTAGAGGCAGTCAGCCGGCCGCGATGACCTCGATCTCGACCAGCCAGTCGCTGACCAGCGTCTCGGCGACGATCGCGGTGGTGGGGACGACCCGACCGCCGAGCGCCGCCACCCGGGCCGCCACGTTGGCCTCGGCTCCGCACCGCCCGTACGCGGGCCTGCGCCTGGCGGCGGCGCAGGACCGCGTGCCCGGACTCCTCGGCGACGCCCCTCGCCGAGCCGACCGAGGCGGCCGTTACGGCAACAGCCGCAGCGACTCGACCGCGACCCGCCGGCTGGTGTTCGCGTACGACGCGGCCTGGACGGCTGCCGGGTCGATCGGCCCCAACTGCCACTCGCCGAGCCAGTACTGCTCCAACTGGGTCGCGGTGTGGTTGCCGTAGACCGTGCAGGTGTAGGCCCGGATCAGCGGGACCGCGTTCGGCTCCGGATAGTAGTAGTGGCAGCTCGGCGCGAGCTTGTCTGCGATCTTCTGCAACGCGGCCCGGTACTGGTTGCGCAGGTTCGTCGTGCCGAAGCCGGCCCGGGCCCGGGCCACCAGGGCGATCGGGAAGAGCGTGACGACGGCGTACCCGACGTCGTCGACCGCCTTTCCGGCGGAGACCGCGTCCAGGTACGCGGCGGCCCGGACGGCGTCCCCGCTGACCTCCTGGGCCCAGTCCTCCAGGGTCTCCTCGGCGAAGTTGTTGATGTCCTCGAACTCGATGACGGCGGCGGTGGCGTCGTCCCGGATGTTGGCCACCGCGATGGCGTCGAGATGGGCGATCACCCCCGACTCGGCCTGGTTGAGCGCGTTGATGACGTTCTGGGTCATCGCGGCCAGGTCCTCCGGCGAGATATCGCCGTCGCCGACCTGGCCGAGCAGGTCGAGGGCGAAGTCGAGCATCTCCAGCAGGGAGGTGTTGGTGCCGTCCGGATTGGCCCGGGCCTGGGCGGCCTGGGCCGGGGCGGCGGGACCGGACAGCACGAGCGTGACGGTGAGGACTGCGGCGGCGAGGCCACGCAGCGGCGGAAACTTCATGTCGCTCCCTCCAGCCGGGTACCGGCTACGGCAGGTCGTTGAGGACCTCGACGGCTACCTGGCGGCTCGTGTTCGCGGACGCCTCGGCCTGGACCGCCGCCCGGCCGCTGGTGTCCCACGCCCCGTTGAGGTGGTATTCCGTGTAGCTCGCCGTGTGGCTGCCGTACACCCTGCATTCGTAGACCCGGATGACCGGGATCCGGGGATCGGGGAGGTAGGTGTCGCAGGTCGGCGTCAACCGGTCCACCAGGCGTTGCAGCGTGTTCTTGTACTGCGTGCGCAGGCTGGTCGTGCCGAAGCCGGCCCGCGCCCGGGCGACCAGGGCGATCGGGTAGACCGTGATGGCGGCGTACCCGATGTCGTCGACGGCCCTGAGGTCCGCGACCGCGTCGAGGTAGGTGCCGGCTCGGATGGCGTCGTGGGTGACCTGCTGGGCCCAGTCCTCCAACGTCTCGTCGGCGAGGTTGTTGATGTCGGCGAACTCGATGACGGCGGCCCGGGTGGCGCCACGGATCTCGGCCGAGGCGATGGCGTCGATGTGGGCGATCACCTCCGCCTCGGCCTGGTCGAGCGCGCTGATGACGTCCTGGGTCATCTGGAGCAGCAGCGCGGGCGTGATACCGCCGCTGCTCGCCCGGCCGACCAGGTTGAGTGCGAGGTCGATCATGTCGATCAGCGAGGCGTTGGTGTCGTCGGGATCGGCGTGCGCCGGCTGGGTGGATCCGGGCAGGACGACGGCGAGCGCGAGGGCTGTCGCGGCAAAGCCGCGCAGCAGTCTGGCCTTCATTCGGAGTCTCCTCTCACCCCTTTTGTCGGCAGGCTGCCGGACCCGACTGGACCTTGGCTGGAACCTCACTGGATCACCAGCTCATCCACCAGGGCGGATGCGGTCGGTCCAGTGGAGATCCAGTGGCAGTCCAGCCGCCGTCAATACCGTGCGCTCGACGCGGCCAGACCTCGGGAGGCGGAATGAAACGGAAACTGCTCAAGATGGCCACCGCGGCGGTGGTGGCGACCGCCGTGGTGGTGCCGGGTGCCGCCCGGCCGGCCCAGGCGACGGATCCGGCCACGATCATCGCGGTGGCCCAGTTCGCGCTACAGGCGTACGGCTATTTCAACAGTTCGGAAGATGGCGGGATGACGATCGAGGAGGCGACCAGCCGGATCATCGTCGAGATCGGCAATACCCGGAACACCATCATGGCCCACCTCGACGGGCTGGCCACCGCCGAGGCGCGAGCCTGCGCCGAGCACCACCTGCTGGAGTTCGCCGACATCGAGGAGTTCTCGCTCAGCCTCAAGCAGCGCTGGGCACAGGACGTCACCTCCTGCGTTACGTTGATCAACAGCCTGTGGGGTTCGGTCAGCACCCTCTCCGCCAAGAACCAGCTCGGCATCGCGCTCGGCACGGTCGGCCCGATCGCGCTGGTGGCCCGGGCACAGGCCCGGTTCAGCACCACCGAACTGAAGAACCTGCTGATCGGCGCCTTCGAGCGGGTCCAACAGCGATTCACCCCGTACTGCCAGGCGACGCCGAACGTGTCGGAGGAGTACTGGCAGATGTATCCCGACCCGTCCTGGGTCTACGCCTGGTATTCCTGTGCGCCCGCGCCCGAGCCGCCGTACTGGTCGGAGAACATCGGCAGTTACAGCGTCTACGAACTGGGACTGTGGCACTGGGGTGCCCCGGTGAACTACCCCAACTGGCCGGCCGTGATGGACGGGTCGAAGCGGCTGTCGGCGTACGTGGTGGCCGAGTCGGCGCTGAGCCAGCTCCGGGCGTAACCGGCACCTCTCGTCGCGGTCACCGCCCCGGCGGCGGTGGTCGCGACCGCCGCGAACCTGCGACGATCGACGTGCGACAACCACCGCCCGGCCGATGGTGAGGGAACGACTTGGAGATCACCGGGTACGACAGCGTCCTGCTGGCGCCCTCCTTCGAGGCCCAGATGCTGCGGACCTTCATCGACCGGCTGGCCCAGCGCTGGCCCGCACTGCTGGTCACGGTCGAGACCGGCGGCGAGTCGGAGACCCAACTCCGCTGGACGCTGCGGCGCGAGCGGTCGCTGCCGGCCACCGAAGGCTGGCTATACCTGCTCCGGGACGCCGAAATGGACGCCTATTCCGACGACCACGCCTACGACCCGATGCCGGACGGCGACGGCCCGCTCAGCGTGATCTACCGACCGGACCGATCGAGCGGCGGCACCCAACTGACCCTGGTCTCCCCGGACGACCCGGCCGGGCACCCCTTCTCCGGCTGGGCGTACGACCTGCTGGCCGAGTGCGTGGGCGTTCGCAACTCCCCGGGGCCGAACGGTTATCCCGGGGTCAGGCACCAGTAGCCGTACGGGTTGCGGTAGAGGTCGTCCGGGTCGTAGCGGGCGCAGTCCCGGCTGCCGAGTATCCAGAGTGGGGCGTCGGCCGCGAGCGCGAACGTCTCGCCGTCGCGGATCTGCCGGGCCCGGGGCTCGGTCAGCAGATAGCGGGCCAGCGCGTCGAGTAGGCGTACCTGTTCGTCGACCTCGGCCGGCCCGGTCGGCTGGCCGGCCCGCAGTTCGACGTCCGGGGCGCCGAGCAGGTGCATGCCACAGCTGTAGACCGCCACGCCGTCGGTGATCGGCCGCTTCACCCAGGCCCGGTGCAGCACCACCGCCAGGGTCGGGTCGTCGGTCGCGGCGGCGGCCCGGTCGGCCAGGTCGAGCCAGCGGTCCCGGCCGTGTGCCAGGCCGCTGCTCTCGTTGCGTACCGCCGTGGCGCCGCCCCGGAGTAGCGCGGCGGTCAACGCCAGCATCCGCCGCGACACCTCGATCGCGGTCTGCCGGGTCGCCGGCGGCGACAGCAGGTACGCCACCGTGTCGTGTTCCTTGACCGCCCGCCGGTCGGCGTCGGTGAAACTCGGGCTGGTCAGCGAGGACCGGAACGAGGCGGCCATCCGCGGGTCGGGTTCCGGGCGGGAGTATTCGGTGTCGAGGGCACAGTCCGGGCCGCCGATCTCGGCCGTGAGCCGGGCCACGACGCCGAGGTCCAACCCCGCGCCGAGCACGCAGAGCACGTGCTGCGGCGGCATCGATCCGGCCTCGTCGATCACGCCCGGCAGGCTACCAACGGGTACGGCGGCGCTGTCAACGTCCCCGACGCAACGCGCCGCCCGGACCCGGTACCGGGCAGGTGCCGGACGACAACGGCGGTGCCCGCCGACCCCGCTCGGGGGTCGGCGGGCACCGCCCTCGGCAGTCACCGCCGGGTCAGCACCCGGCCCGGCCGCCGGTCAGATCCCGCCCAGCCGGGTGGGACACGGGTTCACCGGTTCCAGGGTGAAGTCGAGCGTGCTGACCAGGCTGGCCTGGATCTGCTGCCGCTTCACCTGCGGCACCCAGCCGTCCTTGGCGACGATGACGTCGTACCGGCCCCTCGCCAGCCACCAGGAGTAGCCGCCCTGGTTGCTCGCCGACAGGGTGTAGCCGGTGGCCGGATCGCCGACCAGGTTGGCCCGGACCGTCGCGGGCAACGGCACCTCGGCGCCACCACAGGTCCGGCCGATCACCGTGCCCTGGATCTTGCCCCAGTTACCGGGCGGGGAGACGTTCATCTCCACCCCGATCACCGGTACCGGATAGGGGCTGTCCGTCACCAGGCCGAGTTCGGCGGTGTAGGTGCCGGGCTGGGGCACCCCGGCCGCCGCAGTGGCGGTCAGGGTGACGGTGATGGTCCGGGACGCCCCGGCGGCCAGGGTGAAGCTGGCCGGCGCGGTGCTCAGCCAGGACGCCTCGCCCGTCTCCAGACAGGCTTCCAGCCCGCCGAGCCGCTCCGTCTCCGCCGACCCGACGAACGAACTCGGCGAACCACCCACCTTGTACGCTCCGCAGACGCCAGCGCCCCGGTAGCGGGCGAACTGCGCGTTCGGCAGGTTCACCCAGGCACCGGCCACCGGGTCGTACCCGATCGTCCGGTTGGTCAGCGTGGTCGAGGCCGCGGTGGCGCCACCGGCCAGCACGAGCATGCCGCCGGCCGCCGCGTACTGCGAGCCCCAGAGGTCGAGCGGCATGTCCGGCAGCGGTGCCCAGGCGTCGGTCGCCGGGTCGTAGACGTAGCCGTTCTTGAACTCGGTCACGCCGACGCCACCGGCACAGTAGACCTTGCCGCCGATGCCGCCACAGGACATCCAGGAGGAGCCCTGCGGATAGTCGGCGGCGGTGTCGAACTTGCCGGTCAGCGGGTCGAAGACCGTCACGTCCGGCGAGTCGGCGGAGCACTCGTTGTCGCCGCAGCCGCCGATGACGTAGAGCCTGCCGCCACTGGTCGCGAACGCCGCCGCCGCCCTGGGCGCCGGGTTGGTCACCCCGGAGAGGGTGCTCCAGGTCCCGGTCGTCGGGTTGAACACGTCGACCGTCTCCACCGGGGCCGAACCGGCACCCCAGCCGCCGATCGCGTAGATCCGGCCGTTCAGCGCGGCGACCGCCGGCTTCGACCGCGCCGTCGGCATGTCCGGCAGCGCCGTCCAGACGTTGGTCGCCGGGTCGTAGACCCAGGTCTTGCGCTCGTTGCCGGTGCCGGAACCGCCACCGATCGAGTAGACCTTGCCGCCCAGGGTCACCGCCGAGTTGTCGTAGATCGACGCCGGGAGGTTGGCCACCCGGGTCCACGCGTCGTCGACCAGCGGCGCTGCGGCGGCGGTCCCGGTGCCGGGCCCGTACGCGATCCCGGTACGACTCTTGCTCAGCCCCTTCATCTTGTGTTCCACCAGCTCGGCGCCCTTCGCCGAGAGCTGACTGAACCGGGCTGCCCGCTCAAGTGTCTCCACTGTGGCCGGCGCGTTGCCGGTGTTCGTCACCGTCAGGGTGACGTTCCGGGTGCTGCCGTACGGCTGGTGCAGTTCCAGGTCCTTCGGGGTGACCGTCAGCCGGGCCGCCTTGAGCGCGAAGTCGACCCGCCGGGTGGCGTCCACCGGTACCGCCACCTGCTTGGTGAACCCCCGGTACGGCGCCAGGCTGGCGGTGAACGGCTGCGTCCCGGTCAGGCCGGAGTAGAGCCAGTAGAAGCCGTCCGGGATGTTCGGGTCGTCCGGCGTCGCCACCGACACGCCCTTGTCGGCCGGCTGGTTGTCACTGGTCACCGTGACGCCGTTCAGCGCCTCGCCGGTGTTGGCGTCGGTGGTGAAGCCGGCGACCAGGCCGCCCGGCTTCGGGGTGCAGGTCCGGTTGACCAACTGGACGTTGTCCACCTCCCACCACCAGGCGAAGGTGCCGTTGAACCGGAACCGCACCTTGGCGTTCGCCGCACCGGCCGCCCGGTCCAGCGGTACCTCCTCGACCCGGGGGCCGCGCCGGCTGACCGTCTGGTGCCAGACGTTGGTCCAGGTGCTGCCGCCGTCGGTGGAGACATCGACGTCGGCGGTGTCGCTGATCCCGACCGCCCGCCAGTCGCTGTTGAAGCGCAGCAGCGGCGCGCCCGCCGCCGAGAGGTCCAGCGCCGGCGTGACCAGGTCGGTGTCCTGGGTGTTGCCGCTGCCCAGGTCGTCACTGTCGATGACCGCGAAACTGCCGGTACCGCCGGTCAGGTTGCCCCGGGCACCCGGGTCGTCGAACGCCCAGCCGCCCTTGTCGGTGCGGTTCACCACCGACCAGCCGTCCGGGGCCGAGGCGCCGTCGAAGCTCTGCGACAGCAGCGGGTCGCTGATCGCGGCCGTGTAACCGGCGGCGGTGCAGGCCGACAGCACGGCGGCGCTGATGTTGACGGTCTTCGAGCCGGTACCGACGGCCACCTCGGTGCTGACCGGCCGGTAGCCGGGGTAGACGACCGTGGTGTCGAGCCGGTAGGTGGCGCTGCCGGGGACGGTGAAGGAGTAGGCGCCGGTCACCGGGTTGCTGTAGACCGGGCCACCGGGTCGGCCGGAGACCTCGATTTTCGCGTACAGCGGCCAGCCGTGCCCGGAGCCGTCGGTGACCTTGCCGGCCACGGTGACCATCCGAGCGGTGGCGAGGGCGAAGTCCTGGGTGAGGATGCCGCCCTGGGCCACGGTCACGGTGGCGGTACCGGGGTTGAAGCCGTACCCGCTGGCGGTCAGTTCGTGACTGCCGACCGGCAGTACCAGGGCGTACTTGCCGGCCGCGTCGGTGAGCGTGTTGAAGTCGCCGGTACGCACCTGGGCGCCCGCCACCGGGTCCCCGGTGCTGGCGTCGGTGACGGTGCCGGTGACCCGACCCGAGTCGCCGCGCGGCGCCGCCCCGACCGCCTGGTACGCGTTGAGCCGGCCCTCGCCGAAGGTGTTGTTGTCGTCGACGGTGCCGCCGCAGGTGAGCGCGTCGACGTCGGTGGCGGTGTCGTCGAGCAGCCGTTCGGTGGCCGTCACGTTGCCCTTCAGCCCTGGTGCGGCCGACCAGATCAGCGCGACGGTGGCGGAGACGTGCGGTGCCGCCATCGAGGTGCCGCTGCCGAGCCCGTAGCCGTTGGTGGGCAGGCTGGACCGGACGTTGCTGCCCGGCGCGGCGATGTTCGGCTTGACCGAACCGTCGATGCTGGACACTCCCCGGCCGGAGAAGCTGGAGATGTTGTTGTTGCTGTCGTAGGACCCGGCCGCGTAGGTCAGGGGGTAGTCGCCCGGGTTCTCGGTGGTGTTGCAGCCCGGTCCGTCGTTGCCGGCGGAGAAGCTGGGGAAGATGCCGGCGGCCCGCCAGGAGACCACGGTCTGCTTGTACCACTCGTCGTTGCGACCGCCGCCCCAGGAGTTGTTGACGACGTCCGGGTGCAGGTCTGGCCGGGGGTTCTGCCCGTTCAGGTCGGTCGGGGCGAGTACCCACTGGCCGGCGGCGAGCAGCGAACTGTCGGAGCAGTTGTTGGTCTCGCAGCCCTTGGCGGCGATCCACCGGGCGCCGGGCGCCACGCCGATCTGGTTGCCGGCACCGTCGTCGCCGACCATGGTGCCCATGGTGTGCGTACCGTGGCCGTTGTTGTCGCACGGCGCCGCGCTGGCGCAGACCGCGGCCGGGTCGAACCAGTTGTAGTTGTGGTCGAAGCCACTGGGGGTGTTGCCCCGGTAGGCGTTCCGCAGCGCCGGGTGGTCGAACTGCACGCCGCTGTCGATGCTGGCGACGACCACGTCCTCGCCCCGAGTGTCGAACTCGGACCAGACCCGGGGCGCCTCGATGTTGGTGAGGTTCCACTCGACCGCCCTGGTACCGGCGTCGGTGGTGGCCCGGAACGGCTCCGGTTTGATCAGTTCGTAGGTACGACTCGGTTCGATGCTCTGCACGTCGTCCCGGGCGGCGATGGTGTCGAGCAGGGCGCGGTCGCCCTCCACCCGCAACACGTTGGCGATCCAGTACGACCGGTACGTCGCGCCGCGCTTGTCCAGTTCGGCGCGGAGGTCCCGCTGGCTGCGCTCGGCGGTGGCGGTGAGCGTCCGGTAGACCGCGGTGGCCCGGTCGTCGGAGTCGGGCAGCTTTGCCGCTCCGCTCAACTCGGCGCGTTCTCGCAGGTAGACGGTGAACGTGCTGGTGCCCTCGGCGGCGAGTTCGGCCAGCAGTTCCCGGCTCACCTCCGCCTCGGGACCGGCCGCCACGGCGACCGCCGGCTGCGCGGTGACGCCGAGCAGCACGGCAGCCGCGGCGGCCACCAGCCGCCAGGGTCTTGGCCGGCCAGCCCAGCTCCGTCCGGATCGATGCGGCATGGGTTCCTCCCCCACTGTTCGGCGTCCCGAGCCTTCTCGGAAGCCAGCTCCGCAGCCCCGGATGCCCGGCGCTGCCGGCACGCGTGGGTCCGACGGTTGCTTACGGACAGCGCCCCCCACATCGGCTTGGAGTAATGTTCTTGCTCCCCGGGGTAGTGATCAATGCCCGAGGTCGGCCAGTATCTAGGCAGTAACTGGGCGTGTTTCGGTCAGGAGTTAGCCGAATGCCTTACATCGGTTAGCGTCGCTGTTGACGCGCCCGGTCAAACCGGTTTGGCTAGGGCCCGCAGTGTCGACGGGGGAGGAGTGGAGCGAGGTGGCAAACGGAGAAGTCCCGCTCGTCGTGTGCGTGTCTACCGACGTCGCGGTACGGGAACGGGTGGTTCGACGGCTGGACGACTTCGGTACGGTCGTGATCTGTTCGGATCTGTCCGAGTTACGGGCAATGCTGTTTCCAATGGTCGGCAACGCGACGGATTCCGAACCAGGACCGGTGAGTCTCGGTGACCTGTCCGTCGACCCGGGCGGCCACCTGGTCACCTGGCGGGGCGAGCCGCTCGCGCTGACCAGGCTGGAACGGGAACTGCTGGCCCGGCTGGCCAGCGCGCCGCTCGGGGTGTGGACGTACGAGCGGCTGTTTGGGTCGGTCTGGGGCGGCGCCTACCTCGGTGACACCGCCATCCTGCACTCCGCCGTGAAACGGCTGCGCCGCAAGCTGCGCGCCGTCGAGGGCGGGCCGCAGGTGCAGACCGTACGCGGCGTCGGCTACCGGCTCGCCCCGGGACACTGACCCGACGACGCCGGCACCCTGACACCCCGGCCACCGACCGGGCACCACCCCCGACGCCGGCACCCCGGTCGACCAACCGCTGACCGATCCGCGCGGTGGCCGATCCGGCCGCTGGCCGATCCGAAGGGTGGCTGATCCGGTCGGTGGCCGGCTCGGTGCCGGCGCTCCGGGGTCGCCGTGCCACCATGGCTGGCGTGAGCATCGACGCCCCGGCACCGGCCTGGCCCGGTCAGCCGGACCCTCCGGCCCCTCCCCGGTGGCGGCGCTGGCTGCTCGTCGGCCTGGTGGGCTGGGGTGTGCTGCTGCTGGTGCTCACCCTGGTCTCGGTCTACCGCGACGAGCCGACAGTGAAGGAGCAGCGCAGCATCGAGCAGGCCGAACCGGTGTTGGAGCGGGCACTCGGCGAACTCGTCGTGGCGGCCGGCCCGGACGTCGCCGTCGAGATCGCCGAGCGACGGGTGGCCGACGACTGCGAACTCACCGTCGTCCGGGACGGCGCGTCGCTGGATGCGGCGGTCGTCGTGCACGCGCCGGACGCGGACGTACCCGCGCTGCTGGACCGGATCGCGGAGCGGCTGCCGGCGGCGTACCGGGCCCGGGTCCGGCACAGTGCCGACGGGAGCAGCCACGCCCTGCGCGCCGACGCGGGTGAGTTCGTGGCGATCGAAGGCGGTCAGGTCGGCCCCGGCGTGGTCGAGTTGACCGTCGACACCGGTTGCCGACCGGTCTCCGGCGATCCCGACGACCGCGCCGTGCCGCCGTTGCCGCCGGCCGAGCCGGAACCGCTCCGGGTACTCGGCGCGCTCGGCGCGACCGAGCCGACCCCGGTCGAGCTGGTCTCCGTGGGCTGCCCGGGGCAGGGCACCACCTGGACCGCACACGCCACCGGCCGGGGAGTACCGGCCGGCCCGCCGAGCACCCTGCTGCCCCGACCGGCCGGCGCCGTCGTGGTCGCCGACACCACCGAGCTGTACGCCTACCGCAGCGGCCCGGTCAGCGTGGTGGTCGAAAGCGGCGACGGCCGGATCCGGGTCGCCGTCAGCAGCGGCTGTGGTCGGTGACCGGGTCCGGCCGCCCATAAGCGCAACGACCACCGCCGACCGGCGTGGGCCTGGAGTGGGTCGACGTGTTCGGAGTGGGCCGACGCCCGTCGACGGGTGGACGAGGGTGGCCGACCCGGCAGACGCTCGGGTCCGGATGGAACCCGGCGATGCAGGTCAGCGCGGCGACTAGTAGACCAGCGCCTGTGCGCCGTCCGCCATCGCCTCCTCGACGAAGACCGCTGCCCCGGCGATGCGTACCCCGGGCAGCACGTCGGACTCGCCGATCTCCCGGCGCGCGGCGCACTGGGTGCAGACCGTGACCTGGCCGTTGCTCAGGATCACGTGCAGCAACTCGGCCAGCGGCGCGGAATGCGGCAGTTCGAACTCCTCGGCCCGGCCGGGCAGCGCGAACCAGCTCGACTCACCGGTCAGCCAGAGCGAGACGTCGACGCCGGAGGCGACCGCGGTGGCGGCCACTGTGAACGCCTGGGCACAGCGTTCCGGCGAGTCCGAACCGGCGGTGGCCTTGACGACCAGGGTACGAGCCATGAGGCCAGCATAGGATCTACCCGTCATGGTTACCGAGATTGGGTTCGTCAGCCTGCTGGTCGCGGGTCTTGGCGCGCTCGCCGGTTACCTGGTCTACCTGGCCGTGAAGATTTCGAGAGGACGTTGGTGAGTGCGAGGAGTGAGCCGGGTTTGCGAGCCCCGCAGTCACGAGCGGAAGGGATGCTGGTGAGTGCGAGGAGTGAGCCGGGTTTGCGAGCCCCGCAGTCACGAGCGGAAGGGATGCTGTGAGTAACCCGATTGAGCCGCCGCCCTGGCTGAACGCGCCGCCAGTCGACCCGTACCCGTACGAGGAGACCTACGACCTGCGCAAGGGGCCGGACCTGCACCCGGCGTTGCTCGGCCTGCTGCCGTACGTGGGGCTCTGGCGTGGACGGGGGCGGGGCGGGTTCCCCAGCATCGAGGACTTCGACTACGCCCAGGAGATCCGGATCACCCACGACGGGCGGCCGTTCCTGCACTACGAGTCGCGGGCCTGGATCCTGGACGAGCGGAGCCAGCCGGTCCGGCCGGCCGGTCGTGAGGTCGGCTGGTGGCGGGCCGTACTCGACGCCGACGGCAACGGCACCGACGAGCTGGAGGTGCTGCTGACCACCCCGACCGGGATCATGGAAGTGCACCTCGGCAAGGTCACCGGTACCCGGGTCGAGATCGCCACCGACGCGGTGGTGCGGAGCCCGACCGCCAAGGAGGTCACCGCCGGGCACCGGCTCTTCGGCATCGTCGAGGGTGCACTGCTCTACGCCCAGGAGATGGCGGCGGTGGGACACCCGCTCTCGCCGCACCTCTCCGCCCGACTGATCCGGGTCGGCGGCTGACGACTACCGCCCAGCGGGTCGGGACGTTACCGCTCAGCGGGGCGCCGGGACGTTACCGCTCAGCGGGTCGGGACGGGACGGGGAAGCCGAGCAGGTCGGCCAGTACGGCGGTGTGCGGCGAGTAGCGCAGTGGCACCCCGTCGAGTTCACGGACCACGGCGAGGCCGCGTACCGACGAGGTGAACCAGACCCCGTCGGCGGTGTGCAGTTCGGCGGGGGTGACCAGGCGGCGGGCCACCGTCCAGGCCAGCTCGCCGGCCTGCCGGAGCAGCCAGTCGGCGGTCACCCCGGGCAGGATCCCGGTCCGTTCCGCCGGTACGACGCACAGCTCTTCGCCGGTCAGCCAGACCAGGTTGGCGGTCGGCCCCTCCAGGGCGTACCCGTCGGTCGAGGTCCAGAGCACGTCGTCCACGCCGTTCGCGGCGGCCCAGCGCCGGGCGGCCTCGCTCAGCCCGTACGACGTGGTTTTCAGGCCGGCGAGCAGCCATGGCCGGCCCACCCGGGCGTCGGCGGCGACCCCGAGCGGCAGCGTCGCCACCCGGATGCCGTCCCGCCGGGCCTGCCGGGACCTGGCCGGCACCGGGGAGAGGGTGGCGTAGACGGTCGGGCCGGCGCCGCCCTCGGGTCCCCGGGTGCAGACCAGCCGCAGCGCGCCCTCGGTCCCGATCGGCCAGTCGGCGCAGACGGTGTCGAGCAGTTCGCGCAGTTCCTCGGTGCGGGGCAGCGGCAGGTCGAGTGCCGCCGCCGCCCGGGTCAGCCGGGCCAGGTGCTCCCCGACCAGCCAGGGGCGGCCGGCCCGGACGTGCATGGTCTCGAAAAGCCCGTCACCCCGGAGTACGCCCCGGTCGTCGGCCCGGATCACCGGCTCGCCGGCCGGCACCACGCCCCGGCCGAGTACGGCGACCACCGCCTGCTCGCTCGACATTCCGCCGAGGGTAGCCGTCGAGGGGTCGGCGAGGGTAGCTGTCGAGGGGTCGGCGAGAGTAGCTGCCGAGGGGTCGGCCTCCGCCGATCCGCACTATGCTTTGCCGGTGTCGGAATCGTCACTTGCGGAGATGCTGCGCTCCCGCGGACTGCGGTTGACGGCGCAGCGACAGTTGGTCCTCGAAGCCGTGCTGGAACTCGGGCACGCCACGCCCGAGCAGGTGCACTCGGCGGTCCGCGAGGTCGCCGCCGGAGTGAACATCACCACTATCTACCGGACTCTGGAACTACTCGAACGCCTCGGGTTGGTTACCCATACGCACCTGTCCCACGGGTCACCGACGTACCACGCCGCGGGTGAGGACACCCACGTGCACCTGGTGTGCCGGATCTGCGGGGCGGTGGACGAGGTCGATCCGGAGGTCTTCGGGCCGCTCTGCGACAAGCTCGCGGCCGAACGGGGCTTCCAGGTCGACATCGGGCACGTGGCGCTCTTCGGCGTCTGCGGGCGGAGCGACTGCGAGGAGCGGCGGTAATGATCGAAGAGGAGCGGCGGTAATGATCGACATCGCGGGTGCGGTGGCTGTGGAGGCGATCGACGAGGCGACCCGGGACCAGCCGGAGCCGGAGCACGCGGCGGCCGGGGTACGCCCGGTGGCCGCGCACTACGGCGACCCGATCCGCGAACAGCGGCTGCTCGCCACCGACGTCGGCCTGGTCGACCGGTCGCACCGGGGGATCATCGCCGTGCCCGGGGTCGAGCGGGCGAGCTGGCTGCACACCCTGACCAGCCAGCACCTCGCCGCGCTGACCGCCGGGCAGGGCAGCGAGCTGCTGGTGCTCTCCCCGCACGGGCACGTCGAGCAGCACGCGATGGTCGCCGAGGACGGCGAGACCACCTGGCTGGACACCGAGCCGGGCGACACCGGCGGCCTGCTGAGCTATCTGGAGAAGATGCGCTTCTTCACCCCGGTCGACCCCCGGGACGCCACCGCCGACTGGGCCCTGCTCTCGCTGGTCGGCCCGCGCGCCACCGAGGCGGTCGGCGCGCTCGGCGTCACCGGGCTGGCCGAACCGGACCTGCTCGGGGTGCCGGGCCCGAAGTTCGCCGCCGGCTCCCTGCCACCCCGGCCGACCGTGGTGTACGACGTACGCACGCTGTCGGGCGGGGGGTGGGCGCGTCGGGTCCGGCTCGGGGTCGACCTGCTGGTGCCCCGGGGGAGCCTGCCGGAGGTGGTCGGCACGCTGACCGCCGCCGGCACACCGGTCGCCGGACTGTGGGCGTACGAGGCGGTGCGGGTGGCGCAGCGGCTGCCCCGGGTCGGTTTCGAGACCGACCACCGGACGATCCCGGCCGAGGTGGGGTTGGTGGCTCCGGCCGTACACCTGGACAAGGGTTGTTACCGGGGCCAGGAGACGGTGGCCCGGGTGCACAACATGGGCCGTCCGCCGCGCCGGCTGGCGCTGCTGCACCTGGACGGGGTGACCACCGACCAGCTCCCGGCGGCCGGCGCCCCGGTGACGGTCGACGGGCGTACGGTCGGCTTCGTCGGTACGGCGGTCCGGCACTTCGAGCTGGGCCCGGTCGCGCTCGCCGTGCTGAAGCGCTCGGTACCGGACGACGCCGCCCTGCTGGTCGAGGGCTCGGCCGCCGCGATCGACCCGGAGTAGTCGCCCGCCCTGCTGGTCACGGCCGCGCGCGGGGGGCTCGGCTAGGATCCCGGCATGACGGGCACGTTGATCACGGTCGCGCCGACCGGGGCCGAGTCGGCGAAGGCGGAGGTCCCGGCGCTGCCGGTCACCCTCGACGAGTTGGTGGTCACCGCGAAGGAGTGCGAGGCGCTCGGCGCCGCGGTGATCCACGTGCACATCCGGGACGACCAGGCCCGGCCCACCCTCGACCTGGGTCGGCTGCGGGAGACCGTTTCCGCGTTGCGCGAGGGCACCGACCTGATCGTGCAGCTCTCCACCGGCGGCTCGGTGACCGACCCGGAGGCGGACCGGCTGGCCGTGCTGGACGCCGACCCGGAGATGGCCTCCTGCACGATGGGTACGGTCAACTTCGGCGACGACGTCTTCCTCAACCGCTGGCAGTTCGTCGTCGACCTGCACACCCGGATGCAGGACCGGGGCATCGTGCCGGAGTACGAGATCTTCGACCTCGGCCACCTGGCCGCGCTGCGCCGGCTGCTCGACCGGTACGGCCTGCCGGCCGGCGGGCACGTGCACGTCGACTTCGTGATGGGGGTGCCCGGTGGCATGCCGGGCAGCACCGAGGCGCTGGTCGCCTGTGCCCAGGCGCTGCGGGACCTGCCCGACGGGACGACGTTCTCGGCGACCGGCATCGGCCGGAGCACCATCCCGGTGATGCTCGCCTCGGTCTCGGCCGGCGGGCACCTGCGGGTCGGCATGGAGGACACCATCACCTATGCCAAGGGGCGCCCGGTCGAGTCGAACATGCAACTGGTGGCCCGGGCCGTCGGGCTGGCCCAGCTCGCCCAGCGCCCGCCGCTGAACCCGGCGCAGGCGCGGGAGCTGTTGGGACTCGCGGCACAGCGCTGAGGGGTGCCTGGTCGGCGAGCCGGCCCGGTGGGTACCGTCCGCGACCATGGGCGAGATCTACGACGGCGGCGTACCGCTGGTGGAGGCGGTCCGGTCGGGCTTCGTGGAGTCCGTACACCGGGGTTCCGTGGTGGTGCTGGACGCGACCGGTGCGGTACGGGCCGAGGCCGGTGACGTCCGGCGACCGGTCTTCCCGAGGTCGTCCAACAAGCCGCTCCAGGCGATCGGGATGCTCCGGGCCGGGATGCCGCTGACCGGTGCCGACCTGGCCGTCGCCTGCGCCAGCCACCACGGCGAGGACCCGCACGTCGACCGGGTCGGCGCGCTGCTGCGGCGTACCGGGCTGGACGAGTCCGCGCTGCGCTGCCCGCCTGACCTGCCGATCTCGGAGCCGGCCCGGGCCGCCCTGCTGCGGGCCGGCGGAAGGCCGTCCCGGCTCCGGATGAACTGCTCCGGCAAGCACGTCGGGATGCTGCTCGCCTGTCAGGCCGCCGGCTGGCCGGTGGCGGAGTACTGGCGGCCCGAGCACCCGCTCCAGCAGCGGATCACCGCCGCGGTGGAGGAGTTCACCGGCGAGCCGGCGGCGGCGGTCGGGATCGACGGCTGCGGCGCACCGCTGCTCGCCGGCTCGCTGACCGGGCTCGCCCGGGCGTACCTGCGGCTGGTCTCGGCCGAACCGGGCTCGCCGGCCCGGACGGTTGCGGACGCGATGCGGGCGTACCCGGAGATGGTCGCCGGCACCGGCGACGAGGCGTACGACACCCGGCTGATGACCGGGATCCCCGGGCTGCTCGCCAAGAGTGGCGCCGAGGGGGTGGTCGCGGTGGCGGTGCCCGGGGTCGGCGCGGTGGCCGCCAAGATCGACGACGGCGCGTCGCGCGGCCGGATGCCGGTACTGGTCTCGGCGTTGCGCCGGCTGTCGGTGGACGCCCCGATCCTCCACGAGCTGGCCGAACTGCCGCTGTACGGCGGCGACGAGGTGGTCGGCGCGGTACGCACCCGCTGGTGAGCGCACGGTACGCCTCGATGAGACGCCGCTAACTATTGCTAGCTTTCGCAAGCAGTTTGCTTGCAGGAGCAAGCGCCGCTCGCTACCGTCGAGACATGGCCAATCCGAAGGACCTTCCACGGGACATCGGCGGGTTCATCCGTGACCTGCGGCGCAACGCCAAGATCTCATTGCGGCAACTGGCCGAGCAGGCCGGGGTGAGCAACCCCTACCTGAGCCAGATCGAGCGTGGGTTGCGCAAGCCGAGCGCCGAGGTGCTCCAGCAGTTGGCCAGCGCGCTACGGGTCTCCACCCCGGCGATGTACCTCCGGGCCGGGCTGCTCGACGACCGCGAGGGGCAGGGCGTACTCGCCGCCATCGCGGCCGACCCGGACCTGACGGTGCCGCAGAAGCAGTCGCTGAGCCAGATCTACGAGACGTTCCGCCGGGAGAGCCTCCGGCAAGCGGACGTACCGGCCGAGCCGACCACCACCGCCGCTGCCCCGACCACCACCACCGCCACCGGTCCGGGTACCACCGCCCCGGGTGCCACCGCCCCGGGTGCCACCGCCGGTCCGGGTGCCGCTGCCGAGGAGGACCTGACGGAGGCCGTACTCGAATCGGTGGCGGTGACCGAGGCGGGCGCCGCCGGACCACCCACCGAACCCCGGCCCGGCGCCGAATCCACGCCGCCGGCCGCCGCCACGAAGAGGACCGCCCGGAAGGCGGTCAAGAAGGCCGCGCCGTCGACTCCGACGGTCGCCCCGGCCGCTGACGAGGAGGAACAGTGATGAGCCAGCCCCGAACCGCCCGGATCCCCGCCCCGCTCTACGCGGTGGCCGGTGCCGGCGATCTCGCGTACCAGCAGTTGCGCCGGCTGCCCGCCGTGGTCAGCGGGCTCGGTGACGAGACGACCCGTACCGAGCTGCGGGAGAAGGCCGTGACGACGACCGCCGAGCTGCGGGAGAGGGCGATCGCGACCACCACCGAGCTGCGGCAGAAGGCCGCGCTGACCCTGCGCAACGCCAACACCGGCGCGGCGAACCTGCGGCACCGCGCCGCCAACGGCGAACTGGACCTCGACCGGCTGCGGGAGGCGACCATCCGCAACGCGGCGGTGGTGGTGGCCGGTGCCCAGGCCGCGCAGGAACGGGCCGTCGCCGTCTACGGCGAACTCGTCGCCCGGGGCGAGCGGGTGGTCGGTGCCGGCGTGGTGCAGGCCGCCGACACCGTCGACGCGGACCTGGCCGCCACCGAGACTCCGGCGGTGACCGCCGCCGGGCAGCCGGCGCTGAGCACCACCCCGGCCGAGGTCGTCGAGCAGGTCAAGGAGCCTGCCGCGTCGGCCGCGGCCACCGAGACGGTCGAGGCCACCCCGGCGAAGACCCCGGCGGTGAAGCGCCGCCCGGCGGCGAAGTCGACCCGCCCGGCGACCAAGCGCACCCGCCCGGCGGCCGACAAGTAGTCGGCCTCTGGACGCCGAGCCGCGGCCGGTGACCTCGGGTGGGTGCGCCAAGTGGCACGTACCCGGGGTCACCGGCATAAGCTTTCCGCCATGGGCACAGCCGCGCCGCTCTTCTTCGACGACGTCGTATTCATCATCAACCTGGTGCTGATCGTCTTCGCCCTCGTGATCCAGGGCGTCGCGCTCGTGCACTGCATCACCCAGCGTTCGGACGCCTTCCCGGCGATCGGCACCCTCCCCAAGGGAGCCTGGGTCGCCATCCTGGCCGTCTGCCTGGTGCTCACCCTGCTGCTCTACCGGCCGCTCAACCTCTTCGCGCTGATCGGCATCGCGGCAGCGCTGATCTATCTGCTCGACGTCCGGGTCGGGCTGCGTGACCTGACCGACGGCAAAGGCTTCTGGTGAGAGATTTCCGCTGGCCACCGCCGCCCGACGGCGGGCCACGGACGTACGGCCCGGGGCCGACCGCGCCACGCAGCGGCCGGCCGGCCCTGCCCGACCCGGAGACCGAGCTGGTCACCACCCCGCACGGCGTACGGCTGGAGCGGCTGGTGACCGGCGACGGCGACCCGGTCACGGTCTTCGCACACGGACTCGGCACCGGCATCTCCACCACCCGACCGCTGGGCAGCGCGGTCAACGGTCGCAAGATCTTCTTCCAGTTCCGTGGCCACGGCCGATCCGAGGCTCCGGAGGGCGAGTGGAGCTACGCCGACCTGGCCCGTGACCTGCGGGCCATCGCCGATCTCGGTGGGGCCGGCCGGGCACTCGGGATCAGCCTCGGTGCGGGCGCGCTCTGCCGACTCCTCTGGGAGAGTCCCGGCCGCTTCGAGCGGGCGGTCTTCGTGCTGCCCGCCGTACTCGACGAACCCCGGCCGGAGGTGGCCCGGCGGCGGCTCGCCGAACTGCTCACCGCGGTACGCAGCGGCGACGCCGCCGAGGTGGCCGAGGCGGTCGCCTTCGAGGTGCCACCGGCGGTCCGTAACACCCCGGCCGGCTGGGCCTACCTCCGGCAGCGGGTGGACCAGTTGACCCGGGACGGTCTCGCCGCCGGGCTGGCCAACCTGACCGGTCAGGTCGCCGTCCGGCAGCGTTCGGCCCTGGCGGCGGTCACCGCCCGTACCCTGGTGATCGGCTGTGCCGGCGACGACCTGCATCCGGTCGCGGTCGCCGAGCAGCTCGCCGAGGCGCTGCCGGCGGCGACGCTGCACGTCTACGACAAGCCCGGCCTGCTCTGGACGCACCGCGCCGACCTGCGCGAACGGATCTCCGGCTTCCTCAACTGACCGGCTCGCAATGCCGGCCGATCGTTCCGGCCCGGTGCGAGGGGTCACCCGTCGACCAGGCTGTCGGGCTGCCCCGGTTGTGCGCGCGGTCGACGCGGGCCACCGCTAGCGGGCGACGGGCCACCGGTAGCAGGCGACGGGCCACCGGTAGCAGGCGACGGGCCACCGGTAGCAGGCGACGGGGCAGCGGCAGCGGTTGACGGGCCACCGGTGGCACCGGAAGCGGGCCGGCCAGAGTAACGTGGCGAGCCATGGGCGTTTCCCAGCACGGCCGGACGCACCGGCTCGACCTCGCCGACCCGACCCTGCGAGAGTGGGAGTGCACGGTGCTCTCCGCCGATCCCGAGCAGGGGATCGTGCTGGACCGGTCGGCCTTCTATCCGGGCGGCGGCGGCCAGCCGCCGGACCACGGGGTCCTGCTCTGGCAGGGTGTGCAGACCCGGATCGTCGGCACCCGCAAGGGCGACGACCTCTGTCTGATCCCCGCCGAGGGTGACCCGGTGCCGCCGGTCGGTACGGCGGTGACCGGCGCGGTCGAGGACGTGCGGCGCAGCCTGCTGATGCGTACCCACTCCGGGCTGCACGTGCTCTGCGGGGTGGTGTTCCGGGACTTCGGTGCACTGGTCACCGGCGGAAACATGGAGCCGGGCGAGGCCCGGATGGACTTCAACCTGCCGGAGGTGCCGACCGACTTCAAGGCCCGGCTGGAGGAACTGGTCAACACCGAGGTCACCGCCGACCGGGCGGTGGCGGTCAAGGTGCTGCCCCGGGACGACGCACTGGCCCTGCCGGACATCATCCGTACCCAGTCCAACCTGATTCCCGCCGACGAGCAGGAGATCCGGATCGTCGACATCGTCGGGCTGGACGTACAGGCCGACGGCGGCACCCACGTCGCCTCCACCGCCCAGATCGGCAAGGTCCAGGTGGTCAAGGTGGAGAGCAAGGGCCGGGCCAACCGGCGGGTACGGGTCCGGCTGGTCAACTGACCCGACCTGGCAGCGGCTCGTCCCTCACCCACACCGGCTACCGCCGGTCGCCGTCGTAGAGCTGGCCCAGCCGCCGGGCCGCCGAGCTGAGCCGGGCACGTAACTCCGGCGGCTCCAGCACCTCGACCTCCGGGCCGAGGCTGAGTACCTGGCTGTACGCGACATCGGGGGACTCGACGGGCAGCCGGGTCACCACCCAGCCCTGCTCGTCGGGCTCCCCGGCGTTCGCCTCGGCCTCCCGTACGGCGGGTGGCTCGGTGACAAACCGCAGGGCGTACCGGCCGGCGGGGCTGAGCCGGATCGTGATCTCGTCGCGCAGCATCTGCCGGACGAACTGCTCCGCCTGGCTGGCCCAGTAGCCGGCCAGCTCGAACGAGACGTCCCGGGCGAACGTCTCCGCGCCGACGGTCACCTCGGTCATCCGGTCCACCCGGTAGGTGCGGTGCCCCGCCCCGACCCGGGCCACCAAATACCACCCACCGGCCTTGCACACCAGCCCGTACGGCTCGACGGTCCGGGTCACCTCCCGGTCGCCACGGCGGTACCGGAACTCGACCGTCCGGTCCTGCCACACCGCCTCGGCCAACTCGCCGAGCCCGTCCGGCGGATCCGCTGTCCGGAACCACCCCGGTATGTCGAGATGGAACCGCCGCTCCACCCGGGTCGACGCGTCCCGCAGCCCGCTCGGCAGCGCGGCGAGTACCTTGAGCTGGGCCGCCGCCACCACGTCGGTGAGGCCCATCTCGCCGGCCGGGCCGGGCAGCCCGGAGAGGAAGAGCGCGTCGGCCTCGGTCCGGCTCAGCCCGGTCAGCCGGGTCCGGTAGCCGCCGAGCAGCCGGTAGCCGCCGCCCCGGCCCCGGTCGGCGTAGACCGGGATGCCGGCGGCGCTCAGCGCCAGTACGTCCCGGTAGATCGTCCGTTCCGAGACCTCCAGCTCCCGGGCCAGCTCGGCGCCGGTCATCGACTCACGGTTCTGCAACAGCAGGACCAGGGAGATCAACCGGGCGGCGCGCATGCGTCCCATCCTGCCCGGCGGCGCCGACGTCTCCACCGGGCGGCGGCGCATCTCCGCCGGGCGACAGCGCCGAGTCGCCGGGCGGCGGCAGGGACTCGTCGTCGTGCCGGTGGTGGAAGCGGCCGATAGGCTTGCCGGTCGTGCAGACCCACACCCCCACCGAGGCGCGACCCCGCCGGATCGGTCCGTTCCTCTCCGCGTTCGGCTCCGGCGTCGGGCTGCTGTTCCGGGGGCTCGCGGTCTACGGCCGCAGTCCGATGCTGGTCCTGCTCGGCATCGTGCCCGCGGTGATCTCCGGGGCGCTCTACCTGGCCGGGCTCGGCACGCTGATCTACTTCTCCGACGACCTCGCCGCGCTGATCACCCCGTTCGCCGACGACTGGTCGAACGTCGCGCGCCAGACCCTCCGGCTGATCGCCGGGCTCGCCCTGCTCGGCCTGGGCGGCCTGCTCGGGGTGCTCACCTTCACCGCGATCACGCTGGTGATCGGCGACCCGTTCTACGAGAAGATCTCCGAACGGGTCGAGGAGCGCTACGGCGGGGTGCCGGACGAGGTCGAGCTGCCCTGGTGGCGGTCACTGCGGCGCAGCATCGCCGACGCGGCGCGGCTGCTGGTCCGGTCGGTGCTGTTCGGCGTACCGCTCTTCGTCGCCGGGTTCGTGCCGGTTCTCGGGCAGTTCGTCGTACCGGTGATCGCCGCGATGGTCGGCGGCTGGTTCCTCGCGATGGGCATGGTCGGGGTACCGTTCCAGCGGCGTGGGCTCCGGCTGCCGGACCGGCAGCGGGCGTTGCGGGCGCACCGCCCGCTGACCCTGGGCTTCGGGGTGGCGGTCTTCCTCTGCTTCTTGATCCCGCTCGGCGCGGTGCTGCTCACCCCGGCCGCGATCGCCGGGGCCACCCTGCTGGCCCGGCGCACGCTCGGCCAGTCGATCGACCACCCCGACCAGACTGCCGTGCCCGCTCCCGAGGCATCCTGATGCGGATCGAACTGGTCCCCCATCGGGTACGCCGGAAGTTCGACTGACCGCCCGCTCGTCAGGGCGGGGCGGGTCAGGTGGAGGCGCGTAGTACGAGTTCGGTGGGGAGCAGGACGGTCGGCTCGATCCGCTCCCCGGCGGCGAGCCGGAGCAGTTGGCGGGTCATCGTCCGGCCGAGATCCTGGATCGGCTGCCGTACGGTGCTCAGCGGCGGGTCCGTGTAGCCGGCCAGTTCGATGTCGTCGAAACCGATCAGCGCCACGTCCTCCGGCACCCGCCGTCCCGCCTCGCGCAGCGTACGGAGTGCGCCGTGCGCCATCAGGTCGGAGGCGACGAAGACCGCGTCCAGGGTCGGCTCCCGGGCCAGGAGCTGCCGCATCGCGACCGCCCCGGACTCCCGGGTGAAGTCGCCGAACGCCTCGACCTGCCGGTGTCCGGTGTCCCGGAGTTCGGCCCGGTAGCCGGCGAGCCGGTCGATCCCGGCCACCATGTCCTGCGGGCCGGCGATGGTGGCGATCCGCTGCCGGCCCGACCTCAGCAGGTGCCGGACCGCGCCGCGTACCCCGGCGACGTGGTCGACGTCGACGTACGGCACCGGGACGGGCGGCTCGCCGAGTGGGCGCCCGCTGCACACCACCGGCAGCCCCGCCTGGGCGAGCGCGCCGGGCAGCGGGTCGGCGCCGTGCAGGGAGGCGAAGAGTACGCCATCCACGTGCCCGCCCATCGCGTAGCGCTCGACCCGCTCGTGGCTGGCCGCCGACTCGGCCAGGGTCAGCACGAGCTGCTTGCCGGCGGCCTCCAGCTCCCGGCTGACCCCGAGGATGATCCCGGGGAACACCTGGTCGTCGGAGAAGACCCGGGTGGACGCCTCCGGCAGGATCAGAGCCACCGAGTCGGTCTGCTGGGTGACCAGGCTGCGCGCCGCGAGGTTGGGTACGTAGCCCAGCTCCCGTACCGCCCGCCGGACCGCCTGTTGGATCGGCTCGGCGACCGTGGTCGAGCCGTTCACCACCCGGGACACGGTGGCCCGGGACACCCCGGCCCGTTGAGCCACCGCCTCCAGCGTGGGCCGCGCGCGGGTCACCGCCATCTCCGCTCCTCAGCTCAGCCGCCGGGAAAATGGTTCCACGCGCGCCTGAAGGTCAACAACCCCGTCGGCGGGCGCCGAACCCTCGACCACGACACGCCCGGCTCGCGTGGCCCGGTCCGCCTCCGGTCAGCCGACGCGCAGCCCCTCCAACAGCCCGGCGTCGCCAGCCACGTCGAGGGCGTCGAAGCCGAGCCGGCCCCAGAGGGCCAGCAGCAGGTCGCTGGCCGTACCCGAGATCTGCGCCCGGGCGTGGTGGTCGTCGCTGTCCAGGATCGTGTCGGTGTCCAGCAGGGCGATCCCGGCACCGCGCAGCCGCAGGTACCACTCCTGGCCGGCGTCGGTCGCGACCAGGTGGACCACCCCGTGGAACGGCTGGTCGGAGGCGCGGCGGCCGGCCGGCAGATGGGTGTCGAGCACCTCGTCGACCCCGTCCGCCGCGAGCTTGGTCTCGATCGGCTCGCCGGCGGCGGCCGCCATCTGCGCGTCCCAGCGGTGCACCGCGGTCTCCTGCGCCATCCGGCGGTGCCAGAACCCGGCCTTCTTCGGCTGGGGTGCGTAGTTCCAGGCCGGCGCCTCCGGGTCGACCCCGTCCAGCACGGCCATGAGCTGGTCGAACTCCTGCCGCCACCACTCCACGGCCGCCGGCCCCGTCGGCAGGCCCGGAGGTACCGTGAGCGGGTCGGCCCGCTCGGTGCTGCCTCGGCTCACGATGCCCCGGGCCCGGGCGTAGACCGACCCGAGGTGGTGCACCAGATCGGTCATGGTCCACTCGGGACAGGACGGCACCCGGATGTCGAGCGGCGCCTCGGCGACCGTGGCGCCGAAGGTCGGCCCCTCGGCGCGGAGCGCCCCGATCCAGAAGTCCTTGGTGCCGTGCAGTCTGGTCATGACGATCCTCCCGTGCCACCGGGCCGCCACCGGCCGGGCTGTCTCTCAGCCTAGGGTGAATGGTGTGCCAGACGTTAACGCCCGCCCGATAACTGCCGCCGACTCCGCCGATCCCGCACGATTGGCCGGATATACGACCCTGCGGCTCGGCGGCGCGCCCCGGCGACTTGTCACCGTCACCCGAACGGATGACATCCCGGGAAGACTCCGCGAGGCCGAGCTGCGGGACGAACCCGTCCTGGTGCTGGCCGGCGGCAGCAACGTGGTGGTCGCGGACGAGGGATTCCCCGGCACGGTACTGCTGGTCCGGTCGCGGGGCTTCGAGGTGGTCGCCGAGGACGAGGCGGCGGTGACCATCCGGGTGGCGGCCGGCGAGCCGTGGGACGACCTCGTCGCGGCCACCGTCGAGGCCGGCTGGTCGGGGGTGGAGTGCCTCTCCGGCATCCCCGGGTCGGCCGGCGCCACCCCGATCCAGAACGTCGGGGCGTACGGGCAGGAGGTCGCGGAGACGGTCGCCGGGGTCGAGGCGTACGACCGGCTGACCGGCGAGGTGATCCGGATGAGCGCGGCCGAGTGCGCCTTCGGGTACCGGTCCAGCGTCTTCAAGTACAACGACCGGGCGACGGTGCTCACCGTCGACTTCCGGCTGCTCCGCTCGACGCTCTCCGCTCCGGTGCGCTACGCCGAGCTGGCCCGGGCGCTCGGGGTGGAGGTCGGTGACCGGGTGCCGCTCGGTGACGCCCGGTCGGCCGTACGCGCGCTGCGCGCCGGCAAGGGCATGGTGCTGGATCCGGCCGACCCGGACACCCGCTCGGTCGGGTCGTTCTTCACCAATCCGGTGCTGGACGCCGGGGCGTACCAGGCACTGCGGGACCGGGCCGCCGGGCTGGGTGAGCCACCGTCCTGGCCCAGCACGGGCGGCACGGTGAAGATCAGCGCCGCGTGGCTGATCGACAAGGCGGGTTATCCGAAGGGCTACCAGGGGCCGGGCGGGGTGGCCATCTCCTCCAAGCACACCCTGGCGCTGACCAACCGGGACGGCGGCTCGACCGGGGCTCTGCTGGCGCTGGCCCGGGAGATCCGCGACGGGGTGCACGACCGGTTCGGCGCCACCCTGCACCCGGAGCCGGTACTGGTCAACTGCGCCCTCTGACGGCCAGCTCGACCGCACCCCTCGGCCAACTCAACCGCGCCAGCCGAGGGCCAGCCCGGGCACACCGCACCCGATAGCCGGCCCACGCCCGGGCATACCGCACCCGAGAGCCGGCCCGCGCCCGGGCACACCCGAGCTACCGCCGCGCTTCCGACGGGCCGTCGGCGGGTGGCGCCACCGCCGACCACGGCACGGTCACCTCGCCGAGCCGCCACCGGGCCGGCCGGTCCAGTACGGGCCAGCCGGCCGCGCGGACCGCGTCGACCGTACGCCGCCAGCGCTGGCGGGGCCCGAAGGTGGCGTACGGGGCCGCGTCCCGCCAGCCCTCCTCCAACGCCCGGATCAGCGCGTGTACGCCCGTCCCCGGCACGTTGTGGTGGATCAGCGCCTTCGGCAGCCGCTCGGCCAGCGTGGCCGGACTGTCGAGTGTGCGGAGCCGGGCGGCCAGGGTCAGCGAGCGGGGGCCGCTGGCGTCGACGAGTAGCCAGCTCGCCAGCCGGCCCAGCTCGTCACAGGTCCCCTCGACCAGCACCCCGCCCGGTCGCAGCGCCCCGGTCATCGCCCGCCAGGCAGGCTCGACCTCCGGCTCGGCGTACTGCCGCAGCACGTTGAACGCCCGGACCAGCACCGGGCGCAGCCCGGCCAGCTCGAAGCCGCCCCGGCCGAAGGCCAGCCCGGGCGGGTCGGCGGCGGGCGCGGCGGCGGCGACGCGTACCGGATCGATCTCCAGCCCGACCACCCGGACATCCGGCCGGACGGCGGCGGCCAACCTGGCCCGCAGTTCGACCACGGTGACCGGGCTGGCGCCGTAGCCGAGGTCCACCACCAGCGGATCACGGGTGTCCCGGAGCAGGTCGGCACAGGTCGCCGCAATCCAGTTGTCCACCCGGCGCAGCCGGTTGGGGTTGGTGGTGCCCCGGGTCACCGCTCCGACCGGGCGGACCGCGCCGCCGCGACCCGGACCGGCCGGTGCACCGCCGCGCCGGCCGATCGACGCGGCCGGTCGAGCCGGTCGACCGGGCGCACCGGCTCCCGGATCTGCTCGCCTGGGAACACCGGCTTCCGGTTCACCTCGAACGGGCACCCCGGCGCCCGGGTCACCGGCGGTGGGGTCCGACCGCTGCGGCGGCACCCGGCTCACGCCCCGGTGTCGGTCCCGACCCGGTGCACCTTGTGCTGGGCCGCCTGGGCCAGCGGGCGGACCACCAGCCGGTCCACGTTGACGTGCTGCGGCCGGGTGGCGCACCAGGCGATGCAGTCGGCCACGTCGTCGGCGACCAGCGGCTCGGCGACTCCGGCGTAGACCGCCGCCGCCCGCTGGGTGTCCCCGTCGAAGCGGACCAGCCCGAACTCCTCGGTCCGGACCATGCCCGGGTCGATCTCGACCACCCGGACCGGCCGTCCACATAGTTCCAGCCGCAGCGTCTCGGCCAGCGCCGTCTGGGCGTGCTTCGCCGCCGCGTAACCGCCGCCGCCCTCGTAGACGATCAGGCCGGCGGTGGAGCTGAGCACCACCACCGTGCCGGCGCCGGAGGACTCCAGCGCGGGCAGCAGCGCCTGGGTGACCCGGAGCGTGCCGAGCACGTTGACGTCGTACATCCACTGCCAGTCGGCGACCGAGCCCGACTCGACCGGATCCACGCCGCGCGCGCCACCGGCGTTGTTGACCAGCAGGGTGACCGGCCCGCCCAGCCTTCCGGCGGCGGCGGCCAGCTCCGCCACCGACCCGTCCGAGGTGACGTCGCAGGTCTGCGCGGTCGCCGTACCCCCGGACCGGCGGATCTCCTCGACCAGGGCGTCCAGCCGGTCGGCCCGGCGGGCGGCGGCGAGCACGGAGAAGCCCTCGGCGGCCAGCCGGCGGGCCGTGGCGGCACCGATTCCGCTGGACGCACCGGTGACGATCGCGACAGGGGTCATCGGGACATTCTGGCCCAAGCCGTCCCGATGCCGTGGCCTGGGCCCGAATGAGGTCGGTCACCTCCTCGGGCGCCCGGACGATTGGCGGTCGCCCGATGGGGAAGATGACACCCACCACGGTGGTTGCTCTGTGAGGTGACCCGGTCGTGCGGGGTCGGCGCAACACGTTGACAGAAGGAGCGGACGTGGCGGAACTGCACACCGGGGTAGCCCGGCAACGAGGCATCCAACCGTGGCCGACGCCGCGACGCATCGCGACCCTCTCCGTGCACACCTCACCGCTGCACCAACCCGGCACCGGCGACGCCGGTGGGATGAACGTCTACATCGTCGAGGTCTCCCGGCGGCTGGCCGAGGCCGGGGTCGAGGTCGAGATCTTCACCCGGGCCACCTCCAGCGACCTGCCGCCGGTGGTCGAGATGGCCCCCGGGGTGACGGTCCGGCACGTCACGTCCGGCCCCTTCGAGGGACTGGCCAAGGAGGAGCTGCCCGGCCAGCTCTGTGCCTTCACCGCCGGCGTACTCCGGGCCGAGGCCGCCCGCCCGCCCGGCTTCTACGACCTCATCCACTCGCACTACTGGCTCTCCGGACAGGTGGGCTGGCTGGCCAAGGAGCGCTGGGGGGTGCCGCTGGTGCACACCGCGCACACCCTGGCCAAGGTGAAGAACGCCCGGCTCGCCGAGGGGGACCGGCCCGAGCCGAAGGCACGGGTGATCGGCGAGGAGCAGGTGGTGGCCGAGGCCGACCGGCTGGTCGCGAACACCACGGTCGAGGCCCGGGACCTGATCTCCCGGTACGACGCCGACCCGGAACGGGTCGAGGTGGTCCGCCCCGGCGTCGACCTGGACCGGTTCACCCCGTCCCCGGCCGGACTGGAGGAGGCGGTCCGGCTCGCCGCCCGGCGGCGGTTGGGGCTGCCCGAACGGGGCACGATCGTCGCCTTCGTCGGCCGGATCCAGCCGCTGAAGGCGCCGGACGTGCTGCTGCACGCGCTCGCCGAGCTGTGGAGCTGGCAGCCCGGGACCGCCGAGACGGTCACCGTGGTGATCGCGGGCGGGCCGAGCGGCAGCGGGCTGGACCAGCCGACCTCGCTGATCGAACTCGCCGGCAAGCTCGGTGTCGGCGGTGCGGTGCGGTTCCTGCCGCCGCAGACCGGCGACGACCTGCCGGCGCTCTACCGGGCCGCCGACCTGGTGGCGGTGCCGTCGCACAACGAGTCGTTCGGCCTGGTCGCCCTGGAGGCACAGGCCTGCGGTACCCCGGTGGTCGCCGCCGCGGTGGGCGGTCTGGTCACCGCCGTCCGGGACGGCAGCAGCGGCGTACTCGTCGACGGGCACCATCCGCGCGACTGGGCCCGGGTACTCGGCGGCCTGCTGGCCGCGCCACGGCGGCGGGCCGAGCTGTCCCGGGGGGCGGTCGAGCACGCCCGCGCCTTCTCCTGGGCGCGTACCGCGAGCGGGCTGCTCGGGGTCTACCGTGAGGCGGTGGCGGAGTACCGTGACCGGCTCGCGTCCGAGCTGGCGGACGGCACGGCGACGCTCCCGCTGGCGACCTGCTGAACGCCCTGCGTACGCGTGTCGCGCTGGACGTCGCGTTGCCACGGCACGGCCCGGACCGGAAGGTGGGCGGCAAGATGGTGGAGTCTCGGGCGGAGATCGGTCGGCTGATCGAGTCGGTCTGTGCCGACCGGGAGCTGGCCTGCGAGCCGACCGGTGAACACTCGTATGCGGTCACCCTGCCCGGTACGCACAAGCTCAAGACGGTCTGCAACCTGATCGTCGGGGAGCACTCGCTGCGGGTCGAGGCGTTCGTGATGCGCCAGCCGGACGAGCGGCGCGAGGAACTCTTCACCTGGCTGTTGCGGCGCAACGCCCGGATGTACGGCGTGGCGTTCTCCGTCGACGCGGTCGGTGACGTCTACCTGACCGGCCGGGTGGGCCTGGCCGGGGTGACCGAGGAGGAGTTGGACCGCCTCTTCGGCTCCGTACTGACCTACGCGGACGAGTCGTTCGACACCATGCTGGAGATCGGCTTCGGTACGGCGATCCGCCGGGAGTGGGAGTGGCGGGTCAGCCGGGGCGAGTCGTTGGCGAACCTGCGAGCGTTCGCGCACCTCTTCGAGCGTTCGGCGACGGAAAACTCGGGTTTGGACCGCCCCTGACGGGTATGCCCCGGCGGCGGCACCAGGATGTGGCGATGGCCGCGCCGCCTGCCGAGGTCAGACTGTCAGAGGGAGCGTGAGGATCTCATGGCTCAGCGGAACAGTTCCGGTCGCGGCGCAACCGCGACCGCGACGAAGCGCCGATCCAGCAGCAGTACGGGTGACATCAACGAGCGCAAGATCAGCTTGATGAAGGTCGACGACATCCGGGGACAGCTCAGGAAACGCGGCATTTCAGGTATATCCGCGCTTCGCAAGATGGATCTGGTGAAGAGCCTGGTCCGGACGCTGAAAGCCGAGGGCCGGGGCGGTACGACCGGCCGGAAGGCCACGGCGGCGCCGGCCCGGAAGACGACCGCGAAGAAGGCGCCGGCCAAGCGGGCGACCGCGAAGAAGGCACCGTCACGTACGGTCGCGGCGAAGAAGGCGCCGGCCCGGAAGACCACCACGGCCCGGGCGACCGCGAAGAAGGCGCCGGCCAAGCGAGCGCCCGCGAAGAAGGCGCCGGCCAAGCGGGCCACCGCGAAGAAGGCGCCCGCCCGCAAGGCCCCCGCGAAGAAGGCTCCGGCCCGCAAGACGGTGGCCGCCGCCCGGAAGGCGCCGGCCCGCAAGGTGACCTCCGCCCGGACGGGTGGCGCCCAGCGGACCGCCACGGCGCCGGCCCGGAAGGCTCCCGGCGCCCGCGCGACGGGTCCGGCCAAGACGGCCGGCACCCGGGCGACCGGTCCGGCCAAGACGACCGGAGCCCGGAAGGGTACGACCGCCGGGAAGAGCACCACGGCCGCTCGCAAGACGACCGGAGCCCGGAAGCCGAGCGCCGCACCGGCCCGGAAGGCGAACGGGGCCCGGAAGTCCACCTCGACCGGTGGCGGGAAGTCGAAGTCGCTGAAGTACGCCCAGCCGATCGCCTCGCCGCAGGACACCCCGGAGCGTCCGGGGCGGAGCCTGGTGACCCAGGACCACGACGTGATCCGGCGCTGGGCGGAGGGCCGGAACGCCCAACCGGCCACGATCGAGGGCACCGAACGCGAGGGTCGGCTCGGCGTACTGACGTTTGACTTCCCCGGTTGGCGGGAAGGCGGACGACTGAAGCCGGTCAGCTGGGACGAGTGGTTCCACACCTTCGACCTACGCCAACTGAATTTCATTTACCAGGAGCAGCTTTCCGACGGTCGGCAGAGCAACTTCTTCCGTACCGAATCGCCGATGCGCGAGGACGGCTGAGTTCCGGGTGGGTGGACCGGGAATGTTCCGGGGTACCTGCGGTGTTGCACAACGATGGCGCCGGAAATCGATCGCCCTTGGATGTGATGGGCGAGACAGAGTTACCGGCTTGTGTCGGTCATCCGGCGACAACTAACGTTATTGCACGCGCCACGCTCGGAAGCGTTCGGGGGAACGGCAGATCGCGCAGATCTGTGCACCGGGCACTGGCGCTGGGGGACGGGTGGCAGTCGAAGCCGTTGGGGGACGGCGCCGCCACCTGTAACCGGCGGTGTGTGCGGGCGACGTTTACGGGGGTGAACGTCGCCCGCCGCCGCCGGTCCACCCTGTCCGGTCTCGTTACCCGGCGGTGAAATCCCTTGTCGCCCACCGCGTCGTCGCGGTGTCGATCTCGACGACCTCTCCGTTGCCCGCTACGCCGATTCCCCGTCAGGCGAGCCAGGTGAACGGAATTCCCCGCGCGACGTCCGGATCCGGATTGTCCGTCAACTGGAAGTGGACATGTGGTTCGGTCGAGTTGCCGGAATTCCCGCACTCCGCAACCGGCTGCCCGACGACCCGCCGGCCGGTACGCCCACCTCCGCCTCCGGTCCGGGCGCGTCGGCCTTCGGTTCGGCCGGCTCCGCGGCTCCGGCCCCGGTCGTGCGTAGCGCCCTGACCCGCCGTTCCCGGGCCGGGCCGGAGAGCAGGTGGGCGACCGCCACCACCCCGCCGAGCGCCGCGCAGCCCAACCAGAGTGCCGCGTTGCCGAACTGTTCCCGTACGAAGCCCCCGGTGATCGGGGCGGCGAACGTCGCCACCGACCAGGAGAGCGAGAAGAGCCCCTGGTAGCGACCGCGCAGCGCCGCCGGGGAGAGCTCGGCGATCAGGGTCGAGTTGGACGGCGAGTTGAGCATCTCGCCGAGGGTCCAGATCAGTACGGTGAGCACGTAGAACCAGGCCACGTCCGCGAACGCGGTCAGCCCGAAGCCGACCCCGACGATCAGCGCGGCCAGCGCCAACACCCGGGACCGGCCCCGTCCCCGGATCAGTCGCGGTACGAAGAGTTGCCCGGCCACGATCAGCACCCCGTTGACCGCGATCACCGACCCGTACGTCGACGGCGACAGCCCGTCCTGGCCCATCGCGATCGGCAGCATCGAGATGTGCTGCATGAAGACCAGCGCCATCAGGACGTTCAGCGCCACGAAACCGACGAAGACCCGATCCCGCAGCGCGCTGCCCAGCCCGCCCCGGTGCGGAGCGGCCCGCCCGGCCCGGTGCGGAGCGGCCCGCCCGGACGGCTCGGTACGGACCCGCCGGGTCTCGCCCACCTTCAGGAAGATGATCAGCGCGGTGCTGACCGTGGTCGCCGCGTCGACCACGAAGAGCAGCAGGTAGCTCGCCTCGGCGGCCAGCCCGGCCAGGATCGCGGCGGATGCGAAGCCGAGGTTGATCGCCCAGTAGTTCAGGGTGAAGGCGCGCAGCCGGTCCCGTTCGGGTACGACGTCGACCATCATCGCGCCGAAGGCCGGCCGGGCCGCCTCGGCGAACATCCCGAGCAGCAGCGCGCCGAGCCCGACCAGCCACAGGTCCCGGGCGAACCCGAGCGCCAGCATCATCGCCGCCGCGCCCAGGTGTGCGGTGAGCAGGGTGGGTCGCCGGCCCCACCGGTCGGCGAGGATCCCGCCGGTGAGGGTGCCGACCGCACCGCCGGCGCCCCAGAGCCCGAGCACGATCCCGGCCTGGAACTCGGAGAAGCCCCGTGCGGTGGTCAGGTAGATGGCCAGGAAGACGAGGACGAAGGAACCGAGCCGGTTGACCAGCGTGCCGGCCCAGAGGTACCAGAAGGTCCGGGGTAGACCGCCGGTGGTGTCCTGGAACCACTTCCCGACCGTCCGCATCCGCCGCCCCCGTACTTGTAATGACCGCTTATCCTCAAACGCCTTACGAAGCTAGTGCGGCGGGTCCGGCCTGGTCATCCCGTTTTCCACGTGTCGGTCGTCACCCCGGGTCGTCGCGTGCCGGCCAGCCGGGTCCGGCAGGATGAGTTCCATGACTGCGAGCACGAGTGATCGGCCGGAGGAAACCGTGGTGGCAGGCGAGGGCGCCGCGGTCGGCACGTTGGTGCTGCTCCGGCACGGCGAGAGCGACTGGAACGCCAAGAACCTCTTCACCGGCTGGGTCGACGTGGACCTCACGGCCAAGGGTGAGAGCGAGGCCCGGCGCGGCGGCGAGCTGCTGCGCGAGCACAACCTGCTGCCCGACGTGCTGCACACCAGCGTGCTCCGCCGGGCGATCCGCACCGCCGAGCTGGCGCTGAACGCTGCCGACCGGCACTGGATCGCGGTACGCCGCTCGTGGCGGCTCAACGAGCGGCACTACGGCGCGCTCCAGGGCAAGGACAAGAAGCAGACCCTGGCCGAGTACGGCGAGGAGCAGTTCATGCTCTGGCGCCGGTCGTACGACACCCCGCCGCCGCCGATCGCCGACGGCGACGAGTGGTCCCAGGTCGGCGACCCGCGCTACGCCCTGCTCCCGCCCGAGCTGATGCCGAAGACGGAGTGCCTGAAGGACGTCGTCGACCGGATGCTGCCGTACTGGTTCGACGCGATCGTGCCGGACATCCTGGCCGGCCGGACGGTGCTGGTCGCCGCGCACGGCAACTCGCTGCGGGCACTGGTCAAGCACCTGGACGGCATCTCCGACGAGGCGATCGCCAAGCTCAACATCCCGACCGGGATCCCGCTGCGCTACGACCTCGACCGGTCGATGCGCCCGCTGGTGACCGGCGGGGCGTACCTCGACCCCGAGGCGGCCAAGGATGCCGCCGCCGCGGTCGCCAACCAAGGCCGCTGAACCGTCCCGCTACGCCGAGAGCCCCTTCCCGACCGGGGAGGGGCTCTCGGCGTCCGCGGCTCAGTCGGTGACGGTCTCGCCGGTGACCAGGTAGACGACCCGGCGGCCGGCGTTCACCGCGTGGTCGGCGTACCGCTCGTAGAAGCGGCCGAGCAGGGTCGCGTCGATGGCGGTCTCCACCCCGTACGGCCAGTCGTCGGCGAGCAGCACCGCGAAGAGTTGCCGGTGCAGGCTGTCCATGGCGTCGTCGTCCCGGTCCAGTTCGGCGGCGAGGTCGGCGTCGGGCTTGGAGAGTACGTTCGCGATCTTGTCGGCGATCCGGTCCGCCACTCCGGCCATCTCGGTGAAGACCGGGCGCAGTTCGGCCGGTACGGCGGGCGACGGGTGCCGGCGTACGGCGGTCTTGGCCACGTGGTCGGCGAGGTCGCCCATCCGCTCCAGGTCGGCGGCGACGTGCAGGGCGGTGACCAGGGCGCGCAGGTCGGAGGCGACCGGCGCCTGCCGGGCCAGCAGGTCGCAGACCCGCTCCTCGACCTGCCGGTAGAGGGAGTCGATCTCCGCGTCCCGCTCGATCACGGTCTCGGCGGCCGTCCGGTCGGCGGTGAGCAGTGCCCGGGTGGCCTGGCGCATCGCGGCCCGGATCGCCTCGGCCATGTCGACCAGCAACTGGCTCACGATGTTCAGGTCGATCCGGAATTCCTCGCGCATGATCACGTCCTGGTGGGAGTGGCGGTTTCGCCGACCGTGGTGGTTTCGCCCACGGACGGTCGTACAGGTGTCGGTCCCGACCACGGTAGGGGGATTGGGCGGCGCCGTGGTGAACATCTGTGAACGGCACTGGGCCGGGGGGTGAACATTCTCCGATCGGCGCGTGATTCGCCCAATTTTGCCTGGTCGACAGGTTAACGATGACCCTACGATCGCCGCGTGGAATGGGGGGTGGTCGCGGGCGTGCTCGTCGGGCTCGGTCTCGGCCTGTCCCTCGGTCCGCTCCGCCACCGGGTCTCCGGATGGTTCTCGGCCGGCGGCACCACGACCGGACGAGGCGGGACACGCAGTAACAGGAGGCCGGCGATAGGCACTGACGAGCAGGCCGGCGGGTTGCCGGGACTCGGCCGCAAGAGCCTCGACTCGCTCCGGGTCGGGGTGGTCGTCCTCGACGCACACGACGTCCCGGTCCTGGTGAACCCGGCCGCCCGGGCGATGGGACTGCTCCGGGTCGGCAGTACCCCCGGCACGGTCGTCGCGCACCCGATCATCCGTACCCTGGCCGGCCAGGTGCGGCGCACCGGAGTGCGCCGCGAGGTCGAGCTGGACCTGCCCCGGGGTCGCGAGGGTGGCATGTCCGACCCGCTCGGCGTGCACCTGCGGGCGATGGGCCTGGGCTCCGGCTACATCGCGGTCGAGGCGGCCGACGTGACCGAGTCGCACCGGGTCGCCCGGGTCCGCCGGGACTTCGTGGCCAACGTCAGCCACGAGCTGAAGACCCCGATCGGGGCGTTGCAACTGCTCGCCGAGGCGCTGCTGGACGCCACCGACCAGACCGCCGGTAACGCGACGCTGGACCCCACCGAGGACATGGCGGCGGCCCGCCGGTTCGCCGAGCGGATCCAGCACGAGTCCACCCGGCTCGGCAAGCTCGTCAACGAGCTGCTCGAACTCACCCGGTTGCAGGGCGCGGAGCCGCTGCCCGCGCCGGAGCCGGTAGCGCTGGACTGGGTCACCGCCGAGGTGGTCGACCGGACCCGCACCGCCGCCACCGCCCGGGAGATCACCGTCGTGGTCGAGGGCGAACGGGACCTCACCGTCTACGGCAGCGACAGCCAGATCGCCACCGCGGTCAGCAACCTGGTGGAGAACGCGATCGCGTACTCGGCGGAACAGACCCAGGTCACCGTGGCGATCAAGAGCACCAGCGAACACATCGAGATCGCCGTCACCGACCAGGGCATCGGGATCGCCCCGGACGACGTGGGCCGGATCTTCGAGCGGTTCTACCGGGCCGACCAGGCCCGGTCACGGCAGACCGGCGGGACCGGCCTCGGCCTGGCGATCGTCAAGCACATCGCCACCAACCATGGCGGCCGGGTCGAGGTTTCCAGCACTCTTGGTGGAGGCTCGACGTTCACCCTCCGGCTTCCCGCGCGTCCGCCGGACGCCTTCCTACCGCCAGCCCCGTCAGTTGAGATCGAGACCGGTTCCTTCGGATAGTTCCGAGGCGGACCGTCACCAGAAAGGAAAGTCCGTGGCCCGCGTACTCGTGGTCGAGGATGAGGAGTCGTTTTCCGACGCCCTCTCCTACCTGCTGCGCAAGGAAGGATTCGAGGTCTCGGCCGCGGCGACCGGCACGGCGGCGCTGACCGAGTTCGACCGTACCGGCGCGGACATCGTGCTGCTCGACCTGATGTTGCCCGAGATGTCCGGTACCGAGGTGTGCCGGCAGCTCCGCCAGCGCTCCCAGGTGCCGATCATCATGGTCACCGCCCGGGACAGCGAGATCGACAAGGTGGTCGGGCTGGAGATCGGCGCCGACGACTACGTGACCAAGCCGTACTCGCCACGCGAGCTGGTCGCCCGGGTCCGGGCGGTACTCCGGCGGCGCGGCAACGAGACCGTCGAGCCGGGCACCCCGACGCTGACCGCCGGCCCGGTCCGGATGGACATCGAGCGGCACGTGGTCACCGTCGACGGCGCCCCGGTGCAGCTTCCGCTGAAGGAGTTCGAGCTGCTGGAGCTGCTGCTCCGCAACGCCGGACGGGTGCTCACCCGGGGACAGTTGATCGACCGGGTCTGGGGCGCGGACTATGTCGGCGACACCAAGACCCTCGACGTACACGTGAAGCGGCTGCGCTCGAAGGTCGAGCCGGAGCCCTCCGCGCCGCGCTTCATCGTCACCGTCCGGGGCCTGGGCTACAAGTTCGAGCCGTAGGCCGCGCAGCCGGTCGGGGCCGTGGTCCGCAGCCGGGTCGAGGCCGGCGCGGGGCGTCGCCGTTTCCGGGCGGCGGGCGGCGGCTCAGCCTCTGGTGCCGCGCGGCCTGCGCTGCGGTGCCGGCCGCCGGCCGGCGGTGGCGGCCCTCGGGCTGGCCGGCTCCCGGCCGCCCTCCTCCCGGCGGTCCAACACCGGGTCGGCCCCGGCGGTCGCCGGGTGTGTCGCCACCAGGCCGCGCCGCTCCCGCTCCGCGCAGAGCTCGGCCAGTTTCGCGTACGCCGGCTTGCCGACCAGCGCGGTCAGCTCCGGCTCGTACGACAAATACATCGGCTCGGTGCCGACGTGTGCCTCCGGCGACGAGGTGCACCACCAGTCGAGGTCGTGACCGCCCGCGCCCCAGCCGCGCCGGTCGAACTCGCCCAGCGTCGAGACCAGCACCTTCGTCCCGTCCGGTCGCTTCACCCAGTCCTGGTCCCGGCGTACCGGCAGTTGCCAGCAGACGTCCGGCTTGTATTCCAGCGGGTGTACCCCGTCGCGCAGCGCCTGGGCGTGCAGCGCGCAGCCGCCCCCGCCGGCGAAGTCCGCGTCGTTGAGGAAGACGCACGGCGCCTCCTCGCCCCGGGTCGCCGTACGCCGGGCCGGGGTCTCGCCGTCCACCGAGTCCAGCTCGGTGTAGTTCTTGAAGCCCCGCCGGTAGTGCTGCCAGGTCTGCGGGGTGAGCCGCTTGACCGCCGAGCGGACCCGCTTCTCGTCGTCGGCGTCGGTGAAGAACGCGCCGTGCGAGCAGCAGCCGTCGGCGGCCCGGCCGGCGATGATGCCGTGGCAGGTCTGGCCGAAGACGCAGGTCCACCGGGAGAGCAGCCAGGTCAGGTCGGCCCGGATCAGGTGCTCGGGGTCGGCCGGGTCGGCGAATTCGAGCCACTCCCGGGGAAAGTCGAGCGGGACCTCCCGGCCGCGGGGGTCGTCGGGGTCGTCCACCAGGATCCGGAGCTGGTTACGTGCTGTTGCCACCCGGCCAGCCTACGCCCGCTATCCGCCCGCGACCTGCGTCTAGTGTCTTTCCCATGCGACTCGGCGTGCTTGATGTCGGTTCCAACACCGTGCACCTTCTGGTCGTGGACGCGCACCACGGCGCCCATCCCTGGCCGGCACACTCCGAAAAGGCGGTGATCCGGCTCGCCGAGCAGATCGGCCGGGACGGTGAGCTGACGGTCGCCGGGGCGGATGCCCTGGTCGAGGCGGTGAACGAGGCGAAGATGGCCGCGGCCCGGCTGACCGCCGACGACCTGCTGGCCTTCGCGACCTCCGCGGTCCGGGACGCCACCAACGCGCCGGAGGTGCTGACCCGGGTCCGGACCGAGACCGGGGTACGCCTCCAGGTGCTCTCCGGCGCCGACGAGGCCCGGATGACCTTCCTCGCCGTACGCCGGTGGTTCGGCTGGTCCGCCGGTCGGCTGCTGGTACTGGACATCGGCGGCGGTTCGCTGGAGCTGGCGGCCGGGATCGACGAGGAACCCGAGTTCGCCCACTCGCTGCCGCTCGGCGCCGGCCGGCTCACCCGGGAGTGGCTGGACGTGGGGCCGGACAGCCACCACACCCCGTCGTCGGCGGCGGTGACCAAGCTGGAGGCGTACGTCGAGGAGATGCTCGACACCGTGGTCGACGACACCGTCGAGGTCGGCTGGGACCAGGTCGCCGCCACCAGCAAGACCTTCCGGAGCCTGGCCAGGCTGGCCGGGGCGGCGCCGTCGTCGGACGGGCTCTGGGCGCCGCGCAGCCTCTCCCAGACCGGGCTGCGGCAGGTGATCGGCTTCATCCGGCACATCCCGCCGAGCAAACTCTCCGAACTCGAAGGGGTCAGCGCGCGCCGGGCGCACCAGTTGCTGGCCGGGGCGATCGTGGCCGAGGCGGCGATGCGCCGGCTCGGGGTGGAGAACCTGGACATCTGCCCGTGGGCGCTCCGGGAGGGTGTGATCCTGCGCCGGCTCGATCTGCTGGAGCCGGCACAGGGTCCGCGGCAGCCGGTGTGACCTGCTGTTTTGTCCGTTGCTGCGGCTTTGGGCCCGATCCGCGGCCGGGTGTGGTGTGCCTGGTCGGGCTACCCTGAGACCGTGACCACCCGCGTACTGCTGTCGAGTTCCTCGGTCTTTCCCGAGCCGACCGCAGCCGCCTTCGAGATGGCGGCGGCGCTCGGCTACGACGGCGTCGAGGTGATGGTCTGGACCGACGCGGTGAGCCAGGACGCCGGAGCGCTGCGCGGCCTGGCCCGGCACTACGACGTACCGGTGCTCTCGGTGCACTCGCCCTGCCTGCTGGTCACCCAGCGCGTCTGGAGTTCCGACCCGTGGGAGCGGCTGCGCCGCTCGGCGGTACTGGCCGAGACCCTGGAGGCGCCGACGGTGGTGGTGCACCCGCCGTTCACCTGGCAGCGGGAATACGCCCGCTCGTTCGTCGACGGGCTCGGCACACTCGGCGAGGAGCACCCGGGGATCCGGTTCGCGGTGGAGAACATGTACCCGGTCCGGATGGCCGGCCGGGAGTTCGTGCCGTACATGCCGGGGTGGAACCCGACCGAGACCGGCTATCCCGCCTACACCCTGGACCTGTCGCACTGCGCCGCCTCGCACAGCGACGCGCTGGAGATGGCCGACACGATGGGGGCCGGGCTGGCGCACGTACACCTCGGGGACGGCACCGGCGAGGGCCGGGACGAGCACCTGGTGCCCGGCCGGGGCACCCAGCCCTGTGCCGAGCTGCTGACCTCGCTCGCCGGGCGGGGCTTCACCGGCTCGGTCGCGGTCGAGGTCTCCACCCGGCGGGCCCGCAGCCGGGCCGACCGGGAGGGCGACCTGCGGGCGGCGCTGGAGTTCGCCCGCCAGCACCTGGCCGCGCCGACCCCGGTCGACGCCCGCTGAGTTACCGTCCGCGACTGCATCTGCCGTCGGCCGCCACCGCCGATTGATAGATATACTTCGATTTCTACATCTCGCCCCCTCGTGCCCCAGGGCATGCTATAAGTATTGTCAGAGGAGAGCTGATAATGCTTATGTCGTCCCGGCCATGGCAGGCTCTGGCCGACGCGGGCGTTGTCGTCGTGCCGGTCGATGCCGAGCGCGTCGAGCTACGTCACGCCGAACACCATGCATCGACCAAAGTCCTCGCCCGGGCGAGACCACTGCACCCTCGCGATCTCGTCGGCATCCTCGAACGGCAGACAGAGCCGGGGTTGCTGATCGTGCCGGCGGCGTCCCCTGCGGTGCGGGCGATGCTGGATGCCGCTGGTTGGTCCTGGCTCGTCGATGACGGTCGGCAGGTCACGGGTGTGTTGCGCGTCGCGGGGAATCGGCTGGACGTCGGGGCCTCCGGCAACGAGGTCCAGCGCCGTTCCTCGGGGCGGCGCCGGACCGGCCCGGTGCCCTGGGGAACGTTCACCCTGGTACGCCGGCTTTTGAAACAGCCGTACGCGACCCAGCAGCAGTTGGCGGATCTGACGGGGCTCTCGCAGCCCCGGGTGTCCCAGGCACTCCGGTGGTTCACCGACCAGGGGCTGGTCGAGCGCACCGGAGTGGGCTGGCGGATACGAGACTTCGACCGCCTGCTGGGCTGGTGGCTGGCGGAGTATCCCGGCCCGGGCGGGCTCAGCACGTACTGGTACAGCCTGGACCCCGCCATCACGCAGGCACGCACGGTGATGGAGCAGGTCGACACGGCCACTCGTCGGGCCACCACGGTCGACCAGCCCGCGGCCGTGCTGTCCGGTGACGTCGCCGCCGACCTCATCGCGCCGTGGCGCAGTCCGAATCGCGCGGTCGTCTACGCCCGCAACGGCGTCGATCCGGCCGCGTCCGGGTTCGTGCCGGCGGCGGAGGAGGACGCGACACTGGAGTTCATCGTGCCCCAGGATCCGGGGGTGTGGCCGGTCGGTGTGCCGGGCGCGTCCCGACGGAGCACGCCGTTGCCGCTGGCGGACCTGATGCAGGTCATCTGGGACGTCCACCGGGCACCCGGCGCGGACGCCGAGGAGGCGGTGGTGCGGTTGTGGCGAGAACTGCGGAGCCGCAGTCGGCGCGCGTACGGAGAGGCCGTGGCATGACAGGTCGATCGCCGACCGGAGCTGCGGCGCCGCCGCCGGCACTTCCGATCTCGATCGTCTCCACCAGTCGAGCGGCGGACGCGGGCTACCTGACCCTTGCGGATCTCTCGATGATCGCGGCCACGCTGGGTGTGGACTATCGAATCGTCGGCGGGCACATGGTGACACTGCTCGTCGCCGTACACGGAGTCGCGGACCAGGTGCCGATGCGGGAAACGGCGGACGCGGACTTCGCGGCGCTGCCGGCGGTGATCGCCGACCCGCGTCTTCCGCCGGCGCTGACCAGGCACGGGTACCTGCCGCGCGGGGCGGCCAACCCGGTTCGTGCGGGAGCTGTCCGACCCGTACGGGCCGCTTGAGTTGGTGATCGACGTGCTGGCCCCTCATACCGAGGCGCGCTCGTACCGAACCAGCGGCACGGGGGAACTCGTCGTCGATGAGGTGCCCGGACTACTGCTGGCACTACACCGTCCTGGCGCGGTCGTGGAGGTTCAGGTACGCCTCACCAGCGGAACCGAACTCGCAATCCGGCTCGTGCTGCCAGAACTCATCTCGGCGGTGTGCCTCAAGGCGCTGGCCTACCGGGGGCGGTTCGCCGCGAAGGACGCGGTAGACCTCTGGCGACTACTGAATGCCGCGTACGCCGCTGGCCTGCGGGAGTCGGCATAGCCGAAGACGGTGACCGGGCGCCAGGCCGCACTGGTGCTGTGCCGATTCTTCGGCGCGTCGAACGGTGCTGGTCTGAAGCAGATGTCGGCCTCGTCCACCGAACGGACCCGGATGCGGGCGCTGGTCCGCCGGCTCGTACCAGAGGTCGAGTCTTCGTGACTCGTGCAGGGATTGCACGGATCACCCGTTTCCCGGTGCCGGCCGAGTCGACCAGAGTGTCGGTGCTCGGCGCTACGCTCGGCGGGTGGTGACCGTAGCCGACGTGCGGGCGCTGGCCCGGACGCTGCCGCGCAGCAGCGAGCACCTGATCCGTGACCGGGTGAAGTTCCGGGTCGGCGCGATCGTCTACGTCGCCTTCTCCCGCGACGAGACGACGATGGGCTTCGGCTTCCCCAAAGAGGAGCGCGACGCCCTGGTCGCCAGCGACCCGGAGCTGTTCTTCCTGCCCGGCGAGTCCGACCTGCGGTTCAACTGGGTCTGCTGTCACCTGGCCCGGCTCGACCACGACCAGATGACCGAGCTGGTCACCGAGGCGTGGCGGATGGTCGTGCCCAAGTTCCTGGCCCGGCAGCGGCTGGGCGGCTGACCGTCAGCCGCCCATCTTCGGTGGCAGCACCACCCGGGTGACGCCGGGCAGCCGGCAGAGTTCGACAGCCGGCCAACCCGGCGGCCAGCAGGGTCCCCAGGATCAGGGCTGTCGCCAATCGGCTCGGGCCTTGGCGGCCATCCCCGCGCGGGCCTTCACCCCCGCCCTGAAGGGCGGAGTACTGGCCCGCATTCCGGTAGCGAAGCGCCTCGTCCCGCCGCAGCCCGGACTCGGGGCGGCTTCCGGGGTGGGGCGGCAACCGTGCCCCACCCCGGTCGGCCGTCAGGTGGTGCAGGGGGAGCCGTTCAGGGTCCAGCCGGTGGGCGGCTGGTTGGTGCCGCCGTGGGTGCCCTGGAAGCCGAACGAGGCGGTGCCGTTCGGTGTGATCGAGCCGTTGTGGGCCGCGTTCCGGGCGGTCACCGTCGATCCGCTCTGCGTCACCGTGGCGTTCCAACTGTTGGTGACCTGCTGACCGGTCGGGAACGAGAAGCTCAGCGTCCAGCCGTTGACGGCGCTGGTGCCGGTGTTGGTGACCGTCACATCGCCGGTGAACCCGTTGTTCCAGGAGTTGGCCGCGTACGCCACCCGGCAGGCGGCCGTGCCACCCGGCGGCGGCGTACTGGCCGGTGGCGTCGTCGGTGTCGGGGTGGTCGGTGTCGGGGTGGCGGTGGGCGGCGGGGTGGTGGGATTGGTCCCGCCGGTGATGGCGAGTTCGTCGGAGCTGAACGTGCCGTGCGGCGGGTTGACATCCGCCTCACCGCCGCCGCCGTCGCAGCTCCGGCTCGGGTTGAACATCAGGTACGTGCCCGACGAGCAGTTGCCTCCGGTCGGCCCGGCCGGTGGTTCGGCGTCGCCGCCGACCACCGCGCTGCCGCCGATGGTCACGCCGCCGTGGATGATCGCGTTGCCCTTGACGACCGCGTTTCCGTTGACGGTGCCGCCGTTGACCCAGGCCAGATCCTCGATCCGGGCGTTGCCGGTCACCGATCCACTGTAGACGGCGGCGCGCGGCCCGACGTACGCGGTCGCGGCCACGTTCGCGTTGCCGGCGACCCAACCGCCGCCGTTGGAGTGCCAACGCCCGCCGTTGGTGGCGGCCGGCTTCTGGTAGCCGGGCTCGTGGCCGGACGGGATCGCACCGGAGATGCGGAACTCGTACGGGTAGCGGCGGTTCTTCGGCCAGCCGTCGAGGAACGCGTACTTCGGCACCGCGCTGGCCGGGGTGCCGGTGACGACCAGGAACACCTCGCGTTCACCGGGTTGGGTCTGGAAGCTGAGCTGACCGGAGGTGCCCTGGGTCAGCGGCCCGTACCTGGGTGTGCCGTTGCGCACCGCGACGAACCCGAACGTCCAGCCGGTGGCCCCGGTCTCCGCATGACCCTTCAGGTGCAGGCGGATCAGCGCGCCGTCGCTGTCCGGAACGAGCTGGATCTTGTTGTAGCCGTAGTCGGACGGCGCCATCGCGTCGGAGACGCGGTAGTGCCGGGCGCTCGCGTTGACCGCCTCGACCGGTACGCCCTTGTAGGCGTTGAGGAAACCGGCGCCGTAGACACTGTTGATGAACGGCATGAAGTCGGCGCGGTTGGCGTAGTCCCAGGTGACGTTGTGCTGGGCGTACTCGCCGACGCGCCGGTTGAGTTCGGCCTGGTTGATGCCGGTGATCCGCCGGTACACCTCCAGCGGGTGTTCGGTGTTGCGGGCCTCGTTCCAGATCCGGTTGACCATCTCGATGCCGTCGCGGTCCTTGATGTACTGCAACAGCATCCAGGCGCCGTAGTGGTGCCGGGACGAGGAGTAGTACAGGTTCTCGGTACGCAGCCAGCGGGTGAGGTCACCGGCGCCGCCGCGCGGGTAGACCTGCATCGCCATGAACTCGGCGCTGGCCTCCCAGAAGGTGCCGGCCGAGGCGTGCGTGAAGCCCATGCCGGAGCGGCCGAGGAACGTGTAGTTCTGCATCACGTGCCCCAGCTCGTGCGCCAGGCCCCAGGAACCGGGCTGCGCGGCACCGGGCGCGATGTTGATGACACCCACCCGGCCGTCGGTGGAGCCGCCGGTTGCCCAGGCGTCGAGCGCGGTCCGGTTCCAGGTACGCGTGACGATCACGATGATCTTGTGCTGGGCCAGCAGCCCGGTCTCCGGCGTGAACCGCATCGTGTTCACGTAGAACGAGTACAGGTTTTCGAGTTGGCTGAGGATGTTGTCCGGGTCGAACCGGTACTCGCCGGGCGCGGTGAGCGGGTTGGTGCCGGACTTCTCTCCCCAGAGCAGGATGAAGTTGGTCGATTCCCTGGTGCGGTTCGACGCCCAGGGCACCTCGCCGGTGCTCTGCCAACGGTCCGGAATCCAGACCGTCTTGGCCGCCGCTTCGGCGGCGGGCGCCAGTTGCGGCGCGACCAGCGTCGTCGTACTGGCTGCGACCAGCGCGAACGCGGCCAGCCAGCGACGCCATGCGGATCGGGTTTTCATCGTCGCATCCCTACGTGTCCGGGGCAGATACGGGTGTGGCCGCCGTGATCCCTGCCCGGATCAGGATGCGTGGAGTGGCCAGTCACCACATCTTGGGTGGGGTACGCCGACACTGTCAAGCGATTGATCTCAATCGTTTGCGGTGCCTTGCGGGGACGGAGATGATTGACATACGTTGATGCATGAAGCCGGCTCCCGGGCGACCGCCTTCGTCATGACCCCTGCCATCGGGAGCCACCCATGCGCCTCACACGATTGCGCTCTGTCATCGCCGCCGTGGCCGTCTGTGCCGTCGGATCGGTCGGCGCCGTCACCGCCGTCACCGCGGCCTCCGCCGCCGCCGGATGCTCGGTGACCTACCGGATCGGGTCCCAGTGGCCCGGCGGGTTCACCGGCACCGTCGACCTCAGGAACCTCGGCGACCCGCTCGACGGCTGGACCCTGACCTGGTCGTTCACCGCCGGGCAGCAGGTCAGCCAGGGCTGGAGCGCCGTCTTCAGCCAGAGCGGGGCCCAGGTGACCGCCCGCAACCAGAGCTGGAACGCCGGGCTCGGCACCGGCGCCCAGGTCAGCATCGGTTTCAACGCGTCGTGGAACAACTCGACCAACCCGGCGCCGACCAGCTTCGCGCTCAACGGCGTCGCCTGCACCGGGGCGACCACCCCGACGACCGCGGTGCCGACGACCGCCGCGCCGACCACCGCGCCACCGACCACCGCGCCGCCGCGCACCACCTTCACGAACCCGCTGAAGGCGCGCGGCCCGGATCCCTGGTTGACGTACTACAACGGGTACTACTACCTGGCCACGACGACCTGGAACAACACGATCACGATGCGTCGCTCGCGCACGCTGGGCGGTCTGGCCACCGCGGCGGACACGCTGTTGTTCACGCTGACCCGGCCGAACGGTGCCGGCACGATGTGGGCGCCGGAGTTCCACCTGCTGGACGGGCCGAACGGGCGGCGCTGGTATTTCTACTACACCGCCGGTCGTGAGCCCTTCGACCTGGGCAGCCAGCGGATCCACGTGTTGGAGAGCGCCGGGTCGGATCCGATGGGGCCGTACACGTTCAAGGCGGACCTGCTCGACCCGACCGCGGACAACACCTGGGAGCTGGACCCCGGCATCCTCCAGCTCAACGGCAACCTGTACCTGCTCGGCACGTTCTACAACGGTTCGCAGCCGATGTTCATCCGGCCGCTGTCCAACCCGTGGACCGCCAGCGGTACGCGACGGATCCTGTCCACGCCGACCTACGGCTGGGAGACGGTCGGTGGCGCGGTGAACGAGGGTGCGGAGGTGTTGCAGCGCAACGGCCGGACGTTCATCGTCTACTCGGCCAGCCACTGCTCCACCCCGGACTACAAGCTGGGCATGCTCACCTACAACGGTGGCGATCCGCTCAACTCGTCGTCCTGGGTGAAGTCGTCGCAGCCGGTGTTCCAGCGCAGCAACGCCAACGGCGTGTACGGGCCGGGCCACAACGGCTTCTTCACGTCGCCGGACGGTACCGAGGACTGGATCGTCTACCACGCCAACAGTTCGGCCGGTGGCGGCTGCGACATGAACCGCTCCACCCGCGCCCAGAAGTTCACCTGGAACGCCGACGGCACACCCAACTTCGGCACCCCCGTGCCACTCGGTGCGCAGTTGGCCGTACCGTCCGGCGAGCCGGCGGCTTGACCGCGGGCCGGGTAGCCGAAAGCCTTCCGAAATGTCTTTCGAAACAGGGGACAATGCGCCCGAGGTATAGACACTCGTCTTGACGTGCCTGTCCTGGTGTGCCTACATTGCCGAAAAGGATTTCGGGGCGGTGCCCCGATGGGTCCCCGGCTGGTGGCTCCGACCTGTGCCCGGCTCGTCCGGGCCGCCAGCCGGTCCCGGGTGCCTGCGCGGCAGCGATCGGGGCAGCGGTTCGGCGGCTCGCCCGGTGCTTCGTCTGCGACACGAGAATCAGGGTGATTGCTGGAGAACACTGGAACTTGTACCCTCCGGCTCGTGGCCGAGTCCATGGAAGCGCTCGAACGCAGGATCGACGCCCTCCGGGCCGAGATCCGGCGCTCGGTCGTGGCCCGGGACACCGCCCGCACCAAGGGGCTCCGCGCCGAGCTGCGGATCGCCGAGCAGGAGTGGGAACAGGCCATCAGCGACCTCGCCGAGGAGGCCGGTGACCCGCCGCCCGCCGCTGCCGGCCGGTCGTCCGCCGGCTCCCTGCTGCCGGTACGCGAGCAGGTGCACCACGCGCTCACCCTGCTCTCGGTGCCGGCGGCGCCGAAGCTGGTCGCCGAGGTGCACGCCGCGTTCTTCGGTGCGGCGGCGGCCGGTGGACTCGCCGCCGGCAAGCTCACCCACCTGCGCCGGGACGAGAAGCGCTCGTTCGGAACGGCGCCGTACGCCCGGCCGTACTATCTCTGCGCGGCGCTGACCGCCGAGCACCTGGCGCCGGCGCGCGGCCTGGTCGCGGTCTCCACCTGGCCGCTGGAGCGGCGGATCGTCGGCCCGCTCAGTCCCCGGGTCGACTTCCTGACCGCCGCCGTCCGGGTTGCCGAGCGCGCCGGTACGGTGCCGGCCGGCAGCAGCACGCTCGCCCGGCTGGTGTGGCGGTTCGCCAGCAACATCCCAGGCGCGCTTGACATCGCCGGCCGACCAGACACAGTGGACCCGGTGACGGTGATCAGGGCCGCCGAGGCGGAACGCGTGGTGCACGCCGACGCCGACCGGGCGCATCGGGCGGCGGCGGCCGAGCGGGCCCGCCGGCAGCTCGACCAGGTCGACCAGCTCTTCGGTAATACGCTGCGGACGCTGCCGGGCAAGGTGACCCGGCGGGGCGGGGCAGTGTCGCGGGGCAACCCGACAGTCCAGGAGAAGACGGCATGACGAGCATCAGCATGGGCACCAGCAGGACTACCGCCGAGCGGCTGGCCACGATCCGGGGCGGGGCGAAGCCGAAGCGGCACAACGCCCGTACGATCGCCGCGCTGACCCGCAATCCCGGGTGTGCCCGGCGGGCCGTACTCGACACGGCCGGGGTGGACAAGCAGCGGCTGGCGGCGTATATCGACTTTCCGGCCCGGTTCGGGCAGTCGGGGTTCGCCATCGCCCGGGGTAACGCGTTCGAGGCGCAGGTGAAGGCGAGTGGCGCCGCCGAGCTGGTGAAACTGCTCCGGGAACGGCTCGGGCTGCCGATCCCCGAGGTGGCGTACGACGACCTGGAGACGGTGACCGGGCGGGAGAAGGAGACCGCCGAGGTCCGGTACGCCCGCTCCCGCGCCCTGCTGCTCCGGGCCGCCGCCGGGGAGGACGGCGCCGGCACGCTCTTCGACCATCCGCTGCTCGGGCTGGACGTGGCCGGCCAGCGGGTCTATCTCGAACCGGACCTGATCGCCTTCCAGCACGAGGGGCGGTTCCACGTCGTCGAGATCAAGTCGTTCGCGGTGGTGGACGGGCAGGCCGACCCGGGCAAGGTGTCGGCGGCGGCGATCCAGTCCGCCGTCTACGTGCTGGCGATGCGGCAGATGCTGGCCGAGGCCGGACACGACCCGGAGATCGTGGCACACGACGTGGTGCTGGTCTGCCCGCGCGACTTCTCCAACCAGCCGACGGCGGTACTGGTCGACGTACGCAAGCAGTTGGCCGTGCTGCGGCGGCAGCTCGGCCGGATGACGAAGGTCGAGGAGATGCTGGCCGTCCTGCCGCCGAACCTCTGTTTCGACCTGGCGCCGGACGCCGACGGGGTGCCGACCCGGGCCCCGGAGGCGCTGGTTGACGCGTTGCAGACGGTCGACGCCCGGTACGCCCCGGACTGCCTCTCGGTCTGCGAGCTGGCCTACTTCTGCCGGGCCGAGGCGCGGGGCTGCACGGCCGCGCTCGGCACCTCGGCCCGGGAGGAGCTGGGCGGGATCGAACGGGTCGAGACCGCGCTCGGGCTGGCGAAGGGCGAGCTGACCCCGGCCGACGACCAGGCGGAGGCGGCGACGCTGCTCCGGAACGCCGCCCGGCTCCGCGCCGAGGTGCTGGTGGCGGCGGCCGGGGCGGCCGGATGACGCTGCTGCCCGGACCCGCCGGTTCGGTGGCGGGTGCCGGGGCGGTGGTGTGAGTACGCTGACCGCGCTGGCCCGGGCCGAGGCGGTGGCGGTGGGGCAGGCCCAGCGGATTACGACCGTACGCCACCTGCACGTCGCGGACCGGCCGCTGGTGTTCATCCCGCTGAGCATGGCCGGCGAGGCGAACGCACCGCTGGCCGCGCTGGTCGGCACCGTGCCGGATGATCCGAGACTGCTGGTGGTGCCGCAGCCGCGCAACCGGGACCAGCGGTTCGGCTTCGCCGCCGAGCTGGCCGAGGTGCTGCTGCCCTATCTGGACAGCTTTCGCGGCGTGACGGAGGCGGTCGCGGCCAACCGGGGCAAGGAGGTCCGCTACCGGTACGTCGACGCGCCGCAGGTGCTGGTGCCCAACTCGGCGGGGATCGGGTTCGTCCGGATGTTCGGGCGGTCGACGCGGTTCCGGCGTACCGACGGGGACTATCCGGTGCAGCCGTCGGTACCGTTGCTGGGGCAGTGGCTGACCTTCCTGGCGGACCGGGCCGAACATCCCGGCTCGGGGATGCTGCTGGCGATGACCGAGGCGCTCGGGCTGCACTGGGCGACCGGGCAGTCCGCGCTGGAAGACGCGCATCTGGCGGCGCTGCTGGCCTGGATCGACCCGGCGGACGGGCTGAGCGGTGCCGACGCGGCGGTGGTGGCCGAGGACCCGTTGCGCTGGCCGCCGGCCGGGCCGGCCACCGATCCGACCTTCGACAACGAGATGCTGGCGCCGGCGATGGCCGCGTACCAGGAGGCGGTCGGCAGCGGTGACGAGGTGCGGCGGTCGCGGGCTCGGGGCGTACTCGAAGAAGCCGTGCGGTCGCAGCTCGGGCCGACCTGGGAGCTGATGTGGCGGGGCGTCTCGCTGCTCCGGGAACTGCCGGTCGGATCGCGGGTTCCCGGGCGCTGGGCCGAGGACCGGGACGTGTTCAGCACCTTCACGCTCTATGTCGACGGGGGCGGCTATCCGCAGCCGCGCCGGGACGGGGCGGTCAACGCGGCGCAACGGTTGCACCGGCTCGAACGGGCCTTGCAGTCGTACGCCGTCCAGCGCGCCTACGACGATCCGCTGGTGATGGCCGACCACCGGCTGACCGGGGAGGCTTTCGTCGGTGAGGTGACGCTGGCCGACGCGCACCGGATCGACGACAGCGGGAAACGGCGGGTACTGCGGCCTCGGATCCAGGTGACGACCGGGGATGTGGTGCTGGTGACGGCGGGTGCGGTGCTGCACTCGCCGAGCCGGCCGGGGCAGAAGGCCCGGGTGGTCTTCGTGACCCCGGATCCAGCGTCGGGCCGGACGGACGTGGTGTTGGAGCTGTCGGGTGGGTTGGGGCGGTCGCTGAGCCCCGCGCCGGGGAGCGTACCGGAGGTGGGGGACCGGCTCTGCTACACGACGCTGTCGGATTCGTTCATGCCGCCGGGGGAGTTCCCGAGCCGGGAGGAGACGCCGTGGACGCACGGCGGGCCGCCGAAGGCGTACGAGGAGCCGGTGGAGCCGAGCGTCGACGACGCTCGGGAGGAGTGGTCGTGAGTTCTTCTGGCTTGCTGATGCCCCGTGGCGGGGCCGGGCGGTTGGTGTTGCCGCCGGGTGAGGCGGCGCGGCGGGTGATCGGGGAGGTGCTGGCCGACCTGCACAGCGGGGACCACCGTGGAGTGGTGGTCGACTCGCCGCCGGGGGCCGGAAAGTCGACGCTGGTGGTGCGGGCGGCGGGGGAGCTGGCCGAGGCGGGCGAGCCGCTGATCGTGATCGCGCAGACGAACGAGCAGGTCGACGACCTGATCGACCGGTTGGCGCAGGCGAAGCCGGAGCTGCCGATCGGGCGGTTGTCGGCCAACGACTACACGGCGACGGACCGGATCAAGAACTATTCGACGGTCCGGGTCGCGGCGAAGGTCGCGGACCTGGGCGGGTCGTCCGTGATCATCGGTACGGCAGCCAAGTGGGCGTTGGTGCCGGAGGGGCGCTGGCCGTGGGCGATCGTGGACGAGGCGTACCAGATGCGGTCGGATGCGTTGCTGCGGGTGGCAGGGCGGTTCGACCGGGCGCTGTTCGTCGGTGATCCGGGGCAGTTGGATCCGTTCTCGACGGTGGAGACCGAGCGGTGGACCGGGCTTACCTGGGATCCGATGCAGTCGGCGGTGGCGGCGCTGCTGCGGCACAACCCGGAGCTGCCCGTACACCGGTTGCCGGTGTCGTGGCGGCTCCCGGCGTCGGCGGCTCCGGTGGTGGCGGAGGCGTTCTATCCGTTCACTGGCTTCTCGGCGGGGACTACTGCCGCGCAGCGGTCGCTCTCGTTCACTGCGGCGGGGTTCGGTGGTGGGGCGGTGGACGAGGCGTTGGAGATGGCGGCGGCCACGGGGTGGGCGTTGTACGAGTTGCCGGCGCGGCACACGTTGCGGACCGATGGGGAGGCGGCGGCGGCTTGTGCGCGGTTGGCGTTGCGGGTGTTGGAGCGGGGTGCGGTGGCGGTGTCGGAGCGTTCTCCCGGGGGTGCGCCGGTCACGGCTGACCGGATCGCGGTGGGGGCGGCGCATCGGGACCAGGTGGCGGCGATCCGGGCGCAGCTCGGGGCGGCCGGGGACGGGATCACGGTCGACACGGCGAACCGGTTACAGGGGCGCGAGTACGACGTGGTGATCGTGCTGCATCCGTTGTCGGGCCGGCGGGACGCGACCGCGTTCCACCTGGAGGCGGGGCGGTTGTGTGTGCTGGTGTCGCGACATCGGCACGCGTGTGTGGTGGTGGCTCGGGCGGGGATCAGCGAGCTGCTGGACGCCCACCCGTCGACCGAGCCGGTGCACCTGAACGTACCGGTCAGGTTCCCGGACGGCTGGGAGGCGAACCAAGCGCTGCTGGGACATGTCGCGCGCCATCGAGACATGAATTCAACTGCCGTATCCTTGCCGTCGCCAGGAATCCAGTGAGGAATTGAGCAAATGACTGAGCTATCTGCTTTCCCGCTACCCTTTCGGGCATCCCACAGGGATCCGGTCGTGGCGCCCCGGACGCTTCGGGAACTTCAGATGATGCAGCTGAGCGCCCACATTCGGGCAAAGCCGCAGTGGTTCGTCAAGATGAGCGACGTCGACCTCGTCGCTAGGTGGACGCGGGAAGCGGCTGCTCAGGGCCTGACCGAGGCTGAGATTCGTTATGTGTTCGCGGAACTGGCGTACTACGCCGAGCTCCGAGACAAGCGAACCGGCATCGAGGTGTCCACCGTTGACGGGGTGTGGCAGTCGGACACATTGATCGATAACGAGCTGAGGTCCCGCTTGCGGGAGGCGGTTCGGGTGTTGGAAGAGGTCCCCGACGCGGAGCAGGATTGGCATCCGGGATCGAATGAACAGGTACTGGATCTGGTTCATCCCTCACTGTTCTGCCTCGTACGTCAGGTGAGCCGCATGGACGACGCCGCATGGCAGAGCCCGGGAATCGGCAGGGCGCGGTACGCTCACTCGGAAAAATTCCAGTGGCTACCCACTGATGTCGAGGTCGGCGACGACGGCAATGCTGTCTTCGCTGCGTACGTCAACAACGTCCACCCCGTGGCCCATCGCGAACTCGATTCCATCCTGCCTGTCCTCTTCGCGCGCATGCGCCCGCTGTTCGAAAATGTGCTCACGGATCTGCGCCATCCGCGGCCCCTGCGGATCGAGGTCAACCCCTTCAACTGGTATGACGATGACCCGAAGAAGCCGGTCGAACCGTCCGATGACGACGGGGAAGCCTGGGATACATGGTACGAAGCCATGCACGAATGGCGGAACATTCGCCGCCCGGTTGTCCCGGACGCCCCTGTCTTCAGCCCGCCCGCACTCCCCGACAACTCTGCTCGAGTTGACCTACGCGCCCGCCGGCTACAGGTCATCGTCAAGCTCGCCAATATTCATCTCACCCCAGACAAGCCCGAGTACCCCGGCGGTACCTGGCATGTCGAGGGGATGATGAACGAGCGCATCGTCTCCACCGGCATCTACTACTGGGACAGCGAGAACACTACCGACAGTCAGCTGAGTTTCCGGGCGGCGATCGCCCACCCGGACTACGAACAGAACGACGCCGACGGTTTGCGCGACGTCTACGGTCTGAATGACGAGGACCCGCTGAATCAGGCGCTGGGGTCGGTGCAGACCCGTGCGGGCCGCTGCCTAGCGTTCCCGAACATCCTCCAGCATCGCGTCTCCCCGTTCCGCCTTGCGGACCCCACCCGGCCGGGACATCGCAAGATCCTGGCCTTCTTCCTGATCGACCCCTCGGTAACGATCGTCTCGACATCCGATGTGCCGCCACAACAGCCATGGTCCTCGACGTCGACCATGACGCTGGACCAGGCCAAAGGGTACCGCGAGCAACTGATGCAGGAACGAAAGTTCTTCGTCGACGAACACAACGAGGAGCTGTACGAGCGAGAGTTCTCCCTCTGTGAGCATTGAATCATCTCGGCCTCAGAATCACCGAGCCGAGGACGGTGGGGAGCGTTTTGATTTCGAGTCACTAATATGGCCGGTAAGAACGTCGACGGGTCGACGGACCGGACTGCGGGATGTCGCATCTCGTGCGTGCCCGGCGAGGTTGCTGCTTGCCAAAGCTCCTGCACTGCGTTGAACAGAGGACCGACCCGAGGAGCAGCCTTGGCGCCCTGGGACTGGCTCGCATCGAAGGTGACAGGTCGCCATCCTCCGTGACGGGTTCGGTGCTCCGAGTTCGCCAGTGGGCGGAGCCACCCCTGGAGCCGATGCTCAAGAGCGAGGCCAGCGACCTTTGGGGGATATCGTCGGGAACGCTGGCGGCCTCGGGAAGCGCCGGCCACATCACGACAAGTACGCGGTGCCAGATCTCCGGCGGAAACGTGTTTGCCAGATGGTGGCTCTCTCCGATGGGTAGGTCACGCAGGCGGCGCTGAGCGTTGGTTGTCTGACCTACGTACAGCAAACCTGAGCGCAACCACACGCCGTAAAGCGCGGGGCCGGTGACGGGACCTTGATGTTCTGTGGCTCCTGCCAGCGCCTCCCCGAGCCGATGCGCAAATGCAGAGCGTGTCTGCCGCCAGGCTCGCACACCTTCCTCGTCCGCAACCAACTGCTGTAGCGCCTCGTGCCAGTTTCGGATGACGCGCAGTCGTCCGGTGTGCGTCTCGGCCACCGGGGCATCGCCGTCGACAGTAAGCGGTTCGCGCCTGCGATCTGGTAGGCCGCCGGGCTCTTTCGGTCGAGCCATCCACAGTCGATCCGACGCGCCAGCTCCGCCACGTCGCCGAGGATAGCCCGCTCAGTCGAGTCTGAATCAGGCACCGGCCGGAATCCTGATCCTCCGGTCAGCGCGGGTCTGCTATCTGACGCCTCTGGAGGTCATCGTTCGGCCTCGGTGGGTCGAAGCGCCTGACGTACCAGGGGAGCGGCGCAGACCACGAGGTACAGCATCAGGCACTAATTCATTACGTCAGCCTGGTCTGGTCCGGGCGACTGTTCGTCTGCCACACCAGATCGACGGCGGAAATGAGCTGGCCAGCGCCGATGAAGCGGCGTGCGACCAGGAGCCCGGCCTCGTGGGCTGCCTCACCTCCGTGACTGGCGGAGGAGTCCGTCACCAGCCACGGGATCAGGTCACGTTCGAAGGCGTCAACGACCGACTTCAGGACGCAGCTCTCCGTCGCGATGCCGCAGAAGAAGAGATCAGTCCACCCGTGCTGTTCAACGAGAGCGTTGAACTCGGGGACGAAGCAGGAGTAGGTCTTTTTGTCGATCACGGCGTGGGCCGCCGCGGCGTGCGGCAGCAGTTCGGGCACGATGTCCGTCTCCGGTGGCTCCTGCACCTTCGACCAGTGGATCAGCCGCTCGTAGAGGCTGCCGGGGTAGTTGTGGTAGCGCGTGAAGACGACAGGTCGGCCGGCGGCTTGCCAGCGCTGCACCAGGTCCACCACCTTGGGCACCACGTGCTCGCTGCGCTCGTTGACGAAGCCGTTCTGCATGTCGATGACCACCAGCGCGGCACGCTCGACGTTCATATCCCGAGTGTGCCAAGCATCGCTTCGGTCTCGCGAAGCGCGGCCTGCGCCTGGACCAGGCGCTCCGGTAGTCCGCTCGTCTCCAAGACCGCCTGCCGCATGACGCAGTGCTGCGCGGTCTCCCGAGCGCGTGCCGTTGTCAGCCGCGAGTGCGCTGCACGTAGGAACGGCCAGCCGAACTCCGCTGGCATCCGAGCATGCAACCCGGTCGCCGTGGTGCTGGCCGGGGGGCAATCGATAGGCGTACCGTATGGGTACACGATGTACCCAGAGGTGGTGAGGTGTGCCATGACCGAACAGACTGAGCCCACACCTGGCAAGCGGGTCGAGCGACTTCGTCGTGCGGCAGGGCTGTCCCGAGAACGCCTTGCCGGACTCGCCGGACTCTCCCCGACCACCGTGAAGTTCATCGAGAACGGCAAGCGGTCTCTCACCCTACGAGCCGCCCAGCAGATCGCCCCACACCTTGGCGTCCGTGACCTCGGCGACCTGTTCGGGCCAACGGTCACGTTGTCGCTTGATAGTCGGCCCGCCCACCCGAGCGTCGAGGATGTTCGTAGGGCACTGACCGCCTGGCACGTCAACGTCGGCGGCGAGCCGGCGTCGCCGGACTACCTTCGCGGTGCGGTTGACTCGGCGTGGCAGACCTGGCACACATCCCGGCACCAGCGGTCGGAGGTCGGAGCGATCCTGCCAGGTCTACTCGATGCCACCCAGCGAGCGGCCCGCCTGCACGCCGGTACCGAGCGGCGGCAGGCTCTTGCGATGCTTGCCCAGTCCTATCACCTCGCCCAGGCGTTCCTGGCGTGGCACGGAGACCGGGAGCTGTGCTGGTTGACGGTTGACCGAGGAATGACGGCGGCCTTGGACGCGGACGATCCGATCGCCGTCGCCCAAGCGATCTGGTACGCCGCCCACCTACTCCGTTCCGTCGGTCGTGGCGACGAGGCCCTGGAACGGCTCGGCGAGGCGAAGGCGTTGATCGAGCCACGGGTTGCCGACGGTCCGGTCGAGTATGCCGAGATGCTTGCCGACCTGCACCTCTGTGCGGCGTTGACCCGCGCCCGGACAGGCGACCAGAGCGCCTGGTCGGACTGGGACACCGCCCGGGATGTGGTGCACCGAGTTCTGCCGGCCGATTTCGTCGGGCTGCGTACCCGGGTGTCCCGCCCCCTGGTCGAGGTGTACGCGGTGATGTGCGCGGTCGACCTCGGCGACCCGGAGGAGGCGCAGCGTCGTGCTCACTCGCTCGACCCGGCATCGATCCCCTCGACGGAGCGCCGTGGTCGGCACTACGTCGAGCTGGCCCGTAGTGCCGACCTGGAGGGGGCACGGGAAGCCACACTGCACCTGCTGCACAGGGCGGATGCGACCTCGCCGGAGACCGTGCGGTTCAACCCGGCGGCTCGGGACATGCTGAACCGGCTTGCGACGGAGGCTCCGGCGTCGATCCGAGCCGAGGCGATCGACCTGGCCCAACGGGCAGGCGTGGCGCCGTAGGGGGACGCCGCGTAACCGGTTACGCCCTGTACCCCGGCACTCACTCCCGTCGCACCTAGGGTGACCGCACGGTCGCGGCGAGATGCGGCATTGGCGGTGTCCAAGCGCAGCCTCAAGTCTCGTTTCGCCGCGACCGCTGTAACCGACGCGGTGACACGACCTCCGTCAGCACGAGCCCTGGCCGCGCGCCGCGTCTGCTCTGGTCGGGATCGGTGCGGATCTCCCCGTGCGCCGATCCCGACCTCCAGACCGGGGTGTGGTGGCCGACGCAGGTCGCGCTCGGCCTCCACGCCCTCTGACCCCCACCCCCAGCACCGGCGGCCTGTCACCGGCCGCCGACCCAGGCACGGCGAGGAGCAGGCCCAGCAGCCCCGCAACGGCGGCCACTGGTGAGCGGACCGCACTGGGTGATCCACCTCCCCACCACCCTTACCGACCACCAGGCGGCCGTCGACCTGCTCGCCGCTCTGCGTACCTCGCTCGCGCACGTGTCCGTACTCGACTTCGGCGAGGCGACCATCTCGGTGGAGGACGAGCAGTCGACGCGTACCCGAATATGGTGTGACGCCCCGGTCGGCGAACCGCGCGCCGGCCCCGGCAGCCGGCGCTGCCACCGGTTCGTCAACCACCCCGGACCCTGCGCCAACTGACCCGGCCCCGCGATGTTCCTGGCAGCCGAATAGACGTCGGGCGGGAGTGGTTTGTCGAGCCGCCACAGTATTCGCATGGGCCGGCTGCCGGTGTGCGAGTCGCGGGTTACCCGCCCGGCACACAGGCATGGTGGAGCGCCGAGGTCCCCTGGGGGCTCGTCGCTCGTTCAGTCGAGTCGCTGCGCTGAAGGGGGTAGCCGGGCTAACTCACCGGCCAACCGGGGCCACTGGAATGGCGCTCCTGGATCTGCTGGCCGGATGAGATCGGCTGCGGTAAAGGTGACCCCGGAGGCGCTGAGCGTCTGCACATGGGTTTGGTAGGCAGGGTGGGTGACCAGCGCGTTCTTGGCGTACGGGGAGACGAGGATGGGCAGGCCGAGGCCGAGCATCTCGTTGAGGACGCCGAGGGCGAGGGTGTCGTTGATGCCGAGCGCCCACTTATTGATCGTGTTGAATGTGGCCGGTATTACCAGCACCACGTCTGCCTTCGGCAGGAGGTCCGGCTCGGCAGGCTTTCGGCGCTCGGAGCGGACGGGGTTGCCCGTCTGCTGTGCCAGCGTTTCCCGATCGATCCAAGTCGCGGCTGTCGGCGTTGCGATCACCCAAACCGCCCAGCCGTCATCCATCAGCAGTGCAATGAGTTCGTCAATCTTGAGTGCAGGGGGTGCAGCGCAGACCACGAGATACAGGACCGGTCGTGCGCTCATGTCAGCAAGCCTGCTCGTTCGGCGAGCGGCCGGAGCCCTGGGGTGGCCGATCGGCGTTCCCTGGACATCAGGTCGAGCAGCAGGGCTCGGGCCTGCACGTTGACACGTACGGACTCGGGGGCGACTCGTTCGGCCTCCAGGAGGTGCAGCACTGCGAGCGAGCCGCCGTCGGATGTCGTAGCCGTGGCCGCTGCCAGGTCCAGGTGCACCTGCGCCCGTCGGCCGACGAGCGCGGCCGGCAGGCGGGAGGTGTCGAGCTTCGCACCGATCTCGATGGCCCGGCCGCCGTTGCCTGCCTTCACCGCTGCCGAAACGCTGTGGATCAAGACATTGGTCGGGCCAAAACCCGTCCACAACCGGCTCTGGTCTGTCTTGAGCTCTCCGGCCAAGGTCTGGCCCTCGGTCAGCCGGGCGTTTGCTGTCGGCGTCTGGCCCTGGTGCGCCGCGATGACGGCGGCCAGAAGCAGCAGGGCACCGTGCGCAGAAAGCAGATTTAGGTCAGCCTTGTGCTTGTTCTGCGCCAATTGCTCGATGCTGGCCTGTGTCACTCGCTCTGCTTCGTCCAACCGGCCCGGCAACCGAAGCAGCGCGCAGGCCGCCTGGTAAGCGGCGATGGATGCAAGTCCCAGGTCATCGGCGACCCGTGCGGCGGTAGCTGCCCGGTCAGCGGTCAGCAGCGCCGTGTGGCCATCTCCGATCTTCACGGCGACTTTCGAGGCCGCGAGATACGCGCCGGCCAGCAGCCGAAACGCGCCGCTCCGTTGCGGCCACGAGCCCCTGTTCGTCAGCTCGGTGCAGTGTCGAAGCAGCTCAGGCAGGAGGCGGGCAACCATGCTGTAGCTCGCCCGGTGGTAGAGGGCGTGGATGCGGGTGACGTCGCGTCGTACCTCGGTGAGAGCACGAGTGGACCGCTCCGGTTGCGACTCGGGCAGGTAGTCGGTGAGGAAAGCGCGTAGGCCGCTGAGCAACTCGGCTCGGACGGCTGCCGAGGAGGCATGACGCGGGGTGTCTCCCATGATCTGTCCCCGTCGGATCGGTGTAATCACATCGCCGAGCATGTCGTCGAGCTGATCCAGCGTGACCTGTAGTACCTCGGCGATACGTATGCGATGCCAGGGCTGCGGATCGGTTTCGGCGCTCTCCCACCGTACGACGGTCGACCGCTCCACTCCGAGGAGTTCGGCCAGCCGTTCCTGGCTGTATCCGAGCGCCTTGCGGCGCTGGCAGAGCCGGTGTCGCTTCAAGGCCACGGCAACCCCCTCCGTATGCCGCCACTGTAGTGACACTCCGTCGATCGAGCAGACACCCACATGCCTCAGTTTTGCGTCGATCGGGCTCCCGAACCGCTGTAGTCCCTGCTCACGTTCATTGAAAGGGTGAGGTTGTGGCCAGGGGCGGGTGCTGGGCTCCGGGCGGTACGAGCGCGCGGTCGTACCGGTCGTCCCCGCCCGCCTCGGCGCCAACCCACCAACCGATCAAAGCGAGGGAGGGTCATGAGCCAGGCCGGTGAACTGTCCGACGAACTCCCGATGCCGCCGTACGTGACGGCGGAGGATGTCGGCTTCGCGGTACGGGCGATCACGGTCCACGCCTCCGAGCAGCGGCCCAACGGGCTGCTGCTCTGCCGTAACGACTACCACCCACACCCGTGCCGGCTGCACCGCTGGGGCCAACGGGTTCTCGCCCAACGCGGCCTCACCGCCACCGAGATAACCGCCCTCGTCACCCGCTACCAGACACCGGCGGCACAGCGATGATCTACCGGTCCGGTGAACGGCTGCGCCCTGCCGTCATCCGTGTCGCGTCGGCGGTGATGCGCCGTCGCTGGCGGGGCCTCGATCCCGAAGAGGTCTACGAATTTCTCCGCCTGGTCGCCAACGAGGTCGAACGCCTCGAACGGGAAGCCACCACCGCCCGTACCCAGGCCGAACGCGTCCGCCAAGGGCTGCGCCAGTGGCAGTCCCGGCACATCGGCTGCAAGTTCGCCGACCCACCTGCCGACCCCGGACTTCCACCGCATCCCCGACCCATCTCCGGCCGCTGCTCCGTCGACAACACCGAGCAGGACCAGCGGCGTCGCAACGGCGGCCACTGGTGAGCGCACCGAACTGGGTGATCCACCTCCCCACCACTCTCACCGACCACCAGGCGGCCGTCGACCTGCTCGCCGCTCTGCGTACCTCGCTCGCGCACGTGCCCGTACTCGACTTCGGCGAGGCGACCATCTCGGCGGAGGACGAGCAGTCGACGCGTACCCGAATATGGTGTGACGCCCCGATCGGCGAACCCCGCGCCGGCCCTGGCAGCCGGCGCTGCCACCGGTTCGTCAACCACCCCGGAGCCTGCGCCAACTGACCCGGCCCGACCCGGCCGCCGGCTCCCAGCCGTCCGGCACTGGCCGCCGAACGGACCACGACGGGCCGACGACGACCGCCAGGCCCGGCCGCAATCGATGCTTACCTGAAGGGTCGTCGGATACCGTTCCGGGATGCCGGACCCGTCCCCGACGAGCTGCTCGCCGACTTCACCCCGCCACGGCCCTACACCGTCGACCTCGTTTCCACCGCCCCGACCGCCGGTGGCGTGCACGTGGTGATCGATGACGGCGAGGTCGTCTACGTCGGCGAGACCGGCCACCTGCGGCAGCGCCTCCGCACCCATTTGCGCGGCAACCGGGGCTCGTCGGTGCTACACAAGCAGGTCGGCGAGGAACTGGACAGCACCGGGACGACGATCGCCTCCGCCGACGACATCGCCGGCTGGCTGGGGGAGCGAACGCTCCGCTGGCAGGTCACCGAGAAGCGGCTCGCGCTCAAGGCGGCGCTGGTGTCGCGGCTGAACCCCCGCTTCAACCACCAACTGCGGTCCGACCTACCGGACCGGCTGGCCGAGCCCGCCACCCCCGACGGGTCGCTCGACCCGCCCGAGGACTCCGGGCCGGCCGAGCCGGCGGCGGGCCGGCGGCGCCGGCAGGCCGAGGTCACCGTCCGGCAGGGCCAGCCGGACTTCCGGCGCGACCTTATGCAGGCGTACGACGGGCGGTGCGCAATCTCCGGCTGCGACGTCGAGGCCGCGCTCCAGGCGGCCCACATCAGCCCGTACGACGGGCCGGCGACCAACACCGTTCGCAACGGTCTGCTGCTCCGGGCCGACCTGCACAACCTCTTCGACCGTGGCCTGCTCTGGATCGACGACGAATTCCGGGTACGCCTCGCCGGCAGCGTCCACAGCCACTACGCCGAACATTACGGGCGACCCCTCCGCCTCCCGACCCGCCCCGAACACCGGCCGGACCGGGCGGCACTGCGACTGCACCAGGTCACCATCGCCAAGGTCCCGTCCGCCCGCTGACCGGGTCGGCCGGCACCCCGGCCCCCGCCTGGTCCCGGCAACTGTGTCCCCGCCGTGTCCGCTGTCTCCACTAGGGTGCCCTTTCGGAGGATCTAGTCGAGGCGCACACCGCCGGCCACCACGAGGTCGACGCCACCGAGCGGACGGGGCAAGAGGAGCACGATGTCGTACCTGCCTAGTGGTACCTGGCATGCACCGGTGCAGCCGGCACCGACCTCCGCGCCCCCAGCGCCGAGCGTGTGGTGGCGGATCGGCCACAGTTGGTGGCTGCTGCTGCCCGTACTCGGCTTCAGTTGCCTGGCCGGCTTCGGCTTCCTCTACATCGGGCTGCGCGCCAGGCGGCCGGCCTGGTGGCTGCCCGGCATCGGCTACCTGGTGGTCTCCTGGACCTGTTTCATCCTGATCGGCGGCGTCAACCAGGGCACCGCCCTTTCCGACTGGGCCGCCGGGATCTTCCTGCTGAGCTGGCTGGCCAGCATCACGCACGCCGGCATCCTCAACTCGTCCTGGCTGCGCTGGCGGGCCGGGCACCGCCCGTGGTATGCCCCACCGCCGCACGCGCCCGGCTGGCCCGTCACAGGGTCGCACCAGACTGGCCACTTCGGGGCGCCGCCCGTGTCACCCGGCTACCCGCCGAGCTACGGACCGGGCAGCCCGGTGGCACCGGCCAGTCCCGCCCTGGCCGGGCCGCCACCGATGCCCTACCAGCCGACCTCCGGCCCACCCACCGGCGGGTACCCGCCCACGGCGGTCGATTCGCATCTGCTCCCACCGGTCGATTCGTATCCGCCCACGGCGGTCGATTCGTATCTGCCCCCACCGGTCGACCCGTACGCCAGTCCGCCGCTCGACCCCGACCTGCCGCCGCCGGTCGACCCGTATTCCGGCCCGCTGCCCGGCCAGGAGCCGCCGTCACCGCCGCACGGCTACCGCTGAGCCGACGCCGCCCAGCACCGGTCACCGGTCACCGGTCACGACATCCACCGCTCGTTCGCGCACCCGCTCGACCGAGAAGGCATCACCTGGCATCGATGGCGAAATGTGCCAGGATAGTCGTACATGGATGTCCGAGCTGCGGGAGGATTCGGTGGCGTTCTGGCACGTCCTCGACCGAATACGCCTCGAAGCGGGCCACGTCCTCGACCGGTCGTCCGCCAGCGGCCCGCACAGCATCGAGTACTGCGAAACGGCCCGCACCGCCACCCGCCCGGCGCACGGCAAGGCCAGCCAACGCATCCGCTGTGGTCACTGCGGCTATCCGGTACCGTTCACCGTCTTCTCCGTCGCCCTGACCCGGCGTCGCCGCTGCTACGCGTACGCCCTCGGCACCGCCCTGCTGGCTGTCGCCACCCTGGTGTACGGCGCCGGCATCGACGCCGTGGTCGGGGCCGACAGTGCGGTGTGGCCGCTGCTCCTCGCCGGGGCGGAGATCGCCCTGATCGTGCTGGCCGTCGCGGTCCTGGGCTATGCCGCCCGGTTCGAGCACGGCGTCCGGTCGCCAGGTCTCTGGCGCGGCGGCCGGGTACCGCGCGACGGGCATCTCGCGATGATCGACCCGTACCTCGGCCGGAAACCGTCGGTCCGCAACGGCCGCCTGATCCCCTCGGTCCACCGCCACCCGCCGGACGACCACCCCACGGGATCCGGCACCACCTGAGCCCACCCCGCCAGCACCCCCACCGGATCCGCCATCACCTGACCCACGCGGCCACCCCCATCGGGTACGCCGCCGCGACACACCGTCGACGTGCGCGTCGAACCGCCCGCCGGCCGGCTACGTGAGCCAATTCGGATGGAGTGCTGCCGACCGGCCGAGGTTTCACGCTGAGTTCGGGCGGTGTTGCCCGCCGGCCTGAGCGGTGTTCGCCCGGCCGGCACGTACTGTCGGCGGACCGCCCCGGAATCCGAGGAGGACGATCATGCGAGAGAGCCCGAGCCGGCGGGGATTTCTCCAGGGGGCCGGACTGGTCGGGGCCGGGCTGGTCAGCGGCGCCACCACCGGCGCACTGCTGCCGGCCGCCACGCTGGCCTGGCGGCGGATCGGCGACGACGACCAGGGCACCGACCCCGACTCGCCCCGGTTCACCCTCGCGGTCATCCCGGACACCCAGTACCTCTTCGACGGCGACCGGGGCGATTCGGAGCCGCTGGCCGCGACCCTGCGCTGGATCGTGGCGCACCGGGCGGAGCGGAACATCGTCTTCACCGCCCACCTCGGGGACATCGTCGAGAACGCGGCTGCCGGCGAGCTGGCCGAGGCGGGCCGGGTCTTCGAGATCCTCGACCGGCGCCGGGTGCCGTACAGCGTGCTGGCCGGCAACCACGACATCGACCAGTCCACCACCGACCAGCGTGGACCGAGCCACTATCTGGAGGTCTTCGGGCCGCACCGGGTACGCCGGCTGCCGACGTACGGTGGCGGCACCCCGGACGGCTACAACACGTACCACCTTTTCACCGCCGCCGGGCGTCAGTGGCTGCTGCTGGCGCTGGACTGGCGGCCGTCGGACGGCACGCTCGACTGGGCCCGGTCGGTGCTGGCGGCGCATCCGACCAGCCCGGCCATCCTGACCACCCACGACCTGGCGGACGCCGACCACACCGGCGCCACCTGGCTCTCCGGGCACGGCCAGCGACTCTGGGATCGGCTGATCAAGGGCAGCGACCAGATCTTCCTCACCCTCAACGGGCACTTCTGGCCGCCGGGCCGCCTGGTGCTGCGCAACGACGCCGGCCGGGACGTGCAGGTGCACATCACCAACTACCAGGACCGCTACTACGGCGGCAGCGGCATGGTCCGGCTGTACTCGTTCGACCTGGCCCGGAACACGATCGACGTCGAGACGCTGTCGCCGTGGACCCTCGACCAGCCCTCGGAGCGGCGCAACGCGCTGGCCCGGCGGGAGGTCGAGCTGACCGACCCGGCCAACCGGTTCAGCCTGCCGGTCGACTTCGCCGAGCGGTTCGCCGGCTTCGCCCCGGTCACCCGGCGCCCGCCGCGCGACCCGGCCGCCGTGGTCGGCGACGGCACCGTCGCGTACTGGCGGTTCGACCAGGGGCGCCGGGACGGCGAGGCGATGCCGGACGGCTTCCGGGTCGAGGATCTCTCCGGCCAGGGCAACCACCTGACCCGGGTGACCCTGCCGGGCAGCCCGCCGGAGGCGCTGCGCTGGTCGGCCGATCACCACGACGACCAGCCGGCGCACGCCAGCCTCTTCTTCTCCGGCGGCCGGCGAGGGCGTCCGTCGTCACACGAAAGCCAGCCGGCCCGGGGCGGCTACCTGCGTACCGTCGACGGGGCGCCGCTGAACGCGGCGACGTTCGGGCAGGGCTACACGGTCGAGGCGTTCGTGAAGCTGCCGGTCGACGTCCGGGAGACGGACTCGGGCGGGATGGGCATCCTGAGCCGGTTCGGTGCCGGTCGGGACGCCGGCAAGACCGGTGCCGACCCGGCGGAGCCGATCGCGTTGCTGGGCCTCTCCGCCGGAATGGCGCTGAAGTGGGCCGTCTTCCCGGTCGAGCTGGACGGCATCGTCGCCAACTGGGGGCACGAGCTGCGGGCCGGGGAGTGGTTCCACGTCGCGGTGGTGAACGACGGCCGGCTCAGCACGCTCTACGTCGACGGGGCGCGGTTGCTCCGCAACCCCTCCGTACCGGCCTCCGGGCTGGCCACCTCGGGGGAGTCGTGGCTGGTCGGGGCGTACCACCACGACCGGATCGTGCAGCAGGGCTTCTACGGGTGGATCGGCGACATCCGGATCGCCGACCGGCCGCTGCCGGTCGACCGCTTCCTCCGGGCCTGACCTCGGCGCCACCCCGGCCCGGCCGCCCGGGGAGGCTGATATCCGAACAGATATCAGCCCAGCTCGAAGCGGTTGGCCAGCGGGTGCCGGGCGGCGATTGCCGGGCGATTGCCCGGCAACGAGCGGATCGTCGCCGAGACTCAGCGGGCGCGCAGGGCCTCGACGGCGGTCCGGGCCGCCTCGCCGATCGCCAGGTCGACGTCGATCCGGCGGGTGGCCAGCCGCCGGGTCCGGGCGAAGACCGCGATCGCGTACCGGCCACCGTCCGGATACTCGGCGACCCCGGCCTCGGCGTGCAGGCCGGGCAGGGTACCGGTCTTCGCCGCCACCCGTACCCCGGGCGGGAAGCCGGAGGCGATCCGGGTCCAGAAGAGCTGCCGGCCCATCAGTTCCCGGACCAGCGCACCCGCTGCCGTCGGCCCCGCCTCGTCCCGCCAGATCAGTCCGAGCAGCCGGGTGACGTCCCGGGCCGTGCTGGAGGTGGTCCGCTCCGGGTCCTGCACCCGCATCGCCCGGATCCGCTCCTCCGGCAGCAGCGGGAAGATCTGCGCGAACTCGGCGTCGTCCCGCGCGCCGACGTCGGCGTACATCGACTCCAGGAGTTGCCGGGGCCCGCCGAGGATCCGGGTACGGGTCAACCCCAGCTCGGCCGCGAGCAGCGGTAGCACGTCCGGACCGACCCGGCGCAGCAGCAGGTCGGCGGCGCTGTTGTCGGTGACCGTGATGGCGAAGTACGCCAGGTCCCGCAGCGACACCTCGACGTCGTCGGCGCAGCCGGCCGTACCCCAGCCGCCCAACCGGTCCTCGGCGCGTACGACCACCCGCTCGGTCGGGTCGAGCTGTCCCGCGGCGGCCTGCCGGGCGAACTCCAGGACCAGCAGGATCTTGAAGATCGACGCGAGCACCACCGGGTCGTCGGCGCCGATGCCCAGCTCGGCCCCGCCGTCGATGTCGGTGACGTGCAGCCGGGCGTCGACCCCCACCTCGTCGAATATCCGGGTGATACGTCCCAACGTCGGCACCTGGCGACGATAGCCCGCCGGTGGGCCGCTCCGATATCCGAACTCATATCATCGGCCGGGTGGACCTGGCCCGGCACCTGCGGCAGTTCGTCGTGGTGGCCGAGGAGCTGCACTTCGGCCGGGCCGCCGAGATCCTCGGCATCGCCCAGCCGCCGCTGAGCCAGTCGATCCAGCGGCTGGAACGGGATCTCGGCGTCCAGCTCTTCGACCGCTCCCGGCGCCAGATCAGCCTGACCACCGCCGGGCAACTCCTGCTGGCCGAGGCGCCGACCCTGCTCGCCGCCGAGGAACGCATCCGGATCGTGATGCGCAAGGCCCGGGACGGCGAGATCGGGACGTTGCGGGCGGGCGTACCGCCGGAGACCCCGGCCGTCACGCTCCAGGCGCTGCTGCACGGGATGGCCGCCCGGGCGCCCGGCCTGGACGTGGATCTCCAGGAGCTGACCAGCGCGGAGCAGCTCCGGACGCTCGCCGAGGCCCGCCTCGACGTCGGGCTGGTGCACCATCCGGTCCGCGCCGAGGCGCTGCGGGTCGGGCCGGCCGTCGAGGTCCGGTTGGGGGTGTTGCTGCCGCGCGCCTCCCCGCTGGCCCAGTTGCGGGAGGTCGCGCTGGCCGACCTCGCCGGGTACGACCTGGCGATTTTTCCTCGGGCCACCGCGCCGGACTGGCACGACCGGATACTCGACGTGTGCCGCCGGCACGGCTTCACACCCCGGCGGATCCGGCACGCCGGCAACCCGGAGTTCCTGCTGGGCCTGCTGCTCGCCCGGGGATGCGTGGCGTTCGAGCCGGAGTCGACGGCCCGCCGGGAACCCCGGGTCGCCTGGCGTCCGCTGACCGAGCCGGTGCTGCGCCGTCGCACCTCGGCGGTCTGGCCGGACCGGTCGGCGCATCCGGCCGCGTCGACCTTCGCCCAGGTCGCCGCCGAGATCCTGGCCGGCCCGGCACCGGCCGCCCCGGCCGTGCTGGCTCCGGGCCAGCCGCGCCCGTGGTCGGTGGTCTATCCGCCGGGCGACTTTCCCGGGCGCGGCTGAGACAGAGGATCGATTTCGGCGGTACGGCTGACCGGATTTGTCGGTCCGGCCCGCTTGAATAGCGGGTGGAAGCAAGTGGAAGTGGGCGGAAGGGCGACCGGGAGGTGTGGCGGCGTGGCCGGGGAGTCGAAGCGGGTCCGGATCGAGCCGTGGAGCGAGGGCGATCTCGACCTGCTCCGTGAGATCAACAGTCCGGAGATGAAACGGCACCTCGGCGGCCCGGAGACCGAGGAGCAGGTCGTCGCGCGCCACCAGCGCTACGTCCGGTCCGGCGGCACCGGGCAGGAGCGTATGTTCCGGGTTGTCGCGCTGCCCGAGGAGGTACCGGTGGGCAGCGTCGGCTACTGGGCCCGGGACTGGCAGGGGCAGCACGTCTACGAGATGGGCTGGAGCATCCTGCCGGCGTACCAGGGGAGGGGGCTGGCCACCGCCGCGCTGCTGGCCGCGGTCGACGAGGCCCGCGCCCGGCGGACCTTCCGGTACGCCCACGCCTATCCCTCGGTCGACAACGCCGCCTCCAACGCGGTCTGCCGCAAGGCCGGCTTCGAGCTGCTCGGCGAGACCGAGTTCGAGTTCCCGAAGGGGCGGCCGATGCGTTCCAACGACTGGCGACTCGACCTGACCGGAACCGATCTCCGCTGACGCCGCTACCCGGCCACGGCTCGAACCCACCAGCATGGCCCGGTACGGATTCCCTGGAAACTTCCCGGCTCGGCGCCGATCTGCCGCTGGTATGGACCGATCCCGGGCGGTACGGCAGTGGCGGACCACTCCTAGCCTCGGTGACATGGCCGATCAACAGTTCGTCCCGCCGCGGCCGAAGCGGAAGCCCCGCAACACGACCTGGAATGTCCTTATCGGCGCGATCGTAGTGCTGGTGTGCTGTGTGGGCGTTGGCGGCCTCGGATTCGTGGGGTTCCGGGGTTTCTCCGAGGCGATCGGCCCCGCCCAGGACGCCGGCAGCCGGTACGCCGCCGAACTGGACGCCGGAAACTGGCCCGCCGCGTACGCGCAGACCTGTGCCGCGACCCGCCGCCTGATGACCGAGCAGCAGTTCGTCGCCAGCCAGGAGGCCGGCCCGAAGGCGACCGGATACGAGCTGACCGGCACGCACGTCGGCAACTACAACGGGCGGCGGACAGCGACGATCACCCTTCGGGTCAGCTATCCGGGCGGCGACGTCCGGACGGTGGAGGTCCCGATGGTGCAGGAAGGTGGGCAGTGGCGCCCCTGCCCGTGAGCGGAGGCGCCGCCGACCCCGGGGTGCTCTTCTGCGCAGGGCACGTGCAGTTGCGCGACGGCCAGCCCGCCGGGGCCGGCGTGCCCGCTCAGCCGACCGGGGCCGGCGTCTTCTCCTCGATCTCGGCCGGGACCGGTGCCTTCGCCTCCACCGCAGCCCGCTTGCGGGCCCGGTGCGCCGCCACGTGCGAGCGGGTGGCGCAGCGTTCCGAGCAGAACCGGCGGCAGCAGTTGGACGAGGTGTCCAGATAGACGTTGCCGCACCGGTCGTCGGCGCAGACCCCGAACCGGGAACTGCCGTACTCGCACAGCCAGACCGAGAGGCCCCAGACCGCGCCAGCCAGGAACTCGGCGCTCACCGAGGCACCCCGGCTGGTCACGTGCATGTGCCAGTCCTTGGCGTCGTGCCCGGAGATCCGTGGCTGGACGGGGTAGCTCTCCAAAAGCGAATTCAGCTCGGTCACCGCGTCGGCGTCCCGTTCCGAGGAACCGAATTCGAAGACGTCCCGCAGGCGTTTCTGGGCCCGGCGGAAGGCGGCGACGTCCCGTTCGGCCACCTCGTCGCGCATCCAGCCGTGCTCGTCGGTGAAAACGGCCCGCAGGTCGTCGAGGTCGTCGAGTCGTGCGTTGACGAGATCGACCCCGGTCCGGGCGTACGCGTCGAAGTTCACCCGACAACCGTAGACGACTTACGGCTCCCGTGCCGCGTCCACGTAGTGGGGAAGGAACCGCGCGTAGCCGTCGGTGATCAGGCTCCGGCTCTCCCGCAGCCCGGCACCGGCAGCCTCGCCGGCCACCACCCAACTGCCCAAGACCAGGTGGTTATCCGAGAACGACGGTAGTGCGCGGAATTGCTGGTAACACCATCCTTCGTCACCGTAGATCCCCGGGTTGTCGATCTCTCCGGCTGTGGTGACGATCCGCACCGAACCGCCCTCCCGGCCCAACAGCGGCTTGACCACGTATTCGGTCATCCCCCGGGGCGAGTCGAGATAGGCCGGCAGCAGGTAGGGATGGTCGGGATAAAGCTCCCAGAGCACGGCCAGCAGCGCCTTGTTGGAGAGCAGCAGTTTCCAGGCCGGCTCGATCCAGGTGGTGGGGGTGCCCGGGTCGAGCGCCGCCCGGCCGTACGGCTCGGCGAGCATCCACTCCCAGGGATAGAGCTTGAAGCAGGTGAGGATCGGCGGACTGATCCCGTCCGGGCCGGGCGGGCCGGTGAACCGGCGGCCGTCCCAGCCGATCTGGAGCATCGGCAGCAGCTCGGTCTTCAGCCCCGCCTGCCGGGCGGTCTCGGCGAGGTAGCCGGCGGTCATCTGGTCCTCGCCGGTCTCCTCCTCGTCCGACCAGGCGACGTGCACCAGCGGGTCGTGCAGGTCGGCGCCGATCCGCCGCCAGGCCGCGACCAGCCGCTCGTGCACGCTGTTCCACTGGTCCAACGCGGGGCGGGTGTCCTCCAGCCAGTACCACTGGATCACCGACGCCTCGACCAGCGCGGTCGGGGTGTCCGCGTTGTACTCCAACAGCTTCGGCGGCCAGGAGCCGTCGTACCAGAGGTCGAACCGGCCGTACAGGGTGGGCGGCTGTTCGCGCAGCGACCGGGTGACCGCCTCGGCGGCCCAGGCCGGGATGCCGAACTCGGCGAACCGGTTCCGGGCCACCACGTGCTCGGCGGCGGCCACCGACATCCGGTGCAGTTCCTCGGTCGCCTCCTCCAGCCGGAGCACCTCGTCGAGGTCGAAGGCGTAGCAGGCGCTCTCGTCCCAGTACGACATGAAGCCGCCGCCCGGCAGTTCGGTGTCGGCGTAGACCAGGCCCTGGGCCCGGATCGTCGCCGACCAGTCCGGCCGGGGCGGGCAGGTCTCCCGGCGCACCGTCAGCCGCCGCAGGAGGCGAGGTGGGTGCCGAAGCCGCCCCGCTCGGGGAGTACGTCCGCGACGCTGGTGGTCGACCCGGCGGTCGTGCCGACCGCGACGGTGGCCGGCACGGTGGCCGGGGCGTACGCCGCCAGGGCGAGCGAGCGGGGCCGTGGCGTGCTCTTCCGGGAGTCGCAGTCGTCGTCGTCACCCACCTGGTTGCACCCGGAGAGGGTGACGGCGAGGGCGGTGAGCGCGCCCAGCTGCACGCTCGCGGACCGGAGACGGCGTCGCGAAACTTTTTCCACGAGATCGTTGTAACCGATCCGCGCCACTGCTGGACACCCCGCCCGACGTCCGTACCTGCCCGGACCAGGTGTGCGTGCGGCGGGGTGCGGCCGGAGGGCTCCGGTCCCCGCGTACCGGGAACCGGCTGGCGTTACGCTCGGCTCATGCTCCGATCGGTCATCCTCGCCGCCTCCCGGTCATCCCGGATCGAGCGGCTCGTCGAGACGGCCCCGTTCACCCGGGACGTCGTACGCCGGTTCGTCGCCGGCACCACCACCGACGACGCGCTGCGCGCCACCCGCCAGCTCGTCGCCGACGGTCTCGCGGTCTCCATCGACCATTTGGGCGAGGACACCGTCAGCGGAGACCAGGCCACCGCCGTCCGGGACGAATACCTGGCCCTGCTCGGCGGGCTCGCCGAGGCCGGGCTCACCCCGCCGGCCGAGGTCAGCGTCAAGCTCTCGGCGCTCGGGCAGAAGTTCGACGAGCGGCTGGCCCGGGAGAACGCGCAGGCGATCTGCGCCGCCGCCGCGGCGGCCGGCACCACGGTCACCCTGGACATGGAGGACCACACCACCACCGACTCGACCCTGGACATCCTGGCCGAGCTGCGCAAGGACTTTCCGGGTACCGGGGCGGTGCTCCAGGCGTACCTGCGGCGTACCGAGGCGGACTGCCGGGAGCTGGCCACCCCGGGGTCGCGGGTGCGGCTCTGCAAGGGGGCCTACAAGGAGCCCGAGTCGGTGGCTTACCAGTCGGCCCGGGAAGTGGACAAGTCCTATGTCCGGTGCCTGAACGTCCTGCTCGCCGGCCAGGGGTACCCGATGATCGCCACCCACGACCCCCGGCTGATCGCGATCGCCGAGGACCGGTCCCGGTGGTTCGACCGTACGCCGGACCAGTTCGAGTTCCAGCTCCTCTACGGGGTACGCCCCGACGAGCAGGCCCGGCTGGCCGAGGGCGGCCACACCGTACGCGTCTACCTGCCGTACGGCACCGACTGGTACGGCTACCTGATGCGCCGGCTCGCCGAGCGCCCGGCCAACCTGGCGTTCTTCGCCCGTGCCGTGGCGACCCGGAGGTAGCGCCCCGCCGACCCGGAGCCGACCGGTCCCGGCCGCCGTTCGGCCCGGCTGACCGGCTGGGGTCGGGCCGGCTGGGATCGAACCGTTTCGCCTGGCATCCTCGGACGCCATGGACTTCTCCCGCGCGGTGGCGGCGTTGCGTGCCGCCCTCGCCGACTCATCCCGGGCGCAGGCCGCTCCCGATCTGCTCGAACAGGTACTCGGCCTGATCCGCCCCTCGATCGGACTCGCCGTACCGGCCCGGTCCCGCAACGGCGCCCCCGCCGGCCCGGTCGCAGGCTGGTACGGCGGACTGCCCGGGCTGCCGGACGGGGTGCCCTGGCCGGACCACCAGGGTCGGCCGATGACGCTGCTGGCCCAGCTCGACTGTGCCGCGCTGGCGCCGCTGCTCGGTCCTGAGTGGATGCTGCCCGGGTCGGGGACGCTGCTCTTCTTCTCCGACGAGTGGTTCCACGCCGACTTCGGGGCGGACCCGGGCGACGACGGTTGCGCCGTGCTGCACGTACCCGCCGGGATGCCGGACCGGACGGCCCCGCCGGAGGCGACGGTGATCCCGGCGCTGCCGCTGGTCGCCGCGGCGGTGCTGGCCGCACCCGACTACGCCGAACCGGAACTCGCGGCGGTCTTCTCGGCCGATGCGATCAGGGTGATGGGCCTGGTCGCCGAGATCCGCGACCGGCTGCCGACCGTGCGGCACCGGCTGCTGGGCTGGCCGGACAGTCCGGTGACGGGTCCGGCCGGCCGCCGCCCGCTGCTGGCGCTGGAGGCCGAGCAGGGGACCGCCTGGGGCGAACTGGTCGGTGTCTCGTTCTGGATCGACGGCTCGGACCTGGCCGCAGGCCGGTTCTCCCGGGTACGCCGGTATCTCGACGTCGCCTGATCCACCCGCCCGCCCCCGGTACCCGGACACGCGCATCCGGCCCGCCGAGGGTGCGATCTGCTGATCGTCCCCCGACGGGCCGGATGCGTCCGCTCCGTCACCGGCTGTGGTCTCCGTTACCGGCTACCGTCACCGGTCACCTGCGCCTCGGATGTCGAGGATCAGGCGAAGCAGTTCTCGATCTCCTCGCCGGCACAGTTGTCAGGCCGGTTCTTGCTGATCACGGTGTCGTCGTCCACCCGGACCTTGGCGTGCTCGGCGAAGAGCCCGCCGCCCTTCTTGGTGGCCTCGTTCTCGACGATCTTGTCCCGCTTCAGTTCGAGCGAACCGCCCTCGACCGCGATGCCGCCACCGACCGAACGCGCGCCGACGGCGCGGTTCTTGCTGACCTCGGTGTCCCGCACGATCACCTCGGACTTCTCGGCGAAGATGCCGCCGCCGTCGCCCCGCGTGGTGTTCTTGGTGATCTTGCTTTCGTCCACCGTGAGCAGACCCTTGATGGTGGCGATGCCGCCGCCGTCCTCGGTGCCGAGGTTGTCGCTGACGTTCAGCCCCCGGATCGTGAGGGTGGCTTCCTTGTTGAAGATGCCGCCACCGACCTTCGCGGTGTTGCCCTTCACCTCGCCGTCCCAGATCTTGGTCCGGGCCGAGATGCTGGCGATGCCGCCGCCCTCTGCCGCGTTGTTGTGCTCGAAGGCGCTCTTGTTGATGTCGGCCGCCCCCTGGTGGTTGGCGAGCCCACCGCCGGCCTTGTCGGCGCTGTTGTTGAAGAACTCGGACTTCTCCACGGTGAGGACACCACCGTTGAGGATCCCGCCGCCGTCGCCGGCGGAGCTGTTCCGCTCGAACTTGCTCTCCAGGACCGCCAGGTGGCCGTCGTTGAAGATCGCGCCGCCGCCGCCCTCCTTGCGGAGTGCGGTGCTGTCCGAGATCGTGACCCGCTTGACCGTGGCGGTGGCGCCGTGGTCGATCGAGATCGCGCCGCCCTCGCCTGCCCGTCCGTTCCGCAGGAAGACGTTGCTCAACTCCAGGTCGCCACCGTCGCGGACGGTGAAGAAGCGGAAGTCCTTGGCGTACGTGTCCCGGCGGATGGTCGCGCCCTCACCCTTGATCTTGATCGGCGCCTTGATCACCGGCAGGCCGGACCTGTCCTCGTTCTTCTCTTCCTTCTTCTCGTGCTTCTTGTCGTCCTTCTTTTCGCCCGGGCTGCCCATCGTCTCAGCAGCAGCCGCGGCAGCCGGAGCACCTGCGGCACCCGCAGCGCCGCCGGCACCCATGGCACCCATGGCACCCATGGGGCCGGCGTCGGTCGGCGCCTTGCCGGTTTCCTTCTCGCCCTTGCCGTTGTGCTTCTCACCGCTCTCGTTCGACGCGGTGAGCGTGTAGGTGCACTTCGGCGCGAGCTTGAGGCTGCCGCCACCCTCGGCGTTGGCGTGCACCAGCGCGGCGATGAGCTTGTCGGGGTCGCACGGTACGGACGTCACCTTCTCGTCCTCGCGCTTGTCCGAGCCGCAGCCCTCGCGGCCCTCCTGGGACCCGCCGTTCCAGCCCGAACCCTCCGAGCCCGAGCCCTGCCAGTCCGAACCGCTCTCGCCGCCCTGGGACCCGTTGTGCCAGCGCGAGCCGTCGGAGCCGGGGGTTTCCCCGGACCAGTCGTTCTCGCCGCCACCCTGGGACCCACCCTGCCAGGCGGAACCGCCCTGCGATCCGCCCTGCCAGCCGGAACCCTCGGAGTCCCTGGACTCCTTGGAGTCCTCGCGCTTCTCCTTGGACTCCTCGTTCTTCTCCTTGCGGTCCTTCGGCTCGGGTCCGGCCTTCGGGTCCTTGGACTCCTTGGACTCCTTCGACTCCTTGGCGTCCTTGGACTCCTCGTCCTTCTCCTTGCGGTCCTTCGGCTCGGGTCCGGCCTTCGGGTCCTTCGACTCCTTGGACTCCATCGACTCCTTGGACTCCCCGGGCTTCTCCTTCGACTCCTCCGGCTTCGCCTTCGGATCCTTCTGGTCGCTCGGCCCGGCCTTCGGGTCCTTCCGGTCCTTCGGGTCTTCGGCCTTCTTGTCGCCCTGGCCCTGCCAGCCGCCACCGGGCTTGCAGTAGTCCTGCCAGTCGCCCTGGGAGTCCTCGCCGCCCTCGTGCTTGCCGTTCTGGTCCTTGCGCTCGGTCGGTCCGGCCTTCGGGTCCTTGGGATCTTCGTGCTTGCCCGGGTCCTTGACGTTGTCGCCCTTGTCGTTCTCGGCGGCGACGACGGACAACTGACCCAGGTCCACGTCTGCCAGACCCCTGTCGCTGGCCAACGTGGCTACCCCGGCCAGGCCAGCCGCGCCGGCCATCAGGCTGCCGGCGACGATGCCGCCGGCTAAGAACCACCGGGACCGCCGCCTTTTCGGCCGAGTCGTGGGCTGACCGGGATCCACGTGGCTCCCTTGGAATTCGGACATCAAGCTCCCTGCCTTTCGAATACAAGACACGGCCGCACCATCTGGGGCGCGGAGGGCCACAAATAGGTTGTAGCCACTTAACGTCACCGTACGGCGCCCTTCAGTGCATCGCGGGCCTATATGAAGAAAACCCACGAACAAGTGGAATTAGGGCTACTCAGCGCTTGAGAAGCGCTAACCGGATAGATACGGACCAGATCCTGGCAATCCGATTTCGGGCAGAAAAAAGCAGACGGTTACTCTGTCGGACGTACCGCTCTTAGTGGCTGAGTCAACCGGTCCAGGCATGATTCGTACATCACGCCCACCGAGCGCATCCGGCATGTTTGAGGCAGCCGGGGCGTGAAAGCAGCCGCATCCGGGTCAGGGTTCCTCCGGATGGCCTCACCGGCGTCTACCAGGAGAGACTGGGCCGGTGAGCGCCCTGATCGACGACTACGTCTCGACGGTCGGCGCCCGGTTGCGCGGTTCAGCCGGGTTGCGGGCCGACATGCTGACCGAGATCCGGGACGCGTTGGTCGACGCCGCCGAGGGGCACCGGCACGACGGGCTGACCGACCCGGAGGCGCAGCGACTGGCCGTCCGGGAGTTCGGTTCGGCCGACCGGATCGCGGCGGGACTCCAGGACGTGCTGGCGGTGGCGCAGGGCCGGCGTACGGCGCTGCTGCTCGTCGGAGTGCTCGGCGCCCAGTACGGCACGTCGGAGTTGCTGGGTCGGATCGGCGGCTGGCAGCAGTTCTGGGGCGGCGTCGAGCCGGGGGCGGCGTACCTGTGGCTGGCCCGGGCGACGGACCTGTTCTCCGGGCTCGCCCTCGGTACCGCCCTCGTCGCGGTCGTGCTGCTGCGCTGGGGACCACGGCACTTCGACATCCGTCCGGCGGCGATCCGGCTGACCGCCGTACTCGCCTCGCTGGTGGTCGGCGTGACCATGGTCTGTGGCGTGCTGCTGGCCGTACTGCCACCGGGGGACGGGGGCGCGCAGGCCCTGGTCGGCGGGGTGGGTTGTGCGGTCTCGTCGGGCCTGCTGCTCGGCTCGGCCCGGCACTGCTGGCGGGCCGCCGCCGCGCGCCCGGACTTCCGGCCGGCGACACAACTGGCCGGGTCGTGGGCGGTGCGGTGAGGGCCGGTTCGCACGGCTGGACGATGGGCCGTACTCTCCGGCCGTGACCGACGGGGAGTACCGCGACCGCCCAGCGGCCGACCACCAGGCGCAGACCGGCTACCCACCGGCCGACCACCCGCCCTCCGGGTACCCGCCGTCGGGCGGCTACCAGCCCTCCGGGTCCGAGCCGGCCGCGCACGGCCTCCCGCCGGTCAGCGGCTACCCACTGCCGCCCACCGGCTACCAGCCGGACCCCCGCCACCACCAGCCCGCCGGTTACGGTGCCGGAGCGGAGCCGCCCGCCGGCTATCAGTCCGCCGGTTCGCGTGTTGGTGCGGAGCCGCCCGCCAGCTATCAGCCCGGTGGTTCGCGTGTTGGTGCGGAGCCGCCCGCCAGCTATCAGCCCGGTGGTTCGGGGGCTGGTGCGGAGCCGCCCGCCGGTTACCAGCCCGCCGGATACCAGTCCGGTCAGTACCCGCCGGGGCCGGTCGGTTACCCGGCTCGGGCCGGCTATCCGGTGCCGGACGGGTACCCGGTGCCGGGCGGCTATCCGGGGCCCGGCGGCTATCCGGTACCGGCCGGGCTCGTCCCGCCGCCACGCCGTCGCCGCTGGCCGCTCTGGGTGGGGCTCGGGACCGTCGTGGCCCTGCTGCTCTGCGCGGCGCCGGTCGCGATCGGGGCGGTACTGCTCGACCGGGTGTCCGGGCCGGGCGGTGGCGCCGGGGCGGCGGCCAGCCCGAAGGCCGGCGACCCGGCCTCGGTCACCGGCGACTGGCTCACCGAGCAGATCCGCGGCCTGCTCGACGGGCAGGCCAAGGCGCTGCTCGGCGGCGACGAGAACGGCTACGTCGGGCTCGCCGAGCCGAACACCGCGATCGCCCGGCAACTCCGGCGCGACTTCCGGACGCTGCGCGCGATGCGGGTGAGCAAGTGGGAGCCGAAGCTGCTGGGCCGGGTGAGCAAGCTCGACACGTCCGGCGAGTGGCGGGCCAACCTGACCGTCGGGCACTGCTTCGTGAGCCCCGGCTGCGAGCCGAACGAGATCACCATGGTCACCCGGTGGAAGGACGCCGCCGGCCAGCCGCGCCTCTTCGCGATCGACACCGACAGTACCGGCGGGCCGGGTCGGCCCCGGCCCTGGGAGAGCGACGAACTGGTCGCCTCGATCGGGGAACGCACCCTGGTCGCCGCGCCCCGGGCGTTCCGGGACCGGCTGCCCGACCTGCTGCGCGAGGGGGAGCGGGCGGCCAAGGTCGCCGACCGGTACGCCGTGGACGGCTCGCCCCCGGAGCGCTACCTGATCTTCTACGCCGGCCCGAACGAGTGGAGCCGCTGGTACGGCGGCAACCGCCCGGACTGGACCGCCGGATACGCGGTACCGGTCGGCGAAGACCAGTACGATCTGGTGCTCAACTCCAAGGCCGTGGTGCCGGGCCAGTACGCCGACCTGATGCGGCACGAGCTGACCCACGCCTCCTCACTGGCCGGCGCCGAACGGATCGACGACGACGCCTGGTGGCTGGTGGAGGGGATCGCCGAGCAGGCGGCGGCCGGTGGCCGGGCGGCGAGCCGGTACGACAGCCTGGACGACGTCGACCGGCTGGTCAACTCGGGCTGGAACGGCGAGCTGGCGGACGTGGCGCCGAGCGACGGCTCCGAGGACTGGCACGTCGCCGGCAGCTACGGCGTCGGCTACCTCGCCGTCCGGCATCTGGTCGACCGGTTCGGCGAGAAGGACGTACTCACCTTCTTCAAACTGGTGGTGCACGACGGCAAGTCGGAGGCGGACGCGTCCCAGGAGGCGTTCGGCCAGGACTGGGCGAAGCTGCACGACGAGTGCGTGGCGTACGTGAAGAAGACCGCCTCCTGATCAGCCCCAGCTCGGCGAGATCCAGCGCAGGTCAGTGGGCTCGCCGGCCCGCGCGTCCTGCGGGGTGGGGCGGGTGGTACCTCGTACCATGGCGGCGTGCGTCGTGCCTCCCCGCCGCGCCTGTCCGCAGCACCGCGGCCCCGTCGCCCCGTGATGTCCGCTACCCTCCTTGCCGCCACCGTCCTGTTCGGCCTCTCCGCGGCCTCCTGCGAGTCCGACGACCTCGTCGGGCTGGCCAGTGTGGAGCGGGCCGACGTCGCCGAACTGGTCGACGCGCCGGCCAGCGTGACGGCCCGGGCGGCGGCGACCCTGAGCGCTCCCGCCGACGGCACCCTGGCCGAGCTGCGGGTCAGACCGGGTGCCCTGGTCAAGCCGGGCCGGGTGCTCGCGGTCGTCGACTCGCCCTCGGCCCGGGACCGGCTGGCCAAGGCCCGCCGGGCCCTCGACGCGGCCCGGGGCGCCGGGCGGGGCGGCGGCGGCACCGACCTGTCCCGGTTGCGCCGTGGCACCGACCGGGCGGCGGCGCAGGCGTTCCGGGCCGCCCGGGACGCCGCCGACAAGCTCACCGACCCGGGCGCGCGGGCCGCGCTGCTGGCCCAGGTCCGGATCGCGGAGCGGCAGTACGAGGCGGCGGCCGAGACCGCCGAAGCGGCGCTGCGCGCCGTCCAGCGTGGCGTCGCCGGGCTGAACTCGGCGGTACGGGCGCTCTCCGCCGCCCAGCGTCTCCAGGCCGAGCAGGCGTACGACCTGGCGAAGGCGACCGTCGACGCGCTCGTGTTGCGGGCGCCGATCGGCGGGGTGGTGCAGCTCGGCGGTCCCGTGTCACCGGCCGCCGGGGCGGGTTCTGCCGAGGCGCTGGCCGGACTGCTCGGCGCGACCGGTGGGCTCGGTGCCCCGGCCGGGGTCGATCCGTCCGGGATGCTCGGCGGGGGCAACCCGACCGCGCCGGTGGCCGGCGTCGACGGCGCGGTGCCGGTCGGCGGCCGGGTGAGCGCGGGCACCCCGATCCTGACCGTGGTGGACCTGACCGACCTCGGCCTGGTCGCCGAGGTGGACGAGACCGACGTGCTGCTGGTCGGCCAGGGGGTGCCGGCGAGTGTGGAACTGGATGCCGCCACCGGGGCGGAATACTCGGCCCGGGTCCGCTCGGTCGACGTACTGCCGACCGCGTCGGCCCGGGGTGGTGTGTCGTACCGGGTGCGGCTCTCGCTCGGTCCCGGGCGCTTCGCCGACGGGCGGGCCGCCCCGGCACCGCGTCCCGGGATGAGCGCCGTGGTCCGGCTGCGGGTCCGGGAGGCGGCCGGCGCGGTGACCGTACCGGCCGCGGCGGTGCACTCGGCCCAGGGACAGGACGCGGTCTGGCTGGTCGAGGACGGGATCGCCGAGCAGGTGCCGGTGACGGTCGGGGTGCAGGGCCAGGACCTGGTGCAGATCGTCAGCGGGGTGCAGCCGGGCCAGCAGGTGGTGGTCAGCGGCGGCGACCAGGTGCGCCCCGGAGAGCGGGTACGTTGACTTCCTCGTCGGTGGGCGATTCCGGCGACGAGGCGACCGGTGGACCGACCCGGCGTTCCGGGGTCGCCGGTGCGGCGGCCCGGCGAGCCGATGGAGGGAGCTGGCGTACCGGGGTGGCGGTCGAGGCGGTCGACCTGGTCCGGACGTACGAGCTGGGTGGGGTGTCGGTGGCCGCGCTGCGCGGCGTCTCGCTGACCATCGCCGCCGGCGACTACCTGGCGGTCGTCGGGCCGTCCGGGTCGGGCAAGTCGACCCTGATGCACCTGCTCGGCGGGCTGGACCGGCCCACCACCGGCCGGCTGGTGATCGGCGGTCGGGACGTCGCCACCCTGGACGCCGGAGAGCTGGCCACGCTGCGCAACGAGACCATCGGCTTCGTCTTCCAGTCTTTCCACCTCCTGCCCCGGACCTCCGCGCTCGACAACGTGGCGCTGCCGCTGGTCTACCGGGGGATCGGCGGTCGGCGGCGGCGGGAGCTGGCGGCGGCGATGCTGGGCCGGGTCGGCCTCGGACACCGGCTGGACCACCGGCCCAACCAGCTCTCCGGCGGCGAGCAGCAGCGGGTGGCGATCGCCCGTGCCCTGGTCACCGACCCGGTACTGCTGCTCGCCGACGAGCCGACCGGCAACCTGGACAGCGCCACCGGCGAGTCCGTGCTGATCCTGCTGGAGGAGCTGAACGCCGAGGACGGGGTGGCGCTGGTGCTGGTCACCCACGACCGGGAGGTCGCCGAGCGGGCCCACCGGCAGATCACGATGCGCGACGGACTGGTCCTCGCACCGACCGCAGGGCTGGAACCGACCGCAGGGCTGGAACCGACCGCAGGGCTGGAACCGACCGCAGGGCCGGAACCGACGGCGGCCAAGCCCTCGGCGGCCGAGGCCGGCTTGGCGACGACCGACCTACCATCCGCGGCCGAGGCGGATTCGCCGACGGTCGTGCCGGCGGCGCGGCGGGGGCCTGAGATAGTAGATCCCGCTCCCAGCGCGGAGCCCCGACGAGCGTCCGGAAGCGACTCGGGGCACCCGTCCGGTGGCTCCGGTGGCGCCATCGGAGCCACCGGACGCCGCGGGCCGACCCGTCTGCCGGTCTCCCGGCCCGACCCGGTCGATCCCGGCCCGGACCGCGGTCACCGCCTCGGGGAGCCGCTCGACGCCGGCTCTGGCGAGCTCGACGCGCCGGCCGGGTCCGGCGGAGGCACCGCCGCCGAGTCGGGGAGCGACTCGTGAGGATCGCCGAGGCGTGGCGCGTCGCGCTCGACGCCCTGGCGGCGAACCGGCTGCGCAGCATGCTCACCATGCTCGGGGTGGTGATCGGGGTGGCCGCCGTGGTGGTGCTGGTCGCCATCGGCACCGGCGCCAAGCGGGAGGTGGAGCAGCAGGTCGAGGGGCTCGGCTCGAACCTGCTCGTGGTGGTGCCCGGCCGGCTCGACTTCGGCGCGGCGCCGGCGGTCTCCCGGCTCTCCCTGGCCGACGTCGAGGCGGTCAACCGGGTGGTCGGCGATCCGCGCCGGGTGGCGGTCACGGTCACCTCCGGCGAGACGGTACGCGCCGGCACCCGCTCGGCGTTCACCACCGTGCAGGGCGTACTGGAGACCACGCCCGAGGTCTTCGTCCGGAAACTGGACCGGGGCAGCTACCTGACGTCGTCCGATGTGGACACCAGTCGCCGGGTGGCGGTGCTCGGCGCCACCGTCGCGGGTACCCTCTTCGGCGACCGGGAGCCGGTCGGGCAGCAGGTCGCGATCGCCGGCGTACGGTTCCGGGTGATCGGGGTCTTCGCGCCGCTCGGCCAGAGCCTCGGGGTGGACCGGGACGACGAGGTGCACATCCCGGTCACCGCCGCGCACCGGCTCTACGGCACCCAGCGGATCGACGGGATCGCGATCAAGGCGCCGGACCGGGAGGAGATCGACGACCTCGGGGCCCGGGTCGTCGCCGAGCTGACCCGACGGCACCCGGAGACCGAGTTCAGCGCGGTGACCCAGGAGCAGATCCTCGGCGTACTCGGGGACATTCTCGGGGTGCTGACCGGGGTACTGGCCGCGATCGCCGGCATCTCGCTGCTGGTCGGCGGCGTCGGGGTCTCCAACATCATGCTGGTCTCGGTACGCGAGCGGACCCGGGAGATCGGCCTGCGCAAGGCGGTCGGCGCCCGTCCCCGGGACATCGGGGTCCAGTTCCTGCTGGAGGCGGTACTGCTGACCGCGCTCGGCGGGGTGCTCGGGATGGCGCTCGGGGTGGGCGCCGCGCTGCTGGTGGCCGCCCTCTCCCCGGTACCGGCGGTGGTCACCTGGTGGTCGCTGGCGCTCTCGTTCGGAGTCTCGGCGGCGGTCGGGATCATCTTCGGGGTCGTACCGGCGCAGCGGGCCGGGCGGTTGGACCCGGTGGTGGCACTCCGCGCCGAATGACGGGTTCCCACGCGTCGACGGACGAGTCAGGGATGATCAATTGTCCGAAGGGATCGCGCCGGTCACAGCCGCCCCGTTACCGTACTGGTAACACGCGCGTAGCCGCGGCGCGGAAGCATCCCGCCGGGCCCGCGCCGGGGATTGGGATGGGTTGGTGAGCCATGGCAGGATCACCACAGCCGGACAGCCGGATGCCGGAGGTCAGGTTCCTGACCGTCGCCGAGGTGGCGACGCTGATGCGGGTGTCGAAGATGACGGTCTACCGGCTGGTGCACTCCGGCGAGCTGACCGCGGTACGGGTCGGCCGGTCGTTCCGGGTGCCGGAGCACGCCGTGCACGACTACCTGCGCGGTGCCTTTCAGGAGACCGCCTGACGGCTGAGCCGCGACGGCAGCTCGGCGGCGGCACTCGGCGGCGCCGGTGGTGGCAACGTGGCCCAGCTCGCCGCCCACGTCCTGACCGGTCCGCCTGCATGCCGCGGACGCGCGTCCTGACCGTCCGCCTGCACGGCGGGCGCGACGTCCTGACGGTCCGGCCTGACGGCTGAGCCGCGATGTCCTGACGGTTCCGGAGCGCTCCGGGCGGTTCCTCGTGGGGGCGCTTTCGCCCGGCCGACGGCCGAGGGCTAGTCTGGACCGCGACCGTGGCCACGTGCCGATATGGGTGCGAGCCCATCGTGCCGGCCCGGTCCGTTGTCCAGCTCGGTAGCCGGCCGCACCCGCGGGTGAGGCCGGTCCGATCAGCACGTCGCATCAGAAGGGCTGTCGTATGGGCTCGGTGGTCAAGAAGCGCCGCAAGCGCATGGCCAAGAAGAAGCACCGCAAGCTGCTGCGCAAGACCCGCGTCCAGCGTCGCCGTCTCGGCAAGTGACCCCGGCCGGGCGTCTGCCCGGCCGGCGGTGAGCCGGTTAGCTGTCGACCTTCGGAGGCCCACGTGACGACGTCGCGGCGGTCCGGGCCCGGCCCGGGTCGTCCCGCGCGGAGCGCGAGGTGACCCCCGGTAGCACCCCCGGTGCGCCGGGGGTCGTCGTGGTGACCGGAGTCAGCCGGTTCCTCGGCGCGCACGTCGCGGCGCGGCTCGTCGCCGACGGCCGGATCGCCCGGGTCGTCGGTCTCGACGTGCACGAACCGGCGGCCGAGATCGCCGGGCTGCTCGACGGCGTCGAGCGGGTCCGGGCCGACGCCGGCGCGGTGGGCACCATCGTCGAGGAGTTGGGCGCCGACGCCGTCGTGCACCTGGCGCTGGTCACCGCCGCCGATCCGCAGCACGGCGGCCGGGCGGCGATGAAGGAGCAGAACGTCATCGGCACGATGCAGCTGCTCGCCGCCGCCCAGCGGGCGCCCCGGCTGCGCAAGTTGGTCGTCCGGTCGTCGACCGCCGCCTACGGGGCGTCGTTCCGGGACCCGGCGGTCTTCACCGAGGACACCGAGCCCCGGGCCGTGCCGCGCGGCGGCTTCGCCCGGGACATCCTCGACATCGAGGGGTACGTCCGCGGCTTCCGGCGGCGCCGCCCCGACGTCACCGCCACCGTGCTGCGCTTCGCGCCGTTCGTCGGCTCGATGGCGAACACCACGCTGACCCGATACTTCGCCCAGCCCGTGGTGCCGACCGTGCTCGGCCGCGATCCCCGGCTCCAGTTCGTGCACTTCGACGACGTACTGGAGGTGCTGCACCGGTCGGTGGTGGAGGAGCACCCGGGGACCTACAACGTCGCCGGGCCGGGGGTGCTGGCGCTCTCCCAGGCGATCCGCCGGGCCGGCCGGGTCGCCCTGCCGGTGGTCGAGCCGGGGCTCTCCGGCGCGGCCGGGCTCGCCCGGGTGTTCGGCTTCGGGCGGTACGGCCTCGACCAGGTCGACCTGTTCGTGCACGGCCGGGTGGTCGACACCACCAGACTGACCACGGAGTACGGCTTCACTCCGCGCTCCACCGCCGCCGCCTTCGACGAGTTCATCGCGAGCCACAGCGACGGGACCGTGCTCGGGCCGGAGCAGCTCCGCAGGGCCGAGCAGGTGATCATGGACGGGATCCGGCACACCCGGGCCACGGTCCGGGACCGGATCACCCAGCTCGGCGCGGTCGACGGTGCCGATCCGGTGGAGCGGGGCGGACGATGACCGGCGACGACCGGCGTACCGGCGGCGGCGACGGGGAGGCCGCCGGGGCCCGCCACGAGCCCGAGACCGCAGAGGCGCGGCACGAGCCGGAGATCGCCAGGGCGCGGCACGAGCCCGAGAGCGTAGAGGTGCGGCGCGGGTTGGAGGGCGTAGCCGGGCGGGGGTATTCCGCGTTCCCGGAGGACGGTGGCACCGAGCTGGACCGGCTGGCGCGGCAGAACGGGCACCGGCCGGGGTCGACCGAGCCGACGGTGGCCGACCATCCGGGGGACGTCTGGGACCGCCGGGTCGCCGCCGGGCTCGCCTTCCTGCGCCGACGGCTCTCCGGAGAGTACGAGGTCGACGAGTTCGGCTTCGACCCCGAGCTGACCGACCAGGTCTTCCATCCGGTGCTGCGCCGGCTCTACCGCGACTGGTTCCGTACCGAGGTCTTCGGCGTGCACCACCTGCCGGTCGATGGTGCCGGGCTGGTGGTGGGCAACCACTCCGGCACGGTCGCGATGGACGCGCTGGTGTTGGCGGCGGTGCTGCACGACCGGCACCCGAAGCACCGCTACCTGCGGCTGCTCGGCGCCGACCTGGTGTTCCGGGTGCCGGTCGTCTCCGAGCTGGTCCGCAAGACCGGTGGCACGGTGGCCTGCAACCCGGACGCCGAGCGGCTCCTCGGCCAGGGCGAACTGGTCGGCGTCTTCCCCGAGGGCTTCAAGGGCGTCGGCAAGCTCTACGCCGACCGCTACAAGCTGCAACGGTTCGGCCGGGGCGGCTTCGTCTCCGCCGCACTCCGTACCGGCACGCCGATCGTCCCGGTGGCGATCGTCGGCGCCGAGGAGACGTACCCGATGCTGGCCGACATCAAGCCGCTGGCCCGGCTGCTCAAGCTGCCGTACTTTCCGGTGACGCCGACCTTCCCGTGGCTCGGCCCGCTCGGCGCGGTGCCGCTGCCCAGCAAGTGGCTGATCGAGTTCTGCCCGCCGATCCCCACCGACCACCTGGTCGACTCCGCCGACGATCCGCTGGTGGTCTTCAACCTCGCCGACCAGGTCCGGGAGACCATCCAGCAGACCCTGCACCAGTTGCTGGAGAAGCGCCCCGACCCGTTCGGCCCCTGACCCGCACCTGGACCGGACGCGGTTACCGGGTCAGCCGGCGCCGCATCGCCAGCCCCGCCGTCACCGCGCCGGCCACCAGCCCGGCGGCGACGGTCGACGGTACGGCGATCCGGGCCGCCTTCCGCCCGGTCCGGAAGTCGTGCACCGCCCAGCCCAGTTCCCGGGCGTGCCGGAGCAGCGTGCCGTCCGGGTTGATCGCCACCGCCCGGCCGACGGCGGAGAGCATCGGCAGGTCGTTGGCGGAGTCGCTGTACGCGGCGCACCGCTCCAGGGCCAGCCCTTCCACCAGGGCGAGCTGGACCACCGCGTCCGCCTTGGCCGGCCCGTGCATCAGGTCGCCGACCAGCCGCCCGGTGTACGCCCCGTCCCGGATCTCGGCGACGGTGCCGAGCGCGCCGGTCAGGCCGAGCCGGGCCGCGATGATCCGGCCGATCTCCACCGGGGCGGCGGTGACCAGCCAGACCCGCTGGCCGGCGTCCAGGTGCTGTTGGGCCAGGGCACGGGTACCGGCCCAGATCCGGGGTGCCATCAGCTCGTCGAAGATCTCCTCGGTGAGCCGTTCGACGTCGTCGACCCGCCAACCGGCGACGAAGGCCAGCGCCGCCTCCTTGACCCGGGACATGCTGCCGGGGTGTTCGACGGCGAGTACCCGGAACCGGAGCTGCTGCCAGGCGAACCGGGCCAGGTCACCGGTGGTGAGGTAGTTGCGGGCCGCCAGGCCGCGGGCGAACCAGTAGATGGAGGCGCCCTGCATCACCGTGTTGTCCACGTCGAAGAAGGCGGCGGCCCGGGGGTCGGTCCGGGCCGGGCCCACCGGTGGGGCGTCCGGCCCCGCGTCGGCCCAGCCGGCGGTGTGACCGTGGTCGTCGGTGCTGACCGTCACCTTGCGGGCCCGGGCCACGCGGGAACCTCCTCGCTACGCGCTACACAGCGAGGGTAGCCGGATCAGCCGAGGCGTACCCGCAGGTCCGGGACAGCCGTCGCCAGTCCGGGCCGCTTCGGGATGGTCAACTTCGGGATGGTCAGCCGACCCGGTGCACGGGTTCGGTGGTGGTGCGGTCCCGTACCGCCGGTGGCTGCTCCTGGCTGGGCGTCGGAGCCGGGGACCGGGGCGCCGAGGTCCGGTCCGGGGCACGTGGCGCTTCCTCCGGGGTACGGCTGCCGCCGTCCTCCTCCGCCGCCGGTGGCGGGGAGTCCGGTGGCGTACTGGCCGGGCCACGGCTGACCGGGCAGGCCCGGGGAAGCGGTCCGATCGAGTCGGCCCGGCCGATCGCGCCCACTCCGCAGGCGAGCGCGGCCCGGAGGCTCTCGGACCGGTTCTGCACGTCGTCGAGGAGCTTCAGCGATTCGTTGGCCCGGCTGCGGGTGGCCCGGGTGGTGTCCTCGAAGAGGCGGGCGACCTGCGGGCGCTGATGGTGCAGGAAGCTGTCCACGGCGTCGAGCGCGGCCGTGTCCTGTCGTTGCACCGCCGCGCTGGTCAGCAGCTTGATGCCCTGTCGGGTGTCGGCATCCATGTCGTCGAGTACGGCGGAGAAGCCGAAGTTCTGCCCGCCGACCGCGACCGCCTCGGCGAGCCGGGTACGCGCGAAGTCGAGGAAGAGCTGCCCGCGACTCAGGTCGGAGCTGGCCAGGGCGAGCTGGGCGCGTTCGGTGTGCCGCTTCATGCCGTACAGCGCGTCGCCGGGTACGGCGTTCTCGCTGGCGGCGGACATCCCGGAGACCGCGATCGCGCCGACCGCGACCCCGATCACGACGGCACCCCTGGCCCGGGCCCGGGTGCGTGGACCCCGGAACGCGGGCTGGCCGGACCGGCGGGTGGCGGGTTGACCGCCGCCGTCGACGATGGCGTCGTCGGTGGCGGTCGCGCCGATCCCTTCCCGTTCGGCGGTGGCGACGAGCATGGCCCGCAGGCCGGCCCGGAAGTCGGGGTCGACCTCGACGGTCTGGACGTCCCGGAGTCGTTCGCCGATCGCCAGAGGCTGCGCCAGGTCGTCGTCGATGCGGGACCGGACGTGGTGGCGACGGCCTCCGTTGGCCTCGTCGAGCAGCTGCGCGAAGCGCTCGGCGCGTTGGCGGTAGAAGGTCTTCCAACTCACCGCCGACACCTCCCTTCGCTGGTCGCGATGCTGCGGTCGGCGTCGTCTCGCCGTCCGGTCAGACGGTGGTCGACTTCAGGAGCAGGCCACGGTGCCCGAGGCCGGATCCGTTGTCCGACCGACCGGCCGGAGGGATGTCAGGCCAACCACCGGTCGCACCGGGACAAACGGTCGGCGGGGCCGAGCGGTTACGGGGCTGCGGCGGGAAATACTACGAAGAGTGAGCGGCGTCACGGAGCGTGGACGGCGGCCGTGGGAGCGCTTCACGGCTGGAATCCGTCCGGCAGCAACCGGGCCAGTGCGCGGACCGCGCGGTATTGCAGAGCCTTGATCGCGCCCTCGTTCTTGCCCATCGCCTGGGCGGTCTCCGCCACCGAGAAACCCTGGAGGAATCGCAGGACGATGCATTCCTGCTGCTCGGGGTTGAGTTGTTTGACGGCGGTCAGCAGGGCGACGTTGGTGATGTGCTCGACGACGGCCGCTTCCGGGCTGCCTTCCGGCCCCCGATCCTCGCGGTCCGCATCCAGAACGTCACCCGTAGTAACTTCCAGGCGGTAGCGGCCGGACTTGAAATGGTCCGCGACCAGGTTCCGGGCGATCGTCACCAGCCAGGCACCCAGATCACGGCCCTGCCAGGTGAAACTGCCGATCCGTTTCAGCGCGCGGAGGAAGGTGTCCGAGGTGAGGTCCTCGGCGAGCTGCCGGTTGCCGACCCGGAAGTAGACGAACCGGAAGACGGTGTCGACGTACCGGTCGTAGATCAGGCCGAACGCCTCGGGCTCGCCGGCCTGGGCCCGTTCGACCAGCGCCCAGACCTCCCGGGCCGGATCCGACGGGTCCGGCCGGTCCGGATAACCGGTCGGCGGGCCGCCGTTGGAACCGGTCGACTTCTCGGTCGCCGGCACCACCGGCAGTACCGCGGTCTCGGTCTCTGGCGCGTCCGGGCGGGCGGGTGGTGCCGCGGCACCCGGCTGGGCGGGCATCGCCGGCCGGGCCGGGCTGGCCACCCGGCCGCCGACCGGTCGGGCGTTGCCGCCCGGCGTGTTGTGCCGGGTCGGCGTCTCGTTCGGATGTGGACGGTGTCGGATCCGCTTCGAGCCCCCGTCGCCGCGTACCGCCAGGCTCAGCATGTCGTCCATGGACACGCGGAGCCGGTCGAGCCCCTGGGTGAGGGCAAGGCGGGTGTTCCGTGGCGCGCCGCCGGTTGCTCCGTCGACGTATCCGTATGTGCTCACTGGACCTCCCCGGCCGGCCGAGGCCGCGGGACCGGTCGCCGGGACCCGGCCGCGATTGGGGCCGTACCCGCGCCGTGGGCGGCGCGATCCGGCACGGCGGTTCCGGGGTGCGCCGTACGACGGCACACGCCCCACAGCTGCTGGTGCAGTGCTCTCACAGGCACGGCGGCCTCCTCGGGCTGAGGGGTGTCGACTCACGGCAAAAGGGGTGAGCCGACCCGAGTGATGATAGGGCCAACGTCACCCATGTGCGGCAAGTCCGTTACACAGAGCCAAAGTATTTCCGAAAGCCACCCGAACGGGGCGCACAGCTTGTGCGTTGTCAGATGCCTGACAGTGCGGTAGCACGGGCTCTGAGCAGGGAAAATGTGGAGACACGCCAATGCGCGGCGGGCCTTGGGCGTGCCGCCGCGAACGTGTTAGAAGCAGTCGACCGCTCCGGGTCGTCGATATCCGAAACCCGTTACGGTCTGCTGGACGGTACCCCGGGCTCGTGGACAAGTCGAGAGAAGTTCCACGTCGAGGGAAACTTCCACGCCATCGGCGTACGGGCGTACCGGTCGGTCCGAGATGGCCGGTTGTGCGATGGGTGGACGTCCACGTGGCGGTGGAGTGCGCGTCGGGCCCGGCGCTGTGCCAGACTCATCGACCGTGCAGGATGGACCGGACACCTCCACCGAGCCAGCCGTGGTCACCCTGGCCGACCGGGTACGCCTGGCCGCCGCCAGCCGACCCGACCAACCCGCGCTGCTCTGGCCGCACGGGGTACTGAGCTGGGCCGAACTGGACGGTGCGGTGGACCGGGTCGCCGCCGCGCTGCGCGACCGGGCCGGCGAACCGAGCGACGGCCACCCGGCGCGGGTGGCGATCGCCCTGGCCAACTCGCCCGACTTCGCGGTGGCGTTCTTCGGCACCCAGCGGGCCGGCCTGGTCGCGGTGCCGGTGAACCCGGCGCTGACCGGCCCGGAGCTGCGGCACGTGCTGGCCGACTCGGCGGCGAGCATCCTGATCTGCACCGAACAGGTCCGGTCGGCCGTCGACGGGGTACGGGCCGAGCTGCCGGCACTGACCGAACTGCACACCGCACTGTCGAGCCTGACCGAGCCGTCGGCCAGCGAGGTGAAGGTGGGCAGCACCAGACTGAGCGCGGCGGGGCCGGGGGTCGACCCGGCCGACCGGTCGATCCGGACAGACCCGGAGGCGGTGGCGGTGCTGCTCTACACCTCCGGCACCACCGGTGAGCCGAAGGGCGCGATGCTGTCCCACCGGGCGCTGCTCGCCAACCACGAGCAGATCGGCCGGATCTCCCCGCCGGTGGTCGGGCCGGACGACCGGGTCCTGCTCGCCCTGCCGCTCTTCCACGCGTACGGGCTGAACGCCGGGCTGGGCGCGGTGGCGTACCACGGGGCGTGCGGGGTGCTCGTCGAGCGGTTCGACGCGGCCGGCGTACTGGAGGTGGTCGCCCGGCACCGGGTGAGCGTGCTGGTCGGCGTACCGTCGATGTTTCTGGGGTGGACGATGCTGCCGGACGCGCCGGCGGCGGCCGGGGTGCCGGCCGGGGTGCCGGCAGGCTCGGCGTTGCGTGAGGCGATGGCCTCGGTGCGGGTGGCGATCTGCGGCGCCGCCCCGCTGGCCGTCGGCGGCGCGACCCGGTTCGCCGAGGCGACCGGCCGGCAGATCCAGGTCGGCTACGGCCTCACCGAGACCGCCCCGGTGCTCACCACCACACTCTCCGGCCCGGCGGCGAAGCCGAACTCGATCGGCCGGCCGATCCCCGGCGTCGAACTCCGGCTGGTGGCCGGCGACGGCGAGGAGCTGTGGCGGGACGGCTCCACCGTCGAGCCGGCGGACGACGGGGACGACGACGAGCCCGACCTGGAGTTCTCCTCGCCCGGCACCGACCCGGGCGAGATTGTGGTCCGGGGTGCCAACCTCTTCTCCGGGTACTGGCCGGACGGGCGCGGCGGCCCGGACCCGGACGGCTGGTGGCGGACCGGCGACGTCGCGTACGCCGACGCCGACGCGGACCTCTTCCTGGTGGACCGGATCGGCGAACTGATCCTGGTCAACGGCTTCAACGTCTATCCGCAGGAGGTCGAACGGGTACTCGGCGCGCACCCGGAGGTGGTCGAGTCGGTGGTGTTCGGGGTACCGCACCCGGTGGCCGGGGAGGCGGTCACCGCGTACGTGGTGCGGGCCCCGGAGGGTACGGTCTCGACCGCCGAGCTGGCCGCGTACTGCGCCCGCAGCCTGGCCCGGTTCAAGTGCCCGAGCAGGATAGAGTTCGTCGGGTCCCTGCCGCTCTCCGCGATCGGCCGGGTACGCAGATCGGTGATCAGGCAGAGGGGCGCGAGTGACGGCGAGTGAGCCACGGCTGACCTTGATCACCCGGCCCGGCTGTCACCTCTGCGAGGTCGCCAGGGAGGCCGTCGACCGGGTGGTGGCGGTGACCGGGGACCGGTGGACCGAGCTGGACGTCACCGGCGACCTGGAGTTGGAGCGGGAGTACGGCGACCGGCTGCCGGTGGTGCTACTCGACGGCCGCGAGCACGGCTACTGGCGGGTCGAGGAGGAGCGCCTGCTCCGCGACCTGACCGCTCCCCGCGCCTGACCCCTGCGGCACCGCCCGCGCGTCTGACCCCTGCGGCACCGCCCCCGCGCCTGACCCCTGCGGTCGGCCGAGCCCGTCGCCGATGTGACGTCGGCGACTTCCCGTCCCGCCGACCCGGCCGGAGTCGTGAGCCCGGTCGGGGGTGCCGCGTATCGTGCTCGGATGCGTGAGCACCTCGTCTGGGACTGGAACGGCACCCTGCTCGACGACCTGACCCTGGTCGTCGCCGCCACCAACGTGGCCCTGGCCGGTGCCGGCGGCCCGGAGGTGACCGCCGAGGAGCACCGTACGCAGTTCCGTCGGCCGATCGCGGACTACTACGCCGAGGTGCTGGGCCGGGCGGTGGACACCGAGGAGTTCGGCCGGCTGGACCAGTTGTTCCACGAGGCGTACCGGGTCGGGCTGGCAAGCTGCGAGCTGGCCGCCGACGCGACCACCGCGATCCGGACCTGGACCGGTACCCAGTCCCTGCTGTCGATGTGGTTCCACGACGAGCTGGTGCCGGCGGTCGACCGGTACGGGCTGACCGCCCTGTTCCGCCGGGTCGACGGGCTGCGCGGCACCGTCGGCGGCGAGCGTAAGGCCGGTCACCTGGCCCGGCACCTGGCGGCGTTCGGTGTGCGGGGAACGTCGACGGTGCTGATCGGCGACTCGATCGACGACGCCGAGGCGGCCGAGTCGGTGGGCGCCCGATGTGTCCTCTACACCGGCGGTTTCACCGATTCGGCCCGGCTGCGCGCCGCCGGCTGGCCGGTCGCCGACTCGCTCACCGAGGCCGTCGAACTCGCCGCCAAACTGGACTGACTCCCCGTCCGGCTGATCCGTGCCCCGGTGTCGGGGAGGTCGGGTGGGGTGCGAACCCCGACCGGATTCCCGGTAGGCAGGTGCCGGGGCGGGTCAGCCGCGTAGGTAGGCGAGTACGGCGAGGACGCGGCGGTGCTGCTCCTCGTCCGGCGGCAGTTGCAGCTTGGTGAAGATGTTCCGGACGTGCTTCTCCACCGCGCCGTCGCTGACCACCAGGGCCCGGGCGATGGCGGTGTTCGACCGGCCCTCGGCCATCAGCCCGAGCACCTCCCGCTCGCGCGGGGTCAGCTCCCGCAGCGGGTCGTCCCGGCGGCGCCGGACGAGCAACTGGCCGACCACCTCGGGGTCGAGCACCGTGCCGCCGCCGGCCACCCGGCGTAGCGCGTCGAGGAACTCGTCGATCGCCGCCACCCGGTCCTTGAGCAGGTAACCGATGCCACCGCCGCCGACGCCGCCGCTGGGCTTGACGGTGGCGAGCAGGTCGTCGGCGTACGACACCTCGACGTACTGGGAGAGGACGAGGATCGGGGTCCGGGGTACCCGCTGGCGGGCCTCCACCGCCGCCCGCAGCCCCTCGTCGGTGTGCGAGGGCGGCATCCGGACGTCCACGATCGAGACGTCGGGGTGGTGCGTGACGATGGCCTCGACCAGCGCCGTACCGTCGCCGACCGCGGCCACCACGTCGTGGCCGTGCTCGCTCAGCAGGCGGACCAGGCCCTCCCGGAGCAGGACGGCGTCATCGGCGATCACTACGCGCATGGTGTTGTTGTCTACCACTACCGACCCGTCCGGTGGGCATTCGCGTCCGGTTGGCGTGGCTCCGTCGGGTGCCGGTGCGGTGCCGCTCGGGGTGCCGGACGGGGTGTCGGAGCGGCTCAGCACGGCAGCTCGGCCCGGATCTCGGTCGGTCCGCCGACCGGGCTGAGCACGGTCAGGGTGCCGTCGTTGGCGCGTACCCGGTCGGCGAGCCCGGCCAGGCCGTGCCCCTTGGAGAGGTGTGCGCCGCCCTCGCCGTCGTCGATCACCACGATCCGCAGCGCCCGGTCCTCCCGGGTCACCGTCAACCAGCACTCGGTGGCCCGGCTGTGCTTGGCGACGTTGGTCAGCGCCTCGGCCACCACGAAGTACGCCGTCGACTCGATCGCCGGGTCGGGCCGGCCGTCCCGGGTACCGAGCCGGGGGTCGACGGCGAGTTCGACCGGGATCAGCCCGCGACCGGCGAGCGCGGCCAGGGCGCTGGGCAGTCCCCGGTCGACCAGGATCGGCGGGGCGATGCCCCGGGACAGTGCGCGCAGCTCGGCCAGGGTGTCCCGGGTCTGGGCCAGCGCCTCGCCGAGGGTCTGCCGGGCCGCCTCCGGGTCCGAGTCGAGCTGCTGCTGTGCCCGGCTCAGGTCCATGGCCAGCCGGACCAGCCGCTGCTGCGGCCCGTCGTGGATGTCCCGTTCGAGCCGGCGCAGCGCGGTGGCCTCCGCCGAGACCGCGGCCCGCTTCTGCTCCTCCAGCACGGTGATCCGGTTGCGCATCTCCGCCACCCCGGTCAGCAGCGCGCGGCCGAGCCCGGCCTGCATCAGCGCACAGCCCCGCACCACCACCGGCAGGGTGATCAGGAAGAACACCCCGAGTGCGGTGTTCAGCCCGATCCGGGCGGCGGCGGTGTCGCCCAGCCCGAGCAGCTCGTGCAGCCCCTCGTCGCCCGGGCCATACGGGATCGCCCAGTCGTACGCCCAGTAGAGCGAGCCGCCGATCGCACCGGCCCACCAGACCATGGTGATCACGAAGGTGCCGAGCGCCACCACCAGCCGTACCCAGCCGTGCGCGAGGTCGAGCCAGGACTGCGCGTCGGCGATGGGTACGAAGATCCGCCGCCAGGCGCTGGCACCCGGCTCGGCGGTGCGGTAGTTGGGGCGTACCCGGGGTTGCCGGAGTACCGCCGGCATCCGCAGCCGTTCGATGTCGGCGAAGCCCCGGGCGGCGTAGAGCGTACCGGCCAGGATCGGCAACCCGGTCACCGTCACCACCAGCCCGGCACTGAGCGCGACCCCGGTGACGAGTACGACGAAGCTCGCCAGTGCGAGGGGCAGGCCGAGGATCACGTAACCGGAGTCGATGGCGAGTTGGCGTAGCACGCTGCGGCCGGCGCCGGGTTCGGCGTCGGCGGCCACGCTGGTGGCGGTGGTCGTGGTCATGTTCTCGACGCTAGGCATCGGCGCGGTCGGTCCCCATCCCATCGGCTGGCCTCTTCACGGTAGGGCTGTCCCCACCCGGAGCGAAATCGTGCGGTCACCGCTCGGGAAATCCATGGCGTATCGGGATTGCTGGATCGGTCGAAAGAGTCGGCCGATCGGCCGGCGTGGTAGCGGCGAGTTGGTCAGATAAGTCGGACTTAGGTAATAATCGCCCTGACGGCTCCGGTTGGGTCGCGAAACTGATCTTGTATGTGGAGGCCCAGGTGGGGCGTTATCGCGGTCTATCAAGATCGCGATTTGTGCGTGTCTTCACAAGCGCCTACTCTGTTACTCCGACGAGCCCTGCTAGCACAACCGGTCACAGCGGTCGCCAGCGGGTGCCCCGGAACGACCCGCCGGTCCGGCTGGTCGAAGATCGCACGGCACGGAGTCGCATGAGTCAGCACCGCCCCGTAGGCACGCCCGGCCGCGCCGGTGCCGTGCCGGCGCTTCCGGATCTCCCTGAGGCGACGGTCGCCCGGCTCCCCGAATACCTCCGTGCCCTGCACAATCTCGCCGAAACCGGTAACGACACGGTCTCCAGCGAGGAGTTGGCGGCGGCGGCCGGGGTCAACTCGGCCAAGCTACGCAAGGACCTCTCGCAGCTCGGGTCGTACGGCACCCGGGGCGTGGGCTACGACGTCGCCCTGCTGATCGACCAGATCGAGTTCGTGCTCGGGCTCACCCAGAGCCGGGCGGTCGCCCTGGTCGGCGTGGGTAATCTCGGTCACGCCCTCGCCGGGTACGCGGGCTTCGCCGGTCGTGGCTTCCGGATCGCGGCGCTCTTCGACGCCGACCCGGCCCGGCTCGGCGAGGTGATCAACGGGCTGGTCGTCCGGCACATCGACGAGCTGCCGCAGGTGGCCGCCGAGGAGAGCATCGCGATCGGCGTGATCGCCACCCCGGCCACCGCCGCGCAGAGCGTCGCCGACCAACTGGTCGCCGCCGGGGTGACCAGCATCCTCAACTTCGCGCCCTGCGTGCTGGCGGTGCCCGACGGGGTCGACGTCCGCAAGGTCGACCTCGCCATCGAGCTGCAGATCCTCTCCTTCCACGAGCACCGCAAGGCGGCGCTGACCGGGCTGCCGGCGGCCGCCGGCCCGGCCGCCGGGCTCGGCTCGCCGAACGGCACCACACCCAACGGCACCACCCACGGCGGCGCCGCCACGGCAGGGCTGACGGCGCTGCCCGGCGGGCTCGCCGCCACCGGCACCACCGAGGCAACGCCCGCCGGGACACTCCGGTCGACGAACGCGGAGGCGGTCGGCTCATGAATCTGCTCGTCGTCGGTGCGTCGCACCGCACCGCGCCGGTCGCCATCCTGGAGCGGCTGGCCGTCGCCAACACCGAGCTGCCGGAGATCCTCGCCCGGCTGCTCGCCCAGCCGTACGTCGGCGAGGCGGTCGTCGTCTCGACCTGCAACCGGGTCGAGGTCTACGCCGCCGTCACCGGCTTCCACGGCGGGCTGGGCGACATCTGCGCCGTGTTGGCCGGGCACGCCGGGGCCGCCCCGGCCGAGCTGGCCAACCACCTCTACGTGCACTACGACGGCGCGGCGGTGGAGCACGCCTTCCGGGTCGCCGCCGGGCTGGACTCGATGGTGGTCGGCGAGGCGCAGATCCTCGGCCAGCTCCGCGACGCCTACCATGCCGCGAGCGAGGCCGAGGCGCCCGGCCGGCTGCTGCACGAGCTGATGCAGCAGGCCCTCCGGGTGGGGAAGCGGGCGCACGCCGAGACCGACATCGACCGGGCCGGGCAGAACGTGGTCAGCGCCGCGCTCGACCTGGCCGCCACGCACCTCGGCGGCGACATCGCGGGCCGCCCGGTGCTGGTGGTCGGGGCCGGCTCGATGGGCGCGCTGGCCGTGGCCACGCTCTCCCGGCGGGGTGCCGGCCCGGTGCGGATCAGCAACCGGGGGTACGACCGGGCACTGCGGCTGGCCGAGGCGTACGGCGCGACGGCGGTGCCGATCGCCGAACTCCCGACCGCCCTATCCACAGTGGACATAGTAGTCGCCGCCACCGCGTCGATCGAGCCGGTCCTCACCCGGGAGACGGTGGCCCGGGCGCTGCGGAAACGCGCCGCCGACCGGCCCGACCCACTGGTACTGCTCGACCTCGCCGTACCCCGGGACATCGAGCCGGCGGTCACCGAGCTGGCCGGTACGACGGTGATCGACATCGACGGGCTGGCCGCGGCCCAGCCGATCGGCCCGGCCGCCGCCGACACCGCGGCCGTCACCCGGATCGTCGGCTCCGAGGTCGAGGCGTTCCTCACCTGGCTGCGCGGCGCGGACGTCGCGCCGACCGTGGCCGCGCTGCGGGCCCGGGCCGACGAGGTGGTCACCGCCGAACTGCGCCGGCTCGCCCAGCGCCGGCCGGAACTCACCGACGACCAGCGTGCCGAGGTGAGCCACACGGTGCACCGGGTGGTGCAGCGGCTGCTGCACTCGCCGACGGTACGGGTCCGGCAACTCGCCGCCGAGCCCGGCGGTGACCAGTACGCCGCCCTGCTCCGGGAACTCTTCGACCTTGAGGTGCCGGGCACCTCACCGGCGGACACCGTGCCGGAACTGGCCGCCGCCGAACTGGCCGGGGTACCGGCCGGCAACCGGTTGACCGGTCTCGCCGGCCTGCCCGGCCTCGGTGACCTGCCGGCGATCGGCGGTCAGGCCGACCTCGGCGCCGGCCAGGCCCTGCGCGCCCCGGTGCCCCGACAGCAATCCGGAGGAGAACGATGACCGAGGTTCAGGCCGGCGGCGCCGGGTGGACCGACCTCGCCGGGCGGATCGGGGTGTCGGCATGACCGCGCTGCGGCTCGGCACCCGGGGCAGCGCGCTCGCGCTCGCCCAGTCCCGGGCGGTCGCCGAGGCGGTGACGGCGGCGACCGGCCGCCGGGTCGAGCTGGTCGAGGTCGTCACGGCCGGCGACCGGTCCAGCGCCCCGGTGCACCGGTTGGGCGTCGGGGTCTTCGTCTCGGCGCTGCGCGACGCGCTGGTCGGCAACGAGATCGACTTCGCGGTGCACTCCTACAAGGACCTGCCGACGGCCGGTCAGGCCGGGCTGCACATCGCGGCGGTACCGCCCCGGGAGGACCCGCGCGACGCGCTGGTCGCCAAGGACGGCCGTACCCTCGCCGAGCTGGCGCCCGGCGCCACTGTCGGCACCGGTGCGCTGCGCCGGATCGCCCAGTTGCACGCGCTCGGGCTCCAGCTCACGGTGGTGCCGATCCGCGGCAACGTGGACACCCGGGTGCGCCGGGTACGCGGCCCGGAGGCGGATCTCGACGCGGTGGTACTGGCCCGGGCCGGGCTGGTCCGGCTGGGTCGGGCCGAGGAGATCAGCGAAACCCTCGATCCGATGCTGATGTTGCCGGCACCCGCCCAGGGTGCGCTGGCGGTGGAGTGCCGGGTCGACGACTCGGAACTGGTCGAGCTGCTCGGCACGCTCGATCATGCACCGACCCGGGCCGCGGTCACCGCGGAACGGGCGTTCTTGGCCACCCTGGAGGCCGGGTGCAGTGCCCCGGTCGCCGGGTACGCCGAAGTCGCCGAGGGCGACGACGGCGACGAGATCTACCTGCGCGGGGCGGTGATCAGCCCGGACGGCACCCGTGACATCCGGCTGTCCCGCACCGGTACGCCCGCCGAGGCGACGGAGATCGGCAAGGCACTCGCCGCCGAACTCCTCGACCTCGGCGCCGACTCGATCCTCGGGGCGCCCAGGGAAACCGGCGCGAGGACCCAGCATTTTGGAGCTACAGAATGATCGGCACCCGTAAGCCCGCAGGCCGCATCGCGTTCGTCGGGGCTGGACCCGGCGACCCCGGCCTGCTGACCCGCCGGGCGCACGACGCGCTGGTCCACGCCGACCAGGTGGTATACGACCGCAGCGTCCCCGAGGCCCTGCTCACGGCGGTCAAGGCCGAGGCCAAGGCGGACGCGCAGTTCACCCCGGCCGAGGGGGCGCCGGGCGACGTGGCCAAGGTACTGCTCTCGGCGGCCCGGTCCGGGCTGACCGCCGTACACCTGGTCGCCGGTGACCCGTTCGGGCACGACTCGGTGGTCAAGGAGGTGCAGGCGGTGGCGCGTACCGCCGTGCACTTCGAGGTGGTGCCGGGGGTCGGCCAGGCCGAGGGGGTGGCCACCTACGCCGGGGTTCCGCTCTCCGGGGTACGCACCGCCGCCGACGTGGACGACGTCGCCGCGATGGACTTCGAGGCGCTGGCGGCGGCGGTCGGCCGTGGCTCGCTGGCGCTGGCGGTGGACGCCGGTGACCTGGCCGCGGTCCGGGACGGGCTGCTCGCGGTCGGGGTGGACGGCGCCACCGCGGTCGCGGTGACCGGGGACGGCACCGGCGAGACGCAATACACCACCACCTCGACGGTGGACAGCTTCGTCGCCGCCGCGCTCGGCTTCACCGGCCGGGTGGTGCTCACCCTGGGCGCCGGTGTCCCGCACCGGGACAAGCTGAGCTGGTGGGAGAACCGCCCGCTGTACGGCTGGAAGGTGCTCGTCCCGCGCACCAAGGAGCAGGCCGGGGTGATGAGCGCCCGACTGCGCGAATACGGCGCCATCCCGTGCGAGGTGCCGACGATCGCGGTCGAGCCGCCGCGTACCCCGGCCCAGATGGAGCGGGCGGTCAAGGGCCTGGTCGACGGCAGGTACGCCTGGGTGATCTTCACCTCGGTCAACGCCGTACGGGCGGTCTGGGAGAAGTTCGGCGAGCACGGGCTGGACGCCCGGCACTTCGGCGGCGTCAAGATCGCCTGTATCGGCGAGGCCACCGCCGACGCCGTACGCGCCTTCGGCATCCAGCCCGAGCTGATCCCGTCCGGGGAGCAGTCCTCGGAGGGGCTGCTCGCCGAGTTCTCGCCGCACGACGAGATCCTCGACCCGGTCGGCCGGGTACTGCTGCCCCGGGCCGACATCGCCACCGAGACCCTGGCGGCCGGGTTGACCGAGCGCGGCTGGGAGGTCGACGACGTCACCGCCTACCGCACGGTACGGGCGGCGCCGCCGCCGGCCGAGATCCGCGACGCGATCAAGTCCGGCGGCTTCGACGCGGTGCTCTTCACCTCCTCCTCGACCGTGCGCAACCTGGTCGGCATCGCCGGCAAGCCGCACGCCCGGACGGTGGTCGCGGTGATCGGCCCGAAGACGGCGGAGACCGCCACCGAGTTCGGCCTGCGGGTGGACGCCCAGCCGGCGCACGCCTCAGTGCCGGACCTGGTCGAGGCGCTCGCGTCGTACGCGGTGGAGTTGCGGGAGAAGCTGGCCGCGATGCCGGCGAAGCAGCGCCGGGGTTCCAAGGTCCAGGGCCCGACCGCGCTGCGGTTCCGCTAATCTCTGTCGGATTCGCGTAGCACGATCTGTTGTGAGGCACGCTCGGTTCTGAGGCACCATCGGTCCTAGGGCGCCATCGACGGCACAGGGCCGCCGGCGGCCCCGGCGGCCCGGCACCCGCCGGGTCGGGGTGGGTGAGGAGTGGTCATGTCGTACCCAGAGATCCGTCCGCGCCGGCTGCGGCGGTCCCCGGCGATCCGCCGGCTGGTCGAGGAGGCCCGGCTCGCCCCGGCCGAGCTGGTGCTGCCGATGTTCGTCAAGGAGGGGCTGGCCGAGCCGAGGCCGATCGCCTCGATGCCGGGCGTGCTCCAGCACTCCCGGGAGTCGCTGCGCAAGGCGGCGGCCGAGGCGGTGCACGCGGGCATCGGCGGGATCATGCTCTTCGGGGTACCGGTGCACAAGGACGAGACCGGGTCCGGCGGCACCGACCCGGACGGCATCCTCAACGTGGCGATCCGGGACGTGATCGCCGAGGTCGGCGACGCCACGGTGGTGATGAGCGACCTCTGCCTGGACGAGTTCACCTCGCACGGGCACTGCGGGCTGCTCGCCCCGGACGGCACCGTCGACAACGACGCCACCCTGGCCGCGTACGCCGAGCTGGGGGTGGCACAGGCCGAGGCCGGCGCGCACGTGGTCGGTACCTCCGGGATGATGGACGGCCAGGTCGGGGTGGTCCGCCGCGCCCTGGACGCCGCCGGGCACACCGACACGAGCATCCTGGCGTACGCGGTGAAGTACGCCTCCGCGTTCTACGGCCCGTTCCGGGACGCGGTGGAGTCGGCGTTGCAGGGCGACCGGCGCAGCTACCAGCAGGACCCGGCCAACCTGCGCGAGTCGCTCCGGGAGGTACGCCTCGACGTCGCCGAGGGTGCCGACATGGTGATGGTGAAGCCGGCCCTGCCCTACCTCGACGTGCTCGCCGCGGTCCGGGCCGAGGTGGACGTACCGGTCGCCGCCTACCAGATCTCCGGGGAGTACGCGATGGTCGAGGCCGCCGCGGCCAACGGCTGGATCGACCGGGACCGGGCGGTACTGGAGACACTCACCTCGATCCGCCGGGCCGGTGCGCAGATCATCCTCACCTACTGGGCCGTCGAGGCGGCCCGGATGCTCCGCGACCGCCACTGAGCGACCCGCTGTGCCGGGGCTGGGCGTTTCCGCCCTGCCCCCGCCGCGCTCAGTTGCCGGCGTCCAGCCGGTGCACCAGCTCTGCCACGTCGACGCCGTACTCGTACCACTCCCGGTCGGCCGAGAACCCGAGGTCGGCGTTGACGGCCCGCATCGCCTCGTTGGTCCGGGCGTTCCAGGTCTGCACCTCGGCGAGCTTCGGCTCGGCCGAACGCAGCTCGAAGAGCATCCGCGCCTTCATCGCCCGGTCGATGCCGTAGCCCTGGTGCTCCTGGCCGACGATGGTGTCCCACTGATCGGCCCGGGTCGGGTGCTGGGCCGGCACGACGACCTCGGTCAGCCCGGCGACCACCCCGGTCTTCTCCTCGATCGCGAGCACGATGTACGGCTTCATGCCGCGCCGGTGCAGGCAGTTCAGGCTGTCCCGGAGGCGCTGCGGATCATGCGAACTCGGCCGTAGATCCAGGTCACCGTCGTCAATGTCGCGCGTCTCGGCCTTCGCCATGGCGTACGGCTCGATCAACTCGTCCGGCGGGCCGCCCGGGCAGAACTCCAGACGGTATCCGAGGCCGATTCCCTGGGCCATCTCGCCGAGCGCGACCCAGTCGACCGTGCCGAGCCGCAGCACACTGCGGTCCTCCTCGTATTCCCGGGCGAAGCCGAGTGCCTCGTAGAAGCCGACCGCGGGCGTGTCGCCGATGACCTCGACGCCCATCGAGCGGAAACCCTCCTGATAGGTCCGTCGGGCCGCCGTGGCGATCAGCTTGCGGCCGAGCCCGCGACGCCGGGCCGCCGGGTGCACCAGCACCTCCAGCACACCGATGTCACCCAGTAGGAGTACATGGGTGTGCCCGAGGATGCGCCCCGGCTGCCCGTCGGCCGAGGGCTCGTCCTGGATGACCCAGGAGATGCGGCGTTCGCCGGGCATCACCTCGCAGAGGTACTCCCGGACCATGCCGTTCTCCCACAGGGGATCCTCCGGTATGTCGGCCGCGAAAACCGCGTTGATCGCGTCCAGGAAGGACTCGATCTCGGCGGCCGGGGCGGTCCGGGGATCCCACTCGCGCACCATCACCCGTCTAGCTTGCCGTCAACCGCAGCCTGGCGAAAGTGCCCAGTTCTTCAATGTGTCGAGGACATTACGCTAAGTTCGACTGTCCGTGCCGTACTTGTTGGCCGCGTCGAACACCGCTTGGGCATATGGCCGCACGTCATTGTAGGAAAGGATGGCGCTCCACCAGTCCGAGGCGACCGACAGGTTGCGGCCTCCCTTGCACAGATAGTTACCGGCCGCCAGAGCCGCGTCGTCGATGCTGTGCGGGTTCTTCACCCCGTCGCCGTCGGCGTCGGCCCCGATCTCCTCCCAGGTGGTCGGGATGAACTGCATCGGCCCGACCGCGCGGTCGTAGGTGGCGTCCTTGTCGAGCTGGCCGTCCTCGGTGTCCATGATCCGCATCCGGCCGCCGTTGCCGTCGAGCGGCAGGCCGATGATCTCCGGGGCGGCGATGCCGTTCACGCCCAGCACCGCCCCGTTCGCCCGCCCGTGCCCGGATTCCACCTGTCCGATCGCGGCCAGCGTGGTCCAGCGGAGCTGGCAGCCGGGAGTCGTCTGGCCGACCTGCAACTCGGCGTAGCCGTACGCCTGCATCGCGGTCGTGGAGACCCCGACCCGGGGCCCGATCTGCGCGGCCCAGCCGGCGAGTACGTCCGACGGGCGTCCACCGGTCGCGTTCCAGGGCGGCGCCGGCACGCTCGGGGTACCGAACGACGGTGGGCTCGGCAGCCCCGAGGGCAGCCCGCCCGGGCCGACGGGGAACCCGGGAGCGGTCGGCGAGGAGGGTGGCGGGCTCGTCGCGGCATCCGGGTCCGGCTGAGCCTGGCGCGCGGTGGCCGGGATCAGGAACGCACCCGCGGCACCGGTCGCCGCGACCAGGGCGAAGAGCAGCAGCGCCGGCAGGGTGAGCCGGCCGCTCGGCCGCTTGGACCAGGCGCGTACCGCCCGGGGTGACGGCCAGCGGGTGACCGCGTGCGCGAACCGGACCCGGATCCGCCGGTTCCGCCCGGCCGGCACGGTCGTCGGTACGTCGAGGTCGATCACCGTCTCGCCCGGCTTGCCCGTCGAGGTCGACCCCGCCGCAGTCGGCAGTGTCGCCGTGGTCGCGGCCGTGGAGGTCCCGGTCGTGCCGGTCCCGGAGGCGGCGGTAACCCCGGAGGTCGCCTTCGCGCCCAGTTCGGGGGTCGCGTCGGGGCCGGACGCGCCGGCACTGCCGCCCTCGGCCCCGGCCCCGCTCTCGGCCCCGGCGGTCGGCTGCGGCGTCTGCGTCGCGGCGGTGACCGGCTCGGGGCCGGTGGCGGGCTCCGGCTCCACGGTCTTCGCACCAGGGGCGGTGACGCCCCCGCCGTCCGACGTGACGGCCGAACCCGCCTCGGAACCGGCGACCAGATCCGGCCCGGAGCTGGTACCCGGCTCCGCCACGGAACCGGCGACCGGGTCCGGCTCGGTCGCGGCGGCGGGGTCGGACTCCGGCATGTCGGCCACGGAGCCGGCGACCGGGTCCGGCGCGGGGTGACCGGTCGTACCGGCTTCGGTGCCGGTCATCGAGTCAGGCTCGGACGTGTTCACCGAGTCCGGCTCGGAGGTGGTCACCGAGTCGGGCTCGGGACTGGTGGTGGTTGGTTCGGCAGGTCTGGCGACCGGCTCCGACTCGCTGCGCGGGCGCGGTACGGTCACCGCTGGTGGATCGAACTCCGGATCCGGGGCGGCCCCCGAGCTGGCCAACGGCCCGTCGAAGACCGGTGCGGCAGGCCGCAGTGGTCGAGTCGTAGAAGTTTCCTCGCGCTCCGCCACCCGTCGAGTATTACCCATCGACCGTCGAACGTCAGGTCTGGCCGTACGCTGTTGCTATGCCCCGGTACGAGTTCCGTTGCCGCGCCTGCGGCGACACCTTCGAGATGAACCGGCCGATGGCCGAGGCCTCGGCTCCGGCGTCCTGCCCTCAGGGGCACGACGACACGGTCAAGCTACTGTCGACGGTCGCGTTCACCGGTCGCGGCTCGGGCGGTTCCGCCCCGGCACCGGTCGCCCCGGCCGGTGGCGGCTGCTGCGGCGGGAGTTGCGGCTGCTGAGGTCGTAGCCCGGCTGTCCGGACCCGGCCCTCTCCCGTCCCGGACAGTGAACCTTTTTCCACCTGAACGGTGCGGCGTGTTCGCCCGGCTTTCACCTGCGGGCACGGCGCACCCCAACGGGAGGTCGGAAAGGTGCAGTGAGGACAGTTCACGACCGTGATGTCGGTTTCGTGGCACAGTCCCCGGTTAGCACCTTGGTACGGGGTCGCGCCGTCCGTTTCTACGATGGGCCGACCCGTAAATATGCGGCAGCATGAACGCGACTTCCAGGGGGCGGGAGGTTTCAGGCATGTCGGCACGGATCCACCTGCCGAGCGGGTTGGTGACATTCATGTTCACCGATATCGAAGGCTCCACGCGGCTGGCCCAGATGCTCGGTCCGGGCTACCGGCCGGTGCTGAGCGAGCACCGGCGACTGCTGCGGGCGACCCTCGCCGCCAGTGACGGGACCGAACTCTTCACCGAGGGCGACTCGTTCTTCGTCGCGTTCGCCGACGCCTCTTCCGCGCTGGACGCCTCGCTGGCCGCGCAGCGCGCGCTGAGTAAACACGAGTGGCCGACCCCGGAGGCCACCCCGCGGGTCCGGATGGGACTGCACACCGGCCAGGCCGAACCGCGCGACGGCGAGTACGCCAGCGCCGAGGTGCACCGGGCCGCCCGGATCGCCGCCGCCGCACACGGCGGTCAGGTGCTCTGCTCCGGCGCGACGGCCCGGCACGCCGCACCGCTGCCGCCCGGCGCATCCCTGCTCGACCTCGGGCTGCACCGGTTGCGCGGCTTCGACGACCGGGAGCGGCTCTTCCAACTCGTCGCCCCCGGGCTGGAGCGCCAGTTCCCCCGGCCCCGCACCGCCGACGCGATCCCGCACAACCTGCCGACCCAGGTCACCTCGTTCGTGGGGCGGCGGGCGGAGCGGGAGGAGCTGGACCAGCTCATCGACTCCCACCGGCTGGTGACGGTGGTCGGGGCCGGCGGGGCCGGCAAGACCCGGCTGGCGGTCGAGCTGGCCGGCGGCGTGGTCGAGTCGTACCCGGACGGGGTCTGGTTCGTCGACATCGCCACCGTCACGGACCCCGGACTGGTCGCCTTCGCGGTCGCCGCGGTCCTCGGGTTGCGGCCGGAGCCGGGCCGGCCGATGCTGGAGACGCTCGTCGAGTTCGCCGCCTCCCGCCGGATGCTGGTCGTGCTCGACACCTGCGACGCCCAGCCGGCCGCCTGCGCCGAGGTGATCTCACGACTGCTCGCCGGCGGCAGCGGCGTACGGGTGCTGGCCACCAGCCGGGAGTCGCTGGGGCTGCCCGGCGAGGTGATCTGGCGGATTCCGCCGCTCTCCGTCGACCCGGCGCCCGGTGGTGGCCCGAGCGAGGCGGTGATCCTGCTGCTCGACCGGACCGCTGCGGCCCGGGGCGGGCGCCGGTCCGGCCCGGCCGAGTCGGCCGACCTGCAACGGGTGGTGACCCGGCTGGACGGGCTGCCGCTGGCGATCGAGCTCGCCGCCGCCCGGCTGCGGGTACTCTCCGCCAGCCAGCTCGCCGAACGGCTGGACGACGTACTCGGTGCGCTGGACGCGGGCCGGGACGACGTGGAACCCGCCCCGGCGGCGGCCCGGAACTGGGTCGCCAACCAGCAGGACACCGTGGACCTGGCGGCGGCGGCCCGGGGAGTCGCGCCACCCGTCGGTGTCCGCGCGGTGCAGCGCTCGGCCACCCAGCGGCACGTCACCATGCAGGCCACGGTCACCTGGTCGTACCGGACGCTCGGCCCTCGGGCGGCCAGGCTGCTGCGCTGGCTGGCGGTCTTCTCCGGCCCGGTCGACCTGGCCACCGTCGAGTGGCTGCTCAACGACGACCCGCTCGATCCACTGTCGGTGCTGGTCGACAAGTCGATGATCCAGGCCGAGCCGAACGTCTCCGGCAGCACCTACCGGATGCTCGACCCGATCCGGGCGTACGCGGCGCGGCGGCTGGTCGACGCGGGGGAGGAGCAGACCGCCCGGGACCGGCACGTGGCCTGGTCACTGCACGCGTTGCAGCGGGCCTACCTGGGTCCGGACGACCGGCCGGTCACCCTCTCGCTCTACGCCCTCGACCCGCTCGCCGACGAGCTGCGGGCCGCGCTGCGCTGGACGGTCACCGGCGGCAGCGCCCGGCAGGGGCTGCAACTGGCCAGTGGGCTGGACGAGTGGTGGCGGGAGCGAGGGCTGGCCCGGGAGGGGCGGTTGTGGCTGTTCCGGCTCTACGGCCGGATCGCCGAGACCGGCGAGCAGATTCCCGAGGCGGAGCTGGCGGCGGCGTACCACATGCACTCGCAGCATGCCGGCGCGGACGGTGAGTTCGCCGAGGAGCTGCGTTTCTCGCAGCGCGCCGAGTCGGCCGCCCGGCAGGCCGCCGACGCGGGCCTGCTGATCCGGGTACTCGCCGGCCGGGCCGCGCCGCTGATCGACATGGGACAGTTCGCCGAGGCCGAACGGGTGTGCCGGGAGGTGATCGCCGAGGCCGAGGCGGAGGGTGTGGCCGGGGAGGCACTGCTCGCCGTCTACAGCCTGGCCGAGCTGCTCTGGCGCCGGGGTGCCCTGGACGAGGCGGCCGAGCTGCTCGGCGCGGCCCGGCCGGTGGAGGCGGGCCGGCCGACCGACCGTGGCAAGCGCTCTGTCGACATGCTGCTCGGGATGGTGGCGCTGGCCCGGGGCGACCTGGTCGCCGCGCACGACCACCTGGTCGTCGCGCTGCGGTCCCGGATGAGCTACGGCTATCTGGCCAGGGCCTGCGACACGGTGAACGCGATCGCGGTGCGCTGTGCCGGTGGCGGGGACCCGAGATCGGCGGCGCGACTCTTCGGCGCGGCCCAGCTCACCCGCTCGGCGATGCGCTGCACCCCGGGCACGTTCGGGGCGTACTGGCTCCAGGAGCAGACCTCGCTGCGGAACCTGATGGGGGACGCGGCCTTCGACACCGCGTACGCGGACGGCGCCGAACTGACCCTGGAGGAGGCGGCGGCGGTGGCCCTGGAGGTCGAGCATCCCGACCTGGCCGCCGGCTCGATCAGGTTCTCCCAGGTCGAGCCTCCAACGCAGCGCACCCGGGCCCGGGAGAGCGCCGACACGCCTCGGGAGGCCGAGCGCTGACCCGGACCCACGGCATCCCGCGCTGCCGAGCCTGGTGTCGCGGCCACCGCCCGGGCGCGACGATCGAGGCTTCGGCACCGGTGCGGTCGCCCGCAGGACGGCGATGCTCCCGCACCCCGAGGGGCGCGGGAGCATCGGAGCAGGGCGGCGGTCAGAGGTCCTTGGCGAGATCGACGAATGTGCGCCAGGACTCGGGGCGGAACGCCAGGACCGGGCCGGTCGGGTCCTTGCTGTCCCGGACGGCGACCACCTCCGAGAGGTTGTCCGCCACCTCTACGCAGGCACCGCCGTTACCACCGGACCGGGTCGACTTGCGCCACAGCGCCCCAGTTAGGTCCATATCTTCGACACTTCCTTGATCAATTCGAGTGACTGCTTAACGGGAAGGGCATAGTTCCGCACTACCTCCCACATTCGCGCCAGTCTAGCAATATCGCCCAGTTGATCCACAATCTGCGCCTTGAGCTGATTGTCGGCATATCCGATCCGGCTGTCGTCCGGCATCTCGGCGATGATGAACTGCCCGGCCAGCCCGAGATAGATCCCGGTGCTGGCCGGGACGACCTGCACCTGGACGTGGTCCAGTTCGGCTAGCGAGATGATCCGGTCCACCTGTTCGCGCATCAGCCCGGGCTGCTCCGGGGCCGGCCGGCGCAGTACCGCCTCGTCGATCACCGAGATGAGCTGCGGCGGGGCCTCCCGGTTGAGGATCGCCTGCCGAGCCAACCGGGAGGCGACGTGCCGGTCGATCTCCTCGGCGGTGAACCGGCCGCCGGCCAGCGTCGCCCGAGCATACGCCTCGGTCTGCAACAGCCCGGGCACGTACGCCGGCTCGAACCAGCGGAGCAGCACCGCCTCCCGCTCGATCTCGATCCAGTCCCGCAGCCAGATCGGCGCGCTGTCGAAGCTGGCGAGCTTGACCAGGAGCCGGGTGTACGCGCCCCCGGTCTGGAACGCCCGGTCCACGGCGGCCACGTAGTCGCCGGTCGGTGGCCGGTGCCGCGTCTCCACCGAGCTGACGTGGGTCGGAGAGAACTTGACCGTCCGGGCCCACTCCTCCTGGGTCATCGCCCGGGATGTCCGTGCCTCGATCAACTCCTCGACCAGGAGGTCCACAGCCGCGCCCATCACGCACCCTCCACTCGGAATCTGCCGGTATCTACGCGGCCCACTCACGACTACGCATACGCCATGACTTAACTGCGCAAAGGGGCCGTATCACCATCCACAGTAGTTACCTCTACACCAGACTGTCACCGACGGGTCCGCTCCGGGTCGTTTCCGGGGGGAGAGCGGTACCCGCGCGGGGACCGCTCGGAGCCGGCACCGCACGAGCGGTCCCCGCCTCCGGACCGAACGCGGAGGGGGTCGCAAGATGAGCTGGTTACGCCGTACGCGCGATCGACATCGGAGGGACTGGCGCCGACTCTGGCGGTACTGCCGGTGTGGCCACCGATGGAGATGTCCCGACTCGACGGCCCAGGCACGGTCGGCCGGGCCGCCCCTGTCGCCGGCCCGGATCTCCGGGGCCGTCGACCCGCCGCCCGCACCGGCCCGGGTCCGGCCGACGAACCAGCGGCTCACCTGGGACCGCCCCGTCGGTAGCCTGGCCGGCCGCGCCGGGCAGGATCCGGGCGCACGAGCGGGGCAACCCGAGAGTGTGCGCCGGACGGCCCAGTCGGCGGGCCGGTCGCGCCGCCGACAGTTGGCGCGGCGCTCGATCTGACCCGGCCGGTCCCGCCCCGGCCGAACATCCGGGCCGGGACGGGCGTCGGGACCGGCGCCGACGGCAATCGGCGCCGGCCCCGACCGGATCAGTGAATCCTTTTCAACCTGAAACCGCGTGGCGCTCAGGCACCGCGTCCGACCTTGCGGTCCGCCGGACCGCGAGGGGAGGTTGAAAAAGGTTCAGTACCGCGACTGGGGGAGTGGGGACGCGGAGGTCAGCGGGCCGCAGCCGCCCGGCGCTCGCCGTCGGCCTTGAGCTTCGCCGCCTTGTCCAGGTCGGACTGGTTGATGATCACCGAGCCGAACGCGCGTACGGCCTGGTAGTAGGTCCAGGCCAGGCTGTTGCAGGCCGGACGGACGAACGCGTTGTACGTCGCGCAGACCCGACGCAGGTCCTCGTAGAACGCGCTGTCCAGCCGGGCCTTGTTCGGGTCGAACTGGCCGACCGCCTTGTAGTTGCGGTAGCCGAAGTCGTGCCGGTAGCAGGAGAGCTCGAAGTTGAACCCGAGCGGGTTGTCCGGGCTGGACGAGCAGTAGTCGGTGCTCCAGTTGAAGGCGTATTCGGCCCAGGCGGCCTGGTTGGTGCGGGCGGCGTTCCAGGCGTTGTAGCTGCTGGCACTGGTCTGGGTCCAGCTCGACAGCACGGAGAGCTTCTGTTCGGGGGTCACCGCGGCCGAGGCGGGGGCGGCGAACCCGAGGAACGCCAGCACCGCGAGCGTACTGGCGGTCAGGGTGGTGAGCAGACGACGGGACAAGGACGTACCTCCGGATAGGAAGGGCTCCCTCGTGGGGAGGCCCGGGCGGGGACGGAGCTGTCACCGGTAGGTGATCTACGTGGTGACAGTCTCGGGGCATCGTCGCCCGACGATCTCTATCCGACCTTTATTTTCGTTGACTGGTGCCAGAACAGGCGGATGCTCCGAGGTGGCGTACTCCCCGGAGCATCCGCGCTGTCGCTGTCAGTATCGGTCGGACCCGCTCAGCGGAGTACGAACCACGGCGGGCTGGACTGGCTCTCGTTGGCCAGCCGGTCGAGGGCGGTCAGGTAGTAGCTGTACCTCCGGCCCGGCTCGGCGCTGCTGTCCAGCCAGGACTGCACGCCTCCGGCGCTGGCCCGGACGGTGCCGACCAGGTTGCCGGCGTCGGCGAACCCACAGGAGCCCGGCAGGTCGATCCCGTCGAACCGGTAGATCGCGTACGAGGTCGCCCGGCCGAACGGCCCGACCCCGTCAGCCGGCTGCCGCCAGCGCAGTTCCACGCCGCCCGCCTTCCGGGAGGCGCCGGTCAGCACCGGGAACATCAGCGGCTTGGCCGGCAGGTGGGACATGGTCGGGATCAGCGCCGGCCGGGAGTAGTGCTCCGCGGCGTAGACGTCGGTGGCGCCGAGCCGGTTGGCCCGGACCTGCACCGCGCTGAAGTGGACGTTGCCGGCGACCTGCGGATAGTCCCGGTTGAAGGTCAGGTGCCTCGACATCTCGGCCGGGTCCTGCCAGGGCGCCGGCTGCGCCGGGTCGGCGATCTTGTAGTCCGCCTGCCCGATGTAGAGCTGCACCCGGGTACCGGCGACCACCTCGGACCACCAGGGCACCAGCTTGGCGTAGTCGGCCACCGCGAGGCCGATGTTCCAGTAGACCTGCGGCACGATGTAGTCGATCCACTCCTCCTTCACCCACTTGCGGGTGTCGGCGAAGTTCGCGTCGTACGACTGGGTGCCGTTGGTCTCCGAGCCGAGCGGGTCGGCCGCCTTGTTCCGCCAGATGCCGAACGGGCTGACCCCGAACTTCACCCACGGCTTGGTCGCCTTGATCCGTTGACCCATCTCCTGCACCAGCAGGTCGATGTTGTGCCGCCGCCAGTCCGCCTTGCTGGCGAAGCCGGCACCGTACTCCTCGAAGGTGGCCTGGTCGGCGAAGTCCTGCCCGGCCGCCGGGTAGGGGTAGAAGTAGTCGTCGAAGTGCACGCCGTCGATGTCGTACCGCTTGACGGCGTCCAGCATGGCGGTCTGGACGAACTGGCGTACCTCGGGAATGCCCGGGTTGTAGTAGAGCCGCGAGCCGGCCGCGTTGACCGGGTAGGCGACGGCCCAGTCCGGGTTCTGCCGGACGGGGTGTCCCGGCGCCAGCTTGCCGACGTCGGCGCCGGCACCGTCTGGCATGGAGATCCGGTACGGGTTGAACCAGGCGTGGAACTCCAGGTTCCGCTTGTGCGCCTCGGTGACCAGGTACGCCAGCGGATCCCAGCCGGGGTCCTGGCCGCGCACCCCGGTCAGGTACTCCGACCAGGGCTCGTGCGGCGACGGCCAGAACGCGTCGGCGGTCGGCCGGACCTGCACGACCACCGCGTTGTGGTTGAGTCGCTGGGCCAGGTCGAGCCAGCCGGTGTACTCCGCCCGCTGCGCGGCGATCCGGTCCGGCGCGGTGTACGACGCCTTGGTCGGCCAGTCGATGTTGACGACGCTCGCGATCCACATCGCCCGGAGCTGCCGTTTCGGGGTGGCGGGATCGGTCGTGCAGCCGGTGTTGCCGGTCCGGGTGGGTGCGGTGGCGGTGGTGGTGGTCGCGGATGCGGCGTTCGTGGGCGCGGCGGCGACGAGCGAACCGAGCAGCGCGGCGGCCAGCCCGGCGGCTACCAGCCGATATGGCTTCATGCGGTGGTCCCTTCGTTGGGCTCCCCGGGGGCGGGGCGGCACGGCGGCCGGGCATCGGCGGTTAGTACCGCCACGCCTATGCCGCTGGAAGGAAATTTTCACACCGTCGCCACCGGGCGCAAGCCTTCGATCGACCATGGACGCTCCGCCGTACGGTCCGCCGCCGGTGATCCGCCGCGCCGGCCCGGACGACCCCGCATCCGGCCGCGCCAACAGCAGCAGCGGTACGGCCAGCGCGCAACGCCCTGCTCAGCCGCGCTCCGCGAGGGCGGCGACCCTGGCCAGCGCCTCGATCCGGCCCTGCGGCAGGCCGTCCCGGTCGAGCCGTTCGCCGACGATCCAGACCCACTCGTCCTGGTAATAGTGTGAGATGTCGTGCCGGACCTGCTCGACCCGGAGCCGGAGCGGGTAGCCGCCGTACCGCCAGTCCTCCGGGTGGAGCTGGACTATCGTCCCGGCGGCCAGGTCGGGGACTGCGGGCAGCGTGGTCACGGCACCTCCAGGCGACGGGGGAGTGTTGGGCGGCGCGGGGGTTCGGTGGGCGAATGACCGCATCTGACATCACAGCGTGCTAATTCGACGGCACCCAGCGCAACGTATCGCACCAAAATTTCGGCACGATGCATGGCCGGACGCCCGGCCACAACCCGGCTTGTCGGCCCCGATCCGGGTGCCCGGCCAACCCGGTGCGATGATCCCGGCTATGTTGTGGGCGTGCGGGCGGGGGCGGCGATGAGGCGGGATGGGCGATGATCCACTTTCCCGCCATCCGCAGGGGGCCACTGCGGGCGCTGGGCCAGCGGCTCGCCGCCGCGATCGGCCTCGTGCTGCTGATCGTCGCCGTGGTCTACCTCGGCCGCGCCGGCTACCGTGACGTCAACGAGGACGGGATCACCCTTCTCGACTCCTTCTACTATGCGGTGGTCTCCCTCTCCACCACCGGATACGGCGACATCACGCCGGTCACCCCGGGAACCCGGCTGATCAACGTACTGGTGATCACCCCGGCCCGGGTGCTGTTCCTGATCATCCTGGTCGGCACCACCCTGGAAGTCCTGACCGAGCAGTACCGCACCAACCTCCGCTTGACGCGGTGGAGGAGGAAAGTGAAGGACCACGTCATCATCTGCGGCTACGGCACCAAGGGCCGCAGCGCGATCTCCGCACTGCTCGAAACCGGCTTCGACAAGCAGCGGATCCTGGTCGTCGAGCGCAATCCGGCAGCGGTCCGGCAGGCCACCTCGGCCGGACTGGTGGTGGTCGAGGGGAGCGCCACCCGGTCGTCGACGCTGAACGAGGCGCACGTCCGGCACGCGAAGTCCGTGATCATCGCAACCGACAGCGACGAGGTCTCCGTACTTGTCACGCTGACCGTACGCCAGCTCACCGCGGGCCAGGTCCGGATCATCGCCGCCGCCCGGGAGGCGGAGAACGCCCCGCTGCTGCGGCAGAGCGGGGCGCACCACGTCATCGTCTCGTCGGCGACCGCCGGCCGGCTGCTCGGCGTCTCCACCTCGGCCCCGCCGCTGATCGACGTCGTCGAGGACCTGCTCACCCCCGGCCAGGGCATGGCGCTGGCGATGCGCTCGGCCACCCGGGACGAGGTCGGCGTCTCACCGCGCCAACTGGAGGCCCTGGTCATCGCGCTGGTCCGGCGGGGCAAGGTGGTCTCGCTCGCCGACCAGGCCGCCACCGCCATCGAGACCGGCGACATGCTGGTGTACGTCCGCGACGACCGCTCCAGCAGCGGCAACGCCACCGCCGACCAGACCCGCTGACGGCTCGTCCGGCCCTGACGGCTCGGGCAGCCCTGACGGCTCGGGCAGCCCTGACGGCTCGGGCAGCCCTGACGGCTCGGGCAGCCCTGACGGCTCGGGCCCGCCGACCGGCCTTCACCGGTCGACGGGCCCGTGATCGTCGGACGGGTTAGAGGATCGTCCAGGTGTCGCCGCTGCTCAGCAGGCCGGCGAGCTGCTCCTCCGGGGTACCGGTGCTCTTCGCCCGGGCCGCGTCGAGTTGCCCCTGGACCACGCCGTCGTAGCTGGGCCGGTCGACGTTACGGAAGATCCCGATCGGGGTGTTGCGCAGGGCGAAGCCGGGCAGCCGAGAGAGCGCGAAGGCGTACGCCGGCTCGGTCACCGTGGCGTCGTGCACCACGATCTCGTCCGCCGCCACGGAAGCGGTCTCCCGGACCTCCAGCCCGAACCCGCCCGGCGGGTGTACCACGCAGAACTGCCCCTCGGAGCCGAAGGTGATCGGCTGGCCGTGCTCCAGCCGGATCAGGTAGTCGTCCCGGGTGGCCGGCTCCTTCAGCTCGTCGAAGGCGCCGTCGTTGAAGATGTTGCAGTTCTGGTAGATCTCCACGAACGCCGAACCCTGGTGCTCGGCGGCGGCCCGCAGCACCGACTGGAGGTGCTTGCGGTCCGAGTCGATGGTCCGGGCCACGAAGGTCGCCTCGGCGCCGAGGGCCAGCGAGAGCGGGTTGAATGGCGCGTCCGCCGAGCCGACCGGGGTCGACTTGGTGATCTTGCCGACCTCGGAGGTGGGGGAATACTGCCCCTTGGTCAGCCCGTAGATCCGGTTGTTGAAGAGCAGGATCTTGAGGTTGACGTTCCGGCGCAGCGCGTGGATCAGGTGGTTGCCGCCGATCGACAGCGCGTCGCCGTCACCGGTGACCACCCAGACCGACAGGTCCGGCCGGGAGACCGACAGCCCGGTGGCGATCGCCGGAGCCCGACCGTGGATCGAGTGCATCCCGTACGTGTTCATGTAGTAGGGGAAGCGGGACGAGCAGCCGATCCCGGAGACGAAGACGATCCGCTCCCGGGGGATCTGCAACTCGGGCATGAACGACTGCACCGCGGCGAGGATCGCGTAGTCACCGCAGCCGGGGCACCAGCGCACCTCCTGGTCGGACTTGAAGTCCTTGGTGGTGAGCTTGAGGGCGACGGGCTCAGGCATTCTTCACGACCTCTTCCAGCATGGTCTCCAGCTCGGTGGCGGTGAACGGGAGCCCCCGGACCTGGTTGTATCCGATCGCGTCGACCAGGTAGCGGGCCCGGATCACCTGGGCGAGCTGGCCGAGGTTCATCTCCGGGATCACCACCTTCTCGTAGCGGCCCAGCACCTCGCCGAGGTTGGCCGGCAACGGCGAAAGGTGCCGCAGGTGCGCCTGGGCCACCGGCAGGCCGCGCTGGCGCAGCCCACGGCAGGCCGCGCCGATCGGCCCGTACGTCGAGCCCCAGCCGAGCACCAGTACCCGGGCGTCCGAGTCGGGATCCTCCACCTCGACGTCCGGTACCTTGATCGCCTCGATCCGGGCCGCCCTGGTCCGCACCATGAAATCGTGGTTCGCCGGGTCGTACGAGATGTCGCCGGTCTTGTCGGCCTTCTCCAGGCCGCCGATCCGGTGCTCCAGCCCCGGCGTGCCGGGGATCGCCCACGGCCGGGCCAGCGTGGCCGGGTCGCGCAGGTAGGGCAGGAAGGTCTTGCCGTCCTCGCCGTTCGGCGCGGTGGCGAACTCGACCCGCAGGTCCGGCAACGAGTCGACGTCCGGCAACAGCCACGGCTCGGAGCCGTTCGCCACGTAGTTGTCCGAGAGCAGGATCACCGGAGTGCGGTGGGTCAGCGCGATCCGGGCTGCCTCGAGCGCCGCGAAGAAGCAGTCCGACGGCGAACGCGGGGCGACCACCGCGACCGGCGCCTCGCCGTGCCGGCCGAAGAGCGCCATGTTCAGGTCGGCCTGCTCGGTCTTGGTCGGCATCCCGGTGGACGGACCGGCCCGCTGCACGTCGACGATGACCAGCGGCAGCTCCAGGGCCACCGCCAGCGAGATCGTCTCGCCCTTCAGCGCCACACCGGGACCGGAGGTGGTGGTGACGCCGAGCGCACCGCCGTACGACGCGCCGAGCGCCGCCCCGATCGCCGCGATCTCGTCCTCGGCCTGCATCGTGGTGACACCGAACCGCTTGTGCTTGCTCAGCTCGTGCAGGATGTCCGAGGCCGGGGTGATCGGGTACGCCCCGAGGAAGACCGGCAGCCCGGACCGGACACCGGCGGCGACCAGGCCCAGCGATAGGGCGGCGTTGCCGGTGATGTTCCGGTATGTTCCCGGGTCCATCTTCGCCGGCTTGACCTCGTAGCGGACCCCGAAGTCCTCGGTGGTCTCGCCGAAGTTCCAGCCGGCCTTGAAGGCGGCGGTGTTCGCCGCGACCAGCTCCGGACGGGCCGCGAACTTGCGCTCCAGGAACCGGATGGTCGACTCGTACGGCCGGGAGTACATCCAGGAGAGCAGGCCGAGCGCGAACATGTTCTTGGCCCGCTCGGCGTCCTTCTTCGAGACGTCGTGCTCGGCCAGTGCGCCGACGGTCATCGAGGTCAGCGCCACCGGGTGCAGCACGTAGCCGTCCAGCGAGCCGTCGTCGAGCGGACTGACCTGGTAGCCCACCTTGGCCAGGTTGCGCCGGGTGAACTCGTCGGTGTTGACGATGATGTCGGCCCCGCGCGGCAGGTCGGCCAGGTTGGCCTTCAGCGCGGCGGGGTTCATCGCGACCAGGACGTTGGGGGCGTCGCCCGGGGTCAGGATGTCGTAGTCCGCGAAGTGCACCTGGAAGCTCGACACTCCGGGCAGGGTGCCGGCGGGGGCGCGGATCTCCGCGGGGAAGTTCGGCAGCGTCGAGATGTCGTTGCCCAGTTGAGCGGTTTCCGAGGTGAATCGGTCGCCGGTGAGCTGCATGCCGTCGCCGGAGTCACCGGCGAACCGGATGACCACCCGATCCAGTTGTTGGACCTGCTTGCTCACTGCTGCACCTCGCTTCGCTCGGCCCGGTCGGACGGGCTGAGCTCAGGGGTGACCTCGCCTTGCTCGGCCACATGTCCTCCTTGAGCGCCGGTGGCGGGATGGCGGTGGTAAGGGCCGGCCCGCTCCAGTCCTTCATTGCAGAGCCTACGTCGATGGTTAGGTGGTCCTTGCCCAAGGTCCGTCACATGGGACGCTGTAATGGCAGCATTGGCGTGCTTTCGCCCCACCCCGAAAGCACAGTCGTTATCCAGATCACCGAACTCCGCAGGTCGAATTCCGCGGGGCAGAAACCCGACACCGGGCGGTAGGCTGCCGCACATGACCGGATACCTGGGGTCGTACGCGACGCTGGGGCTGCTGCTGCTCGCCAGCGTACTGGTCTTCGTCGGCGCGTTCGCGGCCAACCGGGTGCTCCGGCCGGCCCGCCCCGCCGACCCGCCCGGCAAGCGGACCAGTTACGAATGCGGGCTGGATCCGGTCGGCAGCGACTGGGCGCAGATGCAGATCCGCTACTACGTCTACGCCTACCTCTACGTGCTCTTCGCCGTCGAGGCGGTCTTCCTCTTTCCCTGGGCGGTGGTCTTCGACCGGCCCGGGTTCGGTCTCGTCACGGTGGTCGAGATGGCGATCTTCGTCGCCGTGCTCGCCCTCGGCATCCTCTACGCCTGGCGGAAGAACATCCTCCGCTGGACCTAGTGACGCCCTGACCCGCCCAGATCCGGCCCCGCCGGCTCAGGCCGGTCCGACCCCGGCTGGCTCAGGCCAGCTCGCGGCTGCGGCCCGGCAGGGACGCTCCTATGCCGCGTCAAGTGGTTGGGGTGGGGTTTTCCAGGCGTCGGTAGATCTCGCGGGCGGCGTAGCGTTTGAGGCAGCGTTTGATCTCTCGGTCGGTTTTGCCTTGGGCGCGGCGGCGGTCGGCGTAGGCGCGGGTGCGTTCGTCGCGTTGGAGGCGGGTCAGGACGATGGTGTGTAGGGCGCGGTTGAGTTGGCGGTCGCCTGAGCGGTTGAGGCGGTAGCGGACGGTTTTGCCGGATGAGGCAGGGATCGGCGCGGTGCCGGCGAGCATGGCGAACGCGGCGTCGTTGCGGCAGCGGCCTGGGTGGGACCAAGCGGTGAGGACGGTGGCGGCGACGATCGGTCCGACGCCGGTGAGGTCGAGCAGGTCCGGTCGCCATGATCGGACGATCGTCCGGATCGCTTTCTCATGCTCGGCGGCTTCGGTCTCGAGGAAGCGGACACGGCGGGCAAGGTCCCGTAACACGGTCAGGCTCGTGAACACCTCAACGTCGGCGCTGCTGGTAGGGCGTAGTCGGGTGGCGGTGGTGAGCATGAGACGGGTGCTCTGGCCGCGGAACCGGGCCCGCACCACCTCGGGGGCGGTGATCACCATCGCGTGCAGTTGCCGCTGAGCGTCGGCGCTGGCTGCCACGGCGGCGCGGCGGGCGGTCAGGCGCATCTGTAGCGCGGCCCGTTCGGGGCCGGTCTTGGGCTGCGCCAGCCGGGTCCGGGCCAGGGCGTCGCGGGCGGCGCGTTCGGCGTCGATGGGGTCGGACTTCGCCCCGGCGCGGCGGGCCGGTCGCAACGGCCGGTCCAGCTCGACGACCAGTTCACCGACATCGGCCAGATGCCGGGCCAGGCCGGCGCCGTAGCCGCCGGACCCTTCCAGGGCCCAGGCCCGCAACCCCGAATGCTGTTCGGCCAGGGCCACCAGCTCGGTATAGCCGTCCGGGTCGGCGCTCACCGTGGTTCTGGCCAGGACCCCGCCGGTGCGGGTGTCGAGCAGCGCGGCGGTGTGGGTGTCTTTGTGTGTGTCGACGCCGATGACGACCTCGACCAGTTCTGTCAGCATGGACATGCGTTCTCTCCTCACCCGTGGGGACGTGACGGTCCGGTCCGGTGCGGAGATGGCAGGACTGTGACGGGACACGCCAGCCACTAACTGGCGGTCAAGCTCCTGATCAGGCCAAATATCTCCCGCCGGGCCGGCGCCGGAAGCAGCGGACGGACAAGTCCTGTCAAAGGCACGAAGCCAGTCAGGGCATGAGTCACGCCCGCCACTACCGGCTATCAGCTCACCACTGATGAACCGACCCCGCCATGCTCACAGTCAGGCCAGCCCGCGCCTGCGGTTCAGCAGGCTCGCGCCAGCTCAGGCCAGCCCGCGCCTCCGACTTGGCAGGGTCAGGCCAGCCCGCGCCGGGAGACTGCCGGCGGGCGGTCGCCCCGGATCGAGGCGACCATGTCCAGCAGCCGCCGGGTCGGGCGTACCTGGTGGGCCCGGAAGACCCGGGCACCGAGCCAGGCCGAGATCGCGGTGGCCGCGAGGGTGCCCTCCAGACGCTGGCCCACCGGCAGGTCGAGGGTCTCCCCGACGAAGTCCTTGTTGGAGAGGGCCACCAGCACCGGCCATCCGGTGCCGGTCAACTCGCCGAGCCGCCGGGTGACCTCCAGCGAGTGCCGGGTGTTCTTGCCGAAGTCGTGCGCCGGGTCGATCAGGATGCCGTCGGGGCGTACCCCGAGCCGGACCGCCCGGTCGGCGAGCCCGGTGACCGTGTCGCGCACGTCGGCCAGCAGGTCGGGGAAGGCCGCCCGATGCAGCCGGGTACGCGGCGTCAACCCGCCCGCGTGCGAGCAGACCAGTCCCACCCCGGTCGCGGCGGCCACCTCGGCGAGCGCCGGATCGGCACCGGACCAGGTGTCGTTGAGCAGGTCCGCCCCGGCCGCGACCGCCTCGACGGCCACCTCGGCCCGCCAGGTGTCGATCGAGATCACCACGTCCGGGAACTCGGCCCGGACGGCGGCGATGGTACCGACGGTACGGCGGATCTCCTCGGCGACGTCCACCTCGGCACCGGGCCCGGCCTTCACCCCGCCGATGTCGACGATCTCCGCGCCCTCGGCCACCGCCCGCTGCACGGCCCGCAGCGCACTGTCGGCCGCGAAGGTCGCGCCCCGGTCGAAGAACGAGTCCGGAGTACGGTTCACGATCGCCATCACGGCGAGGTCTCCGGCCGCGAACGTGCGCCGCCCCAGTCGAAGCGCGTCCGCCATCCACTCCTCCTCCACCGGTCCCCGCGCTGATCACGCTAGTCGGCGCCGGACCGTCGTACCCGTGCGGGCGCCCGCGTCGGTCGGCCCTGAGCCGGGGTGCCGGGCCAGCGTCCGGGGTGCCGCTGGGCAGAGTTTCATGTCCGTCGAAGAATGACCGGGGTGGCGGGGTCGCCCGGCCCGGCTCGCCATGCCACCATCGGCGGATGGGTCAGGTTCTGCTCCTCTTGGTCGTCGCGCTGACCGTCGCGGCGGTGGTCTTCGGGGTGACGGTGCTGGTGACCGGCTCCGATTCGGGGCTGGGCACCGCCGAGCCGGACGGTCGGGCGGTGCCGCTGCCCGGCAACCGGCCGCTGCTGGAGACCGACGTCGGGGAGGTCCGGTTCGACCTGGCGCTGCGGGGTTACCGGATGGCCCAGGTCGACCATGCGCTGCGCCGTACCGCGTACGACATCGGTTACAAGGACGAGTTGATCGGGGTGCTCCAGGCGGAGGTCACCGCGCTGCGGGAGGGACGGCTGGACGACGCCGAGGTGCTCCGCCGGGCCCGGGAGGCGGCTCTCGTACCGGTCGGGTCGGCCGGCGCCGCGCCGGACGCGGCGGTCGACGGCTCCTCGGCCCGTACGTTGGCCGCCGCGGCGACGACCGGCGGGATCGGGGTCCACTCGTCGCCGGTACCGTCGGTCAGCGGCTCGGCCGATGTCGCCGATGGTGGCCCGAGCGGCTCCCAGGGCGGATCCGGCCTGGCCGAGCCCGCGCCGCTCGAGTTCCAGCAGGTCGACTTCGGGCCCGAGCCGTCCACCCGACCCGAGCCCGCTGCCGCCGCAGAGTCGGCCGCCCGGCCGCCCACCGCCGCCGAGAGCGCCGCGCCCTCGACGGACGACCGCGCGGACGACCGCGCGGACGATGCCGAGCCGGCCGCCCCGACCCGGTCGGTCCGGTCGGGCGGATCCGTGATCGAGGCCGAGGACGGCGACCTGGCCGAGCCCACCCCACCGATCCGGCCGGCCGTCGGCGCCGGATCGAGCGATCGGACCGGTGGCGACGAGCACGACCAGCCGACCGGGCCGACCCAGGCGGGCGCGTCGGCCGAACCGGGCGAACCGGCGACCGGGAACGTCGAGTCGGGCGAACCGGCGACCGGGCGCCCGGCCGGGTCGGTGGGGCGGCCGGGGCCGGCGGATGCCGCCGACGAGTCCGACGAATCGGCCGGCGAGGCGCCGACCACACGGGTCCGGCCGCCGACGAAGGCGGACGGTGCGGGCGGGCCGAGCGGACCGGCGGAGCAGCCGGAGCGGGCGTGAGCGCCGCCGACCCGGGCGGTGCGGATCCGGACGGCGCCGAGCGACTCCGGGCGGCGGCCCAGCCCGGCGCCGGAGAGGTCACCGCGACGGTCATCGTCGCGGCCCCCGCGTCCCGGGTCTTCGCCGCGCTGACCGCCTGGGAACGGCAGGGCGACTGGATCCCGTTCACCCGGGTCCGGCTGGTCGAGGGGGACGGCGGCGAGGGCAGCCTGGTGGAGGCGGTCACCGCGGTCGGGCCGGCCGTACTCCGCGACGAGATGCGGGTGGTCCGGATGGACCCGCCGTACGAGGTGCGGGTGGTGCACTGCGGGGGCCTGCTGCGCGGTCCCGGGGTGCTCCGCTGTACCCAGATGGCCGAGGACCGGACCCAGGTCGTCTGGCACGAGTGGTTCCACCTGCCCGGTGGCTCGGCCGGCCGGGTCGCCTGGCCGGTGCTCTGGCCCGGCTCCAAGTTCAGCCTCACCCAGGCGCTGAAGCGGTTCGCCCGGCTGGTGGAGCGCGGCCAACTGCCCTGAGCACCGGCAACGGCGCCGCCCGGGCCGGGGTGGTGGTGGCGCTCACCGGCAGGTTGTCGGGCGGTTGGCCTACCGTTGACGCCGTGACTGATCTGGTGACCGGCGCCGACGGGCTGGCCCGCTGCCGCTGGGGCGGGAGCACCCCCGACTATGCCGTCTACCACGACGAGGAGTGGGGCCGGCCGCTGCACGGCGACGACGCGCTCTACGAGCGGCTCACGCTGGAGGCGTTCCAGTCCGGGCTCTCCTGGCTGACCATCCTGCGGAAGCGGCCGGCGTTCCGGCTCGCCTTCGACGGCTTCCGCCTGGAGACCGTGGCCGGCTACGGCGACCCGGAGGTGGCCCGGCTGATGGCCGATGCCGGGATCGTCCGGAACCGGGCGAAGATCGATGCCGCGATCGCCAACGCGCGGGCCGCGCTCGACCTGCCGGACGGGCTGGCGGCACTGCTCTGGTCCTTCGCCCCGGCCGCCAGGGCAGCCCGGCCCCGGTCCTTCGCGGAGGTGCCCGCGATCACCCTGGAGTCGACCGCGATGGCCAAGGCGCTGCGCAAGCGGGGCTTCCGGTTCGTCGGCCCCACCACGGCGTACGCGTTGATGCAGGCGACCGGCATGGTCGACGACCATCTCGACGGCTGCCATGTGAAGCCGCCGGCCGCCGCCGTGATGGGATAGCGGGATGAGCGAGCGCAGCGAGCGAATCATCAAGCTCAGCGCCGCGGTGCCTCATGACGGCACGGAGCGAAGCGGAGTGCCGTCATGAGCGCAGCGGGTCCGGCCAGGACGTGGGCAGTCGTCATCCCGGGCGAGCGCTACGAGGCCGAGCGGCTCTTCCACCACGACACCCTGGAGCTGACCGGGCGCAACGGCGGGCCCCGCCCCGGCCCCGGTGACCCGGTCCTGGTGGTCCGCGACGAGCAGCCGCCGCTGGTGGTGGCGCTCGGCCGGGTGATCGCCGCCGACGGTGTCGAGGAGCGGGATCCGGACGATCCGCAGTCCGGGCCGGGCGAGACCGGCGCGCTCGCGGTGACGTACACCCGGCAGGTCTTCGACGCGCCGGTGCCGGCCGACCGGCTCGCCCTCGACGGCCCGGTCACCCCGGTCGACCCGGCGGTCTACCAGGAGCTGGCCGGGCGGGTCGGCCCGGCGCCGGAGCGCCGGAACTACCTGGTCAGCCTGGACCTGCCGATCGAGGCGGGGTCACCGGCCGAGGCGGTTCGGCTGTTCTGGGCGTACGTCCAGGAGCTGGGCCCCCGCGAGCTGCCGGCGTTCGTCGCGCCGTCGAACGACGAGCTGGCGATGCAGGCGTTCGTGCTCGGCGTCGAGGCCAACCAGGATCCGGAGGAGGACGACGACTGAGCTGTCCCGGCCCTCGGGACACGGGCCGACCCGGCCAGCCTCACAGTCAGGTCAGCACCCCGGAGAGCCGGCCCCGCCAGCCGGCCAGCACCTGCTCCGGGTCGGTGTCGAGGACCCGTTCCAGCAGGCTGGCGTAGACGTCCCGGAAGTCGGTGGTGAACCGCAGGTCGCCGTCGTCGAGCCGGGTCAGGTCGGGCGGTTCGCCGTGCAGGCCGCCGTTCACCCCGGCGCCGAGCAGGAAGACGTCCGACGCGGTGCCGTGGTCGGTGCCGTCCGAGGCGTTGGCCCGGACCCGCCGGCCGAACTCGGAGTACACCGCCACCACCACCTTGCGGCCGGGCTCGGTGCCGGCCATCCGATCCACGAAGCCGGTCAGTGCCTTGTCGACCTGGCCGAGCAGCACCGCCTGGAGTTGCTTCTCGTCGGCGTGCGTGTCGAAGCCGCCCAGCGAGGCCGAGAAGACCCGGCTCGACACCCCGGCCTCGACGCACTGCGCCACCAGGTCGAGCTGGGCGGCGAGCGAACCGCGCGCCCCGCCGGTCGCGGTCGCCGCCGGCTGGTCGTCACCACCCTCGTCGGCCTCCTCGGCCGCGGCGGCGTCGCGTACCTCGGTGATCATCGTGTCGACGGCGCGCAGGTCGGCGAAGCAGGCGGCGGCCCGGGCCTGACCGGCCGGTTCGCCCGGCTCCGGCACCGCGAGCCTGGCCAGCGTCTGGTCGCCGACCGGGCGGCGGGCCTTCCGTTCGGTGACGGGTACGGCGGCACCCGCGCTGTGGGCACCGGCGAGCAGCGGCGGCAGGGTCGGCTCGAACGAGACCGCGAGCCGGGGATCGCCACCCACCCCGTCCAGCCAGCGGCCCAGCCAGCCGGTCTGCTCGGGGCGATCGGGGCGGGCGGTCTGCCAGATGTCCATCGAGCGGAAGTGACTGCGGTCGGGTGTCGGATATCCGACACCACGTACGATGGCGAGCCGGCCGTCGCCGTACAGCCGGTGCAGCCCGGTCAACGCCGGGTTCAGCCCGATCTGGTCGTCCAGCCGCCGCACCTCGTCGGCCGAGTACGCCAGCTCGGGGCGGGCGTCCTGGTAGGCCGGGTCGGAGTACGGGACGACGGTGTTCAGGCCGTCGTTGCCGCCGTACAGGGTGACCAGCACCAGGGTACGGGCCTGCGGGTCGCGGTCACCGGCCGTGTCGAAGAGGTCGGCCAGGCCGTACGCGCTGGCGCCGGCCGCGAGCGCGCCCGCCCCGGCCACACCACTGGCGAGCAGGAACCTGCGTCGGGTGAGGATGTCCATCCGCTCGTCTCCTCCTCGTCAACTGACGGTGTACTCGGGGCTGACCAGCCCGGCGACCAGCAGCCGGCGCGGGTCGTCGGCCAGCGGGGCCAGGGCGGCCCGGGTGCGTGGCGTCCACCGGTCCACCACCAGCAGCCGGGCCAGCGCGTCCGGCCGGTCGCCCGGGGCCGTGCCGGCGAGCCGCCGGGTCACCTCCGGAGCCGCCGCCCCGGCCAGCAGCGCGGCCAGCCGCATCCGGGCCTGCAACGACGAGGTGGTCAGCCAGGCCGGGCCGGCCGGCCAGCCGCCGACGCTCGGCGGTCGCAGCGGCACCTGGTCCATCCCGGCCAACCGGTTGACCAGCTCCCGGCGTTGCTGCTCGGGGAGCTTGCCGGGCCGGATGCCGAGCTGGCGCATCGCCCCGACCGCCCACTCCACCGGCTGCTTCACCAGCCCGCCCCGGGCCTGCCCGAACGCCGCCTGGGTGAGGAGCGCCCGGAGCAGCTCGGTGGTGGTGCCGGCGGCTCCGCCCAGCGCCGCCGGCAGCGGCACGTCGGCGCCGGCGAACCGGGCCCAGAGCCGGGCCGCGACGAACGCGCCGGCCTCGGGGCGGGCGGCCAGCAGCCGGGCGTACGAGTCGGCGTCGAACGCCGCCGTCCGGCCCAGGATCGTCTTCTCGGCCGGGTCGTGCCGGCGCCGGACGAACCGGGCCTGGCCGGTACGCCGGTCGACCTGCCAGCCGGTCAACGCCCGCGCCCCGGCCTTGACGTCCGCCTCGGTGTAGTGCCCGATGCCGAGGGTGAACAACTCCATCAGCTCCCGGGCCAGGTTCTCGTTCGGGGCGGTGCGGGTGTTCCGCTGCCCGTCCAGCCAGAGGATCAGCGCCGGATCCCGCACCATCGCCCGGACCAGGTCCTCGAACGGCCCCCGGCCGTACGCCCGGAAGGTGTCGAGCTGCCCGAGCATGAGCTGGGCGGACCTGACCTTGCGTACGCTGGTCGCCCAGTGCCCGTGCCAGAAGAAGACCAGTTTCTCGGTGAGCTGGTGCTCGGCGACGACCATCCGGTCGAGCCACCAGTCGACCAGTCCACGCGCCTGTTCCGCCCGCTTCTTCTGGGCCTGCTGCCGCTGCTCCCGGCTGGACTCCTTGCTGATCCCGGCGTACGGGTCGGCGCCGAGGTCGGGTGCGGGGGTGGCCGCCGCGCCGGGGTCGGCGCCGACCGGGCTGAGCAACCGGTCCAGGGTCGCCGCCAGCCCGGCGCGTCCGGCCGCCTCCACCTCGGCGGCCGTCGGCCCGAAGGTGGCACGGCGCAGCAGATGTACGACGGCGTCCTGATCGACCATGCCACCGACCCTAGGCCCGCTGTCCAGCAGCCCAGGGAGGCCGGCGATCGAACCCGGTCCGCGCTGTCGGCGGCCCGGCCACCTGCCCGGACGGGGACGGTCAGCGGCCGTCGAACGTCGGCCGGCGCTTCTCCACGATCGCGGTGGGGCGCCCGGTGGTCGACGGTGGCGCCGCTGGACGGTCAGCGGCCGTCGAACGTCGGGCGGCGCTTCTCGACGAAGGCGGTGGTGGCGGCCCGGTGGTCGGCGGTGGCGCCGCAGATCGCCTGCGCCTGGGCCTCGGCGGCCAGCGCCTCGGAGAGGGTACCGGCGTCGCCGACCGAGAGCTGCCGCTTGATCGCCCCGTACGCCACCGTCGGTCCGGCGGCCAGCCGAACGGCCAGCTCCTGCGCGGTCGCCAGTACCTGCTCGTCGTCGACCAGCCGGTTCAGCAGCCCGAGCCGGTACGCCTCGTCGGCCGGCACCGGCTCGGCGAGCATCAGCAGCTCGACCGCCTTGGCGTGCCCGACGAGCCGGGGCAGTGACCAGGAGGCACCGGTGTCGCCGGCCAGCCCGACCTTGGCGAAGGCGAGCAGGAAGGTCGTACCGGGGCCGCCGATCCGGAAGTCGGCGAGGAAGGCGAGCGAGGCTCCGGCGCCGGCCGCCGTGCCGCGTACCGCCGCGATCACCGGCTTGGGCAGGCTGGCCAGCCGGGAGGCGATCGGGTTGTAGTGGGTCCGGACGGTACCGAGCGGATCGGTGCCGCCCCCGGCCAGCGTGGCGGCGTGTTCCCGCAGGTCCTGGCCGGCGCAGAAGGCCGAGCCGGCACCGGTGAGCACCACCGCGCGGCAGGAGCGGTCGTGCTCCAACTCGGCCAGGGTGTCCCGCAGCGCCTCCTTCAGCGCCACGTCCAGCGCGTTCATCGCGGTCGGCCGGTTCAGGGTCAGCGTGACCACGGAGTCGGAGCGGTCGATGAGCAACGGCTCGGTCACGGGTGTTGGCCCTTCTGTCGGGTGATCCGGTGGGAACCGTCGAGGCACTGCTCGACGAAGCGGTCGGCGGCCGGGCGCAGCCGTGCGGCGTGCCGGTCGAAGAAGGCCGCCGCGCTGGTCCCCGGCCACCGTTCGGGCAGTAGCGCGGGAGGCAGCTGCGGGTCCCGGAAGAGGAAGGTACGCCATGCGTGCACGAGCCGGAACCGGGCGGCGTACGCGTCCTCGTCACAACTCCGTACGGTCACCGTGGCGAGCAGCGGCCGTTGCGCGGAGACGAACTCCTGGTACGCGTTGGCGATCTCGTCGAGGTCCCAGGCCCGCCGGACCACCCCCATCGCCCCCGGGGTGCCGGCGGCGTGCGCGGCGGTGAACCGCTCGTAGCGCACCCCGGCCTCGGCCAGCAGGCCGTCCACGTCCTCGCCGGGCCGGGTGGCGACCCAGTTCTGCTCGTCGAGCATGCCGTAGCCCAGATAGCTCAGGTTGGCGGCGAGACGCTGCCGGTCCCGCCGGTTCGTGCCCGCTTCAAGCACGATCAGGTCGAATCGGCCGTCCCATCCGATCTTGCCGGTTCGGTAGATCCGGGCCGCCGCCTCGTCGAGTCGTCGGGCCGCTCTGGGGGTGAGCAGATAGCCCGGTCCGGCGGCCAGTCGGAGCGGGTGCAGCCAGCCCTGCCGGACCATCCGGGAGACCGCGGTACGGACCGCGGGTGCGGCGATGCCAAGCGGGGATAGTAGTTTGACCAGCGCGGACACTGGTGCGCGTCCACCCCGGGAGCGGAGGTAGTCGCCATACAGGTCGAAGAGTGCCGACCGTGCCTGCATGACCGCACATTGTGACACCCCTTCTCAAGATATGCTAGATGCTGTTACATCAACGCTGGTTCGGTTTGGGTCCGGCGGTGTTCATCAGGGAAAATCGTTGGTCGGCACCGCGGCCTTGGGCGGTGATGCTGACCAAATGGATGTGGGGTAACCCACCGACCCTGATGAAGGTCTGAGGGGAGACAACATGGCGGCGATGAAGCCGCGGACGGGCGACGGTCCGCTGGAAGTCACCAAGGAGGGCCGGGGCATCGTCATGCGGGTTCCGCTGGAGGGTGGTGGCCGGCTCGTCGTCGAGATGACTCCCGACGAGGCCAACGCGCTCGGTGACGCGCTGAAGGCCGCCGCCGGCTAAGTGAACGCCGACTCCTCCGGGCGACACGTCTCGTCCGGCGGGGTTTCTCACCCTGGGCCACCGGCGGCGCCGCCGGTGGCCCAGGGTCGTGATGCCGGGCGGGATATCTTCCTCCCGCCCACCCAAGATCGTCTGGAGGTAACGTCGGCGTGCTGTCGATCCGTCTGGTAGTCGACCCGACCGGGTTCGAGACCCTGGCCCTGCCGGTCGCGCCCGTGGCGGCGCCGGGCCAGCCCGCCGGGCCGGACCAGGCCGATCCGGACCCGGCCGACCAGCCCGATCCGGACCCGGCCGACCAGCCCGGATCGGGTACGCAGGACGGCGCCGAGCCGAGCGGTCGACTGCTGCCCACCTTCCTCGCCCTCCCCGGTGAGCTGGGTGTCGAGGCGAGCGCGCTGCTGCCGTACCTCGACCAGCCCGGAGGCGCGGGCGCGCTGCACCGGTCGATCCGGCCGCAGGGCAACCCGACCCGGCTGCTGCTGGCCGGGGTGGGTACCGGCGACGAGGCCGGCTGGCGATCCGCCGGGGCGGCGGTGGTCCGGGCGGCCACCCGTGAGAGTTCGATCACTATAGCGATTCCGGTCGATGCTGACCCGGGTGCCGTACGTGGGCTGGCCGAGGGGATCTGGCTGGCGTCGTACCGGTTCCGGATGCCGGACGCCGACGGATCCGCCGGCGACCCGCCCACGCTGACCGAGGTGCTGCTCGCGGTCGCCGACCCCGAGCCCTACCGGGCGCCGCTCGACACCGCCCGGGTGGTCGCCGAGGCGACCCGGTTCGCCCGGGACCTGACCAACACCCCCTCCTCGCTGAAGACCCCGGCCTGGTTCGCCGACCGGGTGGTCGAGGCGACCGCCGGGCGGCCCGGGCTGACCGTCGAGGTACGCGAGCCGGACCGGCTCGCCGCCGAGGGGTTCGGCGGCATCCTCGCGGTCGGCGGGGGATCGGCGCAGGGGCCCCGGCTGGTCGAGCTGAGCTGGCGGCCCGAGGGCGCGGACCGGCACGTGGTACTCGTCGGCAAGGGCATCACCTTCGACACCGGCGGCGTCTCGATCAAGCCCCGGGACGGCATGAAGCTGATGCGCAAGGACATGGGCGGTGCCGCGGCCGTGATCGCCGCCACCGTCGGTGCCGCCGCGCTCGGCCTGCCGGTCCGGGTAACCGCGCTCGCCCCGCTCGCCGAGAACATGGTCAGCGGCTCGGCGTACCGGCCGGGCGACATCGTGCGGCACTACAACGGGCTGACCAGCGAGAGCACCAACACCGACGCCGAGGGCCGGCTGGTGCTGGCCGACGCGCTCGGCTACGCCGTGGCACGGCTCGCGCCGGACCTGCTGGTCGACCTCGCCACGCTGACCGGGGCGAACGCGGTCGCGCTCGGCAAGCGGACCGCCGCCCTCTACAGCGACACCGACGAACTGGCCGAGGCGGTACTGGCGGCTGCCGAGGCGGCCGGCGAGCGGGCCTGGCGGATGCCGCTTCCCGCCGACTACGCCGAATACCTCGGCAGCGACCTCGCCGACCTCTACAGCGCCCCGAACCACGGCGCCGGATCGGTCACCGCCGCGCTCTACCTCCGCGAGTTCGCCGGTGACCTGCGGGACCGCTGGCTGCATGTGGACATGTCGGCGCCGTCCTGGTCCGACGGCAACGACGGCGAACTGGTCAAGGGCGCCACCGGCTGGGGCGTACGCACCCTGCTGCGCTGGCTGTCCACCCAGCCGTAGCCGTAGTCGGTGCGGGGGTGGTCCGGCCGGGGTTCGACCGGGTCGGTCAGCGCTTGACCGCGACGAGTAGTCCCTCGCCGGTGGGCAGCAGCGCCGGGGTCCACTCCTCCGACTCGCGTACCGCCTTGACCACCTCCCGGACGGTCACCGTCTCCACGTCCCGGGCGGCCGGGTCGCCGATCCGGCCGGCGGCCAGCGCACCGTGCAGCGCGAGTACCCCGCCGGGGCGGAGCAGTCGCAGCGCCGCCTCGACACAGGCGCTGTATTCCGCGACCTCCGAGTCGACGAAGATCAGATCGTAGACCCCGTCGGCGAGCCGGGGCAGCACGTCCAGCGCCCGGCCGGTGATGATCCGGGTACGCCCGGAGGCGAAGCCCGCCTCCTGGAAGATCCGTCGGGCGATCCGCTGGTGTTCCGTCTCCACGTCGATCGTGGTCAGGATGCCGTCGGGGCGCATGCCGCGGAGCAGCCAGAGCCCGCTGACCCCGGTACCGGTGCCGATCTCCACGACGGCCCGCGCACTGCCGGCCGCGGCCAACAGCCGGAGCGTCGCACCGGTACCCGGCGTGACGGCGTCGAGCCCGACCTCCCTGGCCAGGCTACGGGCGGTACGCAGGACCAGGTCCTCGGCGACGTACGCTTCGGCGAACTGGAGTGCTTGGGCGGTCGTCGTACTGACTGACCGGGCGACCGTGGCGATGGGGCACCTCCGGGCGGCGAGGGACTCGGCTGGCGGGATGGAACTCGGGGATGGAACTCGATCGGCGGTACGTCTCGGGGTGTGCGTGGATTTCCGCTGGGCGGAGCTTGCGGACGGCGGGTTCGCGGGGCGACGGTGGAACGGCGGCGGCGGGGTCGGCGGACCGGGGCGGGGTTGCGGGTATGAGCCTAAGGGTGGCGGTACGTGATCGGCATGCGCGTACCTCGGACGGCGAGCTGCCTCGGCCCAACCGATGACCGGTATTCGGCCATCCGTGCGATCCTGGATACGGAACCCGGACGCCGCGGCCGGAACCGGTCGCCCCGGCCCGCGCGGCGCCCGGCTTCAGGGACGGACTGGGAGGCAGCGAACGTGACGGACGGCTGGAACTGGCGCCAGCCCGATGGGACAGCGACGCCGGGGAATCCCCCGCCGCCGACGCCCTCGACGCTCGGTGGGCCGGCGGTGGCCGGGTCGGCCGCCGCCGGCCCGGGATCGTCCCCGTGGTGGTCCGATGCGCTGCACGACCCGTGGCGCAATCCGGGGACTCCGGCGGCCGTGGTGGTGCAGGCGGCGCCGACCTCGGGCACGGGCGCCGAACCCGAGCCGGTGACCGACCCGGACGCCGCCCGGCGGCGGGGACTGGCCCCGGTCTTCCTGGTCTCGCTGATCACCGCGCTGCTGGCCGGCGCGTTGGGCGGGTCGCTCGGGTACGCCTTCGCGGTGCGCGGTGGTGCCGCCGGTACGACCACGCTCGGCTCGACCGCCGCGGAGCCGCCCGCCACGGCCCGCCGTCCGCCCGACTCGCTGGCCGGGGTCGCGGAGCGGCTGCTGCCCAGCGTCGTCACGGTACGGGTCAGCGGCAACGGCGGCATCGGGCTCGGTTCCGGGTTCGTGGTCACCCAGGACGGTTACGTGATCACCAACGACCACGTGGTCGGGGTCGGCACCGACACCGCGACGGTGGTGTTCAACGACGGCTCCACCGCACCGGCCGAGGTGGTCGGCAAGGATCCCGAGGCGGACATCGCCGTGATCAAGGTCTCCCGGACCGGCCTCAAGCCGGTGGAGTTCGGCGACTCCGAAGGCGTGGCGGTCGGCGACCCGGTACTCGCCTTCGGTACGCCGCTGTCGCTGGCCAACACCGTCACCGCTGGCATCGTCAGCGCGCTTGACCGGACGTTCCGGCAGGGTGAGGCGGGTGGGCAGGTGCGCTACTACGCCGCCATCCAGACCGACGCCGCCGTGAACCGCGGCAACTCCGGCGGACCGCTGGTCGACGGCGGCGGGCGGGTGATCGGGGTGAACTCGGTGATCCAGACGCCGGCCGCCGACGAGGAGACCGCCGGCAACGTCGGGCTGGCCTTCGCGATCCCGATCAACCAGGCCAAACGGTTGGCCCAGGAGATCATCGACACCGGCAGGGCGCGCCGGACCGTGATCGGCGCGACGGTCGGCGGCACCCGCTCCGGCGGGTCGGCCGGGGTACGGATCTCCGCCATCGAGCCGTCCGGGCCGGCCGCCGCCGCCGGGCTGCGCGCCGGTGACGTGGTACTCAAGCTCGACGGCAAACCGCTGGAGGACCCGAGCGACCTGATCGCGCTGGTCCGCAAGTACGCACCCGGCTCGGTGGTGAACGTCGAGTACCGGCGCGGGTCGGAGCGGCAGTCCGCCTCGGTGACCCTGGTCGCCGACGCGAAGTGACGCGGCTCTGACCAGGAGGTGACCCGGCCCTGAACGTTGAACCGACCCGGTCGGGCGGGGAAGAGACGGTGGCGGCGGGCCGGAAGTAGCCGCCCGCTCCCCCTCCCACCGCCCGCCATGACGTGCGTACTCTTGCCAGAGGCGGGGACGAGGAGGCAGGCGTGTTCGAGAACCTGAACTGGTGGGAGATCGGTGCGCTGCTGCTGGTGGCGCTGCTGATCTTCGGTGACCGGCTGCCGGCCGTGATCAGCGACGGCCTGCGGATGCTGCGCAACCTGCGCAACATGGCCCGCAACGCCACCGGCGACCTGAGCCGCGAGTTGGGCACCGACATCCAGCTCGAAGACCTGCACCCCAAAGCGTTCATCCGCAAGCACCTGCTGAGCGAGGAAGACGAGCAGGCGATCCGGAAGCCGCTGGAGGGGACGCTCGAGAAGCTCCGCTCGGACCTGACCGACGTACGCCGCGAGGTCGACGACGTGGCGGCCTCGGTCGACATCCGCTCGTCGAAAGGCTCGACGGGCGGCGCCACCGCCGCCAGTTCGGGTGCCGGCACCGAGGTGACACCGGCCCAGCGCCGCGTCTTCGACGTCGACGCCACCTGACCCGACCCGCCGCCCCCATCCTTGACCCGGCGTCAGCGTCGGCGCCGAGCGGATGGCCGCAGTTGACCGCCCCGGATCAGCGACCGGCGGGGCGTAGCCCGAGGGGCTTGCCGAGCAGCGACTCGCGGCGTACGGCGAGCCGGTCCGCGACCGCGTTCAGCGCCTTGGCCGCCGGCGCCTCCGGCTCGGCGAGTACGACCGGGTCACCGGCGTCGCCGGCCTCGCGTACCCGGGTGTCCAGCGGGATCTGGCCCAGCAGCGGCACCTGGGCGCCGATCACCCTGGTCAGCGACTCGGCGACCATCGCGCCGCCGCCGGAGCCGAAGACCTCCATCCGGGAGCCGTCCGGCAGGTCCAGCCACGACATGTTCTCCACCACCCCGACCAGCCGCTGGTGGGTCTGTAGGGCGATCCCGCCGGCCCGCTCGGCCACCTCGGCCGCCGCCGTCTGCGGGGTGGTCACCACCAGGATCTCGGCGTTGGGCAGCAACTGGGCCAGCGAGATGGCCACGTCGCCGGTGCCCGGCGGGAGGTCCAGCAGCAGGACGTCGAGGTCGCCCCAGTAGACGTCGGCGAGGAACTGCTGCAACGCGCGGTGCAGCATCGGGCCCCGCCAGACCACCGCCGCGTTGCCGTCGGTGAACATGCCGATCGAGATCACCTTCACCCCGTGCGCCTGGGGCGGCATGATCATGTCTTCGACCCGGGTCGGCCGGCCGTCCACGCCGAGCATCCGGGGTACGGAGTGGCCGTAGATGTCCGCGTCGACGACGCCCACCGCGAGCCCTCTCGCGGCGAGCGCGGCGGCCAGGTTGACCGTGACACTCGACTTGCCGACCCCGCCCTTGCCGCTGGCCACCGCGTAGACCCGCGTCCGGGAGCCGGGCTGGGCGAACGGGATCACCGGCTCCTGGCTCTGCCCGCCGCCGCGCAGCCGGGTCTGGAGCGCCTGCCGCTGCTCCGGGCTCATCACGCCGAAGTCGATGGTGACTCCGGTCACGCCGGGCACCGCGCCGACCGCCGCGGTGATGTCGGTACGCAGCTTGTCCCGCAGCGGGCAGCCGGCGACGGTGAGCAGCAGTTCCACCCGTACCGTGCCGTCGTCGGCGACCACGGCGGAGCGCACCATGCCGAGTTCGGTGATCGGCCGGCGGATCTCCGGGTCGTCGACGGTGGCGAGCGCGGCGTGCACCGCCTCCTCGACGGCGTTCGTGGGCCCGACGGCGGAGCCGGTGCCGGAGGCGGCGGCCTCGTGGCCGGGAACGGCTGGAGCAGACATGTTCGCCATGCTACGTCGCCGGCCGGTCCGACTGGCCGGCCGCACCGGGACAGCGGGGACCGAAGCAGCACCTCGACCGACGAGAGTGAATCGGTACGCCGTGGGCGGCAAGTCGGTCGTTCAGCTATGGGTGGGGAAATTGGCGATTTGACGGTAGACGCCGTACCCGTCGGGGTGCGACGATCGTTGAAGTCCGCCGCGCGCCTAGCCCCTTGAGGCGCGCGGCGCTTTCTTGCGCCGTCAAGCCGATCCGCGCCGCCTTACCCGGCCCGGCGGATCTGCTTCAGCCGGACCCGCTCAGGCAGCCCGCTTCGGCCGGACCCGCTCAGCCAGCCCGCTTCAGCCGGACCCGGTCAACCAGCCCGGTCAACCAGGCCCGCCCAGCCAGGCCCGGTCAGCGAGCCCGCTCAGCCAGGCCGGATCAGCGGCGTCGGACGCGGTGCAGTCGGAACGGCCGGCGGGTCTGTCGGACCGCGGTGGCCTCGCGGGGCGGGGCGGCGAGTGAGTCGTCCGGCAGGGTCTGCCCGGCGGCCAGCGGCGGCCCGGCCGGGGCCAGCCGGCTCAGCACAGCGCTGGCCCGCCACCGCTCGGCCAGGTCCGCCGGGCTGCCCGAGGCGTTGAGCCGCTTGGCCGCCACCTGGGGGGCCACCGTCGCCCACCGCTCGTCGTCCGGCGCGATCCGGGTCACCTCGGCCGGCCAGGTGACGATCCGTCCGCCGTGGTCGCCGCGCAGCGTCACGCTCGCGGTCTCCGTCTCGGCCAGCCCCGGCGCGGACTGCTCGCCGGGGCCGCTCACCACGTACAGTCCGCCGTCCAGCGGAACGCACCAGAGCGCGACCGGCGGTCGCTCGCCGACCGCCACCCACGCCACGGCGGCCTTCTTCATCGCCTCCGCCACCAGCGGCGAGACCGGGGCCTGCTGCTCGTCCGTCACACCCCGAATCCTGCCCCACCCCGGACCGGCACGGAACCCGCCGGCTCCGATCCGGGCCGGCTTGGCGCGGGTACGTCGAGCAGCCCGGGTACCTCGGTCAGCGAGGTGAGTGCCGGACCGGTCCAGCCACGGTCCGGGTTGAAGACGAGGTGACCGTCGAGGTCGGCTGCGGCCAGCCGGATGGCGGTCATCCCGGCCCGGGCGGCGCCGGTGAGTTCCTGACTGCCGCCGTCGCCGACGTAGAGGCAGTCTGCCGGGGCGACGCCCAGCCGGTGGCAGGCGGCGAGATAGATCGCCGGATCGGGCTTGCAGCGACCCACCTGCACCGAGAAGACCCGTGCGTCGAGCAGGGGCGCGACCGGCAGGTGCGGCAGGAAGGCGGGAAGTTCGTGGGTACAGTCGCTGACCAGTGCGGTACGCGCGCCACGACGCCGTACGGCCCGCAGCACCGTCACCGCCTCGGGGCGGAGTCGGGTGTCGGCGCGTACCGCCTCGACTCGGGCCTCGACGGCGGCGCGCAGGTCGGCGGCGGACGGTCGGGCGCCAGCCTGCGCGCAGATCCACCGCATGGTGTCGGTGGCATCCCCGAGCGCTCCGCTGGCGCGCAGGTAGAAGGACCGGTCGAGTATCTCGACCAGCGCCTCCACCGCACAGCCGAGCAGTGCGGCGACCACCGCGTGCTGCTGGCCCCGCCGGCTGGCGCAGGTGAGGGTGCCGAAGAAGTCGAAGATCACCGCCCGGTACGCGGGTGACCGCCGCCCGGCCCGCTCCGACCACTCGGCATCGGGGCGATACGCCGACCACTCGGCATCGGGACGGTACGCCGACCGCGCGGGGCCGGTCGGGTGTGCTGGCTGGTCGTCGGGGGTGGGACAGCGGTCGGTCGGGGAGGGGAACCGGTATGTGGGCATGGGGGAGCAGGCCTCCAGAACCGGATGGAGCCAGGAGCGATCGGACGATCGTAACGGCTAGTCGATCAGATGGTGGCCCGCAGTGACATGTGAGGATTTTTCCGTGCCTGCCGCCGTACCACCGTCCCGGACCTCGATCGACCCGCTGAGCGTCGGCGCGGTCGCGGTCGCCATCGCGGCGGTGTCGTCGTCGGCGCCGCTGATCGCGTTCGCCGCCGCGCCCGCGCTGGCCATCGCCTTCTGGCGCAACTTCCTCGCGGTCGGCGTGCTCGGGCCGGTCGCGCTGTTCCGGCGCCGGGCCGAGTTCCGGGCGCTGACCAGGGGCGCCGGCCGCCGGGACGCGGGCTACTGCGTACTCGCCGGTCTCGCCCTCGCGGTGCACTTCGCCACCTGGATGCCGAGCGCCCAGTTGACCTCGGTGGCCGCCGCCACCGCGCTGGTGGTCACCCAGCCGGTCTGGCAGGGACTGATCGCGCTCGGCCAGGGCCGACGGCTCTCCCCGCTCGCCTGGGTCGGCATCGGGCTGGCGGTGGTCGGCGCGATCTGGGCGGTCGGCGCAGACTTCGGGGTCTCCGGCCGAGCCGTCGTCGGTGACCTGCTCGCGGTCGCCGGTGGGATGGCGGCGGCGGTCTACACCGCCCTGGGTGAACGGGTCCGGAGCACGATCAGCACCGTCGGCTACACCACCATCTGCTACGGGGTCTGCGCGGCGGCGCTACTGGTGGTCTGCCTGGCCGGTGGCGTACGCCTCGGCGGCTACGACACCGCCACCTGGCTGGCCGTACTGGGGCTGGTGGTGGGGGCCCAACTGCTCGGGCACTCGATGTTCAACTACGCGCTGCGCCGGATCTCGGCGACCACGATCAGCGTGCTCTTCCTGCTCGAAGCGCCCGGCGCCGCGCTGCTCGCCTGGGTCTGGCTGGGCCAGGTACCCCGGACGGCCGCGCTGCCCGGACTGGTCCTGCTGCTGGCCGGCGTCGCCGTCGTGCTGCACGGCGAGGCGCGGGCCGCCCGGCGCCCCGGCACCACCCCAGCACATCCGGATCCGCCACCCGCCCCGCCGGAGGCGGGCCCGGACGGCGACCCGCGTTCCGGAGCGGCCCACCGAACCGGCTGACCACACGCCCCGCCGCTCGGCAGCGTTGGCCCGCCGGTCGGGAGGGTTGGCCCGCCGGTCGGGAGGGTCGGTCGGCCGGTCGGGAGGGTCGGTCGGCAGGGTCGGCCCGCTGGTCGGGATCAGCCCGAGGTGCTCGACGTGGTGGCGAAGAGCACGCCGATGAAGCCCAGGTAGGCGAGGAAGAAGAGCAGGCCGAGGGCGACCATCCCGAGGGAGACCCAGCCGAGCACGAGGCCGGCGGTGGCGAAGCCGCTGCCCTCCTCGCCGCTCGCCTGGATCTCGGTACGTGCCTTCTTCGCCAGGTAGACCGCGACCGCGCCGACCAACTGGCAGCTGAACAGGGCGACGATCCCGGTGACCATGGCCGCGATCGCCATCCCGTTCGTCGGGCGGCGCACCACGTACGGGTAGCCGGGGTAGCCCGGTGTCCAGCCCGGCTGTGGCGCTTCGCCGGCCGGTCCCGGGTACTGCCCCGCGTCGAGGGGCGGCGGCGCGACGGCACCCGGGTCGCTGGTGGGCTCGGACGGGTTACCGGTGCTGCTGCCTGGGTTCACGGCGCCTCCTGCTGGTCCGGATGCTCAGTAGCCGGTGTCGTACGTCGACGGCTGGTTGGCCAACCAGACGAAGAAGATGACGATGGCGATGGTGGACAGGACCGCGATGGCGGTGGATATCCAGCCGACGATGATGCCGGCCTTGGCGAATCCCGAGCCGCCCTCGCCGCGCTCGCGGATCTGCTTGCTGGCGACGTGTCCCATGATCGCCCCGACGGCGCCGAGGTAGCCGCCCAGCCCGTACCCGCAGAGCCCGAGCGCGCCCACGATGGCGACCACCATGGCCGCGATCGACAGACCGTTGGTCGACGGACCCGGGGTGACCACCGGGTAGCCCGCTGGCGGGTAGCCGGCCGGCGGATAGCCCGGAGCCATCACCGGCTGGCCGCTGATCGGATCTGTGCCGGCCGGGTATGCCTGGGTCGGATAGCCGGGGTCGGCCGGATATCCCGGCTGGTAGGGCTGGGCGGGGGCGGCGGCCTGCACCGTCGGATCCTGGTACATGGGCTGGTAGCCCGGATCCTGGTAGCCACCGGGTTGGGCCGGTGGCTGCGCCTGCCAGGACGGATCGCCGGAGTAGCCGCTCTGCTGGGGGTCGGTCATTCGAGGTCTCTCACTTCGTCCGTTCGGATGCGTCGCCAGGGTAGTCGGCGTTCGCCATCTCGGTGTCCCCATATCCGGCCGACCGGGCGTCGGCCGACGAGCGGGGCCGGTCCCGGTCGACCTGCCGGGCCGGTCCCGGTCGACGTGCGGTCGGCGGTGCCCCGGCGGTGCGGCGTTGCCCGTATCGCCTGGACCGGGCAGGATCGCGGGCATGGTATTCGACGCGCGCGCCGGGGACAGATCCGGTAATCGGCCTCGTCGGGACGCCACGCGCCCCGCGCTGGCCCGCCGGCCCCGTAACGGCTCGCAGGGCACCGTCTCGCAGAGCATCGACCCCGGCCGGCCGGGAGCGCCGGCCGGCGACGCCGAGCCGGTGACAATGCGGCTGGACGGGCGGGTGGCGCTGGTCACCGGTGCCGGCAGTCCGGACGGGATCGGGTACGCGACCGCCCGCCGGCTCTGCGCGCTCGGTGCCCGGGTGGCGATCGTCTCGACCACCCGCCGCATCCACGAGCGGGCCACCGAGCTGGGCGCGACGGGTTTCGTCGCCGACCTCACCGACGAGGCCGAGGTCGGCGCGCTGGCGGACGCCATCGTCGAGCAGTTCGGCGAGGTGGAGGTACTCGTCAACAACGCCGGACTGGCGAGCCGGGCGAGTCCCGAGGTGCTCCGGCCGGTCGCCCAGTTGAGTTATGACGAGTGGCACCGGGAGATCGAGCGCAACCTGAGTACGGCGTTCCTGTGCAGCCGGGCGTTCAGCGGCGGCATGGCCGAACGTGGTTGGGGGCGGATCGTCAACCTCGCTGCCACCGCCGGCCCGGTCAACGCCCTGCCCACCGAGGCGGCGTACGCGGCGGCGAAGGCCGGTGTCGTCGGGCTGACCAGGGCACTCGCGATGGAGATGATCGCCGACGGGGTGACCGTCAACGCGGTGGCGCCGGGGACCATCTACACCGCAGCCTCCACCATGGCCGAACTGAAGCAGGGTCTCGGTACCCCTGTCGGCCGCCCCGGCACCCCGGACGAGGTCGCCGCCGCGATCGCCTTCCTCTGCTCGCCGGCCGCCTCGTACATCACCGGTCAGATGCTGGTGGTGGACGGCGGCAACAGTGTGCGGGAGGCGGAGTACCGCTGACCCGGAAGCCGTTCGCTACCGGTCGGGCGGGCGGTTCCGGCGGGCCCGACGAGCCGCCGCGACACCCCGCCCGACCGGATCAGTAGGAGCCGCCGTCGCCCTCCGAGCCGGCCCAGCCCACCAGGGCCAGCCAGCCGCAGCAGCCGATCAGGTAGAGCGCGGTGAAGACGTAGCTGAGCACCAGCCCCCAGGTGGCCAACTGGCCGCCCTGTTCGCCGGTACGGCGGATCTGGCGTCGGGCCAGGTGCCCGAGCACGATGCCGGCCGGCGCGAAGACGAAGGCGAAGACCAGGGAGAGGATCGCCAGCAGGTTGAACCCGGACTGCCGGCCGGGCTGACCGTAGTAGCCGGGCTCGCCCTGCGCACCGGGCTGTCCCGGCTGCCCGTAGTAGCCGGGCTGGTCCTGGTAGCCGTACTGGCCGGGCTGGTCCTGGTAGCCGGGCTGGCCGTAGTAGCCGGGCTGCTCGGGTTGGCCGGGGTAGCCGTACTGGCCGGGTTGGCCGTACTGCCCGGGCTGGTCGGAGTAGCCGGGCTGGCCCGGGTGGCCGCCGTACTGGCCGGGCTGGTCGGGGCGTCCGCCGGAGCCGGGTGGGGGCTGCGCCGGAGATCCCTGCGGATCCTGCGGCTCACCCGGCCCTGGGTAGCTCATAGCCTCGCCTCCTCACCCGGAAACGCTACCCGTCACCGCCGACTTTCACGGCAAATGTCCGGGATGACACGCCCTGTGGTGGAGGAGAGTTCGCCGAGTTCGGTGGGCCGGTCAGTTCCGCCGGGACAGGCCGGCGGTGGCGCGTTCCACCGCGAGGCAGCGGTCCTCGACGCAGTCGATGCCGGCCTCCTCGGCGATCCGCCTGGCCTCGGCCGAGACGATGCCGAGTTGCAGCCAGACCGCCGGGGCGCCGATCGCGACCGCCTCGCGGACCACCTGCACGGCGTCCTCGGCCGGCCGGAACACGTCGACCAGGTCGACCGGATGCGGGATCTCGGCGAGGGAGCGGTAGACCCGCTCCCCGAAGAGTTCGTCCGCCACCGGGTTGACCGGGATGATCCGCCAGCCGTACCGCTGCATCAGCGCGGGGACGCTGTGGGCCGGCTTGTCCGGGTCGCGGGACGCCCCGACCACGGCGATCACCCCGGCCTCGGCCAGGATTTGCTGAGGGCTACGCACCCCGCGACTGTAGCCCGGGTTCCGGCACTGTCAGCCCCGCTCGACTCCGAGCTGGATCCGGTACGCCGTCGGCCGGTCGATCTCGTCGAGCAGCGCGATGGCGAAGTCGGCGTACGAGATCCGGCTGCCCGCCTCGGCCGATGCCGTACGGTACCGGCCGGTCCGTGCCCCGCCGTGGTCGAAGTCGCCGGCCGGGCTGAGTACCACCCAGTCCAGCCCGCTCTCGGCCCGCAGCACCGCCATCCCGGCGGCGTGCCCGAGGGAGAAGGAGCGGTACTCCTGCGGGTAGCCGGCGGTGTCCATCAGCGGTGTCCCGTCGGCGGTCTCCAGTACCGAGGCGAGCCCGACCACCACCAGCCTCGGTACGCCGGCCCGGGGCAGCCCGGCCAGCAGCGCCCGGGCGGCGGCGGTGAAGAAGACGTCCGGTGCCGTCCCGGGGTCGTAGACGCTGCTGATCGCGGCCTGGTGGCCGGCGGCGATCCGGGCGACGTCGGCGGCCTCGGTCACGTCCCCGGCGACCAGCCGCACCCCGTCCGAGCCGAGGTCCGGGTGGCGGTCCGGATCCCGGACGACGGCGGTGACCTGGTGTCCCCGTCGGCGCGCCTCGTCGACGGCGGCCCGGCCACCCCGGCCACCCGCACCGAAGACCACGATCCTGCTCATCCTGTTCGCCTCCCGAATCCCGGCCGGAACCCGGTTGCCCGGCCGGTCCGGACGGTATCCAGCCGGCTGGTTACCGCCGGGATACCAACTACCGTGGAGGCATGGCCGCGCCTCTCGACCCGGACATGTTCGACCCGGTATGCCCCACCGACCTGATGCCGATCCGCACCGGGGACAAATGGGCAGGCATGATCATCCGCTGCCTCGAAGGCGGCCCGCGCCGCTTCTCCGAACTCCGGGTGCCGTTGCGCGGCATCACCGCCAAGGTGCTCACCCAGTCGCTGCGGGCGCTGGAGCGCGACGGCTACGTCACGCGTACCGCCCAGACCCACCCGGTACGCCGCACCGAGTACGCGCTGACCCCGCTCGGCGCCAGCCTGCTCGGACCGCTGGCCGCGCTCTGCGCCTGGGCGGAGGAGCACTGGGACGAACTGCTCGACGCCCGGGAGGCCGGTACGGCAGCGCTGGCCGGTGGGAAGCCGTTCAGCGCAGGGTGAGCTGCTCGACTGTCAGAAGGGTGAGCTGCTCGACTGTCAGAGCAGGGTGAGCTGTTCGACGGCGGGTGCCGGGGCGGGTGCCGGCACCTGGCGAGCCTCGCCCGGCTCGGGGCGGTGCAGGCCGTGCCGGCGGGCCGCCATCCGGACCCGGGCGGTCAGCTCGCGCTGGTATGCCTGCGGCAGGTAGGAGCCCCGGCCGAAGAGGGTCCGGTAGCGCGGCACCAGGTGCGGGAACTCCCGGGCCAGCCAGCTCGCATACCACTCCCGGGCACCGGGACGCAGGTGCAGCGGCAGCGGGGTGACGCTCACCGCGCCGGCCGCCGCGATCGCGGCCACCGTCTCCTCGATCGACTCGTCGCCGTCGGTCAGCCCGGGCAGGATCGGGGCCATCAGCACCCCGACCGGAAAGCCGGCGTCGGTCAGCCGGCGTACCGCGTCGAGCCGGCGCGCCGGGCTGGGCGTACCCGACTCGACGGACCGCCACATCCGCTCGTCGACGAAGCCGATCGACATCGAGACGCCGACCCGGGTGACCGTGGCCGCCTCCTGGAGCAGTGGCAGGTCGCGCAGGATCAGGGTGCCCTTGGTCAGGATCGAGAACGGGTTGGCGAAGTCGCGCAGCGCCGTCAGGATCGGCGGCATCAGCCGGTAGCGCCCCTCGGCCCGCTGGTAGCAGTCGACGTTGCTGCCCATCGCGATGTGTTCGCCGGACCACTTCGGCGCCGCCAGCTCGCGGCGGACCAGCTCGCCCGCGTTGACCTTGACGACCACCTTGCTGTCGAAGTCGCGGCCCGCGTCGAGGTCGAGATAGGTGTGCGTGCCCCGGGCGAAGCAGTTGTGGCTGACCACCCCGTTGGCGACGAAGTCGCCGGTGCCGGTGGTGATGTCGTAGAGCTGGAGCTGCTGGTCGAGCGGCTCGATCCGGCGGATCCGCAGCGCCGCCCGGCCGCCGAGGATCGTCCCGTCGAGGCCGCCGGCGGGCAGGTCCGCGGGACCGGGCATGGCCCGACCGGTGCCGACCAGGCTGTCGGTGATCGCCAGGTAGGGCCGGGGCGGCTCGCCGGGCAGCGCGCCGACGACGTGCTTCCAGCCGCGCGGGGTGAGGAACCTGTGGTCGCCGCTGGCGGTCAGCTCGGTGCCGTCCGCCAGGACGATCCGGTATGCCGGCTTCACCGTCGACCAGTGCGCCAGCACCTCGGTCCGGACGTAGCGCCGGTGGTTGCCCTGCGCGACGGTGCCGTAGATCTGGTCGCCGATCCGCAGCTCGGCCAGCGGTCGGGTGCGCCCGTCGGCGAGCAGGATCGCCGTGTCGCCGGCCAGGCAGTAGGCGCAGGCGTGGCTGCACCCCCGGTAGGGGTTGATCGTCCACTGGAACGGCACCCGCGAGGCGCCCGGCACCCGGTTGATGATCGACTTGGCCCGTACCTCGTAGAACGTCATGCCGGCGAAGCCGGGGGTGTCGAAGGTGCGGACGGTCGCGCCGGGCAGCGCCAGCGGCAGGGGTGGAGCCGCTGGCGCTGCCCCCAAAGGGGTCCCGGTGTCGGGGGGAGCCGACGTCAGGTTTTCCCAGCGCATGGCCATCATTCGAACATACGTTCGAGGCGCCGCGCAACCCGCCACCCCAGGGCGCGCCGAAAGGGCGGCGATGGTGGGATCGCGGCTACCGGCCGCCAACTAGCGGGCGTCGGCTAGCGGGCGTCGGCTAGCGGGCGTCGGAGGGTGGGCCGCTGCTCTCCCGGCGGACCAACTCCGCGGCGACGTGTTCGATCTGCGGGGTGTTCAGCGGTTCGGGAGGTTGCAGCGCGAGGGTCATCGCCCGGGCTCCCATGTCGGCCAGGGGCAGCCGGATCGTGGTGAGCGCGGGTGTCACGTCCTGGGCGATCGGCATGTCGTCGAAGCCGACCACACTGATCTGGCCCGGTACGTCGATGCCCCGGGAGCGCAGCAGCGCGAGGGCGCCGATCGCCATCGAGTCGTTCAGCGCGGCGATGGCGGTGACCCCGGGATGGGTGTCCAGCAGCGTGGCGGTGGCGGTGGCGCCGCCCGAGCGGTCGAAGTCGGCGTAGACGATCTGCCGGGGGGTGAGTTTGTGGCCGTGTTCCCGGGCGGCCCGACGCAGCCCGGCGAGCCGATCGGTGGTGGTGGTCAGGTGTCGCGGCCCGGCGACGACCCCGATCCGGGTGTGCCCGAGGCCGTAGAGTTCGGCGCCGACCAGATGCCCACCCGCCTCGTTGGCCGGGATGACCGCGTGCCCGCTGTGCTCGTGCCGGCCGATCACCGCCACGTGCCCGCCGGTGGACTGGTAGACCCGCAACTTGGCGTCGAGGGTGTTGGTGAACTGCTCGTCGTGGTAGCCGGAGCCGGCCAGGATGATCGCGGCGGCCTGGTTGGCCCGGAGCAGCTCGACGTACTCCAGCTCCTTGTCCGGGTCGCGGTAGGTGTTGCAGATGATGACCAGTCGGCCGTGCTCGGTGGCCACCCGTTGCAGTCCCCGGGTGATCTCCGCGAAGTACGGGTCGGAGACGTCGTGCACGATCACCCCGACCGCGCTGCGGTGGTTGCGGGCGAGCTGCTGGGCGTGCGCGTTCGGGACGTACTGCAACTCCTCGACCGCCGCCAGCACCCGTTCGCGGAGCGCGTCGGTCACCGGTTTCGGGCTGCCGTTGATGATCCGCGACGCGGTGGCGGGTGACACGCCGGCCCGCCGCGCGACATCCGCCAGAGTGGCCATCGACCCGTCCTTCCCCGGCCGCCCGGTGGCCGGTTGCAGGTGAGGATATCGCGGGGCGGTCCGGGGCATTCATGGCCGTCGCGGGCCGGGTGGCCCGGGCAACTGGAGATCACCGGGGTGCCGGCAGGCTCTTGCCCGAATCGGAACGGAGTCGGTAGCGTAATCGGGAAAGCGCTTACCGACGTACGGCGTGCTCCACCGCGACCATCGCGCGCCAGGACGAATCCCACCGCTCCACGTACCCCCGCGCGCTCGACGAGTGGCACCCGCGGATCAGCCAGCCTGAGGAGGCGACGTACATGGGCCGTACCACGATCGGCATCGTGCTCAACGGCGTGACCGGCCGGATGGGCTACCGGCAGCACCTGGTCCGGTCACTGCTCGCGATCCGGGAGCAGGGCGGGCTGGCGCTGCCCGACGGCCGCCGACTCTGGCCCGAACCGATCCTGGTCGGCCGCAGCGAAGCCAAACTCCGGGAGATCGCCGAGCGGCACGGGCTGACCGAGTGGACCACCGACCTGCGCGCCGCGCTGGCCCGCCCGGACGTGCAGATCTACTTCGACTCGCAGGTCACCGCCCAGCGGGAGAAGGCGCTGAAGCTGGCGATCGAGGCCGGCAAGCACATCTACACCGAGAAGCCGACCGCCGAGGACCTCTCCGGCGCGATCGAGCTGGCCCGGCTCGCCGACGAGGCCGGCATCAAGCACGGCGCGGTGCAGGACAAGCTCTTCCTGCCCGGCCTGCGCAAGCTCGACCGGCTGGTCAAGGCCGGCTTCTTCGGCCGCATCCTCTCGGTACGCGGCGAGTTCGGCTACTGGGTCTTCGAGGGTGACTGGCAGGCGGCGCAGCGGCCGTCCTGGAACTACCGGGCCGCCGACGGCGGCGGCATCACCGTCGACATGTTCCCGCACTGGCACTACGTGCTGGAGCAGATCTTCGGCCGGGTGGCGGCGGTGACCGCGCACGTCACCACGCATATCCCGCAGCGGTGGGACGAGGCCGGCGAGCGCTACGACGCCACCGCCGACGACGCCGCGTACGGCATCTTCGAGATCGAGCGGCCGGGCCAGTCGGGCCGGATCGTGGCCCAGATCAACTCCTCCTGGTCGGTTCGGGTCTACCGGGACGAGCTGGTCGAGTTCCAGGTCGACGGCACCGAGGGCAGTGCGGTGGCCGGGCTGCGCAACTGCCGGATCCAGCACCGCGCCGCCACCCCCAAGCCGGTGTGGAACCCGGACCTGCCGGCGACCGAGGACTTCCGGTCACAGTGGCAGGTCGTACCGGACAACGAGGAGTTCGACAACGCCTTCAAGGCGCAGTGGGAGCTGTTCCTCCGGCACGTGGTCGCCGACGAGCCGTACAGCTGGGACCTGTGGTCGGGTGCCCGGGGCGTACAGCTTGCCGAGCTTGGCCTCGCCTCCGCCCGGGACGGCCGGCGCATCGAGATCCCCGCCCTCGACGGCGAGCCGGCCCGGTGAGTGCCGTCCGGGAGCGGTTCTCGTTCAACCAGGCCACCGCCAAGTACTGGCCGATTCCCGACCTGGTCACCGGCTGCCTGGCGGCCGGGGTGACCCAGGTCGGACTCTGGCGGGAGGAGACCCTCGCGCACGGCCTGGACAAGACCGCCACGCTGATCCGCGAGTCCGGGCTCGCGGTCACCTCACTGTGCCGGGGTGGTTTCTTCCAGACCCCCGACTGGTACGACGAGAACCGCCGGGCGATCGACGAGGCCGCCACCCTCGGGGCGCCGGTGCTGGTGCTGGTCTCCGGCGGGTTGCCGGACGGCAGCCGGGACGTGGACGCGGCCCGAGCGCACGTCGGCGAGGCGATCGGCGAGCTGGTGCCGCACGCCCGGGCCGCCGGGGTACGGCTGGCGATCGAGCCCCTGCACCCGATGTACTGCTCCGACCGCTGCGTCGTCTCCAGCCTCGGCCAGGCGCTGGACCTGGCCGCGCCGCATCCCGCCGAGACGGTCGGGGTGGTGGTGGACACCTACCACATCTGGTGGGACGACCAGGTCTGGGCGCAGATCGCCCGGGCCGGCCGGGAGGACCGGATCGCCTGCTTCCAGGTCGCCGACTGGGCCACCCCGTTGCCCGAGGGGGTGCTGCTCGGCCGCGCCCTGCCCGGCGACGGCTGCGTGGAACTGCGCCGGTTCCGGGCGGCGGTGGACGCCGCCGGCTACCAGGGGCCGATCGAGGTCGAGGTCTTCAACGCCGACGTGTGGGCCAGGCCCGGACCGGAGATCCTGGACCGTACCCTCTCGGGTTATCTCGCCCACGTGGATTAGCCGGCACCGTCGCCCGGGGGGAAACTGGTGACCATGGACCAGCCCACCTTCGTGTACGACGGCGACTGTGCCTTCTGCACCACCTGCGCCGAGTTCATCGGCCGGCGGATCCCGACCGGGGCCAGCGTGCTGCCCTGGCAGTTCGCCGACCTCGACGCGCTCGGGCTGACCGTCGCGCAGTGCGAGGAGGCGGTCTGGTGGGTCGGCACCGACGGTGTACGCGTCGCCGGCCCGGACGCGATCGCCCGGTTGCTCGGCGCGAGCCGCCCCGGCTGGCGGCTGCTCGGCGCCGGCCTCCGCCTGCCCCCGGTACGCCTGCTCGCCTGGCCGGCGTACCGCTGGGTGGCCCGCAACCGACACCGCCTGCCGGGCGGTACGGCCGCCTGCTCGCTGCCACAGGCGACCCGGGACCGGCTCTACGGCACAGCCGGCGACGGCTGAGTCGGAGGCGGCTCCGTCGACTGCCCGACGGCCGGCTCTGTCGTCCTCGTCTGCCCGACGGGCGGCTCGGTCGTCCGGACCGGTTCGGCGTCCGGCCCGCCACGTTCGGCGTCCGGCCCGTCGCGCCGGCCGGTCAGCCGGCGCAGCCGCTCGACCGGGCGGAGTCGCTCCAGCGCCAGGAAGCTGGTCATCGCCACCAGGTGCGGGGCGAACGAGATGGTGATGGTGGCGATGGTGACCAGGTGGAACGAGTAGAAGAACGCCACCACGGCCTGCCGCCAGCGCGGTGACACCACGAACACCAGCGGGCTGAGCAGCTCGAACGCGACGATGCCGAACTGTGCCGCGATCAGCAGGTACGGCACCTGGGCGATCAGGTCGGCCAGCTCCGTACCACGCCGGATGATCGCCCGGGCCAGCACGGAGCCGGTCATCCACCCCAGCCCGCCGAACCGGAGTTTGGCCCAGGCGGCCAGGAAGTAGGTGCAGACCACGGCGATCTGGGTGACCCGCAGCGCCCAGCCGGCCGCCTCGCTCCCGGTGCGGTCGCCGTGCCGGGCCCGCCCCACCGTCGGCAGCACGGCCAGCGCCACCAGGAAGGCGAACCGGTCGTGGTCCACCTTCCCGTAGCTCATCGCGATGACCATCCACTCGAAATAGAGCACGAAGACGGCCCAGCCGAGCGCCCGGGGCGCCCGCCCGGTCGCGGCGGCGAGCGCGAGCAGCAGCAGCGCCCAGAAGAGGACGTTGACCAGCACCGGGTTCGGGGTCGGCAGCGGCAGCAGCCGGCCGACGAAGAGCGGCTGGTACAGCTCGCCGGGGATGCTGGCCTTGTCGCGTACCCAGGGCGTGAAGACCAGCAGGTCCGCCGCGACGAAGAGGTAGACCAGGGTACGGAAGGCGGCCACCCGGGCCCGGGGCACCGGCTCGGTCAGCCAGCCCGACACGGCGGTACCGATCCGTCTCGACGCGGTCACGGGGCCTCCCACCGGACCACCGTCTCGTCGACCGCGTTGCCGGTCGGTCGGCCATCCGTGATGCCGTACCAGCGGATCACGATGCGTACCTCGACGATCGGCGGTGCGCCGGGGTGCCGTTCGGCGTACGCGTCGGCGACCTGGCGCAGCAGGGTCGGGTCGGCCTCGTACCGGCTCTGCTGGCCCTCGATCTCGGCCCGCCGGATGCCGGTGCTCTCCTCGCCGAGCCCGACCACCGTCCCGGTGGCGTCGACTCCCTCGATCCGGGTGTCCGGGGCGGGGTCGTCCGGCGGGTTGGAGCCGGCGTACATCCGGAACGGGCCGAACGGGAAGTGGTCGTCCTGGCCCCAGAGGGTGCCGGCGAGTAACACCGCGCCGGCCAGCAGGGTGAGGCCCACCCGGAGATTCCGGCCCCGCCTCGGCAACGCGTCCATCGGTTCGAGACCTTACGCGGTACCCGCAAGTCCCGGGCGCCGTCGGTCCGGTGCCGCCGACCCGGCGGAGACGGCTCCGGCCGGACACCGATGTGGTGTCCGGCCGGAGCGCGGTCGTTACGAGGTGGAAGAGGTTCAGTGGCTGTGCTCGGCGAGCTGCTTGCGTACGTCGTCCATGTCGAGCGCCTGCACCTGCTCGATCAGCGATTCCAGCGCCGACTCCGGCAGGGCGCCCGGCTGGGCGAAGACGATCACACCGTCCCGGATCGCCATGATCGTGGGGATGGACCGGATGTCGAACTTCGCGGCGATCTCCTGCTGCGCCTCGGTGTCGACCTTGCCGTAGACGATCTCCTGGTGCTTCTCCGAGGACCGCTCGTACACCGGCGCGAACCGCTTGCACGGGCCACACCAGTCCGCCCAGAAGTCCACCAGCACGATGCCCGGTTGCTCGGTCACCTCATCGAAGTTGGCTGTGGTCAGCTCAACGGTCGCCATTGATCACTCCGATCACCGCAATTGGCCTTACGACAGGGGAACCCACCCGGCCTCCTCGGAATTCCCCGGCACCACGGGTTGAAACGGTCATCGTGTGCCGGCTCACGTTCCGGCCCGGCATCGATGCGGGTTGGTGATCCAGCCGGCCTGGAAGTGAAACACCGGTGACATAGTTCGGTGACCGGTAGTTATGGGAGCGTTTCCACGCTTCTCGCTGGCCAGCCCCGGTCTGATCGGGAAACTTGCCGGTTGGCAAGCGGAAACAGGTGACATAACGGATGCCTGGGTGCGTACAGCCGTTCACATTCAGTAACATTACAAAAAGGTAACTGTGACCCCGATCTCGTGGCGGACTCTTCTGTCGACCGGGTCGGGTCGGGCAGAATCTTTCCCATCAGAGCGTGGGCGGCGGGTGCCGGGGAGGGCCCCGCCGCTCATTGCGTCCGGGGTCGGTTTCCTCCGCCCGGCACACCTCTTTAATCAGCGCTGAGGGCTCCGCGTGTCGGGTCGGTGACGACGGCACGTGGGTCGCGCCCGCCGGGGTCGAGCGATGGCGACACCAGCACTACCGCTTTTCGGGCGGAAACGGGCCTTCCGCCTATCGGCGGCTTATGCTGAGCCGGGAGGCGCCATGAGTCACACCGGATCTCCGGACTCGCCCGGTGCCACGCACGGTGCCTGGCGGGCCACCACCACCGGCTATCCGCCCGACGACTGGTTACTGCTCGTCCGGCTGCCGGGTCGGGTGATCGTCGCGGCCTCGTCGGCTCGGCCGGACAACCCGGTCCGGGCGGTCACCGAAGGACTGGCCGGCCTGGACGGCATCGCCGCCGGGCGGTCGTTCGACAGCGAACTCGTCCGGGCGGTGGTCGCCGCCATCTACGCGGAGTCCGACGACGGGCACTACGGACCCGTCCGCACCGGACGCGCCGACGGCGGACTCGCCGAACTGCTCCGGTCCTGCCGGGCCGCGGTCGAGACGCTGGCCCGGCACGCCGATCCGGCCGACTCGGCCGCCTACCGGCAGTGGGTGCAGTCAGTGGCGGCCCGGGTCTGCCGGGCGGCCGGCTCCGACGGCCGGCCCCGCCCGTTCGGCGATCCGGTGGATCCGGACCAGCGCCGGGTGCTGGACCAACTCGGCGAGGCGCTGGGACTGCGCTCCGCCGGCTGACCGCCGGGTGCGTACCCTCGGCAACCGTGGACGGTGCCGAGGTCGAGTTGCAGGTCGGGGTAGGGCCGTGGCCGGGTGAGCCGCCGACAGATCCCCGGTACGACCCGGAGCTGATCGGCCAGGGCGACCGGCGAAACGTCGTCGACCGGTACCGCTACTGGCGGCGGGAGGCGATCGTCGCCGACCTGGACCTGCGCCGGCACGACTTCCACGTGGCGATCGAGAACTGGCAGCACGACTTCAACATCGGCACCGTGGTCCGGAACGCCAACGCCTTCCTGGCGGCCGAGGTGCACGTGGTGGGGCGGCGGCGGTGGAACCGGCGGGGCGCGATGGTGACCGACCGCTACCAGCACGTCCGGCACCACGAGACGATCGAGGCGTTCCTGGACTGGTGCCGCGCCGCCGACCTGCCGGTGATCGGCATCGACAACCTGCCCGGATCGCGACCGCTGGAGAGCGCGGTGCTGCCGCGCCGCTGCGTACTGCTGTTCGGGCAGGAGGGGCCGGGGCTGTCCGAGCCGGCCCGGCTCGCCTGCTCGGCGGTCTTCTCCATCGCCCAGTACGGCTCGACCCGGTCGATCAACGCCGGGGTGGCCAGCGGCATCGCCATGCACGCCTGGATCCGCACGTACGGTGAGCAGCCGCCCGCCGACGCGGACTGACCCGGCCCCGCCCACGACCGGTTCACCTGGCCCAGGGCGTCCCGACCGTACGCAGAACGACCCGAAAAGGCCGGTTCGCCTTGACTTGGAGGCACTGGTGCGGGGACTGTAGTTGTCGTGGGTGTCGCGGTGAGTTGTCCCCGCTGCGGCGGTCCGGTCAGAGCGCCGGACCTGATGCACACTGCCTGGCGGTGCCCGGACTGCGGCCCGATCTCTCCGCTGCACGTCGCGGAGCGCATCGGGCCGGAGATCGTGGCCAGCACCGTCGACCGGATCGTCGAGCAGCGCGACCCCGCCGACCAGCGGACCGGCGTCCCGGGAGCGCCGGCCGGCCCGCCGTTGCCGCTCTGGTGCCTCTGGCCGCTTCCGCTGGGCTGGACGATCACCGGGGTCGGCTGGGCCGGTGACGATCGTGGCGGCGTACGCGCGACCGCCGTGGCCTGCACCGGGCCGGACCCGCTCGGCGGCGGACCCGCCGACCTGGTGCTGGTCGCCGAGGAGCCCGGCGTCGGCCTGGGCACCCGGCTGGCCGGTACCACCGGGGTCGACCCCGGGCCGCAGCTCGCGGAGGCACTGACCGATCCCGGCCCCGGTTCCGCCGAGCGGATCGCGCATGCCAAGGTCAGGGCCGCTGGCCATCCGACTCCACTGTGGTCAGTCAAATCTCCGACAGACCGCAGCGCCTACGCCGGTGAAGCTCGGGGGATCTGGCTCTATGCGATAGCCTGGCCGGCGAGTGCGGGTTACCTCCTCGCGGAAGACGTCGAACTCCACGACCTGACCGAGTGGACACCGCCCGAACTCGTGTACGGTGCTCCGTCCCCCTACCTGCACGGGAGGGTCTGATATGGCCAGCCAGGCTGGGGCGGAGGGCGTATGCGGATTATTTCCCGCAGGACAGCCGACTGATACTCTGAGTTTTGCCGCGGTTCGCAGCCCGGTACCGCACGGAGGGATGGCCCGCCATGGTTAAAAAGGTCCTCACCTGGGGCGGTATCGCCTTCCTGGTTTTCTTCATCGCCTACCAGCCCTCCTCCGCCGCCGACGTCTTCAAGTCGCTGGGCGGTAGCCTCCTAGACGTGGCCCAGGGCTTCGGCGACTTCTTCACCGACCTCGTCGCCTAATCGTCGATGGGCAATCCGTCGGGTGAACCCCCTGAGCCCGAGGACGACGACGAACGTCGACGGCGCGAGCGGGACACCGAGCCGATCCCCCGGGTCCGACCCGACGACGGGCCGGAGTTCGGCACCGGTCCGGACTACTCCGACGGGCCATCCTATTCGGACGGCCCCGCCTACTCCGACGGCATCGGCTACGGCGGCGAGCGCCGGGCCGGCACCCGTGGCTGGGTCCGGGATCCGGACCAGGGCCCGGAGATCTCCGAGGAGGAACTCGCCGGGCTCCGGGTCGACGCCTCGGGGATGCCGCTGGGCCCGCGCCGGGTCCTGCCGCTGGAGGACGAGCCGACCCCGCTGGTGGCCCGCTACCTCTTCCCGACCGAGCGCTACCGGGGCGAGTGGAAGCGGCACAAGATCTACCTGGCCACCCCGCTGCTGATCGGCCTGCTCGCCACCTTCGTGCTCGGCTACCTCTCCGGCTTCCTCGCCGGCCAGGAGGTCGGTGCGCTGACCACCGTCGCGGTGCTGATCTGGCTCGGCATCATGGGCTGGGTCGCCTGGAAGGTGGCGGACTGGTATTTCGACCGGTTCATCCTGACCAACAAGCGGGTGATGGTGGTGAACGGCATCATCACCCGGCAGGTCGCGATGATGCCGCTGCTGCGGGTCACCGACATGAAATACGAGCAGACCCCGCTCGGCCGCGCCCTCAACTACGGCACCTTCGTGCTGGAGTCGGCCGGCCAGGAGCAGGCACTTCGCGAGGTCAAATATCTCCCCAACCCCAACGAGCTCTACCTGCGCGTGGTCGAGGAGATGTACGAGCCGCAGGCGGTCGAGGCCCGGCTGGGCAAGGAGGCCGAGGAGGCCAAGGCCGACGACGGCGCCTGACGACCGGCCCGGCAGAGGTGGGACGCACGGCCCCCGCCCGGGGGTCCGCAGGGCAACCCCGGGCGGGTGCGATGCCGGCGAACCCGAGGGCGTACCAGTGCCGGAGACGACGCCCAACTGCCCGAACATCGAGCTGAATCGCGCCTTTCCGCCATAGACCGGCGGGTCGGGCCTGTGGCAGCCTTTCCGATGAACCTTTCTCGACCTCCCCCTGGCGGTCCGGCAGACCCCAGGGCCGGACGCGGTGCGTGAGCGCCACCCGGTTCAGGTTGGAAAAGGTTCAATTGGCACGGGCGGGGGAGGCGGGAGTGGCGCCGAAGCACTCGGTGGACGAGGAGTTCCGCGAGTTCGTCGCGGCCCGCTCGGCAGCCCTGCTGCGTACGGCGTATTTGCTGGCGGGGGACTGGGCGACCGCCGAGGACCTGTTGCAGACGGCGCTGACCAAGACGTACCTGGCCTGGAAGCGGCTCGGCGAGATCGAGGCGGTCGAGCCGTACGCCCGGCGGGTGCTGATCAACACCGCGACCAGTTGGTGGCGGCGGCGCTGGCACGGCGAGCGCCCCACCGAGGTACTGCCCGAGCGGCCCGCCCCGGACCAGATCGAGGAGCAGCTCGAACGCGACCGGCTGTGGCGGCACGTCCGCACCCTGCCGGTCCGGCAGCGGGCCGTACTGGTGCTCCGGTTCTACGAGGATCTCTCCGAGGCGCAGACGGCCGCGCTGCTCGACATCTCACCGGGCACGGTGAAGAGCCAGACCTCCCGGGCACTATCCACGCTCCGCCGTCGGCTCGGCGCCGAGGCCGACAGCAGGGTGCCGCAGGGGGAGGAGCGGCTGACCCCCGTACCCGTCGGAGAGGCCGACGGCGACGGCGGCCGGTTCGGGCCCGCGCAGCAGGCGTTCGGCCAACGCCCGGTCACCCCGCCGGAGTTGCCCAGACCGCGCCAGGTCGGGACCCGCCGGCCGGCCGCCCTGGCGGTGCCGGCCCCGCCCGTGCCGGCGGTCGGAGCGGAAGCGTGACGATCATGCTGGAAGATTCGCTGCGCGACATGTTCGCCGCCCAGGTAGACACACCGCCGGTGGCCGACGATCCGGCCGGCACCGTGATCCGGCGCGGCCGGGTCACCCGCCGACGCCGGGCCGTCGGCTCGCTGGTGGCGGTGGCGGCAGCGCTGGTACTCGTCACCGCCGGCGCCGCCTCGCTCGGCGGCGGATGGCCGCCCGAGCGGCGGTCGGCCGGGCCCGCCGCCGGCTTCGACGTGGACTCGCTGGCCGAGGTCACGGCCGGGCCGGTGGAGCCGCCGACTCCCGGCCCGGACACCGGGATAGGGCTCGACCTCCGCAGCGGTGACCAGCTCTGGACCACCGACGGTCGGCGGCTGAGCCTGGCCGGCGTCGGCGAGGTGACCCGGGTCTACCGGGTGCCGGACGGCTGGGTGTACGCCGGGGCCAAGCAGGTCAGGTTCCTCCGCCCCGACGGCACCTCGGTCGCGCTCAGCGGCGAGGACGACCGGTGGGCGCTGAGCACCGACGGCGACCGGTTGGCCTTCCAGCTCGACACCACCCTCTACCTCGCCCGGATCGGCGCGAACGGGCTGGCCCTGATCGACAACGTCGAGGTGCCCGCCGGCACCTGGCCGGTGGCGGTCACCGCCGATCGGGTGGTGGTCTCGGACGGATCCCGTGGCTACGGCTTCGTCGACCTGGCCGACCGGGACCGGCAGCCGACCCGCAACGCCGACGTGACCGCGATCTACGGGGTGGGCGGCGACGGCCTGGTCGGGCTGGTCCGGGAAGTGGGCGGGACCCGGCGCTGCCTGGCCAGTCTCGCCCCGACCAGCGGAAAACTGCGCCCGGTGCGCAGCGGCGGGTGCGGGCTGGGCCTGCGCGCCGAGGCCACCGACGGCGGGCTCACCCCGGACGGCCACTGGCTCGCCGAGCGGCGCGGTGCCGAGGTCGTGCTGATCGACGTCGACCGGGTGCTGGCCGGCCGGAACGGGGTGGTCTCCTGCCCGGCCGCCGGTGACGTGCCGCCGGTCTGGGCCGACGACCGGACGGTGGTGACCGGGGACGACAAGCAGGTCGTACGCTGCCGCACCGACGGCACCGAGCAGACCGTTTCACTGCCCGACGGCGTGTCGGAGGACTGGCAGCTCGTGCCGAGGCTGACCGCACCGGCCGACGGGCGGTGAACTCCCAGCGCTTCCCGGCCGGCGCGTGGACGGCGGCCGGTAGCCTCGGCCCGGTGACGTCCCGCCAGAGTGAGCCGCCGGACACCGGAAGCCGGATCCGGATCGACCTGCACACCCACTCGACCGCCAGCGACGGCACCCTCACCCCCGAGGAACTCGTCCGGGCCGCCCGGGCGACCGGACTCGACGTACTGGCCATCACCGACCACGACACCACCGCGGGCTGGGAGCGGGCCGCCGCCGCCCGGCCGCCGGGACTCACCCTGGTCCGGGGCGCCGAACTCTCCTGCCGGTGGTACGGCGTCGAGCCGTCGATCCCACTGCACCTGCTCGGCTACCTCTTCGACCCGGAGTCGCCGGAGTTGGTCGCCGAGCTGACCCGGGTACGCGCCGCCCGGGAGGTACGGGGCGAACGCATCGTCGAGCTGCTCCGGGCCGACGGCATCGACGTCGACTGGACGGAGATCCGGGCCGCTGCCAGCGGTGGCACCGTCGGCCGGCCGCACATCGCGCAGGCACTGATCCGGGCCGGGGCGGTGGCGACGACCGCCGAGGCATTCACCCCGAACTGGCTCGGTGAGCGCTACCGGCTGCCCAAGGACGACATCGACGTGTTCCGGGCGGTCCGGCTACTCCGGCAGGCCGGCGGGGTGCCGGTGATGGCCCATCCCCGAGCCACCAAGCGGGGGCGGATCGTGCCCGACTCGTTGATCGTCGAGTTGGCCGCGGCCGGGCTGGCCGGACTGGAGGCGGAGCACGAGGACCACTCCCCGGCCGAACGGGATGCCGTACGGGCCCTTGCCGCCGAGCTGGGGCTGCTGGTCACCGGCTCCTCGGACTTCCACGGCGCGCACAAGACCGTCCGGCTCGGCGCGTACACCACCGGGGTCGAGGCGTACGAGCGGATCCTCGCGGCGGGCAGCGGGGTCGGCGTACTCACCGACCCGGGCTGACCCGGCCGACGCCGTCCCGGCGGCCGGTTTAACGTGATCACGTGAACCTGAAGCTGCTCGGCGAGGTCCTGGTGACCCTGCTGGTGATCACCGACCCGCCGGGCATGGTGCCGATCTTCCTCGCCCTGACCGGCCAGATGCCGGCCCGGGACCGGGTACGCGCCGCGTGGCAGGCGGTGGCGCTGGCCCTCGGCGTGATCGTCGTGTTCGCGGTCGCCGGGCAGACCCTGCTGGACTACCTGCACATCGACCTGCCGGCGTTGCAGGGCGCCGGTGGCCTGCTGCTGATCCTGGTCGCGCTGGAACTGCTCACCGGCAAGGCCGACGACCCCGGCCAGCAGAACACCTCCAACATCGCGCTGGTGCCCCTCGGTACGCCCCTGCTGGCCGGTCCGGGTGCGATCGTCGCCACCATGCTCTTCGTACAGCGGGCCGAGGGTACGGCGGACTACCTGGCGATCGCGGTCGGCATCGTCGCGGTGATGGCTGCGGTCTGGCTGATCCTGCGCTTCTCCGGGATCGTGGTCAGGGTGCTCCGGCCGGCCGGGATCGAGGTGCTGACCCGGATCGCCGGGCTGCTGCTCGCCGCGATCGCGGTGCAGCTGATCGCAGACTCGGTCGCCGCCTTCGTCACCGCACACCTCGACGCCTCCTGACCGTGGTCTCTGCCGCCCCTTGTGGTCGGTGACCTGGGGGCTGGTCCCGACCAGACGTCCCGTTGGAAGGGCATCCGGACAGTGTCGCTCCGTGCCCCCGATCCGGCGCGGGCCTGCCCGCCGTCGTCGTCCCCCGCGACAGGGTGGCGGATCGACGGGGGTGTCGGACCGGCATGGCAGGATCGGGGACGTGCGAAGGCCATCGTCCGGCGGCAACCGGACCCCTCGACCACGTGCCGCCCAGCCCGAGCAGTTGGGGTTCGAGGGGATGCCCGAGCGCCTCTTCGTCTGCACGCCGAGCAAGCTCGGGGCGTACACGGACTGCCCGCGCCGATACCGCTACTCCTATATCGACCGGCCCGCGCCGCCCAAGGGGCCACCCTGGGCACACAACTCGCTCGGCGCGAGCGTGCACACCACACTCCGCAACTGGTATGCGTTGCCGCTCGACCGCCGCCGCCCGGAGGCGCTGCCGACCCTGCTCAAGGGCACCTGGGTCCGGGAGGGCTACCGCGACGAGGAGCAGGAGCGGGCGGTGTTCCGCCGGGCGCTGGAGTGGCTGGAGTCCTACGTGGAGACGCTCGACCCCGCTGACGAGCCGCTCGGGGTGGAGCGGGTGGTGGCGGTCAAGACCGCCGTGTTGGCGTTCAACGGTCGCGCCGACCGGATCGACTCGCGGCCCGGCCCGGACGGCCCGGAGCTGGTGATCGTCGACTACAAGACCGGGCGTACCGGGCTGGACTCCGACGACGCCCGTGGCTCACAGGCGCTCGCGCTCTACGCCTACGCCGCCGAGCGGGTCTTCCGGAAGCCCTGCCGGCGGGTGGAGCTGCACCACCTGCCCAGCCGGACGGTGGCCGGGCACGACCACACCGTGGAGTCGCTCGCCCGGCAACTCGCCCGAGCTGAGGACACCGCCCGGGACATCGTCGCCGCCGAGCGGGCGGTCGCCGACGGTACCGACCCGGACGAGGCGTTTCCGGTCTCGCCCGGCATCCGGTGCGGCTGGTGCGACTACCGCCGCAGTTGTCCGGCCGGCGCGGACGCCACCGACCGGGAGCCCTGGTCAGCCGTGGAGCGGGCACTCGCACCCGCCGACCCAGGCGACGGCGGTCCCGCCCCGACGGCGTGACGCGGCAGACGGCCTGGGGCAGGGTCAGTCGTCGGTGGCTCGGCGTACCTGGCAGCTCGGGCAGAGGCCCCAGTAGGTGACCTCGGCCTCGTCGACCTCGAAGCCGTACGCGGCCACCGGGTCGAGGCAGGGTGCGGAGCCGACCGCACAGTCCACGTCGGCGATCTCGCCGCAGCCCCGGCAGACGACATGATGGTGGTTGTCGCCGACCCGCGCCTCGTAGCGGGCGGGTGACCCGGCCGGCTCGATCCGGCGGGAGAGCCCGGCCCGGGAGAGCGCACCGAGCACGTCGTAGATCGCCTGGGTGGAGACCGAGTCGAGGCGTTCCCGGACCCGCTGGGTGATCTCCTCCACCTCCAGGTGCCCACCGGCGGCCAACACCTCGAGGACGGCGAGGCGCGGCCGGGTGACCCGAAGGCCCCTCGACCGGAGCAGTTCCTCGCCAGTCATCTCACTATCACAGCACGTCGATGGGACCCCAACAAGGCGGATGCCGGCCGATCGTGGTGCCCGCCACAGGCGTACCCGGGCAGTTCGCGCCAGAGGTGGAACCTGGGTGAACCGGGTCGGCCCGATCCTCGTGTACCGGTATAGGTCGCGGACGACGTGATCGAATCTTCGTACCGTCAGGGTCTCCCGTCCGGGAGCGGTAGCAAGGAGGCGTCGGTGTTCAGGGAAGTCATGGGTCTCCCCGCACACGCGTTGCTGGTGCACGCGGCCGTCGTCTTCGTGCCGCTGCTCGCGTTGGTCTCCACCGGGTACGCCGTACTGGCCCGGACCCGGTTCCGCGGCCGGCTCGACTGGGCGGCGGCGGTACTGGCCGTGGTGGCGCCGATCTCCGCCTTCTTCGCCGTGGAGTCCGGCGAGGAACTCCAGGAGGTGCTGATCGCCAAGAACTACGGTCCGGAGATTCTCCAGAAGGTGGTGGAGCACCAGGGCTACGGCGAACTGACCTTCCGGTGGAGCCTCGCCCTCGGCGTGGTGACGCTCGTGCTGCTCGTCGTGACCAGCCGCCGCGCCACCCGGGCCCGGTCGGTGCCCGGGTGGCTCGGTCTGCTGCTCGGCGCGGTCGTGGTGGTGCTCGCCGCGCTCAACGTCTGGTACGTCTACCTCACCGGCGACACCGGCGCCGAGGCGGTCTGGCAGGGGGTCATCTGAGCCCCGCCCCGCCCGACCTGCGTTCGCCGACTACCCGATGGCCCCCCGGCCGGCGTCCACCGAGCGTCTGGCCGATCGGAGCGTTCGTTCAGAAGAGGGCTCGGGAGCAGAGCAGGCACATCAGCACCAGTACCACCGCGCCGCCTACCAGCCCGATGCCATAGGTCAGCGTCCGTGCGCTCCCCTCCTCGGCATCCAGCGCGGCGTGGTCCTGGGCCGGCAGGGGCCGGGGCGGTGCCGGCTGTACGTGGAGCGGTGGACGCCAGCCCGGCGGTGGAGTGGTATTCGGCGGCGGGCCGGGGTAGTGGACCTCGGGTCGTACCGGTGGCGGCGCCGGGGACCCGGCCGTGGACTCCGGGGTGTCGGCGGGTGGCCCGGTGGGTCGACGCCAGAAGGCATCGTCGGCGGAGTTCCCGCTCTGCGTCGTCACGCTGTCCGACGCTACCAACCGGAGCCGCCCCCGGCCTCTCGCCCGCGGTCACCGACACGCCTGTCGACCGCTGCCCCGGGTACGCTTGCCCGGTGTCCGGTACGGAGAAGCAGCACAGTACGACTGTCGGGCGGGACGACGACCGGCCGGTCAAGCTGGCCGGTGACCACCGGGTGCTGCCGGAGCAGTCGGTGGACGACACCGACCGGGGCTGGGGCGAGCGCCCGGACTCCAACGACGAACGCCTGCTGGCCGAGCGCCCACCGCACTGGGACTGATCACCTGCGCGCACCTGAAAGACCGCGCCGTGCTTGTGGCTGACCACCCATCTGCCTGCGCGCCTGCTGAGATCGGGCCGGGGTGCGGCGGTGGCTAGGAACGAACGATGATCGCGAAGCGGGTGGATTCCGGCATCCCTACCGCGCGGTGGGCCTGCTCGGGGCGGAGCGCCAGGTAGATGGCGCTGGCCGCGCCGTCGGTCTGGCCCGGACCCAGTACGTCGAGCACCAGCACCCGGGTCGCCAGGACCGTCGGCTTCGGTGCCCGGCCCGCCGGGTCACCGCCGGGTGCGGCGAGGAGGTCCACCCGGGCTCCCGGCCGGGCCACGGTCAGCGCGGCCGGTTCGGCGAGCCGGATCGGCACCCCCACGGTCCCCGCCGGCACCGGCACCCCCGAGCCGCCCGGGGTTGCCGAGCCGGTCGGCCCACTCGGCGACCCGCCGGGGCGCGCCGCCGGTCCGCTCCCCGTCGACGGACTCGCGCCATCCGGGCCGGGGGATGCCGTGCCGCCGACCGATCCGGCCGACCGGGCGGGACCGGCCACCTCCGGGGTGGTACCGGCTTTGTCTCCGGTGGAACCGGCCGACGGTGTGCGGCAGGACGATGTCGGCTCGCGCAGGTAGAGCGCACCGAGCGCGAGCGCCAACAGGGCGGCGACCAGCACCCAGCGGAGTATCGCGCCGGCGCCGGGGCGTGACCAGCGGCTCGGACTCAGCGTGGCATCGCGGCGGGTGGGCGTACGGTCGAGCGCCACGGCGAACCTCCTTCGGCCCGGCGGCGCCAGCGGGGTCGGCATCGTCCGGTGCGCAGCAGGCTAGGCGAGGGCGATCCAGCCAGGCAGCGGAAGATTCACAGCCTGTGGATAACTCGGAGGGCTGTGGATAACTCCTTCGACCCCGGCAGGCGCGTCGGTCCAGGCCACCCCACCGGGAGCCGGCCCGGACGGCGCCGTCAGGTCGTGCTGGTCGAGGAGGAGGTCGCCTTCGGCTTGCTGCCGGACCCGCCCGATGTGCCGTTGGTCGAGCTGGAGCCTCCGCTGCTGCTGGTCGAACTGGAGGTGCCGCCGCTGGTCGAGCCAGAATCGCCGCCGGAGCCGGTCTTCGCGGAGTCGCCCTTCGACGAGTCGGACTTGGCCGCCGTAGAGCTGGCACCGCCCTCCGAGCCGTTGCTCCGGGAGTCGGTCCGATAGAAGCCGGAGCCCTTGAAGACGATGCCGACGGAGTTGAAGAGCTTGCGCAGGCGGCCCTCGCACGCCGGGCACTCGGTCAACGGCTCGTCGGTGAAGGACTGCACCGCCTCGAGCTGGTGGCCGCACTCGGTGCAGGCGTACTGGTAGGTGGGCACGTTCCCCTCCGGATCTTGCAAGCCTGTTGGCACTCGACGTATCCGAGTGCCAATGGTGCGGCATCGTACCCGTTTTCGTCCAGCCGAAGTGTCCGGGCCGACGTCGGGCGGGACTCCGACCGGTGACCGTCAACCGGACCCCACGTGCTGGAGTCCACCGGCAGGGGTGATCACGGCCCGTACCGGACAGTCATGATCCATCGTCGGGACCGAGTCGATCAACTCGCCGTCGTGCAACAGTGCCACCGTGAGGGCGCGGGGAGCGGCCCGGGCCAGCGCGCGGTCGTACGAGCCGCCGCCGCGACCGAGCCGGACGCCGCGCCGGTCGACCGCCACCGCCGGTACGACGACCAGCTCGGCGGAGCCGATCGCGCCCCGACCGAGCCGCTCGGTGGCGGGCTCCCGCAGCCCTCGACCGGCCGCGACCAGTGAGCCCGGCCCGGCGTACGGGGCCCAGTCCAGGTCGAGGTCCGGGCGGAGTACCGGCAGCAGGAGTTGCCCGGTCGGTTCCAGCGCCCCGGCCAGCTCGTCCGGCAACTCCGCTCCACCCGGCTCGGTGCCGACCGGCACGTAGCCGGTGATCCGGTGTGGTCGTACCCGCTGGACCAGGGCGCGGAGTTCGGCCCGGAGGCGCTCGGCGGCGGCCAGCCGGGCCGGAGCCGACAGCGCCCTGCGCCGGGCCAGCATGGTGGTCCGGAGCGCGGTCTTGCGCGGGCCGACATCCTCATCCGAAAAATCCGGCACGTAACACTCCCGGGGGCAGGCCGGTTAACCATTGCGGTTGGGTCAGCATCGCAGCATCGGGTGCCGAGCTTCCGGGGGGATGAGTGACGCTGCGCGGACGGTTGACCACAGCTTTCCTCGCCGTCGTGCTCGGGCCGGTGCTGCTCGGCGCGCTCTCCGTCGCCGGTACGGCCGCCACGGCAAGCCGCCACCAGGCCGAACACCGGCTCAACCTCGCCGCCGACGCCGTCCGTACCTCGATCGGTGCGCTCTGCCAACAGTTGCACGCCACGGCCGGCGCGCTGGCCGTACTCGCCGATCCGGCCGGCCGGACCGGCGCGGCGGCCGAGGCGGTGACGCGAGGGCTGGCGGACGCCGTGCTGATCACCGGCCCGGCCGGTGCGGTCGACTTCGCCACCCCGGCGGCGCCGGCCCGGCCCTGGGCGACCTGCTCCGGCCCGGCCGGCACCGGCCCGGCGCCACGTGCCCTGGCGGCCATGGTGGAACTCCGGGACCGCTCGGGGGCGGTGACCGGCGAGGTCTGGGCGGCACAGGCTCTCGACGCGGCGTTCGTCCGCCGGCTCGCCGCCGCCAGCGGAACCGCGGTGACCCTGCTCCGGGACGTGCCCGGACCGGTCGCGACGTCCCCGGATCGCCGCGTCCCCGATCGCGTGGAACCCGGGCCGCCGCCGTCGGGCCTCGTCCCCGCCCCCGGCTCCACACCTCCGGATCCCGAGGCCGCCGGCAGCGGTCCGCCCGGCGCCGCCTCCCCGGGTGCCGGCTCGCCCGGCACCGCCTCCCCGGGCCTCGGTTCGTCCGCCGGCAGCGGCCCGCCCGGCGCTGGAGCCCCGGGCGCCGGTTCGTCGGCCAGCAGTGGCGCGCCCGGCACCGCCTCCCCGACCGCCGGTTCGTCCGACGGTTCGTCCGACGGTTCGTCCGACGGTTCGTCCGACGGTTCGTCCGTCGGTGGTGGTCCGGCCGGCGGCGGGACTCCGGACGCCGGGCCGCAGGGGGCCGAGTCGCCGAGTACCGAGTCGACCGGCTCCCGGGCGGCCGTGCTCGCCGCCGCCCGGCGGATCTCCGGAGACAAGATCGTCCAGGCGAACGGGGGCCGGTACGTCCGCCGGGTCGGTCCGGCCACCGGTCAGCCGCTGCCGCTGGTGCTGTCGGTGCCCCGCGACGCGCCGCTGGCCCGGTACGGATCCCTCGGGCTCGTCGTACTGCTCGCCGGGGTGTTCGCGGTACTGGCCGCCGGCCGGCTGGCCCGGTCCACCACCCGGCCCCTGGCCGAGCTGGCCCGAGCCGCCGACCGGGTCGCCGACGGTGACCTGGCGACCCGGGTACCGGTCCGGTCCCCGGACGAGGTGGGCCGGCTCGCCGACAGTTTCAACCGGATGACCCGGGAGGCGGAGTCCTACCTCCGGGCGCTGGTGATCAGCCGGCACCAGTTGCGTGAACAGCTCGCCGTGCTCGGCGACACCCTGGCCAGCTCGCACGACCTGCACCGGATCTTCCAGTTGCTGCTCCGGGCCGCGATGGCGGCGACCGGGGCCCGGGCCGGCGTGGTGCTGCTGCTCGACCCGAGGACCGGAGTCCTGGTCAGCCAGTGCGCCGAGGGTCTCGACCGGCGCGGCATCGGACTCGGCCGACCGGCGTCGACGCGGAGACCGGTCGCAGCCGCCACGTCCGACAACGGCGAGGTGGCGGACGGTGGAACCACCGGGTCGGCGGATGCGGGAACCACCGGGTCGGCGGACGACGGGAGCACCGGCCCGGCGGGCGGTGGATCCACCGGCCCGGCGGATGGCCGAGGGAGCGGGCCGGTGGGCGGGGTTCGGGATCGCCCGGCCGACGGCCGGCAGCGGCACGGCGATCCGCCGGCGTTGCGGGTACCGCTCGGCAAGGGGCTGCTCGGCACGGTCGTGGCCAGCGGTGAGCCGCGCCGGGGTCGGCTGGACCGGGACGGGCCGCGCCTCTACGGCCGCGAGCCGCGCTGCCGGACGTACGTCGCCGTACCGCTCCCGTCCATCGGCACGACCGGCCAGGTGCCGTACCCGGGGGCGGAGCCGGGGACCGGTGCCCCGCCGCTGCGCCCGGCGACCGCCAGCGGCTGGCCGGGTACCGCCGCCGGGTCGGGTGGTGGGCGTCCGGGGTTGACGTTCGGGCTGGGGCGGATGGCGGTCGGCGGGCGTACGGCGGTCGGCGTACTGGCCCTCTACGACCGGCTCGGGTCGGACGAGTTCGACGACGTCGACCTGGTCACGCTGGGCACCTTCGCCGACCAGGCGGCGGTGGCGCTGGAAAACGTCCGGACGCACGAGGAGGCGCAGCGGTTGTCGTTGACCGACCCGCTGACCGGGCTCTGGAACTACCGCTATCTCAAGGAGTCGATTCGGCGCGAGATCGAACGGGCCAGCCGGTTCGGCCGGATGCTCAGTGTGCTCGCCCTCGACCTCGACCGGTTCAAGGAGGTCAACGACACGTACGGGCACGCGGCCGGGGACGCGGTGCTGGCCGAGTTCGCCCAGCGGATCCGGGGCGCGATGCGGGAGGTGGATCTCGCCTTCCGACAGGGCGGTGAGGAGTTCGTGGTACTCCTGCCGGAGACGGATGCCCGGGGCGCGGCGACGGTGGCGGAGCGGCTGGGCGCGGCCGTCCGGGAGACCCCGATGGCGATCCGGCCCCGGCCCGGCGCGATCACCCCGGTCGGGGCACTGGTCTCGGTCACCGTCTCGATCGGTGTCGCCGTCTATCCCGACCACGCCGCCACCGGCCAGCAGTTGCTGGTGGCGGCCGACGAGGCGCTCTACGCGGCGAAGGCGGCGGGCCGGGACACGTACCAGTTGGCCACCCCAGGCGGCCGGCCGACCGTCGAGGAGATCCCGGTCCGGGCCGGCGCGGCGACGCCGGACGACGGGCTGCCCTGGGCGGGTGGCCGACCGACGCTCGGCGCGGGCGGCGGCTGGCCGCCCCGGGCCGGGCGGCCGGGCGCGGATGGACCGCCCCGGACGGGGCGGCCGGGCGGAGACGGATCGATCCGGACGGGGCGGACGGGCCCGGACGGACCGGCCGCCGCGGACGGCGGCCCGGACGGCGCGTTATCCGGGCCACAACCGCCGCGCCAGGGCCGTGGCCGATAGTCTCGCGACATGCCGGAGAACGCAGCTACCCCAGCCAGCTCCTCGACGCCGACGGCCGGACGACGGGCGGTGAAGGCGGTCATTCCGGCCGCCGGCCTGGCGACCCGGTTCCTGCCCGCCACCAAGGTGGTACCGAAGGAACTACTGCCGGTCGTCGACCGTCCCGTGTTGCAGTACATCGTCGAGGAGGCCGCCCAGGCCGGCATCGACGACGTTCTGCTGATCACCGGCCGGGGCAAGACCGCGATGGTCGACCACTTCGACCGCCGTCCGGACCTGGAAACCCGGCTGGCGGAGAAGCCGGAGCTGCTGGCCGCGGTCCGCCGCCCGGAACAACTCGCCCAGATCTACACCTGCCGGCAGCCGGAGCAACTCGGCCTGGGCCACGCTGTCGGGTACGCCGGGACGCACGTCGGTGACCAGCCGTTCGCGGTGATGCTCGGCGACGAGTTCGTGAGCCTCTCCGAGCCACTGCTGCCGGCCATGCTGGACCTCCAGGCCCGGACCGGCGGCATCGTGCTGGCCTTCGCCGAGGTGCCGCTGGAGGAGACCAAGCGGTACGGCATCGCCTCGGTGGCGCCGGCCGACCGGAGCCTGGCCGACCTCGGTGAGGTGGTCGAGGTGACCGGGCTGGTGGAGAAGCCGAAGCCGGAGGACGCGCCGAGCAACCTGGCGGTGCTCGGCCGGTACGTGCTGCCCAGCGCGATCTTCGAGGCGATCGGGCGTACCGGTAAGGGCAGTGGCGGGGAGATCCAGCTCACCGACGCGATGGGTCTGCTGCTGAAGGAGGGCATGCCGGTGCACGCGATCGTCTACCGTGGCACCCGCTACGACACCGGCATGCCGCTGGGTTACCTGCAAACTGTGGTGCAACTGGCCTGCGAGCGCGAGGATCTCGGTGCGGAGTTCCGGCAGTGGCTGGGCGAATTCGTCGCCTCCGACGCCGGCCGCCGCACATGACGCCCCCCTGCGAGGTGACGGTGTGACAGCGACGGCCGATGCCGAGGCGGCCGCCAACGAGCTGACGCCGCTCGCCGACTACCTGGGCAGCGTGCTGCGCAGGTTGCGGGCGCTTCCCCCGCTCGACCTCGACCTCACCCAGGCGTACGGCAACGTGCTCGCCGAGGACGTCGTCGCGCCGCACGCCTATCCGGCCTTCGACCAGGCCGCCATCGACGGGTACGCCGCGCGCTGGGAGGACATCTCCGGCGCGGGGCGTACCGGTGGCGTGGCGGGTGGCTACGGCCCGAGCCGGCTCGGCGACCCCCGCCCGGTACGCCTCAACGTCGTCGGCGACCTCGGCGCGGCGAGTTGGCGGCCGGTGCGGCTGACCCCGGGCGCCTGTTTCTCGGTGGCGGCCGGCTCGCCGCTGCCGATCGCCGCCGACGTGGTGGTCCCGGTGGAGTGGACCGACCAGGGCATGGCGGCGGTGGAGATCTTCCGGACCCCGAAGCGCGGCTACGGGCTGCGCCGGGCCGGGGAGGAGTTGCCGGCCGGTACCCTGCTGGCCCGGTCCGGCTCCTACATCTCGCCGGCCCTGGTCGCGGTCTTCGCGGCGACCGGCATCGGGCACGTGGTGGTAAGGCCGAGCCCCCGGGTGGTGATCGTGGCGACCGGCGACGAACTGGTCGACGTCGGCCGGGCCAGCCAGCCGGGGCAGGTGGTCGACATCAACTCGCACGCGTTGACGGCGGCGGCGGCCGAGGTGGGCGCGTTGGCGTACCGGGTGGGCATCTGCGACGACGACCCCGAGGGGCTGCGCGGGTTGCTGGAGGACCAGACGCTCCGGGCCGACCTGATCATCACGACGGGTGGTACCGGTGCCGGCCCGGGTGACATGATCCGTCGGGTACTGTCCCGCCGGGACGGTGGCCGGGCCAGCCCGGTGACCTTCATGGAGGTCGCCCTCTACCCCGGAAGCGCCCTCGGATTCGGTACGGTCGGAGCCGAGGAGGTGCCGGTGGTGTGTCTACCCGGTGAGCCCGGCGCGGCATTGATCGGCTTCGAGGTACTGGCGAGGCCGGCGATCCAACTGCTGGCCGGCGCCGAGCCGGTGTTCCGGCCCAGCGTCCGGGCGCACCTGCTGGAGACGGTCTCCTCGCCGTCCGGGCTGCGGGAGTTCCGGCCGGCGCACGTGGCCGAGCGGCGCGGCGGGGGCTACACGGTGCAGCCGCTGCGCGGTGGGCCGTACACCCTCTCCGGACTGGCCGAGGCGAACGGTCTGATGGTGCTCGGCGAGCGGGTGACCAGCGCGGCGGCTGGCTCCACGGTGGACGTACTGCTGCTGGATCGGCGCCGGTGACCGGGCTGCCAGGGTGGCGGCTCGGCGCGGGCGCGGTGGCGGGGTCGCTGTCGGGGACGGCGTCGACGTGTTGACGAGGAGGCGTAGGTTGCCGACGGGACACCGGGCGTGAACCTTGGCGCGACTCCGGGCTGGCCGGTCGTACTCCGGGACGGGGCGGTGCTGTTGCGGCCGTACCGGCGGTCGGACGCGACGGCCTGGTCCGAGGTGCGCTGCGCCAACCATGCCTGGCTGGCACCCTGGGAGTCGTCCCCGCCGGGTCGGTGGGACGAGATGAATTCGCCGGCCGCGTTCCGCTGGGTCCACCGCGACCAGCGCAAACAGGCGCGTAGCGGCGAGAGCATGCCGTTCGCGGTCTGCCTGGTCGAGGCCGGTCGGGAGCGGCTGGTCGGGCACCTCAACCTGGGCAACATCGTGCGCCGGGCGTTCTGTTCGGCGTACGTCGGCTACTGGGTGGACGGCCGGGTGGCCGGGCGCGGCGTGATCCCGACCGCGATGGCGCTCGCCGTCGACCACGCGTTCGGGCCGGGCGGGCTGCACCGGATCGAGGTCAACATCCGCCCGGAGAACGGCCCGTCCCGGCGGGTGGTCGAGAAGCTGGGCTTCCGCGAGGAGGCGTACCACCCGCGCTACATGCACATCGACGGTGCCTGGCGCGACCACATCGGCTACGCCATGACCAGCGAAGAGGTCATCCGGGAGGGCGGCCTGCTGGCCCGCTGGCACCGGCTGCGCGCCGCCGCCTCCTGATCCCCCGCCCGCCACCGTCTCCCGGCCCCCGCCCGCCGCCCAGTTGATCTTCTTCGTCGCTGGTCGGCCGGCGCGCCGCACGATTTTCCTGGTGTGTCCCCGTAACCTGAAGTAATCGGGACGTGCGGCAACGTCGGACGGACCCGCGTCGGCTCCGGGAGCTGGTCCGCGCCTGCCGTGGACAACCCCGGCGGTGCGGGAGGTGCTCGTCCGGTCGGTTGCCCCGAGGTGGGTGACGGGAGGGATGAGGGTGCCGGCCTCGGTGCTCCTCGCCGTCCTCGCCGCAGCCGGTCTGCTCGCCCTCGCGCCGGCACTGGTCCGCCGGTACGACGCCACGGAGCGGCTGGCCGCGGAGCGGGCGCAGTCGACGGCGCGGGTGCTCCAGCGCCGCCGGCGGCAGCGGAGTGTCCCGGGCCGGCAGCCGGTGAACCCACCCCGCACTCGAATTGTCACCCTGCGTGCTGGCGTTCCGCCCGCTGACGCCCTGACCGACGAGCCCGTCTCGCCGGCCGCCGGCCCCGGTACGCCGGTCTCCGGGCCGCCGGGTAACGGCCGGCGGAGCCGTCGACTGCGCTCGGTGCCCCGGAACCCGGGACCTGCCCGCCGACGGCCACCACCCGCCCGGCACACCCCGGCCGTCTACCGGCGGCGTCGGGTCTTCGCCGCACTACTGCTGCTCAACCTCGTCGAGCTGGTCGGGGTGGTGCTGGTCAGCCCCGGCTTCTGGATCGGGTTCGCGGCCACCGGGACGCTGCTGGGCGCGTACCTCGTACACCTGCGGAGCCGGGCCATCGCCGACCGTCGGCGGCGGCGCGTGCAGGCCCGGGAGGCGGCCTGGCTGGCCGCCCGACAGGCCGAGGTCCGGCGCGCCCAGGCCCGCCGGGCACAGGCCCGCCGGGAGGCGCAGCGCCGCCTGGCAGCCCAGCGAGAGGTGGTACGCCGGGCGGCGCTGGGGATGAACCGGATGGCCGACCTGCCACCGGCGGCCAGTGGGGGTGGCCGGGCGGCGGGTTCGGTCTCCTACCGGCGGTCCGGTGGGCTGCGCGGGCGGCCCTACGAGGCCGGTGGACGGTGATCGGCGTCGGGTGACGGGTCGGCGGGGTTGGTTCGCGCTCGGGGTGGCCGACCTGTTAGCCTTGGCGCCGGCCCGCCGTGCTGGCGGGTTGGTCAAGGGGCTGTGGCGCAGACCGGTAGCGCACCTCGTTCGCATCGAGGGGGTCAGGGGTTCAAATCCCCTCAGCTCCACCACAAACCAGCAGGTCAAGGGTGAGTTCTCGGGCGTTCGAGGACCGCCCTTGATTATTTCGACCGTCATTTGACCGGCGTACGGTGCCCAGACCGTGGCACGGCGCCGACCTCATTGCCGCCGTGACCAGCGGCAACCTTGAACGCAGTGGCCCTGGGGCGCTCCTCCATTCCACAGGTGACGTTGAGGAACGCCTGGTCGACCGGGCGACGCCTTGTAGCGGCTGTCGCACCAGTGGTCGCCGTAGTCGAGGGTGAGGTTGCCGCAGGGGTCGATCGAACGTCAGGACGATTCGTCCGGCGGGGGGACCCAGGAGGGCATGCTCTTGACGACCACGTCAAGCAGTACGCGTAGTCGCTGGTAGTCCTCGTCGCCCAGCGAATCGCGGATGTGGTTGTCCAGGTGCAGCATGATCCGGTCGGCTCTGGCCGTCTCGCGGCGCCCGCTGTCGGTGAGCTGCAACTCCTGGATGTTGGCGTGGCGCGGGTGGGTCCGACGTTCGATCAGGCCGCGTTCGACGAGCTTCACGACCAGCGGCGTGATCGCCTGCGGTGTCACCCCGACCACCCGGGCCAGCTCGGCGCCGGTCAGGCCAGGCGTCACTTCCAGGTTGGCCAGGACGGCGTAGAGCGAGCCTGACACGCCGACCTTGCGCAGCGGCGGCTCCTTGGCGGCGAGCACGGCGAGGTCGGCCCGGCGCAGTGTCGACGCGACGCGGCCGAGCATCTCCTCGTGATCAAAGGTCTCTGCCGTTTCGTCGGTCACGGTCAAGGAGCTTACCGCACCTTGATTTAGATTCACGCCTTGTGCCGTATCAAAGTCTTGATACTCTCGTCATGCGGGTCGATGCCGTCGACCGCGCCGACGATCCATCCACTCAAGCGAGCTGAGCACGGAAGGGGATCATGGTCATGCACTGGACGCAGGGGCCGGACCCAACACACCGGAGATCCCGCCGCACGCTGATCGCCACGAGCCTCGCCCTCGGCCTGCTCGCCCTCGCCGGTGCCTGCGGCACCGACGGCGAACCGGCCGAGACGACCGAATCGGGCCTGACCCGACTCGTCATCGATTTCAGTCCGACCGCCAACAACGCGCAGCTCTCGCTCGGCATCGACCAGGGAATCTTCGAACGGTACGGCTTCGAGATCGACCAGGTACCGGGCTCCGGAGCCAGCGCCAACAGTGTCGCGCTGCTCCTGAACGGACAGATCCAACTGGCCGTCAGCGAGATCACCGCAGTGCCGGCCGCCGTCGCCGCCGGCTTCCCGGTGGAGATCGTCACCTCGCTGGTCACCGACTACGAGTCGCCTGAGGGTGACGCGTTCTCCCTGGTCGTACCGGAACACAGCGACATCCGGTCGTTCGCGGACCTGACCGGCCGGACCGTCGCCGTCAACGGTCTGGCGAGCTTCTTCGACCTGACCGTCCTCGAAGCGGTGCGCCGGGCGGGCGGCGACCCGAGCGCGGTCCGGATCCTCGCCGTGCCGTTCGAGGACCAGGTCGCCGCGCTGCGGCAGGGCCGCGTCGACGCGATCAGCACCCTGGAGCCGTTCGCGGGTCAACTGCTCACGGGCGGCGGGTTCCGCTCCCTCGGCAACCCCGCCACCAGTGCGCTCGGCCCGCGCAGTGTGCCGAGCATCCTGATGGGCTCCCAGCGGTTCGTGGACCGGAATCCGGACGTGATGCGACGCTTCCTCCAGGCGTGGGGCGAGGCGACCGCGTACGCCAACGACAACCCGGAAGCGGTCCGGGCGACGATCGTACGGACCACCGGCGCGCCTTCCGAGGCGGTGGCGGAGCTGCCGCTGCCCTGGTACGTCAGCGGGATCGACCGACGCTCGGCGGAACTCGTCGCTCGGCTGATGGTCGACTACGACCGGATCGACACGGCACCCGCGCTGGACGAGTTCACCTGGTCGGAGTCGCCGGACGCGCACGACCTCGGGACGCCCCCGCGCGGGCTCCGGGTCTCGGAGTAGGCGATGAGACCCACCCTGCTGCTACCCGTACTCACCACGGCGGCGCTGCTCGGGAGCTGGGAGGCGTTGTCCGGCACGGGCATTCTCCCGGCCGAGGTCCCGCCGGTCTCCGACATCGCCGCCTGGCTCTGGGCCAACATCGGCACCGCCGCTCTCTGGACGGCCGTGTCGCAGACGCTGGCGCACTGGGCCGTCGCGCTGGCCGTCGGTGCCACGATCGGCGCGCTCGTCGGCGCCGCCATGGCGAGCGTCCCCGTGGTCAACGAACTGCTGCTCGGCATGGTCGAGTTCTTCCGCCCGATCCCGGTCGTGGTCTATCTGCCCATCATGTTGCTGCTGCTCGGCGCCAGGCCGGTGGTGGTGGTCGTGCTGGCGGCGGTGGCGGCCCTGTGGCCGATGCTGCTCCAGACACTCTACGGCGTGCGGGACGTCGACCCGGTCACCACCGACACGGCACGGGTGTTCGGACTGACCACACCGCAGCGGCTGGTCTGGGTGACGGCCCCGAGCATGCTGCCGTACTTCTTCACCGGCCTGCGGATCGCGTCGACGATCACGCTGCTGGTGGCGATCGCGATGGAACTCATCGGCGCCGTACCCGGGCTCGGCAACACCCTGGCCACGTACGCGGGCAACGGCCGGTACGACGCGACGTACGGCGTCATCGTCATCGCCGGCCTGCTCGGTGTCGGCCTCAACGCCGTCTTCGAGCGGCTGGAACGGCGGGCGCTGCGCTGGCACTCCGCCTACCGGACGCAGCACACATGAGGAGGTCAAGCATGCTGAGAACCGGCCTTCGGCTGCTCGTACCCGGGCTGCTCGTTCTGCTCTGGTGGACGACCTCGGCGGGGAGCACGTCGCCCTTCTACCCGCCGCTGCGCGAGGTGCTGGCCGCCTTCCAGGAGTCCTGGCTGTTCGCTCGACTCGGCTCGGACCTGGTCCCGAGCGTCACCCGGCTGCTCGCCGGCCTGCTGATCGCGACGGTCGTCGGGATCGCCGTCGGCGCCGCGCTCGGCCGCAGCCGGCTGCTCGCGCGGGCGCTGAACCCGGCGGTGCAGTTCTGCCGTTCGGTGCCCGGCACCGCACTGATCCCGATCAGCGTCGTCCTCTTCGGCATCGGCGACGGCTCGAAGATCCTGGTCATCGCATTCGTGTGTGTGTTCCCGGTGCTGTTGAACACGGTCGACGCGGTACGCGGGGTAGACCCGCAACTGGAGGACGTGGCCCGCTCGTACCGGCTCACCCCGGTGCAGCGGCTGGCCTTCGTACTGCTGCCGGCGGCGGCACCGCAGATCTTCGCCGGCATCCGCACGGCGCTGGGGATCGCCTTCATCATGATGGTCGTCACCGAGCTGTACGCCGCGACCAACGGCGTCGGCTTCGTCACCCTCAGCGCCCGCAACTCCTTCGACGTACCGCAGATGTGGGCCGGCACCGTGCTGCTCGGCCTGCTCGGCGTGGCGCTGAGCGCCCTCTTCCTCGTCCTGCAACGACGCGTCCTGCGCTGGCACATCGGCATGACGGAAAGGAACTGACATGCTCTCGGTAACGAACCTGCGCAAGACGTACGGCTCCGGTGACCAGGCCGTCGAGGCGATCCGCGACATGACCCTGACGGTCGACAAGGGGGAGTTCGTCTGCATCGTCGGGCCGTCCGGCGCCGGCAAGACGACCATGCTGAGGTGCCTCTGCGGCCTGCTGAAGCCGTCGTCGGGCACGGTCACCCTCGACGGCGCCCCGGTCACCGGGCCGCCGAAGGAGATCGCCTCCGTTTTCCAGGACTACAGCCGTTCGCTGATGCCCTGGTTCACCGTGCGACGCAACGTCGGCCTGCCGCTGCGCAACCGGTACCGGTCGACGGCCGACCGCGCCGAACGGGTCGGTACGGCGCTGGACGCGGTGGGTCTGAGCGGGTTCGGCGACCGCTACCCGTGGCAGCTCTCCGGCGGCATGCAGCAGCGCGTGGCGATCGCCCGGGGTCTCGCGTACGCGCCGGAGATCCTGCTGTTGGACGAACCGTTCGCCTCGGTGGACGCCCAGACCCGCGCGGACCTTGAAGACCTGATCCTGCGGGTACGCGACGACACCGGCGTCACCATGCTGCTCGTCACGCACGACATCGACGAGGCGGTCTACCTGGCGGATCGGGTGGTGGTGATGTCCGCGCGCCCGAGCGTCGTGCTTGAAACGGTGGAGGTCGACCTTCCCCGCCCGCGTGACCAGGTGACCACCAAGCGTCTGCCCCGATTCGCGGAGCTGCGCACACACGTACTGACGCTGATCCGGCGCACCGCCCTCGACGGCTCGGCGCCGACGCCTGACCATCACTCGACGATCGGGGAACGACGATGAGCACGCGAACCGTGAACAGCACCGCGACCCGGGACAGTGACCCGGGTGGCACCGGCGACGACGTGATCACCCTCGACCAGAGCACGGGCCGGGAACTGGCCCGCTACCGGGCGGCCGGTCCGGAGCAGGTGGGTGCGGCGGTCCAGGTCGCGCGGACGGCCGCCGGGCCGTGGTGGGACCTCGGCTTCGAAGGCCGGGCGGTACGACTGCGTGCCTGGCGGCGGGAGATCGCCCGGGGCGGGGAGGACCTGGCGGCGCTGATCCACGCCGAGAACGGCAAGTCCCTGGAAGACGGCCGGGCAGAGGTGCTCTCCGTCCTCGGGCACCTGACCTTCGTGCTCGACAACGTCGAACGGGTGCTCGGCCGCCGTGAGGTCCCCGCTCCGGCCGCGACGCCGAACCAGCGGGCGTGGGTGGAATACCTTCCATACGGCGTGGTCGGCGTGATCGGGCCGTGGAACTTCCCGCTCGGCACCCCAGGAGCGATCGTCATCCACGCCCTGGCCGCCGGCAACTCCGTCATATTCAAGCCCAGCCCGATCACCCCCGGAGTCGGCGTGTGGCTGGCCCGGTCCTGGCGGCGGGCCGTACCTGACCTGCCCGCCGCCTTCCAGACCGTCGTCGGCTTCGCCGCCACCGGCCAGAACCTCAGTACCGGCGTGGACAAGATCGCGTTCACCGGCAGCGTCCGCTCGGGCCGGGCCGTGGCCGCGGACTGCGCCCCGCGCCTGACCCCGATGTTGCTGGAGCTCGGCGGCAACGACGCCGTGGTGGTGGCCGAGGACGCCGACCTGGACGAGGCCGCTGCCCACATCACCTGGGGCGCGCTCCAGAACGCCGGCCTGGGCTGCATCAGCCTCGAAGTGGCCTACGTCGTGGACGCCGTGCACGACGCCCTGGTGGAGAAGATCGCCGCACACGCCGGGCGGGTGCACGCCGGCAGCGGCGACGACGACCTGATCGGCCCGGTCCCACTGCCCGGCCAGCTCCCGGTCATCCGCCACCACATTGCCGACGCCCTCCAGCGGGGCGCCACCGCCGTGGTCGGCCCACCGGCCGACGAGACCGCCGACGACCGGTACGTCCAACCCACGATCCTCGTCGACGTCCCGCCGGACGCCCTGGCCGCCACCGAGGAAACCTTCGGGCCGGTGCTGTCGATCGTCCGGGTCGGCGACACCGAGGAGGCGATCACCCGGATCAACGCCAGCCCGTACGGCCTGGGCAGCGCCGTGTTCAGCCGCGACCGGGGCGAGGACATCGCCCGCCGCCTGCGCGTCGGCATGACCAGCGTCAACGACGCGCTCGCCTTCTCGCAGAACGCCGGTCTGCCGTTCGGCGGGCGCGGAAACAGCGGCCACGGCCGCAAGCACGGCGACGAAGGACTCCTCGAATTCGTCTACCCGCACGCCATCACCGTCAAGACCGGCCCCACCCCGGCACCCACGACCACCTTCGCCCGTCCACCCGGCGCCATGGCCAGAGCCCTCGCCGCCGCGCGTGACCGCCTTGCCGAGGACGACCGTACGGGAGAGGACCTGACATCATGAGCGACCAGATGTCGCACCTGCTGGACCGGATCGCGGCCGGATTCAGCCACCCACCCCGCTCACCGGTGCTGCACTCGCCGAGCGAGGTCGGGCTCGACTTCGAGGACGTCACCTTCCCGTCCCACGACGGGGTGCCGCTGGAAGGCTGGTTCCTGCCCGCGCCCGGCTCGGCCAGGCTGGTCATCGCGAACCACCCGATGGGCTTCACCCGCGCCGGCCTGCCCACCCACCTGGAGCCCTGGCACTCGGCCTGGGCAGCCAGCGGCAACGGCTTCGAGGTCGACTTCGTTCCCGACTACCAGATCCTGCACGATGCCGGCTACCACGTCCTCGCCTACGACCTGCGTAATCACGGACTCAGCGGCGCCGGCAACGGCGGCATCAGCTCAAGCGGCCTCTTCGAGGCCCGCGACGTCGTCGGCGCACTCACCTACGCCCGCCACCGCCCGGACACCCGCGACGCGGCCATCGGCCTGTTCAGCCGATGCCTCGGCGCCAGCTCCACCTTCGCCGCCATGACCCAGTTCCCCGAGGCGTTCGAGGGCGTACGCTGCCTCGTCGCGCCCCAGCCGGTGACCGCGCGCGTCATCATGGAACGCCGACTGGCGATGCTCGACGCGGCGGGACGGCTCAACGACCTGGAACAGCTCATCGTCCGGCACACCGGCATCGGCTTCGCCCGCCGCAGCCCGCAGGAATGGGCTCGCAACGTCCGCGTCCCCACCTTCCTGTACCAGGTGCGCGACGACATCCTCACCGACCCCGGCGACGTCCAGACGATGTACGACAACATCCCCAGCATCGAGAAGAAGCTGCACTGGATCGAAGGGACGACCGCGCGCTGGGACGGCTACCTGGAGTTCCAGCGCCGCCCCGAGCCCATGCTCGACTGGTTCGCAAAGTACCTGTCCTGACCGAACCTTTGTCGACCTGAACCGCGCGGCGCTGGCGCCCCGCGGGGCCTCTGGTCGTGTGGGCAGTCGCCGAGGCTTGGCCACCTTCTTCACCGTGGTCAAGACGACCGGCGCAGTTCGTCCAGGATCGCCCGGGCTGCCGCGTCGTTGTGCCGGAAGGTCGGGGCGTCGACCGCCGGTGGCGCGAACGCCATCGCGTGCCGGCCGTCGGTGTACGGACCGAGCGCGAACCGGCGCGGGTGGGTGGCCCCGGTTCGGTCGACGATCCGGGAGTCGGCCGGATCGACCCGGAGCCGTCCGGTGGGCACCGGTACCCCGCCGCAGTCCACGACCGCCGGCACGATGTCACCGGCGTCCTGCAGGGCGTGCAGCAACGGATCGGCGAACCGGTCCGGCGCGGCCGTCGGCAGGCGTGCCTCCACCAGGGCACGCGCCTCGACGGTTTCCGGGGTCGTGGCACTGCCCGCCCGGTACGACCGCCGACGGTCGTCCGGCGACACCCACATCCGCTCGCCGAGGAACGACACCACGCCGGCGTCGGCAGCCGCCCGGAGTTGCTCCAGCCGGTATGCGGGAGGTCCGGTGGCGAGGTGGCCGAGAAGGCCGGGCCACCAACCGTGCACCCCGGTCCGTACCGATTCGACGGAGAGCCGGCCGGCCGAGGCGAGGCGGTCCAGTTCACCCCAGACCGACATCGCGGCGAGCAGCGCGCCGAGGTCGCTGCTGCGGGCGGGGTCGCCGCGTCGGCGGGCGGACCGGTCCAACCAGCGGTGCAGGTACGGCTGGAGTTCGGTCAGCGATCGTGCGCGGACCCGGCGGAGTGGCCGGTCCAGCCGGGCCAGATCCAACACATCGCCCCGGTCCGGTACGGCCCGGCGGACCAGCTCGACGCGCTCGGCGGAGTACCAGTCCAGTGCCGCGTACCGGTCGGTGAACTCGGCGAACGGCAGGGCGGTGCGGTCCGGATGCGCGGTGAACAGCTCGTGGTAGTAGCCCCAGCCCAACTCCTTCGCCATCGCCGGCCACACCTCGGTCCGGAAGTCGAGCGGGCGCTCCGCGTCCGGCAGCGCCCCGGCCTCGAAGAACCGGGGCAACGTCGGCGGTTCGCCGGCCAACCGGTAGCCGAACTTCGCCAGGTGCGGTACGCCACGACGCGACCCGACCATCAGCCGCGGCTCCCGGCCGGACGGCCGGTACCGCAGCACGCCACCGTCGTCCCGGCGATACTCGCCACCCCGCCCTTCGGTGACCAGCACCATCAGGTCCACGAAGGTCAGGCCCAACCCGCGGGTCAATACCGGTTCACCGGGTGCGAGCAGGGCGAGATCGGCGTCGGCCGGATTGCCCGGTGGCAGGTAGGTCAGGTCGTACCGGGCGGCGAAGTCGCGCAGCCGGACCTGCTCGGGATCGAGTTCCGCGTCGAGATGCCCGACGGCGAGCACCACGACGTCGGCGAGCAGCGGTTCGGTGCGGCCGTCCAGGTAGAGCCGCTGCCGCCCCCGGCGGTCGCCGGACAGCGCCCGGGCTCGCGTCGGGTGGACGCGGACCCGGGCGGCGGGGCCGAGCTGCGCCACCGCCCGCTCCCACACCCAGCTCAGGTAGCGGCCCTGCGTCGCCCGGGTGGCGAAATCCTCCGCCTCGATGCCGGCCCACCGGGCCAGCGTCGGACCCGACCGGACCGGGCCGGCGCAGGTCGCACTCTGGTCGGTGAACATCGTGACGTTGCCGGCCGCGGTGTTCGAGGTCAGCAGCGCCGACTGGTCGGTGCGCCACACCCGACCCGATCCGACCGGATACGGGTCGACCAGGTGTACGTCGAGTGGCCGATCCCCCAGCAGTTCCGGCCGGCTCGCGCCGAGCCGCTCCACCAGGCCGACCGCCCGTGGCCCGGCACCGACCACCGCCACGGTCACCGGCGCCCCGGTCACCGGTCCTCCGGGGTACCGTCCGGTTTGGACGCCGCCCCGCGTCCCCCGTTCGGTACGGACACCAGCCCCCGGCAGCCGACCAGCAGGGCCAGCAGCTCGCGTACGCCATCCCGGGTGGCCGGCAGCGGTGCGGTACGGTCCGAACCGGTGGCACCCGAACGGGCGGCTCCCGAGCCCGGGCCACCGACGACGGTGTCGAGGAGGGCACCGACCCGCACCACCCGACCGCCGGCCAGCGATGCCAGCAGTCGCCGCACCCCGGCCGGCCGGACGGCAGTGCGTAGGACCTGCCCGTTCGCCGCGAGCATTGTCCCGGTCTCGGCCGCCGACCAGAGCAGCGGAGTCTGTGGCACGGTGCGCACCGGTGTGGCGTCGTCGAGCCGGCGTGCCGGGGCCGGCGGTGGCACCGGCCGGAATCCCCCGGCGGTCCAGAACCGCAGCGACAGTGCGGTCGTCCGATCCCGCAGTTCACCGTCGCGGGCGAAGCCGCGAAGCTGGACGGTCGCCTGCTGGAGACTGGCCGGCAACGCGTCCGGCAGCCGTCCGTCCGGATCCGGCCCCGGGGCGTACAGCGCGGCCGGCACCGGGTCGAGCTGGCCGAGGCCGGCGGTCGGGTCGCCGATCCGGACCGGATCGACGTCGGCGAAAAGCTCCGGCGCCGCCAGCACGCCCGACGCCTCCCGGGGAATTCCCACGTTGACGCTGGTCGCCGGCTCCGTACCGGCGCTCTCGCCGACGTGGTAATAGCTCGCCGGCCAGTACAGCAGGTCGCCGGGGCCGATCTCGACGGCGAAGGACTCCGAGCGGTAGGGGGCGTAGTCCAGCACCGTCGTCACCGGCTCGGACCACGGCCGGCCAGTCCAGAACCGCATCCGTTTGCGGCCCCGCAGGCCGAACATGAACGTCCCGTACCGGTCCCGGTGCACGCCTACGGGGCTGTGCTCGTACGTGCCGTGGAACATCGTGGTGATCGCGCTGACGTACGGCAGCCCGACCCGCTGCCAGAGCGGTGCGAAGAACAACCGCTGTCGGCTCCACAGCCCGTAGTCGAAGGCGTGGAAGCAGTTCATCACCAACGCGTACCGGCGTCCACCGAGCAGGTCGGCCAGCCGCTCCTGGTAGCCGTCGAACGACCCGTCGTCGCCCGCCGGCAACTGGTCCCCCGCCTCGACCCGCTGGAACCGCTCGACGGTGAACTGCGCGTTCGGGGTGAGCGCCGGCCCGCCGCGGGACGGCTCGGCCGCCAGCACCGCGGTCCAGAAGGTCGCCGCCTCCTCGAACGGTGGGTTCGACACCGCCCGGTAGAGCACCGGCCGGCGATCCCAGTAGGACGCGACGAAGGTGTCCCAGTCCAGGTCGCCGTCGACCACCGCCAGATCGGGCATCCTCACGACTTCTCTCCCGCCGGTCCGGCCAGCACCTCGATGGCCCGCAGCCGGTACAGGGTGGTCAGCAGGGCCAGCCCGCCCGGATCCGGCGCACTGTCCCCGGCCGAGCCACACACGTCGGCGACCCGGACCGGGGTGCCGAGCGGAAGTCGGCGCAGCAGCGCCCAGGCGGCGCCGCGTACCGCGAACGCGTGCCCGTGCACGGCCCAGATCCAGCCGGACCGGGCCGCACGGATCCGGACCACCTCGGCGACACGCCGTACCCGGGTTCCGGCGGAGAGCTGGACCGGCTCGCGCGGCGGCGGCACGGGCTCCAGGGCGCCCGCGCTGACCCGGGCCGCCCAGCGGACCCGCAACGTGCGGGTCAGGTCGGCGGCGGCGCTCAGCCCCGCTATCGCGGTGGCGGCCCGGGCCAGCGGGTCCGCCATCGGCACCGGGCCGGGTCCCTCCGACGGCGGCACCGGCAGGTACGGCACCACGTCGTCAGCGGCCGGACCGTCGCCGGCCAGCTCGACGGCGGTGTCGTGTACCGCTCCGACCGCCAGTCGGGAGTCGCTGGGCACCCGGAGCAGCAGGGCCAGGCAGTCGTCGGCGAAGGTTTCGGTGTAGCGGAGCCCGGCCGGCCAGTACGCCAGCTCGCCCGCCCCGGCCCGGCACCGCACCGCACCGTCGACCCGGACCTCCAGCCGGCCGCGGAGTACCCAGGCCAGCACCGCGTGCCGGGAGTCCCGGGTCAGCCCGTCGATACGGGTCATCCCGGTCCCGAAGACCAACTCGGCCCCGACCGGTACGACCGGAAACCCCACCCGTCGCCAGAGTCGGTCGATGCTGTCCCGGACCCGAAGCCAGTCGGCGAAGTTCCCGAACAGCGGCTGCTCCACGGCGAGCAGCCAACCCTGTCCGGCCAGTTCGGCGCCGACCCGCTCCCGGTAACTGTCCGGGTCCGGGTCGGCCGCACCGGGCAGCAGGTCACCAGGCGCGCGGATCCGGCCCGCGGCGGTGCCGAATCGCACGTCGGGCAGGACATGGAACCGGGTACCGGCACGGAACGGTGCGCTCGCCTCGGCGATCATCCGGTACGCGTCGGAAACGGCCAGCGGCGGTGTCGCCGGTCCGACCGTCGGGGCGACGTTCCACCACCGCTCGGCAAACCCGGTCCAGCCGTCGACCGGTGCTCCGTCGACGGGCGATGCCTCGGACCGGGTGGTCGACGAGCGGGCGCCGGATGGCTGGGCCAGACTCCTGCCGGTCGACGCCCGGGCGGTCGGCGACTCGGTCACACTCCTCACTCGCACGGTGCCTCCGTCGTCCTCAGCGGATAGTGGTGGTCGGCTCCAGCGGATAGCGGTTCCGCAGCCGGTGCGTGTAGCGAGCCAGCGGCTCCAGCCGCATCTGCCGGCGACGTTCGTCCACCAACTCCGGACGCTCGATCGGATACGGCACCAGCACACCACCCCGCGCGACGAACTTCGTGCCGAACAGTTGCGCACGGCCCTGGCGGATCCGCAGCGCGTCCGTCAGGTACGCCACCTGCCGCCACGGCACCTCGCCCCGCCGGGCGGCGACCCGCACCAGCCGTAGACAGTGCCGATGCTGCGTGTTCGGGATCCGCGCGTGCTGGACGAGCCGGCAGGCCGCCTCGGATGCCGTCGGGCCGACCAGCGTGCACGTCGGCCATCCGTGTTGGCGCACCACGTCGTGCAGCCAGGCCGAGGCCGCGTCGGTCAGGGTCCGGAGCTGTTCGCCCAGTGCCGGGTCCGCGGCACCGTACACCAGCCGGGACCGGAGCGCCTTGTCGATCCGGTGGACCCGGAGTAGCTGCCGACGGATGTCCACCCAGTCCGGCACGTCCGGCTCCGCCGCCTCGGGTGCGTTCGACCCGCTCGCCGTGGCCGGCCCGGTCGACCCGTTCGTCGCCGCCGAGGTGGCCGGCAACGGATCGAGGCGGAGCCGTACCACGTCGGCGGTCCAGACGAAGGTGATCCGGTGCCCCTGCTCCGGCCAGTCGAAGCTGACCTCGCCGCGCTGCGCGTCGGTCAGCCGTACCTCGACGCCCCGCCGCGGATCCGTCAGCGTGGACCCGGGCAGGTCGGGAAGGACGTACTCGATGGCGTCCCGCAGCGCGACGCCCAGGCCGACCAGGTCGAGGTCGGCGCCGGCCCGCACCGTGGCGGACGGCGAGGCCCGGCGGTCCGGGCCGAGCCGGGTGCCGGCCGGCAGGGTACGGAACCCGTGCTCCGGCGGGGCGAGTCGGCGCAGCGGGCCACCGGCGGCGGGGCGGATGAAGTACGGCACATCGAGCGCGCGTAGCTGCGCCAGCTCGCCGGTACCGTATCGGATCGCAGGGTCGTCGGCCCGGGGCGCCGCGCCACCGCCCGAGTATCGGCGTCGGCGGATCGCGTCGAGGTAGTCCACGGTCGGCCGGGCCAGTACCCGGACGAAGTTGCCCCGGCAGCGCCGCTCGATGAGCCGGGCGATCCGGGCCCGGTGCGTGCAGGCCAGCGTCCAGAGATCGAACATGCCGCGCAGGAACTCCGCCAGGTATGGTCCGTAGCCGATCCCGCCACGGCTGTCCGCCACCACCGACCGGGCCTCCCGCCGGGTCCAGGACCGGTCCGCTCGGCAGAGCTGGTACCCGCCCCGGTGACCGGCTTTGAGGTACTCCAGCGAACCGGCGATCGTGCACCAGCGTGCCTCGCGCTCGATGCCGACGTGATGGTGCCCGCCGTTGACCGGGTCCATCACCAGACCGGTCTCGGAGAGCCGGCGCACCGGGAAGAGGTAGACCTCCAGGTCCACCGGGTAGAGCATCGGGGTCGGATCCTCCGGCCGGGCGCCGGCGAGCAGGTTCTGCTCGAACAGGTCGGCGAGGCCGAAGGCGAAACAGGCCGCGGCCAGGGAACCCGCCCGATGCCAGAAGTCCCCGGCCTGGCGAGGCGGGAGCCGGGTGCCGGACAGGCGGCGGCGGCCGGAACGGCGCAGGATCCCCCACTGGGCCGGGTGGTCGATCCACTCCTGCCAGAGGTAGGCCCGCCGGTCCCGGCCACGGCCACGCCAACACCGCAGCACCGGCAGCCGCACCGGGCCGGAAACCGCGGGCAACCGGTTCAGCAACTCGAACACCGAGCCGTTTCGGCCGGGGTTCCCCTGAGCCAGGAAGACCAGCTCACCGTTTGCCGGGCGGGGCTTGTACGCCACCGCCCCGCCGCCGCGCAGCCGTACCCGGAGGACCCGTTGCCGGCCGTTGTGTGTCTCCTCGCCCTGCGCCTGGAGTCCCACCACCGGGCCACGGAACTCCGGCCGGTCCGGCCAGCCGGCACCGATGTCCCGGCGCAGCCGTCGCAGGAAGGCGGCCAGGAACGCGACGTAGCTGGCGGCCTCCTCGGCGACGAGGCGGCGGGTGTGGGTCAGCCGCCCGGCGGCGCAGGCAACGAACATCTCGGCGACCACGGGGCCGAACAGGTCCGCGTTGGTGACGGTGAGCAGTTCCGGGTGCAACACCTCTCGGTAGTCCGGAGCGGTACGCCGACACCACCGGTCGAGCCGTTGCAGCAGCGCCAGCAGCGGACCGAACCGAGGCTCCACCAGCACGGCCGCCAACCAGGACGCATCCGCCTCGCCGGCAAGCCGACGGGTCGCCGTCAAGGATGCCCCGTCCGGGGACGGCGCGGCCACGGGCGGGAACAGGCCGCCTCCGGTGCCGGCCCGTACCGCGTGGAGCACTTCCCGGGTCACCGGCGGCAGGGCGTCGGTGTCGGCGGAGCCGGTCGCCGGGGACGTCGTCACGGCGGCGGTCGGCGACGCCTCCCACAGTACGCTCCGCACCTGGTGACCCCCTTCGTTCTCGGGCAGCTGAACGTCGGCGCCGTCCCGCCGGCCCCGACTCGAACCGGCGGGACGGCGCCATCACCATCGGACGGGCAGCGGACCCCGGCGCGTCGACGCCGAAATCCCCTGCCCGTCGCTGTGAAGTCCCCGGGTCAGCCGCAGTACATGGCGCCCGGCGCGCAGGAGGTCGGGTCGGCCTTCGTCCGCGTCGGGATCGTCTTCTCCAGCCCGCTGACGATCACGCCGAGCCGGGTCGCGCTGCCCGAGGCCGCCTTGGTGGCCGTGGTCTTCCGGACCGCACTCTTCATGGCACTTCTCCTCACCTCGAGGGCCCGGGTGACATCAGCCTGGACCCGACGAACTAAGGACGATTTTGTAGGAAGGGCACTCTCAGTTCGCTTTCATCCGACTAACAGCCGACTTTGGCCAGGCCCTCCTGTGTAGACACGGCGCTGACGGAAGCGGAAACGTCGGCTGCCCCGGAGCGCCAAGTGTGGCTCTGGCGCGACCGTGGTCTCACATAGATGTCAAGGTCTAGCTTTTGCCACACGGAGATCACGCGGCCCAGCATTACTGGAGGACCTCATGAACCAGCGAACGGGCGCCGGGGTGACGGTGATAGGGCGGAACCCGCGAGGCGTGGCTCTGGGCCGCGCCCTGGCGACGGCTGGTAGTGCCGTTACGGTGTGGGACGAGGCCGACGCCCTTCCCGAGGCACTGCCCGCCGAAGACGTATCCCGGGCCGACTCGTTGCAAGCAGCCGTCACCGCTGCGATCTCCATACCCAGCCCATACCCAGAGCACCGCGCCGGCAACCACCAAATGATCTGAGGTTGAGGGCACGCAAGGTGAAAGCAGCCTGAAAGGGTTTCGGCCTACAGTGCGGCGCGTACCTGGATTCTTCTGCACTGGAGTGTGTGGTGGCGCTATACGTCGATCCGGCCGGACTGCACGAGCTGGAGAAGGCTACCGGTCGGCACGTCGAGGATGCCCAGCTCGCCCGGGGGTACTTCGAGAAGCATGGCGACATGGTCTGGGGTGGGCAGGGCATCATCAACGCGTTCAACAACACGCACGAGAAGATCAACGGTGATGTCCGTGCCTTCCTCGGCAAGGTGGGCAACGAGACGCTGCCGGGCTTCTCGGCCGGCGTCGCCGCCGCTCGGAGGTACTACGCCAACAGCGACCAGGCGGCTGCGGACCGGATGGACGGCGCCAGACCAGCCGTCGACCCCGGTCCGGCCCGGCGCGCCGTGGACCCGATCCCGACCGGCTCGACCGCGACCAGGGTACGGGAGAGCTTCGCCGACGTGACCGAACCGTTCGTGCACCTCACCGAGCCACCGGACTTCAACCAGCGGATGGCGTTCGAACCGAAGTGGCACGACATGGCGTCCCCGGCCGGGATGATCCGCAATGCCTACTGGGCGGTGACCTGGGCCGCCTGGCAGCTCGGTCTCTCCGACCGCGCCTACGACCTGTACGAAGGCGTCCTCAAGCCGGTCTGCGGGGACTGGGCCGGTATGGCGAAGGTCGGCTACGCCCTCGAACGGACCGCCCACTGCCTGCTGGACCTGTCGTCGAACCTCACCTGGGCGGGGCAGTGCACGCCGAACGCCTGGAGCGGCAACGCCGCCGACGCGGCCGTCAGCACCATGTACACCATCAACAAGGCGTTGAATGACGCACACGTGGCGATGCTCCAGATGGGCAAGGAGTATTCGAGCGCGGCCGAGGGAGCGTTCGACTTCAGCGACACCATCGGCAGCCTGATCTCCGAGGCGGCGGACGCCGCGATCACCGGCGCGATGGCCGCCGGCCTGGCCACCGGTTCCGCGTCCACCGGCATCGGCGCGCCGGTGGCGGTGGTCCTGGGCATCTGGTTCGCCAGCGAGGTGCACACGGTGGTCCGCGCCTGCCGGGAGATCATCCAGCTCGTCGGCAAGCTCGACGCGCTCACCTCCAGCCTCAAGGCCTCCGGTGACCAGTTCGGCCGCCTCGACGGCAACTTCCCGCTGCCCACGCTGCCGGCCGTGCCGGCGCTGCCGGCCTGACCCACAGGTGAGCCATGACACCTACAGGAGAGCCATGACGGAGGAGCGGAACCCCTCGGCCACCCTCGACCAACTGCTGGACGCGGTCGCCAGGACGTCGTACGGCGAACTGCTGCACGACGAGCAGCGACGCCGGCACGAGTTGTTCAGGATGATGGCCGACAGCCAGGACCCGATGCTGCGTGAGATGGGCGAGCAGCTCCGGGACGGACTGGCCCGCCCCCGGGACCTGCTGTCGGTCCCCGGCTACGCCGAAACACTGCTCAACGGATGCCAGCGGCTCGGCGAGAACGGCCCCGACCTCGACAAGGTCCTCGCGGAGATCGACGAGATCAGCCACCGCGAGCAGGAGGAACGGGAGCAGACCCGCCGGGACGACGAACCGTCGCCCCGGCCCTGACCTGCGCCAGAAGTACGTGCCCACCCCGACGACACCGGTCCCGCCGACCAGGACGAGCCCTACCCGCAGGCCGGTGTTGTCCACCGGCTCCGGGCTGCACATGCCGTCGGCGTAGTCGACGGTGATCCTCGCCCCGACCACCGGCAGCCGGCGGTCGGGGAAGAGGACCCGCTCGATGCCGCAGCTGATCGGGCCGTCCGGCGTCCGCACCGCGACCACGGCGGTGTCGCCGTCTCCGGGCCGGACCGGCGCGTGGTCGACCACGGTGCCGTCCAGCAGTACCCCGAGCGGCTCCGGCGCCGGATCTATCGTCAGGCCCGCGATGAGCAGCAGCGGTGCCGCACTGAGACAGAAGACGATCACCGCGCTCCGGAACGAGGGACGGCCGTTATTGATCGCGCACGCTGCCGGTCTTCCGGGACATGCGGACAGGGTAGGGGCGGGTCGCAAGATCGGGCGGGCCGGCTGGTCGTTCCGGGGCATGTCCGGTCCGTCGCGCTCATAACATGAAACCGTGGAGTGGGTCACCGTACGCTTTCTGGGCGGTCCGGCCGACGGTACCGCCCGGGAGTTGCCGGCCGGGCCCGGCGGCGGTCCGCCACGACGCTGGATACTGAGCAGCGGTACGGAGGGGCCACCGGATCTCCCCGGCGTGGACCACCTCTACGAACTGCGCCCCCAGCAGGACGGCGACGGCTGCTGGACGATGGCCTTCGTCCGCTCCGACCCGGTCGGCATGACCGAATAGCGTCGCCGGGCGAGAGAGGCCCGGCGGCACGACGGGAAGTTGACCGTCCCGGAAAATTGTCGACCGCGGATACAACCACGTGCGGCCCGGCGAGCATCCCAGTGCCGGAATCGTCTCTGGGAGGTCGACCGGATGCAGCCGGACTGGGAGTACGAGTACGTCGAGTTCGTCACCACCGCGATGCCGAGGATGCGGCGGCTGGCGTACCTGCTCTGCGGTGACGTGCACCGGGCCGACGATCTTGTCCAGCAGACCTTCACCACGCTCTACGTGCACTGGCCCCGGGTGCGTACCGTCACCCACCTCGACGGGTACGTCCGGACCACCCTGGTCCGGTTCTTCCAGGGCGAGAAGCGGCGGCCGTGGTCGAGGCGGGTACGCCTCACCGAGTCGCCGCCCGAGCCGCTCCCGAGCAGCGGGCCGGACGTGGAGCAGCGGACGGTGCTGCGGGCCGCGCTCGACCGGCTGCCCCGGAAGCAGCGCGCCGTGCTGGTGCTGCGCTTCCTCTGCGACCTCTCCGTCGCCGAGGTGGCCGAGACCCTGGGCTGCGCTCCCGGGACGGTGAAGAGCCAGAGCTTCCACGGACTGGCCACGCTCCGGCGGCTGCTCGACGAGCGGTCGGGGCCGGGCACCTCCGCCGGCCCGGCACCGGACCCGAGCGCCCGGGCCGGGCCGCCGTCGCCGGCCGCGCCGGCACCCTGGCCGTCGCCGAGCTGGTCCCGCTCGGCGACCTCCACCGGTGTCGCCCCGGCCACCACCGACCGCTTCCCCCGCCCGACGGACAGGAGATGAGATGGACGACTTCGACGACGACGCGGCCCGTGAGCTGTTGCGCCCGCTCGACGGGGACCCGCACCAGCCCTCCACCGTGGAGGTCGACGGCCTGCTCCGGGCTGGCCGGCGCCGGGTCCGCCGCCGTCGGCTGCTGGCCGGCGGCGGGCTGGCCGCGACGACCGCCGTCGTCCTGGTGGCGGTCCCGGTCACGCTGGCAGCGGTACGCGACGGCGAGCCCACCGCCCCCGACCCGGATACCGGCCAGGCGGCCCAGCCCGGCCCGGACCGGGGTGATCCGACCCCGGACGACCGGCACACCGACGGCTCCACCCCGCCACCCGTCCCGACCAGGTGTACGCCGTACCGGCTCCCGCTGCCCGACGGCGCCACCGAGAGCCAGGTACTCGACGGCGACCCGACCGGGCGCTACCTGGTCGGGGTGGCCCGGGACGCCCGGACGGCGCGTACCTGGACGTTGCGCTGGGACCGGGGGGTGATGACGGTGCTCGAACCGCCGACCACCGACCCGCCCCGGCTGCTGGTCAACTCGCAGGGGGTGGTCGCGGGTGACGGCCTCGCGGTGCGGGACGGCACGGCCGTGCAGCTCTCCTGGGTCTACCGGGACGGCCGGTACGTCGACCTGACCGACCCGAACGGGAACCACCTCGGCGGCGTGCTGGACCTCAACGAACGCGGTGACGTCCTCGGCGGCACCCACACCTTCGCCTACCAGGGCGTGCCGGCCGGCACGAAGGGCGGTCCCACGGGGACCCCGGCCGGCGGGGCCGGAACGCCGGGTGGGCCGGCCGCGTCGCCGGGCGGCGGGCGCTCCGACGGCTACCTCAACGTGCCGGGGCGCGACCCGCGGATCTGGGCGCCGGGCGCGGAGCAGAACCCGACCAGGCTGGCGAGCGGCATGGGGTCGCCCAACGCGACCGGAATCGACGACGACGGCACCGTGGTCGGCGGCATTGTCGAGTACGACTGGTCCGGGGCCGACCGGGCGGCCCGGATGACGGTGTGGGCTCCGGACGGTACGGCGCGCACCCTGGCGCCCCCGCCCCGGCACGGTGCCACCACCGCCACCCTGTCGATCCGGGGCGGCTGGGTGCTCGGCTGGTCGGTCGCGCCGTCCGGTGGCGAGGCGAAGTTCGTACCGACCCGGTGGAACCTGCGTACCGGGGAGGCGACCCCGCTGACCGGGCTGGACTGGGTGACGGCGATCAACCGGTACGGCTGGGTGGCCGGGTTCGTCCGGGACGCGTCCGGCGTCGAGACCCCGGCGGTACTGGCCGGTGAGCGGCCACTCGTGCTGCCGTTGCCGGCCGGGGCCGTACCCGGAAAGGAGGGACCGGCGGCGGTGAGCGTCAGCGACGACGGCCGGGTGGTCGGCGGGCTCGTCTCGGTCGGCCCGGACGACTCCGCCACCGCCGCCGTCCGCTGGGCCTGCGAATAACCCACTGGTACGGCGGGAGCCCGGTGTGCTCCCGCCGTACCAGCCTCCTGATCAGGTCAGACGACCTTGATGCTGCTCTGCGCCTCCAACGGGCAGGGCTGGTTGGGGTCGAAGGTGATCTGGACGGCGCTGGCGACGTAGACGCCGCCGACGGTCTGCGCGGCGATCTCGGCCGGGGTACCCGGCGGCACCAGGTTGACGTCCTGGGCGAAGACGAAGACCTTCCAGATGCCCTGCGGCTTCTGCCCGGCCTTCTCCAACTCCGGCAGCGCCTCCCGAAGCAGCAGCCCGGCGGTGTACTCGCCGTCGCCGGCCCGGTCGTCGTGGCCGACTCCGTCGTCGGTCAGCGGTACCAGGAAGTAGAGCCCCTGCGGCGCCCGGAACAGGGCGAACGCGTACAGCTCCGGACCCTTGTAGGGAGCCCCGCCGGGGCGGATGAAGGTGGTGCGGGCCCAGAGCAGTCCCGGCGAGGCGACGGTGTCCGGGGTGACGACCTTGACCTCCTCGGTGACGTGCAGGTTGGTCTGCTGCTCCGACACCCCGTGCTGGTACGTCGCCCCGGTGGTGACCCGCTGGTACGTCCACTCGACATCGGTCCGGTACGCCCGCCCCGCGTGCGGTTCGTCGAGCAGCCGCCAGTGCACGTCGACCCGTTCGGCGGTGGTCAGCTCGCCCGGGGCGGGCGGGGTGGCCTGCTGCCCCCGCCAGTGCGGGTCGGCGCCGTCGGCGCACCCCACCACCAGGGCGACCGAGGCGATCCCCCCGGCCACCCCGGCGACGGTGACCCCGCCCTTGAGCCCGTCACCCGGTGCGGGGGTGCAGCACTGGACGCCGAGCCCGGGGTCGGTCTCCTCGAACTTCCCCTTCACCCCGACGTTGAAGGTGCCGGCGCCGACCGCCGCCGCGATGATCCCGACCAGGGCGGCAATGGCGAAGACGATCCAGCCGAGGATCTTCCACAGGGGGTCGTCGAACGGCATCTCGCCGTGCGTCCCCGGGTACGCCGGATTCGGCACCCAGACCATCGTGCACCCGGTCGGCACGTACGGCCCGGTCCACGGCGGCCGTTCCTTGTCGTCGCCGGGCTTCTCGCCCGGCCACCAGCCGCCCTTGGCCGGCGGGATGACGGTCGGCTTGGAAAGTTCGAGCCGGCCCTCCGGAATCGTCACCGAGTAGGTGTCGGTGTTCTGGTCGTAGCGGGTCTGTGAGACGAAGATCTGCCGGATCGACCGGGCCGAGCTGTACCCGTCGGCCCGGGCCACGAAGCTGACCAGCGGTTTGCCGGGTGAGGCGTGCTGGAAGTCGGCCGCCCAGGAGACCAGCACCGACGCCCCGGCCGGAATCCTCGGGAACGTGTACGTCTGCCCGGTCACCACGATCCCCGGGTCGCCGACGCTCTCCAGATAGAGGGTGACGTTGGTCAGGTCGCCGCCGGAGGTGTTGGTGTAGTGGCAGGCGATCCGGAGCTTGTAGAGCGCGTTGTCGAAGATGCCGTCCGGCAGCATGGTGCTGGTCAGCGGCTCGATGGCGAACGGTCGGGTCCCCACCAGCATCGGCGTCGCGCTCACTTCTCCGCCTCCTTCCCGGCGACCACGGCGAGCGAGATCCCGCCGAGCAGCCGGTCGCCGTCCTGTTCGAGTACCTCCACGAGCTGGTATTCACCGGCGCCCAACCCGGCGCCGCCGCGTACGGTCAGGTACACCGGGACGCTGCGCTCGGCCGGTACCTCCACGACCAGCTCCGGGTCGCCGATCCCGTCGCCCGGATCGGTGATCGGCTTCAGCGAGAACCCGACCTCGACCACCGGCTTGCCGACCGGTCGCCGCTCGGCGAGCCCGAGCGTGTGCAGGGCCTCCTTGGACAGTTCGCCACCGACCTCGGCACGGATCCGGATCTGCTTCGGCGCCCGCTTCGGCGCGCTGACTGTCAGGGTGAGCTTGAAGTCGGCCTTCTCGGCGCTGGCCAGCGTCAGGTTGCGCTGGGCCACGTTCGGATAGCCGACCGGGTCGACGGCGTCCGGCAGCGCCGGGTCGCCGGGCAGGCTGGCGACGGCGACGAGGCATTCGTGCCCGTCGTTCACCGTCACCACGTTCCACGGCACCAGGCAGAGCACCTCCTGGGTTTCGCCGGCGGCGACGTCGGCGAAGGCCGTGCCGATGTGGTTGAGGGTGCTGTAGAACATCTGCACCGACGGGTTGCCCCAGTAGAACTTCACCTGGATGCCGATGGCGTCGTCCCGGCCGGTGTTCTGCACCCGGGCCCAGACGTAGGCGACGTCACCGGCGGCCGGCGTACCGGGGGCGCCGTTGGGGTCGGTGCCGGGTACCGCCCAGATGTCCGGGCTCAGCCACCAGTGCGGCGAGCCGTCCCGGATCAGCAGGTCGGCCCCGGTGGACCGGAGCCGGTGGCCGGCCCCGGAACTCGCCCAGGCCGAACCCACCCCGTCGGCGGCCGGACCGCCGCCGTTCGGTGCGGCGCCCGCCGCCGTGCCAGCCAGCGTGGGTACGCCGAGCGAGCCGAGCGCCACGGCGGCCGTGGTGCCGCCGGAGATGCGGATGATGTCCCGCCGGGAGACCGGCAGGCCCTTCGGATGATCGGTCATGTGGTCCGTTCCCCCTGATTGACCAATGCTCGTGGCAGATGGTTGACCGGTTGCGCCTGACGAAGTTGCGCCGAACGAACCCTTTCCACCCGTGCGGCGTGTTGCGCCGCTAACTTCCACCTGCGGCCAGGACGGACCACAAGGGGAGTCGAAAGGGTCCAATGGTCCGGCCGCCCTGCTACGAAACAGGGCGGCAGCCATGACAGGAGTGGTCGGAAGATTGCACGTCTCGGGCGCCCGGCCGGGGGTCAGCCGGTGTCATCGTCGCATGTGGCCAGGGGATGGATGCCGAAGTGTCGGCGTAGTGACTCCGGTCGGCCAGGGCGCCGGACGAATTGTCCAACGTATTTCCGTCGATCAGGTCAGGAAAAGCGGAAAAGGTGGCCGGTCGCATTTTCCGGGCCGGTGTATATGTGTCACCCCGCTCGCCCCGTGTCGGCCCCGCCCGGACGGATGACGGGCGGGGCCGTGGGCGTACCGGTCAGGACTTGCGGGCGGCGGCCCGGAGTGCGGGCTCGACGATGCCGGCGTACCCGACGTGTCCGGCCCGGTTCGGGTGGTACGACTCGCCGATCGGGTTGGACGTACCGTTCAGCCACTCCACGTCGTCACAGACCGCGTGCCCGGTGAACGGACCCCGGGCGTCCACGAAGGCGAACCCGTGTGCGGCGGCCCGGGCGGCGATGGTGGTCGCCAGCAGGTTCGCCGCGGCGTTGAGTTCGGCCTGCTCACCGGGGGAGATCCGGGCGATGATGTTGCACTCCTCGCCGTTGAAGAGGCGCGGATATCCGACCACCGCGACCCGGGCGTTCGGGGCCAGGCTGCGGATCCGGGAGTAGAGCTGGTCGAGCCGGCCCGGCAGCGTGTTCCGGATGGTGTTCTCCGCGCTGTCGATCTGCGACCAGCAGGTGGTGGGCCAGGGCAGCGCGCACTGCACGATCACCGACGACCAGCCGATGTCGTTGCCGCCGGCCTGCACCGTGACGTAGTTGGTGGCCGAGTTGAGGCTGCCGAGCTGCCCGCTGAGCACGCTGGAGGTGGTGGCTCCGGCGCAGGCCGGGAAGGTGAGCGTGGCGCCGAGCCGGGCGGCGTCGAGTACCGGGTAGGAGTGCCGGGAACGCTGGCAGGAGCCGCTGTCCGGGTAGTACTCCCGGGTGCCGGTGCCGGAGGCGTACGAGTCGCCGAGCGCGGTGTAGGTGGTCGCCGCGGCGTGCGCGGGTGCGGCGGCCAGGCCGACGGTGAGCGTGGTGACGAGTGGGACGGTGATGGCGGCGAGCAGCGGTACCAGGCGACGCGGCAGCGACATGGGGGTGGCCTCCTGACATAGTCAAATGTAGATGCCAGGTTGGCAGATTCCTGCGCTGCATGGAAGTGCCTGTGTAGGTTTCTTTCCTCGCGTTCACCCCTGGTTCTCGCGTCCGTCGGATCTCCCGCCGCCCGACGGGTCGAGGCGCGTCCCGGGCGGCGCGGCTCGGCGGGGACTTCCCCGATCGGGTCAGCGGGCCGCGATGGCGTGGAACGCGCCGGCCCGGGTGCCGACGTAGATCCGGCCCCGCCAGACCGCCGGGGTCGACTCGATGCAGCCGCCCAGCTTGATCTTCCACAGTGGCTTCGGCGCGGCCGTGGTGTCGGCGACGTCGTACGCGTGCAGCGTGCCGTTGCAGTCCCCGATCACCAGTACGTCGTCGACCACCACCGGTGACTGCCAGGTCGGACCGGGCAGCTCGAACCGCCACCGTACGGCCCCGGTGGCCCGGTCGACGCCGAGCACCTCGCCGCCCTGGGTGTCGAAGATCGCGATGTCCCGGTGCAGGGCGGGACTGCCCCAGATGCCGGCCGGCTTGCGGGCGTGGTCGTCGACGTGCCACACGCTCGGGTTGCCCTTGCGCTTCGGGTCGAGCTTCATCATCTGCCCGACCTGCTTCGACCTCGCCGTGCCGCGCTCGTATTCGGAGCCGACGTAGAGCGCGCCGGTCTCGTCGATCGCGATCGAGGCGTCGGTGTCGTCACCGGTCCAGAACCGGAACACCCGCTTCGGCTTGCGCCCCTGCTTCAGCCCGCTGATGTCCCAGCCCTGCACCAGCCCGCCGGAGTTGGCGAAGTAGACCACGTTGCCGGAGATCGCCACCGAGTTCTCGATCGAGACCATCCGGTCGTCCACGTCGCGGAGGAGTTGCGCGTCCCAGCCAGGGGTGTTGAACACCAGCTTCGGCTTGACCGTGACCTTGCCGTCGGCGGCGTACTTCCGGTTGAGCTTGACGATGTGGAACTGGCTGTTCTCGCCGCCGAGGAAGAGGTAGTCGTCGATGATCAGGCCGGCGCCGTCGAAGTCGTCGTTCCACATCGTCGGCGAGACCGCCCGGGCCGACAGTTTCCACAGCTCGGTCGGCCTGCCCCGGTCGATCGCGATCACCCGGTAGTAGTTGTCCCGCGATCCGGAGTAGACCAGCGGGAAGCCGTCCGGGTCGACGGTGACCGAGCCCTTGATGATGTCGCCGGTCGGGAAGTCCGGCAGGATCCGCCCACCGGTCTCGGCGTCCAGGAAATGGATCTTGTGATCGTATGCCCCGAAGACCACCCAGGTCCGCCCGTCCCGCTCGAAGACGGCGGGTTGGCCGGTCCAGCCCGTACCGCACCAGACCCGGGTGCCCTTCTCGTCGGTCGACTCCCCGCAGAGGCCACCGCTGCGCGGGAACTGCCACTTCCGGGCCGGAGTCGTCCGGGGCATCGGGCCGGTGCCGTAGTACGTCCGGGTCGGATTGCCGCGGAAGGTGAGCAGGCCGGTCACCTTGTCGCCGTACGGCTTGCCGACCAGGGCCGGATCGGACCAGCCGGTGAACGCGGCGGGCTCGGCGGCACCCGCGCCGGCCGGGTTCGGGCTGGCGCTGCCCGACCAACTCGGGGCGGCGTCGGGAGTGTCGTCGCCGCCCCCGTCACACGAGGTGAGGCCGAGTACGGCCACCAGGCCGACCACGAAAAGCCTGGTCGGAGGCGGGGTGAATCCTGAACGCGGTCGTCCGGTCACCGCAACAGTGTGCCCATCGCGGGCAACCTCCGACAGCACCCTATTCGGTCATTTCAATGTCGACTCGTTCCGGCGGTTCCACCCCGATGGTCGGTGGAGCCGGCATCCGGTGAACGGGGGAGCCCGAGGCGCCGCGGGTCGTGCTCGCTGATCACCGGATGATCGTATTGATCAAAGAATTCCCAGCGTACGTGCGATCGCCCGGCGGTGGCCGGCGATCGGCTCGGACCGGCGGCCGGTCGGCCACGGCCGGTCGGACGCTCGCCCGGCCGACCCGGCGGAGAGCGCTGACCGGGCGGTCTGAATGCCCGTCCCAGGGCTCTGCCCCATACGCCCGTTGTGCTCGGCGGTGCGTCGGTCGGAAATCTGACCTGACACCACCCGTTGTGCCACTGATCCGGGGTGGTTAAGCTCCTTGGTGCGCGCCCCAATCGCCCGCTTCCCCCGTGGCAGGCGATCGGGGCGCGCACCTTTGTCTGGGCCCCGTTGCCCGCCCACCACCACTTTCCGGCCGCCGCAGCCGTACCGGCGCTGTGATCACGCAGCCATCCCAGCGCTGTGATCACGCAGCCATCCCAGGGTTGTGATCGCGCAGGTCAGCCGCGACGACGTCCACCGTGGAGCCGCCGTGGAGCCACTGAGGACCCGGCCGACCCGGTGCGGCCCTGGGCGGGCACACTGGGTCGGGCACGCCACCCGGGCCGACCCCGGTCGTCCGCTCCGCTGGTCAGATCCAGCGGTTGCCGAGCCACATCCGGGTCGACCACTCCGCGTACGGGAGGATCTGTCCCACGAAGATCGGATAGAAGTAGGCGAAGCAGATCGCCACCAGCAGCACGTACGTGCCGGCGACGATCGCGCCGATCATGCGGCGGTCGCTGGTCGGCCCGCTCCGGCCGCCGTCGGCACCCGATTCGGCCGGCGGATCAGCACCGGCCGAGGCCGCCACCGGTGCCGGCGCCGGGCCGGTGATCGCGCCCAGCACGTAGGTGACGGCCAGGATCAGGAACGGTACGACCGGCGCGACGTAGAAGAAGAACATCGTCCGGCCGTCCAGCGCGAAGTAGAACCACGGCAGCAGGCCAGCCGCCACCGGCAGCAGGATCGCCAGGGCCCGCCAGTCCCGCCGGGCCAGGCCCAGCCAGGCGAGCGCGGCCAGCGCGGGCAGGAACGACCACCACAGGATCGGGGTACCGAGCAGCAGGATCTCGGAGGCGCAGCTCGCGGCCCCGCAGGCGCCATCGGGGGACCAGTGGAACGCGACCGGCCGGCCGAGCAGCAGCCACTGCCACGGCCAGGACTGGTAGACGTGCTTGTCGTCCAGGCCGGAGTGGAACCTGAGCGCCTCTTCGTGGTAGTGCCACAGGTTGAGCAGGCTGCCGATGATCGGCGGGCTGGACTGGCCGGTGTCGGCCCGCCAGTTCCGGAAGTAGCCGTTGTCGCTGGCGAACCAGCCGGACCAGGTGGCGAGGTAGACGAGCGCGATCAGCACCCCGGCGCCGAGCAGCCAGAGGCCCTCGTCGAGGAAGGTGTCCCGCCACGGCCGGCGTACTCCGGCGGAGCGGCGGGCGCCGACCTCCCAGAGCACCACCAGCAGGGCGAAGACCGGTATGAAGTAAAGCGCGCTCCACTTCACCCCGAACGCACAGCCGAGCAGTACGGCGGCGAGCAACCGCCACCACGGCACCCCGTCGGACCACCGGAACGGCGGCCGGTTGCGCCGCCCCGGCTGGCTCGGGTCGAGGCCGGACTCGACCGCCCGCAGCCAGCGCTTCCGCCGGACGTCCCGGTCCACCACCAGGGCGCCGAACGCGGCCAGCACGAAGAACATCAGGAAGATGTCGAGCAGCGCGGTGCGGGAGAGCACCAGGTGGAAGCCGTCCAGCGCCATCAGCAGCCCGGCGGTGCAGCCGAGTACGGTCGACTGGAACATCCGGCGGGCGATCCGGATCAGCAGCAGTACGGAGAGCGTGCCGATCGCCGCGGCGGAGAACCGCCAACCCAGCTCGTTGTAGCCCCAGATCTGCTCGCCGATCGCGATCATCCACTTGCCGAGCGGCGGGTGTACGACGTACGCGGCGGTGTTGTTCTTCTCGTCCCATTCGACGCCGCGCATCAGCAGGTTGTGCGCGTCGGTGGCGTAGTAGATCTCGTCGAAGATCTTGCCCTTGGGGCTGCTCAGCCCGACGAAGCGGAGGATGCCGGCGATCAGCACCACCACGGCGGTGGCCAGCCAGGACCACGGTTCGAGTTTGGCGTCGAACGGGGCCAGCCGGCGTCTGATGATCGCTGGTATGCCCCCCGAGGGGCGCTCGGGCCGCTCGGTGGTGGCTGTCCCGGCCGGGGTGGCGGAGGTCACCTCGACCACCGGAGCGGCCGGCGGCGCGGCGGCGCCCGGGCCCTCGGTCTGCGCTGTCGACGCCAGAGTCACCCCGTGATCGTAGGCTGCCATGGTGTGAAACGGGGCACGACGCTCGCTATGTGCGATGACAGGTATCGATGAAGGAGTCAGTTGGTGGGAAATTCGCCCGGTAACGGCCGGCTGATCCTGCTTGGGGCGCCGCTCGGAAACCCCGGCGACGCCTCGGCGCGGCTGCGGGACGCCCTCGGCGCGGCCGACGTGGTCGCCGCCGAGGACACCCGCCGACTCACCCGGCTGGCCCGCGACCTGGACGTCACCATCACCGGCAAGATCGTGTCGTACTTCGAGGGCAACGAGGAACGGCGTACCCCGGACCTGGTCGACGCCGTCCTCGACGGCGCGCTCGTGGCGCTGGTGACCGACGCCGGGATGCCGAGCGTCTCCGACCCCGGCTACCGGCTGGTCAGGGCCGCGCTCGACGCGGGCGCACCGGTCACCGTGGCGCCCGGCCCGAGCGCCGTCACCACCGCGCTCGCCCTCTCCGGCCTGCCCACCGACCGGTTCTGTTTCGAGGGCTTCCTGCCCCGCACCGGCGGCCCGCGCCGGGCCCGGCTGCGGGCGCTCGCCGCCGAGGAACGCACGCTGGTCTTCTTCGAGGCCCCGCACCGGGTGGCCGGCGCGCTCGCCGACCTGGCCGCCGCGTTCGGCCCGGAGCGGCCGGCGGCGCTCTGCCGGGAGCTGACCAAGACCTACGAGGAGGTGCTGCGCCGCCCGCTCGGCGAGCTGGCGACCTGGGCCGCCGCCGGCGAGCCGCGCGGCGAGATCACCCTGGTGGTAGCGGGCGCCCCGGCGGTCCCCGCGCCGGTCCCGGCCGTCGCCGAGCTGCGGGCCGCGGTCGCCGACCTGGAGGCCGGGGGTACGTCCCGACGCGACGCCATCACCGCCGTCGCCACCGAGTACGGCCTGCGCCGCCGGGACGTCTACAACGCCGTGCACCCTCCGACGGCGAGCTGATCACGCGATAGCCGGGCGCACGGCGAGCTGATCACGCGATAGCCGGACGCTCCTCGGGGCCAGCGCGACGACCTTCGGATGCCCCGGGGAGTCAGAAGGCGGCGACCAGGAACCCGGCGGTGAGCAGCAGCGGGCCGGCGACGCTGACCAGGGCCGCGGCGTTCCGGTTGCGCCGCTCGGCCAGCCGCAGCGCCCCGGTGGTCCAACCGGCTCCCACGCAGCACAGCAGCACCATCCCGAAGCCGAGTACCCAGCGCAGGTGCAGCAGGCCGGTGCCCGCCCCGACGTACGCCTTCCCACTCTCCGTACCGGTCATCCGGGCCGTGAGCCGGCTGCCGAACTCCCGGTGCGCCCCGTCGACCCCGACCAGCCGGACGTCGGGCACCCGCAACTGGCCGTCGTCGGCGATGAACTCGCCCCGGCAGTGCTGTCCGAGCCCTCGACCGGTGCAGGTCTGCACCGTCGCCGTACCCCGCTCGCCGTGGCCGGCGGCGAGCCAGAACGGCTCGGCGCTGACCCAGGCGAAGAAGCTGGCGACCAGCGAGCAGAGGATCACCCCGGCGAGCCCGAGCGCCGGGTTCCGCTGTGGCTTCGGCGGTCGCGGCGCCCGCTGCCGGGCGGCGGTCCCGGCCGGGTCCTTCGGGCGGCCGTACCAGGTCCGGGGGGTCGGCTGCACGGGCGTGCCGTCCCAGTGGACCTCCTCGATCGGCAGCCAGAAGTCGTCCTCCTCGGCCGTCTCCGGGTCCGAGCCGGGTGCGGCGGTCGGCAGCGATCCGGTCGGCCGGTTCCAGGCCGGCGCGGTGGCCCGGGGCGCCCGCTGGGGCAGCATCGCGAGCGGGGCGCCGGTGGTCGGCTCGATGCCGGAGGGGCCGGCGAGCGTGCCGGGGGCACCGAGCCAGGCGGAGCCGAGCGCGGGCGTGGCACCCCGGAACGGTCCGGCCGGCGCCGGCTCGTACGCCGGAGCGGGCCGCTGCTGCGGCGCCGGCCCCGCCTCGGCGGCCGGGGCGGCGCCGCTGA
>NZ_BONX01000019.1 GCF_016862935.1 Plantactinospora mayteni
GGCGGGCTGGGCGGTGCCGCTGGCCTCGGCGGGCTGGACCGGTGAGATCGCCTCGGCGGGTGGTGGCTCGTCGGCCGACACGGCCCTGGGTCCGGCCGACACGGCCCCGGGCTCAGCCGATGCGGGCGCGGCTCCGGTCGATACGGCCCCGGGTCCGGGCGGTGGCGGCGCGGGTTCGGGCGGTGGCGGCGGATCGGGCTCGGCCTTGGAAGGGCGCGTTTCCGCTGCTTGCTGCCCACCCTCGTGGCCCGTCACCCGTCCATTGGACAACGCTGATCCGGCTCGGCCGGGCAGCCCGGCACGCGTGTCGAAGGAGAAAAAAGTCGGATATCGGTCTGAATATTGGCAGGTTAGGCGATCTTTCCGCTAAACAACCGTCGATGCCCGGTCGCCGGCCCGCCCCGCGCTGCGCCGTCGGCCCGGGGTACGGCGTTGGTTCGCGGTACTCGGACCGTGGTCACTAGGCTTGCTTCTCATGAGTCACGTTCTCGCGGCGGTTGCCTGGCCGTACGCCAACGGCCCGCGCCACATCGGCCACGTCTCCGGCTTCGGGGTCCCCTCCGACGTGTTCAGCCGGTACATGCGGATGGCCGGCCACGACGTGCTCATGGTCAGCGGCACCGACGAGCACGGCACGCCGATCCAGGTGCAGGCGGACAAGGAGGGGGTGACCCCGCGCGAGCTGGCCGACCGCTACAACCGGGTGATCGTCGAGGACCTGCACGGGCTGGGCCTCTCCTACGACCTCTTCACCCGGACCACCACCCGCAACCACTACGCGGTGGTGCAGGAGCTGTTCGAGACGCTGCACCGCAACGGCTACATCGTGCCCAAGGTCACGATGGGGGCGATCTCGCCGTCCACCGGGCGTACCCTGCCGGACCGCTACATCGAGGGCACCTGCCCGATCTGCGGTTACCAGCACGCCCGGGGCGACCAGTGCGACAACTGCGGCAACCAGCTCGACCCGATCGACCTGATCAACCCCCGCTCGAAGATCAACGGTGAGACACCGCAGTTCGTCGAGACCGAGCACTTCTTCCTCGACCTGCCGGCCTTCGCCCAGGCGCTGGCGAAGTGGCTGGACAGCCGGGAGGGCTGGCGGCCGAACGTACTGCGATTCTCCAGGAACCTGCTGGACGACCTCCAGCCCCGGGCGATCACCCGGGACCTGGAGTGGGGCGTGCCGATTCCCCTTGAGGGCTGGCGCGACCGCGGCGACAAGCGGATCTACGTCTGGTTCGACGCCGTGATCGGCTACCTCTCCGCCTCCATCGAGTGGGCCCGGCGCTCCGGCGACCCCGAGGCGTGGCGCCGCTTCTGGACACCAACGGACGCCCAGGGCTCCTCCGGCGGTGCCGACGGGGTCGGCGGAGACGCCCGGGGCTACTACTTCATGGGCAAGGACAACATCGTCTTCCACTCGGTGATCTGGCCGGCGCTGCTGCTCGGCTACGACGGCGAGGGTGACCGGGGCGGCGAGCCCGGCGACCTGGGCCGGCTCAACCTGCCGACCGAGGTGGTCTCCAGCGAGTTCCTGACCATGGAGGGCAAGAAGTTCTCCTCGTCCCGGCAGGTCGTGATCTACGTACGCGACTTCCTGGCCCGGTACGACGCCGACGCGTTGCGCTACTTCATCGCCGTCGCCGGCCCGGAGAGCCAGGACACCGACTTCACCTGGGCGGAGTTCCTGCGCCGCAACAACGACGAGCTGGTCGCCGGCTGGGGCAACCTGGTCAACCGCTCGATCTCGATGGCGGCGAAGAACTTCGGCGCGATCCCGCCGATCGACCCGGCCGGGCTGACCGAGGCTGACGAGGCGCTGCTCACCGCCGCGCGGGCCGGGTTCGGCACCGTCGGCGAGCTGATCGCCAAGCACCGGCAGAAGCAGGCGATCGGCGAGGCGATGCGGGTGGTCGCCGAGGCCAACAAATACCTCTCCGAGCAGGCCCCCTGGAAGCTGAAGGGCGAGGCCGACAAGCCCCGGATGGGCACCATCCTGCACGTCGCGCTCCAGGTGGTCAGCGACGCCAACACGCTGCTCACGCCGTTCCTGCCGCACTCGGCGCAGCGGGTGCACGAGCTGCTCGGCGGTACCGGCGTACACGCGCCGATGCCGTCGATCGTGGAGGTCGACGACCTGGACGGCGGGCCGGCGTACCCGGTGTTGACCGGGGACTACACGGTCGGGGCCAAGTGGGAGTCGGTACCGGTCGAGGCCGGTCGCGCACTGGCCGCACCCAAGCCGGTCTTCCGCAAGCTCGATCCCTCCATCGTGGACGAGGAACTCGCCCGACTCGTCGACTGAACCGGCCGGCCGGTACGATTCGTCTTCTTCTCCCCCCGAGTCAGAGACGGTTGTCGATCGTGGAGCTGGTGTCGTGACCGCGCCCAATGACGGAAGCATGCCCTCGATCCGGCAGGACGTGCCCACGCCGGCCCGGATGTACGACTACTGCCTCGGTGGCAAGGACAACTTCCCGGTCGACCGGGCGGCGGTGCTGGCGGTGCACAAGCAGTTTCCGGAGGGGGCGACCGAGGCCCGGAACAACCGCCTGTTCCTCTACCGGCTGGTGCGCTTCCTGGCCCGGGACGCCGGGATCCGGCAGTTCCTGGACATGGGCAGCGGGCTGCCGACCCAGTCCAACGTGCACCAGGTGGCCCAGCGGTTCCAGCCGGACGCGCACGTGGTCTACGTGGACAATGACCCGATCGTGCTGGCGTACGGCCGAGCGCTGCTCGCCGACGATCGCACCACCACGGTGATCGCGGCGGACATGACCGAGTCGCAGCGGATCGTCGACGACCCCGAGACCCGGAAGCTGATCGACTTCGCCGAGCCGGTGGCCGCGCTGTTCCTGTCGATCGGCCACTCCATCGTCGACGACGCGTCACTGCGGAACATGTTCGAGACGGTGTGGGCGGCGCTCGCGCCCGGCAGCTATCTCGCGTTCTCCCAGGTGTGTGGGGTGGACCGGGCGGCGGTCGAGGAGGGCAACGAGATGTCCGAACGTCTCGGCCTGGCCTGGAAGAACCGTACCGTGGTCGACGTCACCGAGCTGCTGCGCGGGCTGGCGCCGGTGGAGACGGTGGAACCAGGGCTGGTCAAGGTCGTCGACTGGCGACCCGACCCCGACCAGCCGCGACTGGCGCAGGTCGACGAGCCGCTGCGGCCCTACCTGGAGTCGCCCCCGGAGAACCCGCGCGCCACCGAGTGCGGCGTGGTGCTCCGCAAACTCTGACCTCCCACCGCCCCGCGGATCACGGTGATCGGACGTGGAACCAGACGCAGCCACCTCCGATACCTCCGCTCCGGCGGTGCCGTTGGCTGACGACCGTCACCTGGACGACAGAGGCGCTACGCGGCCTGGGTAACGCATCTGGCGTCCAGGTGACCTCACCTTCGCGCGCGTCTGGGCCGAGGCGTCGCAGAGCGGGTGAGGCGTCTTACAACGTGTACGGCACGTCGAGGAGTTGGTCGTCGGTGACCTCGACCGCCGGCGCCCACGACTCGTAGACCCCGCGCTCGTAGCACTGCGCACCGAGTGCGGCGACGTTGTCCGGGTCGGGTCGACAGAGCCGTACCCGCAGCCAGCCGCCCTCCTCGCGGAGTACGAGGCAGCGGCTGTCGCGCCAGATGACGTACCGGGCGCGGCGGGTGAGGGTATCCACCGGATAGCGGGCCGCCCGGGTCATCGCCAGCACCCGGAACTCGCCGGGCGGGTCGGCGACCGCCTCGTGCTCCTGCCCCCGGTAGCCGCCGATCAGCAGGGTGGACCGGATCGCGTCGCTGGTCGAGACGTACTCCTGGTCGGGTGACACCCCGGGCACCACGGCCAGCAGGTGCCGCCAGCGCGGCCCGGCCATCCGCAGCCAGCCGCGCTGCTCCGGCTGGTACGTGTAGAGCACCACCTCGTCCCCGTCCGGGGTGTGCGCCAGCAGGGCCGCGTTCGCCGGCAGCGGCAGGTCGGCGAGGTCCCGGGTGACGAACTCCGGGATCAGGTGCCGCCCGCTCGGGGTGAACCCGGTGCCGAGCACCGGTGGCCCGACCCGGTCGTGCGGCGGCATCGTCATCAGACCGTGGTGTTCGGCGGCCAACGGTGCGACGTAGTCGATCGGGTCGGTCGCCCGCCAGCGCAGCAGGTACGCGACCTCGGGCACCGCCCGCCCCGCCTCCGAGTCGGTACGCAGCAGCATCTGGTCGGTCGGCGTGCGCAGGTGCGCCACGTCGTACTCGCGGTAGCAGAAGCCGTACGGCAGCCAGCCGCGCAGCAGGAACCCGGCGAACTGCTGGGCGGAGAGCGCCTTGACCATCTGGCTGCCCCGCTGCACGGTCGCCGACTCGCGTACCGAGACCAGCACCGGGTCCTCGGCCGCCGCGGGGCTCTGGCTGAGGCCGTGGATGTCGGACCAGCCCCAGACCCGGTGCAGTGGTGCGGTCAGCGGGGTGTCCGGGACACCGAGACCGTTCGCCCGCTCGCCCGGACCGGCACCACCGCCGGTCACCCGGGCGTCCGGGAGCACCCCGACCTCGCTGGCGTGGGCGTACCGGTGGTAGGGGTAGCGGGCGTCGGGGCGGCGGTCCCGTGCGAAGCCGGGCACGGGATCGGTGCTGAACAGCTCGTATGCGGCACCTCGGGCGAGTTCCTCGGCCGGGTGCACGGCTCCGCCGTACCGGACACGGAGTCCGGCCGGCGTCTCTGGCACCGCACTGGCCGGCGGGGACACGCTCACCGCGCCGACGCTAAGACTGATCCGTACCGGAGCGGTGAACAGTGGGTTACCGACCGGGGTTGCCCGGGCGGCGCGGAGCGCTAACTGGCGGTTCGGCCGACCGGCGGGACCGGTTCGGCCGCCCCTCCCCGCCGGTTCGGCCGACGCCCACCACCCCGGCCGCCAACCCCCGCGACCGGCATCGGGGCGGGCGACCACCCCATCCGGTACTCCCGAGCCCGCGACGCCGGACCGATATGTGATGCTGGCGGCGATGAGCCAGCCAACCGAGAGCCGCCGTGCGCGGGCCGCCCGCCGGGCGGGGGAGTTTCCGCCGGTGCCGGAGCCACTGCCCGGGCCGGTGATGGACAGCCACACCCACCTGGACATCACCCTCGCCGAGTCCGGCACCCCGCCGTGGAACGGTCGGCCGGACGATCCGGTGGCGGCGGCCGTCGAGCTGGCCGCCCAGGTCGGAGTGGACCGGCTGGTGCAGGTCGGCGTCGACGTGGCGTCCTCCCGCTGGGGTGCCGAGCTGGCCCGGCGGCAGCCGGCGGTGGTCGCCACGGTGGCGCTGCACCCGAACGAGGCGCCCCGACTGGCCGACCTGGACGAGGCGCTGCGGGAGATCGAGGCACTGGCCGCCGAGGACCGGGTACGCGGGATCGGCGAGACCGGGATGGACTTCTTCCGTACCGGGGACGAGGGCAGGGCGGCCCAGGAGGCGAGTTTCCGGGCACACATCGCGATCGCCAAGCGGTACGCCAAGCCGCTGGTGATCCACGACCGGGACGCGCACGCGGACGTGCTGCGGATCCTCGACTCGGAGGGTGCCCCGGAGACGGTGGTGCTGCACTGCTTCTCCGGAGACGCCGAGTTCGCCGCCGAGTGCGTCCGGCGCGGCTACCTGCTGAGTTTCGCCGGTACGGTCACCTTCGGCAACGCCGCCGAGCTGCGCGAGGCCGCCAGGATCACCCCGCTGGACCAGATCCTGGTGGAGACCGACGCGCCCTACCTGACGCCGATGCCGCACCGGGGACGGCCGAACGCGTCGTACCTGATCCCGCTGACCGTCCGGTCGCTGGCCGAAACCACCGGCGCCGACCTGGACGAACTCTGCGCCTCGATCTCGGCCACCGGCGACCGGGCCTTCGGCCCCTGGTGACCCCCGCCCGCTCGTGCCGGGCACAAGATCGCGCTGTTCCGGGAAGTAGTGGCCTCCGTCAGCGTCCGAAGGCACTACTTCCGGGAAGCAGCGCCACGGTCAGGCAGAGGTGCGGCGGGTGCGGGTGGTCTTGGGGCCGGGGGGTGGGGTGCCGGCGGTTGGCTGGGAGGGGACCAGGTCGGCGGGGATGGGCTCGCCGGCCATGCCTTCGGCGGCGAGTCGCCGGGCGGCCCAGGGAGTGATCACGAAGCCCCGCTTGACGGTGAGCAGTTGCACCCCGGCGGTCCACGCGTGGATGCCGTCTATCCCGCCGAGGGTCTTGGTGGTGAACTCGAAGACGTCGGCGTGGGTCGGCAGGATCACCTCGCACATCAGCGACTCCTGCCCGAGCGTCGCGGCGACGTAGCGGACGCCGCGCAGCGCGGCGAGTTCCCGGGCCACCCCGTCGAGCCGGGACGGCGCCACCGAGAGCCAGAAGAAGATCTCCGCCTCGAAGCCGAGCGCCGTCGCCGGGATCAGCGTGATCACCTGTACGCAGCCCGCGGTGTACAGCGACTCGAACCGCCGCCGTACGGTGCTCTCGCTGACCGACAGCCCGCCGGCCACCGCCTGGAAGCTGTTCCGGCCGTCCTCGCGCAGCGCCGCGATGATCCGTTCGTCCAGGTCGTCGAGGTGCGCCGGGGGGCAGTCGTGCACTGGCGGCGGGGCGACGAGCTGGGGTTCGGTACCGAGCAGGTGCCGGGACCACTCGTGGGTCGACTTGTAGGTGTGCAGGTTCAGGTCGGCGACGCTGCCCTGCACTCCGGGGATCTTCTGCAAGCCGTTGAGCAGCACGCTGTGCAGGCTGGTCCCCTTCGGCACCAACACCTCGGCCACCAGGTCGTACACCCCGGTGACCAGTGCGACGAAGCGGATCTCCGGCATCGCGGCCAGCGCCTGCGCGGCGGCGAGCTGACTCCCCGCCGCGCAGCGGATCCGTACGATCAGCAGGTCGGCCGGCCCGCCGCCGGGCTGCGGCGCGGCGGCGACCTTGACCAGCCCGTCGGCGAAGAGTTGCTGCGCCCGCCGGGCCACGGTGGTCACCGAGGTACCGGTGAGCTGGGCGATCTCCGTCCAACTCGCCCGCCCGTTGACCTGGAGCGCGGCGACGATGCGCCGGTCGGTCGGATCGAGGTCGTAGGTCTCGCCCGGGATCATGCCCGGAGCGCCGGTACGCCGGCCAGGAACTCCCGGACGACCTGCTGGAACCGCTCGGCCTCCTCCAACTGCGGGGAGTGCCCGGAGTGCTCGAAGACCACCAGTTTCGCGTCCGGGATCAGTCCGGCGATGGTTTCGCTGCATTCCACCGGCGTGATCCAGTCATGTCGACCCACGGTGACCAGGGTCGGGCAGGAGATCCCCGGGAGCAACGACTTGATGTCGTAGTTGGGCTGGTTGACGGCGAATGCGAAGTTGTGCGTGGCGTACCGGTACGGGGTGCTTTCGACGCGTTGCCGTACCTTGTCCCAATCTAGGTCGTGGTCGTAGAGCGGCAGGATCTCCGCCCAGCAGTCCCGCAGGTCGTCGTCGTCCCGGACCGTGCCGGACATGATCCGGTCCAACTTCACCCGGTCGATCTCCACCCGTGCCGAGGCGAGCGCGTTGCGCAGCGCCAGCTCCTGGTTGGCGTTGTCGGCGGCGGTGTCCCGGAGTACCAGTGCGGTCACCCGGTCCGGATAGCGGATCGCGTACTCCATCGAGACGAAACCGCCGTACGAGCCGCCCGCCATCACGATCCGCTCGGCGCCGATCCACTCCCGCAGCCCGTCCACGTCGGCCGCCCACTGCTCGTGGCTGAACGGCCCGTTCCCCTCGCTCGCCCCCGAACCCCGCGCGTCGAAGACCAGCACCCGGTACTCGTCGGTGAAGGCCGCGAAGGACGCCCTCGGCTCGGCCATCGAACCCAGCCCCGGCGCCCCGTGGTGCACGATCATCACCGGCTTCCCCGGCGCGGCGCCCCTCCCCGGCGCGTCGTCGCCGAGTACCAGCACGTTGAGCCGGTTGCCGTTGATCTCCACCATCGTCGGTTCGCTGGTCACGGTCATGCTCATGCTCCGATCACGATCTCGTCGAGGTCCCGGGGATAGCTGGTGAGCCGGCGCGGCCCGTCGTCGGTCACCAGTACCGTGTCCGAGATCCGGTAGCCGGCGTGGCCGGGCACGTACACCCCGGGTTCGCTGGAGAGCACCATCCCGGGCGCCAGCACCGTGTCGTCGCCGTCGGCCACCCAGGGCGGCTCGTGGAAGCCGAGCCCGATCCCGTGCCCCTGCCGGTGCCGCAGGTATTCGCCGAGCCCGGCCCGGCGGATCACGTCCAGACAGGCCCGGTTGGCGTCCACGCAGCGGGTGCCGGGGCGCAGCGCCTCGGTGCCGACCTGCTGCGCCTGCCGGACCACCTCGTAGTAGCGGCGCTGCTCGGCGGTCGGCTCGCCGAGCAGGAAGGTCCGTTCGCTCTCCACGAACCGGCCGCCGACCGCACAGCCGAGGGAGAGCATGAACGGCTCGCCGTGCCGCAGCCGGTCCCCGCCGGGCAGCCGGTGCGGCTGGGCCGAGTTCGGGCCGCCGTAGACCAGGCCGCCGGTGAGCATCGGCACCACCACGACGTCGTCGTGCTCGGCGTACATCCTGGCGGCGCCGTACCGGGTGACGTGGCCGGCCAGCTCCGTCTCGGTGGGTAGCTCGGCACCGCCGGCCACCGCGTCGGCGACCAGCCGGACGCCCTCGGCCAGCATCGAGTCGGCGATCCGGGCCGCCTCGGCGTGCAGGGCGATCTCCTCCGGCGTCTTGCGCAGCCGCAGCGCCCCGACCAGGTCACTCGGCTCCCAGGCGGTACCGGGGAAGGCCCGGCCGATCCCGCCGACCCGGGCCACCGTGGTGGACGGGGCATAGCCGGCCCGGACCGGTGGGGTCGGCACCGCGTCCCGGAGCACCGCCCACGGGCTCCGCTCGCCGGGGAACTCCGGATAGACCACCAGCTCGGCGGCGGCCCGCTGGTCGGCGGCGTACTCCCGCTCCAGGTCCGGGACCAGCAGCAGCACGGCGCCGTCCCGGGCCAGGTAGGCGGCGACCGGGCGCTCGTTGGGGAAGTGCGAAAAACCCGTCAGGTACGCCACGTCGAGCGGATCGTCCAGCAGCAGCGCGTCCAGCCCGGCCCGGTCCAGTTCGGCTCGGACGGTCTCGTGCAGGCTGGAGTAGAAGGAAGCAGCCAGTCGCACCGGCTCGTCACCTCGTCCTCGGATTGCGGGCGTCGTTGTACGCCACGGCGAGCAGGGTGGTCGCCACCACCAGCAGCAGGATGGCCAGCGACGGGAAGAGCGTGGTCCACCAGGCGGTGGCGAGCGAGCCGGAGCGCTGCGCCTGGTGCAGGATCGTCCCCCAGGACCAACTGTTCGGGTCGCCGAGCCCGAGGAACGACAGTCCCGCCTCGGAGAGCACCGCCCGGGAGGTGGTCAGTACCACCGAGACCGCGACGACCGGCGCGACGCCGGGCAGTACGTGTTTGCGGATGATCCACAGGTGCGAGCCGCCGATCACGTGCGCCGCCGAGACGTACGGCATCGGCACCACGGCCAGTCCCTGGGAGCGGACCACCCGGGCCACCTCGGGCCAACTGAAGACCGCGATCACCACCACCAGGGTCGGCACGCTCGGCCCGGCCAGTGCGGCGACCAGGATCATCAGCGGCAACACCGGCAGCGACAGCGAGACGTCGACGATCACCCCGAGTACGAGATCGGCCGGCCGGAAGTACGCCGCCGCGACCCCGACCAGTACGCCGATGACGATCGCCAGCAGGCTGGCCGCCAGGCCGACCACGATGCTGACCCTGGTCCCCCAGATCACCTGGGCGAAGACGTCCCGCCCCAGGTCGTCGGTGCCGAACCAGTGCCCGGCACCGGGACCGGCGAGCACCTCCTCGCCGTACCCGCTCGGGTAGTCGGCGATCAGCGGCGCGGCCAGCGCGACCAGGCCGAGCAGGATCAGCACCCCGGCGCTGACCAGGCCGAGCGGGTTGCGTCGGAACGACTGCCAGGTCTGCCGGGCCACCGACTCGGACGGCGGCAGCCCACCGGCCGCCGGAGTCGCAGCGGCGGCCGGCGGCGGCGTGTCGCCCCCGGACGGCATCACCAGTTCCGTCGTCATGAGGTCCTCACCCTCGGGTCGAGCAGTCCGTAGGCGAGGTCGGTGAGCAGGTTGGCGACGATCACCGCGAAGGCGAGCATCAGGAACGCGCCCTGCAACACCGGGAAGTCGAGCTGGCCGACGGCCTCGAAGATGGCCCGGCCGACCCCCGGGTACGCGTAGATCGACTCGGTCAGCACCGCCCCGCCGACCAGGAAGCCCAGTTGCAACCCGACCAGCGTGGTCGTCGGCAGCAGCGCGTTGCGCAGCGCGTGCCGCCAGACCACCTTCCGGTTCGGCAGCCCCTTGGCCCGGGCCAGCGTGCAGTAGTCCTCGCCGAGCGCGTCGATCAGGGTGCTGCGCAGGGTCAGCACGTACGAGCCGAGCTGCACCAGCACCAGGGAGAGGCAGGGCAGGATCAGGTGCAGCGCGATGCTGCCGTACGCGGCCAGCCCGTAGACGTCGTCGTCCATCGCGCCGCCGATCGGCAGGATGCCGAAGACCACCCCGAAGACGTAGAGCAGGAAGACTCCGATGCTCGGGATGAAGAGCGACTGGCCGGTGATGCCGCCGACCTGGATCAGCCGGTCCAGGGTGCCCTTGGCCCGGGTCGCCGCGACCACGCCGAGCGGGATGCCCAGCGCCACGGTCACCACCAGCGCGGAACCGGCCAGCAGCAGGGTCCAGGGCAGCCGCTCCAGCAGGATGTCCAGCACCGGCTGGTTCTGCCGGAACGACACCCCGAGGTTGCCGTGCAGGAGTTGGGTCAGGTACTCCCAGTACTGCACCGCCAGTGGCCGGTCCAGGCCGTAGTCGCGGAGCAGCTCGGCCCGCAGTTCGTCGGTCATCGTCGGATCCGCCACCGCCAGGGCCGGGTCGCCGGGCAGCAGGCGCAGCAGGAAGAACGTTACGGTCACCGCGAACCACATGGTCAGTACGCCGCGCAGCAGGCGGCGGGTGACGAACCGGGCGCCAGCGGGCATGCTCTCTCTCCTTCCTTGGCTTGCCGGTCGAGGCGGGCCCTGTGGTGCGGCGGGCCCGCCCCGACCGTCGTCGAACTGGTCGCGTCAGCCCTTGGTGGCCTGGGCCACCGAGACGGGGTTGACGATGGAGAGCAGCTCACTCGGCTGGACCAGGAAGTTGGACCACTCCGCCGAGTGCGCGATGGTGAACTCCTCGACGTAGAGCACGTTGTCGTACACCTTGTCGGTGATCATCCTCGCGGCCTGCTGGATCGGGCCCTTCTGACCGGCCTGGTCCAACTGCCCCCGGGCCTGGTCGATCAGGGCGTCCAGCTCCGGGTCGCAGGCGTTGGCGTAGTTGATGAAGCCCTTGCACTTGAACGCGAGCGCCAGGTTGGCCGGCGGGTTCTCCATGATCGCCCACGAGCCGGCGTAGATGTCGTAGTCCCGCGCGGTGTACTTCTCCACGTAGGTGTTCCGCTCCAGACCCTCCAGCTTGATCTCGATCCCGGCCGCCTTGCTGGAGTCCCGGACCAGCTGCGCCCACTTGGAGATGTTCGGGTCGGCCTGGTCGTAGATCATCCGCAGGCTGAGCCCGTCGAAGAGCCCGTCACCGTTGCCGTCCTTGAAGCCCGCCCCGGTGAGCAGCGACTTCGCCTTCGCCGGGTCGTGCGCGTACTCCTTGGCGGACGGGTCCTGCCACTGCTTCAGGGTCGGGGTCAGCACCGAGGAGTTCGACGAGACCGCCTTGCCCTGCAACGCCACCCGGCGGATCGCCTCGTAGTCGACCGCGGCGGCCAGCGCCTGGCGTACCTCCAGCTTGTCCAGCGGCTCGCGGGCGGTGTTGTACTGCATGTGCGCCCAGCCCAGCGACGGCACCTTGACCAGCTTGAGCTTGCTGTCGCCTTCGAGCGTCTTGGCCAGCGGCGGCGGCAGCGCGTTGGCGATCAGGTCGACGTCGCCGTTGCGCAGCGCCAGTGCCTCGGTGTTGACGTCCGGGAAGACCCGGAAGACCACCTCCTTGGTCTTCGGACCGCCCTCGATCAGCGGGAAGTTCTCCATCCGCTCCAGCACGTACCGCTGGCCCCGCTCCACCGTGGTCAGCTTGTACGGCCCGGCCGAGACCCAGTCCTTGTCGTTGGCGAACTTCTGCACGCTGCCGACCTTGCTGAACACGTGCTCCGGTACGACCGGCATCCAGAAGCCGACGTTCTCCAGGAACGTGCCGTCCGGCTGGGAGAGCTGGAACTCGATCTCCGTCGGGGAGATCACGGTGGACTTCTGGTACGACGAGATCAGCCCGGCGACGACGCCGATCTTCTCCTTGGCGACGGCGTCGATGGTGAACGCCACGTCGTCGGCGGTCACCTTCTCCCCGTCGCTCCAGGTGAAGTCGTCCCGGAGGGTGAACTTCGCCTTCCGCCCGCCGTCGGTGTACTCCCACTTGCTGGCCAGGTACGGCGACCGCACCCCGTCCATCCCCATGCTCATCATCCGGGGATACATCAGGTTGGTCACCCAGGTGTCGGTACGGCTGTTGCCGACCAGCGGGTTGTAGTTGAGCACGTCGGCGGTGGTGCCGATCGTGATCCGGTCCGCCGAGCCGCTGCCGCCGCCCGCCTGGCTGTCCGGGTTACCGGGTGAGCAGGCGGTCGCCGCCAGCCCTATCGAGAGCGCGCCCGCCGCCACGGCGAGGGCGCGCCGGAATGTACGCATCAGTGCCAGACCTCCTCAAGGACGCGCATGATGTTGCCCCCCAGGACCTTGCCGATCTCGTCGTCCGAGTAGTCGTGGCCGACCAGCCAGGAGACGATGTTCCAGTAGCACTCGGCCGGGTTCTCCAGCCCGTCCACATAGGGCACCCGGGGGTGCTCGACGTGGCCGTGCGCCTCGGCGATGGACAGGTGTGCGGCGAAGGTGTCGTGCAGGCCGACATGGTCGCCGAAGAGGGTGTCCGGCCCGAACGCCACGTGGTCGATGCCGACCAGTTCGACGCAGTGCACAAAGTGGTCCATCACCGACTCGATGCTGTGCTCGGGGTGGGCCGGCGAGAGCGTGGTGTGCGGTGCGGCCTCCAGGCCGAGCACCCCGCCGCGCTCCGCGCAGGCCCGGATCACCTCGTCCGGCTTCATCCGGTTGGTCGGCCAGACGGTACGCGATCCGGCGTGCGTGATGAAGATCGGCTTGGTGGAGGCGGCGATGACGTCGGCCGAGGTACGGTCCCCGGAGTGCGACACGTCGATCGCGATGCCCAGCTTGTTCATCCGGCGTACGGCCTTCTCGCCGAAGTAGGTGAGGCCGCCGTCGCCCCGCTCCTTGAGCCCGCTGCCCAGGGTGTTCGCCTCGCTGTAGGCGATGCCCATCTGCCGGACGCCGAAGCCGTAGAGCATGTCGATCCGGTCCAGCTCGTTCTCGATCATCGTGGCCGCCTCGGTGGCCAGCACCAGGCCCATCCGGCCGGTCTCGTGCGCGTGGTGGATGTCGGCCAGCTTCTCCACCCGGATCAGGTAGTCCTGGTGGGCCAGGTCGGACAGCCGCATCCCGAGGTCGGCGATGACGTCGGTCCACTTCCAGCCCATCTGGCTGGTCACGCAGCAGGTGCCGTCCATCATGTTGTCGAAGACGGCGGTCATGCCGGAGCGGGCCAGTCCGGCGTACCCGGTGTGGTGCCGCGCGGTCCGGTTGTAGTCGACGGTCTGGCCGATCTCCTCGGGGAAGACCGACGGGTGGTCGTGCAGCGAGATCACGACGTTGTCGGTGAGCAGCCGGCGGACCCGGTCTCGCTCTCCGTCGGTCAGCGAGTTGCCCTGGTACGCCGGCACCCGGCCGAGTTCCGGAGCGAGCTTGAACTCCCGGTAGTCGGTACCTGCCTCCAGGTAGCTGTAGGACGTGTATCCGGTGTAGCGCGGGGCCGGGTCGAGCACGCCGCTCCCTCCTTCGGGTCGGTGCCAGGTGCCGGGGCGCGCGGTGGATTTCGGCGCCGCGACCTGATCTAGGTGTGGATTGTCGGCGATGTGGGAGCAGAGATTGCCAGGATCAGGCACAGCGTGTCAACATGTTGGCCAACTCCGGCGCAGATCAAGGGCTGGGCGACAGAAATCGTTACGGCGGGAAACATCACGGAAATTCGGGAGGTGTAGTGACTAGCGGGGTAGAAAGCCAGCGACGGTCACCCGATGCCGACCTGCCGGCCGCACTGCGGGTCCGGAGCCTCGACGTCACCTTCACCGGCCGGCGCGGCACCGTCCCGGCGGTACGCGGCGTCGACCTCGACATCGCCGCCGGCGAAGTACTCGTGCTGCTCGGCGAGTCCGGCTCCGGCAAGTCGGTCACCGCCCGCGCCGTGATGGGCCTGCTCGACCCCGGCGGCGTGCGGGTCAGCTCCGAGCAGATCCGGGTCGCCGGCCACGACCTGACCAGCGCCGACCCCGAGCAGGTCCGGAAGCTGCGCGGCCAGACCATGGCGCTGGTCTTCCAGGACGCGCTCTCCGCGCTCAACCCGGTGCTCTCGATCGGCGACCAGCTCGGCGAGGTGTTCCGGCTCCACCGCGGGCTCTCCCGCCGGGCCGCCCGCACCGAGGCCGCCGAACTGCTCCGGCTGGTCGGCATCCCGGCCCCGGATCGGCGGGTACGCGACTATCCGCACCAGTTCTCCGGCGGCATGCGGCAACGGATCCTGATCGCCATGGCGGTCGCGCTCGGCCCCCGGCTGCTGATCGCCGACGAGCCCACCACCGCACTCGACGTGACCGTGCAGGCGCAGATCCTGCAACTCGTCGACCGGCTGCGCCGGGAACTCGGGATGGGCGTCCTGCTGATCACCCACGACCTCGGAGTCGCCGCCGAGATCGCCGACCGGGTCGCGGTGATGTACGCCGGCCGGATCGTCGAGACCGGCACCGTGGCCGAGGTACTCGACGGGCCGGCCCACCCGTACACGGCGGCGCTGCTGCGCTCCGTACCCGATCTGGCCCAGCCCGGCGACCGGCTCCGGCCGATCCCGGGGAGCCCGCCGAACCTGCTGGCGCTGCCGACCGGCTGTGCCTTCCATCCGCGCTGCGACCGGGTCACCGAGGAGTGCACGGTGACCCGGCCGGAGCGGCGGCCACTGGCCGTACCCGGTCGGACCGCCGCCTGCCACCACGCCGAGGAGGCCGTCGATGCCCCCGTCTGACCACCCGGCCGGGCCCGGCCCAGCCTCCGCCGACCCGGCCGGGTCCACTCCCGTGGTCGGTACGCCGACCGCGCTCTCCGTCTCCGCCGGCCCGAACACCTCCGGCCCGCTGACCGCCGACTCCCCGGCCAACGGGGAACCGCTGCTGGTCGCCACCGGGGTCCGCAAGACCTACCGGGCCGGACGCGGTCTCGGCGGCCGTTCCCGGGTGCACGCCGTGGACGGGGTGGACCTGACCGTCTCGGCCGGCGAGACCCTCGGGGTGGTCGGCGAATCCGGCTGCGGCAAGTCGACCCTGGCCCGGCTGCTGGTCGGGCTGGAACGCCCCGATTCCGGCCAGGTCCGCTACGCCGGACTCGACGTCGGCACCGCCCGGGGCGTCCGCCGCCGTGAACTGCGCCGGGCCGTGCAGATGGTCTTCCAGGACCCGGTCGCCTCGCTGAACCCCCGGATGCCGATCCTGGACGTGGTCGCCGAGCCGCTCGACGTGCACAGACTCGCCCGGGGCGCCACCGCCCGCCGGGACCGGGTCGCCGAACTGCTGGAGATGGTCGGGCTTTCCCCGGACATGATGCGGCGGTTCCCGCACGAGTTCTCCGGCGGGCAGCGGCAGCGGATCGGCATCGCCCGTGCGTTGGCCACCGAACCCCGGGTGGTGGTCTGCGACGAGCCGGTCTCCGCGCTCGACGTCTCGGTACAGGCCCAGGTGGTCAACCTGCTCGCCGAGTTGCAGCAGCGGCTCGGCATCGCCCTGGTCTTCATCGCGCACGACCTCGGGGTGGTCCGGCACGTCTCGCACCGGGTCGCGGTGATGTACCTCGGCCGGCTCGCCGAACTCGGCCCGGCCGCCACCGTCTACCAGGACCCGGCGCACCCCTACACCCGGGCGCTGCTCGGCTCGGTGCCGGTACGCCATCCGCGCGAGCGGGGACGGGAGCGGATCGTGCTGGCCGGCGACCCGCCGAGCCCGGTCGACCCGCCGTCCGGCTGCCGCTTCCACACCCGCTGCCCGATCGCCCAGGACGTCTGTGGCCGGGACGCACCTGCGCTGCTCGTCCCGGAAAGCGACACCCCGACCGCCGCCGGACAACGGCTCGCCGCCTGCCACTTCGCCGGCACGCCGTAGCCCCGGCTGCCACGCCCCGGCAGTCTGGCTGGCACGCCCGGCAGTCTGGCTGGCACGCCCGGCAGTCCGGCTGGCACGCCCGGGAGTCCGGCCGGTTGACCTGGACAACAGGGGCGTTATCCGCGTGGGTTAACGCATCTGTTGTCCAGGTCGAGCGCGTGTCGCGCGGCGAGGCGGTGCGCGCGGCAGGTCGTCGGCCGGGCGTCGGGTATGTGCCGACGACCGTGCCGGTGGGCCGTACCCTCTTGCAGCATGGCCGCAGATCTGCTCGGCCCGGCGGAGATCCGGGAACTCGCCGCCCGGCTGGGCGTGCAGCCGACCAAGAAGCTCGGCCAGAACTTCGTACACGACCCGAACACGGTGCGCCGGATCGTCGCCGCCGCCGGACTGACCCCGGCTGACGTCGTGTTGGAGGTCGGGCCGGGGCTGGGCTCGCTCACCCTCGGCCTGCTGCCGGTGGCCGGGCACGTGCACGCGGTCGAACTCGACCCGACGCTGGCCGGGGCGCTGCCCGAAACGGTCGCCCGGCACGCCGGCCCGGCCGGTACGGCCCGGCTGACCGTGCACCCTGCCGACGCGCTGCGGATCACCGCCGCCGAGTTGGCCGAGCCGGCCCCGACCGCGCTGGTGGCGAACCTGCCGTACAACGTCGCCGTGCCGGTGGTGCTGCACCTGCTCGCCGAACTGCCCGGCCTGCGGCACGGACTGGTGATGGTGCAGAAGGAGGTCGCCGACCGGCTGGTCGCCGGCCCGGGTTCCCGCACCTACGGCGTGCCGTCCGTCAAACTCGCCTGGTACGCCGACGCGCGAAGCGCCGGCCGGGTACCGCCGAACGTCTTCTGGCCGGTCCCGAACGTCGACTCCGGGCTGGTCGCCTTCACCCGGCGCGAGCCGCCCCGACCCGACGTACCCCGGAAACAGGTCTTCGCGGTGGTCGACGCGGCGTTCGCGCAGCGTCGCAAGACCCTGCGGGCCGCGCTGGCCGGCTGGGCCGGCGGACCGGACCGGGCTGCGGCGGCACTGGTCGCCGCCGGGGTGGACCCCGGCGCCCGGGGCGAATCGCTGACCGCCGCGCAGTTCGCCGCGATCGCCGCGTCGGCCCCGGTGGCCGCCCGGGCCGCCGAGTAGGCTGACGCCGTGTCTGGCAGGAGGTGGTCGACGTGACGGCCGAGCCCGTCGATCCCGCGTCCCGGCGGCCGTGGTCAGCCGACCCGGTCCGGCAGCGGCCCGCGAACCACACCGTCGAGGCCCGGCCGCGGGTCCGGGACATCGCTGCATGACCGAGGCATGGCGGCCGGGCGACGAGGACGAGCGTCTGCGCCGGAGGATGTCCGGCCCGGTCAAGGTCCGGGTACCAGCGAAGGTCAATCTCCATCTCGGGGTCGGGCCGCTGCGCCCGGACGGCTACCACGAGCTGAACACCGTCTACCAGGCGATCTCGATCCACGACGAGCTGACCGCCCGGCGCGGTGACACCCTCACCCTGACCATGGAGGGCGAGGGTGCCGGTGAACTGGCCCTGGACGAGTCCAACCTGGTGATCCGGGCGGCCCGGGCGCTGGCCGCGCACGCCGGGGTGCCGGCGCACGCCCGGCTGCACCTGCGCAAGCAGATCCCGCTGGCCGGCGGCCTGGCCGGGGGGAGCGCCGACGGCGCCGCCGCGCTGGTCGCCTGCGACGCGCTCTGGGGCACCGACCTGAGCCGCGACGAACTCGCCGCGATCGCCGCCGGGCTCGGCTCCGACGTCCCATTCCTGGTGTACGGCGGCACCGCGCTCGGCACCGGCCACGGCGAGACGATCAGCCCGATCCTGGCCCGCCCGGTCACCTGGCACTGGGTGGTGGCGATCGCCGAGGGTGGCCTCTCCACCCCGGCCGCCTACCGCGAACTCGACCGGCTGCGCGCCGAGCAGGCCGCCCCGCCGCCGCTGCGCAACGCCGACGCGCTGCTCGCCGCGCTGCGCGGCCGGGATCCGGCCCGGCTCGGCCGGGCGCTCGGCAACGACCTCCAGGCCGCCGCGCTCTCGCTGCGCCCGGCGCTCGCCGAGACGTTGAAGGCCGGCGAGGCGGCCGGTGCGCTCGCCGGCCTCGTCTCCGGCTCCGGCCCGACCTGCGTCTTCCTGGCCACCGACGGCGGTCACGCCGAGCGGGTCGCCGCCGAGCTGACCGCCTCCGGGCTGTGCCGTACGGTCCGGACGGCGTACGGGCCGGTCCCCGGCGCCCGGGTCGGCTGACCGGCTGACTACCGTCTGAGTACATGGCCAACATCGTCAATCTGGACCGGGTCTCCAAGGGGTACGGCGCGGCGGGGCAGCTCCTCACCGACGTCTCCCTCGGCCTGGACGACTCGGACCGGATCGGCGTCGTCGGGCTGAACGGCGCCGGCAAGTCCACCCTGCTGCGGTTGCTGACCAAGACCGAGGAGCCGGACAGCGGCCGGGTGACGCACCGCCGCGACCTGCGGGTGGCCTGGCTGCCGCAGACCCTCGTGCTCGACCCCGAGGCCCGGGTCCGGGACGTGGTGCTCGGCACCGCCTGGCTCGACGAGGGGTTCGGCGCCGAACACGAGTGGGCCGGCGACGCGGGCGTACGCGCGATCCTGGACGGGCTCGGCATGCCTTACCTGGGGCTGGACCAGCCGGTCGGGCCGATGTCCGGCGGCGAGCGGCGCCGGGTGGCCCTGGCCGCGCTGCTGGTCCGCACCGCCGACCTGCTGATCCTCGACGAGCCGACCAACCACCTCGACGTGGCCGGGGTGGACTGGCTGGCCCGGCACCTGGTCGGCAAGCGCGGCGCGCTGGTGGTGGTCACCCACGACCGGTGGTTCCTGGACGCCGTCTGCACCGACACCTGGGAGGTCGCCGACCGGACGGTACGCGCCTACGAGGGCGGCTACGCCGCCTGGACGCTGGCCCGGGTCGAACGGGAACGGGTGGCCGCGGCCACCGAGGCGCGCCGGCAGAACCTGCTGCGCAAGGAGATCGCCTGGCTGCGGCGCGGCCCGCCGGCCCGGACCTCCAAGCCGCGCTTCCGGATCGACGCGGCGAACGCGCTGATCGCGGACGTACCCCCGCCGCGCGACACCGTGTCGCTGCAACGGCTGGCCACCGCCCGGCTCGGCAAGCAGGTGTACGACCTCACCGACGTCACCCTGACCGCCGGCCCGAAACTGATCCTCGAACACCTGACCTGGCAGGTCGGTCCCGGCGACCGGATCGCCATCGTCGGCGCCAACGGTGCCGGCAAGACCACCCTGCTCCGGCTGCTCGCCGGGGTACGCGGCCCGGACGCCGGGCAACTGCGTACCGGTTCCACCGTCCGGCCGGCGTTCCTGTCCCAGGAGCTGGCCGAACTGCCGGGCCACCTGCGGGTACTGGAGGCGGTCGAGGAGGTGGCCCGCCGGGTCGTACTCGGGGACCGGGAGGTCAACGCGTCCCAGCTCGCCGAGATCTTCGGTTTCGACGACCGGCGGCTCTGGACCCCGGTCTCCGACCTCTCCGGCGGTGAGCGGCGCCGGCTGCAACTGCTGCGGCTGCTCGCCGCCGAGCCGAACGTGCTGCTCTTCGACGAGCCCACCAACGACCTGGACACCGACACCCTGGCCGCGCTGGAGGACCTGCTCGACTCCTGGCCCGGCACCCTGATCGTGGCCAGTCACGACCGTTACCTGGTCGAACGGGTCACCGACGTGGTGTACGGGATGTTCGGCGACGGCCGGCTGGTGCACCTGCCCGGCGGCATCGACGAATACCTGGCCCGCGCCGGCACGCCCGGCACGCCCGGCACGCCCGGAACGCCGCCTCCCGACGGGCGGAGCAACGGCGCGGCGCCGGCCGAGCGGGCCGAGGGTGCCCGCTCCGGCGGGGAGCTGCGGGCGGCCCGCAAGGAGTTGAGTCGGCTGGAGCGGCAGATCGGCAAGCTGGAGCAGCGCGAGGCGGCGCTGCACGGCCAGATGGCCGAGCACGCCACCGACTACGCCCGGATCGCCGAGCTGGACGACCAACTCCGGGCGGTACGGACCGAACGGGAGCAGACCGAGGAAGCCTGGCTGGCCCTGGCCGAGCAGGTACCGGAGGGCTGACCACCGAAAGCGCCACGACGGCGGCACCTGCCCGGCCAGCCGTACCCGGCGGCGGTCGGTGTTCCCCGGCGGTCGGCGTCTCCTGGCGGGCGGCGGCGGTCGGTGTCTTGCGGCGGGCGGTGCGCGATAGCGGGTCGGCGTCCCTCGGCGGGCGGTGCGCGGAGGTCGGCCGGCGTGCCCAGCGGGGGTGTGCGGCGTCACCCGGATGCCATGCGGAAGAATCTAGCCCCGACCCCACTGGCACCGGCGTTGGAGATTGCTGATCATGGCCCACAACCCCGTCAACCATCCCGCGCGGCCGGTCTACCGGGCGATCGCCGGGCTGATCGGCCTCTACCTGGTGGCCTTCGGTGCCCTCGGCTTCGTCGAGGCCGGCGGCGGCGAGTTCTTCGCCCAGGACGACACCCTCGTGCTGGGCCAGGGAACCAACCTCGGCAACTCGGCGATCTCGGCCGTGCTCGGTCTGGTCATCCTGCTCGCCACCCTGGTCGGCCGGAACATCGACGCGGCGGTCGACAAGTTCCTCGGGTACGGCCTGATGGCGCTCGGCCTCGCCGAACTCGCGGTGCTGCGTACCGACGCCAACTATCTCAACTCCACCGTCGCCACCACCATCGTGACCATGACCCTCGGTCTGGTCCTGGTGATGTGCGGCATGTACGGCAAGGTCGGCTCCGAGGAGGAGGCCAGGGCCTGGCAGGACGCCCGCCTGGTGCTCTGACCCGACGGCCCACCCTGCGCTGATCCGGCGTTCGCCGGGTAATCCCCTCCTGCCCGGGTGACAATCCGGTAGGAAGTCGCCCATCGGGAGCGAGGAGGGGGTCATGGCGCATATCCCGATCAACCATCCGGCCCGGCCGGTCTACCGGGTACTCGCCGGGCTGATCGGCCTCTACATCGTGGTCTTCGGCGTCTTCGGGCTGGTGGAGACCTCCGGGGACGACTTCTTCAGCCGGGGCAGCCACTGGGTGCTCGGACTGCGGACCAACCTGGCGTTCGCGCTGGTCTCGGTCATCTTCGGCCTGGTGGTGCTCTTCGGCGCGGTGCACCGGGGCAACCTCGGGCACCTGCTGAACCTGACCGCCGGAGTGGTCTTCCTGGTCGTCGGGCTGGCGATGCTGACCGTCCTGCAAACCGACGCCAACATCCTCAACTTCTCGGTCTCCACGGTCATCGTGTCGATGCTGTTCGGCCTGGTCCTGCTCGCCACCGGCCTCTACGACAAGGTCGGTCCGCCGGAGCACGCCGAGGCGGAACGCGAGATGCGCGGCAGTTCCAGCGCCCGCCCCGGCCGCTGAACCCGGCCGGCACCGCTCGGCGACCGGGACGTCGAAGAAGCCGGCCGCTCAGCGGGTCCGGCGGGTGAGCAGGCTCGGCTTCGCCTCCAGGTGGGACAGGCCGTTCCAGGCCAGGTTCACCAGGTGCGCCGCCACCGTCTCCTTGCGCGGTTTGCGTACCTCCAGCCACCATCGGCCGCTCAGCGCCACCATGCCGACCAGGGACTGCGAGTAGAGCTCGGCGAGCTTCGGGTCGTAGCCCCGGCTCTTGAACTCGGCGCCCAGGATGTGCTCCACCTGGTGCGCCACGTCGTTCATCACGCTGCTGAAGTTGCCGGTCGCGGAGAGCAGCGGAGACTCCCGGACCAGTACCCGGAAGCCGTCCGTCTCCTCCTCGATGTAGTCGAGCAGGGCCAGCGCCGCCTGCTCCAGCAACTCCCGCGGATGCCCGGCGGTCAGCGCCGTGGTGACCCGGTCGAGCAGGGCGCGTACCTCCCGGTCGACGACGACCGCGTAGAGGCCCTCCTTGCCGCCGAAGTGCTCGTAGACCACCGGCTTGGAAACCTTGGCCCGGGCGGCGACCTCCTCGATCGAGGTGGCGTCGAAACCGCGCTCGGCAAACGCCTGCCGGCCGATGGCGATGAGTTGCTCTCGGCGCTGGGCCGCGGACATGCGTACCCGGGAACCGGGCTTGGCGGGCGGCGGCGGTGGCGTCGGGGCCGGGACCTGCCTGCGCCCGACGACCCGTTTGGTACGCGGGGGGCCGTCGGTCACCTCGTCATCCCGCTGCCGTCCCGCGATGCCGCGCCGGCTCGTGTCGTCCCTGGTGGCGCCCTCGTTGCGCTCGGTCACCTGGCCATCCTGCCAGGCAGACGCTCGTGGCCGGGTGCCCGGGCGCATCGCAGGTCACTGCGACGGTGTTGATTTGAGTAGTTTTGCGGCAACCCGCTCGGGCTTCGGCCACCGCACGTCGTACGCGGCACCGACCTTCTCGAAGATCCAGATCGTCCGGGCCGTGATGTCGACCTGACCACGCAGTACGCCGTGCCGGGCGCAGGTCGGGTCGGCGTGGTGCAGGTTGTGCCAGCTCTCCCCGAAGGACAGGACGGCCAGCGGCCAGAAGTTCGTCGCCCGGTCGCCCGGCCGCACCTCGAAGGGCCGCTCGCCGTAGACGTGGCAGACCGAGTTGATCGACCAGGTGATGTGGTGCAGCAGGGAGATCCGGACCAGGCCGGCCCAGAAGAACGCGGTCAGCGCGCCCTGCCAGGACCAGGTGACCAGCCCGCCGAGTAGCGCCGGGGTGAGCAGTGAAAGGCTCACCAGCAGCGGGAACAGCCGGTCGACCCGGTCGATGTCCTTGTCGGCGATCAGGTCGGGGGCGAACCGCTCGCGGTTGGAGAGTTCCCGGTTGAACAGCCAGCCGACGTGCGCGTGGAACAGCCCCTTGGTCAGCCCCCACACGCTGGCGCCGAACCGCCACGGCGAGTGCGGGTCGCCCTCGACGTCCGAGAAGGCGTGGTGCCGGCGGTGGTCGGCGACCCACTGGGTGATGTTGCCCTGGACGGCGAACGAGCCCGCCACCGCCAGGGTGACCCGCAGCCAGCGCTTGGCCTTGAACGAGCCGTGCGTGAAGTACCGGTGGAAGCCCACCGTGATGCCGAGCCCCGCCACCACGTACCACACTCCGGCGATGGCGACGTCGGTCCAGCTCAGCCACCCGCCCCAGGCCACCGGCACGGCCGCGAGCAGGGCGAGGAAGGGAATGGTGACGAAGGACCAGAGGGCGACGAGAATGCCCTTCGACTGGACCCCGTCGGTGAGCGGCTTGGGACCCTTCGTGGCACCGGAGGCCGGTGGTTCGAGCAGGACGGAGGACATGGCACCTCACTGAGCGTAGGGGGAAGATCGGTAACTTACGCCTACGTCACCGTAACCTACGCTGCCGTAGACTGCCATGGACGTGAACCTGAAAATCCGTTGTCAGCCATCGACCAATCTTGTCGTACGCCCGTCCTAACCTGCTGGTCATGGTCGATCCACTCGCCGCCGAGGCGCGTCGCCTGCGTACCGTCGAGCTGCTGTCCGCGCGGGAGATCCGGCGACGCCTGGGCATCGGCAAGGACCGGTTGTCGGCGTTGCTGCGAGATGTTCCCCCGCCGGAGTGGACCAAACGGCCCAACGCCAAGGACGAGTTGCGGACCCGGGCCGTCGAGCTGCGCGAGGCGGGCCGGTCGGTGCCGGGGATCGCCGTCGAGCTGGGCGTGGCGAAGTCGACCGCCTACCGCTGGGTCCGGCACCTGCCACTCGACCCCGACCCGGAAGCCGAGGCGCGGCGTCGGGAACACACACACCAGATGTCGGAGGCGCGCTGGGCGCGGCATCGCGCCGCCAGGGACACCGCCGAGGCGGACGCGCACGCCCGGGCGGCCGAGGAGGTCGGGCCGGTGAGCAGCCGCGATCTACTGATCGTCGGCGCCACGCTCTACTGGTGCGAGGGCACCAAGTCGAAGCCGTGGCGTCGCGACGACCGGGTGGTCGTGGTCAACAGCGACGTCCGGCTGCTCGACATCTTCCTGCGTTTCCTGGCGAGCTGCGGGATCGACCGGAGCGCCCCCAGCTATCGGCTGAGCATCCACGAGTCGGCGGACGTCGAAGCGGCGGCCCGGTGGTGGCAGGCGGCGCTGGGATTGCCGGCCGACCGGTTCCGGCGACCCACGCTCAAGCGTCACCGACCGAAGACGGTCCGCTACAACACCGGCGAGGGCTATCACGGGTGCCTGATCATCGACGTCCCGGGCAGCCGGGAGCTCTACTGGCGGATTGAGGGCGTGGTGGCCGCGCTCGGCGGCGGCGCCGAGGGGGTGGGGTCAGCCGAGGGCGAGGCGCTAGGCTAAGGCCGCTACACCTTCGGCCGTGGTGTAATTGGCAACACCCAAGATTTTGGTTCTTGTGTTTCAGGTTCGAGTCCTGGCGGCCGAGCTCCTACTTCAGCCCCTCTGGGCGGTTTGTCGGGCCGGGAACGCCCGAACCGCTCCGCGGAGTGCGGCTAGCATGAGGCCGCAAACTGCCAGTCGTACGACGGGAGCATTCTCGTGTCCCAGCCCCGCCTCCGCACCGTTGTCGTCCTCGCCGCCGGTGAGGGCAAGCGGATGAAGTCGGCGCTACCCAAGGTGCTCCATCCGATCCTCGGCCGTACCCTGCTCGGGCACGTACTGTCGGCGGCCCTCCCGGTGTCGGCGGACCGTACCCTGGTGGTGGTCGGCCACGGCGCCGACCAGGTCACCGCGCACCTGAACGAGGTCGCCCCGTACGCCGAGCCGGTGCTCCAGGCCGAGCAGCACGGCACCGGGCACGCCGTCCGGATCGCCCTGGAGAGCGCGCCGGACGCCGGCGGCACCGTGGTGGTACTCAACGGGGACGTGCCGTTGCTGCGACCGGAGACCGTCACCGAGCTGGTCGCCGCGCACGAGGCCGCTTCGGCGGCGGCGACCGTACTTGCCGCCGAGGTTGCCGACCCGACCGGTCTGGGCCGGATCGTCCGGGGCGCCGACGGCGGGCTGGAGCAGATCGTCGAGGAGCGCGACGCCAGCCCGGCCCAGCGGGCGATCCGGGAGATCAACGCCGGGATCTACGCCTTCGACGCCGTACTGCTGCGGGATGCGCTGGGCAAACTCTCCACCGACAACGACCAGGGCGAGGAATACCTGACCGACGTGTTCGGCCAGTTCGCGGCGACCGGCGAGACGGTGGCGGTACACGTGGCGGCGGATGCGACCGAGACGCTGGGCTGCAACGACCGGGTCGAGTTGGCGGCGCTGCGCCGGCTGCTGCGGGACCGGGTCAACGAGGGCTGGATGCGCGGCGGAGTGACCCTGCTGGACCCGGCGAGCACCTGGATCGACGTCACGGTCACCCTCGGGCGGGACGCGGTGGTCGACCAGAACACGCAGCTCTGTGGGGCCACCACGATCGGCCCGGACGCCGCCGTCGGCCCGGACACGACGCTGATCGACACCACCGTCGGTGCCGGGGCCACTGTGCTGCGCGCGCACGCGGTCGGCGCGGTGGTCGGCCCGGGCGCGAGCGTGGGGCCGTACGCGTACCTGCGGCCGGAGGCGACGCTGCGGGAGAAGGCGAAGGTCGGCACCTTCGTCGAGGTGAAGAAGTCGGAGATCGGCGAGGGGGCGAAGGTGCCCCATCTCAGCTACGTCGGCGACGCCACCATCGGGCCGCGGGCCAACATCGGCGCGGGGACGCTCTTCGTGAACTACGACGGGGTCAACAAGAACCACACCGTGGTCGGTGAGGCGGCGTTCGTCGGCTGTGACACGAGTCTGGTCGCGCCGGTCGAGGTGGGCGCCGGGGCGTACGTGGCGGCGGGTAGCGCGGTGACCGTGGACGTACCACCCGGGGCGCTCGCGGTCACCCGGGCCCAGCAGCGCAACGTCGACGGCTGGGTGCTGCGCCGTCGCCCCGGCACGAAGTCGGCGGCGGCGGCGGAGCGTGCCGGACAGGGGGCGCCCGGCGCAAGCGAAGGTGAGCCAATGCACGGGGGCTCCGTAGCGGGTGAAGGTCGTCCGGCCTCGGGAGATACTGCAACCGAATAGTCTCTGGCCCAACGCTGGGTGACCCACCGACAAACGGGAGCAGACGAGCCGATGGGCAGCATCGTCGCCGAAAATCGCAAGAGTCTGATGCTCTTCTCCGGGAGGGGATTTCCGGAGCTGGCAACGGAAATCGGTGAGGTGCTCGGGGTGGCGCCGACACCGTCCGACGCCTACGAGTTCGCCAACGGTGAGATCTTCGTACGGTTCAAGGAGTCGGTGCGTGGTTCGGACGCCTTCGTGGTGCAGTCCGTCACGCACGGTGTGAACAAGTGGGTCATGGAGACCCTGATCATGATCGACGCGTTGAAGCGCGGCTCGGCCAAGCGGATCACCGTCGTGTTGCCGTTCTATCCGTACTCCCGGCAGGACAAGAAGCACCGCGGCCGGGAGCCGATCTCGGCCCGGCTGGTCGCGGACCTGCTCCGGACGGCCGGCGCCAACCGGATCCTCACGGTCGACCTGCACACCGCGCAGATCCAGGGCTTCTTCGACGGGCCGGTGGACCACCTCTTCGCGATGGACATCCTGGCCGAGTACGTCCAGCGCAAGTACGCCGGCCGCCCGATGACGGTGGTGGCCCCGGACTCGGGCCGGGTACGCGTGGCCGAGCGCTGGACCGACCGGCTCGGCGGCTGCCCGCTGGCGTTCATCCACAAGACCCGGGACCCCTCCAAGCCGAACCAGGTGGTGGCGAACCGGGTCGTCGGGGACGTCGAGGGTCGGGTCTGCCTGATCGTCGACGACATGATCGACACGGGTGGCACCATCTGCAAGGCGGCCGAGATCCTGCACGAGGCGAGGGCGGCGGACGTGCTGGTGGCGTCCACCCACGCCCTGCTCTCCGACCCGGCGACCGAGCGGTTGAAGAACAGCCGGATCAGCGAGGTGGTGGTGACCAACACCCTGCCGCTGCCGCCGGAGAAGCAGCTCGACAAGCTCACCGTGCTCTCCATCGCGCCGCTGCTGGCCCGGGCGATCCGCGAGGTCTTCGACGACGGCTCGGTGACCACCCTCTTCGGCGGGCTGAGCTGACGATCGCCCGAGCGGGGTGATCCCGGGCGGCGTGTCCAGAGGTGGAATTGGCGGATCGCGAATGGCGCCAAACTGCCTGGGCGGGGACCGCCGCGAACCCGCATCGGGACTCGGGTAGACTGGTGCGGTTGCCACGGCGAGGGTGCCCTGCGGGCCGCTGAAGCAAGCGCCGCACGGATGCACCGTCATCGACGCGGTGCTCCGGGCAGTGGCCACACACGCAAGCCCCCAGCGAGCCCCTCGCCCTAGCACCGCAAACGCCAGCCGACGTAGCGCCGCAGTGACCGTATCAGGAGTCTTCCCGTGTCCGAGGTAAAGATCAGCGCCGAGCCCCGCACCGAGTTCGGCAAGGGTGGTGCCCGTCGTACCCGCCGGGCCGGTAAGGTGCCCGCCGTGCTGTACGGCCACGGCGAAAAGCCCAAGCACATCGCGCTGCCCGCGCGTGAGTTCGCCGCCGCCATCCGGCACGGTGGCGCCAACCAGTTGTTCGCGATCGAGATCAGTGACGGCACCCAGGCGCTCGCGCTGCCGAAGGCCATCCAGCGTGATCCGATCAAGGACACTCTCGAGCACATCGACCTGATCCTGGTCCGCCGGGGCGAGAAGGTCACCGTCGACGTGCCGGTGCACCTGGCCGGCGAGGCGGCCAGGAACACCCTGGTCGTGCACGAGCAGAACACGCTGTCGGTGAGCGCCGACGCGACGCGGCTGCCGGAGAGCTTCGAGGTGTCCATCGAGGGGCTCGAGGTCGGTTCGCAGGTGACCGCGGCGGACGTACGGCTGCCGGAGGGTGTGGAGCTGGCCGCCGACCCGGAGCAGATCCTCGCGCTCGTCACCCAGGCGCCGACCGCCGAGCAGATGGCCGCCGAGGCCGGCGAGGAGCCGACCGAGGAGGCCGAGGAGGAGGCCGGAGCCGAGGGCCCCGGTGCCGAGGCCGCCGAGGCCGAGGGCGACAACCAGGGCGCGCCCGCGCAGGCTGCCGCCCAGGGCTGAGCGACAACCGACCTGACAGGCGCCCCCGGACGTACGGGGGCGCCTGTTTCCGTACTGTGACGCCCACCGGGACTGTGGCGCCCACCGGGCCGGGAAGCAGAACTGGGGGAAGAGCGGCGTGACGGAGGAGCTTCGTCCGTGGTTGCTGGTCGGTCTCGGCAACCCCGGCAAGGAGTACGCGCGGCACCGGCACAACGTCGGCTTCCTGGTCGCCGACCTGCTCGCCGAGCGGATCGGCGCCAAGTTCGGCCGGCACCGCCGGGCGGTCGCCGAGGTCGCCGAGGGGCGGCTCGGGTTCGGTGGGCCGAAGCTGGTGCTGGCGAAGCCGATGACCTACATGAACCTCTCGGGCGGCCCGGTGGCGGCGCTGGCGCAGTTCTACAAGGTGCCGGTCGACCAGGTGGTCGCCGTACACGACGAGCTGGACATCCCGTACGGGCAGATCCGGCTGAAGCAGGGCGGCGGCGAGGGCGGGCACAACGGGCTGCGGTCGATGTCCAAGTCGCTGGGGACGAAGGACTATCTGCGGGTGCGGTTCGGGATCGGGCGGCCACCGGGGCGGCAGGACCCGGCCGACTTCGTACTCTCCGATTTCTCCTCGGTGGAGCGCAAGGAGTTGGAGTTCCTGGTGGACCGGGCGGCCGACACGGCGGAGGCGATCGTGACCCGTGGCCTGGAGTGGGCGCAGAACGCGTACCACGGGACCTGACCGGCGATCGACGGATCGTGACCGGTGTGGCGGGCCGGCGGTGCACCCGTCGCCGGCACCGCGACCGGTAGTCTTCGCCGCGGGTGAGGAGGCTGACAATGATGATTCCGTGTCAGGCGGCCGGCGACGCCGGCTCCGTGGAGGTGCGCTGATGGCCGCGCCGCCCGTGATCGACGGTGAGTTCGCCCGCTGGCTGGCCGGTCGGGCTGGCCAGGCGCTGCTGGAACTCCGGGCCGAACTGGGCTTTTCCGACCCGGGGGCGCTGAAGGCGGCCGGCGACAAGGTCTCGCACGACCTCCTCCGCACCGAGTTGGCCCGGTGGCGACCCTCCGACGCGGTGCTGTCGGAGGAGGACGAGGGCGCCCGGCTGGCCTGGGCCGCCGAGGTCGAGCCGGAGGTGGCGCCCCGGCTGGGCGCCGACCGGGTCTGGATCATCGATCCCCTGGACGGTACCCGGGAGTTCGCCGAGGAGGGTCGGACGGACTGGGCGGTGCACGTGGCGCTCTGGGCCCGCCGGGCCGGCACCGGGCACGGGCTGGTCGGCGCCGCGGTCGGGCTGCCCGCCCAGCACCGGGTGCTCGGCACCGACCAACCGCCGGCGTACCCGCCGATGACGCTGGCGGCGGCGACCGGGCACACCGGATCAGGCGGCCCGGACGGCATCGGCCGGCGGGTCCGGCTGGCGGCGAGCCGGAGCCGACCGCCGGTCTTCCTCACCGACCTGGCCGCCGAACTCGGCGCCGAGCTGGTGCCGATGGGCTCGGCCGGCGCGAAGATCGCCGCCGTGATCAGTGGTGAGGTCGACGGGTACGTGCACGCCGGCGGCCAGTACGAGTGGGATTCGGCGGCTCCGGTCGCTGTGGCGACGGCCACCGGGCTTTTCGCTTCCCGAATCGACGGATCCGCGCTGAAATACAACCAGGCCGATCCCCGCCTGCCGGATCTGGTGGTGTGCCGAAAGGATCTCGCTCCTCGGCTGCTCGCAGCGTTGCAGCGCCACCTCCGGGTACCCTAAGCCGGGGCATGGCGACTTAACCGACCGGGAGGGTCCGGAAATCCCATGGGCGAGCAGCACGAACGAGTGCCGGCATGAGCGACGCGAGCGAGTCAGTCAGTTCAGTGCGGAGTGCCGGCATGGGTAGCCACGGCGAGCGGATCGGCCAGCTCGGCGCCGGGGCGCCGGAGCCCGTCCGCCCGCGGCGAGGTGACGGGATGACCTCGCCGGCGGCCTACCGGGTCTCCCATCTCGACGCGCTGGAAGCCGAGAGCGTCTTCGTCTTCCGCGAGGTGGTGGCCGAGTTGGAGCGGCCGGTGCTGCTCTTCTCCGGCGGCAAGGACTCGATCGTCATGCTCCGGCTGGCCGAGAAGGCGTTCGCGCCGGCCCGGATCCCGTTCCCGGTGATGCACGTCGACACCGGGCAGAACTTCCCCGAGGTGCTGGACTACCGCGACCGGCGGGTGACCGAGCTGGGGCTGCACCTGGTGGTGGCCAGCGTGCCGGAGGCGCTGGAGTCCGGGCTGGTGCAGGAGCCGGCCGACGGCGTACGCAACCGGATCCAGACGCCGGTGCTGCTGGAGGCGGTGGAGAAGTACCGCTTCGACGCGCTCTTCGGCGGCGCCCGGCGGGACGAGGAGAAGGCCCGGGCCAAGGAGCGGGTGTTCAGCTTCCGCGACGACTTCGGCCAGTGGGATCCGAAGAACCAGCGCCCCGAGCTGTGGTCGCTCTACAACGGCCGGCACCATCCGGGCGAGTCGATCCGGATCTTCCCGCTCTCCAACTGGACCGAGCTGGACGTCTGGCACTACATCGCCCGGGAGAAGATCGCGCTGCCGTCGATCTACTACGCCCACCAGCGGGAGGTCGTCGAGCGGGACGGCATGCTCTACGCGGTCAACGAGTTCATCTCGCCCCGGGCCGGGGAGAAGCCCTTCGTCGAGCAGGTGCGCTACCGCACCGTCGGCGACGCCTCCTGCACCGCCGCCGTCCGGTCGGCGGCGGACACCGTCGAGCTGGTGATCGAGGAGGTGGCCGCGACCCGGATCACCGAACGCGGCGCCACGCGGGGCGACGACCGGGTCAGCGAGGCGGCGATGGAAGACCGCAAGCGGGAAGGGTACTTCTGATGGCCACGACCGTGGTGCCGACCGAGACGCGTGCGATGGACCTGCTCCGGTTCGCCACCGCCGGCAGCGTCGACGACGGCAAGTCCACCCTGATCGGCCGGCTGCTCTACGACACCAAGTCGCTCTTCACCGACCAGTTGGAGGCGGTCGAGGCGGTCAGCGCGGCCCGGGGCGACGAGTACACCAACCTGGCGCTGCTCACCGACGGGCTGCGGGCCGAGCGCGAGCAGGGCATCACCATCGACGTGGCGTACCGGTACTTCGCCACCCCCCGGCGGAAGTTCATCATCGCCGACACCCCCGGGCACATCCAGTACACCCGGAACATGGTGACCGGGGCGTCGACGGCCGACCTGGCGTTGATCCTGGTGGACGCGCGTAAGGGGCTGGTGGAGCAGTCGCGCCGGCACGCCTTCCTGTGTTCGTTGCTGCGGGTGCCGCACCTGGTGTTGTGTGTGAACAAGATGGACCTGGTCGACTGGTCGCAGGAGGTGTTCGAGCGGATCGCCGACGAGTTCACCGCGTTCGCGGCGAAGCTGGAGGCGCCGGACCTGACCGTGGTGCCGATCTCGGCGCTGCACGGCGACAACATCGTCACCCGCTCCGAGAACACCCCGTGGTATGAAGGCCCGTCCCTGCTGCACCACCTCGAACACGTGCACATCGCCAGCGACCGCAACCTGGTCGACGTACGGTTCCCGGTGCAGTACGTGATCCGTCCGCAGTCGACGACCGTGACCGACTACCGGGGGTACGCCGGGCAGGTCGCCTCGGGCGTGTTGAAGCCGGGCGACGAGGTGATGGTGCTGCCGTCCGGGTTCACCAGCCGGATCGCCGCGATCGAGACCGCCGACGGTCCGGTCGAGCAGGCGTTCCCGCCGATGTCGGTGACGGTGCGACTGACCGACGAGATCGACATCTCCCGGGGCGACCTGATCTGCCGGCCGACCAATGCTCCGGCGGTGGCCCAGGACATCGAGGCGATGATCTGCTGGATGGACGAGACGAAGCCGCTGCGGGTCGGCGGCAAGTACGCCATCAAGCACACCACCCGGTCCGCGCGGGCGGTGATCCGCACCCTGCGGTACCGGCTCGACGTGAACTCGCTGCACCGGGACGAGTCCGCCACCGAGCTGGGGCTCAACGAGATCGGCCGGGTACGGCTGCGTACCACGGTGCCGCTGCTCGCCGACGAATACCGGCGCAACCGTACGACGGGTGGCTTCATCGTGATCGACGAGTCGACGAACCGTACGGTCGGGGCCGGCATGATCGTCGAGGCCGACTGACGGCTCGGCCCCGCCCGTGCCGGCGGCGGGACGGGTGAGGGGAGCGGCGGTCAGCGACAACCGTTGATCACTAGGATGTCCCGGTGATCAACGGACCACGATCCTTCTTTGTCCTCATAGGACTATCCACTGTCCTCTGTCCCCTTGCGACAGCGCCAGCTTTGGCCGCCGAGCCCGAGCCCGCCGCCGAACCGTTCCGCGTCGAGCTGGTGCTCGACGTCAGCGGGTCGATGCGGGCCGCTGACATCGGCGGCCGGAGCCGGATCTCCGTCGCCCAGCAGGCGTTCAACGACGTGGTCGACGCACTGCCGGACGGCACGCAGCTCGGCATCCGGGTCCTCGGCGCGACGTACAAGGGCGACAACAAGACCGTGGCCTGCCGGGACACCCAGCAGCTCGTACCGGTGGGGCCGGTGGACCGCGCCGCCGCCAAGGAGGCGATCGCCACGCTGCGGCCCACCGGGCACACGCCGATCGGTCTCGCGCTGCGCGGGGCGGCCCAGGATCTCGGCACCGACGGTGGCAACCGGCGGATCGTGCTGATCACCGATGGCGAGGACACCTGCGCCCCACCGGACCCCTGCGACGTGGCCCGGGAACTGGCAGCCCAGGGCACCAAACTGGTGGTCGACACCCTCGGCCTCGCACCCGACGAGAAGGTACGCCGGCAGTTGCTGTGCATCGCCGGCGCGACCGGCGGAACCTACGCGGCGGCGCAGAGTTCCGAGCAACTCACCGACCGGATCAAACAACTGGTGCGGCGGGCCGAAGACACCAACACCCCCGCCCCGGCGCCGGTCGCCGGTGGCCGTGAATGCGCCGGTGCGCCGCTGCTCGGGCCGGGCGTCTACACCGACCGGGAGAAGTTCGCCGAGCACCGGTGGTACCGGGTGCCGGTGGCCGAGGGGCAGGAACTGCGGGCGGCGGTCAGCGTCACGCCGGACCGCCCGGTCCACCGCGACTACGGGGTGCTGCTGCGGGCCACCGCCGCCGACGGGCGGGAACTCGTCCGGGGTACGGACGCGGGCAGCGGGCGTACCGACGTGCTCTCCACCGGGCTGCGCTGGTCGGCGAGCGAACCAGAGGAGACGAGCGCCGAGCCGGACGCCGATGCCGACGACGAAGGGGTTCGGACCATCGAGGTCTGCCTGGTGATCAGTAACTCGTTCGCACCGGTGGACCGGGCGGACGGCCAGCCCGGGATGCCGTTCGAGCTGGTCGTGGACGTGGTGGCCGACTCGCGTACGCCCGACGCGCCGGGGCTCGGCCGAGGCTGGTTGCTGCTGCTCGTGCTGACCGTGGCCGGCCTGGTCAGTGGCGTACTGGTGGGCTGGTTGACCCGGTGGTGGATCGCGACCTGGAGGACGAACTGATGCGTACCCGGATTCGACCCGCCGCCGTCGCGGCAGCCCTGGCGGTACCGGCCATCCTGGCCGGAGTGCTGTACCCGGCCGCCGCACTTGCCGAGCCCACCCCGTCACCCGGAGCGACTCCGCTGGATCGGGCCGGCACGTCCTTCCTCAGCGCCGCACCGGTCACCGCCGGCCAACCGGTACGCCTCGACGCCTCGACCGGCGACTACCTGTACTGGTCGTTCCCCGGGGAGGCCGGCGACGTGACGGAGATCGCGGCGACACTCCGCTTTCCCGGGGACGCGAAGCGGTCCGGCCCGTCGACGTGGAGCATCGAGGTGTTCGACGGGCTGCGCCGCAGGCAGGCGTGCACGGCAGGCACGCAGACGCCGACGGCCGCCAAGGACGCCACCGAGGTACGCCTCGGCTGCGTACTGCGCCGGGTACGGTCCTGGGCCGAGCCGTGGTCCGGCGACCCGCTGCCCGGGACGTACTACGCCAAGCTGTCGGTCGTCGAGCTGCCGGAGGCGGACCTCGGTCTGCCGGTCGAGGTCGACCTGCTGCTCGGAACCACGGACGCTGGGTCCAGCGCCGACGACGGCGAGCTGCGGGCGCCGCTGGCTCCGCCGGCCCGGCCCGGCGCGGTGCTGACCTCGGCGGACGGGTCCGGTGCGTCACCCAGCCCGGCGGCGGTCGCCGACGGCGGCACCTTCGACTGGGTACCGGCGTTCTCGACCCGTTGGATCTGGACCACGATCGGTGGGGTACTGGCGGCGGTGGCCGGAGTGTTCGGCTTCTCGCTGACCTGGCGCCGCCGCTGAGCAGTCCGCAGCCCGGGGCCCTCCCCGACCCGGGAAGGCCCCCGGCACGGACGGCGACCGCTGCCCGTCGGGCGATGCCGCCGGCATCACCCGACATACCGGCGCAACCGTCCGGCCGGCGGCTTCATCGTGATCGACAAGGCCACCAACCGTACGGTCGGGGCCGGAATGATCGTCGAGGCCGGCTGACCGGTTGTAGCACGGGGCCGAGTCCCAAGGGCCGCCGGACGAGCCAGCTACCGAGCGCCACACGCCGGTGACCCGGGCGCGCGGATGGACACGCAGACTACGCTGGGATGCCTGCCGCTGCCCCGCCCGGGCCAGGAACAGCGGCATGGACCTGACAGGGGGCGTGCACCGATGCAGGACGGCCGGTGGACGACGATAACGCCGTCGCAGTTCGACCACGAACGGGCGGCGTTGGAGTACATCCGCCGGCATCTGCCCGACGCCGAGCCATACCGGGCCTGGTCGAACTTCACCTTCACCGCCGATACCGGTCATGTCTACGAGATCGACCTGCTGGTGGCAGCCCGGAGCGGCCTCTACCTCATCGAGATCAAGAGCCTGCACGGCCGGCTGACCAACAGCGGTCCGAACTGGATAGCGGACAACCAGAAGTCCGTCCGGACCTTCGACAACCCGCTGCACCTGGCCGACCTCAAGGCCAAGCGGCTCCGCTCGCTGCTCGACCGGCAGGCCGCGAAGCAGAAGCTCAAGGTGAGGCTTCCGTTCATCCAGGGCGCGGTGTTCCTCTCCGCACCCGATCTCCAGGTCCAGCTCGACGAGCATCAGCTGCACTGGGTGTACGGCCCAGAGCCGAATCCAGGACAGCCGGCCGGGCCACTGCCGGGGATCTGGACCGGGCTGCTCGGCGCGTTACCCCGCGACGAGCGCCGCCAGGTGACGCCGGACCTGTCGAAGGCGCTGCCCAAGCTCCTCAAGGAGGTGGGCATCGCGCGAAGCCGCCGGTACGAGCAGGTCGGCTCGTGGCAGCTCGAGGCCAAGCCGTTCGATGTCGGCCCGACCTGGCAGGATCATCTGGCGGAGCACGCCCAGTTCGCGCACGAGCACCGCCGGATCCGGATCTACCTGTTGGAACGCAACTCCGCCAAGGCGGAACGGGCCAGCATCGAGCGAGCCGCCCGGCGGGAGATGATCGCCCTGCACGGGATCAGCCATCCCGGCATCGTGCAGGTCGACACGATGGAGCCGCACGAGGGCGGCCCGGCACTCATCTTTCGGCACGATCCCCGCGCGGTCCGGCTCGACCACTTCATGGTGCAGCACGGCGAGCGCCTCGACGTGGGTACCCGGATCGGGATGGTCCGGCAACTGGTGGAGGCCATCGGTTACGCCCACGGCCGGCGTCTCCACCACCGGAGCCTCTCCGCCCGCGGAGTGCTGGTCATGCCGGGCCAGCGGCAGCGAGGAGAGCCGGAAGAGGCTGCGTGGCTGCGCCCACACCTCCAGATCAGCGACTGGCAGGCGGCCACCCGTGGACCGGACTCGGTCGGCGGGAGCGCGGACGCGCTGCGCATCTCCCAGTCGTCGCGGCTCGGGCCGCACCTGGAACGTTCCGCAGAGGCGTACCTGGCGCCGGAGTTGAGCGCACCGTTGCCGGACCCGGTGGCGCTGGACGTCTTCGGTTTGGGCACCCTCGCCTATCTCCTGCTGTCTGGTCAGCCGCCGGCAGCCAGCCGGGCCGAACTGCTGGCCCGGCTGGCGAAGGAGGACGGTCTACGCCCGTCGTCGATGGTCGACTCGGTCTCGGAGTTCATGGACGAGCTGGTGCAGGCGGCCACCACTCCGATACCGGCTCGCCGGCTCTCCTCGGTGGCCGAGCTGCTGGAGATGCTCCAACTGGTCGAGGAGGAGTTCACCGCACCTCCGTCCGTCGCCGAGGAAGAGATCGACGTCCTCGAGGCGAAGATCGGAGACACGGTAGCCGACTGGCAGATCAAGAAAAAGCTCGGCACCGGTTCGACCTCCCGGGCCTTCCTGGCGCAGAACACCCGTACCGGCGCCCTGGAGGTGCTGAAGGTCGCGCTCTCCGACGAGAAAGCGAACCGGCTGGTGCACGAGGCCCGGGTGCTGCGAGGGCTGCACAAGGACTCCCGGGTGATCCGGCTGGCCCGGGAGGATCCGATCCCTGTGCCGCCACGCACGATGATCGTGCTGGAGCACGCTGGCGAGGTGACACTGGCTCGGAAGCTTCGTGAGGACGGCCGGCTCACCGTCGATGAGTTGGAGACGTACTCCGACTATCTGTTCGGGGCGGTCGACCACCTTCAGGGCGAGGGGATCTTCCACCGGGACATCAAACCGGACAACATCGCGATCAGGATCCGGCCGAACCGTACCCGGCAACTCGTCCTCTTCGACTTCTCGCTCGCCGCACTGCCGGTCGACGAGATCGAGGCGGGCACGCCCCGGTATATCGACCCTTTCCTCGGCACCACCACGCGGCCGGTCTACGACGAGCAGGCCGAGCGGTACGCGGTCGCGGTCACCCTGCACGAGATGGCCTCTGGCGAGATTCCGGTCTGGGGCGACGACCACACCAACCCGCTACACACCGAGGGGCCGCCGGTACTCGCGGTCGAGGCGTTCGACCCGGCGATCCGCAACGCACTGGTCGGCTTCTTCCACCGGGCACTGCATCGGGACGCCACGCGGCGGCACGCGTCGCTGAAGGAGATGCGGGACGCCTGGCAGCAGGCGTTCCGGCAGTCCGACCACACCGCCCCGGTCGGCTCGGACCACCCGGACGCCGAAGTCGAGACGACGGTCGCGGACCGCGACGAGGCGGCAGCCAAGGCTACCCGGGCAACCGTACTCGAAGCCTCCGGCCTCACCCCTCGGGCGGTGTCGGCGGCGCACCGGCTCGACGCGACCACCGTCGGCGACCTGCTCGGGCTGGGTTCGAAGCAGTTGTTCACCTTGCCGGGTCTCGGCGCCAAGACCCGGGGTGAGTTGCAGCAACGGCTGCGGGACTGGCGCGCCCGACTAGGCGAGCCGGATTCCACGGCGTTGCCGTCGCGGAACCGCACGGAGGCAAAGGCTGAGATCGCCGCCGAGACGATACGGGGGGAGGCAGAGCCGGGCCACGACGGCAGGTCGTCAGCGGACCTCGCCCGGGTCGGGCTCGACGCGGTCACTGCCTTCCTGGTACCGCAGCATCCGAACCAGAAGCAGGTAGAGGCGGTACGACTGCTGCTCGGCCTGCCCGACGAGTCGGGTCACCTGTCGGACCTGCCACCGTGGCCGTTGCAGGCCCAGGTGGCGAAGCGGATCGAGGTGACCGCGGGCCGGGTGGCGCAGTACCTGATGGCCGAGCGCAAGCGCTGGTACGCCGATCCGGTGCTGGCCAGCGTTCGCGCCGAGTTGATCACCCTGCTCGCCGAGAGCGGCCGGGTGATGAAGGCGACCGAGCTGGCCACCGCATTGTTGATGCGGCGAGGTTCGGCAGAACAGGCGGAGCCGGTACGCCGGGCGGTCGCGCTGGCGGTGGTCCGGGCGGCGGTCGAGATCGACCCGCTGTCGGCGGAGCCGAGGTTTGCCGCACGACGGCACGGCGATCCGGCGCCGGATAGTCGGAATCGGAACCGTCTCCTGATCGCCCTGGAGGTGGCGACCGACGAATCGCCGGACACGCCGTCCGCACCCGCCCTGCTCGACCTCGCCGACGCGCTCGGGAAGGCGGCGGACCGGCTCGCCGAGCTGGAAGTGTTGCCGAGCCCGGCGACGGTGCTGCGTGAGCTGGCCGCCGTCACCGGAAACGTCGGCGACGGCGGCTTCCGGCTCGACGACCGGCGGATGGTGCAGTTAGCTGCGGTGGCTTCGGCGCGGGCGGCGGCCTCACCCCGGCTGGAGATCTATCCCCGCGACCTCGACCCGGTACGGGCGCTGCGGCTGACCCAGGCCGGCCTGGTGCCGCCGTCGGTCGGTAACCGGCCCGCCGAGCTGCGCGAGAAGGACATCCAGGAGCGGGTCCGGGCACGGTTTCCCGAGATGCCGTCGTTGCCGAGTCATCCCCGGTTGGATCATCTCCTTGCCGAGGCCGGGTTCCCGCTGATCTACCGGAACAGGGCCTATCACGCCCGACCGGGGACCGGCTCGTCGACCAGGATGTCGTCGCACCGACGGCGGTCGACCGACACCAGGATGACGGTATGGAACGCGGCCTCCCCGGAGCTGGCCGCCGCGCTTCGGGCCGAGCAGCAACTCGTCCGTACCGGCGAGGAGGGCGGGTTCAGGGCGTTGACGGTGCGCACCGACCGGTATCCGGACGCCCAGCAGGAACTGGTCAACCGGCTGAACGCCCGCGCGTGCAATGTGGCGGGCCGGTTCCTGGCGCAGTTGCGTACCCTGGTCGAGGCCCGACCGAAGCCGACCTGGGAGACGGTGCTCGCCGCCGACGCGGCCGACCCGAACTCCCGGGACGCGTTGAAGCTCGCCGAGTTCGCGGCCCGGACCTGGCAGCAGCTCCGGCCGGAACTGCTGGCCCTGCCGGACCGCCGGCTGCCGCTGCTGCTCTTCGACGCCGCGCCGCTGGCCCGGTACGGCGCGATGGAGTTGCTGGAGGAGTTGGCGGACCTGGCCCGGGGCGGGGCGGGCGCGGTGTGGCTGCTCTGCCCGGTGGAGGATCCGGGCCAGCTTCCTCGGCTCGACGCTGCCGTGGTGCCGGTGGCCCAGGACGAGTGGGTCACGCTGCCGGACGCCTGGGTGGCGAACGAACACCGGAACGGCCGACCGCCCCGGTGACCGAGCCGGCCCCTGACGATTCAGTGGACGGCCAGGGCGTCTACTTGCACTCGGAAACTGGGACCGACGAGCCCGGCGACGAACAGGATGCTCAGGGTCGGTTTGTGGCGGACGAGCCAGCGGGCGAGCTCTGCTCGCAGCCGATCCATGTCGATGTCGCCGACAAGGTAGATGGTCAGCTTTACGACATCCTTGACCTGCAGGCCAGCGGCGAACAGGTTCCAACGGACGTTGTCGAGCGCGATCACCAGTTGTTCGATCGAGTCGTCCGGCACATGTCCGCCAGGTCGGATCCCGAGCTGGCCGGAGAGCACCAACCAGCGCGGTGAGCCAACCTCGGCCTGGTGGTGGAAACCGGCGATCGGCGGGTGCACCCGGTTGGGCGAGGGGTTGTAGAACCTTGTCATCACGAATCAGTTCGGTCCGGTCCGGGAGAGGTGGGACACCGCCTCCTTGGTGATGGCTTCCGCGAACTCACGAAGGAAGGCGAGAACCTGCTCGATCTGCGGGGTAGGTGCCCGAGCATGCAGATCCGTGTTGACGAGAAGGTTTCCATGCCGGAGTTCGTAGATCACCTCTACGGCAGCAGCGTCGAGGTTCTCAATGCTCGGGTACTCTTTCGGATCCATCGGGAGCATCAACTGGACGTAGACCCCTTCGTCCCACCAGCCACTGATCTGCTGGGATGACGCATTGAACTGGCCGGCTCGTTCGTGAGTCTTCAGCGAGAACACCTTCGACTCGTGGTCGCGTTCGGCATCCTCGTGAGTCGGGTGGGTCCGCAGACTGACGGTACCCCTCGGTTCAAACTTCCCGATCTCGGTGCGGAAGCGATCACTCTCGTCATAGGCACTGACGCCGCAGTTCAGGTAGACGTCGCTACCACGCGTGTCGAACGTTACTGTCGGATCGTCGGAGGATCTGAGTTTCAGGCCGGACTCCGCCGCGACCTCTGCCATCTTCATGCCCTCGCACATGTCTGCGGCTGGCTGCCCATACGTTACGCGTGGCTCTTGGGTCTTGGTCGGCTCCGGGCCGGAATCGCATCCGCTCATCACGAGGGCGGCCACGGCGGCCAGTGCTGTCCAGCGTCGAGCGATGGGATAGCGGGTTCGACGGCGCACGTGCATGCCGACAACTCCGTTCATTGGGCCTGCGGTAGATAGAAGTCACTGCTGTTGGTGCCGTCGAGCAGCCGGGGCTGTGGGGGCACCAGACGTCCGTCCTTGCCGTCCGGGACATCCCGGATCACGTCCATCCGGAAGAGGACGGTCTGCACGTCGTCGTTGAGGGCGTAGTACTGCCTCTCCGAGTTCTCATCGATCAGCGTGATGGCATCGGTCAAGGCGTGGAGTAGTTCTTCGGCGGTGCCTCCGGTCAGGGCATGCTCATCCATGGGGTTTGGTGCTGCGGCGCTCGTCACTGCGGAGGCGCTGGCGCTGGCCATGTCGAGGCTGTTGGCCCAGAGATCCCGGCCTTTTGCCATGGGTACGAACGCGCTGACGATGATCATGACGTGCTTGGTGGACTGCTCCTGCTGCTGCGCTGCCGCCTGCTGGGGGCGTCGGTGCAACTGTTCCAGGAGCGCCTCGCGGGTGGCGTGCAGCACGTTCATCAGGCTCTGCTGGGTGAGGCCGACGGTGGTGTGCGCGGCCTCCAGGCCGGCGACGAGCGAGGCGAGCATCCGTTGATGGCTTGCCAGGGTGTGCTCGAACGGGTCGTAGAAGTTGCTGGCAAAATCTTCGGCCGCCTCACCGGACCAGTTGCCTAGGCTAAACCGCAGCTTGCCGAAATCGTGGGGCACGAAGTCCTCCAACCGTGCCAGTGCGTCCCGCACCGGTTGTATGATCTCGTTGAGATAGACGGATCCGGTGGGATGAGCCAGGGGTTTGACCATCGTTCTGATCGAGTCCATGTTGTCCGAAGCCCATCCTGCGGCCTTCGTCTGGTACTCCTCGACCTGCTTCTGGATCTCCTCCTCTATCGAATCCTGCCAGATCAGGCGTGGCGGGAACGGCGGCGGCACGCGCCACATACGGCTGAAGGAGACCGTCCCGGTGAACTCCACATTGATCCAGGAACCGGGCGCGCTCCCGAGAGCGGCTACCTCGGCGAAGATGTCGAACGAACTGGACTCGATCTCTTGCATGTACGCGAACACCTGGTCGATGTAGTGCAACTCGGCCAGGTAGGTGCCGATCTCGTTCAGGTATTGGTGCATCTGGCGATAGTCGAAGGGGATCGAGTTGTCGACCATGGCGTCTCCCGTCTGGCCAGGTCAGTCAACGACGTTGCGGGGAATGCGGGGATCTGCCAGGGGTGGATCCCCGGGGGCCGGGGGATCGGGCGGGGCGAGGGCGGGACGCTCGTAGTCCGACGCGTTGTTGCCCAGGAGCCGGCTGAACTCCTTGGCAGCCCCCTCGTCCGTGGCGGCGTACCGGTCGGCGATCGTGACCAGCGCGGCGCCGACCTCCGACATCCGCAGCGAGGTCAGCCGCAGCACGTCCTGCACCTCGGCGCGCAACTCCAGCAGACGCTGCTGGGCCGGGCCGATGCCCCGCTCGGGCAGGTCGAACTGTCCTTCCATCGCCCCGGCCGTCCGATGCACCATCACGGCCACGTCGGCGTAGGTCTTGGCGATCTGGGGTAGCTCGTTGCGGCCGGACCGGTAGAGGTAGTAGAGGTGGGCGCCGAGTTCCCTACCCGAGCCGACATCGCCGACGCTGCCGTCCGCGCCGCGATACTCCGGCCGCCATCCCGGCTCGGTTGTCTCCATGATCCCGTTACCCCCGATTACAGGTGAAATTGCCTCGGAGGTTATAGCACGATGCGCGACTGTCTCGTCACCCTACAGTCGGGAACCTGTGGATAACCTCGATGCTCGTACCACCCGGCCCTCCGATCAGGATCCGTCTTCCGGGGTGGTGTCCCAGGTGAGATCCTCGCCGCCAATTTCTTGGATAAAGCCCTGCTCCAGGCCGACCAGGGCGGCGGTGCGCTCCCGGATGAAGCCGTCGCGGTGATCGGCGAGCAGTTGAGCCAACGCTGCCGGCGGGATGCCGTGGCTGACCGTCACCGGCCGCAGCAGTTTCAACGGAAGGTTGCGCAGGGCGTCGCGTACTGAGGCGCCGGGTGGGGTGGGCAGGACGATTCGGTTGGCGATGTTGGCGGCGTCCCGTGTCCCGGTGACGATCCGGCGGTAGGCGGCGGGTCCGGAGCGGGCCAGCAGGTCGACCAGTTCGATCGGTTCACCGTCGAGCCCATAGCGCTGACCGAAGTGGTTCAGCTCCCAGAGCAGGAAGGCGCGTACCCGGCCGTCTTCGGTGTCGAACCGATCCGGCAGTGGCTGGGCGTACTGGCCCTGGAGGCTCAGCTCCGCCTTGCCGTTGGCGAAGGCCCGCATCTGGTGCAGGGCGCGGCGGAGCTGGAAGGCGTTGCCGCCGACGAAGACCGTCGACCACGAGGTGCTCCAGAACCAGCGGACCAGGGCCCGGCCCTGCGCGCCGTCCGGGTCGGGCCGGTGGTGGAAGAAGAGCCCGAGCAGAACGAGCTGCTGCGGGTACGGCACCAGCCAGGCCACCGGCACCCCCGCCTCGTACCTGAGGAACCGTACCGCCCGGTGCAGGGCGACCTCTGCCTGCGCGACGACACCGTCGAGGGTCTTCCCGACCCGGTCGGCGAGGGCGGTCCAGCGGGCGCCCTGGACGTCGTCCTCGCCGGTGATCGCCACGATGGTCTGGAAGACCGGTTCCGCGGCGACGTCTCCGAATCCGCTGTCGGCGATGCTCTCCCGGATCGACGCGATGCGGTCGGTGAGAGTTTCGTCGTGCTCGGCCTGGTAGGTCAGCGCGGAGACCATCTGGTCCGGGCTGATCTGCCGGCCGCTGCTGTTGACCCGGGAGAACGCCTCGACCGCGTGTTCCAGGTCGCCGCCGAAGAGCCGGATCACCGGAATCTTGTACGCCTTGATCCGCTGCGCGACCTGCTCGGCCTCGTCGACGAGGGCGTCGGAGTTGCCGGCAGTGGTCGGGTCGCGGGCGAGGCGGCGGGCGTGGGCCAGGAAGTCCACGGTGCGCAGTACCGCCTGCATGGGGAGCAGGTCGGCGGGCGGGGCGTGCTTGCCCCAGTGCTGGAACAGCAGGTCGCGCTGGTCCGGGGCGCCGAGGGTCCGATAGATCCACCATTGTCGGTCCCGGCCGGTGCCGGCCGGCTCGGGGCGGTGCACGAGGGTGCCGAAGAGGGTGGAGAGCCGCTGGTGCCCGTCGAGCAGGTACGCGACCGGACCGTCCGGGGCGGGCGGGACCTCGATGCCGGCGACCCGGTCGAGGGTGGGCAGTGACCGGCTGGTCTCCCAGACCAGGATGCTGCCGATCGGGTACCCGCGCTCGATGCTGTCGTAGAGGTCGAGCATCTGGTGGGGGTGCCACACGTAGGGGCGCTGGAAGCGGGGGACCCGGAGCCGGCCGGCGCGGACCTCGTCGAGGAGCTGTTCCAGCAGTAGCACCTCCACCCTGATGTTTCCCTGTGCTGTCCCTGGTCGACGACGGACGTACCGTCCGGCTCGACCTGGCGTTGTTGCGGGAGCAGTTCCAACTGCCGGGGCCGGGGAGGCGGTCATGAGTACCCGGGTGAGCAGCGCACGGCGTCGCCAGGTGCTGGATGCGCTGCGGCGCGGTGCCGTACCCGAATCCGGCCTGGACCTGCTCGCGGTCGGCCTGGACCGGTTCTCCGCCGCGGTGGCCGAGGAGATCGACACGGTCCGTACCGGTGGCGCGGTGTTCAAGGCCATCCGGGGCGAGTACGGCTCCGGCAAGACTTTCTTCGCCCGCTGGCTCGGCGAACAGGCCAAGCGGGCCAACCTCGCCACCGCCGAGGTGCAGATCTCGGAGAACGAGACTCCGTTGCACCGGTTGGAGACGGTTTACCGCCGTCTCACCGAGCGGCTGACCACCGCGACGTTCCCGCCCAGCGCGCTGCGGGCCGTCGTCGACGCCTGGTTCTACGCGCTGGAGGACGACATCCTCGGCGGCGGGACGGTTGACCCGGGTGACCAGGCGGCGGTCGACTGGGCCGTCGAGGAACTGCTCGGTCAGCGGCTCGGTGTCGTGGGTCGGACCGCGCCGACGTTCGCCAACGCGCTCCGTGGATACCGGGCCGCCGTCGCCGCCGGTGACGCGGCCGGTGCGGACGCCGTGCTTGCCTGGCTGGGCGGGCAGCCGCACGTCTCGGCGGCGGCCCGTCGACACGCCGGGATCCGTGGCGATCTCGACCATTTCGGCGCGTTGGGCTTCCTGCAAGGGCTGCTCGTGGTGCTCCGCGACTGCGGATATCCGGGCCTGCTGCTGGTCCTGGACGAGGTGGAAACCCTGCAACGGGTCCGTTCGGACGCTCGGGACAAGGCGCTGAACGCGCTCCGGCAACTCGTGGACGAGGTGCACTCCGGCCGCTTCCCCGGCCTGTATCTCGTGATCACCGGTACCCCGGCCTTCTACGACGGGCCGCAGGGAGTGGCCCGGCTGGCGCCGCTCGCCGGTCGGCTGGCCACCGACTTTCCCGCCGACCCCCGCTTCGACAACCCCCGAGCCGTGCAGTTGCGCCTGCCCGGGTTCACCGTTGACGCGCTCGTCGAACTCGGCGCTCGGGTGCGCGACCTCTTCGCCGACGGCAGTTCGGCCCGGGACCGGTTGGTCCGGCTCGCCGACGACGCCTACCTGGCCGACCTCGCCACCGCGCTGGCCGGTCGGCTCGGCGGCAAGGTCGGGATCGCTCCCCGGCTGTTCCTGAAGAAGCTCGTGGCCGGGGTACTGGATCCGATCGAGTTGCACCCGGACTTCGATCCGCGCCGGGACTTCGCACTCACGGTGGCCGACGCGGAGCTGACCGAGGTGGAACGTAACGCTACCCGGGCCGACGAAATCGCCCTGGACCTGCCGTGACCGCGACTGCCGGCCATCCGGCGGACGACGGATCCGGCGAGGACGGTCCGGGCGAGGACGGCAGTCCGGCAGCCGAGCGTCTCCATCCGGTGCTGTTGCACCACATCGTCAACACGCTCGGCTGGCGGCAACTTCGCGAGTTGCAGGAGGCCGCGCTGGTTCCGCTGCTCGCTGGTGACGACGCGGTGCTGCTCGCCGCGACCGCCAGCGGCAAGACCGAAGCAGCCGTCTTCCCGATGCTGTCCAGGATGGCGGACGAGCAGTGGACCGGCCTCTCGGTGCTGTACGTCTGCCCGCTCAAGGCGCTGCTGAACAACCTCGAACCGCGGTTGACCACCTACAGTTCGTGGCTCGGTCGCCGCGTCGCGGTGTGGCACGGTGACGTGGCGGCCTCGGCCCGTCAGGCCATCCTGCGCGACCGGCCGGATCTCCTGTTGACCACGCCGGAGTCGATCGAGGCGATGCTGGTGAGCGTCAACGTCGATCACGCACGGCTCTTCGCGGACCTGCGGGCGGTCGTCGTCGACGAGGTCCATGCATTCGCCGGCGACGACCGGGGCTGGCATCTGCTCGCCGTACTCGAACGACTCAGTCACGCGATCGGCCGGCCGGTGCAGCGGATCGGGCTCTCCGCGACCGTCGGCAATCCACCGGAACTGCTCGGTTGGCTACAGGGCGCGGGGTCGGGGCGTAGACCGGGGCGGGTCGTGGCGCCCCACCTCGACTCGGCGTCCCCTCACTCAGCAGTGACGGCGTCCGCTAAACCTGTCGCCACAGTTCCCACTGGCCAGATCGAGCTGGACTACGTGGGGTCCCTCCAGAACGCCGCGACCGTGATCGCGGCCCTGCACCGCGGCGAGAAGCGGCTGGTCTTCTGCGAGTCCCGCCAGGAGGTGGAGCAACTCGGGCAGCTTCTCCGGATGAAGGGCGTCACCACGTTCCTCTCGCACGCTTCCCTCGCGCTGGACGAGCGGCGACGTTCGGAACAGGCATTCTCCGAGGCCCGGGACTGTGTCATCGTCTCCACCAGCACTCTGGAGCTTGGTGTCGATGTCGGTGACCTCGACCGCGTCATCCAGTTGGGCGCACCGCGATCCGTCGCATCGTTCCTGCAACGCCTCGGCCGTACCGGTCGGCGAGCTGGCACGACCCGCAACTGCCTCTTCCTGGCGCCCGACCGGCCAAGCCTGCTCCGAGCGGCCGGCCTGCTGCTGCTCTGGGGGCGGGGTTGGGTGGAGCCGGTCGTCGCGCCGCCCGAACCACGGCACATCGTCGCACAGCAGATCCTGGCGCTGTGTCTCCAGGAGCGCCAGGTCGGCGGACAGGTGTGGCACGACTGGTGGAACGGGCTCGAGCCCTTCACCAGGACCGCCGACGTGATCATGAGGTACCTCGTCGAACAGGGGTACCTGCAACGTGACGGAGACATGCTCTTCATCGGCCCTGAGGCCGAGCTGCGATTCGGACACCGTCACTTCATGGCCATGACCGCGGTCTTCACCGCACCACCCGAATTCACGGTGCTCGCCGGACGTACCGAGCTTGGCTGGATCGACCCAAGCCTGCTGACCGAGCAGGTACATGGGCCACGTCGGCTTCTCCTCGCCGGCCGTAGCTGGCAGGTCACCTACATCGACTGGAAGCGCCGCCGGTGCTTCGTCGAGCCTGTCGACAGTGGCGGGAAGGCCCGATGGACCGGCTCGGGAGTGGCCGGGCTCTCGTTCGAGCTGGGCCGCGCGATGCGCGAGGTGGTGCTCGGTGCGGACCCACCCGTGGCGCTCACCCGACGAGCCACCGATCAGCTTGCGGAGCTTCGGGAGCTGCACCTGCCGGCCGTGCATCCGGGCGGTACGGTGATCACCCGTCTCGCCTCCGGTGACGTGCACTGGTGGACCTGGGCGGGCTTCCGCACCAACGCCACCCTGACCAGCACCCTGGCCGGTCTTACCGATCCGGTGCAGGAGCACAACGATCTCTACCTTCGGCTTCGCCGGGATCTCACCCCGGCGCAGTGGCGTGGTGGAGTCGTCGACGCTGTGGACCGGCTGTGCCTGCCGGAGGTCGATGAGAAGGCACTTACCGGGCTCAAGTTCAACACCGCCCTACCACAGCGGCTGGCGCTTGCCACCCTTGCCACCCGGCTGGCCGATCTGCCCGCCGCGCTCGACGTGCTGCGTGAGCCCAGCCGATTCGTGATCTCGTGACCTGAGCGGGCCTCAGGCGTCCGGCGCGTCGAGCAGCGAGGCGTCCAGGTTGTGGTGTGGTCAGCGCCGGTATGGCCCTCGGGCCGCGCCGGCGGTCAACCGGGTGGGTGGACGACGGTCCGTCCGGCCGCCAGTCCGGCGAGCGCGACAAGAATCTGCCGGGCGTCATGGTCGGACATCAGCGTGGTGACCACGAGTCGGGTGCCCGGCGGCAGGCCGGGATAGCGGCTGTCGGCTTCGATCCAGATCAGCTTCTCCGGACCCTGTTGTCTGGGATACACGGCGCGGACCGCCTCCCACGGCAGCCACTGTGGACGCGACAGGAAGCCGACGTTGCGCACCCAGAGGCCGGTACGGTCGGCGGCCAGCAGCGGACCACGCCCGACGAACCGGTGGTGTCCTACCAGCACCGGAACTGTCAGCAGCAGGCCCAGGGCGAGCAGCGGGATCGCGACCAGTGCCACGGTGACCCCGGGGGACGTGCCGAGGTCGCGGGCACCGAGGTAGAGCACCGAGCCGACGACGCAGCACAGCAGCAGATAGCCGGCGAGGGTGATGCCGCCGAACCAGAGCGCGAACTTCCGGCGGTCGGTTCGGACGACGAACGGCACGTCCTCCGGGATGCGTTCGGGTCGGGCCGATGTCACAGCTACTCCTGTCGGGTTCCATCGACATTGACTGTGAGGAATACTCGTACTTGATGGTGAGGGGGGTCAATGGCAGATAGCGGCTTTGTGACCGACACTGACGCACTCCGATGGTACGGCGTCAGGTGTTCCGCCGTCGCCGACGATCTCGATGATCTCAATCGGCGGATCTTTCTCGGAGATGCCGTGCTCGAAGATCGGGTCTGGGGCGGCAAGATGATGTATCTGGTCGCGCTTGGTTGGCATCTGGAGAGACTCAGTCAGGTCTACGATGCGGCCCGCCAGGCCACAGCAGTCCGGAACAACAAGATCGTTCAGCAGTTGCGGATCACCGACATCAACCTGCACGAGGTCGCGCGATCTTACGATTGGGCTGACCGCAGCGCCCGCAGGCGGTTCATCTGATGGCTCTGGTCATTCCCGCCGAGGTCCGTGAACTGTCGTCGATCGCGCGAGCGGTGGGATGTGACGATCCGCTCCGATATCTCGAAGACTTGTCCTGGGTCGATACTGATCGGCTCAAGGCGGCAGGCGAGAACGTGTGGGGAGCCGGCGGGGAGAAGGTCGCCGCCCAGGTGATGCTCGAAGAGCATGCGGAGCGTTTGACGGAGATGCTGCTGTCATCCGTGCAGGATCGCTGGACGGGCGAGGCGTACGAGCAGTTTGTCAACTACATGGCGACGATCGAGCGGGCGATCGACGACGAGGCTGCCGCGCTACAGGTCGTCGGGTCGGCGTTGGTCGATGTTGCCGAGAGTTTCGAAGTCCGCTGGTACGAGATCGTCGGATACATCCTGGGAGTCATCGGATTGATCCTGGGAATCGTCGGCGCCGTGATCGCCGTGTACACCGGCATCACCGGAGTCGGAGCGGTGGTCGGCCTGATCGTCGGGATCGTCGGCGTCATAATCGGCGCGGTCGCTCTGATCATCGCGGGTTTCGCGTCGATACTGCCGCGACTGGAGGCGATGACCGAGGCGATGCAGAACATCGGTCCCCGCATCCATGCCGCGACCGCGGTCGACGAACTTGGCGGCGACGACATCCCGGGCGCCTTCCCGGGTGACCATACTGCCTGGGAACCCAGGACCGAAGATCCGTATAGCTGAGCGGGGGACGGATGTCTCGAGGCGAGTACGGCCATCGACTCGAAGAGATGCTCGAACGGTTCCACGACGTGCGAAACCAGCTTGGCGAGATCCAGGCCGAGGTGGCGGCGGCGGACGCCTCGGCGGAGACTGTCGACGGCCTGGTGCGGGTCACGGTGGCCGGCGGAAAGATCTCCAGGTTGTGGCTCGACCCGGCCGTCTACCGGAGGTACGACCCGCAAACTCTGGCACGCCTCATCGTGGAAACCATCGAGCGGGCGCAGGGGGCGTTTAACGACCGGGTGAACGCGCGCTACCGCGAGGTGCTCGGTCCGGGCTTCGACATCAGGGACATCGCCACGACGCCGGGCAGCGAGGAGGCCGAGGAACGCATCCGGCAGACCTCCCGCCATCTGTTCGGCAGCGGCTGACCGAGCACGACCGGTTCGGGTTGTCAATCGAGGCGTACGGCACCAGGGCCCGGGGTCGCGGTGAAGGCGGTCGGGGGACGGAAGCCGCCGGCCGCGTACGCCTCGGTCACCGTCGACGCCACCGTTTCGGCGGCTGCCGTGTCGACCAGGGCGAGTACGCAGCCGCCGAACCCGCCCCCGGTCATCCGGGCCCCGTACGCCCCGGCGGTCAGGGCCGCCTCGACCGCGGTGTCCACCTCCGGGACGGTGATCTCGAAGTCGTCCCGCATCGACCGGTGCGAGGCGGTCAGCAGCGGCCCGATCTCGACCAGCCGGCCGGTGCGGAGCAGTTCGACGGTCTCCAGTACCCGCTGGTTCTCGGTCACGACGTGCCGCACCCGGCGGCGTACCGTCTCGTCGTCGAGCCGGGCCAGTGCGGAGTCGAGCTGGTCGACGGCGATGTCCCGCAACGCCGTGACCCCGAGCGTGGCGGCGGCGTACTCGCAGGCGGTGCGGCGGGCGGCGTACTCGCCGCCGACGTGCCGGTGCGGCGCGTGGCTGTCGATCACCAGGATGGCGAGCCCGGCGGCGTCGAGGTCGAACGGCACCTGCTCGACGGCGAGGGTCCGGCAGTCCAGGAAGAGCGCGTGCCCCGGCTGGCAGCGCAGCGACGCGGACTGGTCCATGATCCCGCAGGGCATCCCGGCGTAGCCGTTCTCGGCCCGCTGGGCCAGCGCCGGCCGGTCGGCGAGCGGCAGCTCCAGTTCGCCGAGGTCGGCCAGGGCGGTCAGCACCGCGGACTCCAGCGCCGCCGACGAGGAGAGTCCGGCCCCGAGTGGTACGTCGGAGGCGATGGCCAGCCGGGCCACCGGTACGTCGTGCCCGGCCTCGCGCAGCGCCCAGACCACTCCGGCGACGTACGCCCCCCAGCCGGTCACCCGGCCCGGTTCGGCGGCGTCGGCCCGGCCGAACGAGATCCGTTCACCGGCCTGCTCGGACCAGACCGTCCAGCGTCGTCCCTTCTCCGCTGCTGCGGCGACGACGGTGCGCTGCGGCAGCGCGAACGGCAGCACGAAACCGTCGTTGTAGTCGGTGTGTTCGCCGATCAGGTTGACCCGACCGGGTGCCGCCCATACCCCGGCGGGACGTCCGCCGTACTCGCCGGAGAAGCCGGCGGTGGCGCGGTCGGTGACCGGCCCGACCGGCCGGTCGGGGTGGTTGGTCGTGGCCGGGTGGTGGCCGGTGTCGGGATGGCTGGTCACGACGCCGCTCCGCCGAGGATCTGCTCCTGGTAGAACGTCCAGGCGTCGGCGACGATCTCCGGCAGGGTCGGCTTGGCCGGGATCCAGCCCAGGTCGGTCCGGGCCCGTTCGGCGGAGGCGACCAGCGCGGCCGGGTCACCGGAGCGGCGCGGGGCCGTCTCGACCGGCACCGGGTGCCCGGTCACCTCGCGGACCGCCTGCACCACCTGCCGGTTGGAGAAGCCGCAACCGTTGCCGAGGTTGAAGACCTGGTGCGCGCCGGGCTTCGCCGCTTCCAGGGCGAGCAGGTGGGCCCGGGCCAGGTCCTCGACGTGGATGTAGTCCCGGACGCAGGTGCCGTCCTCGGTCGGGTAGTCGTCCCCGAAGAGTTGCAGCTTGTCCCGGCGGCCGGCGGCGACCTGGAGGGCGATCGGGATCAGGTGCGTCTCCGGCTCGTGCCGCTCGCCGAGCGCCACCCCGGGGCGGTCCCCGGCGGGTGCCCGCAGGTAGGCCCCGGCGACGTTGAAGTAGCGCAGCGAGACCGCCGCCAGCCCGTGCGCGGTGGCCATCGAGGTGAGCGCCAGGTCGACGGCGAGCTTGGTGGCGCCGTACGTGCTGGTCGGCAGCGGGGTGCTGGTCTCCTTGATCGGCGACTCGGTCGGGTTGCCGTAGACGGCGGCGGTGGAGGAGAAGACGATCCGGGGTACCCCGGCGAGCCGGGCGGCGTCCAGCAGCGCCAGCGAGCCGACGGTGTTCACCTTCCAGTAGAGCTCCGGCTTGACCATCGACTCGCCGGCCGCGATCAGCGCGGCGAAGTGCAGTACGCCGTCGAAACCGGAATCCGGGGTGAGCACCCCGGCGACGTCGGCGATGTCCGCCCGGACGAAGGTGACCTCCGGGGCGAGCGCCTCGGCGTGCCCGGTACGCAGGTCGTCCAGGACCACCACGTCGTGTCCGGCGTCGAGCAGCAGCCGGGTGACGACGCTGCCGACGTAACCGGCGCCTCCGGTGACGAGCAGTTTCACGCCTGTGCCCTTTCTGGTTCGATACGACGGCTGGATGGCTCACGACCGCCGTGCTGACGCCGTCGGCGATGCCGTGCGGTCTTCGTGTTCGGTGCCGAGTCCCAGCATTCCACCATGTTCTGTCAATTCTGCACAGAGTCGAACACGGACCGCTGGGATGACGCGGTCCGGACGTGCCCACATCGGGCACCTCCGGTGTCTACCATCCTTGGCATGCGGGACGGCGGCAGTACCGGGCCCCGGCGACGATCGCCGGGGCGTCCTCGACGGGAACCGGGCCCACTCGCGCGGGCTCTGGCCCGGATCATCGTACGGGCGGCGGACGGCTCGACCCGGTTGGTCACCGCTCTGCTCGGGGCCAGCCCGACGGCGGGTCGGGAGCAGATCAGCGAGGCGGAACTCCGGGACCTGGTCGCCGCGAACACCCGGCTCGACCCGGTCGAACGGCGGATCATCGACGAGGTACTCGTGGCCGGCGCCAGCCTGGTCCGGGAGGTGATGATGCCCCGGACCGAGGTGGTCTTCCTGGCCGCCGGACTGCCCCTGAAGGAGGCGGCCCAACTCGTCCGGGTCGAGACCCACACCCGGTATCCGGTGGTCGACGGCACCTCCGACGACGTGGTCGGCTTCGTGCACCTGCGCGACGTACTGCTCCGCCCGGACGACGACGCCTGCACCACGATCGGGGACCTGACCCGGGAGGTGAAGAAGATCCCGGGCAGCAAGCGGGTACTCGCCGCCCTCTCCGAGATGCGCCGCGAGCGGCACCACCTCGCGGTCGTGATCGACGAGTACGGCGGCACGGCCGGGATCGTCACCCTGGAGGACCTGATCGAGGAGCTGGTCGGCGAGATCCACGACGAGTACGACAACGCCCCCGACCCGGTGCCGACCGGCGGGCCGACCGAGGTGGACGGCCGGCTCAACCTCGCCGACTTCGCCGAACGGGTCGGCTTCGCCCTGCCACCCGGCCCCTACGAGACGGTCGGCGGGTTCGTGATGGCCGCCCTGGGCCGGCTGCCGGTCCGCGGTGACGAGGTGCCGGTGTCGAGCGCGGAAGAGCCGGCCGGGGTCGGCAACGGTGCCGGTCCGGGCCGCTCGGCTGGCGGGTTCCGCAACGGCGCTGACCCGGAGGACGGTACCGACGAGGAGGGCTGGCTGCTGCGGGTGCTGGCGGTGGAGGGCCGCCGGGTGGCCCGGGTCGGCATCTCGGTGGCCCGCCTGCCGGAGCAGCAGCGCGCCAGCGTGCCGGCCGCACGCACCGACGGGGAGCCCGACGAGGCGCCCGAGCCCTCGCTCGGCTGAGCCGACCTCGGCGCCTCGGGCAATGTCGCCGACGGGACGGGTGGGGTGGTGCGGGTCAGCAACACGCACTCGACCCCGTCGGCGACCTGGAACGGCGAGGGAGGCGGATCGCCGGGGACCGGGACCCGTCAGATGATCTGGAGCTTGCGCCAGGTGGCGCCGTCGGCCGAGTAGGCCGCCCAGCCGGAACCGAAGAGGTCGTAGGCGACGTAGCCGGCGACGGTGCGCTCCAGTCGGGCGAGCGGAGGCAGGCTCCCGCCGGCCTGCCGGAAGGTCGCCCCGTCGTCGGCGCTCAGGTAGAGCTGCCGGTCGGTGCCGGTCACCAACAGCCGCCCGTCCAGCAGCGGCACCAGCGCACCGGAGAGCCCCGCCGGCAGCGCCGACCCGCCGGACCGGCTCCGGGTGAAGGTCTGACCACCGTCGGCGGAGTGGAAGATGGCCAGCAGGGTCCGGTCGGTGCCGAGTACTGCCGCGTACGCCTGGCTGCCCAGGCTGGCCACCTCGACCGTACCGGCCGGGGTGCCGATGTCCGGCAGTTCCACCGTCCGCCAGTGTGCTCCCCGGTCCCGGGTCACCGCGACCGAGGCGCTGCCGTTGCGGAAGCCGCCGACCCACCACGCCCCGTCGGCCCCGGCCGCCGGGGCCACCCAGCAGACGTCAAGGTCGGGTGGGGTCTCCGGAGCACCGGCCCGGGCCCGCTCCGGCCGCCAGACCTCCACGTCCAGGCCGCACCGCCCGCCGCCCGGCCCGGCCCGGAGCAGGTCGCCCCGGACCGCCGGAACCTGGCCGGTACCGTCTCCGGCGCCGACCTCCCGCCAGCTCCGTCCCTCGTCCGTGGAGGCGTACGTCCCGCCGGGGTGGCTGACCAGCAGCCGTCCGCCGGGAAAGGCCGCCAGGTCCAGGTCCCGCTGCCCGGCGCTGCTGGCGGGCAGTTCGCTGTATTGCCAGCTCGCGCCGCCGTCTGCGGTACGGGCCAGGTTTGCCGGGCAGGGCTCGGCGGCGTCGCACCGGGCCAGCAGGTAGCCGTGGTCGGGGTCGACGAACTCGACGTCGCTGATCGCCCCCGGTACGTGCGCGACGGCGGACGCGGTGAGCCCGTTGATCGTGATCCCGGCCCCGGTGTAGACCGGTCCGCCGGGGGGTGCGTCGGCGGCCGGCGGTGGTGTCGGGTCGGTGCCGTCGGCCGTCCACGGCTGGAGCGCCACGGTCGCCACGACCGCCAGGCCGAGCAGGGTCGCACCCCCGGCTGCGCCGGCCGCGTGCCGCCGACGACGCCGGGTCGCCGAACGGGCCCGGATCCGCGCCAGTGGCGGCTGGTCGATGCCGTCCAGCAGGGCCGCCCGGCCACGTGCCAGGTGTACGTCGAGGTCCGGGCCGGACAGGTCGCGGTCAGGCATCTCGCACCCCGGGGCGAACCGCCGGCCGTACCCGGCCCGGTGGTCCCGTCCTGGCCGCCATCGGATCCGACCGCCGCCCGGCAGGCCGATCCGCGCTGTCGGCCGGCCGGTCCGCGCTGTCAGCCGATGGTTTCGTCCGGTCAGCCGCTGTTCCCGTCCGGTCAACCACTGCTTCCGTCCGGTCAACCACTGCTTCCGTCCTGTCAACCACTGCTTCCGTCCGGTCGAGCGCTGCTCCCGGCCAGCCGGCCGGCTTCGGCGCCGGGGCGGGCTCGCCGGTGCCCTGGTAGTCACCGAGTCGGGCGGCGAGCGCCGTACGCCCCCGGGACAGCCGGGACTTCACCGTGCCGGTCGGTACCCCGAGCACGGTGGCGATCTCCTCGACCGGCAGGTCGGCGAAGTAGTGCAGCACGATCACCTCCCGATAGCTGACCGGCAGGCCGGCCAGGGCCTCCCGCAGGTCGGTCCGCTCGGGTCCGGGAGCGGCCTCGACCAGTCGGGTCACCGGACGGTCCCGCAGCAGGATGGTGTCCAGCAGTTGGCGTCGCCGCCAGCGTCGCCGTACGACGTTGACCGCGACCGTACGCAGCCACGCCTCGGGGTTGTCGACGTCGGCCAGTCCCTGTGGCCTGGCGATCGCCCGGGCGAACGCCTCCTGCACCACGTCCTGCGCCTCGGTCAGGTCCGTGGTGAACGCGTAGACCTGTGCGACCAGTCGCCGATAGCAGGCGTGGTACAGCTCGCCCATCGCCTCGTCCACCGCGCCCTGCCCGCCGCCGGACCCGCGTCCGCCCCGATCCCGTGCCAAGCGCTGTCCCTCCCGGCCGGGCGGCATGCCGCACCCGGGTACACCGGAGTCGCCGACCGACTCCGGTTTCAGGGTACGAGCCGCCACCGTTCCGGCCGGTTCCCCGGTTTTCCGCTCGACCGCGATCCGGCCGGACGGTGTGACCGGGGCGGAATGGCACGGGGGCGTGCGGACACGTTCCCACGGTTGCTGTCAGAATTGCCGGCATGTCCGACGCTCCTGCCCGGCCCCGGGTGCTCTCCGGGATCCAGCCGACCGCCGACTCGTTCCACGTGGGCAACTACCTCGGTGCGGTACGCAACTGGGTGGCGATGCAGGAGACGCACGACACCTTCTACAGCGTGGTCGACCTGCACGCGATCACCGCCGGGCACGATCCGGTCGCGCTGCGGCACTCCACCCGGGTCGCGGCGGCGCAGCTCTTCGCGGTCGGGCTGGACCCGGAGCGGACCACCCTCTTCGTCCAGTCCCAGGTGCCGGAGCACGCCCAGCTCGCCTGGGTGCTGAGCTGCATCACCGGGTTCGGTGAGGCGAGCCGGATGACCCAGTTCAAGGACAAGTCGGTGAAGCAGGGCGCCGACCGGTCCAGCGTCGGGCTCTTCACGTACCCGATCCTCCAGGCCGCCGACATCCTGCTCTACCAGGCCGACGCGGTGCCGGTCGGCGAGGACCAGCGGCAGCACCTGGAGCTGACCCGGGACCTGGCGCAGCGCTTCAACACCCGGTTCGGCCGGACGTTCACCGTGCCGGCGCCGTACATCGTCCGGGACACCGCGAAGATCACCGATCTTCAGGACCCGACGGCAAAGATGTCGAAGTCGTCCTCGTCGCCGGCCGGGATCATCATGCTGCTGGACGACCCGGCGAAGTCGGCCAAGAAGATCAGGTCGGCGGTCACCGACACCGGCCGGGACATCCTCTTCGACCCCGAGCAGAAGCCGGGGGTCTCGAACCTGCTGGTCATCTACGCCGCGCTGACCGGGCGGAGCATCGACGAGCTGGTCGAGGCGTACGAGGGCAAGGGCTACGGGGACCTGAAGAAGGACCTGGCCGAGGTGGTGGCGGAGTTCGTCCGGCCGATCCAGCAGCGTACCCAGAGCTATCTCGACGATCCGGCGCAGCTCGACAAGCTGCTGGCGATCGGCGCCGAGAAGGCCCGCGCGGTCGCCTCGGTCACGCTGCGCGAGGCGTACGACCGGGTGGGGTTTCTGCCCGGCACGCGGAACGGCTGAGCCCGCCGGATGTCCCGGGCGGGGCTCAGGTCCGCCGGGCATCGGGAACTGGTCGCCGGGCGGCGCGCTGCCGGCCGGCGGGTGAGTGGAGCGGAGTGTGGTTGTCACGGACGGATCGCAGGATCCCGGAACCCCGGTGACCCGGGTCGGGATCGCCGTGGACGTCCCGGAGCCGTGGTGCGGGTTCCTCACCCGCCGGCGGGCGGAGGCCGGTGACCCGCAGGCCGCGTACGTGCCGGCACACCTGACGTTGCTCGGGCCGACCGACGTACCCCTGGCGAGCCTGCCGGCCGTGGAGCGGCACCTGGCCGAGGTGGCCGCCGCGCACCGGCCCTACCTGCTGCACCTGCGCGGTACCGGCACCTTCCGGCCGATCACCGAGGTGGTCTTCGTGGTGGTGGCGGCCGGGATCAGTGAGTGCGAGCTGCTCGCCGCGGCGATCGGGCAGGCACCCGAGCTGCGCCGGGAGAGCCGCTTTCCCTACCACCCGCACGTCACCGTCGCCCAGGACGTCGCACCGGAGGCGCTGGACCGGGTATACGAGGACCTCGCCGACTTCTCCGCACTCTTCAAGGTCGAGAAGTTCACCCTCTTCTCGCACAACGGCGACGCCCGCTGGCAACCCCGCCGCGACTTCCCCCTCGGCGGCTGAGCCAGCAGCCGGGCGGCGGGCGGGGGTCTTCAGCAGGGTTGACCCAGCAGCCTGGGCAGCGGGCAGGGTCTTCAGCACGAAGGTGAAGGTCCGGCCCGGCGGTCGGGAGCCGCTCACGGCCGGTCGGCGGGTAGCACGGCCGGGGGAGCCGCCGACGGTACGGTCGATCCGGCGTGGCGGGTCGAGCGGGCCCCACGCCGGGCGGCGATGGGCAAGGATGACGGCGTGAACGCGTTCGAGCGGGTGGTGCTGCGCATCGACGCCCGGCTGACGGCGTACCGCCGACAGTCGCCGTGGTTCGACCACCTCGCCCGGGCCGTGGGCCGCTACACGGACGTGCTCGGCGCCCGGCTGGCGGCGGCGATCGCCTACTACGGCTTCTTCGCGGTCTTCGCCCTCGGCCTGGTGGCGTACGCGGTGCTGGGCGCGCTGCTCGGGGACAGCGCGGAGAGCGGCCAGGTGATCGTCGGGTTCCTCAAGCGGAACCTGCCGTTCGTCAACCCCGAGCAGATCCGGCAGAGCAGCAGCCGCCCCGGGATCATCGGCCTGATCCTGCTGGCGATCACCGGCATCGGCTGGGTCGAGTCGATCCGCTCCTCGCAGCGGTTGATCCACGGGCTGGACCAGCACCCGGGCTACGTCGTGCTGCGCCAACTCGTCGACCTGGCCGTACTGCTGGTGATCTTCGTGTTGCTCGGGCTCTCGGTCGGCGCCGTGGACGCGGTGGAGTCGCTGCTGAGCTGGCTGTTCGGCGCGCGGTCGATCGTGCTCACGATCTGTAGCTGGCTTCTGGCGTTCCTGATCAACATGGTGTTGGCCTCGGCGCTGCTGCTCGCCGTACCGCGACTGCGGATGAGTTTCCGGCGGTGGCTGCCGGCGGTGCTGCTGGTCGCGGTGGGCGTGACGCTGCTGAACTCGGTCGGCCGGTACTACGTGGTGCGCTGGGAGCGGAATCCGGCGTACACGGTGGTGGCCGGCGCGGTCGGCCTGCTGATCTATCTCTATCTGCTCAACCAGTTGCTGCTGTTCGGCGCGGCGCTCGCGGCAACCAGCCATCGGGGCAGGGTCCGGGACCTGACCGGGGCGCCGGAGGTGCCCGACCCGGCCCGCCCGCACCCACCGTCGACCCAGTGAGCGCCGCACCCGGCCGCGGGCGGCAGCCGGACATGGTCCGCCCCGGGGAACGAGACCAGAACTACGATTCGGGCAAAAGCCACTAACGGTACGTGGATCGCCGCGATGATGAGTCGCGTGGGCGCACTAGTGACGTTGGAACTGCCGGACGACTCGCCGATCCTCGCGCTGCCCTGGATCATCACCTTCGGCCCGCTCGACGACGACGAGGAGTGGGAGCCGGTGGTCTGCGGCCCGTACGAGCGGCCCCACGCGCTGGCCCTGGCCGAGTCGGTCGTCGCCGACGAGGAGCTGATGGCGGTGGTCGAGCCACTGCTGCCCCGGGTCTCCGCCGAGGAGATCCGGGCCGAGATCGCCGCCGCGCAGATCGCGGTCGAGGCCGAGGACGAGGCGGCGGACCTCGACGACACCAGCATCTACGGCGACTACGAGGACCTGGGCGAGGAAGAGGTGATCGGCGAGAGCCCTCGCCAGCCCGCCCACCCCCGACAACCCCCCGACCCCACCGAGGTACGCGCCGGCATCGCCCGCATCGCCGCGATGCTCGCTCGGAGGTGAGCGCGCCACGTCGTCAGGCGTGAGCGCTACTTCTCGGAAAGAGTCCCCTCCGCCTCCGGCCGGGGCCACTACTTCCCCGAATCAGCGCGATCTTCGGGGGCGTTCGCGGGGTGAGATCGGTTACCCCGTTGCCGGGCGGGTGAACCATGCTGCGCTGTCGGTCGGGAGGGTTGTCGGGGTGTCGGGCCCTGCGGGCTGGCTGTGCAGGAGAGGGGTGCCGTAGTTGCCGACGGCCACGGGCTCGGCGCCGAGGTTGACCACGCAGACCAGCTCCGTCGAGCCGGCTGCCGCCGGTCGGCCGAAGCCGAAGGCGAGTACTCCCGGCTCGCTCTCCAGCCAGGTGACCTGGCCCGGTTCGGTCGAGCCGGCCGGCGCGGTGTGTTCGCGCCGTAGCCGCAGCGCCGCCCGGTAGAGCTCCAGGGTCGAGTCCGGGTTGCCGGTCTGGGCGGCGACCGAGAGGGCTCGCCAGGTGGGCGGGGCCGGCAGCCAGGCCGGGCCACCACCGGCCGGACCGAAGCCGTACGGCGGGACGTCGCCGCTCCACGGCAGCGGTACCCGGCAGCCGTCCCGGCTCTCGCCGGTGCGCCGGAACGCGGGATCCTGGCGCAGCTCGTCCGGCAGGTCGAGTACCTCCGGTAGGCCGAGTTCCTCGCCCTGGTAGAGGTAGACGCTGCCGGGCAGCGCGAGCATCAGTAGGGCGGCGGCGCGGGCCCGACGCAGCCCGAGTGCGCCGTCGCCGTACCGGGTGACGTGCCGCTGCTTGTCGTGGTTGGACAGTACCCAGGTGGTCGGGGCGCCGACGATCGCCGACTCGGCCAGCGCGGTGTCGACGACCTTGCGGAACGAGTCGGCCGACCAGGTGGCGTCGAGGAAGTCGAAGTTGAACGCCTGGTGCAGCTCGTCCGGCCCGACGTAGCGGGCCAGCCGCTGCGGGGTCTCGGCCCACGCCTCGGCGACCGCCATCCGGCCGCCGGGATAGCTGTCCAGGATGGGCCGCCAGGCCCGGTAGATCTCGTGCACCTCGTCCTGGTCGAAGTAGGGCAGCCGGGCCCGGCCGAGCAGTTCGACCTGGCGCTGGCCGGCCGGCACGCTGTCGCCGACGTCCGGCAGCCCGTTCGCCTTGATCATCCCGTGTGCGACGTCGATCCGGAACCCGTCCACCCCACGGTCGAGCCAGAACCGCAGTACGTCCTCGAACTCGGCGCGTACCTCGGGGTGCCGCCAGTTCAGGTCGGGCTGGGCCGGGTCGAAGAGGTGCAGGTACCACTGGCCGTCCGGTACCCGGGTCCAGGCCGGGCCGCCGAAGATCGACTCCCAGTCGTTCGGCGGGAGTTCGCCGTCCGCGCCCCGGCCGTCCCGGAACAGGTAGCGGTCCCGTTCGGCCGAGCCGGGCGAGCTGGTCAGGGCGGCGCCGAACCACGGGTGCGCGTCCGAGGTGTGGTTCGGCACGATGTCGACGATGATCCGCAGCCCGAGCGCGTGCGCGTCGGTGATCATGGCGTCGAAGTCGGTCAGCGTGCCGAAGGTCGGATCGACGTCCCGGTAGTCGGCGACGTCGTAGCCGCCGTCCACCATCGGCGAGCGGTAGAACGGGGTCAGCCAGAGCGCGTCCACACCGAGGTCGCGCAGGTACGGCAGTCGACTCCGTACCCCGGCCAGGTCACCGATGCCGTCACCGTCGTCGTCGGCGAAGCTGCGGACGTACACCTGGTAGACCACCGCGGACTTCCACCAGTCCTCGGGCCGGCTCGGTGCGGAGGAGAAGCTCATGCCGGCACTCCGCTTCGCTGCGTGCCGTCACGAGGCACATCCGCACTGAACTGGCTGATTCGCTCGCTGTGCTCGCTCATGCCGGCACTCCGCTTCGCTGCGTGCCGTCATGAGGCACATCCGCACTGAACTGGCTGATTCGCTCGCTGTGCTCGCTCATGCGGGGGTGTCCGTTCGTCGGGCGGGTCAGAGCAGGATGCCGGGCAGCGTCTGCAAGAGTCAAGCAGTTCTTGCGCAAGATGACCTGGCGCTGCCCTGCCAGGGCGGGCCGGATTCAGACCGGCAGTGCCAGGTCGGCCGGTGGCCGGGGCTCGCCCACCGGCCTCTCCACTACCCCCGGTACGACCGCCGTCGAGCCGCGCACCACCAGCTCGGGCCGGAAGGTGTACTCCGAGTGCGGCGCGGCGTGCCCGTGGATCTCGTCGACCAGCGCGCGTACCGCCGCGACCGCCATCGCGGTGACCGGCTGCCGCATCGTGGTCAGCGGCGGATCGGTGAACGCCATCAGCGGCGAGTCGTCGTAGCCGACCACGGAGAGGTCGGCCGGTACCGACAGGCCGCGTTGCCGGGCCGCCCGGATCGCGCCCAGCGCCATCAGGTCGGAGCCGCAGACCAGCCCGGTCACGCCCCGGTCGAGCAGCCGGGCGGCGGCCACCTCGCCACCCTCCACACCGAACAGCGACAGCTCGGCCAGCTCGTCCAACTCGGCGTCGGAGAGCCCGACCAGGCGCTTCATCGCGGCCTTGAAGCCGGCCACCTTGCGCTGCACCGGCACGAACCGGCCGGGCCCGGTGATCAGGCCGATCCGGCGGTGCCCGAGCGCGACCAGGTGGGCCACGGCCAGCTCGCCGGCCTCCCGGTCGTCACAGGAGACGAAGGGCGCCGGCAACCCGGGCTGGTAGCCGTTGACCAGCACGATCGGCATCGGCCGGGCGATCAGCGTGCGGTAGCGCGCGGGATCGGCGGCGGTGTCGGCGTGCAGACCGGAGACGAAGACGATCCCGGAGACCTGCCGGTCCAGCAGCATCTCCACGTACTCGTCCTCGGTGACCCCGCCCGGGGTCTGGGTGCAGAGCACCGAGGTGTAGCCGGCCTGCGCCAGCCCCGACTCGACGACCTGGGCGAAGGCCGGGAAGATCGGATTCTCCAGCTCCGGCACCACCAGCCCGACCAGCCCGGCACTGCGTTTGCGCAGCCGGGCAGGCCGTTCGTAGCCGAGTACGTCGAGCGCGGTGAGTACGGCCTGCCGGGTCTCCGGCGCCACCCCGGGGCGGTCGTTGAGCACCCGCGACACCGTGGCCTCGCTCACCTCGGCCTGCTGGGCGATGTCGGCCAGTCGTGCACGCATGGCGGAACTGTAGCCCACGAGTCGTTTCTTGCGTAGCCCACGGCAAGTACTTGCAGAGCCGCCCGGCGTGCGGCTGGCCCGATGGTTAGCCAACTTCACGGGCCGAATCGACCCGTCCAGATGACGGTTGGGCGGCGGTTGTTGCAAGGAGGTTTGCAAGGGGTTTCGTAATCGGCAACTCCTTGCTACTGTCCCGCCGATACCCGGCCGGCAGACTAGGAGCGCTAGATGCGTCGCACAGCCAGAGGGATCGTCGTACTCGCCTGCACGACCCTTGCTCTGACGCTCGCCGCCTGTGGCGGCGAGGACGACAAGTCGGGGGAGTCGGGGAGCAAGACCGATCCCGCAGCCCTGAAGGCGGACCTGACCTGGTGGGACACCTCGGACCCGAAGAACGAGGGTCCGGCCTTCCAGGAACTCGTCGCGAAGTTCAACCAGACCTACCCGAACGTCAAAATCAACTATCAGTCGGTGCCGTTCGGCGAGGCACAGAACAAGTTCAAGACCGCGGCCCAGGCCAAGACCGGTGCCCCGGACATCCTGCGGGCCGAGGTGGCCTGGGTGCCGGAGTTCGCCTCCCTCGGCTACCTCTACGCCCTCGACGGCTCGGAGCTGACCAGCGACGAGTCCGACTTCCTCGCCACGCCGCTCTCGGCCGACAAGTACGACGGCAAGACGTACGGCGTGCCGCAGGTGACCGACTCGCTGGCCCTGCTCTACAACAAGGAACTGCTGACCAAGGCCGGTATCGGCACCGCACCGGCGACCTGGGCCGACCTGAAGACCGCCGCGCTGGCGGTCAAGCAGAAGACCGGTGTGGACGGCGTCTACGTCAACCCGGCCGGCTACTTCATGCTGCCCTTCATGTATGGCGAGGGCGGTGACCTGGTCGACTCCCAGGCCAAGAAGATCGTCGTCAACTCCGCGCAGAACGTCGCGGGGCTGAACGTCGCCAAGGACCTCATCGCCAGCGGTGCCGCGCCGAAGCCGGCCGCCAACGACGCGTACGGCACGATGATGACCCTCTTCAAGGAGAAGAAGGTCGCGATGATCGTCAACGGGCCGTGGGAGGTCAACAACATCAAGAACGCGCCGACCTTCGGCGGCCTGGAGAACCTCGGCATCGCACCGGTCCCGGCCGGCTCGGCCAAGGCCGGTGCGCCGGTCGGCGGGCACAACTACGTGGTCTGGTCCGGCATGCCGCAGGAGAAGGTCGAGGCGGCGATCGCGTTCGTCAAGTTCATGAGTTCGGCGGAGTCGCAGGGCTTCCTCGCCGACAAGCTCGGCCTGCTGCCGACCCGCAAGTCGGCGTACGACCTCGACACGGTGAAGAACAACCCGGTCATCTCGGCGTTCCGGCCGGTGGTCGAGTCGGCGGTGCCGCGGCCGTGGATCCCCGAGGGCGGCCAGTTCTTCGGCCCGCTCGACCAGTTGGCCACCCAGGTCCTGGTGCAGAACAAGGACCCGAAGGCGGCGCTGGACGAGGTCGCCGGCAAGTACAAGTCCGAGGTCGTACCGTCGTACGGCATGTGATCCGTTCATCGGCGCCGGCCCCGGCCGGCGTTCCCGTCCGGCACCTGGCGGGGCCGACCGGCGCTGGCCGGCGGCCCTGCCGGGCTCCCTTCCTGGAGCGCTGCTGATGACCACCGTGACCGCCGGCCCGGCGCCGGCGCCCGCGCCGCCCGGACGCCGGCCCGCCGGTCCGTCCCGGTTGCGCCGAAGCTGGGACCGGCACTGGTACGCCTGGGCGATGGTGCTGCCCGTGGTGCTGGTGCTGGCGGTACTGATCTTCTATCCGCTGGTCCGGGGCATCTGGCTCTCGCTGACCGACCTGACCGAGGCCAACCAGCTCGCCGAGGTCTGCACCAGGTCGATCACCGGTGGGGAGATCTGCAAGGAGAACCCGAACCGGTGGGAGTTCGTCGGGCTGGACAACTACGCCCGGGTGCTCACCGGCGGAGTGGGCGAGTTCTGGCAGTGGACCGGGGTCACGCTGATCTGGACCTCCGTCTGCGTGATCTTCCACTACGGGCTCGGGCTGGGGCTGGCCACCATGCTCAACCGGCCGATGCGGCTGCGCGGGCTCTACCGGGTACTGCTGGTGCTGCCGTGGGCGGTGCCGGCGTTCGTCAGCGCCTTCGCCTGGAAGTTCATCTTCAACGAGCGGTTCGGGCTGGCCAACTCGCTGCTCACCGCCGTCGGCATCGACCCGGTCGACTGGTTCGCCAACCGGTGGACCTCGCTCTCCACCGCGATCGTCACCAACATCTGGCTCGGGGTGCCGTTCATGATGGTGGCGCTGCTCGGCGGTATGCAGACCATCCCCGGCGAGCTGTACGAGGCGGCCGAGATCGACGGCGCCAGCCCGTGGCAGCGGTTCGTCAACATCACCCTGCCCGGCCTGCGCCCGGTCAGCATGACGGTGCTGCTGCTCGGCACCATCTGGACCTTCAACATGTTCCCGATCATCTTCCTGGTCACCGAGGGCCAGCCGGCCGGCCAGACCGACATCCTGGTGACCGGCGCCTACCGGGCCGCCTTCGAGGGGATCCGGAACTACTCGCTCGCCTCGACGTACGGGGTGTTGATCCTGTCGATCCTGCTCGTCTTCTCGATCTTCTACCGGCGGGCACTGCGCAAACAGGGCGAGGTGTGGTGACGATGAGCCGATCCGCGCGTACCGGCCGGAGCCCGCTGCGGTCGGTGGGGCTGCACGCCACGCTGATCGTCGCCTCGCTGATCGCGGTCGGCCCGATCCTGTGGGTGCTGCTCTCCTCCTTCAAACCCGGGTACGCGGTGCAGAGCAGCGAACTCACCCTGGTCAAGGACCCGACGCTGGCCAACTACGCGTACGTGTTGGGCGAGACCAGCTTCCTGCGCTGGTTCGGCAACTCGGTACTGGTCGCCGCGTTCACCATGCTGGTCGGGGTCTTCCTCTCCGCCACCACCGGCTACGCGGTCTCCCGGTTCAACTTCCCGGGCCGCCGGCCGCTGATGATGGTCTTCCTGGTGACCCAGATGTTCCCGGTCACCATCCTGATCGTGCCGATCTATATGATCATGGCTCGGCTGGGGCTGATCAACACGCCGACCTCGCTCATCATCGCCAACCTGACCATCGCGGTGCCGTTCTGCGCCTGGATGCTCAAGGGCTACTTTGACTCCATCCCCACCGCCCTGGACGAGGCGGCGGCGATCGACGGCTGCGGCCCGTACGGCATCTTCTGGCGGGTGGTGCTGCCGCTGGCCCGCCCGGCGCTGGCCGTCACCGGCTTCTACGCCTTCCTGACCGCCTGGGGCGAGGTGGCGTACGCCTCGGCGTTCATCCAGGAGGACCGGAACTTCACCCTGGCGTACGGGCTCCAGCAGTTCGTACCCCAGTTCAACCCGCAGTGGGAATACCTCACCTCGGCGGCGGTGCTGGTCACCATCCCGGCCGGCCTGGTCTTCCTCTACGCCCAGCGGCACCTGGTCTCCGGGCTGACCGGCGGCGGCACCAAGGGGTGACCGGGCCGACGGCGCCACTGGCACAACGAGAGGGACTTCGTGCGACCACACCATGACGGCTCGGCGCTGCACGTGCCGGAGCAGGCCCCGGCGCTCGGCGACACCGTCCCGGTCTTCCTCCGGGTCCCGGCGGCGTCCCCGGTCAGCCGGGTGTACCTGCGGAGCACCCCGGACGGCGAGCCGCACTTCACGGCGGCAACCGTCGACCGGCGGGCCGGCGGCGAGGTCTGGTGGCGGGCCGAGGTCGAGGTACGCAACCCGGTGACCAACTACCGGTTCCTGCTCACCGGGTCGGAGGGGCAGCGCTGGGTCAACGCGCTCGGCGACTTCGGCCACGACGTACCGGACAACACCGACTTCCGGCTGGTGGCGTACGACCCGCCGCCGGCCTGGGTCCGGGACGCGGTGGTCTACCAGATCTTTCCCGACCGGTTCGCCCGGTCGGCCGCCGCCGACGCCCGGGAGGTGCCGGACTGGGCGATCCCGTGCGACTGGGACCGGACCCCGGTGATCGGTCGAGGGCCGGAGACGCCGTACCAGTTCTATGGTGGTGACCTGGACGGCGTCGCCGAGCGGCTGGACCACCTCGACCGGCTCGGGGTGAACACCGTCTACCTGACCCCGATCTTCCCGGCCCGCTCCAACCACCGGTACGACGCGGCCACCTTCGACGGTGTCGACCCGCTGCTCGGCGGGGACGCCGCGCTGGCCCGGCTCGCCGCGGCGGTGCACGCCCGGGGCTGGCGGCTGCTCGGCGACATCACCAGCAACCACACCGGGGACAGCCACCGGTGGTTCGTCGACGCGATCTCCGACGTCGACGCCCCGGAACGCGAGCTGTACTACTTCGACGAGTCCGGCGACTACGAGTCCTGGCTCGGCGTGAAGTCGCTGCCGAAACTGAACTGGGGCAGCGCCGAGCTGCGCCGACGGTTCCTGGCCGGGCCGGACTCGGTACTGGCCCGCTGGCTGCGCCCGCCGTACGGGCTGGACGGCTGGCGGGTGGACGTGGCCAACATGACCGGGCGGCGCGGCCGGGACGCGTACACCCACGAGGTGGCGGCGGCAGTGCGCGCGGCGGTGACGGGGGTCCGGCCGGACGGGCTGGTGGTGGCCGAGCACGGGCACGACTTCACCGGTGACCTGGACGCGGACGGCTGGCAGGGCACGATGAACTACGCCGGGTTCTGCCGTCCGGTGTGGAACTGGCTGCGGGCCGACGGGCTCGACCTGCCGGACTTCCTCGGCGTACCGGACGGGGTGCCCCGGCGGGCCGGGCCGGAGGTACTGGCCACGATGCGGGCGTTCGGCTCGCTGGTCTCGTGGCGGGCGCTGAGTCACTCGTGGCTGCTGCTCGGCTCGCACGACTCGGCCCGGATCCGTACCGTCGTCGGCGACGCCGACCGGCAGGAGGTCGCGGTAGGACTGCTCTGCACCCTCCCCGGCACCCCGATGATCTTCGCAGGTGACGAGCTGGGGCTGACCGGGCGCAACGGCGAGGACTCGCGTACCCCGATGCCGTGGCGGCGGCCGGAGAGCTGGGACGAGGCCACCTTCGAGCGGTACCGGAAACTGGTCGCGCTCCGCCGGTCGCTGCCGGCGCTGCGGCACGGCGGCCTGCGCTGGGCGTACGCCGACGCGGACAGCCTGGTCTTCCTGCGCGAGTCGCCGACGGAGTCGGTGCTGGTGCTGGCCCGGCGCGCGACCGCCGAGCCGGCGCGGCTGGCCGGGCTGCCCTGGGACGGCACCGAGGCCGTCAACCTCTACGGCGGGGCGCCCACACTGCGACCGGATCCGGACGGCGCGCTGACGCTGCCCGGGGACGGCCCGACCTTCCAGGTGTGGCGGCTGCCCACGGCCGGCTGAGTCTCACCTCGGCCACCCGGCTCTCACCTCGGCCGCACTGGTCTCACTTCGGCTACCTGGGTCTCACTTCGACTGTGGGTCGAGTACCTCGCGCATCCGGTTGACCTCGACGGCCTGCTCGAAGGCGATGTTCCGGGCCAGCTCGCGGATCTGCTGGTCGAGGCCGTTCGCGAGTACCTCCTGGGCCATCGCGATGGCGCCCTGGTGGTGCGCGCTCAGCATCTCGACGAACATCCGGTCGAAGTCGGTGCCGGTCGTCGCGGTGAGCGTGGTGATCGCCTCCGGGCTCTGCATGCCGTGCATGCCGGGGTGGTCGTGCCCGGTCCCGCCGAGCAGCGAGTCGAGGCCCCGGTCCCGCAGCCAGCCCCGCAGCACCTCGACCTCGGGCTGCTGGGCGGCCCGGATCCGGTCGGCGACCGCGATCACGCCGGTGCTGCCGGCCCGGTCCGGGACCAGGGCGGCCATCTGGAGGGCCTGCTCGTGGTGCGGCACCATCATCGAGACGAAGCGGATGTCGGCCGCGTTGTGCCGTGCCCCGGGCGGCGGGGTGAGCTGGTCCGGCCGGAGCACCTGGGCCGGCTCGCCCGGCCGGCCGGGCTGGATCACCGGCGCCGTGCCGATGGCCGAGGTGGGCAGCGCCGACGGCGTGCTCGCCGGGGTCTCGCTGGCCGGGGCGGCGGCGGGGGCGGCCGGTCGATCGTCCCTACCGGTCGCGATCCCGGCGATGCCGAGGGCGAGCAGCACCGCCGCTGTTTCCACCAGCGCGAGAAACACGATCGCCGGTCGGCGGCTGCCGCCGGTCGCGCTCCTGGCCAACACCACAGCGTGACTCCCGTCCGCCCTGCCGGCCGGTCGCGGCGTAGCCGGGGCTCTGCACCGGGGCCGGGTCGTCAACCCCGGGTTGGCCGATGGTAGCCCGACCGCCCGGACCGTGGAAGATCGAGTACGTCCCGACCTCGGGCTGCCGCCCCGGGCACGTTCTGCTGGCCCTCCCTACTGAACCTTTTTCAACCTCCCCTTGCGGTCTGGTGGACCCCAAGGTCGGACGCGGTGCGTGCGCGCCGCGCGGTTCAGGTTGAAAAAGGTTCACTCTGCAACGCCGTGGCCGGCCAGCAGGGCGCGTATGCCGTCGAGATAGGTCTTCGGGTCGGGGCCGGCGGCGAGTACCCGTTGCAGGGCGAAGCCGGGGATCAGCCCGAACAGGACGGCACCCACCGCCTCGGCGTCGGCGTCGGCCGGCAACTCGCCGGCCTGCTGGGCCCGGCGGGCCAGTTCGACGAAGCGGGACCGGAAGCGGCCGTACAGCCGCGTGATGAACTCGGCCAGCGCGGGGTCGCGGAGCGACTCGGCCCAGACCTGGATGGCGAGCGGGAACACCCCGTCCGGGCCGGTCTGGGACTCGACGAACTGGAGTGCCCGGTCCAGCGCCTCGACCAGCGGCAGGGGCGGCTCGGCCGCGGCCAGGGTCGCGAAGAGCTCGTCCGCGCCGTCGAGTACCGACTCGGCGATCGAGGTGACCAACTCGTGCTTGCTGCCGAAGTAGCGGTAGACGGCGCCCACCGAGAGACCGGCCTCGGAGATCACGTCCTGCATCGAGGTGGCGTGGAAGCCGTTGCGCAGGAAGCAGCGCCGGGCGGCGTCGAGGATCTGCCGTCGCCGGGCCGCCAGGTGTTCGTCGGATACGCGTGGCACGGCACACAGTGTAAAACGAACGTTCGTTCCTTGACTGCGGAGTGGGCTGGGAGGACTCTGAATAAGAGAACGAGCATTCGTTTTAGAAGACGTCACCGCTCGTTCGCGAAGCCGTCATAGCTCGTGTGAAGGCCGTCGTAGCTCGTCCCTGAAGGCCGTAGCTCGTTCGTGAAGGCCGTGGTTCGTTCGTGAAGGCCGTCGTAGTTCGTTCGTGAAGGACGTCGTAGAAGGAGTCCCCGAGATGACTCGTCCATCGGCCCTCGCCGGGCCGCCCACCCCGGCGTACGCCCGTCGGCCGCTGCCGGTCGCCGTACTGCTGGCCGTGGCGGTGGTGCTGTTGCAGTCGCTGCTCGTACCGCTCTTCGCCGGGCCGGCGGCCAACCTGGAGCCGCGCGACCTGCCGGTGGTCGTCGCCGGCCCGGCACCGGCCACCGACCAACTGGTCGAGCAGCTCGACACCGCCGCGCCGGGTGCCTTCGACGTGATCCGGCTGCCGGACGGTACGGCCGCCGACCGGGCACTGCGCGACCGCGAGGCGTACGCCGCCTTCGTGCTCGGCCCGGACGGCGCGACCCTGCACACCGCGAGCGCGGCGAGCCCGACCGTGGCGGCCCTGCTCACCCAGGCGGCCGGGCAGTTCTCCGCCGGCCAGCCCGTCCGGGTGGTCGACGTGGTGCCGGCCGACCCGGACGATCCCCGGGGTGCCGGTTTCGCGGCCGGTTTTCTGCCGCTCGCGCTGACCGGCATGGTGCTCGGGGCGCTGCTGGTACTGCTGCTCACCGGCCGGCTCGCCCGGCTGGCCGGGCTGGTCAGCTTCGGGCTGCTGGTCGGCGTCGCCGGTCCGCTGGTACTCCAGGGCTGGCTCGGCCTGCTGCCCGGCGACGCCCTGGCCGTCGGTGCTGTTCTCGGGCTCGTCGGGCTGGCGGTCGCGGCCACCGTCTCCGGGCTCGGCACGCTGCTGGGCCGCCCCGGGCTCGGGCTCGGCGCGATGCTCGTCTTCCTGGTCGGCAACCCGCTCTCGGCGGTCGGCGCGGCGCCGGAACTGCTGCCCCAGCCCTGGGGCGAGGTCGGCCAGTGGCTGCCCGTCGGCGCCGGCGGCACCCTGCTCCGCTCGACCGCGTTCTTCGACGGCGCCGGAGCCACCACCCCACTACTGATCCTCGCCGGCTACGCCGCCGTCGGCCTCCTCCTGGTCGCCTTCGCCCCCACCCGCACCCGCCCCCCACTCCCCGCCCCTGCGCCCGCACCCGCGTCCGCGCCCGCCGTGCGCGTGGATGATCGCGCTACTCCGGTGAAGTAGTGGCTTCAGCCCGTCCAGGAAGGCACTCCTTCCCTGGAAGAGCGTGACCTTCCCGGGTCGTCCCCGGTCCGCCGCGAGCGGACCGGGGACGACGTGCGGGTACGCGATGAGGGAGGATGGCCGCCGTGGAACCTCTCCGGCTGATACTCCTCTACGCCCACCTGCTCGGTTTCGCCCTGCTGCTGGGTGGCGCCGCCGCCCAGTACGCCACCGGACGGATCCGGATCAACCCGCTGATGCTCTGGGGCGCCACCATCCAGGTGCTGACCGGGATCGGGCTCTCCGCACCGCTGCGGGACGGCGACGAGCCGGCCCCGGCGAAGCTCGCCACCAAGCTGGTGATCGGCTTGATGATCTTCGTGATGGTGTTCTTCTCCCGTAAGCGGGAGGAGGTCAACCGCGGTCACTTCCTGGCGATCATCGGACTGACCCTGGTCAACGCCGCCATCGCGGTCTTCTGGCGCTGACCCGGCTGCGCCCGGGCTCCTGACTCGGCGGGCGGGTTGTGTTAACCCGGGCGCCCGTGCTGTTAACCCCGCACCCGGCTTGTTAACCGGACGGCCGGGGTCGCTCCGGCGGCGCCGGCTCGTGCGCCCCGGACGGATCAGGCGAAACGGGACGTCCCATAGGTCGGGGTCACGCATCGGGCGGGCCCGGAGTGATGTCGCGCACCCCGAAGTTACGTAAGGGTAACGAGCGTTCAACAGTCAGGCACGATTGTCGGCCGGTGGACAGGCGCGGGCGTACGCTCCCGTCCGTAATGTGGGACAGCCGGCCGCAACGCGCAGGCCGGCTTAGGGCTGCCACCGCGGTGGGCGGTGTGCAATGGGAAGGAGACCGTCTTGCGCTCTGTGCGTGGGATGCGGGTCGTCTCGGTATTCGCGGTGGGCGGGCTCGCGCTGGGCGCCGCCGCGTGTGGTGAGGCACCGAGCGATAGCAACGCGGGCGGCGCCGCGGCCGACAAGTACACCGCGTGCATGGTGACGGACGTCGGAGGGATCGACGACAAGTCGTTCAACACCTCCGCCTGGGCGGGCCTGGAGGCGGCCAAGGCCGCCGACAGCAACATCGATATCAAGTACGTGGCGTCGAAGGCCCAGGCCGACTACGAGCCGAACCTGACCCAGTACGTCAACCAGGACTGCGACTTCGTCCTCGCCGTCGGTGGCCTGATGGGCGAGGCCACCTCGAAGATCGCCAAGGCGAACCCGGACCAGCAGTTCGGCATCGTCGACGCGAAGCTGCCGGAGAGCAACGTCTTCCCGATGCAGTTCGACACCGCGCAGGCCGGCTACCTCGCCGGTTACCTGGCGGCCGGGATGACCAAGACCGGCAAGGTCGGCACCTACGGCGGCATGAAGATCGGGCCGGTGACCATCTTCATGGACGGCTTCGCCGACGGGGTGGCCCAGTACAACAAGGTCAAGGGCAAGAACGTCCAGGTGCTGGGCTGGAACAAGGCCACCCAGAACGGGTCGTTCACCAACGACTTCGTCAAGCAGGACGAGGGCAGGAAGGTCTCCGACGCCCTGGTCGCCCAGGGCGCGGACGTCATCATGCCGGTGGCCGGCGGCGCCGGTCTGGGCACCACGGCGGCGGCGCAGACCTCCGGCGGCAAGTACTCGGTGATCTGGGTCGACGTCGACGGCTGCCAGAGCACCCCGAACTGCCCAGCGCTGATGACCACCGTGGTCAAGAACATCACCGACGCCGTCAAGGACGCCGTGGTGACGGCGGCCAAGGGCGAGAAGTTGGCGCACGACCCCGGCTTCCTCGGCACCCTGGCCAACAACGGCGTCTCGCTGGCGCCGTACCACGAGTTCGACAGCAAGGTGCCGGCGGAGCTGAAGGCCGAGATCGACAAGCTCAAGGCCGACATCAGCTCCGGCGCGATCAAGGTCACCTCGGCCAGCCAGCCGAAGTGACCACCGGGTCGACCGTCCGAGGAGTTCGGGCGGTCGACCGGTACGGCGCTGACGCCGACGATCCGGTCGCTCCGATCATCGTGGAGACATTTCTCCGCGACGGTCGGGGCGGCCGGTTTTCACGCCGGCCACCACGGTTTGCACGGCAAGCACGACGGGCCGGCGGATCAGCCCGGGCGGGCCGAACAGCCCGCCGCGATCGACGATGGGACCCTGTCGACCCGGTCCGAGCAGCAGCTAGGCTGCACCATCGCCCGCACTCCAGGAGGTTGCGCTGAGACTCGAACTGCGCGGCATCACCAAGCGGTTCGGTGAGCTGGTCGCCAACGACCACATCGACCTGACGGTGGAGCCCGGAGAGATCCACGCGCTGCTCGGTGAGAACGGCGCGGGCAAGTCCACCCTGATGAACGTGCTGTACGGCCTGCTCCAGCCCGACGAGGGCGAGGTGTTGGTCGACGGCAGGCCGTTGAAGGCCAAGGGACCCGGCGACGCCATCGCGGCCGGCATCGGCATGGTGCACCAGCACTTCATGCTGGTCCCGGTCTTCACCGTGGCCGAGAACGTGATGCTCGGCGCCGAGCAGGTCCGGGGCGGCATTCTCGGCGTCCTCGACCGGCGGCGGGCCCGCCGCCAGGTGACCGAGGTCTCCACCCGCTACAACCTGCGGGTCGACCCGGACGCGGTGGTCGAGGACCTGCCGGTCGGCGTACAGCAGCGGGTCGAGATCCTCAAAGCGCTGACCCGCGACGTCGACCTGCTCATCCTGGACGAGCCGACCGCCGTGCTGACCCCGCAGGAGACCGAGGAACTGCTCGGGATCATGGGGTCGCTCAAGGAGTCCGGCAAGTCGATCGTCTTCATCACGCACAAGCTCAAAGAGGTCAAGGCGATCGCCGACCGGATCACCGTGATCCGCCGGGGCCGGACCGTCGGCACCGCCAGCCCGAGCGCGAGCGAGGACGAACTGGCCGCGCTGATGGTCGGGCGTACGGTCAACCTGACCGTGCAGAAGGCCGCCGCCGCGCCGGGTGACCCGGTGCTGGAGGTCGAGGGACTGGTCATCGACGACGAGCGGTCGGTCCGGGCCGTCGACGGCGTCGACCTGACCGTACGGGCCGGTGAGGTGCTCGGGATCGCCGGTGTGCAGGGCAACGGCCAGACCGAGCTGATCGAGGCGCTGATGGGGCTGCGCCCGGTGCTGCACGGCACGGTCAGCCTGGCCGGGCAGCGCATCGACGGCTGGCCGACCAAGCGGGTACTGCGGGCCGGCGTCGGGTACGTCCCCGAGGACCGCAGCGTCGACGGGCTGGTCAAGGAGTTCAGCGTCGCCGAGAACCTGGTACTGGACGTCTACGACCGGCCGCCGTTCGGCTCCGGCCTGGTGCTCCGGCCGGACGCGATCTCCGCCTCGGCCCGGGAGCGGATCCCCGAGTTCGACGTACGGACCCCGTCGGCGGAGGCGGCCGTCGGCACGCTCTCCGGCGGCAACCAGCAGAAGGTGATCATCGCTCGGGAGATGTCCCGGCCGCTCAAGCTCTTCGTGGCCGCCCAGCCGACCCGGGGGGTGGACGTCGGCTCGATCGAGTTCATCCACCGCCGGATCATCCACGAGCGGGACATCGGCACCGCCGTACTACTGGTCTCCAGCGAGTTGGACGAGGTGATCGGGCTCGCCGACCGGATCGCGGTGATGTACCGGGGCCGGATCCTCGGCATCGTCGGTCCGGAAACCCCGCGCGAGGAGATCGGCCTGCTGATGGCCGGCATCACCGACGCCACGAAGACCGACGGCACGCAGACCGGGACTGCGGAGACCGGCGCCGCGCAGGCCGGCACCGCAGAGACCGGCGCCGCCGATGGCACCGCAGAGACCGGGACCGCCGAGGGCGGTGCCGGGTCGGCCGCAACGCCCGACGGGCCGGTGACCCCGGCTCCCGACGTCGCTGGTAGCGAGGAAACCCGATGACCGACGTGAACGAGTCCGGGTCGCCGTCGCCGGAGAAGTCTCCGGTCGGGCAGCGGTCCGGGGCCGAGGCGGTGGCCACGGTCGGCGAGGCCGAGCGGTCCGCCGCCGGCAGCGCGAGCGGGCCGGCCGAGTCCGGCGGTACGCCCCCGGGCGGACCCGGCGCCGGACTGACCGATCGGGACGGCGGCGGGCAGCAACTGCTCCGGATGTTCGTGCAGAACCTCTGGTCGGCCAACACCGTCACGGTCACCGTGCTGGCGATCGTGCTGGCCACGCTGATCGGCGCCGTACTGATCATCGTCTCCGACCCGGACGTGCTGGCCACCTGGGGCTACTTCACCGCCCAGCCCTCCGACGCACTCAACGCGAGCTGGGCGGTGGTCAGCGAGGCGTACGCGAACCTGTTCAAGGGCGCGGTCGTCGACCCGGCGGCGGTGCAGGCGTGGGCGGACGGCACCGGCGAATGGCAGCCGGTCTTCGCGCCGATCTCGGAGACGCTGACCTACACCGCCCCGCTGGTCTTCACCGGGCTGGCGGTCTCGCTCGCCTTCCGGGGCGGCCTGTTCAACATCGGTGCCCAGGGGCAGGCCACCATCGGGGTGATCCTGGCCGCGCTGGCCGGTTTCCTGCTCCCGCTGCCGCCGGTGGTTCACCTGATCGTGGCGGTACTCGCCGGAGCGCTGGGCGGGGCGATCTGGGGCTTCGTCCCCGGCTTCCTGAAGGCGCGTACCGGTGCGCACGAGGTGATCACCACGATCATGCTCAACTACGTCTCCTTCTCGTTCCTGGCCTGGATCATCGTGCAGAACGGGGTGCACGAGCCGGGTCGGCCGGAGGCGATCAGCCGGCCGGTGGACGGCTCCGCCCAGCTTCCCCAACTGCTCGGCAGCGACCTGCGCCTGCGGGTACACCTCGGCATCGTGCTGGCGGTCGCCGCCACCTGGGCGGTGCACTGGCTGCTCAACCGCTCCACCTTCGGCTTCGAGTTGCGGGCGGTCGGCGCCAATCCGGACGCCGCCCGGACCGCGGGGATCAGCGTCGGCCGGACGTACGTGCTGGTGATGGTGATCGCCGGGGCGCTCTCCGGGCTGGGCGGCGCCAACATGGTGCTCGGCACCACCGCCACCGCGCTCACCCCGCTGGTGGTCGCCCAGATCGGCTTCGACGGCATCCTGGTGGCGCTGCTCGGCCGGGTGAAGCCGTGGGGGGTCGCGCTCGCCGCACTGCTCTTCGGGGCGCTCCAGGCCGGCGGCAACCGGATGCAGTCGTACGCCAGCATCTCGTTGGAGCTGGTCACCGTGTTGCAGGCGTTGATCGTCATCTTCATCGCCGCGCCGGCTCTGGTGAAGGCGATCTTCGGGCTCCGGGCCGCCCGGGCCGCGAGGTTGTCCACGAGCATGGCGAAGGGCTGGTAGCAGGTGAGCGCGAGGAGTGAGCTTGCGAGCCCCGCAGTCGCGAACGGAAGGCGGCACTGATGTCGACCATGACTGTGGAGGAGCTGGCCGTCACCGTACGGCCGGGTTTCTGGACCCGGGACCGCAGGGTCGGCGCGGGTGCGGTGTTGCTCGGGCTGGTCGCGGCGGTGCTCTTCGGTTCGCTGGCCACCGGCGAGGACGCGCGGTTCACGCTCAGCGAGGATGCCGGCGGGGCGGCGCTGACCATCGACGGTACCGTCGGGGCGATCCTGTTCGGGATGGTCGCGGCGGCGGCCGGGGCGGCGCTGCTGGCCGGGCTGCCGAAGCGCTGGTTCGTGCCGCTGCTCGGCGTGGCGGTGGTCGGGGTGGTGCTCTCCTTCCTCTGCTGGCAGGTGTCGGCGGCGCCGACCGGGCAGAACTTCATGCCGCTGGTCAACATCGTCCGGGGTACCTTCATCCTGGCCCTGCCGCTGATCTTCGGTGCCCTGGCCGGGGTGCTCTGCGAGCGGTCCGGCGTGGTGAACGTGGCGATCGAGGGCCAACTGCTGATGGGGGCGTTCGCAGGTGCCCTGGTCGGCACCATCGCGGCGAACGTCTGGGTCGGGTTGATCGCCGCCGCCCTCGGTGGTGCGCTGATCTCGCTGCTGCTGGCGATCTTCACCATCCGCTACCTGGTCGACCAGGTGGTGATGGGGATCGTGCTGAACCTCTTCGCGGTGGGGTTGACCGGGTTCCTCTACGAGCGGTTGATGCAGCCGGAGGCGGCGAAGTACAACCAGCCGCCGAGGTTCGAGGCGTGGCCGATCCCGGTACTGTCGGACATCCCGGTGCTCGGGCCGGCGCTGTTCCGCGGCAACATCTTCCTCTACCTGGCACTGATCCTGGTGGTGGTGATCCACGTCGCGCTGTTCCGTACCCGGTGGGGGCTGCGGACCCGCTCGGTGGGTGAGCACCCGACCGCCGCCGACACCCTCGGGGTGAAAGTGCTGGCGCTGCGCTACCGGAACGTGCTGCTGGCCGGGATGGTCGCCGGGGTGGGTGGTGCGTCGTACACGCTGGCGCTCTACACCTTCAGCAAGAACATGATCGGCGGTAAGGGCTTCATCGCGCTGGCGGCGCTGATCTTCGGGCGGTGGAGCCCGACGGGTGCCCTGCTGGCGGCGCTCTTCTTCGGCTTCGCGGACCAGCTCGGTACGTATCTGGGCGCGATCGACAGCAGCATCCCGAGCGAGTTCCTGGCGATGCTGCCATATCTGGCCACCCTGCTGGCCGTGGCCGGCCTGGTCGGCAAGGTGCGTGCCCCGGCCGCCGACGGTAAGCCCTACATCAAGGGCTGACCAGCGGCGGGGCAGGATGGGGGCGTGACGATGGAGATTGACTGGGCGAAGCTGCGGGCCGCCGCGACCGACGTGATGCGGCACGCGTACGCGCCGTACTCGAACTTCCCGGTCGGGGCAGCGGCGCTGGTCGATGACGGCCGGGTGGTGGTCGGCTGCAACGTCGAGAACGCCGGGTACGGGGTGACGCTCTGCGCCGAGTGCGGAGTCGTCTCGGCGCTGCACGCCTCCGGTGGGGGCAAACTGGTCGCGCTGTCGTGTGTCGGGGCGACCGGTGAGCCGTTGATGCCGTGTGGGCGGTGCCGGCAGTTGCTCTGGGAGAACGGTGGGCCGGACTGCCTGATCGAGGCGGAGCCGGTGCCGTTGCGGATGGCCGAGCTGCTGCCGCACGCGTTCGGGGTGGAAGATCTGGAGGCGATCGCGGCGTCGGTGAAGGTGCCCCCGGTGCCGGAGGAGCTGGCCGCCTGGCGTGGGCGGGGGACCGTCTTCGTACACCCGGACGTCTCGGGCGGCCGGCAGGTCTGGACCGGCTACTGGGAGCGGGCCGCCGGGGACGCCGAGGGGGCGCAGACCGGGGTACTCGAGGAGGCGCCGAGCTGGGACGACCCGGGCGAGGCGGTGAGCTGGGGGCAGGCGCGTACGCCCCGGGTGGTGGTGGTCGACGCGGACGGGGCGATGTTCTGGGCCGGCGAGGGGGAGCCGCCGGCCGAGATACCTGCTCGGTGGGGTGACTGAGCTTTTCCCGCTTGGCGTCGCGTGAACCTGCCTGCGGGGTGGGTGGGTGGCTGGGGTTGGGGCCGGGTGGTGGCGTGATCCGCGATGGC